>CAKQXD010000004.1 GCA_934281605.1 uncultured Clostridia bacterium | reverse complement strand
CTTCATAGAAAAAGCAGTTTGAAACGTCGCAGTTTGCGGCGTTTTTCTTTTGTCCTGCTTTGGCAAAATCAGATTTTTTATCATTTGTTCGGTGACTTTTTGCCAGGTTTTCAGGTCGTCCGGCGCTATGCTGCCGGCCAGCTTTTCGGTCAGCTGGCTCATTTCTGCAAAGAGCGCTCCCCGGTGTTTTTCGGCCCCCGGCGTCAGGGTCAGCTTCTTATACCGGGCGTCTTTTTCGGATGGTTCCCGGCGCAGGAGTCCCTTGCGCTCCATGCTCTGCAACAGGGTGGTCGCGGTGGAAGGGCGCAGCCCGAATTCTTCTTCGATGTCCTTCTGAAAGATTTCTTCATCCGGGTGGTCCAGCAGATAATGCAGGACTCGCCCCTGAGCTCCGCTGAATGGTATGATATCGTTACAAGGTGGGAGAGGAGGAGAGGGCGGAGGATTGCATCGGGGGGATTTTGAGTTGAAATTTCGGATAATGCAGTTGAGATTTTTGAGAAAAAGGAACACCCTCCCCGGAAACTATGATTGGAGAGGGCGATATTGCTACAAAAAGTGGAATTACAATTTATGGAATTGCGATTCAGTGCATTGCATTGAATCGGATCCGATCGGGTCTAGTACCGATCTAGTGGCTGCCGCAGCTGCCTCCATGGCCGCCGCAGGAGTGTTCCTGACCTTCGCTGTGGCTACCACAGGAGTGCCCCGTACCGCCGTGGCTGCCGCAGGAGTGTCCATCTTTGTGACTATGCCCGTGCCCACTGCCGCAGGAGTGCCCGCCTTCGCCGTGATCATGCCCGTGTCCGGCGCAGGTCGGATTGCTGGTTACTACGATTTTCCCTTCCAGCAGTGCTTCCACTGCATCATCCGCCGGACCGCGCACCCCGCCGTACAGCTGAATCCCGGCTGTCTTTAAAGCCTGCTGCGCGCCGCCGCCGATCCCGCCGCAAATGAGGGCGTCCACCTTTGCAGAAGATAAGAAATCCGCCAGCGCACCGTGCCCCTGACCGTTGGTGCCGACCACCTCCGACGTGAGCACCTTGCCGTTCTCCACGTCGTAGATCTTGAATTCCTGTGTGTGTCCGAAGTGCTGGAATACAGCTCCGTTTTCATAAGTCACTGCGATACGCATTGTGTGTTCTCCTTTCGTTTGCAAAGCCTGGCATGTGTTCTCGAAACTCCCAGCCGCCGCCATGTCCCGGCAGCGCCGCTGGCAGCAGAAGGCCGCTGTCCCGTCGCAAAGCCGGTAATTCCCGCCGGAAATCACCAAAGTCTTGCCTCCAATGATGCTGTCTGCGATCTTGTAGCGGGCCGATTCGTAAAGCTCCGTCACCGTCGTCCGGGAGATGTCCATCTGCTGCGCGCACTGCTGATGAGTGCAGTGCTCCAGGTCGATGAGACGGATCGTTTCGTATTCTTCGACCGTCAGCGTCACGGTTTCCGCGCACGGGATCCCGTATGGTGCAAAGGCGTCAAAGTCGGGTTCGGTGCAGATGCGTCGGCATCGTTTGGGTCTTGCCATGAGTATCTCCTTTCGGTATTGTTTGCATGAGTGAGCGGTGCTTTTGGTTTTGCGGGTGCAGCGCCCGCCCGCTGACTTTGCCTAAATGTAGTAATGTTTTATGGGTTTCTCTTGTTACGTTTCCGACATATGTCGAAAACATTATAACGCTGCTTCTAAAAAAAAGCAAGAGGTCATGTAAAATAAAAAAGTTTGTCTGATAAAGATGAACTCAGATCTGCGCAGAGAAAAAAACCCGAAAGCGTTTGAACAATGGTGTGCTCCCATCAAAGGGAGCGCACCACAACGCCATCGGGTCTAACCTCGTATGGTTGCAGCAATCGTAAAACAAGAGGGTCTTAGTAATTATACTGGATCGATTCCAGTGATTTTGTTACGGCTTCGTTATCCTGCATGGATTCGCCAATCACCTGAATGAGAACAGGGTAATTGTTGGTCACCGTATAATAGTATCGGTTAGAATCCTCATCTAAGAGAACGTATTCCTGATCACCGATCTTGGTTTTGGTATAAGTTTTGTACGGGTTTTTATTCTGGAAATCTGACAGAAGCATATCAAGTGTATATTCCTGTCCCTTTACATAAGAAGGATAGCTCAAGCTTGTCTGATCGTCCTTGGAAATGCCGCTGATCAGTACATAGTCACCGACACCGTATCCTTCTCCTTCCTTTGCCATAAGGATATCTTCATCGTCGTCTTTCGCCTGTGTGATATAGTCAGGCATATCCAGCGCTTCTACAGAAATAGCTCCGCTCGCTGTTGTGACGCGTTCTGCTTTCTTGTCTTTCCCGCTATCGCCGTCCTTGTCGCCACCGCCGCCACAGGCTGCAAGTGAAAATGCAAATACCATGGCCAGTAAAACAATTAATATTTTTTTCATGGCTCCTCTCCTTTCGGAATAAACTGAAAACTCTTCTTGGCACTATTATACAGCCTTTTGAGAGAGGGGTCTATTCCTCAAACGAGTACCTGTAGAGCTATTGTGGCTGATGCAGGTCGGCAAGCAGGGCACGTACCTGCGCCAGGGTAAGCCCATAGGCGCGAGCGATTTTCTCCAGGTCGTCATGCTCGTATTTGGTGCGGATGACGCCGCAGCCAGTGGAGGTTTTATACCGGATCGTGCAGTCCGCACCGGTTGCTGCGTCTTCTGCAGCAGCATTTCTCAGGAATTCTTCCGGGATGCTGCATTCCGATTCGGTCCGCGCCAGGATCCGGCGTTCTTTGACGGCTATGCGAACGCCCAGCGTAGTGGTGTGGCGGAGCATCAGCTGCGCCATTTTTTCCCGGTCGTTTTCTCTGCAAAGGACGGTGATCAGCGTTCCCGGCCGTCCTTTTTTCATGGTGCAGGGGATGGTGAAGGCGTCCAGCGCGCCGTTTTCCAGAAAGATTTCTGCTGCAAAGGCCACGTCTTCGCCGGTCATATCGTCCACGTTGCAGGCTAGCTCGCAGATAGCATCTGCCGCTTCTTCTGCAAAGGTCTCGCCCAGGATGATCCGCATGCAGTTGGCTGCCGGGAAGTCTTTGGTTCCCATGCCATAGCCGGTGGACGCCGGAGTCATTAACGGCATCTGATCAAAGCGTGTGACGAAGTGTTTCAGCAGGGCAGCTCCCGTAGGAGTGCAAAGCTCTCCCTGGATGCTGCCGCTGTAAATCGGTATGTCTTTTAGGATATAGGCGGTAGCCGGTGCAGGCACCGGCAGGATCCCATGAGCGCATTTCACCTGACCGCTTCCAACGTGGATGGGGGACGCGATGATCTGATCCGGCGCCAGCTTGTGGAGAAGCAGGCAGACAGAGGCGATATCGGCGATAGCATCCATGGTGCCGACTTCATGGAAGTGGATCTCGCTGACCAGCTTATCATGCGCTTTGCTTTCAGCCTCGGCGATGAGACTGTAGACGGCGAGGATATCCTGGCGGACGGTCTCCGGCAGTTTCAAGTCAGCTATGATATGCTGGATGTCGTGCAGGCTGCGGTGTGCGTGGTGACCGTGTGTATGCTCGTGTTCATGGGTGTGTCCGCCGTGGCCGTGATCGTGCCCGTGATCGCAGTGTTCTTCATGGCCATGTGCGTGGCTGTGCACCCGGCTATCTTCATGTAGATGTTCATGCCCACTGTGCTCGTGTTCATGAGAGTGCCCATGCTCGTGATCGTGCACTTCTTCTTCCTCGCCGTCCACGGTGACGGTCAGGTGAGTGCCTGTGATGCCGCACTTGATCGACGGCTTCAGAGACACCTCTGTGCCGGGGATCCCGGCATTGTTTATTTCTGCGACAAAGACATCCCGCTCCGCGTCCGGGAGCAGCTCCGCCAGAGCGGCGCCCAGCATGTCGCCGGCCGCGCCCATGCCGCAGTCTAGATATAATAATTTCATAGTAGATATAGTCCTTTCAATGTTTGTTACAGGGCCTATTCCTCCGCATTGCCGTTATCGTTCTGCAAAAGCTTTGCATAATACGTCTTGATCTGATAGAGGGCGGCGACCGGGTTGTGGCCCAGCACACGGTCTTTTGTCACCAGGGTGGTGCAGAGAGCGTCCGCATACTTGTAAAACAGGCTGTCGTGGCCGACGCAGAGGCCGACTACCACATTGAGATCCGTTTTTTCTGCGTTCAGCAGTTTGGCCTGCAGGATCGGGTTGCACATATTCGGGCCGACCTCCTCGCAGACGGCGTCGATGCCTACCGAAGTTTTACGCTGGGCGCCGACTTTGCAGCCGAATCCGACCACCTCAAATCCGTGGCTTCGGAAGATGGAAGCCGCGGCGCGGGCCTCTGTGATCAGGCCGACACAAGTGGCGATGCCCAGCTTTTTAAAGCCCATTTTTTTCGCAAATTCCGCGATTTCCTCGACGCGGGTCATTTTGCAGTAATTCTCGTATTCCACCTGGGCGGACATCCGGGTGATGCGGTTGTTTTCTTCGTTTTCTGTATAGAGTCGCATGGCTTCTTCCAGGATGGCGGGGTCCAAGTCTGCGGTTTTGCAGAAAGCCGGGAACGCGCCGGAGCTGCCGGAAAAAGCTTCTTCCAACCCGCAGTGGTCGCAGCCGGTGGTGGCGCAGTCAACGCAGGATCGCTCGATGTTATTTTTCGTCATGGGAAACCTCCTTGGTCGTAGGCTGCGGGCGGCCTGGCGCTGTAAAACGCCGGACAGTGCGCCGGGCAACGCGGCCCGGGTCGCAGCAATATGGCCGCAGCAAAGTATTACCTGAATTATACCATACGCCGCCAAAAAACAAAACAGTTCCGGCAAGCCGCCGGGAAGCCCGGAAGCTGCGGAACTGCTTTGCTTTGCAATATATAACCAGCCGGACTCATGTAGGAGCACAAGTCCGGTGATCAGCTTTATTATACCACAGATTTTGGAAATGGTCTCTATAACTTATTCAGGATGTGGATTTGCACTCGTTCCCGCAGCTTCTTGCGGGAGCAGGAATAATTGTTGTGGAAGGTCAGGTCGGCGGCTTTCTTGTAAAGCGGCATCCGCTGGGCTTCCATCTTTTTCAGCGCTTCCATGTTCTTGGAAAGAGGTCTGCCGTGGGTCGGCAGTTTTTCGATGGAGCGGGTGAGGTGGACCAGCGTTCCGTTCTGCCGCAGGGCGTTCACGTTTTCGGGCCTCAAAATCGCGCCGCCGCCGGTGGCGATGATCTGGTTCCGCTCTTTGCCCAGCTTTCTGCAAATCGCTGACTCCCGGTCGCGGAATCCCGCTTCGCCTTCTTTTTCAAAGACTTCGGGTATGGTCATGCCGGCTTCTTTTTCGATTTCGGCGTCCATATCCTGGAAAGTCTTCCCTGTCAGTTCTGCCAGCAGCTTGCCGATGGTGGATTTGCCGGTGCCCGGCATGCCGATGAGGACGATGTTGCCCATCTGCTGTTCCATGGCTTTGATGATCCGCTCGTTTTCTTTCTGGAAAGCTCCCGGCGTTCCGAGGAAGTATCCGGCCGCTGCGGTGGCCTGTGCCACCAGCATAGGAAGACCATTGGTGTAGTTTAATCCCAGCTTTTCGGCTTCCAGAAGCAGCGCCGTTTTGAACGGGTTGTAGATCACGTCGATGACGGATCTGCAGTTGGGGAAATCCCTTAAATGGATGACCTGCTTCAGGTTGTTTGGGAAGGTTCCTACCGGTGTGGTGTTGACGATCACGTCGATGGAATCCGCGATTTTCGGCAGCTGGTTGTAGGACACGGTGGTGATGTCGCAGCTTCCCGCCCGGCTGCCTGCAGCTGCGCCAGACCTGGCTGGCGCCCCGGTTTCCGGGTGGCGGGAAGCGATATAGATCCGGGCCGCGTTCTGATCCGCCGCAGCCCGGCGGGCCATCAGCGATGTCCCGCCGGTGCCCAGGATCAGAACGCTCTTATCTTCGAAGTCGATTCCTGCCCGCGATGCCGCGTACAGGAATCCTTCGTAATCCGTGTTGTGACCGACCAGGATTTTGCCCTCCGGGTGGATACTCCCCGAAGCCCCGGCCTTGCCGAGATCGCTCGCACCATCCCTCCAGAATAAAGTATTCACGGCTCCGATCCCGCGCGCCAGATCCGTGACCTCATCGCAGAGCGGGATCACATCCTGCTTATAAGGGATCGTAACATTGAGCCCGCGAAAATCGCGGGCTCTGATAAAGTCAGGCATTTCATCCTCGCTCAGGCTGAACAGCTGGTACTGATAGCGGCCGAGAGCTTCGTGGATCTCTTTGGAATAGCTGTGGACCAGGGTTTTGCCGATAAGTCCGTATTTTTCACCTGTCATTTTAGATAGCCTCCGTGTAGCAGCCCAGGAATACGAATGTTTCCGGCTGGCTTTCCATCTCAGACAGCAGGTTGATCAGCTCAGGCGAGTAAACCGATGCATCCAGATCGAAGTAGAACATGAACTCGAAATCGCTACCCGGGATCGGACGGGATTCCAGCTTGGTCAGGTTGATGCCCAGCGCTGCAAACTTGGAGATGGCCAGATACAGGGATCTCGGTGTGTGCGGCAGGGACAGGATCAGGCTGATCTTGTTGGAACCCGGATAGATTTCCATTTTCTTGGAAATGCAGATGAAGCGAGTGTAGTTGTTGTCGGAAAGCTGGATCTGCTTTTTCAGCACGTCCAGTCCGTAAAGGTCGGCACATTCTTTGGAGCAGATAGCAGCCACATCGTCGCGATCGCTCTCGGCAACCATCTTTGCAGCAACTGCAGTGTTTTCAACGACTGTGATCTTCACGTCCTTCAGCTCTTTGAGGAAGTCGCCGCACTGACCGAGAGCCTGTTCGTGGGAGAAGATTTCCTTCACGTCTGCGAGGCTGGTTCCCGGCTTTGCCATCAGGTTGTGGCTGATGCGTAGGCGGATGCCCTTGGCGATGTGGAAGTTGTAGTTCTGCATCAGGTCGTAAACCGCGCCGACGGAACCATAAGAGCTGTTTTCGATCGGCAGGATTCCGTACTGGCAAAGTCCCTTTTCTACGGCGTTGAACACCCCTTCGAAGCTGTTGAAATACATGATGCTCGGTACTTCGAATAGTTTTTCGCAGGCAGCCTGGGAGTAGGATCCTGCAACGCCCTGGCAGGCTACGACTGCTTTTTTCGGGAAGAGGTTCGGCGTTTCATTCAGCGCTTCTTCGATGCGGTCAGCCAGGTCGGATCTCTTGGCCATGTAGTTGTTCTGGCAGGAACGGCTGGCGTCAAAAATAGTGTTGAACAGCAGCCGTGCATATCCGTCAAAAGGCTCGCCGATCTGTTCGGATACTTTATGCAGAATTTCTTTTTCGCGCTTGTCGGAGAAGACCGGTACTTTGTGATCTTTCTTGTACTTGGCGATTTCCAGGGATTTTTCCATTCTTTCTTTGAACAGGTCGGTCAGCTTTTCGTCGATGTTATCGATGTCCTGTCTCATCTGATCTAAATTGATATCTGTCATTTTGTTACCTCCATAATACAGTCTAAAATACCGAGTGCCAGAGCGGCTTCTGTGATGGGCACGGCTCTGACTGCGACGCAAGGGTCGTGTCTGCCCTTGACGACGAGTTTTTCATTTTTATGTGCTTCCAGATCTACCGAATCCTGCTCGCGGCTGATGGATGGGGTCGGTTTGAAAGCGAGTCGGGCCATCAGCGGCATACCGGTGGTGATGCCTCCCAGGATCCCGCCGTGGCAGTTGGTCCTGGTTTTGACCTGCCCGTTATTATCGTAATAAAAAGGATCGTTGTTTTCGGATCCCCGAAGCTCTGCCGCGTGGAATCCTGCGCCGAATTCGACGCCTTTTACGGCCGGTATGCCGAAGAAGATCGGCGCCAGGTAGCTCTCAAGTCCGTCGTACATGGCTCCGCCGATGCCTCCCGGCAGTCCCGTCGCGCAGACTTCTACGACACCGCCCACGGAATCCAGGTCTTTCTTCGCCTGCAAAATAGCTTCCGCCATTTTTTCTCCTGCGTCTTCGGACAGTACGGGAAACTCCATTTTCTGCAAAGACTCCAGCTTCGCTGCCGTGACGTTCACGGGATCCAGCGGGGTGTCTTTGATGCCTGCAATGGCATAAAGGTGTGCGCCGATCTCTATCTTTTTTTCTTCCAGCATCTGCAAAGCGATTCCGCCTGCGATGCAAAGGGGTGCTGTCATCCGAGCGGAGAAAGGTCCGCCGCCCGCCATGTTCAGCGAGTCTCCATACCGGAGCCGTGCCGTGTAATCTGCATGCCCCGGTCGCGGTACCGCTCGCAGTCCCTTGTAATCTCCGGAGCGGGTATCCGTATTGCGGATCTCGAAGGAGATGAGGGGCGCAGTCGTGATAATCACTGGCGCCTCTGCGAGAGCGCCTGGATCGTCAGCGACTTGAGCGAAGCTGCTTGTGTTGTCTGCGCTCGAGGTGGAATCGCTTGGAACGGCATTGCCTTGGGCATGATTTCCGATGCTGTCGCCGCTCAAAATCGCAGCGCTCTGATCTGATTCAACCTGCCCCGGATCGCCCGCCTGCACTGGCGGCGTTCCGCCGCCCCAGACTGCAACTCCCCGAACGGGAATCGGCAGATCCGGCTCCTTGCGTTTAGTGGCGAAAGGACTGTTACCGGGTGCGCGTCGCTTGAGAAACGCCCTCAGCTGGTTCATATCAATACGCGTTCCGATCGGGATCCCTTCAATATCGACTCCGATAGCCGGTTCGTGGGATCCTCCCCAGATAGAAACGCGGATGTTTTTTCCAAAAGTTGATTGCATGTAATTGCTCCTAGTCTTCTAAAATCTCGATCTTACCGCCCAGCTTGACAAAGTCGGTGAAAAAATCCGGGTAGGATTTTTTCACAGCTTCCGCGCCGGTAATGACGATCGGGCCGTCGGCTCTGCAAGAGGCGACGGCAGCTGCCATCGCGATGCGATGGTCATTATGGCTGCTGACTGTCCCGCCAGAAAGAGGTGGGGCGGGGCAGTGTGCAGCAGTCCCGGAGGGGTCAGTATTGTTTTTGTTTTCGTGAATGATCAGGCCGTCTTCTGTCTGCCTGATGTCGGTTCCAAGTATGGTTAAAAAGTCGCAGACAGTTGCCAGCCGGTCGGACTCCTTGATGCGGAGCCGTTCTGCATTGGTGATAGACGATGCATCGCTCGCCCCAGTCATTGCAACGGCCATGACCGGTACCAGATCTGGGAATTGCGCTGCGCTTACCGTTTCGCCGTGGAGTGGAGCGCCATTTCCAGCGATGTGATATGCTGTATTTTTTCGCTCGATTTTGGCGCCCATTTTTTCCAGCACAGTGACGATTTCTTTATCTCGCTGAGTGGAGTCTGGATTCAGTCCTGTGCAGGTAATATTGCCGCCCAGCGCACCGGCCACCAGCCAGAACGCCGCATTGGACCAGTCGCCTTCGACTTTCAGTCCTTCCGGCTCCCGGTAAATTTGATTGCCCGGGATCTCATACCGGATCAAGTAGTTTTCGGAATTCGATTCCAAGTTTGCTTCGGAAATTCCCTCTAAATCGGCTTCAGAATTTGCTGTCAAACTTAGTGAATCTGCTTGCTCAGCGGCTCTTTCAGAGATTACTACTTTTTTCCCCGCATTTGCATCTTCGTCGGTGATTTTCTCCCGCACTTCCCGGATTTCGATTCCAAACTCCCTCAAAACCTGTAAGGTCAGATCCACATAACCAGCCGATTCCAGTTTTGTGGTCAGCTGCAGGCTGCTGTCGCCGTTCAGAAGAGGCAGGGCGAACAGCAGTCCCGTAATAAACTGGGAGCTGATATTGCCTGCAAGCTCATATTTGCCCGGCTGCAGTCTGCTGCGGATCCGGCAGATTTCCGAAGTAACCCCGCGGCCCGAAGCCGTTGCAGCATCCGAACCATTTGCCGGAGACTTTGCAGCAACAGAATCGTTGACTGCCGCCGGATTCTTTGCAGCCGCCAGCATCTCGAAAGAGCAGCCGTGCCGCTCCATTTCTTCCTTTAAAGGGGAGAGCGGGCGCTGAGGCAGTTTGCCCGATCCGGCAAACACCGCTTCGTCTTTCAGCGCCATGGCTACCGGGATCATAAACCGGATCGTGGAGCCGCTTTCCCGGCAGTCGAACCGGGGAAGTTCCTCATCCAGCTGTGCCAGGCAGCCTTTTGTCGCGTCGATATCTTCCGAAAACGTCGGGATCGCCAGAGGATCTTCCTGCCCGCCTCCTTGCAGCGCCGCCAGCTTCTGTGCGATCAAAAGCCGGTGGGCATGGGACTTGGATGGGATCGCTTCGATGGTTCCATTCAGTTGTTGTGGTGTGATTTTTATGTTCATGTTCGTAATTGGTTTTAGAGGAATTATGTTATTCTACTTTTTGTTCACATTTTTCTGATGAAATCATAGTTTCATATAGCTCATGCCATAAAAATCGCTGTTTTCATCAGAAAATCAAAGATTTGATAGTTGAGATTCCCGTAACTTCCTTTAATTTGTTGAAAAAGGGAAATCTCACTGGTTATTTTTTACAAAGTTGTGCTGCACGGTCCTGATTTTCCGAAAAGGAGAGCCTTTCACCTGAAAAAACTATGATAAAAGGCTTTTTCTCGAAGGAAAATCATAAAATCGTGCCGGCGGCAACCCCGGAGGATCGGCTCGAACTCCAGGCTCCGGCGGCAACCCCGGAGAGCTCGCCGCCTACAACCCGTACGATATAAACTGTTCCAGCTTGCTGGTCGGGATGGTCTTCAGGTAGCACTTGCCGACTGCTGCCGGCACGACCAGGGTGATGTTGCCGCCGCGGATCTTCTTGTCCTGCATCGCCGCGTTGGCCAGCTCCCATGCGCTGAACGGGCAGCGAAGCGGGAATTTGAACCGTTCCAGGATCTCCAGAATATCCTCCGAGCACTTTTCCACCGTCCAGCCCAGCCGGTCGGAAGCTATGGAAACGATCTTCATGCCCATAGCCACCGCATGACCGTGACTGATCTTGTAGCGGCTGCACTTTTCGATGGCGTGAGCCAGGGTATGTCCAAAATTGAGAAGCTGACGGCTGCCGTTGTCCCGTTCGTCCTCTTCGACGACTTTGCGTTTGACCTCGATGGCCAGCGACGCCAGATTCATGAGGAAATCCGGGTCGTCCAGAGTTCTCTTCATCTTAATAGAATCCAGGATCAGCGGATCGGCGATCACGCCTGCCTTGATGGCCTCCGCGATACCGTCAAGTGTAATATCATAGGAAAGAGTTCCTAAAACCTCCGGATCGAAAAGAACCAGACTCGGCTGCCAGAAGGCCCCGGCCAGATTCTTTCCAGCCTTCAGATTGACGCCCGTCTTGCCGCCCACCGATGAATCCACGATGGCCAGCAGCGTCGTCGGCACCTGGATGAACTCCACGCCTCGCAGATAGGTCGCCGCCGCGAAGCCGGTCACATCCCCGACGATCCCGCCGCCCAGCGCCAGCAGCACATCCGTCCGCGAAAAACGCTTTGCAGCCAGAAACTCCAGAAGCTCCTCGATCGTCTCCATATTCTTGCAGTCCTCGCCGCCCGGGAACACGTACTTGTGCACCTCGAACCCGGCCGCCGCCAGCGACGTCCAAAGCGTCTGGTTCTCGCGCCCGTACAGCGGATCCACCGTGGCGTCCGTCACGATGCAGATCTTCTTGTTTTTCAGCTTGCCGGTGACCGGATCGTCCTCCAGCCCGAGGGCGTCCTTGACGTACATGCCGGCCATCGAAAGGATCCCCCTGTTGAGGATCACCTCATACTGCCGTGAAGCAGCAACATGGATTTTGATCATACTCTCTCCTTTTCTGCAAAGACGGCTGCGCCGTGCGGGGCTGGTCTCTGCCGCAGTTTTGCGCCAGACCGTATCCCGCGGTTTCGCGGTTAAAAAATCTCGCCGTCGATGATCGCTTTCTTTTCTCTACCTTCTTTTAATAACTGGCGCAGTGTTTCGCTGTCCATTTCCCGGATCGCAAAGCTGTATTTCTGCAGATTTTCGATCAGCGTGTCGATCTCGTCCGCCAGGTTGTCCGGATTTTCCAGGAACAGCTCGGTCCACATATCCTCGTTGAGCTTGGCTACGCGGGTCAGGTCTTTGTAGCTGCCCGCTGAGAAGCCCATGTGCTCCTGAGCCGTCGGGCTCTTGATGTAAGCGTTAGATACGACGTGCGCCAACTGGGATGTAAAGGCGATCTTGCGGTCGTGTTCTTCCGGTGTTGCGATTTCGATGTTGGTGAAACCGATGGAAGTGAATAAGTTTTTCAGCTTTTCCATGCTCTCGATCGGCCCCCTGGTAGGCGTAAAGATCATCGAAGCGTTGTTGAACAGCGACTTCTTTGCATAAGTAAAGCCGGAGTGTTCCCGTCCTGCCATCGGATGGCCCCCTATAAAGAGGAAGCCTTTTTCTTCGGCGAGAGGGATCAGCTGCTCGCAGACGATGCGCTTGACGCCGCTGCAGTCGCAGACGATGCCGCCTTTCTTAAAGAGGTCGGCGTGGCTCGTCACGTAGTCGATGGTGTCCTGCGGGTACAGGGCGACGATGACGATGTCGCACTGAGGCAGGAGCTCGTCGGTCAGCGGCTGCTCGATGGCGTCCACCAGCATGGCCTTGTGCATGACCGGCTCGGAAATATCAAAGCCGTAAACGGTATTGTCGGTATTCTGACTGATCGCCTTGGCCAAGGACCCGCCGATGAGTCCCAGCCCTACAATTCCTATCTCCATGATACCACCTCTAGCCTTTGTATGCTACCGGTCTGATGAGATTTACAGCGTCCATTACGTCTGCAAATGCTGCCGGTGTCAGGGACTGTGCGCCGTCGCAAAGTGCGGCAGGCGGGTTGTTGTGGACTTCGATCATCAGGCCGTCTGCGCCGGCTGCCGTTGCTGCCATTGCCATCGGCTTAACCAGTCCTGCGATGCCTGTTGCGTGGCTTGGGTCAACGACGATCGGCAGGTGAGTCATGGTTCTCAGGAGCGGGATGGACGCCAGATCCAGCGTGTTTCTCGTAGCGGTTTCGAATGTACGGATCCCTCTTTCGCAAAGGATTACGTTTTCGTTTCCGCCGGCCATGATGTATTCGGCGCTCATCAGCAGTTCTTTCAAAGTGTTTGCCAGACCTCTTTTCAGCAGGATCGGCTTTCTCAGGCGGCCGACTTCTTTCAGCAGTTCGAAGTTCTGCATGTTACGTGCGCCTACCTGGATCACGTCAACATTTTCGAACAGCGGCAGCTGGGAGATGTCCATAACTTCGGTTACGATCGGAAGTCCTGTCTTTTCCTTGGCTTCCAGCAGCAGTTCGATCCCTTCGCCTCTCATGCCCTGGAAAGCGTAAGGGGAAGTTCTAGGCTTGAATGCGCCGCCTCTGAGCATGCCGGCTCCGGCTTTCTTGACTTCTTCTGCTACCAGGCAGATCTGCTCTTCGGATTCTACGGAGCAAGGTCCTGCGATGACCTGGAAGTTGCCGCCGCCGATCTTCACGCCCGGGATGACTTCTACTACGGTGTCTTCCGGGTGGAACTTGCGGTTTACGTTCTTGTACGGTTCCTGGACACGCTTTACGGTTTCAACAATGTCCAGCGCGTTGATCAGGTCGATGTCAACTGCGGCGGTATCGCCGATCAGGCCCATGATGGTGGCCGACTGACCTTTACTCATGTGGATGTCCAGGCCCATGCTTTTCAGCCAGGAGACTAAATTCTCAAGTTGTTTCTGATCCGGGTTGTCTTTTAATACGATAATCATTGTGTGTTCCTCTTTCTTTTTTATAAATGACTGGGTGGTAGTTTGTTAGGCGGTATAAAAAAACTCCGCAAGTGAATTTCACCTGCGGAGTAACTTCCATCGCTCTATTGATCAGTGTGGGATGTTTAACTCATTGCAGCGAAATTCACCTTACCTCTAAAGAAAGTAAAGTAAAAGTAAAAATATACAGCTGCAAAAGTTCTGTTTAACATTTCTGTTGTCCCTTTCTAAATCATTTGACAAAATTGTAGCACTTGCGAGGGGCTGTGTAAAGAGTTTTTTCCAAAAAAAAGTTTGATAGGGCAAACTGGGTGCTGTGCCATAGTGTTGATTACTATATCAAAAAAGGCATCAGATAAAACGGTTTCAGCATCAGGTTTTCTTCCTTGCCGACATCTTTCTGTGACAGCAGATAGATGTTGTGAACGT
This sequence comes from uncultured Clostridia bacterium, assembly GCA_934281605.1. Taxonomy (GTDB): domain Bacteria; phylum Bacillota; class Clostridia; order Peptostreptococcales; family Anaerovoracaceae; genus Lentihominibacter. Next base: position 190,635 of record CAKQXD010000004.1, on the reverse strand, counting down.
TTTTGGAAAACTTCTTGTAAAATAGCTTGATGGATTCGTGTTTCCCTGCGCCGGAAGATTTCACTTCAAAGGCGTTTATTTTGCTGCCCTCGGAAATCAGGAAGTCGACTTCATAATAATGGGTGCTTCCCGCTTTTTCCCAGGTATGATAATACAGTTCCCGTCCGGATGCTGCGATCATCTGCGCGACAAGATTTTCGTAGAGGAATCCCAGGTTTGCCGGCAGCTTGTCGGAAAGCAGTTTGGCGTATACATCGTTTTCGGTCACTGGCCGGTCGATAAACATCAAGGTAACGAACAGACCGGTGTCGGAAAGATATAATTTATAACTGTCAAAATCCTTGGTATCCGATAAGCTGACACGGGGATCCGTAGAATTATAACATGGCAGAATCGTTTTGGAATCGATCAACTCATACAATAATTCATCCGCCTTGGTGTTGTTTTTTCGCCCCAGTGCCGTTGTGATCCGGTATTTTCTGGAATCCTTAGCAAGCTGGGCGGGGATAGAATGGTATAGCGCAGAAATCCTCCCGGAAGGATCGATCTTTTTAAAATCCTCTTCATAAAGGGAAATGATCTGCCGTTTTATCATATCGATTTCTGAAAAGTTTCGCCCATCGACATAAGCCTCTACTGCCTGCGGCATGCCGCCGACAGCCATGTAAATCCTCAGATCGCGCATCAGTTTTCGGTTCGTTGCCTGACCAATGGGTGAGCCCGCATCATAGATTTGCTGCAAGAGCTGGTAGTTGCCGCCTGTAGCAGCGCAGAATTCTTCATAATCCATAGGATACACCTGTATTTTCATTTCTTCTGATGGGATCAGAATATCCTTCACGTTTTTTCTGATAGAAATGAGTGAGCCGGTTTCCAGATAGCTGTATCTTCCGTCGGCTACAAGGTGTTTGATTGCCTGTCTGGCTTTCGGGAAAAGCTGTACTTCGTCGAAAATGATCAGAGATTCCTGTTCATGCAATGTCACGCCGGTCTCGGCCTGCAGTCTCAGGAAGAACATGTTCAGGTTCGCTATGTCGTCGAAGCATTCCCGTATATTGTCCGTTGTTTTTGAGAAATCTATTAAAATATAGGACTTGTATTCATTTTTTGCAAAGTTCTCTGCAATGGTGGATTTGCCAACCCGGCGAGCTCCTTCCAGCAGAACGGCGTATTTATGGGAATACTGTTTTTTCCATTCGATCAGTTTTTCGTATGCTTTTCTTTTAAAATACATCGTCACATCCTCCGTATAGATTAGTTATAGCACAAAATGTGCTTTTCTTCAATGTCGTATACGCCTATTTTGTGCTTTTCTTCAAGGTTACATACGCTCAAAATGTGCTTTTCTTCAAGATTTTGCCCTCTGAGCTGTCCCGCGGGCCCTCTATGCTGCCATAAAATTACAGTTCGTCCCATCTCCCCGTCTTCCGAACCCGCTCATCCTTTCTCCACATCCTTTTCCCCCAGCTTGCACCCGAAGATCCCGGAGAGGCCGCCGCGGACGGTGCGGATGATGTAGTCTGCTGTCTGCTCCCGGTCCAGGTCGCTGCGGTGCTTGATCCAGTCGATGAGCATACCGGCCAGACCCTCCGCGTAGAATTTTGTCAGGTATTCTTTATAGGACGATTCCAGTTTGTTTCCCGACAGCGCTTCCACCCGCTCCAGCAGCTCTTTCGTTATGGAACTGAAATCGTCATAAAGGAAGCTTCGCAGCTGGTCCCGCCCCAGGGAATCGTAGGCGCAGTTGATGAGATAGCTGTTTTCTTCCACGTAGTCCATGACGAAAAACAGGGCCTCCCGGGGCTGGGTAGGCAGGTCGAATTTCTTGACCACGTCGATGGCCTCCTCCTTGAAAATCCACAGCAGCAGGGCGTAAATATCCTCAAAATGATAGTAGAACGTCTTGCGGTTGACGCCGCAGGCGGCCACGATCTCGCTGACGGTGATCTTGGAAAACGGCTTCTGGCTCATGGCGTGCTTCAGCGCATCGGCAAACATTTTCTTCGTATTATAAGTAGTTACTTCGTATTTCATGGTTCTTCTCCCGTTTTTCTCCGGCTTTCTGCAAAGTTTCTGCCGGACTTTAACCTTATTATACACGTGTCCGGTTTTGCCGCAAGGCTTCTTTGCACCACAAATCGCCACAAATGTCCGGTTTTTACTCGAATGAGCCGAATTGCCCTTTTACGGACACGTGTGTGGTTTTTAGAATAATGTCAGTGTAAGGATGAAGAGAAAGGGAGTATGACAATGCGAACATTTTACACGAAGGTAACGCGACATCGCAAACTGATCCTGGTGCTGTTTCTGGCAGCGGCGGTGGTCTGCTTTTTTCTCAAGGGCATGGTCAGCGTCAACTACGACATGACCGACTACCTGCCCCAGGATAAGCCGTCGTCGGTGGCGCTGGATACCATGAAAGGGGAGTTCGATCAGGGCGTTCCCAATGCCCGGATCATGATCAAGGATGTATCCGTGCCGGAGGCTTTGCAGTATAAAGAAAAGATCGAAAAAGTAGACGGCGTGACGTCGGTAACGTGGCTGGACGATGCGGCAGATCTGGAGGAGCCGCTTGCCAGTCTGGACCAGAGCACGGTGGAAACCTACTATAAAGATAACAAGGCGCTGATGAGCGTGGCCATCGAAGAGGAGAAGCGACTGGACGCGGTCAGCGAAATTCGGGACATCATCGGAGATGACAACGATATGACGGGCAGCGCCGTATCGGCGGCATACGCTACGAAGAACACGATCCACGAGATCAGCAAGATCAGCGGGATCGCGGTGGCATTCGTACTGCTGGTACTGCTGCTGACAACCATGAGCTGGGCGGAACCGTTCCTGATCCTCATCGGCATCGGGGTGGCGGTCATCATCAACGCGGGGACCAATTTGATTTTTGGCGAGATTTCATTTGTCAGCAACGCGGCGGGGAGCATTTTGCAGCTGGCGGTATCGCTGGACTATTCGGTCTTTCTGATCCACCGGTTTACCGAATGTCGCAGGGAATTTGAAGATTCGGAGAAAGCCATGGTGGAGGCTCTTTGCAGATCGACAAGCTCCATCGCATCCAGCGGCCTGACGACGGTCATCGGCTTCCTGGCACTGGTCACCATGGAGTTCACCCTGGGCGTGGACATCGGACTGGTGCTGACCAAGGGCATCGCCATCAGCCTGATCACGGTGTTCGTATTCACACCGGGACTGGTACTCATGACCTACAAGCTGATCGACAAGACGACTCACCGGTCGCTGCTGCCGTCTTTCAAGGGCTTCGGCAGATTTGTGCAAAGGATCACCATCCCGGCGGTCTGCATCTTCGTGCTGATCATCGGTCCGGTGTTCCACTTCTCCAATCAGAACGACTTCCATTTCGGGTCGTCTCACATCTTCGGTGCGGGGACACAATATGGAGAAGAAACGCAGGAGATCGAGGACAGCTTCGGCCAGAAGGACTCTTACGTATTGATGCTCCCGAAGGGAAACACGGCGAAAGAAACGGAGCTTTCCCAGAAGCTGCAGAAGATGCCGCAGATAGAAAGCATACTCTCTTATGTAGATAACGCAGGCGCCCAGGTGCCGCCGGAATATCTGGATCCCGGGACGCTTTCCAAGCTGGAATCTGATAAATACAGCCGAATGGTTCTGACGGTAGATGCGGCCTACGAAGGAACGAAAACCTTTGATCTGGTCAAGGAGACCCGTCAGACGGCGCAGGAATACTACCCGGATAAATACCTGCTGGCAGGCGAGGGGGTCAGCACCTGCGATCTGAAGGATACGGTCACGGGGGATATGAAGCGGGTCAACTTCATCGCCATCGGAGCGGTGTTCCTGATCCTGCTGCTGATGATGCGCAAGGCTTTGCTACCGGTGATCCTGGTCCTCAGTATCGAGACCGCTATCTGGATCAACCTGTCGGTGCCGGCTCTGGGCGGATCGACCGTATTCTACATCGCCTACCTGATCATCAGTTCCATCCAGCTGGGAGCCACGGTAGACTACGCCATCCTCATGACCGATCGGTACAAGGAAAACCGGGGCAGTCTGGAAAAGAAGGATGCCGTGGTACAGACTATCGCACAGGTGCTGCCGTCCATCCTCACCTCGGGCAGTGCACTGGCTGTCGTAGGCTATCTGCTGGGTTATATCTCGACCAACGGTCTGCTGGCGCAGCTGGGCGTTTTCATCGGGCGAGGCGCACTGATTTCTCTGGCGATCGTCGTATTCGTACTGCCGGACATGCTGTACCTGTTTGACCGGTTCGTGACGAGCCCGAAAAAAGAAGGACGGAAATTTTTGAGAAGAAGAGAGGAGATCGAATCATGAAAAAGATTTCATATAAAGCAGGTAAGAAAAGCGTGGCGGCCGCAGCAGCACTGATGCTGGCAGCGGGAAGCCTGGGAGTGGCCTTTGCAGCCCCGGCAGAAACCTTTGCAGCCGAGACGAAAGCCGCAAAGAGCGTATCGGAATCCAACACGCCGAAGGAGGAGGTCATCTACGGCAACCTGGCGCTGGATGGCAGCGTAGAGGAGGTCAACGCGGTCAACATCTTCGACCTCTCTGAGAAGACCAAGGTCGTGGATTACGGCAGCTACAGCAGCGTCCGCAACATGACCACCACCGACAAGATCAAGAAAAAGAATGGCAAAGTCACCGTGACGGTGGACAAGGGTCGGTTATATTATGAAGGCAGCATGAAGACTTCGGAGCTGCCGTGGGATGTGTCTATCACCTATTATATCAATGGAGCGCGGGTGGACGCTGACAAGCTTGCGGGCAAAAGCGGCACCCTGCGTATCCATACAGAGATCAAGAAAAACGCTGACTGCGACGCCAGCTTTTATGACGGGTTCGCCCTCCAGGCGACCTATAGCTTCGACGCTGCAAAGTGCCTGAATTTCAAGGCGGACGGCGCGACGGAGGCCAATGTCGGCGGTCAGAAGCAGTTCACATACACCATCCTGCCGGGCAAAGGCGCGGACCTGGAGCTGACGGCGGATGTAACGGATTTTGAGATGGACGCCATCCAGATCAACGGCGTTCGCATGGATATGGATCTGGATGTGGATACGTCTTCGTTTGATGGAAAGATCTCGCAGATCACCGATGCGGTGGCCAGCGCTGACGACGGTGCAGGCTCTCTCAGCGATGGCGCAAGTGCCCTCCACGATGCGACGGGAATGCTGACCGACAAGACGGGCGACCTGGTGTCGGGAAGCAGCCAGCTTTCCTCCGGCGCGGCGGATCTGTCTGGCGGACTGTCCGATCTTTCCAGCAAGGGCAGCGACCTGAACGCGGGTGCTGAGGCGACTTACGAGAAGCTCTGTCAGAGCGCGGCGTCCCAGATAAACTCCATGCTGACGGCGGCGGGAATGCCGAGCATTTCTCTCTCTCCGTCCACTTATGCAAAGACTCTGACGGCGCTTTCGGCGCAGCTTTCCGCTGCGGGTCAGAGTGAGGCTGCTTCTCAGGTCCAGCAGGTAAAGGCTTCCCTGGATCAGTACGGGAAGTTCTACAGCGGATTGAAGAGCTATACAGCAGGCGTGAACAGTGCAGCTTCCGGAGCAGCTTCTTTGCAGAAGAATCTGGGTACGCTCCAGTCGGGTGTAAGCTCTTTGCAGAGCGGAGCCAAGCAGCTGGATCAGGCGGCTGGCAAGCTAGCAACCGGTGCGGCTCAGCTGAAATCGGGAACATCCCAGTTCCGTCAGAAGACTGCCGGTCTGGACACCCAGATCAGCGACGTGGTGGATGAGATGGTATCGTCCGTGACGGGTAAAGATGTGAAGGTGAAGTCCTTCGTATCGTCCAAGAACACGGAAATCAATTCCGTCCAGTTCGTGCTGAAGACGGAGCCGATCGAAAAATAAAGAATATTTCATGTTTGTTTAAGCTTTCTCTGGTATCTTTTCATAAAGATCATAAAAGGAGGAAGCAGCGATGAAGAAACGATATAAGGTAATTCTGATTGCCGCTGCAGCGATGGTTGTGGCGGCATTTAGTTTGGGGCTTGCTTCGTGCGGCGCCAGACAGACCAGTCTGCCTGCGACGACGGATGAGGAGCGGCAGGAAATTGAAAACACGTTGAATTTAGCCAAGAATCAGGAAGTGACCTGGAGCTATGATAGTCAGTCGGATTCCTGGACCATGTCGGTGACCAGCGCGGTCGCAAATCCGGAACTGGCGGATTATCAGGGAGTTTCCGTCAATGTTCCCGGCGCGTATATCAAAGGCGTCGATACCGATGGGGACGGAGGCTCCTGTATGGACACGTATCGTTATGGGTGCATCGGAAGGGGATATGTCCTTGTTTTCTTCTATGAATATGCAGATCGCCTGGATGAACAGTGGGACAGATGCTAAGGTAGAGTGGCAGTGGGACGGCGGTCATGTGCCGTCAGAGATTTTCGGAGAGTCCCTGTCTCTGTACATCGATGAAATGTACGGACAGTATGTGGATGGCGCAGCCAAGGTCACAAAGGCGGAAGCTCAGTCGCAGACCGCGGGAACCGCCAGTGAAGCAACGGGAACGGATATCAGCAGCTGGGCGTCTTACAGTAAAGGCAGCGTAAGCTTCTCTCTGGCAGATGCAGTGTCTTATCGAACCAAGAGCGCCTGCAAGGCCATCCCGGGATTCGATGTGATGGACTACGGGCAGGAAACCTACGAGTTCGGATCGGAAACGCAGGATGCCAGACACTTTGATAAATATGTGCTGAAAGTCCTGCAGGAACAGGCGGATACTTTATCTCCGCTGTTTAATGAGAATTGATAGGAAGCGGTTTCAGTGGGATTTATAAAAAAATGTGAAAAAGGGGGTTGCATACTGGACGCTATTAGTATATAATCCTAATTAAGAATTGATCCTAATAGGAGGCGCGAGGTATGGAAAGACGAAACACGATTCAGAGAGACATCACTCTCCAGGCAGTGAGAAGCCTTCAAAACCATGCGACTGCGGACGAGATCTACACGTATGTCAGTCAGGAGCACCCGAGGATCGGCAAGGGGACCATCTATCGCAATCTCAACATCCTTGCGGAGGAAGGCAAGATCCGCAAGCTGGAGATCCCGGGCGGACCCGATTGTTTTGACCATAACTGCACGGAGCATCACCACATGAGATGCGTCCGCTGCGGCAGGGTATTCGACGTAGATCTGAAACCTTTGCCGAAACTGGACGATCTGGTCCGGGATCCGCAGGGCATGGAGTTTCACGATTATCACATCCTGTTCAAGGGCGTCTGCCCGGACTGCAGGAAACAGCAGGAGGAATGTCATGGATAAAAAAGCATTGTATAAACTGAGCTATGGGCTGTTCGTGCTGACGACCAGAGAAGGGGAGCAGGACAACGGCTGCATCATCAATACGGCGATCCAGGCGGCATCCGATCCTAATCAGATGAGCGTTTGCGTCAGCAAATTGAATCACACCCACGATATGATACAGAGGACCGGGGTGTTCAATGTGTCAGTACTGAGCCAGCGTGCCGGATTTGATCTGTTCAAGCATTTTGGATTTCAGTCCGGACGGGACGTCAATAAATTTGAAACCTTTGCCGACTATGCTCGAGGAGCTAATGGACTTTGCTACATTACAGAAGGAACCAACGCATATTTTTCTGTAAAGATCATGAAGATGGAAGATCTGGGGTCTCACACCATGTTTCTGGGAGAGATCACGGACATGGAAGTGCTGAGCGACGCACCGTCTGCGACATATGACTATTATTTGAATCACATTAAGCCGAAACCACAGGCAGTCGGAACGGCGGAGGATGGGAAGACCATCTGGCGCTGCACGATCTGCGGTTATGAATATGTTGGTGAAGAACTGCCGGAAGACTATATTTGCCCGTTGTGCAAACACCCGGCGTCGGATTTTGAAAAAGTTGCTGAAGAAAAGGAAATGGAGGTAACCAAAATGGCTAACAAATATGCAGGAACACAGACTGAAAAGAATTTACAGGAAGCATTCGCAGGGGAATCCCAGGCGAGAAACAAATACACTTACTTCGCATCGGTAGCGAAGAAGGAAGGCTACGAGCAGATGTCCGCTCTCTTCTTAAAGACGGCTGACAACGAAAAGGAACACGCGAAGATGTGGTTCAAGGAACTGGCTGGGATCGGCGACACCAAGGCTAACCTGGCTGCAGCGGCAGAAGGCGAAAACTACGAATGGACGGACATGTATGAAGGCTTCGCCAAGACTGCGGAAGAAGAAGGATTCCCGGAACTGGCTGCAAAGTTCAGAGCTGTCGGTGAAATCGAAAAGCACCACGAAGAAAGATACCGCGCGCTGCTCAGCAACATCGAAACGGCTCAGGTATTCGAAAAGAGCGAAGTCAAAGTTTGGGAATGCAGAAACTGCGGTCACATCGTAGTAGGTACCAAGGCTCCGGAAGTTTGCCCGGTCTGCAACCACCCGCAGAGCTACTTCGAAGTGCATGCTGAGAATTACTAGAATTGAGGTCGCGTGAGCAGGCGGCGGAGAGCGGTCGCGACTGAGCGTGAGCTGAGATAATAAAAACTTGTTTGATGAAAATAACCTGAATGGCTGTGAGAATTGCGTTCAGGTTATTTTTTCTGTGGTCGATCCGGTGGGAATAACCTGAGAGGTGGATTTTAGTCGGCTCAGGTTATTCTGGGCGTGATGGCCGGATTCCATTGACGAAAACCTGCGATTAGTGTAGACTAATCGCATCAAAACGAATCGGAAACCCGCCGGATGCCCCGCCCACCTAAGCGGCATCCGGCTCCCGCACCCCAATTCACCAAGGTAAACCTACCAGAAGTAATTCACCAGGAGAACCCCGCCATGAGCAAATTCACCGAATACATCGGAAGCCAGTTCGGGAATCCCCGCGGCTTCGTGGGCAGCGTGTGCTGCCTCATAATGAATACCATCAATAAAAAAATGTACCGTAAAACCGTGGAACTGATGCAGCAGAGCGGGATCGACCCCGCAGATAAAATCCTGGATATCGGATACGGCAACGGATATTTCCTGCAGCAGGCAGACCGGAAGTGCGGCGCAGAATTATATGGCATCGATATTTCCGCAGACATGAAGACCACGGCGGAGCGGCGAAACCGCGGAGCGAAAGAAGCGGGAAGACTCCATTTAGAGATCGGCGACTGCTGCGATCTGCCCTATGAAGATGAGATGTTTGCTGCGGCAGCCTCCATCAACACGGTCTATTTCTGGGAGGACACGGTGCAGGGCCTGTCGGAGATCCGGCGGGTGCTGAAACCGGGCGCATCCTTCTATAATGTAGTCTACACGAAAGAATGGCTGGATGCGCTGTCCTACACGGAAAAAGGCTTTCAGAAATTCGAGCCGGAAGAACTGATCGAACTTGGGAAACACGCCGGATTCGCAGAAGCCCGTGTGGAGGAGATCGTCTCCGGCAAGAGCTTTGCAGTAATATATAGAAAGCTTTAGCGATTTACCGTAGAAAAGAAAGCGTTGGATTACTGATTCAGTTGCAGCAAGAAAAAAGTGGAAATTTACGATTTTTTAGCACTCTCAACTTGCGAGTGCTAAAATCTTGTGCTATAATAAATACAAAGCAGGGAGAGCTTTAGAGTTTACAGGTTCTGGATCTTAGATACCGGAGCCCTGAAACTGTGAGATCCACACATCTAAAGTTCGCTCTCCAATGCGGGAGACAATGCAGCATAGACGAAAACACGCCCCGCGGGATGACCTGCGGGGTATTTTTTATAGAACGGGGTGATGATTATGGCATCTAAGAGAGATTATTATGAAGTGCTGGGCATCAAGAAGGGCGCTTCTCAGAGCGAAATAAAAAAAGCATATCGTAAAATGGCGAAGAAGTACCATCCGGACACCAACGCCGGGGATGAAGCGGCGGCGGAAAAATTCAAGGAAGTTTCCGAGGCATATTCCATTTTAAATGATCCGGAAAAGAAGAAGCTTTACGACCAGTTCGGTCATGCGGCTTTCGATGGTACCGGTCAGCCGGGCGGCGGTTACGGTGCCGGCGGCTCGGGATTTGGCGGATTCGGCGGTGCAGGCGGTTCCGGGTTCTCCGGCTTTTCGCAGGGACCGGACGGCAGCTACCAGGAGTACCATTTTGATGGCAACATGGATGATATTTTAAAGGATATTTTCGGTCACGGATTTAGCGGCGGCGCATCTGGCTCTTCCGGGTTCGGGGGCTTCTCCGGTTCGTCGGGAGCTTCGGGATTTTCCGGTTCTTCCGGCAAAGGCTTCTCCGGCTTCGGCGGCGGCTCCGGTTTTGGCGGTGCTTCCGGTTTCGGAGGCGGCGCAGGCTACGGCAGCTTCCCGCAGGACGGCGACAACGTCAATGCCGATATTAATGTAAGTTTTGATGAAGCGGCATTCGGAAGTGACCGCTACTTCGACCTCAAGGATCCGAGCGGCAAAAAACAGTCCATCAAGGTCCATATCCCGGCCGGTATCGACGACGGGCAGAGCATTCGTCTCCGCGGCAAAGGTATGCCGGGCGCCAACGGCGGTAAGACCGGCGATCTGATGCTGAAAGTCCACGTGGCGTCCAGACCGGGATTCGAGCGGAAAGGCATGGATGTTTATGCGCCGGTGCGGATTCCGTTTTCGACGGCGGTTCTGGGCGGCAAAGTGGAAGTCCAGACTCTTCGCGGCAGGGTGAAATGCACCATCAAGCCGGGAACTCAGTCGGGAATCAAACTGCGGCTGCGTGACAAAGGCATCGTATCCATGAAGGATCCATCTAAGTTCGGCTGTCACTACGCGGTAGTAGAAATCGATGTGCCGCGGAACTTAAGCGACGAGGCCAAGCAGAAGCTGGTCGAATTCGACCGGGCGGCACAGGCTTGCGGTGCAAGCGGTGGCGCGGCAGGTGGAAATTCCGGCAGACCGGGAGCCGGTGGATCCGGCAAGTCAGGAGGTTCTGGTCGGGCGGCGTAAGCAAGTTAGGCAGGATGGCCGGATTTGGACAGGGAAATGGAGCCGGCCATCTAAAGCCTTCGCCTTAAACAAACCTTAATGATTTTCCCTCTTTTCTCTTCGACAGGAATCGGATATAATAGTGGAACAAAACAGTCCACTATTATATCGTCGCCGTCTTTCGGTAATTTCCGGATGTAGCAGGAATGTGCTGGCTGGTCAAGCACCCCACACCTGCTATCGGCCGGTGAGACTGTAGGTCAAGTAGAGAAAAAGGAGAAACTACCATGACACAGAATTCAACCAGGAATCCAGACTTCCTGGAAAAGATCCAGATCTTTTCCAACGCACAGTTAAAATACATCGCATTTTTATCCATGCTTATCGATCATGTGAACAAAGCCCTGATCTACCCTAACTTAAAGGGAAGCGGCGGACTTCAGATCCTCAGCGATCTTTTCGATATACTGGGGCGGATCGCATTCCCGCTATTTATCTTTATGCTGGTCGAAGGATATTTTAAGACAAGAAGCAGAGTGAAATATTTGGCATTCTTATTAGGATTTGGAATCATTTCCGAAGTGCCGTTTGATCTGTTCACGACCAGGCAGGTCTTCGAACCTAACTGGAATAACATCATGTTTACCCTGGCGGCAGTGCTGATCACCATCTGGGGTATTGACGTATTAAAAGGAAAAATGGAACGCCTTCCGAAAATCGTCTGGTATCTGGCGTCCTTCATTATCGTTGGAATCATGTGCTTTGTAGCCATGAACCTGGGGCTGGACTACGAGCACCACGCTATCCTCATCGGTTACTTCATGTACATCTTCCGTCAGCGTTACATCCTGTCGATCCCATTCAGCTTCCTGTCCATGTACAAAGAACCATGGGCTCTGCTGGGATTTGCCCTGACCCTCACCTACAACGGCAAGCGAGGCAGACAGAACAAGATCTTTAACTACTGTTTTTACCCGGGACACCTTCTGATCCTCGGTCTGCTGCGACTGTATCTGGGGATTTAAAAAGCCGACAGATGTACTTGGCATATACAAAATTTGAAAAGTCATAACCACAAAAAACAAGACCGGCTCAGACAATTTTTCTCGTCCGAACCGGTCGTTTTTTCTATGTTTTTTTCTGCAAAGTTTACTCTCTGCAGGCACTTGCTTTCAATCTTTTCCCGCAAGCATTCTACCCTAATTACTAGCCTTCTTTTCTTCCAGCGTCAGTTTGATGTCTTTCGTCTGGTTGCCGCGGACGATGGTGAAAGTCAGCTTGTCGCCGACTTTATGGGAAGTCACGATGGATGAAAGGGTATTGAAGGATGTGATTTCCGTGCCGTCTACGGCGTAGACGATGTCACCCTGCTGGAATCCGGCTTTTTTCGCGTTGGTTCCCGTCACTTCCTGGATGTAAACCGTGGCGGAAGAGGACTGGGACTGAGAGTCCTGGCTGTTGCCGAAGAACTGGGACATGCCGCTTCCCTGGCTGGATTCCGAATAGCTCATGCCGGTGGACGGCTGATCGCTGACGTAGCCTTTGTCCATAAGCTGCTGTGCTACATCGGCCGCTTTATTGATCGGGATCGCGAACCCCAGGCCTTCCACGTTGGATCCGGAGGATTTTGCAACGACGATGCCGATCAGCTGTCCGTCTCCGTTGAACAGACCGCCGCCGGAGTTACCCGGATTGATGGAAGCATCCGTCTGGAGCAGTGTCATGGTCTTGCCGTCGATGGCCAGTTCTCTGTCCAGCGCACTGATGATGCCGGCGCTGACCGTGCCTCCCAGCTCGCCCAGCGGGTTGCCGATGGCCACTGCCATATCGCCCACCGCCAGCTGGTCGCTGTTGCCGTAAGTAACCGGAGTCAGATTCTTGGCGCTGATTTTGATGACTGCGATGTCGGTGATGCTGTCAGTGCCCACCAGCTTGGCTTCGTATTCTTTGTCATCTGATGTGGTGACTGTGATCTTGCTGGCTCCGTCGATGACGTGGTTATTGGTCATGATGTAGCCGTCGGCCGTCATGACCACGCCGCTTCCGGCGCCTTCGGTGACATACTGCTGCATCCACGCGTCGGATGAAACGCTCTCGGTCTTGATCTCTACGACGCTGTCCTTGGTGGCGTTGGTCACTTCCTGCACCGTCATCTTGCTGCCGGTGGCGTCCTCTAATTTGTAGCCGTTTTTGGAAACGCTGGCAGCCTTACTCGACCCGCTGTGTCCTCCGCTGAGGGCGCTGCTCAGGTATGCGCCGCCGAATCCGAACAGCCCGGAAACCACTACGCAGAGCGCGATCAAAAGTGCCAGAGATCTGCGAGTCAGGGAAACCGGTTTGCTTGGCTGCCGCGGTGCTTTCGGTTTCTTTGGCTTTTTCGCCCGGTGTGTTCTCGTCACGCCGTCGCTGCTGCTCCAGGAACTGGTATAAGCGCCTGGCTGCTGTTCGTAGTTTTGCTGTCCGGTAAACTGGTTTCCTCCCTGCTGTCCGTAGTGCTGCGAACCGGAGCTTCCCGCAGAATTGCTTGACTGTCCGGAAGCTCCGGCACTGCTGTAATGCATATTGCCGTTTTCGTCCACGTAGCCGTTGTACGGCGATCCGCCGAAGTTATCCTTGCTGCGGAACGCATCCCGTGGATCTCGAAACGATCCTTGATAGGAAGCTTCATTCGAGCCGGAAGTTCCATTAGAACCAAAACCCTCCGGCGTTTCCTTTGCAGGATCTGGCTCCTGGCCTGGCGGAGCCGCATGCCTTGCATCATCTTCCGCATCCTTCATCACGAAGTTGGGTTCGTAGCCGGAAGAATCTGTTCTCTTTTCATCCATATTGAAACCTTCTTTCTGTCTCTCGGCGGCCTGCGCCGCGGGGGCGATTTCGCCGAAATGTTAAATTTTCCAAATCTTTACCCTAAATATACAAACCGAATATGATATTTTCGTGTTGAAAATATGTGAATATCTGAAGAAAAGGTTAAACATTTTACACATAATATGATAAAATCTAATACGTATATAACATAAAGGAAGTATAAAATCATGAATAAAGCAATCATAGCATTAGATAGAAGCAAATCGTTCCGCGTATACCTGACCATTTCCACCGATCTGGTGCAGGAGGCGGCGGACATTCACGATACCACGCCGCTGGCGGCTGCGGGACTGGGGCGCGTGCTGACGGCCGCGGGGCTGATGGGCATCATGCTCAAGGACGCGGACAACAAGCTGACCCTTCATTTCAAGGGAGACGGTCCGGCGAAGCAGATCCTGGCCACGGCGTACAGCGACGGCCGGGTCAAGGGCTACATATCCAATCCGTATGTGGATCTGCCCCTCAACGATAAGGGCAAGCTGGACGTGGGCGGTTCCCTGGGAGTCGGTGAGCTGACGGTCATCAAGGATCTGGGGATGCGCGAGCCGTACACGGGCACCATCGCACTGGTGGATGGCGAGATCGCAGATGATCTGACGGCGTACTTTTACATTTCGGAGCAGCAGAATTCCTCCGTTGCACTGGGCGTAAAGGTCGAGCGTGATCTGAGTATCGGAGCGGCAGGCGGAATGATTATCCAGATGCTGCCGGATGCCGAAGAGGGCGCGGTGGACGCTTTGGAAAAAATGATCGGCGAGATGCCGCCGCTGACGACGCTGATCAGCCAGCTTGCGGAAGACGATCAGGACGCAGGCAAACGCGTGGCGGCACTTTTGCAGAAAATCTTCAAGGACGTTCCGGAGGAATATCAGCCGGAGATCCTGGAGGAACGGGAAATCCGCTGGGAATGCGACTGCAGCCGGGAGCGGATCGAGAATGCGCTGCTGACCATTGGCCGCAAGGATCTGACGGAGATTATAGAAGAAGACGGACAGGCGGAGCTGCAGTGTCAGTTCTGCTGTAAGAAATATCATTTCAACAAGGACGACCTGGTAGCCATACTGGATCGCATGTGATGGGAGTGAGAGATATGAAAGAGGTAATGGTAAAGATCACGACAAATCAGGTCAACGAAGAGGGCGATGAGGATATCATGGAATTCGTCACGGAAGCCAAGCTGTACAAGCGGGGCGAGGCCATGTACCTGATTTATGAGGAGACGGAGCTTTCGGGCGTGCCGGGCTGCCGGACGCGGCTCAAGTGCAAGCCGGACGAAGTGCAGATGAAGCGGTTCGGCGAGGGTGCGGGCATCGGAAACGAGATCCGTTTTGAACGTGGAAAGCGTTATTCGGGGCTTTACGATACGCCGTTCGGGGCAATCGAGATGGAAGTTTTGACAAATAAGCTGGAAAACAATCTGACGGAAGAGGGCGGCGGCAACCTGGATATCGACTACAGCATCAGCCTCAAAGGGCTGATCGAGGGCCGCAACCAGCTGAACATAACATTGATGTAAAAGAGGTGACTGGATTATGATGAGTAAAAAGACGATCAAAGTAATCACCATCGCTATCGTCGTAGTGATGGTCGTAACGACGCTGACAATGGCAATCGCATATTTATAGTAAGATAGAAGGAAATTGGAGGAGAAGATGACGGAAATAGGTTTTAGTGCGGAACAGTATATCGAGGAACAGTCGAAGTATATCCTGGAGCGGATCAACTGCGGAAACAGCGAGAGGCTGTATCTGGAGTTTGGTGGCAAGCTGGTGCAGGATAAACACGCTATGCGGGTGCTGCCGGGGTTTGATGAAAACGCCAAGATCAAGCTTTTGCAGAAGATGAAGGACAAGGTGGAGATCATCATCTGTATTTACTCCGGGGATATCATGACCAACAAGACGAGACAGGATTTCGGCATTACCTATGACCTGGAAGTGCTGCGGCTGATGGATATTTTCCGCAAGCACGATCTGGTGGTCAACAGCGTGGTAGTGACTCGCTATGAGGACAATTCGCCGGCGGTGGACAAGTTCATTAACAAGCTGGAACGGCGCGGGATCCGGACGTACAAGCACCGGTTCACCAAGGGTTATCCGACCGACGTGGACACCATCGTAAGCGACGAGGGCTACGGCGCCAATCCGTACATCGAAGTGGAGCGTCCGCTGGTGGTCGTGACGGGACCGGGAGGCGGCAGCGGCAAGCTGGCAACATGCCTTTCGCAGCTGTATCACGAAAACAAGCGTGGCCGCAAAGTCCGCTACGCCAAGTTCGAGACGTTCCCGATCTGGAACATTCCGCTCAAACACCCTGTCAACGTGGCGTATGAAGCGGCAACGGCCGACCTGAAGGACGTCAACATGATCGACTCCTTCCATCTGGAAGCCTACGGGGAAAAGGCGGTCAACTACAACCGCGACCTGGAGGTGTTCCCTGTTGTAAAGCGGATCATCGAGAAGATCACTGGAGAGGAATCAGAGTACAAATCGCCGACGGATATGGGCGTGAACCGGGCAGGTTTCTGCATCACCAACGATGAAGTGGTGCGGGAGGCGGCCAATCAGGAAATCATCCGCCGGTACATGATCGCTCAGTGTGACTATAAAAAAGGAAAAATCAGCGGCGAGACAGTAGAGCGTGCCAAGCTGCTGATGGACGATCTGTCCCTCTGCGTGGAGGACCGGAAGGTGGTTGCGCCGGCGAGGGATTACGCGGAACAGAAAAAGGCCTGCGACGAGCGCTACGCTAATGTGGTAGTCATGGCGCTGGAACTGCCGGATGGCACGATCATTACGGGCAGAAGCTCCCGCAGGATGGTGGCTGCCGCAGCGGCAGTGCTCAATGCCATCAAGTATCTGAGCGGTATGGCTGACGACCTGTACCTCATCTCTCCGGGAATCTTAAAGAGCATTCAGGAGCTGAAAGTAGATGTGCTGGGCGCAGAAAAAACCAGCCTTAACTGCGAGGAGATTCTGACGGCGCTGACCATTTCGGCGGTAACCAACCCGTCGGCGGCAAGAGCTCTGGCCAAGGTGCCGCAGCTGAAATCCTGCCGCGCCCACTGCACGGCGATCCTCAGTGACAAGGACGAAAGTACACTCAAGGCGCTGGGTATCGACGTGACCAGCGATCCGGAGTATATTACAAACAACCTGTATTACAGCTAGATCGTAGGAGTTTACTACATGTACGGCAGATATTTTGTGCTTTTCGCCATCCTGTTCACGGGATGGTTCCTGCGAAAAATCAACTTTATAGATGAAAAAATGGATCACAGCATCAACAAGCTTGTGGTCTATTTTGCGTATCCGTGCCTGATCGTTCACAACATCGGCGCGCTGGACCTGACGCCCGGCGTGCTGGCAGACTTCGGCCTGACCTTTGTACTGAGCCTGGTGCTGTTTTACCTCTACGGTTTCTTCTGCAAAGGCTACGCCCGGGTGCGCAAGTATCCTAAGGATGTTTCGGGCATCGCGGAGTTCGCCATGTCCATGCCGAATAACGGCTTTATGGGATTCCCGGTGGCGCTGATCTTTTTCGGAGACCGCGGTCTGCTGCTGATGCTGGCCCACAACGCAGCGATGAATTTCTTTATTTTCACCTATGGTGTAAAGCTGCTGCGGGATATGAAGAATGATGAGCACCCGCCGGTGACGCCGAAACGGATTTTACGGGCGGCGCTGAAGCTGCTGCTGAATCCGAATATTTTAGCACTGTTTATCGGATTTGCATTCAGTCTGTCGGGACTTGGTGTGCCGGGAGTGCTGGATGAATATTTATTATATATAGGTAACGTATCTACACCGATGGCCATGATCTTCATCGGGTCTTCGCTGACGCGGTATAGATTCAGGGATATTATCAGCAGTGTGACGACCATCGAAGGCAGCGTGGTCAAGCTGCTGGTGCTGCCGCTTCTGACGCTGGCGGCGGTGGCGTTCCTGCCCATCGATCCGCTGATTCGTTCGATCCTTGTGCTGGGAATCAGTTTTCCGACAGCGGCGACGGTATCCATGCTGGCAGAGCAGGAAGGACTGGATGCAGGTGTAGCCAGCCGGATTTTGTTTTTAAGCACGGTGGCGTCCATCGGAACGGTGCCGCTGCTCATTCATATCATTCAATTAGTGATCGTGTGATGGGTGCAAAGACCGCGGATCACGAGTTGCGAAAAGAAAGGAAGCGCAGGCTATGAAAAAGACAGGTGTACTCGGCGCAGGCACCATGGGTGCAGGGATCATCCAGGTGATGGCGCAGAGCGGGTATGAAGTGACATTTATCGAACAGAAGCAGGAGTTTATCGACCGGGGTCTGGCGAAGATCTCAGGCACTCTGGAAAAGGCTGTTAAGAAGGGCCGCATGAGCGAAGAAGACAAAGAGGCTGTACTGGGCCGCATCAAAGGCAGCACCGACATGGTGGATCTTCACGATGCGGAGATCGTCGTGGAAGCGGCGACTGAAAATGTGGAAGCGAAAAAAGCCATGTTCCGTCAGCTAGACGAATCCTGCCAGCCGGATACCATTCTGGCAACCAATACCTCGGCCCTTTCTATTACGGAGATCGCAGCGGTGACCGGCCGTCCGGAAAAGGTGATCGGCATGCATTTCTTCAATCCGGTACCGGCTATGAAGCTGGTGGAAGTCATCCGCGGATTATCCACTTCCGAGGAAACGACCGCAGCGATCATGGATCTGGCAGGATCTCTGGGCAAGAGCCCTGTTAAGGTGGAGGAAGCACCGGGATTCGTCGTAAACCGGATTCTGATTCCGATGATCAATGAAGCCATCGGCATTCTGGCCGACGGTGTTGCTGCTGCGGAAGATATCGACACAGCCATGAAGCTGGGAGCCAATTTCCCGATGGGACCTTTGGCACTGGGTGATCTGATCGGACTGGATGTGTGTCTCGCCATCATGGAAACCCTTCACCGGGAATACGGCGAGGACAAATACCGTCCGCACGTATATCTGCGCAAGATGGTCCGCGACGGCAAGCTGGGGAGAAAGACCGGCGAAGGATTTTTCCAGTATTAGAATTTTAATAAGACGAGTTGTAAAGACCGAATCTCGGAAAGCTGGGGTTCGGTCTTTTTATGTACTGTGAGATGCTGTGAATAGCGTTTGGACTGACGTCACCGATACCCCCCGAACTGTTAAAATTTTGTATTTGAGAGGGGGGTTTGTATTGCTTAATTGGAGTATAGATAGTATAATTAAAATACTAGCTTATGAAATCCAGTTCGGAAAGGAGAAGGATATGGTCAAGAGAGGGAAGCGCATAGTCTCCAAGATTCTGTGCGCAACGGTTTTATTCACCATGACAGCAGTACCGGGAGCGGTATTCGCAGAAAGCGGTGAGGCGCTGGAAGCTGCTGATACAGGAAGCAAAGCGGTAGAAACAGAGGCTCCGGATTCTGCGAATGAGGCTGCGCAGACGGAACAGAAGGAAACTGCACCGGCAGCACAGAAGGAAGAAGCGAAGGCGCCTGCACAGGAAAGTCAGGCAGCACCGAAGGCACAGGCTGCAAAGAGTCAGGCGAAGGCGGTAGATACGCAGGCAGCGAGAGCAGCAACCGGTGTAAAAATTACAACAACTGCAAATAAGACTACTTTTTGCACAGGGACAAAGGCCACTTTAACTGCTGAAATTCAAAAGCAAAGTGGGGTGCTGCACTATAGCTATCAATGGTATAAAGATGGGCAAAAGATTTTACGTGCAACAGAGTCAACATATAACGTAACAGCTTCTGGAACATATACTGTAGAAGTAA
The DNA here is from genome assembly GCA_934281605.1 of uncultured Clostridia bacterium. Taxonomy (GTDB): domain Bacteria; phylum Bacillota; class Clostridia; order Peptostreptococcales; family Anaerovoracaceae; genus Lentihominibacter. The sequence goes on along the minus strand of CAKQXD010000004.1, from coordinate 171,081 downwards.
CAGAGCACGTTATCGGAACGAATCCTACCTTCAAGGCAAATGTTAAAATAGCATTTGTGGATCACGACCTTGAATGGAAGCAGAACGGCGGCTATCACTGGCAGGAGTGCAAGAATTGTAATAATTATAAGAGTAGTCCCGAAAAGCATAAGTTAACCAAAACAGCAAGACAGGATTCAACTTGTACGGAAACAGGACATGAAGCATACTGGACTTGCAGCAAGTGCAACATAATGTTTTCTGATGAAAATGGTACGAATATGATTTCAGAACCTGTTGTGATTTCCCCGAAGCATACTCTGACGGGCACGCAGAAAAAAGACGCAACTTGCACAGAGAATGGATATGAAGCTTACTGGACTTGCAGTGTTTGCCAGGGCATGTTTGCTGATCCGGCTGGAACAAACCCAATCGATAAACCTGTTGTGATCCCGGCGGCGCACAAGCTGGAGGCCGTTGCTAAAAAGGATGCAACCTGTACTGAAGACGGTTATAAAGCATATTGGAAATGTAATGCGTGTGATCGACTGTTCGTTGATGAGCAGGCGATAACGCCGATTGAAACTCCAGAAGTTATTTCTGCGACAGGACATAATGTAGTTTGGCATTATGCAGGAAATAATGCCGAAAAATGTGCAAAGTATTGCACGACATGTAAGACATTCCTTTCCGAGCCGATCGATCACGATATTGCTTATAAAAAAACCGACGATACTACACATATGAAATATTGTGAGAGATGTAATTCAAATCTCAAATCAGAGAACCACAATTGGGAGGCGGATTACACGATTGATACTCCGGCAACCTGTACGACTGCGGGAAGCAAGTCGATCCATTGTAAAAACTGCGATGCAACAACAAGTGAACAGACCATTGATATGCTGCCGCACACTCTGACCAAGACAGAAGCGAAAGCTGCAACTTGCACAGAACCTGGTCACGATGCGTACTGGACATGCGAGATTTGCAAACAGCGCTTTGCAGATGAAAATGGCAAGGAACTCATCCCGGAAATCATTCCAACTGATCCGCTGGGTCACGACCTGAAGCTGGTCGAAAAGGTAGACGCAACCTGCCTGAAGGACGGCCACGAAGCATACTGGGAATGCAAGACCTGCGGCAAGATCTTTGCAGATGAAGCTTGTCAGAACGAATTGGAAGCTCCGGTAGTGATCCCGGCCACCGGTCACAAGTTCGGTGAATGGAAGGTAGTCAAGGAGCCGACTGTAGAGGAAGCGGGAATGAAGGAAAGAGTCTGCGAAAAGTGCAGCTATACGGAAACTGCGGCGATCCCGGCACTGAATGCTGCCAAGGCAGACCTGACCAGTAAGACAGAGCTGAACAAGACGAAAGAAACGGCGGACAAGAGCGATGATTCCGCCAAGACTGGCGATGATATGAATGTCGCACTGTACAGCCTGCTGGCATTACTGGCTGCAGGCGGTGCTGCCGGTGCTGCTTACAGAAGAAGAACGATCGAAAAATAAAGCGAAATAAATCCACTCTATCATGACTGATGCAAGACCGGATCTCAGAAACCTGAGGTTCGGTTTTTTTTAAAATATAGAATCGACAGGGCAGACCATACAAGATGAAAATAGTCTAAAATTGTTTAGAAACTATTGACAGTTGGGTCTAATCATGGTAAAAAAGGATTGCGCCTCTTGCTCAAAGGGGGGGTACAGATAAAATGTATGGAAGGATATCGGAGCAAAATGAAACTTCAAGGAATAAGAAAAGGTATGGCTTTGAGTTTGGCGATCCTGATGCTTTTTCTCACGATGGGAAGCGGGACAGCCGTATGGGCAGGGGAAGCGACAGGCTCATCAACACTTGAGCAGCATTTAGAAAAGGGATATGTAACGCAGCAGGATCTGCGAAGTGCACCGCGCAATGTAGAAACGGAAGATGCAGCGATTCCTGCAAAGTATTTTGAGTTCGTTTGTGTTAATCATCATGCGGACGGTTCGGCCTGTACAGATCTGCAGACAGCTTCTATTTCTTCGATCAAAGGCGGTAAACTGCGCAACAATGTGCCGCTGACCTTGATGAATCAATCAGATGTGAGACACACCTTCAGTCGTGCTCATATCGGAAATACTGCCGTCTATTTCGTGGGAACCCTTACGATCCATGAAGATGACGGCACTGAGCAGGAGTATATTTACTATACCACCGATAAAAACGTTACAAACAAGACGGTATATCCGGTTTTAAAAAGCGGTGATAAAATCGCGCTGGAATACACCCACGGCAAAGACCATACTGTGGAATACCAGTTTAAGGATTCTGAGGGTAATGTGACGAGCGAAGGTCCGGACGGCTGGGGCCTGGATCAGGTCTTCGGAGCCGACCGCCCGCTGGAAGTGGCTAATGGCCATAGTTACAGCGATACGGTGACGATACCGCGGGGATATAAGGCGACCGTGACCGTAACGAAAAAAGACGACGGAACAGTTCGCTATACTTCTAAGCTTGGTGAAATGATGTCCTATCAGCGAAACGAGAATAGTATTTTCCTGGCAGAAGGAAGCCCGAATTCCATAAAACTTTCAGATTTCATTTCACTTGCTAATATTACAGGCGATGATGTGGTGACACTGCAGTATGAGAAGATCGATCAGTTTACCTTTGATGCATCGGAATGGGCGCAGACCGTGTATGCGAATACAAGAATGGTCGTTTATGATGATAATAATAAAGCAGCATTTGGAAACATTAGACCGGATCTGTGCCGAAAGACCTTTTCTGTCCAGGACCACAGCTTCTCCTGGGACTTTGGGGGCTGGACGGCGGGTCAGGTTACCTGGGAACTGGATCAGCTGCAGATCAACGGAGAGCCGGTAACGGTACCGATGGTAGATGTCAAAAGCGATAAAACGGTAACAGAAACAACGACACTTTCCACGGGGACGAAAATCACGATCAGCGTGACTTCCAACCGAGGTGATAATGGAAGCTCGGCTACCCGAAGATATCGTATGGATGTGGAGAACTGCTATGAAAACCTGACTGTCAGCGCAGGCAACCTGGTCGGTCATTATCACAAGGAGCTGGTATTCAAGCACCTGAATGGAGTAAGCGATCCGCAGTACTACCAGATCAGAGACGAGCAGGGGAACTGGATCGCTTTAAAACCAGGCTCGCTTGTTGAAAGGGTATCAAGTAATAACTACTCTGATCCCATACGCTTTAAGAAAGCGGACGGCTATCAGATGCCTCATATATCCTACACGAAAAAAGACGGCACGAAGCTTCAGGAAGATGATGATCTTAAAATCGGAGAGAATGCTTTCGTACAATACCTGATCAAAACCGAGACCGGTTTTGAAGCCGTCTCCTACGAAAACTGGCAGGCCAGCAGCGACGGTTATTACTATTTCTGCGGGACAAAGGCTTTGCAGAATTATATGAATGCCGATTCTGCACAGGGCGTTGTGCTGGTCAATATCCAGGCGTCCCCGATCAAATACGGGATCAACTATGTATCGGGAGCCGGGCGCACGCAGGATGGCGTGCAGATCTCGCCGAACCTCACAGATATCGAGGATATGCCGGCTTATCAGAATGGCGGGGAAAACGGATACAACTGTGAAAATCACCAGAAAGTTTTGATTTCCAACCAGCAGCCGGTGGATAAAACCGGCAGTTTCATATTCGATCACTGGGAAGTTCTGACTGCGGAAACACAGGATGACGGAACAGGACGTCCGACCGAAACTGTCAAGATATTGGCAGACGGCAACCCATTGACTTATGCCGAAGGCGAGTCGCTGCAATGCAGCGGTACTTCCATCGCCGCATTGCAGGACTGCTTGTATTATGATCGTGACAAGGATCGAAAGATCCTGACCTTGCGCGCTGTATGGAAGAAGAGAGAGGAAAGGGACGCCATCCCGTATATGGTAAATTTCTACGTTTCTTATAAAGAAAACGGAGAAACGGTGACCAGGAAGATCAAATCCAGAACTCATATGGTCAATCCGGGCGCCAAGGTCGTGGCAGATCTGTATCAGTATGAAGACGGTAAAAAGCAGCTTTCTGCCAACATCCAGAATGTGCTCGGCGGGGATAATGAGACGGGATCTGTTTACGACGGAGAATACCGCATTGACAATGAGAAAACAACGAAGGGAATCGACGGCGTAACGGTGAATAATAATACCGTCGATATCTATCTTGTCAAAGTGGAGAAGGAGGATCCTGTGACGCCGACAGATCCGAGCAAACCAAGTGATCCTGTGACGCCGACAGACCCGTCCAAGCCGACGGATTCCAGCCAGCCGACGGACTCTTCGCAGCAGGCAACATCAGCCGCGGCGTCCTCTGCACAAAGCAGCAGTCAGCAGACCGCAGACAACGCAGCGGCCACAGGCGATAACTTCGCGCCGCTCCTCTGGATCGCCATCGCAGCCGCCGCACTCGCCGGTATTGGAGTAGTCTTAGCAGGTTCTCGAAGAAAGAAACAATAACCGAGGTTATTCAAATAACGAGGAATGTGATTTCGGCCCGATTCCAAGCATACTGCAGGGAATCGGGCTGAAATCTTTTTTCTTGCTGATTTTTCCCCGCTGTCTTGTATACTTTTCAAAACAGGTGTATATTATATAGAAGATTAGGGTATTTGGATTCCCGAAAGACCGATCTAAGATTTTTTACACTCTAAAAATACAACCCACACCAACGAACAGAAAGGATTCACATAATATGTGGAAAACATTGGACGAAAAGACTCTGAAGTCCAAGAAAGTGGTCGAATTGCGTGAAATCGCGAAAACTTTCGGATTACAGGGGTACGAGAAAATGAAAAAAGCTGATCTGATCGCAAATCTGATGCGTGAAGATCCAAAAGAAGAAAACAGCAATAAAGACGATCGCGATAAGTCTGTTCATGGCCGGGATCCGCAGCCAGGCAGCAACCGCGAACCGAGGGAACCGCGCGAAAGCCACGAACCGCGGGAGCCTCGTGAAACCCGTGAAGGCCGTGACAATCGCGAACCGAGGGAACCTCGCGAAAGCCGTGAAGGCCGCGACAACCGCGAACCTCGCGAAACCCGCGACGACCGTTTCGAAGTAGAAGGCATTCTTGAACTGGCAGAAGACGGGTTCGGATTTCTTAGATTCAACAACTTCCTGACCAGCGAAAAAGATATTTACGTGGCTCCGGCTCAGATCCGGCGCTTCAATTTAAAGACCGGCGATAAAATCAAAGGAATCTGCAGACATCCCAATGACGGAAACCGCTTCGGCGCACTGCTGTACGTAGTATCCGTCAATGGAGACGAGCCGGGAGCAGCTATCAAAAGACCGGATTTCGAATCACTGACTCCGATCTTCCCGAATGAACGGCTGGTTCTGGAGGATGGCAGGGATCTTTCCCTGCGCCTCATCGACCTGGTGGCGCCGATCGGAAAAGGACAGAGAGGACTCATAGTTGCACCGCCGAAAGCCGGTAAAACAGTCCTTCTTAAAAAAATCGCAAACAGTATCGAGAAACACTACCCGGAAACAGAGCTGATCGTGCTGCTGGTAGACGAGCGGCCGGAAGAAGTTACGGATATGAAGCGGAGCCTCAAGAGTGGAGAAGTGATCTATTCCACCTTTGACGAAATGCCGCAGCATCACGTTAAAGTGGCGGAGATGGTTCTGGCCAGAGCACAGAGACTGGCAGAGCACGGCAAGGATGTGGTGGTTCTGCTGGACAGTATCACAAGACTGGCGAGAGCCTACAACCTGGTAGTGCCGGCATCAGGAAAGACTCTGTCGGGTGGTTTCGATCCCGGAGCTTTGTATAAGCCAAAGAAGTTTTTCGGTGCAGCCAGAAATCTGGAAGAGGGCGGCAGCATCACGATCCTGGCGACGGCACTTGTGGAAACGGGAAGCCGTATGGACGATCTTATCTTTGAAGAATTCAAAGGGACCGGAAACATGGAACTTCATCTGGATCGCAAGCTTTCAGAGAAGCGTATCTTCCCGGCTATCGATCTCAACAAATCGGGTACGAGACGAGAAGACCTGCTGATGAACCAGGAAGAAATGGAAGCCATCTGGCGCATGAGACGGGCGCTGGGCAACCGGGACAACCAGGAAGTCACTGAAATGATCCTGGACAACCTGGCACACACACGAGATAACAAAACCTTTATTGAAGTGATCAAGAAGATCAGATTAGAAGGATAACACAGCATGGATTTAAGCAAGATTTTCTTAAAAGACGCCTGCCCGACCAAGATGGGCGGACAGGCTGTTATGGAAGGCATCATGATGAAAGGCGAGAAAAAAACAGCTCTCGCCGTGCGTCTGCCAAATGATGATATCCAGATCAAGACCGTTCCGACCAAGGTGTATGGCAAATGGACGAAGATCCCTCTTTTGCGAGGAGTGGTGGCATTCATCGATTCCATGGTGACCGGCACGAAAACTCTCATGGACTCAGCAGAAATGCTGGAGGACGGCGACGAAGAAGAATATGAAGAAAGTCGCTTCGAAGCCTGGCTCAATAAAAAATTCGGAGCCAAGGGCGCCTGGAATCTGATGATCTATTTTTCGGTGTTCCTGGCACTGGTCTTCACGGTGGGGATATTCATCATCCTGCCGACCGGCGTGGTGAACCTGATGAAGCTGTTTACCGACAGCGTGTTCTGGCTCAACTTTGCAGAAGGCGTATTTCGGATCGTTCTTTTTGTAGCATATGTGTGGCTGATTTCCTTTATGGGGGAGATCAAACGGGTCTTTCAGTTCCACGGCGCCGAGCACAAAACGATCCATTGCTTTGAAAACGGACTGGAACTGACTCCGGTCAACTGCCGGCAGTTCCCGACGCTCCACCCGCGGTGCGGCACCAGCTTCCTCATGTTCGTGTTTATCATCGCATTTGCACTGCATTTTCTGCTGGGATGGCCGAGCCTCTGGCTTCGGATCGTCACCAGACTTCTGCTCCTTCCGGTGATCGCAGGGCTTTCCTATGAACTCCTCAAATGGGCCGGAAAAAGCGATAACATCGTGGTGAAGATCCTGAGCCTTCCAGGACTGTATCTGCAAAAGATCACGACGAAAGAACCGGATGACAGTCAGCTGGAAGTAGCGATCGCAGCGATCCATGCCGTGTGCGATGAAAAACCGTGCGGCACGTTCACGATCTGCAAAGAAGACGTCGGACATTACGATGGTCACGAGCTGATCGAGTCTGCAAAGAACGCTGCTGACGGCGGTCAGTCGCCGGAGGTTTCCGACCGGCAAAGCAGCAACGCAGCAGCCTCCCGGCAGGCCGCATTTCGCCAGGGGCAGGTCCTTTCCTGCAAAGCCCCCGCCGGATGGAAGCGGGGTCGTCAGGTGAACAAGACCTGCGTGATTTTCGTGAAGCGGCAGCCTTTGCAGGAGCGCAGATTTATATAAACGACAGACAGGAGAATGACAGATGAAAACGAGGATCCTCGTAAAAGAAGGCGAATACCGTCTGGCGAAAGCCTACTGCATGGACGCCAGGATCGACGCCCAGGAGCTGTACTGCTTCCTCACCGGTATGGACAAGGTCCAGCTGTTTTTAAAGGCGGAGGAAGAGGTGGACGCTGAGACGGAAGAAAAATATATGGAGCTGATCGCAAAGCGCGCCCAGCGGATCCCTTTGCAGCACATCACGGGAGTGCAGGAGTTCATGGGGCACACCTTTAAAGTGTCACCCGACGTGCTGATCCCGCGCCAGGATACGGAAACGCTGGTGACGGAGGCGGCCAGAGTCATCCAGGAAACGCCGCGGGAAAAGCTGACTTTTCTGGAAAAGCTGAAGGGCGGCAAGGAATGGGACGTGCTGGATCTTTGCTGCGGCAGCGGAGCCATCGGGATCTCTCTGGCTAAGATCAGTTCCCATGTGAAGGTTTTGGGCACGGACGTCAGTGAAAAGGCTCTTGCTGTGGCGGAGGAAAACGCCCGGAATTTAAGAGTAAAGATGAAGTTTGCCAAGGGCGACATGTTCGCACCGGCGGCAGGTAAAAAATTTGATATGATCGTCAGCAATCCGCCGTATATCAGGACGCGGATGATCTCGATCCTGCAGGAGGAAGTCAAGGATCATGAGCCTTTGCAGGCTCTGGACGGCGGCAAAGACGGGCTGGATTTCTACCGCATCATCGTGAAAGAGGCGGCTGGTTATCTGAAGCCGGAGGGATTCCTGCTGCTGGAAATCGGACACGATCAGGGGGAGGATCTGCGAAAAATGTTAAAAGATGACGGCAGATACACGCCTGCTGAGATAATCAGGGATTTACCTGGCAAGGATCGTGTGGTAAAATGTCAGATAAGAGATAAGAATGAACATCGTACTGAAGCCAAGGGCGCGACCGAGGAACAAGGCGAGGACTGATCTGACGACGCGGCATGCCGCAGATTTCAGGTATATCAGGCTCTGTTTGGGAACGCACCAGGCAGAGCTTTTTTTGTTTCTGCAAAGGGTGCTGCCCGGGGAGTCTGGCGGCGCAGCGCGCCGGACGGCGGTTTCCTTTGGCAGACGAGGAGGTAAGGTAATATGAGTTATAACAGTAAATCGAAGAAAGCAGAGGAATTTATCTGCCACGAAGAGATCGAAGAGACTCTGCGCTATGCGGCGGAGCATAAAAACGACGTAGAAGATATGCGCAAGATCCTGGAGCGGGCGCGGGACTGCAAAGGCCTGTCCTACCGGGAAGCGGCGCTGCTTTTAGAGTGCGAGGACGAGAGCATCCATCAGGAGATTTTCCGTCTGGCGCAGGAAATCAAAGAGAAATTTTACGGCAACAGAGTCGTGCTTTTCGCACCGCTCTATCTGTCCAACTACTGCATTAACGGCTGCAAATACTGTCCATATCATGGTCAGAACAAGCACATCAGCCGCAAGAAGCTGACCCAGGAACAGATCCGTCAGGAGGTTACGGCTTTGCAGGATATGGGACACAAGAGACTTGCCATCGAAGCGGGGGAAGACCCGAAGAACAATCCGATCGAGTATATTCTGGAGTGTATCAACACGATTTACAGCGTCAAGCACAAGAACGGTGCCATCCGCCGGGTCAACGTCAACATCGCGGCGACCACCGTGGAAAATTACAGAAAACTGAAAGACGCTGGAATCGGAACGTACATCCTGTTCCAGGAAACATATAATAAAGAAGCGTATGAGGATCTCCATCCGTCCGGTCCGAAGAGCGATTATGCTTACCACACGGAAGCTATGGACCGGGCTATGGAAGGCGGTATCGATGATGTAGGCTGCGGCGTTCTGTTCGGACTGAATTTATATAAGTACGATTTCGTCGGCATCCTCATGCATGCAAAGCATCTGGAAGACACTTACGGCTGCGGTCCTCACACCATCAGCGTGCCGAGAGTTCGCCCGGCGGATGATATCGATCCGGATACTTTCGATAACGGCGTGCCTGACGATGTTTTCAAGCGGATCATCGCCATCCTGCGTATCGCCGTGCCGTACACCGGCATCATCATGTCTACGAGAGAATCCAAAGCGATGCGTGGAGAAGCCGTTCAGATCGGCGTTTCCCAGATCTCCGGCGGCAGCCGCACCAGCGTAGGCGGCTACGTGGAAGAGGAAGCTGAAGACGACAATTCCGCACAGTTCGACGTCAACGATACGAGAACATTAAATGAAGTGGTAGACTGGCTGCTGGATCTTGGCCACGTGCCTAGCTTCTGCACGGCATGCTACCGTGCAGGCCGTACCGGCGACCGGTTCATGAGTCTGGTCAAGACCGGCCAGATCGCTAACATCTGCCAGCCAAACGCACTCATGACCTTCAAGGAGTACCTGGAAGACTACGCTACCGAAGAAACGAAGCAGAAAGGCTTGAAAGTCATCCAGGAGCGACTGGCCAAGATCCCGAACGAAACCGTTCGCGCCAAAGTGGAAGAACACCTCCACGACATGGAAGGCGGTATGAGGGATTTTCGGTTCTAAGGCAGAGAGAAAAGGCCTGGAGTGAGATTGCCTGGAACGGAGCTGCCCGAACTGCAAGCAACCAGACGAAGCAACAGGAGGATGCAAACATGGGATTAAACGATACCCCGCGGGCAGACCGCCTGCACATCGGATTATTTGGAAAACGAAACAGCGGGAAATCCTCGCTGATCAACGCCCTGACCGGCCAGAAGCTGGCGCTGGTTTCCGACACCCCGGGAACCACTGCGGATCCGGTCTTTAAGGCGATGGAACTCCACCCGATAGGACCGGTGGTGTTCATCGACACGGCCGGATTCGACGATGAAGGCGACCTGGGGGAACTCCGGGTGCAGAAAACCAAAGAGATCCTGCCCCGGACCGACCTGGCCCTCATGGTCATCGACGATGAGTCGGCTCTCGCCAGAAATCTGGATGAGGAGCGGCGCTGGATCATGGATTTTACGGAAAAGGACATCCCGGTCATAGCGGTTTTATCCAAGCGGGAACGACTGCGGCAGCCGGTACCGCAGGTTCTGGCTGCCATCCGGGCGGAGCTGGGCGATGACATCCCGGTCCTCTCGGTCAGCGCAGAGGAAGGAGCCGGTTTAGACGAGCTGCGGCAGAAAATCACAAAGATGGCTCCGGAGGATTTTCTGCGGCAGCAGATTCTTTGCGATATGGTGGATGCGGGCAGTCTGGTCCTGCTGGTGATGCCCCAGGACATTCAGGCTCCAAAGGGGCGTCTGATCCTGCCTCAGGTGCAGACGCTCCGGGAATTGCTCGACAGGCGGTGCACGGCTGTGGCGTGCACCGCGGACGGCATTGCGGGGGCGCTCGCCGCTCTGCGGCGGGCGCCGGATCTGATCATTACAGATTCTCAGTGCTTCAAACAGGTCTATGACGCTAAGCCGGCGTCCAGCAGATTGACGTCGTTCTCTGTGCTCTTTGCAGCATACAAAGGTGACATCGAAGAATTTGTCAAAGGCGCATCGCAGTTAGACGAAATGACTGAAAAAGCAAAGGTTCTGGTCGCCGAAGCCTGCACCCACGTGCCTCTTTCGGAGGACATCGGCCGGGAAAAAATACCGAATTTACTGCGTAAAAAATTCGGACCTGACATCCAGATCACCAACGTCAGCGGCAGCGATTTCCCGCCTCTGGATGACCTGAAGGAATACGATCTGGTGATCCACTGCGGCGCGTGCATGTTCAACCGCCGCCATGTCCTGAGTCGCATCGCCGAAGCTCAGGCAGCAGGCGTACCTATCACCAACTACGGCATCGTGCTGGCGAAACTGTCCGGCATCCTGGACAAGATCGACCTGCCCGGTGAACAGAAATAAAATGTCAGCGAGGACTTTGCGAAATATTTGCGGAGTCTTTGCGAAAATCAAAATCGAGCTTCAGATGGTCTGCAGCTCGATTTTTTGCACAAAAAGCGCATCTAATGTACACCGAATCGACACACGGCGGGGGTACTATACTGCTATAAGATAGAATTGTAGTAGATATTGCGGTGACTGCTGTGTGAGGAGTGCCTGAATGAAGAGAGTTTTGCTGGCTGGGTGTCTGTCGTGCCTGCTGCTTCTGACCTTTTCGGCGTGCAGCCGGGGGTCTGCAGCTTCGGCGGATGACAACATCGTTTACGGTCAGGTGGTGAAGACGGATGAAAATCAAATAACGATCGAGAGCGGGGACTACACCTATGGCGGTTCGTTTGAGAGCGACGGCTGTGAGAAATCCTACAATCTGCCGGAAAATGTTTTTTACGATGATTTCAAGGCGGGGGATATTGTTTCGATCCTTTGCGACGGCAGGGATGCGACGGCGGTGTCGAATGTAGAGGATGTGGATTACAAGGCGGCTTCCGGCGTCAATACCGGCGCAGGCTCCGGCTCGGATTCCGGCAATGGTTCAGATTCCGGCTCTGACGGCAGTAACGGCTCGGGGAACACTGCGACTTCAGGACAGGCGGTACAGGTCAGCGGAGGAACGGCGCAGCTCAATGCGGACGGCGAGTCGGTCGCGGTCAACGATGAATCCTATGAAGTGAAAGACGACGCACGGATCGGGCTCCTGGCGATGAACAGCGGCGGGCGGATTTCCATGAGCAGATCTTCCGTCGCGATCCTGGGCAAAAACGCCTGCGGCATCGCAGCGGAAAACGGCGCGGCGATCAATGGAGAACAGGTCAATCTCACCAGTTCCGGCGAGAAGAGCATCGCGGCGGCAGCACTGGATCGCGGCAGTGTCATCGATCTGAGCGACAGCACGATGGAAACGACGACGGAGGGCAGTCCATGCGTGGTTTCGGCGGGAAATGTGTCCCTGACCAGCGTTTCGCTGGCGGTGCAGAAAAGCGCCGGGATCGCGGTGCTTCCGGGCGGCGTGGTGAACCTTAAAAGCTCCAGCATGGTGTCCCGCGGCGAGGCGGCGGTAGAGCTGTGTGATCAGACGACTTTGCAGGAAAATAACGGATCTTCTGCAAAGACCGCGCGGCGGACATCGAGCGGTGAAACGGGTTTTGCAGCATCCTCCGGGCAGACCGGAAAAGCGAAAATAATGGCGGACAGCTCATCGCTGGAAGCTGTATCGAATAAAACGCTGCTGCAGGTGACCGGGATCGAGGGTTTCGTGAAAATGATGAACACGGATCTGACCTCGGCGGCTTCTGTGCTGGCGGATGTGAAGACGGACAAGAATAAGAACGGGGGCAAGCTGCTGCTGTACGGCGTGAACCAGGACTACAGCGGGGACATCACATGCGATGAGTCAAGCAAGGTGAAGCTGGTTCTGACGGAGGGAAGCTCCTATTCCGGTACATTTGATGCCAAGGGCACGGCGGCTTACAGCAAGGTGTATCTCAGCAAGAGCAGCAAGTGGAACGTCACCGGCGACAGTCACGTCAGCTCGCTGCGCAATGGCGACAAGAAGTGCCGCAATATCCAGTCCGGCGGGCACACGATATATTATGATAAAAACCGGGAAGCCAACAACTGGCTGGGCGGCAAGACCGTATCCCTCCCGGGCGGAGGCAGGCTGCAGCCGGAATAGGCTGGATCTGCAAAAATACGAAGAACAGCAAAAAAACATTGAAATTCCGGTGTGCGTATGGTACACTGAATGAGCTGTGATGTTGAATCCAGCATATTATTATGCAAAGGTGGTAAACCTGAGCAGGAAAGAGGTGAATAGCATGAAGGAAGGAATCCATCCTGACTACAAGGAATGTAAAGTAACTTGCGCATGCGGTAACACATTTATGACAAAGTCCGTACAGGAAGAAATCAGAACGGACATTTGCTCAGCGTGCCATCCATTCTTTACAGGACAGCAGAAGTTCGCTCACAGAGGCGGACGTGTGGAAAAGTTCAAGTCCAAGTACAACCTGGACTAATCATCCACCAGGAAATGAAATCAAAAAACCGCTCATTCGGGCGGTTTTTTTGCATGAATTGAAATTGACATTACCCCAAATGCGTTATTATAATAATTAGAAATGAGCTATCCGTGGACGGTTGCTCAGAATGTTTGGTGAAATATCACGTCGGCTTTCCGGGCAGGACGTGATATTTTTATGCCTTAATACAGGCTCTCGTATTAAATTTCCACAATTCCAATAAAAGTGTTTCTCTATGGAAATTCCGCCGCATCATATCTGGAAATCCAAGCGCACCGCAGCCGGAAACCCATGCCCGCCGCATTGCAAAATTTCCTGTAACTTCATATTGACAAAACCGAACATAAGTATATAATAATTGGTAGCACCAATTTTGCCGGGCAGCTGAAACCTCAGAAAAACGGGTGCGAGTCCTTTGCAGAACGGAAGGCTGCCGGCCATTACAGAAATCAGGAAGTAACTATATGAAATATGTGAGACAATTTTTAATCATTTTGGCGATTTCCCTGGCGGGGGAGATCTTGAAATACATTTTGCCGCTGCCGATCCCGGCGAGCATTTACGGGATGGCGATTTTGTTTGCGGGGCTGATGACCGGGCTGATCAAGCTGGATTCCGTGCGCGAGACAGGCAAGTTCCTCATCGAGATCATGCCGCTGATGTTCATTCCTGCGGGGGTCGGACTGATGGACAGCTGGGGGAACCTCCGGCCGATCCTGCTGCCGGTCGCAATCATTACTGTTGTCACCAGCATTACCGTCATGGGCGCCACCGGGCTGCTGTCCCAGTGGGTCATTAGACGAGGCAGGAAGAGAGGCGTGCATCATGAATAATTTTCTGGAACAGTCGCTGTTTGCAGGTGTTGCCCTCAGCCTGATCGCTTATCTGATCGGGAGCCTGCTGCGTAAAAAATTCAAACTGGGCATCTTCAATCCGCTGCTGATCTCCATCGCGATCTCCATTGCGGTTTTGGCTATTGGAAATATCAGCTATGAGACGTATAATGAAGGGGCGAAATATTTAAGCTGGCTGCTGACGCCGGCCACCGTGTGTCTGGCGATCCCGCTGTACGAGCAGTGGGGGCTTTTGAAACAGCATTATAAAGCGGTCCTGCTGGGGCTTGCGGCAGGAACGGTCACCAGTTTGAGCACTGTGCTGGGTCTGTCCCTGCTTTGCGGTCTGGATCATAAAGAATACGTCACATTGCTGCCGAAATCCATCACCACCGCCATCGGTATGGGGGTTTCGGAGGAGCTGGGCGGTTACGTGACCATCACGGTCGCAGTCATCGTCATCACCGGCGTTCTCGGCAATATGTTCGGCGAGGTGATCTGCAAAGTCTTCCGCATTACGGAGCCGATATCCAAGGGGCTTGCATTCGGCGCGTCTTCCCATGCTATCGGTACAGCGAAAGCTATAGAAATCGGGGAAATCGAAGGAGCCATGAGCAGTCTGGCTATCGCAGTGTCCGGTATCCTGACCGTTGTGCTGGCGTCCCTTTACACCCATTTTCTTTAAGGAGGCGAATCGATGAGTAAAACACCCTCAATGGAATACGAAAAAGTCATCGACTACATCGATGAACTGATCCGAAACGGAGATCTCTGCATCGGGACAAAACTACCGACGGAGCGGGTGATCGCAGAGCATCTGGGGATCGGAAGAAACTCCACGCGGGAAGCTCTCAGCATCCTCCACGGCATGGGGATGATCCGGCGGGTACAGGGATCAGGGAATTATGTGACCGGAGACGCTCATCGCTCCATTCGCCAGATCTGCACCATGATGCTGGAACTGGGAACGATCACCAAGAAAGACGTTTGCGAATTCCGGCGCGTACTGGAGAAATCGGCCTGCATGCTCCTTGCGACAAAGACCATTTCAGTAGAGGAACAACGGCAGTTTGAGGAAGTGCTGGATGCTATGGAAACTGCAGATGAAGCGCAGCAGCCGCTGCTGGATCGGGACTTTCATGCTTTGCTGTTAAAGGCCACGGGAAATTCCCTGATGATCACTATTTTGGAGGCGATTTCCGAGGTATATCAGGAGTGGATCGACATCGTGATCCACAAGACAAACGACAAAGAAAAGGCGCGCTTGTGGAAATACCATAAGATGATCTTTAGATGCCTGGTCGATCAGGATACAGAGCAGACGCTTAAATACGTTGACAACCATTATGATTTGATCGAGGAGATGTTGGAACTATGAAATACAAATTAGCGATATTCGATATGGACGGAACGATCCTGAACACCCTGGACGACCTGGCAGACAGCATGAACCACTGCCTGCGTGCGCACGACCTTCCGGAGCGGCCTTTGCAGGAAATCCGGATGTTCCTGGGAAATGGCATTCACTGGCTGGTGGAATGTTCCGTGCCGGAGGGCACCGACGCCGAAACCCTGGAAAAAGTTTACCAGATGTTCCTGGTGTACTACAAGGATCACTGCGCCATCAAGACGCGGGCGTATGAGGGAATTCCGCAGGTGCTGCAAAGTCTCCGGCGCGCGGGTGTGCTGACGGCGGTGGTTTCCAACAAGGCGGACTATGCGGTGAAGATCCTTTGCGGGGATTATTTCGACGGGCTGCTGGATTTCTCGGTGGGCGAACTAGAGGGGCGGCGGAGAAAGCCGTATCCCGACAGTGTCAACGCGGTACTGGAAAAGTTCCGGATCGCTAAGGAAGATGCGGTGTACATCGGCGATTCCGAGGTGGATTTTCAGACGGCGCAGAACGCCGGGCTGGACGTGATCATGGTGGGATGGGGATTCCGCGACGAGGCGTTTTTAAAGGAGTGCGGCGCTTCGTTGGTCATTCATGATCCTGCGAAGATCCTGGAACTGATCGGCGTGCCTGAGGCGTAAGAGCCATAAAAACATAAAGGCGTTTTCGGGTGAAGAGATAGAATCACGAAAGGGGAACTGCGATGATTATTACGATTGGAAGAGAGTGCGGCTGCAATGCCGATGAAATCGGCAGGATGCTGGCAGGCAAGTACGGGATTTTCTGTTACACGAAGGCGGAACTGATCGAGCTTGCCAAAGAAAAGGGAGTCTATGATAAATATCCGTTTTTCTTCGGGGAAATGCCGGTGGACATGATGATCAGTCCTATGGCGGCATCTCTGGAAGAGCGGCTTCGGAATACGCCACAGGAAGCACTGGAAAGCGTGCTTGGCGGAGAGGATTGTGTTATCGTCGGCCGGGCTGCCGGATATGCGTTTCGAAACCGGCCGGATGCATTGCGGATATTCCTGTGCGGCGATAAGGAGAAGCGGATCGAGCGCATGATGGACAAGCACGATTTTTCCAGGCGAAAAGCGGAGAAAGTCGTAGAGGAGACGGACGATGTGCGGCGCGGCTACCACGAGTATTACTCCGGGGAATCCTGGGGCGCCGCCCATAATTACGATCTGTGTCTGGACGTGATGCGGCTGGGTAAAGACCGGGTGATGCACATCATCGATACGGCGCTTGCAGAGCTTATAGATAAATAACGAAAGGATACATATGTCCATACCGGGTTTTGTAATATTCAACTTCATGATCTATGCTATAATCAATGCTTTCACACCGGGACCGGGGAATTTCCTGGCGCTTAATACGGTGACCAACTATGGCTTAAAAAGAGGGAAACCGTTGTTTTTTGGCATTTTTGCAGGATATTATTTCGTACAGACCAGCTGCTGTGTATTTGTATATGCGCTGGGCTCGCTGCTTCCCCAGTTTCTTGCTGTGATGAAGTATATCGGAGCTGCATATATTTTGTGGCTGGCGATCCATATAGCGATCAGCAAGCCGGGAAAAACAGGAGACGAAAAATCAGCATCTTTCTGGAAAGGCTTCGCGCTGCAGTTCGTCAACGTGAAGATCTATCTTTTTGGAATCACGGCATTGACCGGGTTTATCACGGACTATAGCAGGGCGTTTCCGGTATTGTTTCTCTTTGAGATGATCATCGCTACAGTGGGGACGATCGCTACGGCAACCTGGATCGGACTTGGTATGATGATACAGAAGTTTTATGAGAAACATTTCCGCGTCATTAACATCATCATGGCGCTGACGCTTTTAGAATGTATCTACAGTATGCTGGTCAGCTAGTGAGCAGAATAACGAGTCGCTTGCGAAACAGGCAAAATAAATCCATTTTGCCTGTTTTTTTTATGAGGAACATCTGATATAATATAGAGTTAGAAAAATAGCGTGAAACAGGAGTAAAAGATGTTTGATAAATTAGATTTTATAACAGAAAAATATGACGAGCTGGCTCAGAAGGTATCAGACCCTGAGATCATAAACAACCAGCCGGTGTGGCAGAAACACGTCAAGGAGATGGGCGAGATGGAGCCTATCGTGAAGAAATACAAGGAATATAAGAAAGCCAAGTCCGATCTGGTAGGAGCCAAGGAAATGCTGGAAGAAGGCGACGAGGAAATGCGGGAACTGGCCAAGATGGAGATTTCCGAGCTGGAAGAAACCATCAAACAGCAGGAAGCTGACCTGAAGATCCTGCTGCTGCCGAAGGACCCTAACGACGAGAAAAACGTTATCCTGGAGATCCGTGCCGGTACAGGCGGCGATGAAGCGGCTCTGTTCGGTGCAGACCTGCTGCGCATGTACACCCGCTACGCAGAGCGGAACCACTGGAAGACGGAGCTGATGGAACTCAACGACACAGGCCTGGGCGGCATCAAGGAAGCCGTTATGCTCATCAAGGGCAAGGGCGCATATTCCAGACTCAAGTACGAGAGCGGCGCTCATCGTGTACAGCGTGTGCCGGAAACAGAATCCAGCGGTAGAATCCACACCTCCGCAGCCACGGTAGCCGTACTGCCGGAAGTGGACGACGTGGAAGTCGATCTGAACCCGAACGACGTTCGTGTGGACGTATACCGTGCGTCCGGTAACGGCGGTCAGTGCGTAAACACCACCGACTCGGCCGTTCGTCTGACCCACGAGCCGACGGGACTGGTAGTAACCTGCCAGGATGAAAAATCCCAGATCAAAAATAAAGAAAAAGCATTCAAGGTACTGCGCTCCAGACTGTACGATCTGAAGATGCAGGAACAGAATAAAGAAATCGCTGACCAGAGAAAGAGCATGGTTGGATCCGGTGACCGAAGCGAGCGTATCCGGACCTACAACTTCCCGCAGGGGCGCGTGTCCGATCACAGAATCGGCCTGACCCTCTACAAGCTGGACAACTTCCTGGATGGCGACCTGGATGAAATCATCGACGCACTTATCACCAGTGATCAGGCGGAGAAAATGAAGGCATTCTAATGAAGACGAAATTACTTTCTGTGACAAGTGAACAGGATATGGCGGAGGCTGCAAAGATCATTGCAGAAGGTGGTCTGGTGGCGTTTCCGACGGAGACGGTATACGGCCTCGGGGCTGACGCGCTCAACGCCCGGGCAGTAGGCAGCGTCTACGATGCAAAGGGTCGTCCCAGCGATAATCCCATGATCGTCCACGTATGCCATGCGGACGATTTAGAACGGATCTACGACTTTGACAAGCTGCCGGAGCGCAATCAGGAGCAGATACGGATCTTAACGCAAAGATTCTGGCCGGGACCTTTGACCATCATCGGTCCACGGGCGGCATGCGTTCCCGACAGGACTACGGGCGGACTGGAAACCGTGGCTGTGCGGATGCCTGACAGCCAGGTGGCGCTCGATCTCATCGAGCAGTCCGGATGTCCCATCGCAGCGCCAAGCGCCAATATTTCCGGAAGACCAAGTCCGACCAGAGCTAAGGATGTAGTCACCGACATGGACGGCCGCATCGAAGCCATCTTTATGGGAGACGACTGCCAGGTGGGGATCGAATCCACTGTACTGGATATGACAGGTGATACGCCGACGATCCTCAGGCCGGGGATCCTGACGGCTGACGATATTTCGGATGCTTTAGGCGTGCCGGTGGCTTACGATAAAGCACTGTCGCAGAAGCCGGGCGGCACGGATTTCAAACCGAAGGCGCCTGGTATGAAATACAAGCACTACGCACCGAAGGCCGACATGGTGATCCTGGAAGGCGCCTACACGGACGTCAAGCGGGAGATCGAACGGCTGCGGAAGGAAAAAGAGCGGGAAGGAATGAAAGTCGGCTCCATCCTGTTTGAAGAAAGCGCATTCAAGACGGCAGCGAGGGACTTTTTCGCAAGGCTGCGGGATCTGGATCAGGCGGGAGTCGATCTGATCATTGCCGGAGCCCTCAGCGAGGAAGACCAGGTGGGATTCGCAGTCATGAACCGCATGATAAAATCAGCCGGATACAACATTATCAAGGTATAAGAAAGAGAGGAACATCTTATGAAAATCGCCATCGCCAGCGATCATGGCGGCTACCAGCTGAAAGAAGAAATCAAGAAGTATCTTGAAGGAAGAAACATCGAAGTGGTGGATCTGGGAACCAACTCAGAGGAATCTGTAGACTATCCGATTTACGGCAAAGTCTGCGGCGAAGCTGTTATGGCCGGCAAAGCGGATCGCGGTATCGTCTGCTGCGGCACGGGGATCGGTATTTCCATCGCAGCCAATAAGGTGAAAGGTATCCGCTGCGCGCTTTGCACGGATGTTCACATGGCAGAGATGTCTCGCAAACATAACGATTCCAACGTGCTGGCTCTGGGCGGCAGAACGACGCCGGTGGACAAGGCTCTGGAAATCGTGGGAGCCTGGCTGGACACTGAATTTGAAGGAGGCCGCCATCAGAGAAGAGTGGACATGCTCAACGCATAAGACTGCCCCGCACGCGCTGGCCTGCTTCCGAAGGAAGACAGGGCGCCGCGAAGGGATGACCGGCGGAGCCGGCTTTGCATAAAAAATATGGTTAATAATAAAATTGAGATATAAAAAGAAAGGCAGGTACTAATTATGAGTAATGTATATGTATTCGATCATCCGTTGATCCAGCACAAGACTGCTATGATCCGTAAGGAGGATACGAGCGTCAAGGACTTCAGAGAGCTGGTTAGAGAGATTTCCATGCTGATGGGTTATGAAGCTACGAGAAAGCTGCCGCTGGAAGAGGTGGAGATCACGACTCCGATCTGCGACACTAAGGTAAATATGCTGAAGGGCGAAGACATTGCCATCGTTCCGATCCTGAGAGCAGGACTGGGTATGGTAGACGGCATGCTGGCTCTGGTGCCGAACGCTAAGGTTGGACACGTTGGTCTTTACAGAGATCCGGAAACCCACGAACCTGTAGAATACTATTGCAAACTGCCAAACGATATTGACAAGAGAGAGATCTTTGTCGTTGACCCGATGCTGGCAACTGGCGGAAGTGCTGCGGCTGCCATTGATTTCATCAAGGCAAGAGGCGGCAAGAAGATCATTTTCATGTGCCTGATCGCTGCTCCGGAAGGTATCGAAGCGCTGCAGAAGGCTCATCCGGATGTAGATATCTTCATTGCTGCAAAGGATGAGAAGCTCAACGAAAACGCATATATCGTACCGGGTCTGGGCGATGCAGGAGATAGACTTTACGGCACAAAATAAGAGCTTTTGGAGGATAGAAGAAGAATGAAATACGATTTTATACCTGACAGCGTGAGCGAGCACACCAATGTTTATGATGTGCTGAAGGAACGGGGATTTATCGAACAGTCCACGGACGAGGAAAAGGTCCGGGAGCTTCTGCAGAATGAGAAAGTGAAATTTTACATTGGCTTTGACCCGACGGCGGACTGTCTTCACGTAGGCCACTTCATGCAGGTGATCATCATGATGTACATGCAGAAGTTTGGTCATACGCCGGTCGTGCTGCTGGGAGGCGGTACCGGTTTTGTAGGCGATCCTTCGGGACGGACAGATATGCGTCAGATGATGACAGCTGAGACGATTGAGAGTAATTGTGAAGCGTTCAAGAAGCTGTTTGATCGCTTCCTGGATTTCGATGAAGACTGGAAATATGAGGGCAACAATGGCGTGTTCGAGCCGGGCCACGAAAACAAAGAGCCGGAGCCGGGCAAGGCGATCTCGGTCAACAATGCCAGATGGCTGCTGCCGCTGAATTACATTGATTTCATTCGTGAGATCGGATCCTGCTTCAATGTGAACACCATGCTTCGTGCAGAATGCTTCAAGCAGAGAATGGATCGCGAAGGCGGACTTACGATGTTTGAGCTGAACTACATGCTGATGCAGAGCTATGACTTCATGGTCATGGCGCGGGACTTCGATGTGAAGATCGAATTTGGTGGAAACGACCAGTGGTCCAACATCATAGGCGGTGTAGATCTGACTCGTAAAAAGACGGGTAAGGAAGTGTACGGCATGACATTTTCTCTGCTGACCAACTCGGAAGGCAAGAAGATGGGCAAGACCCAGAAGGGCGCGCTGTGGCTGGATGCTGACAAGACGACTCCGTACGAATTTTATCAGTACTGGAGAAACGTCGGTGATGCTGACGTAGAAAAATGTCTGCGGATGCTGACTTTCCTGCCGATGGATGAGGTGCGCAGACTGGCTTCTCTGGAAGGACAGGAGATCAACAAGGCCAAGGAGATCCTGGCGTTTGAAGTGACCAAGCTGGTTCACGGTGAAGATGAGGCAAAGAAGGCGCAGGAGGCTGCCCGCGCTGCGTTCAGCGGCGGAGGCACAGATATCAGCGCTATGCCGACGACTCCGTTTGAATCTGCAAAACTGGCCGGTGAGGGCATGGGTGTTGTAAACTTCATCAAGGAGCTGGGACTTGTTCCGAGCAACCGGGAAGGATTCATGACCATCGAGCAGGGCGGTCTTAAGATCGACGGTGAAAAGGTGACTGACAAGAAGCTGCAGATCACGGCAGATTCCTTTAAAGGCGGCAAGATGCTGGTGGAAAAGGGAAAGAAGAAAAAGGTTGTCGTAGAGCTGGTATAGGGCTGGTAGCGACGGCGACACTGCGGCGGCAGAAAATAGAATTACAGGAGCATGTATGCCTGGCGGTGTATGTGCTCCTTTTTTATAGTGCACCTGTACGCAATAACCGCATAAAAATTGCACCTGTTTTACCGATGTTGTCCTAAATACTCCCGATTACAGCTAACTGTACTGCTTAAAAATAATATAATTGGGTATTTTTTCAATGACATTCTGGTGGTATGCTAGTTAAGACCTGAAGGGAGGCGGGCCCCAGCGCCCGGCTCCCGGAGGAAGCGACATACAACTTAACAGAAATGAGGACAAGAGAATGAAAGAAACAGAACGTATTAAGAATTTGTGTGAAACGGCGCTGTTTATTGCGATCGTTTTCCTGGGAGTATTTATTATTAAATTTCCTGGGCCGTTTGGATATATGCACATCGGAGACTCCATGATCTTCCTGTCGGTGCTGATGCTGGGTGGAAAACGCGGGGCAGTTGCAGGCGGTATCGGTGCGGCTCTCGCGGATATTGTCAGCGGATACACGATCTGGGCGGTTCCTACCTTGATCTGCAAGGCAGCCATGGCTCTCGTGATGGGTGCTATGATCAAGCACCATGCATTCGGATTAAATGGCCGGGTGCTCTGGATCATATCAGCAGTGGCCGGAGGTCTGACGCAGGGCGTAGGCTACGTGATCTTCTGGTACTTCCTGTTCGGTAAAGCGGCAGCTATTGCGGCAGTTCCAGGACTGGCATTCCAGGCGATCTCCGGCATCATCATCGCATTTGTGATTTCCGAAGCACTGCAGAAGACCAGCCTGAGAAGACACTTTATTTATAGTACTGATGGGAAAGGAGCAGCAGAATGTTAGAACAAAACCTTTCAGAACGTATCAAACAGTTTAAGAAAATCGACGCCCACAGCCACATCGGATACTTCGGCAGCTGGTGCGACGTCGGTATCACGCCGGAAGAGCTGATCGATCAGATGGACGAATACAACGTAGAAAAATCCGTGATCTGCACCTACCCGATCCAGGACAGCCTGGACGCCGTAGACAAGTATCCGGATCGCTTTGTCGGCGCAGCATGGCTTAACCCGATGGACCCGGACTGCCTGGATATCTTAAAAGACGCGGTGAAAAACCACAACTTCAAGGCAGTCAAGCTCCACCCGCTGGAACAGGCTTACTGCCCGAACGATGAGTGCGTGTTCCCGATCGCAGAGCTGGCACAGGAACTGGAGATCCCGCTCATGATCCACACCGGCCATCCGCCTTTCTCCCTCCCGTGGAGCGTAGGCCAGCTGGCTGACATCTACCCGGATCTGCCGATGGTCATGATCCACATGGGACACGGCAACGGCATGTTCATCCAGTCGGCCATCGACATGGCGAAAAAATACCCGAACCTGTATCTGGAAACATCCGGCATGCCGATGCACACCAAGATCAAGGAAGCCTACAGAGACATCGGCTCCGACCGCATCATGTGGGGACTGGACGCACCGTTCCACCACCCTGCAGTCGAAATGCTCAAGCCGATCGTCAGCGGCCTGACCGACGAAGAGCTGGAAGACGTGTTCTATAACAACGTCAAGAAGCTTTTAAAACTGTAATACCGCTTGCCGGACGTGCCGTCCGGCTTCTATCCATAACCGCCTCCGGGGCGTTCTGCAAAGGACGTTTCGGGGGTATTTTTTTGTCCGTACACAGGCGGATTTTCCGGGGTTTTCTGTTTACGCCCGCAGGGGAGGCGGCTATAATAAAAGTATCTCAAAGGGGGAGAAAGAGGTAGCTTTATGAGTCTTGCAGTGCTTCTTACTACGGTCGTGCATGCCCTGGTGTATGCCGGCATTTTGCTGATCATATTATTTCGCTGCATCGGCGTGGCGCAGCATCCGCGTTTTTGCTTTTGGTTCACAGCTGTGAGCAAATTTGTGCTGGAATGTCTCATGGGCGGAATCGAGTCGATGCCCGCTTATGTGTCTTCACAGCAGCTTCCCGTCCTGGACTCGCTGCTGCAGGCCATGAGTACGCTGATCTTCCTGGTGATCGTTGGCGTATTTGGTCGGGGCTATCTGCCGCGCAATTTCATCAAAGTGACATGCTATCTGTATCAGATCAATCTGGTGCTGATTCCGTTTACCTATCTGGCATATCGGCTGACGCTGCCGTATCCGGAGGACAGCTGGCAGTATCTTTTGGCGAGCATTTGCATCAACCTGATCGCTTTCGCGGAAGTGCTGGCGGTGAGCCGACTGGTCAACGGATGGCTGGATCGTCTCCTGCAAAGGATCTCCGACAGGCTATGCCTGATCTTTTTTGTGCTGGCGTGCCTGGTGTATCTGGGGAAAGAGCTGTTGATGCTGCGGGAAAGCGGATATGTGATCATCGGCAGTTCTGCTGGAATTTTAGGCGGGTATTTTCTGGGCAGTATCCTGCTGCTTTCTCTGGTGCTGATCGTAGTCCTGCTGTTTTACGGCATGAAGGATTATCACAGGTTTCACCGGATCCACCGCTTGGAAAACCGCATGATGCTGGATTACTACACCAACGTTTCCGGCCTGTATCTGGGTGTGCGGCAGCTTCGTCACGATCTGTCCAACCATCTGGCGGCAGGCGGCGGGCAGGGCGCATACCGTACTGCACTGGAACATGCGTCAGAAATAATTCTGGAGCGGGTATCGCACCAGACTGGATGGCAGTGCATCGATACGGAGCTGCTTTCTTCCCGGGAAAAGTATGAAATTTATCATTATATGATGGACGTGCTGGAAGCCCATGGACTGCCGGCAGAGGCGCTGGAGATCCGCACCGGGGCAGGGCAGGAAGGCGTTCTCTCCTGTGTGATTCATGGTGCGGACACACAGCTTGGGCCTGACAGGCAGACTGGAAATCTTGAAAGCAGGCAGTTTGAGCCTTACGGGCAGACTGGGGAAGGTCTGCAGCCCGGGAATCCTGGCTGCACGAGAGGACGTGGACGGGCCCGCCGGAAAACGATGAGACTGCGGCGTTTGCGCCGCAATCCCATGTATGGCGTGATCCGCACCCTGGCAGCTCACCACGGCGGTACGGCAACGTGGAAAAAGTCCGGCGAAGACTTTGCACTGGAGATCAGGCTGGGGTAGATAGCAGGATAGCTTGGAGCGGTAGGGCATGGAGGATGGCCTGCTGTGAGGGAGAGACCCAGGTGGCAGCCTGTTTGCAGGGTCTGGCCTGGAGGATGGCCCGTCTGGGAGAAGCCCCGGGCACCCGACACCCTATAGGCAAATGCCGAATTTCGGCAGAATTTGGCTGAAATCGGATTGACAAGCATAAAATGCTATTATATAATGCAAAAAGTGATTAAAGAAGGAAAAACTATCGCAAAATAAGGGTGTTGAAGCAATTTTCGCTGCTAGAGACACTTATAATGCAAAAAACGAATTATATAATAGCAAAATGTGATTAAAGTGAATATATGGAGGGGATCTTATGAGAACGTATGATGACAAAATGTTTATCGAAACCTTTGAGCACCAGTACACCTGGCTCAACGGCTTCATGAGAAATGTGAGACGATACGGCAAGAAAACGGCGCTGATCGATCCGGCGACAGATCGGACCTGGACCTACACCCAGCTCAATCAGGAAGCCAACCAGCTGGCTCATGCACTGCGGCAGGACGGGGTCGGCAAGAACGATGTAGTCATGTCGGTGCTGCCTAACTGTCCGGAATTTTGCTTTTCCTATATCGGACCGCGGAAGATCGGAGCGATCGTAAACCTGGCTAATTATAAGCTTTCCTTTGGTGAACTGGCGCTGCTTATTGATCACAACCAGCCGAAGGTGGTGCTGTACGCTGCAGAAGTGGCGGAAATGGTAGCGGCTGCTGTAGAACATGCGGAACACAAGCCGGTGCGGCTGGTGATAGCGGACAATCAGGATGAGGTCGCTTTGCCGGAAGGGCATTACAGCTACGAAGCTTACGTGGCTGCGCAGCCGCAGAACGATCCGGAGATGGACTTTGAACCGCACATTTACGATGAAGTGATCCGGATGTGCACCAGCGGGACTTCGGCGCTGCCGAAGAGCGTACCGCTTAATGATATCAACGAAGTGCTTTCGGCTCATGACGCCATCATGCATTATCCGCTGAATGTGAAAGACGTCTGCATGAACATGACGCCGCTGTTTCACCGCGGAGGCAGTCACTCCGGAGGTACGTGTCCGACTTTCTTTGTAGGCGCGGCTCTGGTGGTGATGCGGAGTTTCTCGCCGCGAACGACTTTGCAGTATGTGGAAAAATATGGGGTGACGTTCCTGACAGGATCCCCGGCATCGCTGGAAATGCTGACGCGTATCCAGGAAAAGACTCCGTATGATCTTTCCCGTTTGAAGGGGCTGGTCACTATGGGGGCTCCGCTGGAAAAAGCAGCCTGCAAAAAATTCATGGAAGTCCTGACGCCGAATATTTTAAACGGTTACGGCACGACGGAAACTTTCTGGAACTCGTTCCTGCGCCCTTATGATCTTCCGGATTATGCTGGAAGCGTAGGCGGCAGCTGTATCGATGATGAAGTGCGGGTCGTTAAGGTTTATGATGATCACAAAGCTGAGCCGGAAGAGCTGGTAGAAAAGGACAATGTCACGACGGGTGAAGTCATCATAAGCAGCCCGGGCAAGACGACCTACAGCTATTATAATAATCCGGAAGAAGAGGAGAAGAAGTTCTATAAAGGCTGGATGTATACGGGGGATCTGGGGACATGGGGGGAGAACCTTTATGTGACGATCAACGGTCGTAAGGACGATATGATCGTATGCTCCGGGGAGAACATCTATCCGACCCAGATCGAAGAGGCCCTCAACGAATTCGAGAAGGTGGAGGACTCCATGGTGGTAGCCGTGCCTGATAAAGTGCGTGGACAGGCGGTGGCAGCTTACGTTGTTGCAAAGGATCCGTCTCTGACGATCGCAGAGCTGACCAGGTTCTGCAACAACAGTCCGATGCTTTCAACGTATAAGCGTCCTCGCTGGTACTGTATCGTGGAAGAACTCCCGCATACAGCCACCGGAAAGAAGATGCATTATGTAATGAAGCAGCAGGCGGCAGAAGATCTGAAAAACGGAGTGCTGAAGAGACGATAAGGGGATAAAGAGGTACCCCGCGTTAGGCGCGGGGTTGGCTCCAGGAGATGTAAAAAACGCTGAAGGTTTTGCCTTCAGCGTTTTTTGAGCGCACCTTGCGTTTCGACGTTACGATTTCATAACAAAATCCAGAGCCGATACTATATTCCGGGCTCTGGGTTTCTTATTTTCTTGATTTTGGAACGGTTTTGCTGGTAAAAAATGCCTGGATTGAAAAAAGCTGTCGAAGCTGAGGCCTTTGCAGGACACGGCGCAAAAGCCCTTTTGTCCAAAGTGCGACCACATTTACCCCAGTTGTTCCTCCATAACCCGCAGGAACAATTCCGCAGCCGGATTCAGCAAAGACTTTTTCCAAGCGACGGCGCAGGTGATGGCGTAGCTTTCATCGTCGATAGGCGTTACCTGTATCTCGGTCTCTGGAAGGCTTGCGACGATCGCAGCCACTTCCGCTGGCAGGATAGAGATCCCCAGGCCGGCGCCCACGGACAGCAGCACCGATTTGACGTCGGAGAAACGGTTGGCGATCTGCGGTGTGAAGCGATGAGTCTGACAGTAATTCATGACCTGCATATAAAGGATAGGATTTTCCTCCTCGGAAATCAGGATGAATTTTTCCCGCGGCAGGGTAGCGGGATCCAGGTCGTTGTCAGGGCTGGCGGCAGTACCAGGCTCTACAGCCGATTTCGGGTCGCCAGCGGCATCCGACCCTCCGGCGGCACTTGGCTGACCAGAAGCATCATACTTGCCAGCAGCGCCAGAAGCGCCCCCATCATCCCGCTTCGGCGACACGAAGCAGAGCTGACTGGTGTGGGTCTCCATCACTTCGTATTCCTCGCTGTCAGGGATCATATCCAGATAATGAAAGTGAAAATCATAGGGATCGTCCACCTCGCTTTGCAGCGGCTCGCCATGTGACACGTAGGTCAGATCCACTACGATACCGGGATATTTCCGGGAAAACTCCCGCAGGCACTGGGTCAGGAACCGGTCGGAATCATCGATGGTCGCGATGGAAAGCCGGCCTTCTGCACCCTCATGCAGCTGTTTGACAGCGAATGCACCCTTCTTCGCAGCATCTAAAATCTCCTGCGCATACGGCAAAAACGCCCGCCCTTCCTGGGTCAGCCGCACGTCCCGCCTGGTCCGGTAAAACAGCTTGACTCCCAGCTGCTGCTCCAGGTCGTTGATCTGCCGGCTGATGGTGGACTGAGGTACCCCGTTTTGCCGCGCCGCATTGGTAAAATTCAGCACCTGGCTGACCGTGATGAAACTTTTTATCTGATTTAAGTGCATTGCAATACTCCCGTTTATTGACAGCCGCCGCGCTTCGATGGTATCATCAAAGCACAGAACAGACATAATTATCCAGAAAACTGACAAGAAGACAACTTTTTATCCGTTTTTGCTATTATATAGCATGGGGATTGAGATGTAAAGCTTCCGCCGCAGCGTTTTCGGCGTGCGAGGTCGTGTCGCACTGCATGGCGCTTACGGAAGGAAGTGCGGAGGAAAATGTGAAAAAGAAAATCGTGATAACGGGAATGGGCGCAGTGACGCCCATCGGCAGCGGAGTGGATGAATACTGGAACAATCTGATTGCGGGAGCCTGCGGCATCGACCGGATCCGGCAGTTTGACGCGGATGATCTGGCGGTGCAGATCGCAGCGGAAGTCCATTCTTTTGACCTGCAAAGATATATGCCGAAGAAAATGATCCATGAAACGGATGCGTTCACCCAGTACGCTTATGTGGCGGCAGCAGAAGCCCTGGCGATGGCAGGCGTTTCAGACCGAGTAGCCGGACCCGATCTCCCTGCCGACCCCGATCGTATGGGGATCGTGATGGGGACAGCTATGGCGGGCGTTGCTACCACGGCAGCTACCCAGGAGATCTTGACCAACGCGGTTCACAAGAATGTAGGTCCGCGATTTGTGCCGCGGATTTTGGGAAATATCGCTGCGGCTCAAATCGCCATCGCCCACGGGATCACCGGCCACAGCGTTACATTATCTACGGCCTGCGCATCCGGCGGCGACGCCGTTTCTGCTGCCGCCATGCTGCTGCAGGCAGATGAAGCGGACGCCGTCCTGGCGGTCGGCGCCGAAAGCATTCTCTGCCCGCTGGTGATCTACTCTCTGGCCAATGCCCACACTTTATCGCGGGTGAATGACAATCCGCAGCATTCCTGCAGGCCTTTTGATGCAGAGCGAAGCGGCTTTGTCATCGGCGAAGGCGGCGGTGCCCTGGTATTGGAAACCGAAGAAAATGCTCTGGCTCGCGGTGCGACCATCTATGCCGAGCTGGCCGGCTGGGCCAATAACAATGACGCGTATCATGTGATCAAGCCTAATCCTGACGGGATCAGCTCCATCAAGTGCATGAAAAAAGCCTTGAAACAGGCAGGTCTTTCTCCGCAGGGCATCGACTATATCAACGCCCACGGAACAGGAACCAAACTAGGTGATGAAGCCGAGTTGAACGCCCTTGGTCAGTTGTTTGGCGGGAAATCGGGTACGGGTCAGTCTTCGGAAACCTGGGAAGTCCTGGAGGGATCGACAGGCGGGGCGGCGGGAATCCGCCCCGTCATCAGCTCGACAAAAGGAGCCACCGGCCACATGATGGGGGCCGGTGGCATCACCGAATCCATCGCCTGTATCCAGGCGATCCGGGAAGGAATCGTCCCACCTACATTGAATCTGGAGCAATGTGATTCGCAGCTGGATCTCGTGTGCGGCGAAAGCCGCCGGATGCCTGTCGACACGGCTATGACTAACGCCTTTGGCTTCGGGGGACAAAACTCCAGCCTGATCTTCCGGCGGTATAGCGGCGGAAAGTCTAACGACGAGTAGCCAGACTGCTTATTTCGACCTGAATTATGATCTCGAAATGCTTGACGATTCACTTTTTATCAATCGGAATCAAGGGGGCAAAAGGGAATAAAAAAGAATCAAAAAATCATGTCGAAGCTGGTCCGAATACGAAGCGAAACTGACCATCAACGGCAGAGTCTACTACCCGGATTTCATGATCCTTTGCGATGACGGCCGTATCCTGATCTGGGAGCACTTCGGCTTGATGGATAAGGAGGAATATTTCATCAGCGCCTGCCGCAAACTGGAGCAGTATCGCAAAGCCGGATACGTGCAGCATGCCAATCTGATCTGCACTTATGAGGAGGATCTGCGGTCCGGGACGGTGCTGGAGGGTATTTTGCTTCGGTATGTACTGTAAAGAAAATATCCGTTTTGTGGTAAATGGCACAGACTTCGCGGAGGTTTCGGGGTATACTAAGAGCAAGGAAGAGGCCGAGGGGCGCCGTTGCAGGAGTCTGCGCACGACGCCCGGTCTCGTCACAAGGAGGCAATACCAATGAAAGAAATCATGAAGAATATTTCCAAAGCAGAAGTCGTGACCCTGAAAGATCAGGTAGCTTATCAGGACGGTCAGATCGTCAGCAAGACACTGGTGCAGAACAGCGCTCTCAGCATCACATTATTCGCATTCGCAAAGGGCGAGGAAATCAGCACCCATGAATCAGGCGGCGATGCTTTCGTGACTTGCCTGGACGGCGAGGGCCTGATCACCATCGACGGCGAGGAGTATATCCTGACGGAGGGCCAGTCCATCGTCATGCCGGCCGGCCACCCGCACGCAGTTATGGGCAGGGAACAGTTTAAGATGCTGCTGGTCGTAGCGTTTTAGCTCAGGTATTTCCTGCAAAGACGGCTGCATAGGTTAGTCGTTTTTCTGCAAAGACCGGTGCCAAGGCGATCGCTCTAAGCGATCGTAATCCCGGCGGTCACTCAACTGCATTCCCAACAGAAAAAAACTCCGCAAGCTGGTTCGGAAATTCCGATCCCTTGCGGAGTCTTTGTTTTTATTCAAGTTGTTTTCACTTCGGCGGTTTCATCCAAGTTCCTTTCATTCGGGATTTCTCTTCAAGCCGCTTTTCCCCAGGTTGTTTCCCTCAAGTTATTCTCTCTCAAGCGATTCTGCCAGGCTATTTCCTCCGAGCACGCCCTGCAACCGCGCCGAAGATCCCGAAGCAGATCGACCAGAGGAGCCAGCCGCAGCCGATGGAATACAGCGGCATTTTAGTCACGAAGATCAGCGGCAGACCGTAGCCGTACAGGATCTCGCAAAGGCTTCCCAGCAGGGAACCCAGGAATGCGGCTTTGAATACGAGATTCGGGATCCGGTCACGGAACAAGGATAAAATGATCAGCGTCAAAGCACCCGGGTAGACCAGACTCAGCACCGGACTTGCCAGAGAAACGATTTTATCCAGTCCGAAATTAGAGACGACAGCGCTGAATATGCAGATCAAAACAACGAGAAGCTTATACTTCAGTTTTCCCTTAGAGAGTGAACTGAAGTAGTTGGCACTGGCGCTCACCAGAGCGACGGCCGTTGTCAGACAGGCGAGAGCAACGATAACTCCCAGGATGATGACGCCGGCATGTCCCAGCAGACCGCCGGTGATGTTGAGCAGAAGCTCCGACCGGTTGATCCGCAGATTGTAAGTGGAAGAGACAGTTGCTCCCAGAAACGTCAAACCGCAGTAGATCACCAGCAGTGCGCCTGCTGCTACAAGGCTGGCGTTTCTCGTGATCCTGTACTTCGCATGAGTCTCTGTGTAGCCCTTTTCCATTACGTTTTTTACGATAATAATACCAAAGATCATGGCTGCCAGCACATCCATGGTCTGGTAGCCGGAATTGATTCCCGCAACCACCACGTTGTCCATCATGTGCGTATCAGAAATCTCGCCCAGCGGTGAGATGAAGCCAGTCACGATGAGGATCAAAAGCCCCAGCACCAGCGCAGGCGTCAGGATCTTGCCGATGATGTCCACGACCGAAGACTCTCGTATGGTCAGAAGCATGACCAGCAGGAAGAACACGGCGGTCGCCAGCCACGGGGAAACATCGCCAAAGACGGGTTCCACAAACATCTCCTGCACGGTGGCACCGGTTCGCGGCAGTGCGATAAACGGTCCAATGCAAAGGATGATGGCAGACAGCATGATCTCACCGGGGATTTTGCCGATCCGCCCGGTAATAGACGAGATCTCGCCTCCGTTTCGGATCAGTGCGAAGATTGCCAGCGTGGCGATCCCGATGTCAGCCAGATAATAACAAAGAAAGCCCAGCCCCCACTCAGAGCCGGACCCCATGCCCAGGTACGGCGGGAAGATAATGTTCCCCGCGCCGAAGAACATGGAAAAAAGTGCAAACCCGATCACTAGCTGATCGGTGCGTTGCTGTTTCGGTGTTTTCATAACGTTTTCCTTTTCGCAGTTTTGTCATGTAAAGATACGTTAACACATTCACGGAGGGAAAGCAACGGAAATCTGCCGCAAACCACTCCTTGACCGCCTTTGTAAAGTATGGTATAAATAAAAGATAACAAGTTAGCAAGTGCTAACCGCGTGCAAATATACTTGCGAAACGCGAAACCGCATTTGCAGCAGCCCGGGCGCCGGATGAATGGCGCTATTTTTTAGAACATATATTAGTCTAAACTAACCGCGGCCGTCAGCTAAAAACGGTCGTAAGGGGACAAAGAGAAAGGAAGTGAATCATTGCAGTATACGAAACGAAACAAGATGCTCAGTGTTCTGTTGTCCATACTGATGATCCTTTCGGTCTGGACCGTACCGGCGAGTGCCTTTGCAGATGAAGGCATATCGGTAACCTTGCAGACCGCAGAGATCACCTCGGAGACCAGCAGCGTCAGCGTGAGCCTGTCAAAAGTGCCGGCCAGCGGCATCCTCCGGGTCATTGAACTGGATGCGGGTGAAAACTACAGCAGTGCCAATCTTAATAATTACAAGAGTTTGCATTTTTCTGTGGTATCTACACTGAAAGCGGGCAGCAACACGCTGGCGCTGACAGCAAAACCAGCTGCAGGAAAAAAACTCATGGTAGTGCTGAGAGATTCCACAAACACTGAGACTCAGGACTATACCTCATCGGCTGTAACAGTAAAAGCAGCGCAATCGGGCGGCAGCAGCTCCGGCGGCTCCGGAGACAGTGGCCAGACCGGCGGAAAAACAGAAGCCGAGATCCTGAAAAACTGCGGGATAGAAATTTTGCAGAACGACAAGACCAGGACGGAGAAGTTCCGGGAAACAGAGACCTCCACGCAGGTCAAGGTTACGCTGGACGACAGCGTGAAACAGTGTTATATGAAGGTTTACGCTTATCCTGGCAATGCGGCCTTTGATCCCGATGGTACGGTAAACAAGACTCTCTATACGGCGACAGTCACAAACGGGGAGACGGTGGACTGCAACTTCAAGCAGTCTCTCATCAAGGGCTACAAGATCGTTGCGTGCCTTATCGTGCCGGTGGGAAATGACAACTATAAGACGGTGACCTCCCAGACGCTGGAGATCGTGGATGAAAACGGCGAAGGTTTTCAGGACTACGATTATCCTGATATCAGCATTGATGAAGCCGAACTGACGGAGGGGACGACGACGCTGCATGTGTCCATGACCGGCGACGAGCGTCTGTTCCAGGCAGCCAAGGATGGTAAGACGGAGATCAACTGGTCTATCGGTCAGTATCCGGATGGAGAAGACTTTGATTTTGAGGGAGATAACCAGATCGCTCTGGTGACTTATCGACAGACGACGGAAGCCTTCCAGCATATGGAGGTGAAGCTGATCCAGCCTCTGAAAGCAGGTTATCGCGTGCGTGCGGTAGTGTACTGGGATCAGAATGCGGATATCTTCCTGCCGAAAGGCAACGACTATGAGAAGCAGTTTGGCAAGCCGGACGATTCTGTTCTCGTCAAAGCGGATCCTGCAAAGAATCAGCCGACGGCAGTTATATCAGAACCGCTTTTGTCTTCAGCGGACAGTATCGACGTGAACCTTGGCGGTACGATCCCCGATGGATCTATCCTTCTGCTGAAGAGCTATGACAGCAGCGCAACCAGCTTTGCAACGACAGAAGGAACACCACTGGGCGTTATTTCAAATCCGACCGCAGGCAAGAATACCTTGACTCTGGCATCTGGCACAGAACTGACCGCAGGACGGAAAGTCGTAGCGTTCCTGCTCAACAGCGGGAATGTTACAGCTCAGTCCCAGCCGGTGACGGTAACGAAGGCGCAGGACTTTACCATAACGAAAGAAAGCGGCCTGACGGCAGGCACGACGAAGGCGAACTTCCGCATCGTAGCAAACGACAGCTCCATTGAAAATATCAATATCGTCGCCCTTTGCAGGGTAAACTCCGAGGGGACGCCGAATACAGCGGATCCGATTGCGAGAAAGTTCGGACAGCAGCCGGGGCTTATCTCCTTTGACAATCTTTCCTCAGACGCCCTTAGAGCTGGGGACAAGGTGTGTCTGGTGCTGACCTATAAAAATGGAAATGCTAAATTTATCAGCGATACCTTTACAGTAGCAGCGCCGCTGGAAGATGACAGCCTGGCGATCCAGGAGGATGAGATCACTACCGATACGGAAACCGTAACTGTGGCGGTCAAAGGGTGCGCTGCTTACAAGGGCGGATATCTGTTCCTGACCACCGGCAGCACTGCGACTGTTGGAGATGCAGACAGCCGGAACAAGGTGGGCACGAAGACTTTCACCGGTGAAGGAACCTACACCTTCACCATCAAGAAGGGTGCACTGAAAGCAGGCGAGACTCTGCAGCCGCATCTTTACATTTACGACAGCGACAAAGATAAGACCAGCTATAAATACGGAGAAGCTCTGACTATCCGGAAAGCGGGCGGAACCGTGACGAAGGAAGCGAAGACAGAGATCGTAACGGACAAGATCACGGCGGACCGGACGGACGTCTGGGTCAGCGCCGACTTCGACAGCTCTTTGACGGGAACGCTGAAGCTCTATACATACGACGGTGACACATTCAATGAGAAAACAGCGACGCAGATCGCTTCTCAGCAGGTGAAGCCGCAGGAAAACAGCCAGAAGATCTCCTTTGGATCAGGCAAACTGACGACAGGCAAAAAGCTGATCGCCGTGCTGGAGCTTTCCGATGGAACCAGCGTAACATCTGCGGTCAAGACCATTCAGGCGGCTCCGGAAAAAGCGAAGCCGAAGGCGCAGATCCTGGACAAGGAAATCACGGCGGGAGACACTAAACTGAAAGCGTCTATGACCTTCGATAAATCCGTCAGCAGTGCAACATACAAGCTGTATCAGTACGAGGGCGACACCCTGGATCCGGACAAGGCGGAAGTCCTTTCCAGCGGCAGCCTTTACAGCAGTGACACCAGCCGGACCATCTATCTGGGACAGGGCCGGATCAAGGTGGGATCCAGCCTGCAGCTGGTGCTGACCGCCGATGGACAGGAAGCTAGATCCAACGTGGTGACGGTGCAGCCGTCTCCGGACTGGGGCGATCCATATGGCGCGTTCGATGTATCTGCCGTCAAGGAAGACGCTGCGTCGATCCCGGTAACCATCGATTACTCCGATGAATATCTGAGCCTGGGCGATGACTTCTACTGCGACGTATCCGTCTACCAGTTCTCAGCGGAATACACGGATCAGGAATTTGAAGACAATGAGCTGTGGGAGAACTTCAGCAAGGCCAAGGTGGTAGCCAAGATCAATTCTCGCAGAGGGGATGTGACGAAAGGTCAGCTGAACATCCCGATCCTCAACGGTGCTTCTCTGAAAGCCGGCGACCGGCTGATCATCAAGCTGCGTCTGCCGCATACAGAATGGGAAGGTGAAGAAGTGGATTATATCTTTGCATCGGTGCCGGTCATCGGAGCAAACGACGAAGTTCCGGCTTATAAAGTAGTTCTTTACAATCTGGGAACCGACAGTTCCAGAGGTGAACGCCTCCATGAGATTTTAGAAAAGCTGGGTATCCCGGCAGAGGAAATCAAGGACGAGAACCTCAATGAGACCGTCGGCTATCTGGCAGGACTTAAGGGTTATGAAGCGGCTGGCAAGACCTATGAAGGCAAGGGTAGCCAGGCGGAATTCATGCTCCTGTGCAACCTGCCGGAGTCTTTACTGGACCGATTCCTGGCGGAAATGACCGCGGAAAACCTGCGGATCAACCACAAGGCGGTCGTGACGGAATACAACCGGGAAACGGAATTCCACGAGCTGATCGATGAGATCGGCGGCGAGCACGACGTGTTCCAGGCTCTTCTGGATCTGGACGCCATGATCAAGCAGGCAGATAAGCTGACAAAAGACCAGTATGGAAACAGCCCTACATGGAGCGACTTTGAAACTGCACTGACCGCCGCCAAGAAAGTTCTTTCCAGCGAAGAACCGGGACTGTCCGATCTGCAGAAGGCAACGGCAGAGCTGAAAGAGCAGTATCTGAAAGTGACCGGTATGAAGGAGATCCAGGGCTCCGTTTCCATTGACATCGAGCAGGACGCCTCCGGCTCATATACCGTCAAGGCTTCAATTCTCGGCGCGGACGGCAAGGCGGATGCTGACACGGCATACGAATTCCTCTGGAACGATGGAACGACAGGCGATACCCTGAAAAATATCCCGGCAGACAAGCTGATCACCTACACCGTTACGGCGACGGCAAAAGACCGGTTCGGCTCTCTGAAAGCGGGGCTGCAGGTGCCGGATAAACCGCAGGCAGAAGCCACGGTGAGCAAGGACGGCGTCAAGCTGACCTGGAAGGCTCCGAAGGCAGAGCAGAACAAGCCGCTGCCGACCAGCTACAAGGCAGTCGTGTACGACAAGGACGGCAAGGCAGTGACCGAGGCCACATGCGAAGGCACGGCGACTTCCCTGCAGCTGGACGTGGACACTTCTCAGGCGTACACCATCAAGTTCTGGGCCATCAGCCCGGTAGGGCGCAGCGACATGCAGACGCTGACGACAGCAGCCTACGATCCTGCAAAGGATCCGGCGCAGCCTTCCGATCCGTCCAAGGATAACGGCGGTCAGAAGGGTGACTCTGCAAAGGATAATGCCAACGCTTCCGGTGCTGCAAAGGCGGATGCTTCCGCTTCCAGGACAGCAAATACGGATACAGCTAAGACGGGCGATGAAAGCCAGGCAGGACTGCTGGCAGCCCTCGCGCTTCTCGCTGCGGCAGGCGCCGGAGCGGCGCTTCAACGCAGACGGAAAGAGCTGTAATAGAAAACTTTGATTTTAAAGGGAAATTCTTTTGGATTTCCCTTTAAAAATACCCGAAAACCTTTGACTTTGCAGGCGTTAGCGTGTAAAATAAGGTCGTGTTACGTATGTAGCACAGTTTTTTCGTGTGAGCAGGATGGGATCCCGTCCGGGCGAGCACGGCTAAATATCAGTTTTAGTTCGCTGAAAACGTTTCCTTTGCAGCGGGGGTCCGAGATTCCCGGAGGGCGTAAGCTTTGCAGGAAACCCAGTAGGCAGGGCCGAACCGGATCGGGTGCGCAGCATGCGATCTCAGTAGGTAGAAAGGAAGATGAAATGAGTTCATTTATCGCAAAACCTGCAGAAGTAGAACGTAAATGGTACGTTGTTGATGCAGAAGGCAAGAACCTCGGAAGAATGGCTTCTCAGATCGCAGCTATCTTAAGAGGCAAGAACAAACCGACTTACACTCCGCACGTTGACTGTGGCGACTACGTTATCGTGATCAACGCAGAAAAGGTTGAGGTAACAGGCAAGAAGAGAAAAGAAAAGATCTACAAGAGACATACAGGATATCCGGGTGGTCTCAGAGAAATGACTTTCGAACAGATGCTGGAAAAGCACCCGACCGAAGTTGTGAGACACGCTGTTAAGGGCATGATGCCGAACGGCAAGCTGGGTAGACAGATGTACAAGAAGTTAAAGGTTTATGCAGGCCCTGAGCACGAACACGCAGCTCAGAAGCCGGAAGTACTGGATATTTAAGGAAGGGAGGAATTAAACGATGGCAAAGACACAGTATTATGGAACAGGAAGAAGAAAATCTTCAGTTGCTAGAGTTAGATTAGTCCCTGGTAACGGAAATATCACAGTAAACAAGAAATCTCTCGATGATTACCTTTCCCAGGAAATCGTAAAGAGAGAGGTTAAGAGACCTTTTGAAATCGCTGGATGCGAAGGCAAGTTCGACGTGATCGCTACAGTGCATGGCGGTGGTTACACTGGTCAGGCAGGCGCACTCAGACACGGAATTTCCAGAGCTCTCTGCGAAGCTGACAGAGAAGCTTACAGACCAGCCCTGAAGGCTGCTGGATTCCTGACAAGAGACTCCAGAATGAAGGAAAGAAAGAAATACGGTCTCAAAAAGGCAAGAAGAGCAAGCCAGTTCTCGAAGAGATAGGGAGACCTATCCCAGCGAGGAACGAGCTGCAGGAAGGTCCCCCGTCAGAAGCGCAGCGCTTCAGCGCGTGGCGCTTTACGACCGCAGCACAGGCGACCAACGACGCAGACCTATCCCAGCGAGCATTTTGCTCAACACCATTTGTGTGGACAC
This sequence comes from uncultured Clostridia bacterium, assembly GCA_934281605.1. Taxonomy (GTDB): domain Bacteria; phylum Bacillota; class Clostridia; order Peptostreptococcales; family Anaerovoracaceae; genus Lentihominibacter. Next base: position 132,327 of record CAKQXD010000004.1, on the reverse strand, counting down.
CCCCGAATTCCAACCCTTGGAATCGGGGGTTTTTTGTGCCAAAACACAGCCCCCCCTGATCCGAAAAAACAGGGGGATTTTGTCCTATAATCCCTTGAAATTCAAATCTTTGTTTAGTATGCTAAAAAAGTCCGAGTATGAAATCTGGTAAAATGATTGTTAAATTTTGATAAAAAAATCAGATCGATAACAATGACACTAAAATATGGTTAAGGATAGAGTAAAGAAGGTAATAGAGTGCATACGGGTAAGAGAAAGGAACAAAATTATTTTTCAGGGAAAAAACATCGACTGAGACTGTTTGGTCTCATCTGTCTACTGGTTCTGCTGGGCGGGGCGATCGCTTTCGCAGGAACGGAGCTGATCGCATCGAATTCCGTGAACGTGGCAGGAATCGAATACTACGCAGCGCTGGACGATGAATGGCAGAGGATCGATATGGCAAAGACCGTGCCGGGGAGAGATTCCAACGGACGGTACTATACGACGTCAGATGCTTTAGAAGAGTTTTACGGCAAGTTTGGCTTCAGTACAGAGGATTACAACGGGGAAATGTGGTTCCCGCATACAGTAGCAGGCGATTCCGGGCGGATCTGGGGTGATGCAACACCAGCGAAGATGAACCTGGGCGGATGGAAGATCCCTCTGGCCAGCAAAGACAAAATATATGTATACTACCTGCCGGAAGGTGCAGCGTATGATGCTGCAGAGAAGACCAAGGGAAGCTTCGCGGTGGACAGCGATAACGGCCGAGAAGCGCTGCAGCGAAACATGTTTTATTCTATCGCACTTTCTGATCCTGATAAAAAGAATAGTAGGAATTTTTCAGGCGGACTCCAGTAGAGAAAATATTTTGCAGTTTGAGATAAACACGGATCAGTCGTATTTTAAAAGCGTGATCGATGAGATTGGGGAATTTAGAAAACAATTATATCATGAAGGGTTTGGAGTAGATGGGAACGCATAATGACATTGTAGAGAAATTAAAAAATGCGATTCATTTTTATACAAATAGCGAAAGTTTTTATTGGTGTCCATTAAGGGAGATTACTTGCGGATTTTCTGCGGTTGCATACGATGTAAATGCTTTATATGAAGATAACAGAGTAGACGATTTGGCTGCCATTATAAAGTATTGCAATATTCGGTTTGTAACAATGGTGCAGATGGATTGCGAAACGGTTTTTCACAATGAGGATATACGGAAGCTGCTATATGCTAGAGATGAAGAGGGCTTTGATTTTCCAGGATACGTGGAAACTTATTATTTTGATCAGAGCAAAAGCTGGTTGATTTATGTATCGCATGAAGAAACGATTTCTTTTACAGGAAAAGACCTCGCTGAATGTGCCGGAAAAATTTTACCGGGCAAGTATCGAATTTGATAAACGATCTTACAGGAGTCTGAAGCATGAAAATGTACAAACCCAAAACATGGCAGTATGAGTTGACAGGGACTGCCGGAAATGTGGAATTGTTTGGTATCAAAATTTTTGACTATCCATGGGAATCGGCAGGGAAAAGAGCTGAAGTTCGCCACCCATCTGGTGAGATGGGTTCCTATCAGGTAAAGCGCATTAAAGTGCGTGATGACAGCTATGAGTTTATTGCTGCTGAGACTAGTAATGGCGTGTGGGAGTTTTATACCTATAAATATTAAAGGAGGTGCACTATGAAATTTGAACAATATCACACTTGTATTACCGTGCTGGATATGGATCGGTCGCTGGTGTTTTATGAAAAGGCGCTGGGACTGACGGAGGTGCAGCGGAAAGAAGGCGAGGGCTACTGCATCGTCTGGGTCGGCAACGATACGACGGATTATACACTAGAGCTGACTCAGTACACGGAGCGTAAAGAACCGTACAACCTGGGTGATAATGAAGTACATCTGGGTTTTCGCGTCAAAGATTTCGACGAGGCTCACAAGCTGCACGAGGAGATGGGTTGTATCTGCTTTGAGAATCCTGCCTTCGGGATCTATTTCATCAACGATCCGGACGGCTACTGGTCGGAGATCGTTCCAGTGCGGTAGATCATTTATGACACGAAAAAAGGGCGTTGCTGTAACGGTTTTGTTACGGCGATTGCCCTTTTGTTTTTTTGTGCAATCCGATAACGGCTTGTTCGCCGATATTTAATACAGCGCTGCAGTGAATGCGCCGTCAACGGCTGCAAAGATGATGCCGATTCCCCAAACGACGCAGCCGATAATACCAAGCACGAATCCGGCCGTCCGGATCCCTTCATCGTTTCCTTCGTTCTTTGCGGAAACTGCGAGGATCAGACCGATCAAACCGCAGATGCCGCAGCAAACCAGTCCTGCGATTCCCAGAACCAGGGAAGCGATTGCTTTGCCGTGTGCCGGCTGCTGTTCGCTAGTCTGATAAGTCGTGTAAGCATTTGCATTGTAATTCTGCTGACCGCCTGTGAACTGATCGCCGGTTCCGGTGTTTGCGTTGTAGCTCTGATACTGCTGTCCGGCGCTCTGCTGATCAGCATTGGTGCTCTGCTGTGTTGTATCGTAATGATACTGCTGACCACCTGCATACTGATTCGCATTTTCAGAAGTTCCAGTCGCACTCGCATTTTGCTGAGCAGAATTAGCGTCATACCACTGATTTGCAGAATTGTACGCATCGTACTGCTGCTGTGTGCTCTGCTGATAGGACTCGCTGTACTGATACTGTCCGCCAGTGTTCTGCGAAGCCGCCTGGACCTGACCGGTTCCCTGTTCGCTGTAGTGATACATGGTCTCTGCCGGCTGAGCTGGCTGCTGCGTCGGATCAGCTGCAGGTTCATATGTATTGGCAGCCGGTTCCTGCGGAGTCTGTGCGGAAGCCTCCTGATACAGATTTTCTGCAGGCTCTGCCGGTGCCGGGTTGTTTGTATAATCGTTATTCATATTGTTATTTTCATTCATGTTGGTTCGTTCCTTTCCTGACCGCAATGGCGACCTGTATGTACTAATATTGTAAATTGCCTATCCGCAAAAGTCAATCAAACTCTGTCGAAAACGTGTAAAATACAAGGGCTTTCTCACAAGAGCACCACCAGATTTCGCACCACAGCAAAGATCATATAAACCGTGATGTTTATGTAAAGGATCCGCAGCAGGTTTTTGGAATGTCGCAGGGCTTTTGGCCGTCCGATGAAGGCTCCGATGCTGATGAGAAACCACGCCGGAAAGCTGAAAAACGCCACCGGATTATAGCTGAACGCCGCCGGAATATCCAGTCGCATCAGCGCCAGCGCCATCCGCGACGTGCCGCACCCCGGGCACTGCAGCCCCGTGACCTCCCGAAACAGGCATGGGATCCGAAACGGCGTATGCAGGATCAAAAATGCATAAAGCAGTCCCGCACCGAAAATCGCTCCATATATAATCAGTATTTTTTTCTGCACCGCATCGGGGAATCCCCTCCGCGCTGCGCTCCCCGCACCGGGTTCCGGTCTGCTCATATCCTGCACCTTCTATCCGATGTGGTTGCCCCACATCGCGTTACTGGAATCATTATAACAAACCCACCATCCCGATTAAATCCTAATTTGCAAAATCTTTGTTTTCATCAAAAACCACCATCAAACGAAGAAAATTTGAATTTCGGGAAATAGAATATAAGCTCTTTCGGAGCCGCCGACGCAGATTCTCGTTTTTGCTTAAAATATTCGTCAAACAAAGATTTTGCAAAAAACAGCCGAGCCGAATTCTTTGCAGAGCTGCCGATGGCTTCTCAGGCTGCCCGCAACCCGTTCCCCGGAATTTCCTGACGACTCCCCCTTGCGCCGACCTGACAAAAAAAGTATAATAGCCCTTGGTGCCCGGCACCGATATCACACTTTAAGGAGAAGACATTGAACTCACTCATGAAAAACGAAATTTCCCAGTGGCGGGACAACCCGAAGGATGACTTCCTGGGCGGTCTTGTATCCGCCTTCTCGGTCATCCCGGAGGTGGTGGGATTTACCATCATCGCGGGGGTAAACCCGATGCTGGGACTTTATACATCCGTCGCATTTTTGATCCTGTCGGCATTTCTGGGAGGAAGACCTGCCATGGTGTCCGCAGGGGCCGGCTCGATGGCGCTGGTCGTGGTGGCCCTCATCGCAGAATACGGGACGGAATATTTATTTGCGGCAGTATTTTTGGCCGGGATCTTCCAGCTGATCATGGGACTCTGCAAGGTGGGCAGGTTGATCAAGTACATCCCGCAGTGTGTCATGACCGGATTCGTGGATTCGCTGGCCATCATCATCTTCATGTCCCAGATCAAGAATGCCATCGGCGGCGGGCTGACCATGTATGCACTGGTGGCAGCAGGGATCGTCATCGTCTATCTGTTCCCGCGGATCACAAAGGCAGTGCCATCTACGCTGATCGCCATCATCGTCGTGACGGCAGTAAGCGTACTTCTGGGGCTGACCACAACGTCTATCGGAGATATGGGGAACATGACGGCTGCACTGCCGGATCTGCATCTGCCGACTTTGCTCCTCAGTCTGGAGACGTGGAAAATCGTTTTGCCGTATTCTATCTCGCTGGCTTTCGTTGGCCTGATCGAGACCCTGCTGACCCAGCAGGTGGTGGATCAGATGACGGAAACGACCAGCGATACCAACCGGGAATCCTGCAGTCAGGGCATTACTAATATGGTGTGCGGCTGCATCGGCGGCATGCCGGGCTGTGCCATGATCGGACAGGCTATCGTCAACGTCAAGTCGGGCGGCCGGGGACGTCTCAGCACGCTGGTGGCAGGCATCGTGCTCATCGCAGTGCTGGGATTTGGCAGCGGGCTTTTGAACATTATTCCACTGGCGGCTCTCATCGGGGTCATGATCACCGTGTCCATCGCGACCTTCGACTGGGATGCGCTCCGCTCCCTCCGGGATCAGTCGCCGCTGGAGATTTTGACGACGCTGCTGACGGTGGTCATCGTGGTTGCGACCAACAACCTGGCCTACGGTGTGGCCGCAGGTCTGGCGCTGTATTATGCAGGGGGTTTTGCTGCAAAGGCCTTAGCGAAGGCTTCCTAGTGTCTCGGAGGTTTCGGGCTTTTCGGAACGGCGCGCGGCCGCAGAGCGTATATAAAGGGAAAAGAAAAACAAGCTGGCGCATGAAATTCATGCGACCAGCTTGTTGCTTTTTTTGTTTGATCCGGGATGCGCGGAGCGCTTTGCAGAAAGTTTGCAGCATGCGCTTTGCAGAAAACCCGAATGCCCGCGAAGCGGTCTTTACAGCACTTCCTTGATGGCAGCCAGCAGATCGTCGTACTCGTCGTATGCCGGCAGCTCCGGATATTCCGCTTTGATAGCGTCGGTGCTCTTGAACAGGAATCCTGCCTTGCTCGCCTGGATCATACCGATGTCGTTGTGGCTGTCGCCGCTGGCGATGGTTTCAAATCCGCAGGACTGGAGCGCCTTGACCGTTGTGTACTTGGATTTTTCGCAGCGCATTTTGTGCTTCAGGATCGTTCCGTCTTCTGCGATTTCCAGCGTGTTGCAGAACAGAGTCGGCCAGTTCAGCTTCTTCATCAGCGGCTGTGCGAACTGTTCGAAGGTATCGCTGAGGATGATGACCTGCGTGATGCTGCGCAGCTCGTCCAGAAATTCCCTGGCGCCGGGGATCGGGTCGATTTTGCTGATGGTTTCCTGGATTTCCTTGATGCCCAGGTTGTGTTCCTTCAGAATGTTCAGTCTGTATTCCATCAGTTTATCGTAATCCGGCTCGTCCCGTGTGGTTTTCTTCAATTCTTCGATTCCGGTAGCTTCGGCGAACGCGATCCAGATTTCCGGGACGAGAACGCCTTCCATGTCTAAGCAAACAATGTTCATGATTTTCCCTCCTGTGTGTCAAAACGTGTGCAGATCCCTGCACCATAATATACTATAAAATATTCTAGCACAAACAGGACCGATGCGGGGAAAAATCTTTTGACGAAGTTCGAAAAAAGCAGTACTATTAAATAAAAGACCACTAGGAATAAACGGGGAGGGACCATGACACCAGAAGGAACACGAACAAAAGAAAAAGTTTACGTTATAGGACATAAAAATCCGGATACCGATTCCATCTGTTCCGCCATCGCCTATACGGCGCTGAAAAAAGCGGTGCTGGAGCGGAAACTGGCCGACGGTACGTTCGAGGCGGAGAATACTTTGCAGGACGGGTTGCTGGCGCCGATTCCGGACTATATCGCCTGCCGGGCGGGGATCGTCAACGAAGAGACGAAGTATGTGCTGGATTATTTTGAGGTGGAGCCGCCTCAGTATCTGGGCAACGTGCAGCCGCAGATCGCCGATATGGACCTGAATCAGGTGCCGGGGATCGAAGGCAGCGCTTCCATCAAACAGGCGTGGGAGCTGATGCAGGCGGAGCACGCCAAGTCGGTTCCGGTGCTGGCGGATAAGAAACTGAAGGGCATCGTGACCATCACCGATATCGCCCAGTCCTATATGGATGAAAGCGACAGCCGGGTGCTTTCCCGTGCGGGCACGAGATTTGCCAGCATCGCAGAAACACTGAACGGTCATATCATCTGCGGCGGATCCGATGAGATATTTCAGGAGGGCAAAGTCACCATCGCCGCGTCCAGCCCGGACGTCATGGAGGAGGTCATCGAAAAGTCGGATCTGGTCATCGCAGGAAACCGGTTCGAGACCCATTTTACGGCCATCGAGCTGGGGGCGAGATGCCTGGTGATGTGCCAGGGTGCGACCCCGACCAAGACCATTAAAAAGCTGGCTGAGGAGCGGGGATGCATCGTCATCAACACGCCGTATGACACCTTTACAGCAGCTCGTCTGATCAACCAGAGTATGCCGGTGCAGTTCTTTATGACCGGAGAAAATCTGGTAACGTTCCAGATGGGCGACGCTGTCGAAGACATTGAAAATATTATGAAAACCAACAGGTTCCACAACTTCCCGGTCGTTGAGAAATGCGGCAACTACGTGGGTCTGATCTCCCGCCGGAGACTCCTCAATATGAACCGAAAAAAAGTGATCCTGGTGGATCATAATGAAATCACTCAGGCGGTGGACGGCATCCAGAAGGCGGATATCCTGGAGATCGTCGATCACCACAGACTGGGCGGATTCGAAACGCTGGAGCCGGTATTTTTCCGCAATCAGCCGGTGGGCTGTACGGCGACTATCATCACCCAGCTTTACGATGAAAAGGGCGTTGTGCCGGATCGCAAGATCGCAGGACTTCTGGCATCGGCCATCATTTCCGACACGCTTATGTTCCGTTCGCCGACCTGCACGGCTCTGGACAGGGCTACCTGCGAGAGGCTTGCAGATATGGCAGGCATCAACATCCAGGAAATGGCTAACGATATGTTCCAGGCGGCCAGCAGCCTGCAGGGCAAAACGCCGGAAGAGATCTGCTATCAGGACTTCAAGATCTTTAATAATGAAGGTCGTTCCTTTGGTGTCAGCCAGGTTACATCCATGGACGCACGGGAGCTGGACAGCATTCGCGACAAGGTGGAGGAATATCTGCCTCAGGTCATGGAACAGCAGGATCTGGACATGATGTTCATGATGATGACCAATATCGTGAACACGTCTACGGAGCTTCTCTGCTGCGGTCTGCACGCCGATCTTCTGGCAAAGGAAGCCTTCGACATCGCGGACGGAGACGAGCACATCATCCTGAAAGACATCGTTTCACGCAAGAAGCAGTTTCTGCCGGCCTTCGTCGAGGCACTGCACCAGTAGGGACGCCAGAAGCTGTGCTTTTTACACACAAGAGACCTCGTGCAGGTCTCTTTTTTATCTCCCCGAATTTCCCGCATTTTATTCACCCAGCCTATATAAATTAGAATGATTTTATGGTATGATAACAATAGTATGCTCATAGCAGGCATATATCGCAACTAGCAACAGAAAGGTAGATAATGAGGTAATGAAAAAGAAAATCATGCTGGGCAATGAAGCCTTTGCAAGAGGAGCTTATGAAGCAGGTGTAAAAGTCGTTTCTTCCTACCCGGGAACACCGAGTACCGAGGTTACGGAGAACGCGGCGAAATATGATGAAATCTATGTAGAATGGGCACCCAACGAGAAGGTCGGTGTAGAAGTCGCAGTCGGCGCTTCCATCGGCGGCGTGCGTTCCCTTTCCTGCATGAAGCATGTAGGACTGAACGTAGCGGCAGACCCGTTTTTTACCGCAGCATATACAGGAGTGACCGGCGGCGCAGTTGTACTGGTGGCCGACGACAACGGATGCCACTCCAGCCAGAATGAACAGGATTCCAGATACTACGGCAAGAGCGCCGGCGTTCCGGTCCTCGAACCGTCCAACGCGCAGGAATGCAAGGATTACCTGAAGCTGGCATACGAAATCAGTGAGAAATACGACACGGTGGTTCTGCTCCGTTCCAACACAAGAGTATCCCACTCCCGCGGCATCGTGGAGCTGGGAGAGAGAACCGAAAAAGACCGGATCCCATATGAGAAGAACATCCAGAAGTACGTGGCAATGCCGGCGATGGCCAAGAAGCTGCACATCGCGCAGGAGCAGCGTATGGATCAGATCGCAAAGGACACTGCGGACATCACCCTCGGCATGAAGGCTGACGCCGTTGCTGAGGAAGCAGAAAGCCTCCCGCTCAACACCATCGAGCTGAACGATACCAGGATCGGCATCATCACAAGCGGTATCTGCTATCAGTATGTCAAGGAAGCACTGCCGGAAGTCAGCGTTCTGAAAATGGGTATGATCAACCCGATCCCGAAAGCCATGATCGAAGCCTTTGCAGCGAAGGTGGACGAGCTGTACGTCATCGAAGAAGGCGACCCGTTCTTCGAAGAACAGATCCGCGCTATGGGTATCCAGCTGGCTGGCGGCAAGGACATGTTCACCATCCAGGGTGAATACAGCGCCAACATGATCAGAAAGGCCTTCGGCCGTCCGGTGGCGGAAGCTGCAGCAGACGCGGCAGCGCCGGGAGAAGGCAACGACCCGTCTCCGGCAGAAGCAGCCGGAAGACCTCCGCTTCTCTGCGCCGGATGCCCCCACAGGGGACTGTTCCACGTGCTGAGCAAGCTGAAGACCACTGTATTGGGAGACATCGGCTGCTACACGCTGGGCGCACTGGCTCCGACGTCGGCTATGGATGCATGCCTTTGCATGGGCGGCTCCATCACCATGGCACACGGTTTTGAGAAAGCTACCGGAAGCAGCAAGAACACAGTTGCCGTACTGGGTGACTCCACCTTCTTCCACTCCGGCATCACCGGTCTGGTAAACATGAACTATAACGGATCCACAGGAACCGTCATCATCCTGGACAACAGAATCACAGGTATGACCGGTCACCAGGACAACCCGAACACCGGCAGAAACGCCAAGGGTGAACCGGCTCCGGCTATCGACATCGCAACTCTTTGCAGAGCCTGCGGCGTGCAGCACGTAACGGAGATCGACCCGTTTGACGTGAAGGGACTGGAAAAACTCATCAAAGAAGAAACCGAGCGCGACGCTCTTTCCGTGATCATCACCAAGAGACCTTGCGCGCTGATCGTAAAACAGCCGGACATCCCGTATGAGGTGACCGACAAGTGCAAGAACTGCAAGATGTGCATGAAGATCGGCTGCCCGGCCATCGAAGAACGGGACGGCAAACCGTACATCGTTCCGGAAAGCTGCGTAGGCTGTGATCTTTGCGCGAGAGTATGTCCTTTCGATGCGATTGAAATGACGCAGAACGGAAAGGAGGACAAATAAATGAAACAGACGAATATACTGATCGTAGGCGTTGGCGGACAGGGAACTCTGCTGGCCAGCGTACTGTTAGGCAACCTGGGACTTTCCAAGGGATATGATGTAAAGCTTTCTGAGGTCCACGGCATGGCGCAGAGAGGCGGCAGCGTTGTGACCCATGTAAAGATCAGTGAAGGCACCGTAAATTCCCCGCTCATCGAAGAGGGGGACGCAGATGTGATTATCGCCTTTGAAGAACTGGAAGCATACCGGTGGCTGCCGTATCTGAAAAAGGGCGGTACTATCTATGTGAACACTCAGAAAATCCTGCCGATGCCCGTTATCATGGGCAAGGCCAAGTATCCGGAGCACATCATGGAAACTCTGGAAGAACATGCAGGAGCTGTTAAAGCGCTGGATGCTCTTTCCATTGCGGAAGAATGCGGCAGCGTTAAGGCTGTCAATGTAGTTCTGCTGGGTGCAGCGTCCCGTGACCTGCCGTTTGACGAAGAAGCGTGGATCAAAGTCATCGAAGAAAATGTGAAGCCTAAATTCGTAGAACTCAACAAAAAAGCGTTCGCTCTGGGCAGAAACGCTTAAATATATAAAATGTGAAAGGAACAACTGAACCATGATTTGGAACGAGAAAATGGAATGTGCGGATCGCGACACCATGCGGTCCGTTCAGCTGGAGAAACTGAAGAAGACCGTAAAGCACGCGTATGATAACGTATCGCACTATCGGAATATGATGGATGAAGCCGGTGTGAAGCCGGAAGATATCCAGACTCTGGATGATATCACGAAGCTGCCGTTCATCACGAAAGAAGATATCGCAGCCAACTACCCGACGGGACTCTTTGCAGAACCGATGAAAGACATCGTTCGGATCCACGCATCCTCCGGAACGACGGGCAAGCCTAAGATCGTAGGCTACACCAGAAACGACCTGGATATGTGGGGCGAATGCGTTGCCAGAGGTCTGACGATGGCGGGAGCATCCGAAGAATCCGTGGTACATGTTTCCTATGGATATGGCCTGTTCACAGGAGGTCTGGGAGCACACATCGGTGCAGAAACCATCGGTGCGACTGTTATCCCGATGAGCAGCGGAAATACGCAGAAGCAGATCACTTTTTTACAGGACATGAAGAGCAATATCCTTTGCTGCACACCGTCCTACGCCTTGACCATCGCAGAAAACGTGAAGAAAGCAGGTATCAAGCCGGAAGATCTGGAGCTTTCCGCAGGGGTGTTCGGCGCAGAACCGTGGACACAGAGCATGCGCGACAAGATCGAAGAGGGTCTGGGTATCCGTGCTTATGATATTTACGGCCTTTCTGAAATCATGGGACCGGGAGTATCCATGAGCTGTGAGGAAAATGCAGGGATGCATGTACAGGAAGACTACTTCTATGTAGAAATCATCGACCCGGACACGCTGGAAGTGCTGCCGGATGGCGAGAAGGGAGAACTGGTCATCACGACGCTGGGCAAGGAAGGCATGCCGATGATCAGATACAGGACTCGTGACATCTGTTATCTTATGAGAGACAAGTGTGCGTGCGGAAGAACGACAGTGCGTATGAGCCGTGTATTCGGACGTACCGACGACATGCTGATCATCCGCGGCGTCAACGTATTCCCGTCCCAGGTAGAAACGGTTATTGCCAAGTTCGAGGAATTGACCATGAACTACAAGCTGTACGTTGGCAGAGAAAACAATACCGACACATTCGAGCTGGCGGTAGAGCTGGCAGAGGGTCTGGCAATCGAAGACATCGCATTCGTAGAAGCTCTGAAGGGCCGTATCGAGCACGCGCTCCGCGATATGCTGGGCATCGGCTGCAAAGTAAAGCTGCTCAACGAAGGCACGCTGCCTAGAAGCGAGGGCAAGGCTGTCAGAGTAGAAGATACGAGAAATCTCGGTTAACTGATTGATTCTGTAAAGAATCTGTAAGCCGGCCGCCGGCCGGAGAAAAGGAGGCATTCCATGATAGTTAAACAGGTATCTGTATTCGTAGAAAATACAGTAGGAAGACTGGCTGATCTGACGAAGATCCTGACGGACAACGACATCGACCTGAAGGCCAGCACCATCGCAGAAACCGTAGATTTCGGCATCCTGCGCTGCATCGTTGAAGATCCTGAGAAGACTGTAAAGATCCTGACGGAGAACGGATTTTCCGCAAGCATTTCCGAAGTGACAGGCGTTTCCCTGGAAGACAAGCCGGGCGGTCTGCATAAGGTTCTGGCAGTTCTGGCAGAAGCTGGGATCGCTGTCAACTACATCTATTCCACCATCAAGTCTGCGGAAGGCAAGGCGATCATCATGCTGAAGACCAGCGATGCTGCAAAGGCTGCTGAGGTACTGAAAGCAAGCGGTGTTGAGCTGGCAGGAGCGGACTCTTTCTAAGAGGGTTTTGAGAAAGTAACAGAGGGCCTGGAACATGAGTTTAGGAAGAAAAATCATTTTCGTGATCTGTCTCATCGTGTTCGTGGGATCGGCAGGTATGCTCCTCAACTATTTCCTGACGGGAATGCGGGAGCAGAGCAGCCTGGAGGATCTGGCGAAGCTGAAAGCGGAGCGGGACGATCTGAAGACTGACAAAGGTACTGTCATCGGCAAATACGTGGATCTGTACGAAGCCAACAGCGACATCATCGGCTGGATCCAGGTGGAGGATACCAAGATCGACTATCCCATCATGTGGACGCCGGATGACGGAGAATATTATCTACATCGCAATTTCCAGAAGGAGCAGGCGTCGTCCGGAGTTCCGTTCATGGATGCGGCCAGCGATATTTTCGTGCCGACTTCCAACTTCCTGCTTTACGGGCATAACATGAAAAACGGAACCATGTTCCACGACCTGCTCAAGTATAAGGACAAAGACTTCTATCAGGCGCATAAGACCTTCCGCTTCGATACCATTTATAAAGGCGGACAGGGCACCTACGAGGTCATAGCGGCAGGGTATTCCAAGATCTATCCGGAGGATTCCAATGCGTTCAAGTATTACCAGTACGCCGGGATCACATCGGAGTCGGATTTCAATGAATACGTGAAAGGCGTCAAATCGCTGTCTCAGTACAATACCGACGTTACCGCCGAGTACGGCGATCAGCTGGTGACTCTTTCCACCTGTGCCTACCACGAGAAGAACGGCAGATTCTTCGTCGTTGGTAAACGGACCGACGCCAGGCAGGTGAAGCCGCAGTAGGTTTGGGACATATATGATAATGATACAAAAGCTCGCGCTTTGGATGGCGCGAGCTTTTTACTTTGCGCGCGAGCGCTTTGCAGAAGAAAAAAGATTGTTAAAAAATCATCAAATCGTCACATTGGATGTCTTGAATTTGGAAAATTCAGGTGTATAATAAAGATAAAGAAAAGGAAAACAGCAAAGCGAACGTGGGAAAGAAAAAAGCCCGCGGGTGCTTTGAGGAGTGAAAGGAGAGATCGTTATGGCATTCAAATGTGAAAAAGATAAGTTTTATATGCAGCCGATATTTTTCGGACCGACCACTACTATGCAGAGCATGGAAGGGAAGCGGATCCTTCACCAGCCTTCCAATGTAGAGTGTCTGGGTGTATCGTTTGAAACGAATCAGGAACAGGTAGACGCGCTGCTGCCGGAATGCTTTACGTCCAATGCTCCTGTTATCAGCGTGCAGGCGTGTGAATTCAACGACATCGGCTGGCTGGCCGGTCATTCCTATACGCTGATCAATGTTTCCACACCGGTTCATTTCAAGGGCGAACGAGATGATCTGGACGGCGATCTGGTTCTGGTAATGTTTGAAAACCATGCGGATCCGATCGTAGCAGGTCGTGACGGTATCGGATACAGCAAGATCTACGCAGATATGCCGAAGTTCGGTCACTACGAAGGCAAGTGCACGGCGAGAGCTTACAGCTGGGACTTCAAGTTCATGGATCTGCAGCTGGATCTCAACGGCGAAGCGGAAGACCCGAAACGGATGATGGATCTGGCGGCGCAGAGCCAGGGCAAGATGAACTACAGATACATCCCGTCGGTAGACGACATCACAGTTCCGGATGCAGAATACCCGGTATTCAACCCGAAGAAATGGGAAAAGCCTGCTGACTATAAGTGGGAGATCAAGGCTCCGCAGTCCCAGTTCTGCAAAGGTACTGTCAAGTTCTACGAACCGAAGTGGGAAGACATGCCGACTTACTACAGAGTGGGCAAAGGCCTTGCGGACCTGGAGATCAAGAAGTACCTCGGCGGTCAGCACATCTTCTACACGGAACCTTGCGACTACATGCATTCCTTCAGACTGCGGTAGTCGGGCGGCGTGAATGTGACAGGTTAATAGATAGTAATCAAAAATCCCGGAAGTGCGAGCACTTCCGGGATTTACTTTTTATGGATTATCTTCAAAAAATTACTTTACAAATAATACCAAAAACGATATAATAACTCAATCAAGAGGAGCAAGTGAAAGCGGTTAGCCACACCTTAAAGGGGTCCGTTGGGATTAGCCTAAAAGGAGGTGGTTGGTATGATGGATTACATTTTCGGTGTAATTTATCTCCTGATCCTGTACCGAATAGTGCGGGAAATAAAATGACCGCCCTTCATTTGGTAGCTAGAGGCGGTCACTCGACCAACAAAGGCTAACCGTTTTACGGTTTCCTCTTGGTTTTATTATAGCATAAGTTGGCATAACGTCAAGATGTGTTCGCGCGTCAATCTTCCCACTACCCAAATCTTTCTTGACATCCTTCTCAAAAATGATATGATAGTGATATCAAAACGATATCATATATGTGTGAGCGAAATCTCGAGGTGGAGATTTTGAGACGGGAGGGAACGAGTATGGATAGAACCAATACCATGATTACGACCGATATTACAGAGAAGGAACTGCACCCGGCTTCCGGGATGCTGATACTGATCCTCAACATTGTGGGGATCTTGTTTGGAATATTTCTGGGCATTATCAGTCCCATCCTTTTCTATGGAGGCGCGGCAGGCCTGGGTGTTATCGTTGGAGTTTTGATGATCATCCTGTTCTGCATCATGTTCGGAGGCCTGAAGGTGGTCAATCCTAACGAAGCGCTGGTACTGACGCTGTTCGGTAAATACCACGGGACTATAAAAAGCGCCGGCTTTTTCTTTGTGAATCCGTTCTGCGCAGCCTTTAACCCTACGGCGAACGCTTTGCAGGAAGAAGCTCCGCAGGATCTGGGAGAAGTCCTGAAGAAGGGTGCTGCTCCGAAGACGACCAATAAGATCCGGGGCAAGAAGGTCTCCACGAAAACTATGACGTTAAACAACGCACAGCAGAAGGTCAACGATGTGGACGGAAATCCGGTCATCATCGGATCGGTGGTCATCTGGAAGGTGGCGGATCCGACCAAGGCTGTGTTCAACGTGGAGAATTATTTCGAGTATTTATCGACTCAGTGCGATTCCATCATCCGAAATTCAGCACGGATGTACCCGTATGATACTATGGCAGATGATGATAGCGAGATGACGCTGCGGGGATCTAGCCTGGAGATTGCGGAAAAGATGAAGTCGGAGCTGCAGGAAAAGACGATGGATGCGGGCATTCAGATTTTGGAAGTGCGGATCACTCACTTGGCATACGCTGAAGAAATCGCAGCTGCGATGCTGAAGCGGCAGCAGGCGGCGGCGACTATCGCGGCGCGGGAACAGATCGTGGAAGGTGCGGTCGGCATGGTGCACATGGCGCTGGATCGCCTGGAAAAGGACGACTTGATCCTGCTGGACGATGAGCGAAAGGCTGCAATGGTGTCTAATCTGCTGGTAGTTCTTTGCGGTGACAAGGAGGCTCAGCCGGTTGTCAACAGCGGCAGCTTGTATTAAAATAAAAACGAAACACTGATAAAGGAGTGTCGTCGTGGCAGAAGATTACAGCAAAAAAGAAGCGCAGCTGCAGCAGCGCCTGGAAAAACTCAAAGTCCTGGAAGAGGAGCTGAAGGAAAAAGAAAAGGCGATCAAGGCCAAGGAAAAACGCCTGAAGGAAAAGGACAAAGCCAAGAAACAAATGGTGCTCCGCCTCTCGCCGAGCCTCTGGAATGAGATCGCCGCCTGGGCGGAGGAGGACTTCCGTTCCATCAACGGTCAGGTGGAATACCTGCTAAGCGAGTGCGTAAGGAAACGGAAAAAGGGATAAGTTAAATAGAAAGGATCTCGGAGCATTAGCATCCGAGATCCTTTTTCTTATCGTTCATTCATTTTTATACACTTATGATGCTGCGTTAAACTGTGGCCAGCCGACCGCCGTCGGCAGCCCCAGAACTCCTGCGCTGAAGCTTTTGCAGCAATCCATTATTCCATAACTGCGCCTTTGCAGGATGCGGAAACATTGCGCTGGTATCTTGCCAGCCAGCCGCTGGTTGCCTTGGATGGCGGAGCCACATAATCCTTGCGGCGTGCGTCGAATTCCTCGTCGGAAACCTGTGCGTTGATCTTGGAGTTCGGGATGTCGATCTCGATGATGTCGCCTTCCTGCAGCAGTCCGATGTTGCCGCCTGCAGCAGCTTCCGGGCAAACATGTCCGATGGACGCGCCGCGGCTTGCACCGCTGAATCTGCCGTCTGTGATGAGAGCGACTGTCTTGTCCAGCTTCATGCCGGCCAGAGCGCTGGTCGGGTTGAGCATTTCCCGCATTCCAGGGCCGCCCTTAGGGCCTTCGTAGCGGATGACAACAACGTCGCCGTCCACGATTTTGCCTGTGTAGATCGCCTCGATGGCGTCCTCTTCGCTGTCGAATACTCTGGCAGGGCCGGTGTGGGAAAGCATTTCCGGCGCAACGGCGCTTCTCTTGACTACGCAGCCGTCCTGGGCGATGTTGCCCCACATAACGGCGATGCCGCCTGTTTCACTGTACGGTTTGTCGATCGGGCGAATGATGTCGTAGTCTTTAACGTGCGCTCCTGCAAAGTTCTCTCCGACGGTTTTGCCTGTCGCCGTGATGAGGTCTTTGTCGATGAGGCCTTTTTTGTCCAGTTCGCTGAACACTGCCATCAGACCGCCTGCGCGGTTCAGGTCGTGCATGTGAGTGCCGCCGGCTGGCGCCAGGTGGCAGAGGTTTGGAACCTTGGCGCTGAATTCGTTGAAGATGTTCAGGTCGAGGTGCACGCCCGCTTCGTTGGCGATGGCCAGCAGGTGGAGTACGCTGTTGGAGGAGCAGCCCAGAGCCATGTCGCATGCCAGGGCGTTGCGGAGGGATTTTTCATTGATGATATCCCGCGCTTTGATGTCCTTTTCTACCAGATTCATGATAGCCATTCCAGCGTGTTTTGCCAGACGGATACGACCGCTGTCAACTGCCGGGATCGTTCCGTTGCCAGGCAGGGCGATGCCCACTGCTTCGGAAAGGCAGTTCATGCTGTTTGCCGTGTACATACCGGAGCAGGAACCGCAGCCGGGGCATACGTTCTGTTCGAATTCCAGCAGATCGTCGTCGTCGATGATGTCGGCTTTTCTTGCGCCGACTGCTTCGAACATCTTGGAAAGACTCGTTTCTTCGCCTTTTACCAGTCCGGACATCATCGGACCGCCGGAGCATACAACGGCAGGGAGGTTCATACGAACCGCCGCCATGATCATGCCCGGTACGATCTTATCGCAGTTCGGCACCAGTACCAGACCGTCAAATGCGTGAGCCATAGCCATGGTTTCCACGCTGTCGGCGATCAGTTCTCTGCTCGGGAGGCTGTACTTCATGCCTACGTGTCCCATAGCGATGCCGTCGCAGACGCCGATAGCCGGTACTTCGATCGGCGTACCGCCAGCCATGCGAACGCCGGCCTTTACGGCTTCGGCAACCTTATCCAGGTGCATATGACCCGGTACGATTTCACTCTTGGCGGAAACAACCCCGATCAGCGGCCGTTCCAGCTCTTCTTTTGTATATCCCATCGCGTAGAACAAACTCCGCATCGGAGCCCGCTCCACACCCTTGGTTACTTTGTCACTTCTCATTTCCATTTTCCTTTCCGTTCCGGGGATCTCCCCGAGACGCTTTCTTTCGTGTTGATACGAAAAAAGCGGCGGCGGAAACGCCGCCGCCACTTTCCATCATTTAAGTTTATTGAGCCCTAGGCGATAGCAAATCTCGCCATGAAATAAGTTACTGCTACGTTCTCGATAAGTCATGACGCTTCGTTTGCATGTTCAAAGACTTGTCAACGCTTTGCAATTCGTTACGCGGCGTGTGCTCCATGGAAGTGACCTCCGCAGAAATTCCCACAAGATGCGTCCGCTAGGGAATTTCGAGGACCAGTCACTGGAGTGGAGCAGATGCCGCTGCTGAAGAATCGCAAACCTCTGCAACAGCCTTTGCAGACAGAGACGTTTCAAAACCCTCCGAGAACTCTTTGCAGAAACCCCTTATTTCTTCAGCCAGCTCATCATCTTTCTCAGTTCAGCACCAACGGAGCAGAGCAGATGGGAAGCTTCCATCTTTCTTGTGGCCAGGAACTTAGCTTTACCGCCGGCATTGAATTCCTGAATGAATTCGCTTGCGAACGTACCATCCTGGATTTCAGTCAGAACCTGCTTCATTTCTTTTCTTGTATCTTCTGTGATCAGTCTCTTGCCTGTTCTGTAGTCACCGTATTCAGCAGTGTTGGAGATGGAGTATCTCATCTTGTCGAAACCGCCTTCGTTGATCAGGTCTACGATCAGCTTCATTTCGTGGATACATTCGAAGTAAGCCATTTCCGGAGCATAACCAGCTTCTACCAGAGTGTCGAAACCAGCCTTCATCAGCTCTGTTACGCCGCCGCAGAGAACAGCCTGTTCACCGAAGAGGTCTGTTTCTGTTTCTTCTTTGAATGTAGTTTCCAGGATTCCTGCTCGACCTGCGCCGATTCCGGAAGCATATGCCAGAGCGTAATCCTTAGCTTTGCCGGAAGCATCCTGATAAACTGCGATCAGGCTTGGAACACCTTTGCCTTCAACGTACTGGCTTCTTACAGTGTGACCAGGACCCTTAGGAGCGATCATGATAACATCCAGGTAATCTGCCGGCTGGATCTGATTAAAGTGGATATTGAAACCGTGTGCGAAAGCCAGGACATTGCCTTCCTTCATGTGCTTTTCGATCTGGTTCTTGTAGATGGAAGCCTGCAGCTCATCCGGTGTCAGGATCATTACGATATCGCCGGCTTCAGCAGCTTCTTCGATGCCAACAACCTTCAGGCCGGCAGCTTCAGCTTTCTTAGTATGAGCGGAACCCGGTCTCAGACCAACAACTACGTCAACGCCGCTTTCGTGCAGGTTCATTGCGTGAGCGTGACCCTGGCTTCCGAAACCGATGATAGCAACTGTTTTACCGTCTAACATACCTAAATTACAATCCTGATCATAATACTTCTTTATCATTGTTCTGTCTCCTTTAACTATTAAATTTCCCTTTTGAAATAAGTTTTGCGTGAGTTATATATTGTGAGGATCCGAAGATCCTCCTGCAAAGGAATCTCCGATCCCTCTGTCGGCTAATTAAGTTTTCAGGCTTTCCGGCTAGTCATCCAGCTCGTCCCAGCCAGGACCTCTGCCGATGCCCGTGATACCTGTCCGGCATACTTCTGCGATATCGTAGCAGCTCATCATATCCATGAAGCCGTCGATCTTCTCGGAGTCGCCCGTCAGCTCGATGATGAGACTCTCTTTCGAAAGGTCAACTATCTTGCCGCGGTAGATCTCCACGATCTCTTTGATTGCCGAGCGGTTTGTCTTGTCGGCGTGAACCTTCAGCAGCAGCAGCTCTCTGTAAATACTGTGAGCGGAGTCCAGCGTGAAGATCTTGCGGACTACTTCCAGCTTGGCTGTCTGCGAAATGATCTGGTGCAGCGCCTGCTCCGTTCCCGTGAATACCACGGTGATTCTGGAAAGCTTCGGATCGTTGGTCGTTGACACTGTCAGCGAGTCGATGTTAAAGCCGCGTCTTCCGAAGAGGCTGATGACTCTTGTCAGAACGTTCGCCTGGTTGTCTACCAGAATACTGATAACTTCTTTTTTTACCTGGTTATTGTCCATTGGTCCTGCCTCCTATCCTATGATCATATCTTCCAGAGTTCCGCCGCCTGGGATCATTGGAAGAACTCGTTCGTCGCGTGAAATAGCACAGTCGATCCAGACCGGACCCTTTTCCTGCAGAGCCTTCTTGAAAACTTCTTCGAACTCTGTCGGGTTGGAAGCGGAGAAACCCTTCGCTCCGAATGCTTCCGCCAGTTTCGGGAAGTTGGTCTTGCGTTCCGGCGTCGTAGCAGCGTAACGCTTGCCGTAGAAAGAAGTCTGCCACTGGTATACCATACCCAGAACTCTGTTGTTCATGATGATGGTGATGATCGGAAGCTCCTGACTTACTGCCGTGCAGGCTTCGTTCAGATTCATGTGGAAAGAACCGTCTCCAGTGAAGTGGATAACTCTCTTTTCCGGACATCCGATCTGTGAACCGATCGCTGCGCCGTAGCCGAATCCCATGGTTCCCAGACCGCCGCTTGTGATGAAGTCTTCCGTCTTCTCATGCTTCAGATACTGGGCTGCCCACATCTGGTGCTGGCCAACGTCGGTTACATATATCGTTTCCTTATCTGTCATATCGCAGATGCTCTGGATGATTTCGCTTGGATGAAGCTCTGCGTCCTGGCTCTTAACATCGCCCGTCTTTTTCTTCCACTCGGTGGACTGGGAAACCCAGTCAGCGTGATCGTTTTTCTTGATCAGCGGAAGCAGCTCTGTTAAGAATTCCTTGACGTCTGCGCTAACGCCGATGTCTACGAGGACGTTCTTATTGATTTCGCTTGTATCGATATCCACCTGGACTTTGCGAGCCTTCTTACCGAACTTTGCAGGATTAAGAGCAACTCTGTCGCTGAATCTTGCGCCCAGTGCGATGATCAGGTCAGCCCGGTCAACAGCTCTGTTTGCCGCGATGCTTCCGTGCATTCCGATCAGTCCCAGGTTTCTCTTGTTGTCGTATCCCAGGATACCGGCAGCCATCAGCGTGTATGTAGCAGGGATGTCCGCCGTCTCCAGCAGCTGTCTCAGCTCAGGGCCGGCCTTGGATGCTGCGACCCCGCCGCCGAAGTAAACGATCGGACGCTCAGCCGCATTGATCATAGCAGCTACTTCCTGAACCGATTCTTTGCTGAATACCGGTGGTGGATTGAGCGGCAGCGGCTTAGCCGGCTTGTAGTCGATCTTCGCTGCGGTAACGTCTTTCGTGATGTCGATGAGAACCGGACCTTTACGACCGCTGTTGGCGATCCGGAATGCGTTTCTCATGGCGTCCGCCAGATCTTCGATCTTGTTTACGAAGAATGTATGCTTAGTGATCGGCATCGCCACGCCCGTAATGCAGATTTCCTGGAATGCATCACGACCGATGAGATTGTCCGGTACGTTGGCTGTGATGGCGATCATAGGAATGCTGTCCATAAATGCAGTGGCGATTCCCGTTACAAGGTTTGTTGCTCCAGGGCCGCTGGTAGCAAAGACGACGCCGGTTTTCCCCGTTGCTCTGGAATACCCGTCAGCAGCGTGGGCGGCACCTTGCTCGTGAGCCGTCAGTATGTGCCGGATCTTATCGCGGTATTCATACAGCGTGTCGTATAAGTTGAGGGCCGTTCCGCCCGGATAACCGAATACTGTATCAACACCATGCTCCAGTAAGATCTCAGCAACCAGTTGTGATCCTGTCAGTTTCATTTCCTATTTGCCTCCTTGAATCTTATCCTTAAATGGTTGTGTTTTCTAGTTCTTTTTCTTTGCACCATCCATTATATACACATTAAAAATAAATGCAACCTCTTTTTTGAGGAAATTGTGGCAAAAACCAAAAAAAATCAAAAACAGTAGTTTTTACACCCAAAATTGCACGAAAAAGAGTACAAGATTACCTTTCTGGCTGCTCACGGGTTGGTTTTATGTAAACTTTATCTCTCGCTCCGCGCCCCTCAGACTTCCTCTGCAAAGAGCCCGCCGACGCTTTCTGAGCAGAAGGGCGTTGATCATTCTCCCGGGCCGGATCCTTTGCACAGGATTTTCGACGTGAAATGCTCCTGCGACCATGTTCACGTCGAAAATCCCTATATAAGATGTAGTCCTGCAATAAATTTCGACCTGAATCACCGGATAAGCTATGCTCAGGTTAAAATCACCAAACGCAATATACGGTGAGCTTGCCGCATGCAAGAATCCTTTTTAAAAATCTGTGAAATCTCCCCATTCCCGGTTGACAAACATTTTTTCATGGGATATAGTTAATACCATACAAAATAAATTAATACAGATGCTATGAACGGAATAAATTTGATGAAAGTATTTCAGCGAGCAGTCGGCTGGTGCAAGACTGTATATGGATTCAAATGTCTCACCCGGGAGCAGAAACCTTTAAGTGGGCATGTGATTTTTCGAACCCGGACGGAGTCTGGCAGCAATCGAAACGGCGAGAGTCGAAACAGCATGTCAATAAGAGTGGTACCGCGGAAGTTTAGGCCTTCGTCTCTTAGTTTGAGATGAAGGCTTTTATTTATACTCATAGCAGCATACAGAAAGGAAGTATAGAAATGAAGAATTACGACAGGTACAGCGTGGGGTATTTTCCACCGGCAACCCCGCATAATGAATGGGTCAAAAAAGATCACGTAGAAAAGGCTCCGACCTGGTGCAGCGTAGACCTGCGCGACGGCAACCAGGCCCTGATCGTCCCGATGAGTCTGGAAGAGAAGGTAGAGTTCTTTAAATATCTGGTAAAACTGGGCTTCAAGGAAATCGAAGTAGGATTCCCGGCAGCTTCGGAAACGGAATATCATTTCCTGAGAAAACTGGTCGACGACAATCTGATCCCGGACGATGTGACCATTCAGGTGCTGACCCAGTCGAGAAAACATATCATAAAGAAGACTTTTGATTCCCTGGCAGGAGTCAAGAAGGCGGTCGTGCATCTCTATAACTCCACATCTCTGGCACAGAGAGAACAGGTATTCCGCAAAGAAAAACCGGAGATCATCAAGATCGCGACCGACGGTGCACAGCTGTTAAAAGAATATGCAGCCAAATATCCGGATACGGATTTTTCCTTCGAATACTCCCCGGAGAGCTTCACAGGCACTGAAGTAGACTTTGCAGCAGAGATCTGCAACGCCGTAATAGACATCTGGGAACCGACGCCGGATCACAAGGTGATCATCAACCTGCCGTCTACCGTAGAAATGTCCATGCCTCACGTATACGCATCTCAGATCGAGTACATGTGCGAGCAGCTCCACAATAGAGAAAACGTTATCGTATCCCTGCATCCGCACAACGACAGAGGCACTGCAGTAGCAGCTGCAGAACTGGGACTGTTAGCCGGAGGCGACAGAATCGAAGGAACTCTGTTTGGCAACGGTGAGAGAACCGGAAACGTGGACATCGTGACAGTGGCAATGAACCTCTTTGCACACGGCGTGGATCCGGAGCTGGACTTCTCCAACATGCCGGAAGTCGTAGAAAATTACGAGAAATACACCGATATGAAGGTACCGCCTCGGCAGCCGTACAGCGGCAAACTGGTCTTTGCAGCATTCTCCGGATCTCATCAGGACGCCATCTCCAAGGGTATGCGGTGGCACAAGGAAAAAGGCCTCAGAACATGGTCCGTGCCGTATCTGCTCATCGACCCGAAAGACGTGGGAAGAGAGTACGAAGCGGACGTTATCCGGATCAACAGCCAGTCCGGCAAGGGCGGCGTAGCCTATATCCTGGAGCAGAATTTCGGATATTCTATACCGCTGCAGATGCGGGAAGAGATCGGCTACATGGTCAAGGACCTGTCCGACAAGGAGCATAAGGAGCTTTCGCCGGCAGAAGTATACCAGGCCTTTGCGAGAGAATACGTCAACGTATTCGACCCGATCGACATCACCGACGCTACATTTATGAAAGCGTCCGATTACAAATCCAACGACGGCATGATCGTTAAGATCAAGGTAAGGATCAACGAAGAGGAATACGAATTTGAAGCAGTCGGCAACGGTCGTCTCGACGCTATCAGCAACGCGCTGAAGATGACGCCGTACACCTTTGACTACAAGTTTGTGACATACTCGGAGCACGCTCTTTCCGCAGAGTCCAACTCCAAGGCGGCAGCATATGTTTGCATTGAAGACAGCGACGGCAACCAGTTCTGGGGCGTAGGACAGCATGAGGATATCATTCTGGCGTCTGTCAACGCACTGGTAAGTGCCCTCAACCGTCAGAACAGAAAAGATCATTTTGTAGAATAGCAGAAACATGGTAAAATAGAGAAGAATACAGGAGGTAACAGATCATGGCAATGACAATGACACAGAAGATCCTCGCGGCCCACGCCGGACTGGATCATGTGGTACCGGGCCAGCTCATTCGGGCGAACCTCGACATGGTGCTCGGTAACGATATTACAACGCCGGTAGCCGTTAACGAATTCGAAAAAGCGGGCTTTGACGGCGTATTCGACCGGGAGAAGATCTCCCTGGTCATGGACCACTTCACACCGAACAAGGACATCAAGGCGGCAGAGCAGTGCATGCAGTGCAGAACCTTTGCAAAGCGCTTTGATGTAAAGAATTT
Source organism: uncultured Clostridia bacterium (assembly GCA_934281605.1). Classification (GTDB taxonomy): domain Bacteria; phylum Bacillota; class Clostridia; order Peptostreptococcales; family Anaerovoracaceae; genus Lentihominibacter. Next base: position 108,012 of record CAKQXD010000004.1, on the reverse strand, counting down.
CTTCGACGTAGGACGCATGGGTATCGAGCATGCGCTTCTGCCGGAGCAGGGTATCGTAAAGGCCGGAGACTGCATCATCGGAGCGGACTCCCACACCTGCACATACGGCGCGCTGGGCGCATTTTCCACCGGCGTGGGAAGCACCGATATGGCGGCTGGCATGGCCACCGGACAGGCCTGGTTCAAGGTGCCGGAAGCCATCAAGTTCAACCTGACCGGCAAGCTCAATGAAAACGTAACAGGAAAAGACGTGATCCTCCACATCATCGGCATGATCGGCGTGGACGGAGCACTTTACAAATCCATGGAATTCATGGGCGAAGGCTTAAAGAGCCTGTCCATGGAAGACCGTCTCTGCATCTCCAACATGGCCATCGAAGCCGGAGCCAAGAACGGCATCTTCATGGTAGATGAGATCACAGAAAACTATCTGACTGGCAGAGCACAGGGCGAATGGAAAGTCTTTGCACCAGACGAAGACGCGGAATACGTTGCGACGTATGACATCGATCTTTCCCAGCTGAAGCCGACGGTTTCTTTCCCGCATCTGCCGGAAAACACTAAGACCATCGACGAAGTGGGCGACGTGCCGATCCAGCAGGTTGTTATCGGCTCCTGCACCAACGGTCGTCTGGAAGACATGGCGCTGGCTGCCAAGATCCTCAAGGGCAGGAAGATCCACGAGGACGTGAGAGCCATCATCATCCCGGCCACCCAGCAGATCTTCAAAGACTGCATCAAGGAAGGCTACATGGACATCTTCATCGACGCCGGATGCGTTGTTTCCACACCGACCTGCGGACCATGCCTGGGAGGCCACATGGGTATTCTGGCTGAGGGCGAGCGCTGTGTAGCGACCACCAACCGCAACTTCGTAGGACGTATGGGCCACGTGAAATCGGAAGTATATCTGGCAAGTCCGGCTGTCGCTGCGGCGTCTGCCATCACCGGCAAGATCAGTGGACCGGACGAGATCAAATAAGGAGGAAACAGCATGAAAGCGCACGGAAAAGTACACAAGTACGGGGATAACGTGGATACCGATGTTATCATCCCGGCAAGACATTTGAATACATCAGATCACAAAGAACTGGCAAGCCACTGCATGGAAGACATCGACACAGAGTTTGTCAAGAAGGTAAAGCAGGGCGACATCATGGTCGGCGGCGACAACTTCGGATGCGGCTCCTCCAGAGAGCATGCGCCGATCGCCATCAAGGCCTCCGGCATCGATTGTGTTATTGCAAAGACTTTCGCACGGATCTTCTACAGAAACTCCATCAACATCGGTCTGCCGATCCTCGAATGCCCGGAAGCGAGCGAGAAGATCCAGGACGGAGACGAAGTTTCCATCGATTTTGACAGCGGCGTGATCACAAACGAGACAAAAGGCGAAACCTACCAGGCTCTGCCGTTCCCTGATTTTATCAAGGATATCATGGCAAAAGGCGGCCTGATGAAGAGCCTGAAAGGAGAATAGAAATGAATTATAAACTGGCGGTCATCCCCGGCGACGGCATCGGCCCGGAAGTCGTGGAACAGACCTTAAAAGTTCTGGATAAAGTCGGAACGAAATTCGGACACAACTTTGAATACACGAAAGTACTGGCAGGCGGCTGCGCCATCGACGAGAAGGGCGAATGCCTCCCGCAGGAAACCATCGATATCTGCAAAGCCAGCGACGCGGTGCTTCTGGGCGCCGTAGGCGGCTGGAAGTGGGATACTCTGCCGGGCGATCAGCGTCCGGAAAGAGCGCTGCTGGGGCTGCGAAAGGCTCTGGGTCTTTTCGCAAATCTTCGTCCGGCGCTGCTGTTCGACGAGCTGGCTGACGCATGTCCGCTGAAGCCGGAAATCGTGGAAGGCGGACTGGACATCGTCGTTGTCAGAGAGCTTACAGGCGGCATCTACTTCGGTGAAAAGGGCACGAAGGACACGGATCTGGGTCCGGCTGCCTACGACGTAGAGCAGTATGCGGAAGAAGAAGTTCGCCGCATCGCGGAAGTGGCTTTCGACATGGCTATGAAGAGAAACAAGAAGGTTACCAGCGTTGACAAGGCCAACGTGCTGGAAAGCTCCCGCCTCTGGAGAAGAGTGGTCGCAGAAGTGGCTGAAAAGTATCCGGAAGTGGAACTGAATAATCTGTACATCGACAATGCGGCGATGCAGATGGTTCGCAATCCGAAGCAGTTCGACGTCATCGTGACCAGCAACATCTTCGGAGATATCCTGTCCGACGAAGCCAGCATGATCACAGGCTCCATCGGTATGCTCCCGTCGGCAAGTCTGGCAAAGGGCAACTTCGGCATGTACGAGCCGGTACACGGATCCGCTCCTGACATCGCAGGTCAGGATCTGGCAAACCCGATGGCTACCATCCTGTCGGCTGCCATGATGCTTCGCTATACTTTCGGTCTGGGCGAAGAAGCAGACGCTATTGAAGCAGCTGTGAAGAAAGTTCTGGCCGACGGCTGGAGAACGCCGGATATCGCCAAGGAAGGCGAAGAAGCGATCGGTACTGCAAAGGCCGGAGATCTGATCGCGGCAGAGATTTAAGAAAAGCGGGATTTCCCCGTATAAAGAAAGCCCCAAGGTATTTACTCACTAGGTCCTCGCTGTCCTATAGACAGCTGCGGAATCGTTCGCGGACGCCCCGGGGCTTTTTGCGTGCAGGCGGAAACTCTGCTTTTCAGGGCGCGCACAGTGGAGGTTGCGTTTGCGCGGAATTTTCGACGGGAACATTCTCTTATGAGGATTCCAACTTATAGAAATCCTCTCCACGCTTTTGACAAATTAGGTACAGAATGATATACTAAGGTTGCATTGGTCATGAGGAAAGGAGAGGTTTTATGTTGATCATCAAGGAAGTCGAATATGCGGTAATGATACTGGACGAATTGTATCAGGAAAGTCCGCTGTCCGCAGCTGCACTTTCGGCTCGGAGAAACATACCGTCCCCTTTTATCTATCGAGTGTTGAAAAAACTGGAAGCACAGGATATCCTGGAGATCCGGCGCGGCCCGAAGGGCGGATATTCCCTTAAAGCCGACTGTGAAAAGCTGACTCTCTACGATGTGATCAGTGCTTTTGAAAACACTTTTATCGTGACCGAATGTCTGAAATCCGACTACGAGTGCGTCCACAACAACGATTTTAACTGCAGGATGCATCGCCAGTTCGCCTGGATCCAGCACTTGCTAAAAGCCGAATTTGAGAAGAAAAGCCTGGCGTCTCTGCTGGAGCGGGACGAGGAATCCGAAACCGAGTAGGCGAGTCACAGATGGAACGCCGCTCCAACACAGAGATTCACGACGATAATTCAGCTAAAACAAAAAACAATTTGAAAAAACGCATAAATATATGCTAAAATAATCACGTTGCGTAGCGAAAAGCGTAAGTCCAAACAAAAGGACTTGCGCTTTTTTTCATATGGTGCGCTCAGCGGCGCACGAAAGTAGAGCTCATAAGGAGGAATCGTTATGAAATCAGAAGAAAATACTGGGAAAGCACTGGTCGTCAGCATCCTGTCGCTGTCTCTTTTGACCGTGATGGCGGGGGCGGCGGTCTTCCTCTGCCTCTGGTCCGTGCTGATCCCATCCGAGAGGGCGACCCGTTAGGGGCGCCCGGAGTTGGACCGTATGCGAGACCAGCAGAGGCTCTTACGAGGTCAGGCGAATCTCCCGCAGGGCTGGTGTGCCTCGGGGCTACCAGCGCAACCCTATGCGAACAGCAGCTCTCCGTAAGTCGGAAACGGCCAGCAGTCGGACGCCGTGTTCTGTTCCAGCTCGTCGACGGTCACGCGGACGCTTTCCATCACCGGCACCACCTGATCGCGGTAGTGGCGCGCCAGCGCGGCAGCAGCGTCCGCTGGAGACTTTGCAGCATCTTCCTTTTGCAAAGATTCCGCCTCACTCAACAGGCTGGAAAGCTCCAGCGTCTTGCTGTGAAGCTCGCCGCTCAGCGAGGAAAGCCTGGAAATCAACGCTTCCTCCGTCTTGGAAACGTCGCTTCCCAGCAGCTGATTCTTCGCAGCGGCGGACTCGGCCAGCTCGCCGGTGTAGCGGCTGACCGCCGGGAGGATCTCCTTGTGGATCATGTCCAGCAGTGTAAGGGCCTCGATGTTGAGGGTCTTGGCGTATTCCTCGTAGAGGATCACCTGTCTGGCCCGGATCTCGGCCTCCGAGAAGATGCCATGGCGGGCGAAGAGGGTCAGGTTCTTGTCCTCCGTGAAATGAGCCAGAGCGTCTGCCGTGGACGGCAGGTTCAGGAGGCCGCGGGAGTGGGCAGTGCGCACCCACTCGTCGGAATAGTTGTTGCCATTGAAGACGATCCGCTTATGCTGACGATAGGTACTGCGGATCAGGTCGATGGCGGCATCCGTCATTTTCTGCTTCTTTTCCTCGGGATTTCCTGCGGATTTTTTGATTTCAGCGGCGGTTTCCTCCAGCCGGTCTGCAAACTGGCGCAGTTCCTCGGCTACGATGGTGTTGAGCATGTAGACCGGGCAGGAAACGGAGGTCTCCGATCCCGGCATCCGAAATTCAAACCGGTTTCCGGTGAAGGCGAATGGAGACGTCCTGTTCCGGTCCGTCGTGTCCTGCTTGATGTCCGGGAGCACGGTGGCGCGGGTTCCCAGAAAACTTTCGGCAGAATCTTTGGAATCGACGGAACTGCCGGATGCTCCCGATACTTTGGAGCTTTCCTCCAGAGTGCTCCCGCGCTCCAGGCGGTCTAGAATCTCAGTCAGATCGTCGCCCAGGAACATGGAAATGATGGCAGGAGGCGCTTCACTTCCGCCCAGCCGGTAGTCGTTTCCGGCGCTTGCCACGGAGATCCGCATGAGATCCTGATATTCGTCCACGCCCTTGATGACAGCCGATAAAAACAGGAGGAACGGAATGTTGTGGGCCGGGTTTTTGCCTGGTTTCAGCAGGTTTTCTCCTTCTTCCGTCGCCAGCGACCAGTTGATGTGCTTGCCGCTTCCGTTGATTCCTGCAAAGGGCTTCTCGTGGAGCAGGCACACCAGCCCATGGGCTTTAGCCGTCTTCTTCATTACTTCCATGGTCAGCTGGTTGTGATCCGACGCCAGGTTGGCATTGCTGAAAATCGGCGCCAGTTCATGCTGAGACGGGGCGACTTCGTTATGCTCCGTGTTGGCCTGCACGCCCAGCTCCCAGAGCTTTTCGTTCAGGTCTTCCATATATTTTTCTACCTCCGGTTTGATGACGCCAAAGTAGTGATCGTCCAGTTCCTGACTCTTAGGCGGTTTTGTGCCAAAGAGGGTCCGGCCGCAAAAACGCAGGTCTTTTCGCTGCTTATATAGCTCTTCCGGTATCAGAAAATATTCCTGTTCCGGTCCCACCGATGGGATCACGCGGGAAGTCTTTTTCCCCAGAGCGGCCAGCACGCGGCAGGACTGACGGCTGATGGTTTCGATGGATAACAGCAGCGGCGTTTTCTTGTCCAGGGCTTCGCCTCCGTAGGAGCAGAAGGCCGTCGGGATGCAAAGAGTCCGCCCCTTGATAAACACGTAGGAACTTGGATCCCATGCGGTGTAGCCGCGGGCCTCAAAGGTTGCCCGGATGCCGCCGGACGGGAAGCTGGACGCGTCCGGTTCACCCTTGATCAGCTCTTTGCCGGAAAAGTGCATCATCACCGTGCCATCGCCGGCAGGGGAGAGGAAGCTGTCGTGCTTTTCCGCCGTGATCCCCGTCATCGGCTGGAACCAGTGGGTAAAATGAGTCGCGCCGTGCTCGATGGCCCAGTCCTTCATGACAGCTGCGATGGAGTCGGCTACGGCAGGTTCCAGTTCCGTGCCTTCCTCCATGTGCTTTTTCAGCGCGCGATACGATTCCGGTGGGAGCATCAGCTTCATCACCGCATCGTTGAATACTTTTTTTCCAAAGACTTCTGATATGGATTTCATAGGTGTTCCTCCTCTTTATTCTTCTTCAAAGGCCAGGGAAACGTCCTTTCCCGACAGATCATAGGCGCCGAACACGCCGCATTCTTCGCCCAGACCGGTTTGCAGCTCACGGCAGCACCTAGCCGGAGCACAGGATTTACATTGCTTCATACTCTCTTCCTTTCTGCGGATTACTTCCCGCTTTCTCCATAGTTGGAAAGGACGCGGGCGCTCGGATCGCTGACGTCGCAGCCTTCCCATGATTTATTCGGCATCCAGAATCCGGCGATCATTTCTGCCTGATCCGGATAGTATTTCTCAAAAATTTCACGATACAGCAGGGATTCCTTGGTAAACGGAGCCGCGTGATAGCTGTATTTCTGACAGCCTGCCGTCAGCTCGTCCTCCGTGTAACGGCTCTCTGCGTATTCCTTTAGATGATCCACTAAAGAGTGTCCCACAGCGTCGCTGAACGCCGCTTTTTCACGCCACAGGATCGACTCCGGCAGGTAGTCTCCCTCGAAGGCCTTGCGGAGCAGATACTTGCCTTTGCCGTAGGTGTTCATCTTCTTTTCTGGATCGATGGCCATAACAGTCCGGACGAAATCCAGATCGCCGAACGGCACCCGCGCCTCGATGGAGTTTGCACTGATGCACCGGTCCGCACGGAGCACGTCGTACATATGAAGCTCGCGAATGCGCTTTGCAGATTCTGCCTGGAACGCCGCTGCGTCCGGGGCGAAATCCGTGTATTTATATCCAAAAAGTTCATCGGAAATTTCTCCAGTCAGAAGGACGCGAACGTCGGTGGTCTCCCGGATCTTCCTGCAGAGCAGGTACATGCCCATGCTGGCGCGGATCGTGGTGATATCAAAGGTACCCAGGATCTCGATGACCGTTTCCAGAGACTCCAGAACATCTTCCTTCGTGATGATAAATTCCGTGTGATCGCTGCCGATAAATTCAGCCGCTTCCTTGGCGTATTTCAGGTCGATGGCGTCCTCGTTCATGCCGATGGCAAAGGTCCGGATCGGCTTGCCCGGCATCAGCTTCTGGGCGATGGCGCAGACGAGAGAACTGTCCAGTCCGCCGCTCAAAAGAAAGCCCAGGGGAGCGTCGGCGTCGAGGCGTTTCTGCACGCCTGTGATCAGCTTATCCCTGATCTGATCGCAGATCGCTGGCAGATCAGCATCCGCCGGAGCGGTCTTTGCAGAAGGATCGACCTGGCTCATATCGCAGTAGCAGTGGAACCGGCCGTCCTTGTAATAATGTCCCGGAGGGAACGGCATGATCTTGTCCGTGAGACCACAGATGTTCTTCGGCTCGCTGGCGAAGAGGATCGCGCCGCTTTCCGTGTAGCCGTAGTAGAGCGGGCGGATCCCGATGGGGTCACGCGCCGCGACGAACGTATCGGCCTTTGCATCATAGATGACCATGGCGAACTCGGCGTCTAACAAGGCAAACATTTCGGTGCCGTATTCGCGGTATAAAGGGAGGATGATCTCGCAGTCGCTGTCGGAAGTAAAGGCGTATCCTTTGGCTTCCAGATCGCGTTTCAGCTTGCGAAATCCGTACAGCTCGCCGTTGCAGATGGAGTAGCTCCCCTCCAGGCAGAACGGCTGCATTCCGGTCTCGTCAAGATCCATGATGGCCAGGCGGTGAAAGGCGCAGACCCCTGACCCGAACTTGAGGACCTGAGACATATCAGGTCCCCGGCTTATAGTCTTCTCGAAGCCCTCTGTGAATTTTGGCAGAAAAGCTTCGGATTCTTGCTCTGTTAATTTCCCAACGTAACACATGATCGAACACATAATTTTTTCCTCCTTGTGGCGATTAGATCGGTAATAAAAAAGTGGCTGCTCATCCTATCAATCTATAGGACGAATAGCCACTGATCCGCGGTGCCACCTATCTTGAGTTCGCGTGTATTTGAAACCCCTCTTTTTCCAACCTAGCAGTTGTATCGGCTGTTACGGGCCGAGCCCGGATCCCCTACTGGCTCTGCTTCGGGCAAAGCGTTCGGTTCACAACTCCGAAGTGTTATTCGCACAGATTCGTACTGCCGGGTTCTCACTATCTCCAGCTCACTGGGAGCGAACTTCTGTGGTACTTCTCTCCATCGATGTCTTTGCAATATTTAATTTTGTCTCATTGTAGCAGGCGAAGCCTAGGATGTCAATAGGATTTACGAAGTTTTTTGTGACAAGCAAACAATAAAGGCACGAGATTTTGTATTCTGTAACTAATTACATCCGCATAATGATGGGGATGGCGGCGCATTAAAAAAACTGCAGCGCCGACCGCAGCTTTTTGCAGCTCAAGTGGCTGCCTACAACACGATCTGCAAAATAAATTTCCCGTCGGAAGCGGAGAACTGGCAGTTGCCATTGAGCTTGCGGACGGTGTAGTCGATGCTCTGAGTGCCGAAGCCGTGGCCCGGTTCCGAAGTTACCGGTAGACCGCCTGCGAAATGAGGCGCATTCGAACAGGTATTTTCCAGAGAAATTAGGAACTTTCCACCGACTTCATTCATAGTAAGCTCGATCAACCGCTGGGCCGGATCCTCGATAGAAGCCACCGCATGGACCGCGTTTTCCATGGCGTTGGAAAGGATCGAAGTCAGCTCTACATCGGAAATCGGCAGCTCCCTGGGCACCCGGACCAGGCAGTGAAAATCAATGTTGTTTTCCTGCAGTTCCGTCTCATAGGACGACAGGATCATGTTGATGGTCTCATTGGTGGAATACTTTTTCCGGGCCGTTTTGTCGGTCGATGCGATGATCTCATGGATGTATTCCTGCGCCTTGCCGGTTTCACCGTTTTCGATGCAGTCGGATAGGGTGTTGAGAAAATGACGCATGTCGTGGCGCAGCAGTGCGATCGCCTGCTCGTTTCGCCGGATAGCAGCCATTTCCTTTTCAGACTGTTTCTGCTTCAGCTTGATAAAACGATGCCGGTTTTCCGCCTCCCGTTTTCCCTCGTACTGCTTGAAATAAATGGTGCAGAACATGAGATAACAGATGCACAGAAGAAATGACGGGAATTCGACTGCCGTATAGTTTCCGGCGTACAGGAGCTTTGTATATACGGTGGAAATGTAATCAAAAATGTAATAAGCGACCGGGATGATGGCGAAGGACGCCAGCGCGGACGATGGCTTGGCCAGAAGCTTTGCAATAGGTGCTGCGGCGAACCGGAATACCAGCGGAAACATCGCGATGAGAACGGCGATATAAGTCAAATTTACGATCCAGTCTGCGCACTGAAACGTCTGCGGGATCGTGGACGCCCAGTTGCTGACCTGGCAGCATAGATAGCCGGTCAAAACCGACAGGATCGCCGAAGTTGGCCGTGCTTTGCATACGAAAATAAACACCAGCATCAGCGGGATATGGGTCACGAACGGATAGAACGAAAACATGACGGTGCTGCTTTGCATCAGATATAAAATGCACTGCACCGAAAAATTCAGCGCTGAAAAAACGCTGAGGATCACGATATTTTTTCGGGTCGGTGCAATGTCCAGAAAGGCTGCGGATACAGCGACTCCGAAGAGGAGCGTCAGCAGGTAGCGCAGGCCGACCAGCAGCATCTCAATCATGGTGTGTCTCCTTTTGGAACATGTATGCGAAATAGGTTTCTTTGAAGGTTTTGCTGTAGCTGCGGGCGATGGGGATCAGGATCCCGGTCCGCGTCCGAAGCTCCGTAGCGTTGAAATAATCCACCTGCGGGATGGACACGATGTAACTGCGGTGACATTTGAAAAATCCGTTCTCCATGGTCAGATCTTCCGCGTAATTGGAAAACGTCCCCAGAGCATCCCGCGCTTCGCCTCCGGTCAGATGGAAGATGACCTTTTTATTCTGGGCCTCCAGGCATTCGATGTCGTGGAGATAGATTTTGTGATACCCGTGGCTGGTTCGGATGATGACGTGTTCCGGCTCGCCCTCCGGGGGTGCTACGCAGTCATCCAGGACGCTGTGAAGCTTTTCTTTCTGCAAAGGCTTCAGCAGGTAGCCGGAGGCTTTCACTTCGTAGGATTCTACGGCGAATTCCGGAGATGAAGTGAGGAAAATGATCTTTGCAGCGGCATCGATTTCACGGATCGCGTGAGCCAGTTCCATACCGGTGAACAGGGGCATCATGATGTCCAGCAGCAGGATGTCGAATTTTTCTGCAGCGTAGGCGTTCAGCAGGGAATCGCCGTTGTCAAAGGAAAAAACGCTGGCAGAAAGCTCCCGTTCCTGCGCCCATTCCTGGACCGCCTGACCGGTTTGCTGCACAAAAAGGTTGTCGTCATCGCAGACTGCTATTTTCAATTTAGTCATCTCCTCATCGTTTGTTATCTTCATTATACGGGAGGAGAGGGGGAGGTGCAATCGGATTCTTTTGCAATTCGCGCCTTTAAAACAGCATTTCGCACATACCCCCGTCGTCAGGGGGTGTTTTGCGGTACAATATCAACGAAGCAATTACTCACAAATCACAAGGAGGCAATAAATGGTACATGGGACGAACCCGGGGATGGTGCAAAGTGCACTGCGCACCAGAAACTGGATGGCGGCAGGCATCATAGGTTTGATGGTGCTGATCGCGATGATTTTCGTTCTGCCGGCGAATGTTTCGGCGGACGATAGTGTGAATATTGGAAATCATGAATATACTACAGCTGCAGATGCAAAGAAAGGCTTAGAGGATTCCGGTGTAGCGGAAGTTACGATTAATGGCAACACCATTAATATTAAAATGATCCAGAATGTGAAGGGCCGGATCAGTTTGAAAATTTCCGGTGTGCATATCAATTTTGATGCCAATGGGAAAACATTAAATGGAGCAGGGACAGAAGAACCGCTTTGCTTCAATCATGTTTATAAGGGTGACTCGACAGCGACCATTTCTGGAAATGGTACGTTCCTGGCAGGCTACAACTGGGGGATTTTTGTTGGACTTCATAACACTGTAACAATTGAATCAGGAACGACTGTGAGAGGCAGCGTCGGCGGTGGTGGCACGATCATCGAAGGTTCTCATACACATGACTACACAACCAGCACAGAATCGTCTAAATATTTAAAAACAACAGCAACGAACTGTCAGGAGCATAACATCTATTGGTATGCATGTTCCATATGCGGAGCAAGCGCAGGGGATGATGCTACTGCAACGAATAAATATTATACAGGAACTTTAGTTGGTGCCCACCAGTTATCTGACTGGCAGCACAGCACAGAAGGTGGCGGACAGTACCACTATAAAAAATGTACGGTAGCTGGATGTAATCATACAGAACAAGCTGCCATCTGTTCCGGCGGAAAAGCAACCTGTCAGGAAGCAGCAAAGTGCACGACCTGCGGCGCTGCATACGGCACGAAAGCAGATCACAATTATGTTTGGGTCATCACTGACGAAATGCACTGGATGCAGTGTCAGACAGAAGGCTGTGATTCCATCGCAGAAAGAGGCGGACACTTTGACATGGATAAAGACGGCAAGTGCGACGCCTGCACATATGAAATGAAACTGACGCCAGACCCGGTGACTCCGGCAGATCCGAAAAACCCGGATACAGTGAAAACGGCTGAAGTTTCTCAGCAGACAACCGATAAAGCGCCGAAAACCGGCGACGACAGCTTTGCAGCACCTCTGCTGGCAGTCCTCTTCTTAAGCGGAAGCGTGGGCGCAGTATGTATTGCAAATCGTAAAAGAGACAATATGTAACCCAATCGCTGCCAAGGTTTGAGCAGCATAAGACCCCTTACAAAAACGAGACGACCGCATCAGGCGGACATGTCTCGTTTTTGCGTGGATGGATGCGGGGGCTCGAGGGGGAGTCTTCTGGATGGGATTGCGCAGAGCCGATAGCTCGCTAAATTTGCAAAATCTTCGTTTTCAATAAAAAACACCGTCAAATAAAGAAAATTCATGTAAACGAAGATTTTGCAAGTATAAACTGTATTATAGAAAGCGAGTCAGTTTCTATAATCAGCAGTTTTCAATATTACCAAGAAAAAAGGACGTCCTAGACGGACTGTCCCATTTTTTCTGCTTTCTGCAATGCGTCTGTATTTAAAATTTCACCCTTGCCGCTGACGCCGGTCACTGTCAGCTTGCCTCTGTCGACCCACTTCGCATAATCGGTGATATGCTCGTAGGAACGGATCACACCGTCGAAGCAGGCTCCAGTTGTCTCTTCGGCGCAGATCAGCAGATATGCTTCTTTTCCGGCGATGCTGTGCTCTCCTACTATAAAGGAATACAGCTTGTCGATGGCCGCTTTCAGCTGTGCCGGGAACGTGTACCAGTACAGCGGTGTTGCCAGAACGATCACGTCGGCAGCCTCGATCAGCGGAGCCAGCTCGTTGCTGAAGCGGTCATCCCACACGCAGGCCTTGCCGCCCGAAAAACAGGCGTCGCAGGCGCGGCACGGCAGGATCGCATTGCGTCCCGTATCGTAGCGTACTACTTTGTGACCGGCAGCTTCCACACCCTTCTGAAACGCCTCCGCCATCAGGTCGCTGTTGCCGCCCACTCGCGGACTGCCCGTTAAAATCAAAATATTCTTCATGTTCCTTACCTCCCTTTGTATCTCTATTATACCGCAACTGCGGGGTGGATTGCCAGGGATTTTCAAACAGGGAATAGCCCCTAAAAACTCTCCATCTCCAATATCTCTCCATCTTCCACCGTCAGCAGATACCCGTGCCCTGGGTCGGGCAGCCACTGGTAGAAATTCTCTTTTTCGTCTGGAAATGCGTTCTGCAAAATCGCCGCGATGGGGCCGCCGTGGCAGACGACGATGGCCAGCAGTTTGCCTTTCAGGCTGTACGCTCTTTCTTCCTGCAAAGAGTTTTTCAAACGCTCTTCCTGTCTCTGCAGCAGTTCTGCAAAGCCTTCTAAGACCCGCTCCTGAAAGTCGCGGGCGCTTTCGCCGCCGGGAGGGGGCAGGGTCCCCGTCGTGTCGCTGATCCAGGTCTGATAGTCGGGATCATCCTTTAATTCCCCGTAGCTTTTCATTTCAAAGTCGCCGAAATCGATCTCGCGGAACGGCGAAAATGTCTCGTGCTCCCGGTCGCCGTAGATGAGTGAAAAGGTCTGCTCGGTCCGCAGCATACCGCTGGTATAGCACTTTGCATCAGCATCATCCGGGTAGATTCCCTGTGCAGCCAGTTCCCGAAGCATTGCAACGCCTTCTTCCGCGAGAGGAATATCCGAGGAGCCGTAATACAGTCGCTTCTGATTTCCTTCCGTGATCCCGTGCCGGATCAGACAAATTTTCGTTTTCATTATTTCACTCGCTTTCCCATTCCGCAAAATACCCGGTGCACTTCGTCGGCTTCCGCCGCCAGCCGGAGCATGAGCCTGCCGTTCATCTCCCGAAAGGCGCGCAGTTCCGGTTCCATGGGCACGATTCCCTGTGACACATCGGTCATGATCAGGATCTTATCCCGCCAGGCTTCCCGCCGCTGGTCGAACCAGTCCGCCGCTTCCGGTGGAAGTTGATCCGATCCTGTAGAGCTTGCCCTATTGCATGCGCATCTCTTCACAAATCCATCGATCCCGTAGATCGCATCTGCTGCAAAGTCAGGTGCTGCGCCGTCGCTGCAGTCGCACACTGTCTCTATCTCAAAGTTTTTCTTCGCATACTCCAGCTTCCCCTGGTATGCGCCGCCAAAAATTAAAATCATAGCTGCTTCATCCTCCTACAACGCCACCGCGCCGCCCACCAGCGCCAGCAGCAGGATCCCGGTCAGTTCGCTGGTGACGATCATGTAGCCGGAAACGTCTCCGCTCATGCCGCCCAGCTGTTTTCGCATACGTCTTCCAATCAGGCTTTCCAGAGAAGCCTGCGCCAGCAGGATCCACAGGAGTACGATCAGGCGGAGCACCGAAAATTCTTTAACGGTCGGGAGCACGGCCAGGATCAGACAAACTATAATGGTAATGACCAGTCCCGGCCACCCCTGTTCGTTATAATAATGGGACGACAGACTGCGATACTGACTGGTATGCATCGGCTTCCGGTTGATCACACTGTAGGCCGAAAGCTCCCGCGATATGGTGAACACCGCGCACAGCATAGCCGCTTTTGCAAGAGAAAAACTTTCCGCTAAAGTCGTCATGCTTGCGAAAAACACCAGCAACATAAAGCACAGTGAAATCACCGCAAAAGCTCCCACGTGGGAGTCCTTCAGGATCCTTTGCCGATCCGCCAGCGGCCTGCGGGAAAGCACCGCATCGCTGCAGTCCATAAAGCCGTCCAGATGAATAAATCCCGTCATCCAGAAGTAACAGAACGTCAGCAGAGCGCCCGTCAGCAAACTGCCGGCGCCCAGCAGGGACAGCAGCCACCAGACAACGCTCACCAGAACCCCCAGAGCTGTCCCGATCAGGGGAAACATATTGAGCATGGCATATCGGTTGTCTTCCTCCCAGCCACGATACGGGCACGGGATCCGGCAGAAGCATCCCCACGCCATCAAAAATCCTTTTATGTATCTCATTTCCAGATTTCCTCCATTCCTCCACTGATTTCGATCACTCGGTTGCATGCCGCCGCCAGCGCCCGATCGGCAGCCGCCAGTCCCCGGCGATACGCTTCGACCGTCTCGCTGTACTCCACGGCGTCGCTGTAAATATAATCGGAGACAAAAACCGTGCTCCCGGTCTTTGCAGCAAATTCCAGAAGCTGATCGCGAACGCGCTTTGCAGCATCGGGATCGAAGTCGCCACGCTCGTCGAACATCTCGTTGCTGAGCAGGGCTGTCACACTGTCCAGTAAAAACGCCCCGGAGGGGTCCACCTGGGGATCGTCCAGAAGGGATAGCAGGTTTTTCCCGCATTCCAGAGTCGTGAATCCCCAGCCGTCCCGTTCGGCCAGATGTCTGCGGATCCGCGCCCGATCCTCTGAATCGTGAGGGATCATGGTGGCGATATAGTAAAGGGGACGGCCGCTTTCGTCCGCCTGTTTGCGAGCCAGGCGCTGGGCGTAAAAAGACTTGCCGTTTTTGCAGCCGCCGCTGATGAAAACGTTCATTTAAAAGCAGTCTCCTTCCCGGATCTCGTCCAGATAATCGTCGTTGATCTCGGCCTCCTCGAAGGTCGCCATGTGGCACATCACGTCGCATGCTCCCCGGAGCACCTCGAACGCAATAGGGCATCCGCTGCCCTCACCAAGGCGCATGTCCAGGTCGAGAAACGGCCGCAGTCCCAGGTGATTCATGGCGTGCATATAACCCTTTTCCCAGGACTTGTGGGACGCGAACATATACGACACGCAGTCGGGGGCCATCATGTAGGCTGCCAGCGCGGCAACCGCTGAAATATAGCCGTCTATCACGACAGGAAGCTGGTTTCGCGCCGCTCCCAGATACAGCCCGGTCATGGCGCAGATGTCGAAGCCGCCCACCGTAGCGAGGATCTCCAGCACTGCATTTCGTACGTCGGTCAGAGTGTCCAGAGACTCCCCAAATTCCGTGCTCCGGTAAGGCGTGGACACGGCGTCCACGATCTCTTTTTTCTTCAAAAATCCCGCGTCGTTGACTCCGCCGCCTCGTCCGCAGGTTTCCTCCGCATCCAGGCCTGTCAGGGCCGACAGCACCGCCGCGCTGGTGGTGGTATTGCCGATGCCCATTTCTCCCGCGCCGATCAGGTCGTACCCCGCTTCTTTCAAAGCGTTCGCCATCTCCATGCCGGTCTCGATGCACTGCAGTGCTTCTGCAAAGGCCATAGCCGGGCCTTTTGCAATATTCCAGGTGCCTGTGCGCATCCGGCGGTCGACGATCTTATGGGTGTCCGCCAGCGGAGTATTTATGTAAAGCTCCTGCGGGATCGGGTCTTTCACGCCAAGATCGACGATGAGAAGGTCGCTTCCGAAGCTTTCTGCCAGTGCTCCCACGCCGGTGAGTCTGCGGGTGAAGTTGATGGTCTGCGCCCGGGTCACCGACTGGGGCGCTGATGCGATGCCTTCTTCCGCCACGCCGTTGTCGGCGCACATGACGGCGACGCAGGTCTTTTCGATGGTATTTTTCACCTGTCCCGTGATCCCTGCCATTTTGATGGAAAGCTCTTCGAGCACGCCCAGGCTGCCCGGCGGTTTTGCCAGTTTGGCCTGACGGTCTGCGGCTTTTTCCATGGCTTTGACGTCGGCGGGATCTATCTCATTTAATTGTGCAAAGAATGTTTCTTTCGTCATAGTTTCCTCGTTGTTGTTTCTTATAAGTCTTTCTGGTTTTCCAGCCATTCCATGGCCTTGCCGCAGTGGATCACTTCGACGGTGTAGGTGGTATCCGGCCTGCAAAGCTCCCGTGACTGCTGCAGCAGGGCTCGAATATCTATGCTCCCTTCGTCAAACGGCGCGTGCCAGTCGTAGCTTCCGTCGTTGTTGTGAAGGTGGAAGTGCTTGATATACGGGGACAGCACCTGGATCCACTGGCTGACCGGAACATCGCTCATACAGTTGGCGTGGCCGATGTCCAGGCAGATGCCGATGTTAGGCTGATCGATGCCTTTTAGCATATCCGCCATCATCTGCGGTTCATCCTCCAGCACGTTTTCGATGCAAAGCTGAAAATCCTCAGGCTTGTCTGCCATAAATCCCGTCCAGAATTTCACTGACTGCTCCTGATGCCACGATTTAAAATAAATGTGAGGCACATAACCGGAATGGACTACCATTTTAGAGACGCCCAGGTCTTTGCAGGCGGTGTACGCCTGCTCCATCCGATGACGGGCCAGATCCTTTGCAAGAGGATCGATGGCCGCCGGATGCAGCTCGTTGAACGGTGCATGAAGCACCGTGCGCTCCGGGGAGACTTTGCAGTCCGCAAAAAGCTGGCGGATCTCTTTGCAGCACGATTCGTATTTCGCCCCGTCCAGGTTTTCTGCCATGCAGAACTGATCCAGCTCGAGGCCGCTTTGTGTTTTTTTGACCCAGTGGGCGAAATCCTCGCCGATGGTCGCGATGTAAAGATTTTTCATAGGGTTTATTATACCACGGAGCATCATCAAAGGACAGAATCAAATAAAGTTGGTCATATTGCCGGATTCCTGCACAGGCGGCTGGATCCCTGCTTTCTTCCCGGCTTCGATGGACTTGAGCAGCCAGGCCATGTTGCGCCCTAAATTGTGCATGGTCTGAAGCCCCTCCAGGTCTTTTTTGACGTCGGACGGTTTCCAGCCGTGGACCATATTCCAGTAGGTGGAGCTTACGACCGGCATCTGTGCGATGGTGAAATATTTCTGTAGAACATCCAGAGAGGCGCTCGTTCCGGCGCGGCGTGCCGAGGCGATGGCTGCGGCAGGTTTATATGCAAAGGCCTCGTAGGCGAGTCCGTCGCAGCAGCTAAAAAACGCACGATCGAGGAACGATAAAATGCGGCCGGTAGGATGGGCGTAATAGACAGGTGTCCCAAAGATGAAGGCATCGGCCTTGCAGGCTTTTTCTACAAATTCGTTGACAGGATCGTCGTCAAACACGCATTTTATCCCGTTGCACATCATGCATCCGGTGCAGTCGCGTATTCGTCCCGGGCCGATCTGAACGATTTCGTACTGGATGTCCTCTTCGGCAAGGACTTTGCCGATTTCTTCCAAAGCGGTAAAAGTGCATCCTTTTTTATTGGAACTTCCGTTGAGCATTAGAACTTTCATGGTGATCCTCCTTATGGTGTGTTTTTATCAATTAGTTTTTTTATCATATGGGTGGCGACGTCCGCGATCGTTTTATGGCCGGAAGCGGTAAGGTGTATGCCGTCCAGATACAGTTCCTCGTCTGTGAGCGAACTGTTATGCGCTTTGTAGGACTCGAATCCCGCATAGAAGTCAAAAATCGGGAAATGAAATGTCGAAGCAAAAGCGTGAAGCCACAGGCGGAGCGTCAGCTGATTTTCAGCGACCTTTTTGAAATCAGTGAAAGCGGCCCAGTCCTCGCGGATCTGCCTAGACGAAAATCCCGGGGCGATCCCGATGATTGGCGTGATCATATGAGCGGCGGCGTGATGAGCCATGGCCATATAATTGTTTTTCGGAATATCCAGGCTGCTGCCGACGATAAAATCATTGACACCGCCGGTGATCAGTACGTAGTCCGGCTTTTGATCGATGACGTCGCGTGAAAAACGTGTCAGCATGCCGGACGTGGTGTCGCCGTTGATCCCGGCATTGCTCAAAATGACTTCTTCTATATGAGTTTGTGAAATCCAGTTGTCTTTTTTCTTTACACCGAAACCTCGTGTAAAGCTGTCTCCGAGACATACTATAGTTGTGTTATGCATAGGATCCTCCTTACTTATTAAGGTAACTGTATCATTATATAAGGAGAAAATCAACAGTTATTATAGATATTATAATAATATATATATAAAATACATCGTTGAAATTTAAGGAAAGGTATTGACAATAAATCGTATTAGTGATAAGTTATAAAAAGAGTTACGAAAAGCAATGAAATAATGTCGCAAAACTACGTCAGTGAAAACTAGCGAAAAGTACATAACATAATCCATAACTTAAAGAACTCCGAACAAAATACAAAGTCGTAACTTGAGTGAAAGCCAACATGAATAATTAGACATAAAACACTTACTCGATTCCAAACCAATTTCCTTGCGACATCTATACAATATTTGGAATTCCTCACCAGCGGGGATGAGCAGAGTGCCGCCCGTCCCCGGCTCAGATGAGGAACGGAGAGAAAGGATAGGGGATCATGAAGTATATGAAGACAGGCAGCACGGATCCGTGCTACAACTTAGCTTTTGAAGAATACGTTTTACAGAATTGTAAAGACGATGATTATGTTCTGCTGTGGCAGAACGACAATACAATCGTATTTGGGGTGAACCAGAATCCCCTGGAAGAGATCAATATGGACGCAGCAAAAGAGCTGGGAGTCAATATTGTCAGGAGAACCACCGGCGGCGGAGCGGTATACCATGATATGGGGAATTTGAATTTCTCCTACATCACGGACTGGGACAATGGAGAAAATTCCAGCTACGCCAGATTCCTGGAACCGATCACGAAGGCGTTCGCCAAGATCGGACTGGAGGTGGTCATGAAGGGCAGAAACGACCTGCTGCTGGACGGCAAGAAGATTTCCGGCAGTGCTCAGCGTCTGCTGGACGGGAGGATCCTTCATCACGGAACGCTGCTCATTGATTCGGATCTGGGGAAAATCAGCAATGTCCTCAACGTGTCCGAAGACAAGATCAAGTCGAAGGGCATCAAGTCCGTGAGAAGCCGGGTGACCAATATCAACGCTTATGCCGACCATAAACTGGATATAGAAGACATTAAGAATCTGTTGTTAGACAACTGGTTCGACGGCAAGGTGAATGAGGCTTTCTTTGAAGAGGCTCAGCTGGCGGAAATACGCGATCTGGCAGACCAGAAATATCGCAGCTGGGACTGGGTCTACGGAAGATCGCCGAAATTCAATTATAAGAATCGAATGAGGTTTGAAGGGGGTTCCATAGAAGTGAACCTAGAAGTGGAAGGTGGAATGATACAGCAATGTATTATCATCGGAGACTTTCTTTCATTAAAGAGTATACAGGATGTTGAGAAAGCGCTTACGGGCATTCCCTTTGATGTTCGAGCAGTGACGCAGGCTCTGGACTCGTTGCCGCTGGAATTGTACTTTGGAAGTATTTCCGGGGAAGAAGTGCTGAAGTGTTTTCGAGAGGGGTAAATTCAGAGATGATTTGCGTGCGATAAGGCGCCGCAGAGCTGATTTTTGATCGGTTCTGCGGTGTCTTATTTTTGCGGGATGCCGAAGCGATCGCTGGATGCTCTGCTAGAGCAAAACCTTAGTGGTTTCGAATTTTGTGCGGTATTGTCCAGGCGAGATATCGAATTTTTTTCGGAAGACGCTGCCGAAATAGCTGGCACTGTTAAAGCCGCATTCTGATGCAATCGCAGAAACAGGGCGATTGGTTTCTATCAGAAGAGATGCAGCGCGCCCCAGGCGATAGTCGGTCAGATAATCTACCGGCGTCTGCTTGATCACAGCTTCAAAACAGCGGAAACATTCGCTCTTGCTGATGCTGGCGGCATTGCATATATCGGAGATAGTGATGTCCTGATCGTAGTTTTCGTGAATGAAGGAAAGCATGCTCCACAGTCGTGCTTCCCGAACTTCATCCGTGGAAGAAGTCATGATCGTTTTTTCAGCGCGTGAAAATAAGGTCAGCAGGTGGCGCCAGGCGCAGCATAGTGTCTCAATACAGTACAACTCCCAGCAGGAATCGGTTATTTCGATGGCATACAGCTCTTGAAGCTTTGTGAGAAGCTGTCTGCTTGCAGAGAATTCCTGTGTGAGAAAAACTCCAGGGAGCGGCGATTGGGAAATGGGCTGTATGATGGTCCGATAGATGGATCCAGAGGGCTGGAAGTTAAAGAAGTTTTCTGCAAAGGAAAACGTCCGGGATTCTGTTCCGGGAGTCAGGGAGCGCATATAATGCAGAGCCTTTGTGTTGAAAAAGGCGCCTTCTCCGGCCTTGATCTGCTGTTTTATTTTCGTCCCGTTTTTGTGGAGCGCCTGGCATTCGATGGCCCCTTTTGTAACCAGCAGTAATTCGAATTCATCGCAATGGGTATCGTTGGTGCGATCGTCGTAGTGGCAGGTATCATGCTGGTAATTGCAAAACCTTCCGAGTTATTCAGTTTAAGATCTACAGAAGAAGAGTAGGAGGCGACAAGATGACATTACCGATCAAAACGCGGATCCTGGAATATGCGATCGAAAAAGATGCACCGTTTACGAATCAGGAACTATCGGATATTTTAAAAGTAGAATACAACAATGAGAAAACAACATCATTGAAAAATGTTGAAAAACAGCTGGATATGTATAACAGAGTATCTTTCCTGTCTGTGAAGGATGTAACAGAAAAAGATGGTGAGCTGATCGTAACATATCAGATTACCAATTCTGGCAAAGAAGCTCTGAAATATATCCCGGGTCACGGGAATAAAGCATTTTAGAAAGGACTGAGAAACATGAAAAACAAGATCACATTTGTTCAATACGGCTGCGGCAGAATGGGCAAGCATACTGCCCAGTATGCGATGGCAAAAGGCGCTGAACTGGTAGCTGCCTTTGATATGAATCCGGCCATCACTGGAAAAGATTTCGGAGAAGTTGCGGGCATCGACCCTGTGGGAGCGACCGTATATGCTGCGGCAGAAGCGGAGAAAATTTTGCAGGAAAAGAAGCCGGACATCTGCATTATCACAACGCAGAGCCTGATGAAGGATGTTAAGGATATCATGCTGCTTTGTGCTAAGAATGGCGTCAATGCGATTTCTACCTGCGAAGAAGCGATTTATCCATGGAATTCTTCCCCGGCTATTACAGAAGAGATCGATCGCATTGCAAAGGAAAACAACTGTACGATCACAGGTTCCGGAGCCAATGAAACCCAGTATGGCGGTATGTTTGCCGTTTATGGTGGAAATGTGCAGAAAGCAGATAAGATCATCGCCAATGCGCAGTATAATGTAGATGATTACGGAGCAGCTTTGGCAAAGGGCCATGGCGTTGGTCTGACAGCAGAAGAATTTGACAAAAAGATCGCTGCGGCGGATAATATTTCTGATGAAGAAAGAAACGCTCTAATCAAAAAAGGTGAATTTTTACCGTCCTATGTATGGAACACCAATGGATGGTTATGCGATTATCTGGGCCTTACAGTCAAGTCGCAGACCCAGAAGTGCACCCCGAAGTTTGCAGATGTAGATATCAAGTCCCAGACGATGGATGAAGTGATCCCGGCTGGAAAAGCCATCGGTATGGGTGCGATCTGCACGACGGAAACGGAAGAAGGCATTACTGTAGAAACGGAATGCATCGGCATCGTATACGGCCAGGGAGAAGAAGATACCAATACCTGCGTTGTAGAAGGAACTCCGGACATTCACATGGTAGTTAATAAACCGGCTACGGTAGAAATGACATGCGCTACGCTGATCAACAGAATCCCGGATGTGATCAATGCACCTGCCGGATTCGTAACAACCAGCAGAATGCCTATGCTGAAATTCAGAGCAGGCAACCTGTCTGACTATTGCGAATAGGCGATGCGCCTGCAAACCCGATGCAACCTTGTAAGTAAAGGGGAAAAGTATGAACCAGTTAACCGTAGAATATGTAAAGAGTATCCGTAACAGCATTGGTGATCTGCCAGACGGCTACGAAGTGCTGCAGGAAGGAATAGAAATGGGTAAGCAGATCCCTCTGGGGCGGAGTTTGTTCCTGGAGGAAAGTGGCTATGAGACCTATGCAGCATACAAGAAGGACTATGCTGAGAAAGGTGAAGTAACCTGGGAAATTCTGCTTGGCCTGGCCAATTTAGAGGAGCAGATCGAAGCGATCAAAGAAATCTATAATTATTCTCAGCGGACAGGCCTTTCGATCCAGACCGTACAGTGTATCCCAAGTCAGCTGGTCACACTCCCGAAAGAATACCGGGAAAATGCGCCGAAGCCTATCAGTTATATGATAGAGACGACGGAGGATTATCTGGCGCATCAGGCAGGGGTTCCTCTTCAGATTTTGTTTGAAGACCAGATTTTATCCTGCCCTAACTCGCTGGAAACGACCATGAATTCTATTCGAGCAGGCAGTGCCAGAGTGGGACTGATTTCACAGTTTATCTGGAGCCAGCCGGGATTTACCGATGACAGACAGCATATGATCGATATGATCAAGTCCATCGGCATGGTGCGTTCCAAAAGAGATGATTTTATTATCTGCGATACTTATCTGGACGACGGTTTCCCGGGGTATGCGATGGACTGTGTTACCTATGTGGGATACGCATTGCTGGAGTATTATGTCGTGCATGAACTGTGTGGAGCCAGATACCAGGTATCCTGGGGAGGTCTCCTTTCCGAAGGTAAAAATCGTCTTGCGGTCGGACAGCGATAATGCAGTGTGCGCTGACATGGGCGGAACGACTACGGATATCGCATGTCTGGATCACGGCAAGGTAAAGGTGTCGGAAGAAGGCGCCCTTGTAGCGGGATGGCGCACCAGAGTAAGAGCTATCGATATTTATACCAAAGGTCTGGGCGGCGACAGCCTCATTGAACTGGACGATGAAGGCAAGGTCCATATTGGCCCTGAAAAAGTAACTCCCCTTTGTCTGGCTGCTATGGAGAAAAAGGAATTTGAAGGAACTAAAACGGGATTTACCCCGACAGATCTGGCTCATATTAAAGGAATTTACAGCAAATGGGATAAAAAGGCTTCCCTGAACTGGCTGAGGGAGCAGGCGAAGAGACTGGATATGGATCAGCAGACTTTGTATGACAAGCTGGAAAGTGCATTCTTAGACAGCGTCTATCAGGCGCTTACAGAAAGCGGACAGTATGCAGAGGGTGATCTGGTGATCGGGATCGGAGCGCCCGCTATGCCGTGGATGCCGTATGTGGCAGAACGGACGGGTCTGGATATCCGTGTTCCAGAGCACGCTGAGGTTGCCAATGCCATCGGAGCTGCTGTAGGAAACATTGAGGAATCCACAGAGATAACGATCCGCAGGGATGCCGTAACGGGGAAATATGTAGGCTATCTCTCATGGAAGCGGATGGAATTTGAATCGCTGGACGAAGCCAGAGAAGCCTGCAGAGAAGAAGGGCGGCAATGGCTTAAAAACCAGGCCCAGCTGTGCGGCTGCCGCATCCCGGATATCATCGAAGAATGTGAAGATATTTACTGTGAGCGCTATCAAAGTGCAGAAAAAGTCTATGTAGAGACAAAGATAAGACTGGTCGCCGTGGGCGCACCGGCCTTTGCAGAGTAAAAATAAAGAAATCCATAAAAGAAAAAGAAGCCTGTGCTCCGATTGAGCATGGGCTTCTGTCATATCTATTCTATTTTGCGATCAGCTATAGATTTGCCTGTTGATAATAAATTCGGCACCGGCAGGATATCTCTTATAAAAGCCGTATGCACTGATCGCTGTTAGTTTGTTGTTTGACCAATCGTTATGATGTATAATATTTCTGTTGTCGTCTCCAATCTGGCAACAGAAAGGAGGTGAACTGTGTGGATTACATCATTACTCTTTTACTGGCGGTCATGGCACAGGTAGTTGGTCACTATGTGTGCAAGTGGTTAGATCGTCAGGATCACGACAACTAACCCAAATAAAAAACCCCGGAGTTGCAGCTCTGGGGTTTTTCTTTTTCGTGCCCTGTATGGACATCATTACTCTTTGGTTATAACCATTATAGATTATTCTCAAGGTCTTGTCAATTATACCATCTGTTTTGAAGGAAGCCTGCGCTCTGGATGGGGCATGGCTTCTGTCATATCTATTTTTCGATAAGCTGTACCTTAGGGTTCATGCAGTCAATTGCAATTTGAATGGTCCCTTGTAGATACACATCGCTGTAATCCTCTTGCAATTCGAATTTCGGGAGAAATTCCTTCGGGAACATTTCTTTGCAACTATCGCAGATTGAGCGAAAAATTTCCTTATTAAAACTTTTTCCCATAAAGACAATTACCGCAGGGTTTATTGTGGAGATAATGGATGCGATGGAGAATATTGTCTCTTGAATTAGTCTGGATTCAGGTGAATCAGTACTTTGGAATTCACGGGCTAGGCCATTGTAGATATAGCTGGTTTCCCCTTCCATATTGGAACTCCCCTTGTAAATTTGGTTTCCGATAATGAAGCCGGACCCAGAAGGGTGTTCTATAGGGGTAAGTATAGTGGCCAGAGCCTGACCTTTATGTTCGGCATGGTTTTGATAATATCCATAAGCACTGATTGCTGGACTGCGATCTATGGCGACTTTGATATCAAAATTGTGCTCCAGAAGTGTAACAAGGTTGACTCCGTTTAACTCTTCAATATCATTGATCCCGATAGTCCCATCATTGTTTGTATATCCTGGAATACCGATTCCTACAGCTTTGATGTTTTCATAAGAGCCCATCAGTGTTGCGATTAACTGGCTGATTGTTTCAGGCTCGATAGAATCATAGGCTTTTATTCTTTCTTCTATAATTTCGCCGTATAGATTAGTTACTGCATATTGGAGTGTTTTTAAAGCTTTGTCAGATTGAATCGTCATAGCGATAACCATAGAAAAGTCTTTATTGTAGATATATTGGCGAGCGGGTCTGCCTCCGCTGCAGTTTTCCAGATCACCTTCAAGGATCTCACCGGAAGCAAGCAGATCTTTTAGAATGTTACCGCAGGTTGCAATGCTTAGTCCTGTAATTCTGGCGATTTCCGCTCGAGTTGCAATTTGTTCCTTTTTTAAGGTGTCTAAAATTAAGTTTGTGTTAGATTCTTTTACCCTAAGAGTATTATTAGTTAATACTGGATTGTTCATATATATTGGTCCTCTCCGAGGTATAGATTTGTAAGATTTGTAATCTCATCTCCTCATATATAATTTATCATTTTAAAAAAGATATATCAATAAATAATTAAAAAGAAATTGAAAAACTTTATGCTTTTTTCAGACCTTTTTAAATTAGTTGATTACTAGCGTTAAGTTTGGCTGAAGACTACTGATTGCAGTATCTAGAGCTCCGGATATATAGGTGTCTAAAATATCTTCAATCATAATAAATTCAGGTTGAATTTTATGCGGAAATATTTTGCTGCAAATTCTTTTCAATTCGGGCAAAGGCAAGCTGAATGTTTCGCTTTCAGGAAGCAGGATCACCTCCGCTTGAAAGGTGGCGATAGAAGCGGCAATAGCAAATATTGTTTTTTGGTTAGCGGGACTTTGAGAGGATGCTCCTATCGGTAATGTCTTGGGTGGAAGAAATGCAAAATCTCCCTCCCGGCAGGAACTGCCTCTATAGATATGCCCATTGAAAACGTATCCTGCACTAACGAAATCCTGTGATGGAATAATGGCTGCGATTGTTTTTTCGGCCAGGTAAGGGTGCTTCTTTAAATGTCCTATGGCAATCATTGCAGAACTTTTTTCAATCTGGACTTTCAGGTTGAATTTTTGTGATAACAGCAATGATAAAGCTGTCCCCTGCGTGGCAGAGGTTTCCTTCAAGAATTTATGGAATAACAAAGAAGGCAGCCCGATGCCGATAGCCTTTAGAGTGGGAAATTTTTTGCATATCATTGCCAGGAAGGATTCTAATGAAATAAAGTGAAGCTCCTCTCTGGAAAATGTGTTCTGAGCAATTTTTTCTTTGTATAGGTTCGCAATAGTGTAGTGGACTGTATAACTGCTTTTTTGGGGAACGATTGCAATTGAAGCGACCAAGTGTCGTGTTTTATTGTATGTATATTTCTGTGCGGGCCGTCCGCCGCTGTGACTTTGTACCCCGCCCTCTAAGATTTCTCCCGATGTTAATAAAGTTTTCAGGATATTACCACAAGTAGAAAGGCTTAAACCTGTTGAACGTGCTATTTCGTTTCTCGTGGCACTTCCGAATCTTTTAAGAGCAGCAAGAACTAATTGAGTGTTAGATTCTTTTACCCGAATTGTATTATTGATTAGCGCTAAATGTTCCATATTTATCCTCCCTCCGTTTTGAATCTTATAAACAAAAAAACACCTCGTTGAGGTGCTGAATCTATCAAAACAAGCAGCAAATGCGATTTATATTACAAAAACAAATACAAGAAGCATAGCTGTATTTTATATAAGAAACATGGTCTCACCTCAGAAGACTTATGTATAGAGACTAGACAAGTTTCCCGACTTAATCCTTATTGCAGCAAGTGCTGCATGCCTACTTAGATGCCTTCCCCGAGATTTCTCCCCAGTGGCTGCAAAATGCAAATCTGTTCGTAGATAACACGGTTGCTGAGATACAGTGCTGGACTTTCACCAGTTTCCAGTAATGCTGAGTCTCAAAATATTTAACTATGCGTTAATATTACTATTAAATTTATGTTTTGTCAAACGAAATATAAATTGGAGAATAAGGCTGGTGAGAAAGAGCATGAAACAACAAAAAACATGTGTTACGATAAGAGTTGACAAAAGATAAATAATATGATATGTTGTTTAAAAATTCACATCATTCAATTTTTATTAAGAAGGAGGCAATGAAATTGACTCAAAGTACCAATGGAGCTGTTGGAACACAGGCAATGGATGTTCTGAACAGCCGAAAAATCAGATTTGTTATCCAAGGAATGTTTTATGCAATGATGTCGGGGCTGCTGGTTGCAGTTCAAGGAAATGTATCATCGATCGTGCAGACCTATGCACCATTTATTGATCTTCCAACGGGCGTTGCGTTAGGTATCCTTGCGGTAATCTGTCTCAGTTTTTGTCAGGAACTGATTGCTTTTATTGTTTTGTTAATTGTTAATACTATTCGTGGAACGGGCCCAAGGGAGTATATACGCTTATATACTAGTGGGAAACCAGCTCTGTTTCTGTTCCTTGCTGGATGCGGCGGAGGACCATTTGGAATCTGTTGTCAGCTGATTGCGATGAGTATGTGTGGTGTTACGATTACAACTGCTATCGCGGTTATTAACCCGATCATTGCAGCAGTTCTTTCGAGAATTTTCCTGAAGGAAAATATCAAACCGCGTGTATGGGCTGGAATCGTAATTGTAATAGTCGGTGCTATTCTGGCGGTAGTAGGACCAAGTGGTGGAGATCAGTATCCGCACTTCTTTATCGGAGTTCTGTTTGCTCTTCTGGGCAGCTTCGGATGGGGTATGGAAGGATTCCTGGGAACGTTCGGATCTGACATCGTAGATACTTATGTTGGATGTGGATGCTTCAGAATCGGTTGCTCTACGCCGATCCTGTTTATCCTGACTATTCTGGTTGGAGGATTCTGCGGCATTGGATTTGGAGATGGTCCTGTAATTGTAGGCGAAATCCTTACAGACGGTGCGAATGTAGTTCCTCTTATTCTGCTGGGAATCTGTGAAGCTATGGCTGCATATACTACATACCTTGCGTTTGATAAAGCAGGGGCTGCCAGAACTTTGGTGTTCGTTAACACCTATGCGATTTGGAGTATTCCGGTCGGATTTATCTTTGCTGCTCTGGGAATCTTCCCGTATTCTGTAGCGCCGCTCACAGTAATTGGTATTGTTGTATCTCTGATCGGTCTGGTTCTGATTGCAGCAAATCCAAAGGAACTGGTTAATATGAGGGACAACTAGATTGTAGGAGG
The DNA here is from genome assembly GCA_934281605.1 of uncultured Clostridia bacterium. Lineage (GTDB taxonomy): Bacteria > Bacillota > Clostridia > Peptostreptococcales > Anaerovoracaceae > Lentihominibacter. Next base: position 79,969 of record CAKQXD010000004.1, on the reverse strand, counting down.
AGAAAAAGATGAAATTACCTTTTAAAGTTGCGATTATGCAGCACTTTATTTTGAACGCAGATAAATCTTTTGATGTGAATGAGATTTTGGAAGCCATGAAACCGGTTTATGGAAAAGAACGTCAGTGTAATCTGGATCGGATTGACTATTATTTAAGAGCAATGTTGAATGTAAATATTCTAGAAACCGCTTCTATTGAGCTGACTGGGGATAAAGATCTGGATATAAGATATAAGATAACCAGTCATGGTATCGAAATGAAAAAATACATTTCGAAGAAAAAGGAAAACTCGTATTTGTAGTAAATTAGAATTTACTGTAGATGGACCGCAAAGTAATCAATTTGTTGCTTTGCGGTCTTCTGATAATTTAATACCGGGATGAAATTGTCGGAATATTGTTGACAGACAAGGGTATCAGTGCTATATTTATAATAAGTTATTAAAAGACATAGCAAAACTATAATACAAACACAAGCAAATACGTCCTGCAAAACAGGAAGCAGGTGATTCGGAAAGGAGAAATCATGTTTTACGATGTAGTAGTGCTGGGCGCAGGCCCGGGAGGATATGTCAGTGCGATCCGGGCCGCTCAGCTGGGTGCGAAGACAGCTATCATTGAGAAGAACAAAGTGGGAGGAACCTGCCTGAATGTGGGATGTATCCCGACGAAGGCTCTGATGAAAAATGTTGAGATCCTACATTATATTGATGCGGGAAAGAAAAGAGGCATTAAAGTCAAGGGAGAACTGGAGCTGGATTATGCGAAGGCGGTCAAGGCTAAGGACAAGGCAGTAAAGCAGCTGGTAAATGGAGTGACCGGTCTGCTTGGCTCCAACGAAATCACCATGTATCAGGGGATGGGAACTGTAAAAGCCGGTAATAAGATCGAGGTTGCAGCTGAAAACGGCGATGTTGAAACGATCGAATACGGCAAGCTGATCCTGGCAACAGGATCTTCTCCGAAGATGCCGCCGATCCCGGGCGCTGATCTGGAAGGCGTTATGACAAGCGAAGGTTTCCTTTCTATCACAGAAGTTCCGGAGAAACTGGTTGTTATCGGTGCCGGTGTCATCGGATGTGAGCTGGCAACGGTATTTAAGGCTTATGGAAGTCAGATTACTATGGTTGAGATGATGGATAAACCTGTTGCGATTCTCGACAGCGATGTAGCTAACTATATGGAAGGCATCTTAACGCAGCAGGGGATCGATCTGAAACTGGGCAAGCAGGTAAAGAGCATCGCCAGGAACGATGCAGGCAGTCTGGATGTGACTATCGCAGATAAGGATGGCAATGAAGAAGTCGTAAGTGGTGATAAAGTTCTGATCTCTATCGGAAGAGGTCCTAATGTGGCTGGTCTGGATGAACTGGGACTGGAAACGGAGAGAGGATATGTTGTTGTAAACGACAAGCTGGAAACCAGCGCAAAAGACGTTTACGCCATCGGTGATGTGACCGGCAAGAAGCTTCTGGCTCATGTGGCGTCCGAAATGGGTGTTGTAGCAGCAGAAAATGCGATGGGAGCCAGCAAAATCATGGATCTTTCTATTGTTCCAAGCTGCATTTACACCATTCCGGAAGTTGGTTGCGTAGGCATGTCCGAAAAAGAAGCGAAAGACGCTGGATATGATGTGATCTGCGGCAAATTCCCGCTGGTAGCCTGCGGTAAAGCCGTTGCTACAGGAGATACAGAGGGGATGTTTAAGATCGTAGCAGATAAAAAGACCAGAAAAGTTCTCGGAGCGCATCTGGTTGGTAAGAGTGCTACCGAGCTGGTCGCTGAAATGGCAGCATACATGAAGATGAATGCTACAGTAGACGATGTAGTAGATACGATTCATGCGCATCCTACGATCTCGGAATCCATTGCGGAAGCAGCCAGAGATATCGATAATTGTACGATCCATATGCCGAAGAAATAAATTATAGGAGGCAGAAAATGTCGTATGTAATAGGAATTGATACGGGAGGAACCTATACGGATGCTGTTCTTTTAGATACGGAAAAGAAAGGCGTTGAGGCTATCGTACGAAAGGCGAAAGCTTTTACCACCCATGAAAAGCTGGAGAACGGTATTGAGAAGAGTATGGGAGCATTGAACCTGACGCCTGACGATACATCTCAAATTGAAAAGGTTGTGCTTTCCACCACGCTGGCAACGAATGCGATCGTTGAGAAGAAGCTTCATAAAGTAGGGCTGATCGTTGTTGGAGATATGCCGAGAGGAGAGATAGCATCCCAGTACATTGAGTCTGTTCCGGGACGTATCAATATCAAAGGGCGAGCATTGGTGAACGTCAGCAGAAAAGCGACGGAGAAAGCGTTGAAAAGACTACTGCCTCATGTGGGGGCGATCGCGATTTCTGGTGCGGCTAGTGTCAGGAATCCTATGCAGGAGCAGGAGGTAAAGCAGATCGTACAGGAAAACTGTGATTTGCCGGTCATGTGCGGACATGAATTCGTCAGTGAACTGGGTTTTCTGGAACGCACAAATACCGTGGCGATCAATGCTGGTCTGCTGCCTATTATCAATCGCTTCCTGGAAGCGATTAAAAATGTTTTAGAGAAGATGAAGATCGATGCTCCCATTTTCGTGGTGAAAGGTGACGGAAGCATCGCAACGGAAGATTTGATTCGAGAAAAGCCGATCGAGACGTCATTGTCAGGCCCGGCAGCAAGCATGATCGGGACCATAAATTTGACAGGCATTGAAAATGCAATTGTTTCCGACATGGACGGCACGACAACGGATACGGGGATTGTCCGGGGCAAGCGTGTAGAGCTCTCTTCCGAGGGCGCAGAAGTCGGAGATTGGAGAATCAAAGTAAAGTCAGCCAAGTTATACACATTCGGACTTGGCGGCGATAGTGAAATCGCGATTGACGATGGAGGTCTGAAGGTGGGGCCAAGACGTGTCTTGCCGGCATGCCGGGGCGGAGCAGGAAACATGACCCCGACAGATCTGATGCATTATACGAGGGAGTTTATAGCATGGGATTCGGAACTGGCGGAGGCATCAGTTCGTGCTTATGCAAGCAGAATGTTTGTTACTCCGGATACTTTTGTGAAAGCGGCGGAAGGAGCTGTCACAGAGAAGATTTACGAAGAAAACATCTCATTATACAAAGACCTGGGCTTTCCGGTATGTGCCATCGGGGCACCGGCGGACACATGGTATAAGAAAGCGAAAGCAGAGTACGAGTTTGATCTGATCATTCCGCCCAACTACGAGGTGGCTAATGCAGTTGGCGCAGCCACTGCGGGGATTCAGGAAACTGTGCAGGCTATTGTGAGACCTGGCGAAGAAGGACATGGATTTCTGGTTCACGCGGACAAAGAGAGATTCTCTCTGATGGATCGCAGGGAAGCACTCAAAAAGGCGTATCAGGCTTCGCTGGAATATGCAAAACAGAAGATCCTGGATCAGAATTTAGAGATAGATCAGATCGAAACTGAATGTGTGGATGTATATATGGACGCAGGACGTCTGATATATAAGAGAATCGATCTTGCTGAGATCGAAGAAGAGATTTTAGAAGGTGAAGACCATTCCGGACAGTTTGTTGAGACCCGGATCAAGGTCTCGGCCAATGGAAAGAACTTCATTTAAAATCGAATTGTTGAAAAGAAGGAGGAAATGTAATGGCAATTCCAAAAGAAAGAGCATTGGAAGCATATAAGACAATGCAGAAAATCAGAAACTTTGAAAAACAGGCATCCAGAAGTTTCTCGGAAGGTGTCGTACAGGGCTTTATTCACCTGTACACAGGCGAGGAAGCTGTTGCTACCGGCGTGTGTATGAACCTGGAGAAGACAGACTATATCACAAGTACACACAGAGGACATGGACATATTATTGCAAAGGGAGCTGATCTGAACAGAATGATGGCAGAACTTTGCGGCAGAGAAACGGGCTATTGTCACGGTAAAGGTGGTTCCATGCATATCACGGATACAGAGATCGGTGTTCTGGGTGCTAACGGTATTGTAGGCGGCGGATTTACGCTGGCATGTGGCGCAGGAATCACAGCGCAGATGAAACAGAACGGTGCGGTATGCGTATGCTTCTTCGGAGATGGTTCTACAGGAACAGGTACATTCCATGAAGCTATGAACCTGGCAAGCGTATGGAAGCTGCCGGTAGTATTCGTTTGTGAAAACAATGGATATGGAATCAGTACTGCATGCAGAAGAGATTCTTCCTATACAAACCCGAGCATGAACTGTAAGACGGTTGCTGACAGAGCGCTGGCATACGGCATGAAGGCTATGGTTGTAGATGGCAATAATGTCAATGAGGTTTATGACCGTGCAAAGGAAGCTATCGCATATGCCAGAGAAGGCAACGGACCGGTATTTCTGGAATGCAATACATATAGATGGGATACTCACTTCGTAGGGGATACAGACAACTACAGACTTCCGGATGAACTGGCAGTATGGAAGGAAAAGTGCCCGATCAAGCTGCATGAGACTTATCTGAAGTTTATGAAGCTGGCAGATGACGATCAGCTGAAGGCGATCGCGAAGGAAGCCAGAAATGAAGTAAAAGCTGCTCTGAAATTTGCAGAAGAGAGTCCGTTCCCGGCTCCGGAAACAGCAGTACAGGACGTTTACACTGATATCGTAGAGGAGGGAAGATAAGATGAAAGAAATTTTTTTCTCGGAAGCTATCGCATCTGCAATCAGAAATGAAATGCAGAGAGATGAAAATGTATATATCCTTGGCGAAGACGTAGGTATTTATGGCGGAAGTTTTGGCGCTACTGCTGGACTGTATGATGAATTTGGTCCGCTGCGTGTCAGAGACACTCCGATTTCTGAAATGGCGATCATGGGATCCAGCGCCGGTGCAGCTGTAACAGGAATGAGACCGATCGCTGAAATCATGTATGATGACTTCCTTGGCTGCTGTATGGACCAGCTGATGAACCAGGCTGCCAAGTTCCGTTATATGTACGGCGGCAGAGTACAGGTGCCGATGACGGTAAGATGTGCATGCGGCGGATATGTTACAGGAGCAGCACAGCACTCCCAGAGCATTGAAGCGATGATCGCACACATCCCGGGACTTAAGGTGGTGTACCCATCTAATCCGCAGGATGCAAAGGGTCTGCTGATTTCCGCAATTCGCGATGACAACCCGGTCGTATTCTTTGAACACCAGACTTTATACGGTGTAAAGGGTGAAGTTACCGAGGACTTTGATCCGATTCCGCTGGGCAAAGGCAAGATCGTGAAGGAAGGTAAGGACGTTACCGTAGTAGCAACAGGCGTACAGGTAGGAAAGGCTAAGGAAGCTGCTGACCAGCTAGAAAAAGAAGGCGTAAGTGTAGAAGTTATCGACCCGAGATGCCTCTATCCGCTGGACAAGGAAATGATTTATAATTCCGTAGAAAAGACAGGCAAGATCGTGATCGCGACAGAAGAGTGCAAGCGCGGTGCATGGTCCGGCGAACTGGCTGCAAGAATCGCAGAAGACAGATTCGAAGCATTGAAGAAGCCGATCGTGAGAGTTGGCGCACTGGATACTCCGGTACCGTTCTCTCAGCCGCTGGAAGACTACATGCTTCCGCAGACTGCATACATCGTAGATGCAATCAAATCTGTTCTGTAAATAAAAAAATAAATCAAATAGAAAAGAAGAAAAGGAGATTAAAACAATGGCTACATTAATCAAAATGCCTAAGATGGGCGCAACAATGACTGAAGGAACTTTAACAAACTGGATCGTTAAGGAAGGCGATACAGTAGAAGAAGGCGATGCGATTTTCGAAGTAGAAACAGATAAGCTGTCCAACGAAATCGAATCCTATGAAGATGGAACGATCCTGAAGATCCTGGTAGAAGAAGGTTCTACTGTACCATGTCAGACTCCGGTAGCTGTAATCGGAGAAGAAGGCGAAGATTACTCTGATCTTTTAAAGTAAGCGCGCGGAAAAAAGTAGAAAGGCATGTATGACAGATGGGTAAAGTTTTAGATCAAACAAATAAAGAGTATCTTGCGAGCCTGATTCCGAAGGATATCCCTGACTGGAAGGCTTCCTGGGAGGAAGGCTATAAGATCGGCCAGGGCATTGAGATCATGGAAACCCCATTTATGAAAAAATACGGGGTAAAGAGTGATGCAGAATACAGACTTCAGCAAGCGGCGCAGGGCAAGCTCACTTACCAGATCAATATGGGGCTGGCATCTGTGGAGGATGAAGCGGAAGGTCTGCGGGAGGCAGAGAAGTTTAACGAAGAAACTGGACTTCGCATCAGCTTTGCTCATCAGCTCCCTAAGAATATTGTCGGTACGCCGAAGGACAAACGGGAAGGCGTGCCGACAGCACTGGGATTTGACTTGAATGAGCTTTCTGACTGGACTACCATTACTCAGGCATCGACGATTCAGGCTGTGTTTGCGGATAATCATCTGGGATATCCTAATGCTGTTGAGACTACGATCAATGCTTTGAAAGCAGGCAGTATGTATCAAGGCATGTTCGGGATGTTCCAGCAGGTAGCTCCCGGCTGCCCGGATGAAGTATGGAACATGAATGAGAACGTAAAGGCATTAGGTATTGTGGCAGCTAAGTGGGATGATCGGGTTATTGTCAACTCTAATCAGGATGATAGTTTGCCTGCATACTGTATGGATTTGGCGTCATATCTTGCCTGGGCAAAATGGGAACGATATGTGGTAACGGATCTGTGTAAAGCTCGTTATGCGTTTAGCTTCGGAAACCTGACCAGTAATTTGATCCATAAGGCGGCTATGTGGCTAGCGGCTAGCGATACGTTCCGTAGAGACGATCAGCCGGGTATTGAGTTCATCTATCCGAATACGGTAGACCACTGGGATCATCATCTCCATTCCAATTACGGATTCCAGATTCCGGAAGCGCTGATGCTTAATCTGGTTGAGCGAAGATATAAAACGGGAGGATCATTCTTATCGGTTCCGATTTCTGAAAAGGTAGCTATCCCAACGGTTCCGGAAATGCTGGATATGACGGGCGCCTGCCAGAGAACCGATGAAGCAGCTCCGTACTTTGAACAGATGATGGACTGGACCGTCGTTGAAGAAACTCGAGATCGGATCAAAGAGTACTCTGAAATTATGTTCCAGAACTTCATGAACGGTATGGAAGAGGCAGGAATTGACATTACCAATCCAATCGAGATGATGGTTGTTCTCAAGAAGATGGACCCGACTAAGTTCGAGCAGCTGTTCCATCCGTCCATCGTCCAGGATGGCAAAGATCGCGTCGAACCGATGCTTCCGGCGGCGCTCTGGTCTGTATCGGAGAATATGTCTCTGGGGATCATCGATCAGCTGAAGGATACCGATTATCCGAAGAAGCTGAAGGGGAAACGGGTTTGCATCGTATCGGGAGACCTGCATTATTTCGGCCTTTATGTTATGAGCCGTGTGCTGGAAGAGCTTGGCGCTGATGTGCTGTATGGAGGGAACTCCATGGATGCGATCGATGTGCTGGATCTGGCTGACGAGCATGGAATCAAAAATGTTGCGATCAGTCTTCACAATGGTCAGGCACTGCCGTATGCGCGGCTGTTAAAGCAGCTGGCAGAAGAGCGTGGCAGGGAATACAACTTCTATCTGGGAGGAGCACTGACAAGTTTCCTGAATGAGGATGATGAAGTACCGGTAGATGTAACAGAGTATATTGAAGAAATGGGTCTGCATACGACGGCTTCGGTAGAAGAGCTGGCAATAGCGCTTGCGGAGCAGGAAGACTAGCAGAGAAAAGGAGAAAACCATGGGAAAGACAGTAAAACTGACAGGGATGCGGAAGATCATCGCTCAGAGAATGAGCGAAAGCTGGAACACAGCTCCGCGTGTTGTATATACGCTGAGCGTAGATATGACGAAGACCCTTGCTCTGATCAAAAAAATGAATGAGGGGAATGAAGATAAATCTAAGAAGGTGACGGCAAACCATATTCTGATGAAGGCTTGTGCAGACGCTATGGCAGAATATGAATATGTAAATTCCAGCTTCACAGAAGAGGGAATTGAAATCCACGATGAAATCAATATCGGACTGGCTGTTGCAGTAGAAAGAGGTCTTATCGTTCCTAGCACAAAGAATGTGGGAAACAAAGATCTGAAGCAGATCGCAGAGGAAACCAATGAACTGGTTTACAAGGCAAGACACAACAAGCTGGACATGGATGATATCACGGGTGCAACTTTCACCATTTCCAATCTGGGCATGATGGGAATCGAGAACTTCTCACCGATCATCAATCTGCCGGAAGTGGCGATCCTGGGCGTGAACAAAATCGTTGACACTCCTGTAGTGGAAGATGGTAATATTGTAATCAAACCTAAGATGAACCTGAATTTTGTAGCGGACCATCGTGTAATTGATGGTGCTTATGCAGCAAAATACATCTCTAAAGTAAAGGAAATTCTGGAAAATCTCTAAAGAGATCATGGAGGAATCAAAATGGATAAGAAAAAAATGTATATCAACGGCGAGTGGATCGAAGGCACTTCCGGTAAAACATTTCAGTCGGTAAACCCGGCGACAGGTGCGGTAAACGCAGAAGTCTGCCAGAGCAGCCTGGAAGATACGAAAGCTGCTATCGATGCCGCTTATACTGCATTCTATGAAACAAGAGAATGGAGAGATATGGACGCCCAGGAAAGAAGCGATATGATGCTGAAGATCGCTGATACAGTTGCCAAGTACAAGGATGAACTGGCAATGCTGGACAGCATCGACATGGGCAAGCCGCTCAGAGAAGCAGAAGCTGACGTGGATGATACCATCTACTGCTACAGATACTATGCTGGTCTGATGAAGGCTCCTCACGGCGGCGCTTATGAAGTAAACAAAGGCTTCGGCGATATGCACTGCTACAGCATCCATGAACCGATCGGCGTATGCGCTCTGATCACACCGTGGAACTATCCGCTGCTGATGGGCGCCAACAAGCTGGCTCCTTGTCTTGCTGCAGGAAATACTGTTATTTACAAGCCGCCTACAGTAAGCGTACTGTCCGCTATCAAGATGTTTGAAATCTTCGAAGAAGTTGGACTTCCAAAGGGTACTGTAAACCTGGTAATGGGATCTGGAAGCGTTCTGGGAGCAGAACTTTCCGAAAGTGAAAAGGTAGATATGGTTTCCTTTACAGGAAGCACGGCAGTTGGTCAGGACATTATGAGAAGAGCAGCTGGAACTGTGAAGAAGGTCAGCCTGGAGCTGGGCGGAAAGTCCCCTAACGTGATCTTTGCAGATGCAGACCTGGACTGCGCAGTAGAATGGTCCATGATCGGCGTGTTCTATAACCAGGGAGAAGTATGCTCTGCGGGAAGCCGTATCATCATCGAGGAAAGCATCAAGGATGAGTTCCTGAAGAGATTCAAGGCTAAGGCAGAAGCTATGACTATCGGCGACCCGCTGAAGAATCCGGATATGGGTTCCATCGTATCGGAAGAACAGTTCAACACTGTTATGTCCTACATTGAAAAGGGCAAGGCAGAAGGTGCTACACTGGTAACTGGCGGTGAAAGATATACAGAAGGCGAATGTGCTAAGGGTTTCTACATCAGACCGACGATCTTCGATAACTGCACACCGGATATGACCATCGTGAAGGAAGAAATCTTCGGACCTGTTGTAACCATCCAGACATTCAAGACAGAAGAAGAAGCGATCGCTATGGCCAACGATACTCCTTACGGACTGGCAGGCATGGTATTTACGACAGATGGCGCCAGATCTCTGCGTGTAACGAAGGAGATCAGAGCCGGAATCATGTGGATCAACTGCAACCAGCCGGCATTCAATGAAGCTCCGTGGGGTGGCTATAAGATGAGCGGTATCGGACGTGCACTGGGCACTTACGGCTTGGAAGAATACCAGGAAGTAAAGCAGATCAATATCGCGCTGAATCCAGGTCCTGTAGGCTGGTATGAAAACGAATAAGAATCTCCTTAAATGGTAGTAACAATCTAAGCAAAAAGAACATCCTGCGTGTAACTAACTGTAACTATTAGAACATCATTTATATCTTGCGAACATCTCGATATGGGATGTTCTTTTTGTTTTCGCCTGATGCATACTGTGAACAATAAGAGTGTATTGTGTGTGCAACTGTAAATGTTTTAATAAGTATAAGTATTGTAAAAAGTATTATGATAATATATAATAAATTAACAATAATAAATCTGCTATTCAAGGAAGGAGTAAACAGTATGAGCGTATTATTCAGTTCACCCGGAAAATATATTCAGGGAAGCGGAGAACTTTCAAATCTTGGAAAGTACACCAAAGAGTATGGAAAGAAAATGCTGCTTATTACGGATCAATTTTTATTAGACAAGTTTAAATCAAATTTGGATGTAAATATTGAGGTGCATGACGTGGAAATAGAATATGTTATATCCAGCGGAGAATGTACCTATAAGGAAATGGAGCGGATTGCTGATTTGGCGAAGTCAACCGCAAGTAATATCATAGTTGGTGTTGGTGGTGGTAAAGTCTTAGATACTTCGAAAGGGGTGGCGACAAAAACGGGATTACCATTAGCAATTGTACCTACCAGCGCGGCACAGGATGCACCGTGTTCCAGACTATCTGTGGTATATAATGAGAATCATGAACTGGATTCTTTTATGACTCATAGAGAAAATCCTAATTTGGTTATTGTTGATAGTAAAGTAATCAGTGAAGCTCCGGCTCGGATGTTGGCTGCAGGAATGGGGGATGGTATTTCGACGAAGTTTGAATCCAGAGCCTGCATTGCTTCGGATTTAGAAAACTACGGTGGCGGGAAGGCGACGAAAACAGCTGAAACTTTAGCGCAGTTATGCTATGACATCATTATGAAAAATGGGAAAGCAGCGTATAAGGCGGTACAGAATCAGGTTGTTACAAAGGCACTGGAAGAGGTTATTGAAGCCAATATTTATCTTTCTGGCGTAGGAGCGGAAGGTACCGGTGACGCTGGAGCACATGGTTTGCATGATGCATTGACATTGATTCCTGAATGCAGAAAATACATGCATGGAGAGCTGGTATCATTTGGCACACTGGTACAGCTGGTTTTAGAAAACGAATCTGAAGAACAGATTAAGGAAATCCTTGAATTTAATTGTGCTGTGGATTTGCCTGTGTGCCTGTCAGATATCGGATTGGATAAAACCGATGCGGAAACCCTTGACAAGATTGCACAGGCTGCACTGGAAGCAAGTTTTCCGAATCTGCCGTTTGAGGTGACAAAGGAAAGTATCCATGCAGCTATCGTAATAGCAGATGCTGTAGGAGAAGAATTTAAGAAGTCGATTAAGCAATAACAATGAAGGAGAATGGAAAATGAGTGTAAAAGTAAAACGTATCGCACATCTGGGAATTTGTGTTAGAAGTATAGAAAAAAGCCTGAAGCTTTATTGTGATGCATTAGGGTTTGAAATGGTGGGAGAAATCAATACCATAATAGATGATGAGGAAGGAAAAGGACATGGATTTACAGATGTGAAGGACTTCTCCTATCGCAACTGTTTCGTTAGAATTCCTTCAGGTGAATTACTGGAGCTTATCGAATTTGTAAATCCGAAAGCAACCAATCGAGATGTGGGACGTCTTATTACCATTGGAAAAGGACATATTGCATATTCTGTAAGCAATCTGGAGTTATATAGAAAGAGAATGATGGATGCGGGGTATGAGTTTTTTTATAGACCATTGCCGTTTGGCGATAATACGTGGTCTTATATGACTGATGCAGATGGAATGATTCTAGAGTTTATGCAGGAAGCCAATGCGGATACAAGTCAGGATTATATTAAGCTTCTTCATGTGGGCCACACGGTAACAGATATGGATAAAGCAATCGACTTTTTTGAAAATACCATGGGATTTAAAATGGTAATGAAACCGGAGCTGGAAACAGATGAAATGGAAGCAAAGGGGCTTGGATATCTGGAACTTCAGAATGTGACTTCCGCAACTGCTATGTTTGAAATGCCTTCAGGTCAGATTATAGAGGCTCTTTATTATGAATATCCTAAAATCTCAGATGTTACACCAACACCGTTAAATTATGTGGGGAAACATCACGTTGCATACGAAGTAGAAAATATGGAGGAGGCGCATGCAGAATTAAAGAAGGCAGGCTGCGAACCACTGTATAAGCCTCTCGACGATGGCAATGTTTGCTGGGAATACATGAAGAATTTTGAAGGGACGGTATTTGAGCTGACACAGGAATAGTATATGTTTTTCCTCGATGATTTTACTGTATAAATTGCCAATGGCACGCTGCGAAATAAAAAAGGATCATCTTTATTTTGTAAATTAAAAAGGAATACCTGTTGCAAATAATGGCAACAGGTATTCTTTTTTAAAATTAATTATACGAATATGGAGATAGTTTACATGCCTTCACGAATATTCTTAACCGTTTTGTTCTCTATAATGAGATTTGAGAATGTCCGAATACCACCATTTCCTACGGGAGCATGAGCGGATAATCCTACTTTAACGGTACTTCCTGCGGCAAAATTGAAAAAACGCATCATGTAAAATTGTTGTCCGTCGGTAGAATAGTGAAATGCAAAGGAATCGCCGCATCTGCATATTTGAAGCCAGGCATTTTTTCCCTCGATGTTGCAACCGTTAGCATCGTCACACTCCCCATTGCGAGAAATTACGCTTACGGCAGCATGTGTATTGAAATCGGTCTTTTCGAAGCATGCTTTTGCCCAGTTTTTAATATCTTTCATCACCATAATAGAAGCGGAGTCGTAAGTGTCTTTGAAATCATGAGATACTTGTACTTTCATTACAAAATCTCCTGTCAGTTCAGTGTAGTAAAAAGGCGCATTGCATAAAGACTCTGGGGTGATTCCGTCCTCATTGATTGAACCGTTATTGTAGAAGAAATCACTTTGAGGAGGAGCCAATATTTCGATTTGATCTCCACTAGTTTTAATTTTGCTTTCATTCAACCATTTAAATTCCATAAAATCCTCCTTCGCAACTTGAAAAGCTTTACCATTAATGCACGAATGATAACGCATCCCATAACGCTACATTCAGCTGCAGTGGAATTTTTCACATTTGCTTTCTTTTTTTATAAAAATGTTTGTCTACTTTAAAACGTGCGAATTGTGATATATTATTAATATTATTATTATAACAACTAAAATAAATATGCTCGCCTTAAAGTGGAAGTGTTTTTAGGCGAGCATATTTTTAAGTATTAAGGTGTGTTATATCAGCTCGTTGACTACAGAGCAGACATTCTTCTTTTCGTAACCGCTCTTGATGCCATCCTGGAACAGCTTCAGCACGGCGTCGCCGCAAGGAGTCTTTACACCGTATTCATGCATTGCGCGGAGAATCGTTTCAGTAGCAGTTGCTTCGATGTTCAAAGTACATTCGCTGGCGTCATCGAATTCTCTGTTGTAATCAGCCAGTTCTGCACCGAAGGCTCTCAGATTTCCTTCCAGCATGATCGGCAGGATCTCGCGAGTCTGATCAACGAATTTCTGTACAGAATAGTTGTTTTTCAGACAGAATGCAGAAGCTTCTGCAAGGCCTGCGATAGCTGCGAAGTGAACCTGCAGTACCGCCAGGTCAGTTACGCTGGCACCGACGATATCGTCGCCCAGATACACAGCTTTTCCCAGAGCTTCCAGCGCAGGCTTTGTTTCGTTAAATGCCTTTTCACTTCCGGCATATACGATATATCCGGTTGGAGTTCCAATGTCTCCGGGATAAACCTCAATAGCAGCATCCAGGTGGATCATATTACGTTCTGCTGTGATCGCTGCCATATCTTTTACTTCGGATGGTGTGGAAGTCGTGGTATCTACCAGGATCTTGCCAGCCAGTTTCTTATCAGAAGTATTCTTGATAACTGCTGCTGCGATATCATGTGTTGGCAGATTCAGCAGAATGAAATCTTCTTCTCCGGATTCATCCAGAGATGCTGCATACTTAGCACCTTTTTCGATGTAAGGCTGCGCAGCTTCCATGTTTAGGTCAACGATCGTGACTTGAAAATCTTTTGCCATTAACGCGCGGATGATAGCGCTTCCCATAACGCCACATCCAACTACTGTAACTTTTTTCATAATTGCCTCCTTTTTGAAAAAATGTGTGTTTGCTTTTTTTGATCATGTGAATTATAATAAATATTATCGTACTTATGATTATACATATAATAACACATAATGTAAATAGGGAATTTATAATAGGAGAAAAAAGATGCAATTGTTTCTAGGATCACTAACTGATTGGATAACACATATTTCGGCGAATTCCATTATTATGATGATCATGATGATTTTTATGGTGATCGGTGGAGTTGACTACATTCGGGGGAATAAGCTGGGGTACGGAAAAGAATTCGAAGAAGGTTTTAAGACGATGGGGACGCTGGCCATGGCGGTAGCGGCGATCATTGCGATAGCACCCTGTCTTTCGCAATGGATCAGACCGCTGGTGACACCGATTGCCCATGCGATCGGAGCAGATCCCTCGGTTGTGGCAGGTATTTTACTTGGTGCTGATATGGGAGGATATCCTATGGCGACTGCGCTTGCAGAAAATGAAGCGGTGGGAAAATTCAATGGACTTATCGTAGCAAGCATTATGGGTCCTACGATCACATTTACGATTCCCGTGGCGTTTTCCTTGATCAAAGTCAAGGACAGACCGTTTCTGGCGGCGGGAATTCTGGCAGGCCTTGTATCTGTTCCGCTGGGATGCCTTGTGGGTGGTTTCGCTATGAAGTTGACCGTGTATAAGCTTTCGCTTCACGCATTGTTATTTAATACGCTGCCGATTGCAGTGATTGCAAGCTTGGTTATTGTATCATTGTGGTTTTTTCCTGACCAAGTAATCAGGAGTTTTAGTGCTGTGGGAACGGTGATCACGGGCTTGGCGACAGGGCTTGTTGTAATTGCTGTTTTTCAACAGGTTACAGGGATTTTACTGCCGGGCTTTTGTGCCATGGCGATCCCGGATGAAACGACGGGACTAACTGGTCTGGAATCAGGGATTCTCGTTTGTGGAGAAATCGGAATCGTTCTGGCGGGGGCGTTCCCTTTAATGAAATGGATTACGAGCACTTTTGGAAAAGCGTTGGGAGGGATCGGAAGCCGATTTGGACTGAAAAAAGATGACTGTGCTGGAATGATTGGAGGTTTGGCGAATTTGATTCCCTTGGTCACTTCGCTGGAAAAGATGGGATCAAAAGGGAAAATCGTGAGCCTGGCTTTCGGAACAGGCAGCTTCGCTGTATTCGGTGACTTCCTGGGATTTACAGCAGGAGTCGATCAGGAGATGCTGGTGCCGATGATTCTGGGGAAAGCAACTGCGGGTATTGCAGCTTTGATTATCGCTAATTTTATGACGCCGAAGCTGCTGGAAAAAATCGAATCAATAAAATAGGTAATCAAAAATACCGCTGATAGCAAAAGAGTTATGATAAATACTAAAAAAACCTTGACAACTAGGGTATTATCCCCTATTATGTAATTGAAGAAAATATCGTAAGCGGGCACTTCGGAAGCCGGTGTGAGTCCGGCACTGTGTCTCAGCAACCGTGATATCTGCGGAGGAACACGCAGGAGTTTGCTGCAAAGCATCCTGCAGTCACTGGGGAGCGGGCTTTATTTCTGCAAAGACTATAAGCCGGTAAAGCTCTCTGGGAAGGCGTTCTGACGGTCAAGGATTAAGTCGGGAGACCTGCACGCTTAAAACAAAAGTCTTCTGAGGTAGGACGACGTTTAACATACGGTCGGTCGGACCGTAGTTTTGTATACGTTTTTTTAGGCATCTCGGAAGAGATGCCTTATTTATTATGGGGAGGAGAAGTGATGGATAAATCACCGAAAAAATTATGGAAGCGATCGCTGGGGATCCTGCTGACAGCAGTTATGGTCGTAACTGCTGCACTGCCGACGGCCGCTTACGGCGTGGAATTGAATGCCCGCGCAGGAGGATTCTCAGAAGCCATTGCGGGAACCATAGAAATTCTGGCGGGAAATGGTCAGAGCGCAGAAGACGGTATCTGGCTGACGCAGGGTGCTGAGGGAAACTCGGCGGATGCGGCGACGGCTGCGATGGAATATCTGGAAAAGAATTATGTGAATGGGAGGATCGTAACGACAGGCGGAAATGGAGTGACACAGAATGCGAAGACCTGTGAAGTGACCATAGCACGTGCGATCCCAAGCTCCGGATCGAAGATCACGTCCATGAGGCTTAAGACAGAAGGAAGCTCAAGTAATTATAAGACTGGATGGTACGTGAAGGAGGACCCTGCTAAGATTCTTACAAAAGAAGTGAAAGCGAGCAAACCAGGAAGCTTGGGTTTGACCAGACCGACGGCAGCTGTGGGAGCACAGTCTATGATTTTGACAGCAAAGCTGTTTGATAAAGGAACGACTGATGCATCGATCGATGATGGCTCCGCTGAGGCTTTGGCGTCTCAGGATTTTATCATCACGCTCCAGCCGGAGGCTGCCTCTTATGACGTAAACTTCAAGGCAGTAGACAGTGAAACACAGGAAAACATCTCGAATGCAGCGATTACACTGGAAGAAGGCTGGAATACAGTTTCTCCGTCATCGACTGGAAGTTATGAGGGACTGTCAGAAGAAAAAACCTATACTCTGAAAATCACAGCTGACGGCTATCAGGATTATAAGGAAAACTTCACCCCGTCTCAGGGCGGAGAGGTGAAGATCCCGCTGACTAAGGCGGCATACAGCACCATTAAGTTCACCATCAAGGATTCTTCAGGAAAGAACATTGATGGTGCAGCGGTGAAGGTCAAACAGGGATACTATGATACCGTAAGTCCGCAAAGTGACGGAAGTTATAAGCTGAAAAACGGAGTAACATATAATTACACGGTAGAGGCTGCTAATTACACTTCGATAAACAGCGTCAACTTTACCCCGTCAGGTGATCAGACCATTGATGTCACTATGACGAAGAACATCTCCAAATATAACGTTACCTTCAAGCCGGTCAACAGTAACGATGAGGATATCACAGGCGCTAAGATCACAGTGACGTATGACGAGGAAGATGACTGGGGCGACGAGGAGACGATCACAGTAGACCCGGAAAAAGATGGCTCCTACAAACTGGATAAATCTAAAACATACAACTATACGATCACTGCAGACGGATATGAAAAAGCTACCGGCACTTATAAGCCGAGCGGTAATGACGAAGACATTACGAAAACGATCACCTTGAAATCCACGAAGACTGTCGATCCTGCAGATCAGGCGAAGGTGGACGCTGTTAAAGCAAAGTTTGATAAAGAAACCAGCGTCCTCAGACCGGATTTTTCGAAGGATCGAAAGATCACGGATCTGGTGCTCCGCCAGATAAAGGGATACACGGACCTGACGACCGACGGCGTAACGGTAGAACTGAAAACGTCTGGTGATACGAATTACATTAAGAATGATGGTACGATCGTCTATAAGAACGGCGCCCTCGATAAGTGGGGAAATAACAGTACTACGGTAACAGGAAATATCTTTGTATTCAAAGCAGGCAATGCGGAAGCCGTTTCCGCTGAAACGCGTGCGACCATCTGCTGGGACAGAGACTATTTCAAATCTCAGATGCAGAAGGAAGCGGACTCCCTTACATGGGACACGATTAAAAATGCCAACCTGAAACAAGACGAAGTAACCACGGATCTGACCCTTCCGCAGTGCATGGGGACTTCCGCCAGGAATGTCTGGTCCAAGGTGACCTGGACGTCTTCGGATCCTTCGCTCATTTCCATCGACAAGACGGGATATGACTCCTTGATCGACCCGAAGAAGGGAACGGTGACACAGCCGAGTGAAGACCGCGTAGTTACTCTTACGGCTACGTTTCAGGCGAACGAAGCTGATCTCAATGAGTATGTGGAAAAGGTCGGCGACTTCAGTACGATCACCAAGACGTTCGAAGTGACGGTTAAGGGCAAGCAGGCAGCCAAGCCGACGGAAGAAGAACTGAAGGCGATTCTGGACAAGTATTACACAGCGGACAGCCTGCAGGACTTCAATACAAAGAACACGCTGGACACCAGCAATGTAACAGGTGATATCCAGCTGCCGAGATACACGAGGATCAAAGATGAAAACAACGAATACGTTTTCGCCAATAAAGAGATCACTGTCACTGCAGATAAGGAAAATATCCTGAAAATCAACGGCTATCGTGCGGCGGTAGACCGGTTTGCAAGCCAGAACGAAAAAGAATCGGTCAACCTGATCGTCACCTTTACGAGAGACGGCGTGACGGTCTCCAAGAAGATTCCGCTTACAGTCAGCATGATCACGGACAAAGAGCTGGACAAAGAACTGGCTATGATGCAAAAAGCCAAAGAACATTACTTCGACGGCATCAACGACGGCAAGTATGCGGACAAGGATTCCGTCACAGGAGATCTTCATGCATTTCATGAAATGAACCTGGACGAGCAGGGAAATCCGACATGGGTCTATAATGCGGATGATAAGACTGGAACGGGTATTGTGCCGGATGATTATCAGGATGGTTCTCTCGGACAAACGGGACTCCCTTACAACAGATTCAAATCTTCCAACAACGCCATCGTAGCGCACGAAAATCTGCTGGTGACGCGCCCGGAAAACTCGACCAAGATCACCATTTCTTCTCTGCTTTCCAGTGAGAAATACGGTCAGTTTGCCAAGGATCATCCGGACAATGAAAAGCTGCAGAAGCTCTACAAACAGGAAGTTTCCGTGACCGTGACCGTCAAGGGAACCAAGGCGTCTGCAGAGGCTTTGCTGGCGGAGATCGAGACGGCCCAGAAGCTTCACGATGACATGGTGGAAGGCACCCAGCCGGGCGAATATCAGAAGGGTGCAAAGGCTGCTCTGGCGGAAGCGATCGCCAAGGCGCAGGCAGTAGCGGACGACAAAGACGCTACGGAAGCACAGCAGGATGCAGCTATCGCGGCACTGCAGCAGGCGGAAAAAGACGCCAAGGCTTTGCAGAATGCCAGAGAAGCAACGGTCACGATCCGCATCAATAAAGAACCCGGAAAGCCGGGACAGTCCTACAGCGTGAAAGCGACTTCGGATCTGGCGGCTAAGGCAGGCTTCAGCAAGCTGGAGGCATATCAGGGCACCGTGACTTTCCTGGACGCTATGGTCGCACTTCATCAGCAGATGTACGGCGATGACTTTGCAAAAGATCCGGGCAAATATCTGGTGCTGGGCGGCTACGACAACATCACGAGAATTTTCGGAGAGGACAATTCAAACCTCAGCTATTTGATCAACAATAAATTCCCGACGGATCTGGCGGGCAACATGACTACCTGCAGCAATTCAGCTGTGAAGGATCATGACGTTTTAAACATCTTCTTCTATGGAGATACTAAGAATTATTCCGACACGTATCTGTATTTTGCGGATTCACAGATCCAGCAGAAGGAGACCGGTGAGGTTTCCCTGACACTGATGAAAAACGGGTACGACGCAAACTGGAATCTGGTCAGCACTCCGTTTGAGGGCGGTAAAGTCGTTCTTACGGACAGCGAAGGCAAGCAGGTTGCCGAGGGTACGAGCGACAAAGACGGCGTCGTGACCTTTACGATCGCGGAAGAGGGCAGCTACCGTGCAGACGTGACGGAAGCTCCGCTGGACTATTTCGTATCGGCACACGCGGACATTACCATCGGCGACAGTCAGGTGGTAGATCCGGATGATCCGAGCAAGGATGATACGAAAAAAGACGATCAGAAAGATGATGATCAGAAGAAGGACAACGCAAGTCAGGATCTCAACAAGAACAAGACAACGCTGCAGACTGCAGCAGGCGGAAACAACGGCTCCGGAGACGGCAGTGCCAGCGGAAGCAGTTCCGGCGGCAGCGCCAAGACGGGAGACGATATGCAGGTTGCTCTGTGGATGATGGCGGTGCTGGTATCTCTGGCAGCGGCAGTTTACATCTACGCAGCAGCACAGAGACGGGACAGCCGTTTCTAAAGAAAAACGTTATATCAATAGATCAGGAGAGAAAAATGCAGACGCAGCAGCAGAAAAAGAAAAATAAAAAGCTGTTTAACATCCTAATGATCGCCATGATCGCCGTGATTGCCTTTTGTTCAGTCATGGCGGTCGGTCATATCAGGGGATGGTTCGGCAGCGGCGATTCCAGCTCCGCGGTGGTCACCAAGGAGATCAGCGGAGTCGCCAATATTGAGCGAAGCGGCGTAGGGTACAGCCTCAAGGAAAAGGTGCCGCTACAATCGGGAGATATCATAGAGACCGAGTCGGGGTCTACGGTGGCGGCCAAAGCAGGCCGGCACAATACGCTGACTCTCAATGAAAACGCAGAGCTGACGGTGAACGCCAGCGATAAGAACGACGTTTCCTTTGCACTGAATGAGGGAGAGATCTTTGCAGATGCGAAAGACACGGGGAAAACTCTGGACGTAGCGCTGGACAAAAACACCGTGCATGCGGCCAAATCCGGAGACGCAGTAACCTTTGCAGCCTCGCAGCAACAAGGAAGCGCCACGGTCAGCGTTATGAGAGGAAGCCTCAGCGTAAGCATCGAGGACGGAACGCAAAAAGATGTGAAAGCCGGAGAATCCCTGCTGATCGCCCACGATGGCGAGGGGCATCTGAGTGCGGATATTTCCCAGCTGAAGGCCGAATCCTTTGATGATTTTATACTGACACAGGCATCAAAATGCGACAGTAAAGACGATCTTTGCTTTTCTGCAAAGGCTCTAAAAAAGGTTCAGGACACCCGTACTGCGGAGAAGGAGAAGGCGCAGGAGGCGGCGGCCAAAGAGGATGCTTTGTATAAAGAGATCATGTCCTCGGAAAACGGCAGTCAGTCGGGCAGCTCGTCGGTATCCGGCAGCACCAGGTCCGGCAAGAGCGGCAGCTCCGCCAAGGTCAAGACCTGTACCATCCAGATCCGCTGCGATTCCATCCTGAAACATATGGATGATCTGAAAGCGGGAAAAAACAAATACGTGCCGTCAAACGGCGTGATCCTGGCAACCAGCAAGGTGGAATTCACCGACGGGGAAACGGTCTTCGATGTATTGAAACGAGCCTGCTCCTATACGGGGATCCAGCTGGAATATTCCTACACCCCGATGTACGGCAGCTATTATGTGGAAGGGATCAACCACCTGTATGAATTCGACTGCGGCAGCCAGTCCGGCTGGATGTACAAGGTCAACGGATGGTTCCCGAATTATGGGTGCTCCAGCTATAAGCTGAAGAACGGCGACGCCATCGTGTGGAGCTATACCTGCAAAGGCCTGGGCGCCGATGTGGGCGGGGGTATGTAATGAAATGATAGGAGAGGTACTATGAAACGAAGCAAGAAAACATTCAGCATTCTGCTGATGCTGATGATGGTCGTCACGACTCTGGCGCCGACCTGGGCTTTCGGTGCAGAGAATGCGGGTGACGACAATGCGGCCTCGGTACAGCAGGAAAAGACGGCGGACGGCAGCGCAGGAACGCAGCAGTCGTCTGATGCGGCCAAGTCGCAGGCGTCCCAGCAGACGCAAAAATCCTCTGCGGCACAGTCCAATGCAGGACAGACGCAGCAGGCCAGCGAAGCGGCGGCAGAGCACTTTGCAGAAATCACGGCGGAGGGCATCGGAACGGATGAAACCGCAGATGCGCCGTATCTGGAAGCAGGCGTCGTAAAACTGCAGCAGGACAAGACGGTTTCTGTCAAGAAGGACAAGCTGGATAAAAAAGACGAAAAAACGTATCAGACGAAGCAGGACCTGAACGATAGCAAGACCATCGGATACGGCGATGGCAATGCTTATGGCATCACGCTGAAGAACTATTACGATGACAAAGGCAGTGCGCGGGATGCGTATCAGCTCAACTACATCGCTCTCAACGGATACAAGATCAAGATCGCAGACGTGGAAGCGGCCAAGGATCAGGATTTCCAGGTAGCTCATGGCAAGATCGACGGGTTTGACGGCGATGCAGACGTCTTCATCGATCCTGAAAACGGCCGCGACCTGATCATCGCTTTCTCTGGCGATGTGGAATTCTCAAAGGATCTGAAGGTTTCCTTCGAGTTCGCGGATTCTGCAAAGTCCACGGTAGACGCTTCTGCAAAGAGCGATGCGGCGGCTGATTCTGCAGACAAAGCGCAGGCTGCTAAGGACGGCGCAGCTTCGGATGAGGTGAAGAATGCCGGCGCTGATGAAGCAAGAACTGCAGCGCTGCAGATTGTCGCACTGCTGGCGGCCAACGATGATCACACGAACAAAGTCCATGTGATCGTAGAAAATACAACGTATAAAAAAGCGGATGGAGCTGCCTGGGATGGAACACTGGTAGACACCTGGGTGGATTACAGCAAAACATCGACCATGATGTCCTGTGTCAAGGATGCACTGAATACGGTAGGTGCGACACAGACGGGCGCAGACAGCGGATATATCAGTGAGATCAATGGTCTGAAGGAGTTTGCCGGAGGTACACAGTCTGGCTGGATGGGCACGCTCAATGACTGGTTCACCGATTCTGGATTTAGTGATTTTACGGCAGCCAACGGTAAGCTGGAAGCCGGCGATGAGATTCGGATGATGTACACCTGCAGCTGGGGTACAGATATCGGAAACGACTGGAGCAGTACAGATACCAGTCTGAGCGATATCAAATTCAGCACAGGTACTTTAAGTCCGGAATTCAGCAAGGATACGAAGGAATATACCCTGCTGATCCCGAAGGACGTCAGCCAGGTGACCATTGTTCCGACTGCGGTATGTAAAACTTATCAGACGCGAATTTTTGTAGATGGAAAACAGGTAAAACGGACAGAAGCTGCAGATGTCAAGGCTGGATCGAAGATCAAGATCATCTGTGACAAAGGTGCGTTTGGTGATAAGGCTTCGCAGACAACAGATGCAGCATCTATCTATGAAATTACGGTAAAAAATCCGGTAGAACTGGATACGATCCGGTGCAAAGACGCTACTATGATCGATGGAAAGATCGTTGCGAAAAAAGGCGATGTGCTGCAGTTTGAAGCTGTGGATGAAAGCGGCAAAGCGCAGGATGTGACATGGTCCGCGCCTTCCTATTCGCCAGGTAGCATTGACGCAGAAACGGGAGCGTTTACCCTCTCTAATGCTTCTTCGGGCGGGATTAGTTATCTGTATTTGACGGCAACAGCAAAAGACGGATCCGGACTGAAAAAGGAAGCAAAGTTTGAAATAACAGGATATCAGTTTTCCAGTTCCTATAAAAACACTTCCGTGACGCTTTCCAGCGACGGTCAAACGGATAAGACCATCAGCATCAACGGCGGTGTTGCAGGTCATAACATCTGGAGTTATGACAAGGATGCAGTTGGAAAAATTGCTGAGCTGACAGCGGATCCGGGCAATGGAAACAGCATCAAATTCAAAGCCCTTCGGCCGGGAACTTTCGACGTTTCCTTTAAGCTGGATGTAAATGATAAGAT
Organism: uncultured Clostridia bacterium; assembly: GCA_934281605.1. Classification (GTDB taxonomy): domain Bacteria; phylum Bacillota; class Clostridia; order Peptostreptococcales; family Anaerovoracaceae; genus Lentihominibacter. Next base: position 56,484 of record CAKQXD010000004.1, on the reverse strand, counting down.
GGCAGACACTGCAACGGTAACCATCAAGGGCGTTGCAGTTGAAGATAAGAATGGAAATAATAAGAAAACATATCTGGAAGTCAGCGGCTCGCAGGCACATCCGACCGCTCAGCTGGAAGCTTTTGCAGAAAAAGATAAATCCATCGTAAGCTGGAGCAGCAGCGACGAAGATGTCGTAACGGTGGATGCAGATGGTAAAATCACGGCACAGGGAATCGGAAGTGCCATCGTGAAGGCAACGGACAGTGCAGGGCAGACAGGCGGAATCAAAGTTGTTGTCAAGAGCAAAGACATTCCGTATTTTGAGAGTCTGGAGTTTCTGACCTCTGCATTTACGAGCGGGACCTGGGTGAAAGATCAGACCTTCAAGCCAACAAAGCTGTCTTATGACCTGCCGATCAAGCAGTACAGCGTATCCACGCTGACTTTGCAGAATACGACTGAGTACGATACAACAAAGTATACGGCGAAAGCGTTTTACACGGATGCAAACGGTGACGCGCAGGAAGTAACGGTCAATAGTGGAGCGATCACAAAGCTGGAAAACATTCCATTTGATGATTCCACTGTTAAAATCGTGGTGTTTGATAAAAATCTCGCTACCAACAAGACGGAATATGAATTTCATGTAACGCGACCTCGAGATACTACGAAGCTGATTCGAAATGCAGGGTGGAATACTTCTGCCGGCTTGGTATTATCGCCTGCGGGAAGAAATCTTACATCATCTAAATACAATGGTGCTGCGGAAGGAACGTTCTTCCGGGCAGATGAAAACGGCGTTGCAGGAACTGCGACCGGAGTGCAGAATACGGTGTATTTCTACAGAACGTATCTGCTGAATGGCACGGAACAGTTCAAGCTGGATGTTGCAACATCCACAAACTACGCTCATGTACGGTATTCGTCGGACAATGGAAATACCTGGAATGAGCTGAAGCAGGGCGGCAGCGTTACTAAAGAGATTTCCTTCCCGAAAGTGACTGAAGGAAAGAATGCAGAAGCAAAGGTACGGATCCAGATTCTGGACGACGCCACTTATACGGCCAATGTCAAAGCAGGTAAGAGCGGATTTGCAGAAGGAACCCCAACGGAATATATCGTATGGGTAGAGCAGATTCAGGCCAATGCGGAAGCTGCACAGATGCTGACCGCAGAAGCCACTATTGATGGCGGTAAGACGGGCGACTGGTATCCTGGATTTGCACCGAATAGATATAGTTACAGCATTGTCGTTCCAAATGGTGTTTCAAAGGGAACTTTGAAGTACACCGTTGCGGAAGGTGCGACTGTTAAGGTGGGAAGTGCGGAACAGACTCCAACGGATGAAAATGGAACGAAGGTTTACAGCCTGGATCTGACAACCTCGCAGAAGACGATCACTGTCACTTCAGCAGACGGCACCATCAGCAATGATTACAAGTTCAAGCTGCAGCCAAAATCAAAATACGATGTGCCGGATAAAGTCGTAGATTATCTGTGTATCGGAAGCCAATATTCCAATGGAAGTTACGGTGTTTCTCCGGAAGTGACTTTGAGCGGTACTTTAAAATCGCTGGGGAACTTCGGTGGATATATTACATACTACTATGACAATCCTCTGACGGACAATCCGAACAACCTGTATGGAATTGATTTCTATGTGTATGGAAACTCCTTTGCAGATGGCGGAAGTGCTGCAGAACCGGGCCAGGTTTATGTATCTGAAAATGGAACGGACTGGTACGCACTGGCAGGTTCGGAACATTATGAAGACAAGACGATCTGGGACTATACCATCACCTATACAAAGGGCGATGACGGCAAGGCATACTGGACGGACAACCAGGGCAATGTCATGAAAAACAATGGCACCAGCTGGCCTACGGATGCTAACTACTATATGAACGGCACAGCGGGAGAAAGTTCCTATACCTATACGGGAATCGTGATGAAGAGTTCGGAAGACGATACCATCATGGGAACAGGAAATACCAGCTCCTTCAGTGCAACGACCAGATTCGGCTATGCAGATTATTACAAGAATGGAACATTAGGTGCAGATGTCAATCCTTATGTAGAAAATCCAACTGCCAGCAACGGATTTGATCTGGCATGGGCAGTAGACAGCAAGGGAAATCCTGTGGATGTTTCCAATAAGAAATTCCACTATGTCAAAGTAGCAACGGCATCCAATATCTGGGCAGGAGCTTTTAATGAAAAGTCCACGGAAGTAACCAGTGTTGTCCGCACAGCCGCACAGGCACAGGCTGTCGGAACGACGGCAGCTCCGGAGAGCATCACCCTCGCAGAAGGGGATGACTCCAGAACGGTTGCCCTGAAAGAAGGACAGCAGATCTATACGATCGGCGCAGGCGACAGAAAGAAAGTCACCCTTACGCTGAACGGCGCCGCTGAAGACGATAATATTTATATCAATAACCAGCGTGTAAAGAGCGGAGAGGCTTCTTCGGAATTCACGGTTCCGGAAACCGGTGAAAAACTGGTGCGTGTCATCGTACAGAACGGAGAAAAAAATCCGCAGATCTATCTTCTGAAAATCGTTGCAGGAATGACGGATGATGATAAGATTCAGGAAGTGAAGGATCTTATCGACAGCATCGGTGATGTAACGCTGAACAAGGAAGCTGCGATCAAGGCTGCAAGGGAAGCATATGATGCTCTGGATGATGCTTTAAAAGCACAGGTAGATAATTATGAAGTTCTGACTGCAGCGGAAGAGAAACTGGAACAGCTGAAAACTGCGTCCGTGGAAGAACGCCTTGGCGACAGCTATGAGGCTACTGGAAAGTACCTTATAAAGGCTGCAGAAAAAACAGCGCCGACAGTCAGCTCGATTGGCGGAGAATGGCTTGTGCTGGGACTTGCCAGAGCAGAGTACGGCGGCACGGACTCCATGAATCAAAAGTATCTCCAGAATGTGAAAAAGATTCTGGAAGACAATAACGGAGTATTGAGCACATCCAAATATACGGAGTATTCCCGTGTGATCCTGGGACTTACTTCCATCGGTGTGGATGTCAATAATGTGGCGGGCTACAATTTATTAGAAGGCCTGGCTGATTTCGATAACGTTATTCAGCAGGGTGTAAACGGTCCGATCTATGCATTGCTTGCACTGGATTCCCATGGTTATGAGATTCCGGACGTCAAGGATGTTGCCAATAAAACGACAAGAGACAAGCTGATCGAATATATTTTAGATCAGCAGCTGAAAGATGGCGGATGGAGCTTATCAGGATCTTCTATGGATGTGGATATGACAGCAGCTGCAATTCAGGCTCTGGCACCATATTACAACAACAACGCTAAAGTAAAGCAGGCAGTGGATACTGCACTGGAAAAACTGTCTCAGGCACAGAATGCCAGCGGCGGATTTGAAAGCTGGGGAGCTGAGAACAGTGAATCCTGCGCACAGGTGATCGTGGCTCTGACCGCTATGGGAATCGATCCGGACAAGGATGCACGATTTGTAAAGAATGGAAAATCCCCAGTGGATGCATTGCTGGAATATGCGGTAGACGGGGGCGGATTCAAGCATTCCAAATCTGGAGAGCTGAACGGCATGGCAACAGAGCAGGCATATTATGCTCTGACTGCATACAAGAGATTTTCACTGGGTAAGACATCGTTGTTCGATATGAGCGATATAACGATCAAAGAAAGCCCTGCGAAGTCGACAGATAGCGACAATAATGGAAAAGATAATAAAACAGATTCCAATGTAAAGAAGGAAACCGTTACTGCTTCCGGCAAGACGGCAGCAGCTTCCGGAACGACACGTTCTATCACTAAGAAAGCGACTATCAAGCTGGGCAAGATGACGGAAGCGGCAAAGGCAGTGCTTGAAAAGCTGGATGCTGTTGTCAACTCAGGTCTTCCGACAAGTGCAAAGGAATACACCGACGAGCAGATCAGGCAGATCACGGATGCGTATAAAGCATACAATGCTCTTTCCGTATCGGAAAAGAAAGCGATCGAGGCAACGGACTCCTGGACAGCATTCAGTGACATCACCGATAAGCTGGGTGATCTGTATCACTACGATGAATCTACCGGAATCGATGCGAGATCGACCAGTGCAGAAAATCTGCCATGGCACATCAAACTGGTGGTAACGCCGAAGGCGATCAGTGAAAAGAATAAGGCCAAGGTGCAGGATGTACTGGGAGACGACAGTGAACTGTTCAATCTGTATGACATTCATTTCGTCAACACGCTGGATAACAGCGAGTGGCATCCGAGCGGTCTGGTCCGCATCAAGATGCCGATGGTCAGCATCGGAGACTACAAGACGCCGGTGATCGTCCACATCACAGACAGCGGCAAGGTTCGTCTGATTGAAGGTCATGTGGATTCGGCAGGAGGCTCCATCGAGTTTGAAGCATCAGACTTCTCTCTGTACGGCATCGCAGGATCCAGTGAGTCCATCGATTCGCTGCTTGGAGCACAGGCGGCCCGCGATGTGATGCCGTGGATCATTGCAGGAGCCATCGCGGCGGCGATCCTGATCGCTGTCATCATCCTGAGAAAGCGGAGAAACAAGAGGGAATTTTATGAGTAACAATACCGGCGGATATGAACCGCCTAAAACAGAGAACTTCAAGTTTTTCAGTCATAAACAGTGTGAATATTTCCCGTGTCATGAGCTGAAAGGCGGCAAAACAGAAGAGGACTTCAACTGCCTCTTCTGCTACTGCCCTCTCTACGCTCTGGGCGAGGACTGCGGCGGTAATTTTACCTACTATAAAGGGGTCAAAGACTGTACCAATTGTCTGATCCCTCACAGTCGCAAAGCGTATGACTACATTACGTCCCGATTCGAGGATCTGGTTGTACTGGCGGCAGAAAAGATCGACGACAAATAATCTGGAAATGATCGCCATGACTGCTTTTATTCAGTGATGGCGATCAGCTGTATTAAAATGCAGCAACACCATCGTGTGAGAAAACCTGAAAAAAGGCTTTGGCCTGAAGCAGGTGATGATATATAGAAACGAATGGAGAAATACGATGAAGCGAAGTAAGAAAATCCTCAGTATTTTAATGATGCTGATGATGGTCGTCACGACTCTGATGCCGACCTGGGCTTTCGGAACGGAAGCTGCTCCGGCGGCACAGAGCGGGACGCAGAGTGAGCAGGCTGCTGCAGCGAAAACCGGCGGCGCGGCCGAGCCAGTACTGGCAAAGCTCTCTGTCAAGACGTATCAGTATGCAGCAGGAGATCCTGCAAAGCCGCTGAAAGCAGAAGCCTCCGCTTCCGACGGCGGCACGCTGACGTATCAGTGGCAGAGCAGCAAAGACGGAAAAAACTTTACAGATATAAAAGACGCCAGCAAGGCGGAATACACGCCGCAGACCGGGGAGGCCGGCACGGTATATTATCGCGTGCTGGTCACCAACACGGCGGGCGGTGCTGAAGCGGCAGCTACCGGGGAAACCATCACGGTGACGGTAGCGGAAAATGCGGTTGCGACGCAGGCGGCGGATACCAGTGCAGAAGAACCATCTGGAAGCGGCAGTGCTGCCGATCCGTATCAGATCGGAAACGCAGATCAGCTCATGTGGTTTGCTGCCAAGGTCAATAGCAGCACGAAAAAAAGCACTTCTGATTTATGTGCGAAACTGACGTCTGATATCGACTTGACAGGGAAAGACTGGATGCCGATCGGACAGGCGACAAATACCTATTCGGATTATGTGGCTTATGGTGGCACGTTTGATGGGGGCGGACATATGGTATCCGGGCTGGCCATCAACAATGCTAAGACGTATCAGGCGCTATTTGGTTATGTAAAAGGCGGAACCATACAGGATCTGACGGTTAAAGGCAGCGTTAGAACTTCTGCAACAGGTTCCACATACGCAGCGGGGATCGTATCCTACGGAAATCCTGTAACTATAAAAAACTGCACCAACGAGGTGGATGTGACAGCGAGCGCCAAAGGATATGCAGCAGGTGTTTGTGCGTATGTGATAAATGGTTCAAAGCTGGAATCCTGCACCAATAAAGGAACGATTTCCGGATGCGGAGATTACGTGGGCGGTGTGGCTGCAACTGTATCGGGAGCAACCACGACGATCACAGGATGCTTTAATCATGGAGCGGTTACAAATACGGGGAAACCGGGCGGATATGCCTACAATACCGGCGGAATCGCAGGCGGTATTTCCACCGGTGTTACTGTAGAGCGCTGCGGAAACACAGGCGATATTACCAGTACGCTGAAACGGACCGGCGGTATTGCAGGAAGTGCCGGAGGAACTATAAATGCATGCTTTAATACAGGAAATATCACAGGGATTTACGGTGTCGGCGGGATCGCAGGAGACACAGGTGCGTCTGACACGAAAATCACAGGATGCTATAATACGGGTGCTGTAAAGGGCGTATCACCGACGGCGTCGTTCAGCGATACCAGTACCAAGGGGATCGGCGGCATCATCGGCGGCGTGGGAGGCACCAGCTACAAGGCTTCTGTTTCCGGCTGCTACAATATGGGAGCAGTCAGCAATGCTTCCACACTGACGGATATTACGGTCGGCGGGATCATTGGATGCAGCGCAGCCAAAACTTACAGCGGTACAGCAACGAAAAACCTGGTGACTGCGACCAATTGCTGGTATCTGGATACGGCAGCGGAGCAGGGCGACGGTTACAATAAAAATGCATCGGGCATCACAGCCAAGACGGCAAAACAGATCGCCGACGGCGACATCGGCGACGGCTGGGTCATGGGACCGGATGGACATCCGATCCTGGGCTGGCAGGATCCCAATGCGACCTATAAAGTGACATTCAATATCAAACCGGAAGATGCCAGACTGGTGGTCAGGGATTCTTCCGATAAAACGGTGGATCCGGAGAGTGATGGATCCTATAAACTGAAAAATGGTACATACACCTATGAAGTGATGGCGGACGAATACAAGACGAAGACGGGAAGCTTTACGGTGGCTTACAGCGGGCAGAGCATCAGCGTTTCTCTGGACATCCAGAAATACGATTACGTCTTCACCACCGATCCGGAGGATGCGAAACTGACTGTGAAATCCGGCGATGACGTCCAGAAGCCTCTGGCGGAAGGCAGAACGTATCAGCTGGCGAAAAAGGGCAATCCTTACAGCTATACGGTAGAAAAATTCGGGTACGAAACCAAGAGCGGAACCCTCAACGTCAAGGGAGATGCTGCAAAGGACAAGAAAGCCGTGACCCTGAAGAAGCTGCCGGTCTACAAGGTGAACTTCACCGTAGAAAAGGCGGCAGGCGGACAGGATTCCACACCGGTCATCACGGTGGCCAGCAAGGACGACAAGGAGGCTAATCTGGAAGCGGATGAGGACGGTGACTACCATCTGCCGGACGGGAATTATGCCTACAGCGTTTCCTGTTCCGGATACAAGACGGTACGCGGGGAGTTTACGGTTTCCGGCAAAGACCTGACCGTAGACGGCATCCAGCTTGAGATCCAGACTTCCTGGGACGGGGAATCTTATACAGAACCTGCAAAGAACGGGCAGGGAGTTTATCTGATTTCCAGCCCGGACGAGCTGATGTGGTTCGATAAAAATGCCAAGATGACCGATTCGGCCAAGCTGCTGGCAGATATCACCATCAATGAAGATGTGTCCGGCTCCGATGCGACTTCACAGAAATACAAGTGGACGCCGATCGGAACCCAAAGTGATTTGTATACAGGAAATTTTGATGGGAATGGGCATACCATATCAGGACTGTATATCAACAGCACGGCTGCGAATACTGGTGTATTTGGCCGCATCGGTACTAATGCGGTCGTAAAAAATCTTACACTTACAGATAGTGTGATTCGCTCTACAAAGAATTATACAGGTGCGATCGTCGGATACATCGATGCTGCGGCTTCAGTCACAGACTGCCATACAAAGAACAGTGTACAGGTATCTGCAGCAGCGTATACGGGAGGAATAACAGGGTACCAGGACGATACAAGTACGCTCACAAGATGTTCGAATGCTGCAGAAGTAACCGGAACGAATAATGTTGGAGGTATTTCGGGATACAACTGGAGTAATTCCTCCACATCTTTAACAGACTCCTATAATCTGGGCAATGTCAGCGGAAGCAATCTGGTCGGCGGTATTTGTGCACAGATCTATATTGGAGGAACGGTCAGCAATGTCTATAATTTAGGAACAGTACAGGCGACCGGAACTGCAGGAACTCCAGCGGCAGGCGGAATTACGGGAGTATTTCGGTTCGGTATCATTAAGTCCGCATATAATGCCGGGATTGTGAAAGCAACCGCAAAGGGCGGTGTAGCAGGACGGCTGGAGGCTTCCAGTAGTGCCAGAACCGTACAAAAAGTATTCTATTCTGACGAATACGAGGCAGTCGGCAATCTGAACGGCTGCACGATACAAAGCGGCAGTGCAACCGCCAAAACTTCCGACGAGTTGAAAGCCCTTACCAGCGAAGACCTGGGAGACGGCTTTGCAGCCGATACCAGCGGGATCAACAGCGGATACCCGGTGCTGGCATGGCAGAACGGAACTGTGAAATCCGATGATCCGGAAAAGGACGACAACGGATGGCAGGGTGAAGTATCCAAGGATGCGCCGCAGCAGAAAGACGGCGTATACCAGATCGGAACGCCGGCAGAACTGGCGTGGTTTGCCGAAAAGACGCAGCAGAGCGACTTTGCAGACAGCAAAGCCGTACTGACAGCGGACCTGGATCTCAACAACAACGTCTGGACCGGCATCGGCGGACAGACGGCGGACACGGGCTTTGCAGGAACTATTGACGGTGCGGGATACACCATTAAAAACCTTTACCTGAAAAACGGCAAGGGACTGATCCCGTACAACAAGGGCACGGTGAAGAACCTTACCCTGGCAGGCATCCTCAAGGGCGGAGATGAAACCGCCGCATTGACGGGAACCAACGCGGGAACACTGGAAAAAGTGACTTCCCATGTGACCATAACGGGCGGAAACAAGATCGCCGGGATCGCCGGAAACAATACGAAGGACGGCGTCATCAAAGAATGTCGCAATACCGGTGCAGTAACAGGGGATTCCTATGCGGCAGGTATCGTGGCATATAACGAAGGATCTGTGACGGGATGCAGCAATACGGCCGTGATCACTGCAGGAAGCACATTTGCAGGAGGCATCGCAGCGACCAATACCGATGCTGTAAAGAGTGAAGCGGCAGAAGTGACAGGGTCTGCCAACAGCGGACATGTGATCGTCAGCTCGTCAGCAGAAAGAGCTTATGCGGGCGGAATCGTCGGCTGGAACAACGCCGGCGTCAGCGGCCTTTACAATACAGGAAACGTGGTCAGTCGAGGCGGCTATGTGGGTGGATGCCTGGGATGCAATACCTCGGGTTCCACGGCTAAGAACCTGTATAACCTGGGAGATGTGGCCGGTTCCTATGCTGACACGGATACGGGAGAAGTATTCAATGTAGGCGGCGTCATCGGCGGAGGCACGTCAGGTACCGACTGCTGGTATCTCAGCTCTCTGGCCATCGCAGATGCAGACAGCTCCAGCGCCAGTAAAGCTGATGCAGGGACCATCAAGAACAAGGCAGGAAGCCTTGCGACTCTTGCAGGCAGCAAGGATGCTCTGACAGGTACCGTAACTCTGCCGGAAGACGTCCAGGCGGGAGAGACCATTAAGGCTTCCTACAGTGACGGCAACGGTCAGAACCCGATGTTCATCTGGTACAGAGACTGGAGCGGTGAACAGCAGGTGCTGGGCTTTGGAGAAAGTTTCACTGTTCCCAACGACATGGTTGGCGTGAAGGTTTACGTCAAGTGCATGGACGGGGATCACTACGGTATCAAGACGGCAGGATCCGGCAAGGTGCAGGGCATGTCTGGAACGGTCAAGATCCAGGGACAGGAAGTCACGGGACACACTTTGACGGCTGTTTACAAGGGCAGCGAAAAAGCACCGAAATACCAGTGGTATCGCGGGTCGAAAGCCATCGACGGCGCGACCGGTGAAACATATAAACTGACCGACGATGATCTGGGCAAGGAGATTTCTGTTCGCGTGACGGGAAGTCTGGCAGGCTACGTCGAAGCGAAGACGGGAATCATCAAGGATGGAGCGTCGGCAGGCATCTGGCCGGAGGATCAGTGCAGTGAACCGGCAGTGAAATCCGGCGTATATCAGATTTCCACAGAGAAGGAACTGAAGTGGTTCGTCAATGCGGTCAATGGCGGCAATACTGCGATCAATGGTACGCTGACGACGAATGTAGCACTAAGTGCTGCGGAAGGAACGACAGGCAACTGGTACCCGATCGGCAATGACAAGAACACATACAAGGGAACTTTCGATGGGCAGAATCACAGCGTAACGGGCATGGTGATCCGCAGCGAAAAGAACGAGCAGGGTTTCTTTGGAAATATAGACGGTAAGGGAACAGTCAAGAATCTGAAGGTCTCCGGAGATATCAAGGTGACGGGCGACAGCCTTTCCACCGGTGGCATTGTCGGATACCTGGAAGGCAAGATCATCTACTGTGAATACAGCGGCTCCGTATCCGGAGTCATGTACGTGGGCGGTATCACGGGACAGACCGGCCTCAATGCCAAGGTGACAGAATGTCGCAATACAGCGGCCGTATCCGGTATGGAAGACGTGGGCGGCATCACCGGTGCGGTTTCCTACGGAACCATCAGCAAGTGCATCAATACGGGAAGCGTCGGAACGGCGGATAAGAGTCAGAGGGCCGGCGGTATAGCAGGACTGATGACCAACTACGCAGTTGTAGAAGGCTGCTACAATACAGGAGCTGTAGAAGGCTCTAAATACCTGGGCGGCCTGGCCGGCGAAGCGACGGTCTGCGCCGTACCGCAGGGATGCTACAACATCGGAACGGTGGCTTCCGGCATCAACACCGGCGGCTCGGTAGGCAGTTACACAGGCTCCGCTTACATCAGCCAGACGACGGGAAGCTTTTACCTGGCAGAATCCCAGGCGGCAGCAACGGATAAGACGGCTACCGGGGCTTCTTCGGACACCATGAAGAAAGCCGGCTTCGTGACGAAGCTGAACCAGCAGATCGGTACGGAGTACTTTGCAGAAGATACGACAAAGCTGAATGACGGATATCCGATTTTAAAATGGCAGACAGAAGGCTCTTCCGAGGGTGGAAATACGACGTCACCGGAAGATCCGGACAAGCAGGAAATCAGCGTATCCTTTGCATTGATCGGTGACACGGTTCACGGCAAGGATGGCGAACATACGGGCGACGTTACCTGGATCGCAGCCAAAACCTATAAGCTGAAGCAGGGCGCGACGGCACAGGACCTCTTTGAAAAGGCTCTGGGAGATGCCGGTCTGGACTATGAAATGTCTGGAAACAGCTACGTATCGTCTATTACAAATGAAGACGGGACGGTATTGCGGGAGCTGTCCAACGGACCTTACAGCGGATGGATGTACACCATCAACGGCGTATATCCGGACTACATGGGTTCCGTTACGTTAAAAGACGGCGATGTGATGCAGTTCCTCTATGTGGACGATTATACGAAGATCGACTGGAACGGTAACAAAACGCCGGAAGAGGCGGCTGCGGCAGTCGAGGAAATGATCAAGGCTCTTCCGGATGTGGACAAGCTGACCCTGGACGACGCGGCGGCTGTCAGCAAGGCGCAGAGCGCATACAACGCACTTTCCGACGAAGCGAAAGCTCTGGTTTCCAAGAATCTGAAAGCGAAGCTGGATGCGGCCGTTGCCAAGATCGCACAGCTGCAGAAGACCAACCAGAAAGCGTTTGACAAGATCTATCAGGAAACGGGAAACAGTCAGGCGGCTCTCGCATCAAAGGCTGGTCTGACGGCAGGCACTTCCGGCGGCGAATGGGTCGCACTGGGTCTGGCGCGGTCTGGAACCATCAGCGACAAGCTGGCGGAACAATATGCACAGGCGGCATACCAGTATGTGAAGAAAAAAGGTTCTTCCACCATGAGCGACAGCAAGTCCACAGAAAACTCCCGTATGATCCTGGCGCTGACGTCCATCGGCAAGGATCCGGCGGATGTTGCCGGATACAACCTGCTGGAACCGCTGGCTGACCTGGATTACGTGAAGAGCCAGGGAATCAACGGACCGATCTTTGCACTGATCGCTCTGGATTCCCATGATTACGAGATTCCAAAGGCGGCAGCCGGCAAGACCCAGACTACGCGGGACGCGCTCATCGACGCCATCCTGGCGGAGCAGCTGAGCGACGGAGGCTGGAATGTCAACGGAAACGGAGCTGACACGGATATGACGGCTATGGCGATCCAGGCACTGGCTCCATACTATAACAGTGATGCAAAGGTAAAATCGGCGGTAGACGATGCGCTCAATCGTTTATCACAGATGCAGGAAGAAAACGGCGGCTACACGTCCTGGGGCACTTCCAATGCGGAATCGGTGGCACAGGTCATCGTTGCCCTGACAAGCCTGGGAATCGACCCGGCATCCGACGGGCGGTTCATCAAGAACGGCTACAGCACGCTGGATGCGCTGGCTTCTTTCTACAATGATAAAGGCGGCTTCAAGCACAGCCAGAGCGATACGACGGCTTCTAACGGACTGGCCACGGAACAGGCGTACTATGCGCTGGCGTCCTGGTACAGACTGAAGGATGGCAAGACTTCGCTGTACGATATGAGCGACGTTACTTTGACGAAGATCATCGAAAAGACGGTCATAAACGGTGGGGCTACAAAGGATCCGAAGAAGGATACTCTGGCTTCCGGAGGTACTCTGACGGCAGGCGGTACGACCCGCTCCATCACCAAGAAGGCGACCATCAAGCTGGGTAAGCTTTCGGAGGCTGCAAAAGCGGTTCTGGAGAAGATCGAAGCTGTGGTCAATGCAAAGCTGCCGAAGGATGCGAAAGAATATACCGACGAGCAGATCAGGCAGATCACGGATGCCTACAAAGCCTACAACGCTCTTTCCGTATCGGAAAAGAAAGCCGTTGAGGCAACGGATGCCTGGACAGCATTCAGCGACATTACCGAAAAGCTGGGTGATCTGTATCACTACGATGAATCTACCGGAATTGATGCGAGATCGACCAGTGCAGAAAATCTGCCGTGGTACATCAAACTGGTGGTAACGCCGAAGGCGATCAGTGAAAAGAATAAGGCCAAGGTGCAGGATGTACTGGGAGACGACAGTGAACTGTTCAATCTGTATGACATTCATTTCGTCAACACGCTGGATAACAGCGAGTGGCATCCGAGCGGTCTGGTCCGCATCAAGATGCCGATGGTCAGCATCGGAGACTACAAGACGCCGGTGATCGTCCACATCACAGACAGCGGCAAGGTTCGTCTGATTGAAGGTCATGTGGATTCGGCAGGAGGCTCCATCGAGTTTGAAGCATCAGACTTCTCTCTGTACGGCATCGCAGGATCCAGTGAGTCCATCGATTCCCTGCTGGGGGCACAGGCGGTTCGCGATGTAATGCCGTGGATCATTGCAGGAGCTATCGCAGCGGCACTCCTGATCGTCATCATCGTGATGAGAACGCAGAGAAACAAACGCAAGTTTTATGAGTAATAAAAGAGGCGTCGCTAGACAGCCCGGAAAAAATCTGATAGGATAAATCCATGAACAGACAGGATGCATTTTCGGGGTACAGCCCGGCAGTCAACTTCATATTTTACATCAGCACCGTGTTCCTTACGGTGCTGATTGTGCATCCGGCGTTTTTATCCTGCTCTCTGGTGCTTTCGGCGGTGTATTATCTGCAGGTCCGAGGTCGGCAGGGGCTTGGGATGATCAGCGGCATGATCCCGGTATTCGCAGCGGTCAGTCTGATCAATCCGCTCCTTAACACCGGAGGCGACAGGGTGCTTTTCTATCTGGGGCAGCGGCCCTACACGTTGGAAGCCTTGTATTACGGCATGGCGCTGGGAGCCATGTTCGTGGCGGTGATCCTGTGGTTCGCATCCTACAACCGAACCATGACCAGCGACAAATTCATGTACGTGTTCGGGCGCAGAAGTCCGGTGATTTCCATGATACTCACCATGGTATTTCGCATGGTGCCGGGGTTTCAGCGAAAAGCCCGGCAGATCATGACAGCCCGCAGGTGCATCGGCAAGATGGATTCAGGCTCTTCTCTGCAAAGGAAACTCCGGCCATCTTTCGCCGTAGTATCGTCGCTGACGTCCTGGGCTTTAGAGGGCGGCGTCATCACGGCGGACAGCATGCAGAGCCGGGGCTACGGAAGTGGAAAGCGAAGCGCCTTTTCCATCTATTCCTTTGTGAAGCGGGACAGGCTGACGATCTGTCTGATGGCGGTGCTTCTGGTGCTGGTTTTAGCGGCGGTGCTCCGGGGCGGAGCGCGGGCGACCTATACGCCGGAATTGTTTGTAACAGGTTTTAACGATCCGTGGCTTCTGATCGGGAGCATCTGCTGGTTTGTGTTTTTAAGTATTCCGATCGCGATAGATTTAGTGGAGGCAGTGCGATGGCATGTTTTGAGATCAAAAATTTAAGTTTTTCCTACCCGGGAGCACCGGGCGGAGCGGCCGGGGACAGTCGGGAGCATTCCGGCGGGCAAGGGGACTCTGGTGCTCCGGAACATTTGGATGCGCCGGAGGCTTTGCAGCATATTGACCTGACCATAGAAGACGGAGAATATGTATTGCTGTGCGGCAAAAGCGGCTGTGGCAAAACGACTCTTTTGCGGCACTGCAAGACGGTGCTCACCCCTCACGGAAAACGGGACGGGGAGATCCTGTTTCACGGCAAACCTCTTGAGGAGGCGGATCAGCGGACGCAGGCATCGAAGATCGGTTACGTCATGCAGGATCCGGACGCCCAGATCGTGACCGACAAAGTATGGCACGAGCTGGCTTTCGGGCTGGAAAGCCTGGGCATGGATCAGAAAACCATGCGGCTTCGGGTGGCGGAAATGGCCAGCTATTTCGGCATCCAGGACTGGTTCTACAAAGACGTGGGCCAGCTTTCCGGCGGGCAGAAACAGCTGCTGAATTTAGCGTCCATCATGGCCATGCAGCCGGACGTACTGATCCTGGACGAGCCCACAAGCCAGCTGGATCCCATTGCGGCGGCGGACTTCCTCAACACAGTCCGCAAGATCAATCTGGAGCTGGGAACGACTATACTCATCACGGAGCATCGGCTGGAGGATATCTACCACGCGGCGGACAGAGTCGTGGTCATGGACCAGGGACAGATCCTGACGGACGGCGCTCCGCGGCTAGTCTGCGACTTCCTGCAAAGACGGGAGCACGAGATGTTTACGGCCATGCCGGCGCCGGTGCAGGTGTATTACGGGATCGGCGGCGAAACGTCGGAAACCTGTCCACTTACGGTGCGGGAGGGACGAAGCTTCCTGAGCCAGCTCTTTGCAGACCGCGACCCGGCGACTTTAATACAGGAACTGGAGGATTCGGACCGTCATAAAACAGAAGAAGAACTGGAAAACGCACCTTTGATCGTCTCTTTGAAGGACGTATGGTTCCGCTACGAGAAAGACGCGCCGGACGTGCTGCGAGGCGTCAACCTGGATATACCGCAGGGCAGTCTCTTTGCAGTAGTGGGAGGAAACGGCACGGGGAAATCCACCATGCTCAAAAGCATCTGCGGCGTGTGCAGACCGTACCGGGGCAAGATCTGGATCGAAGGAAAACGGCTGGATAAACACAAGGGACGAGAGCTCTTTGCAGGAACTCTGGCCATGCTGCCACAGGATCCGCGGAGCGTGTTCGTGAAGAAAACGGTGCGGGAAGAGCTGCTGGAAATGTGCGACGGGCAGACAGCCGGCGGAGCGGCGGGAAGCGCCGAAACAGCCGACGAGCGGATTCTGAGGATCGCCCAGATGTGCGAAATCGACGGTTTGCTGGAACGCCACCCATATGATCTTTCCGGCGGGGAACAGCAGAGGACAGCTCTTGCCAAGGTAATGCTGACGGATCCGAAAATATTACTGCTGGACGAGCCGACCAAGGGCATGGACAGCTTTTTCAAACAGAAATTCGCTAAGGTTTTAAAGCGGCTGCAGGCGGATGGTGTGACCATCGTCATGGTGTCTCACGATGTGGAATTCTGCGCCCGGTATGCGGATCTGACGGGGATGTTCTTCGACGGGAGCATCGTGACGGTCAACACGCCGGAGAAATTCTTTGCACGCAACAGCTTTTATACGACGGCGGCCAACCGCATGAGCCGCCATATATTCCAGAATGGGGTCAACGTGGAGGATGTGATCGAATTATGCAGGAAAAACAGATAAAAGAAAATACGGCGGGGAATGATATGACCCGGCAGAATAATGGGACGGGTCGCCGATCCATGAAGCAGTGGATCGCGCTGGCTCTCGTGGTCATCGGGATCCCGGCAGTCCTGCTGCTGTCCTGGCATATGGGCGACCGGAGATATTACCTGACCAGTATGCTGGTTCTCGTGTGCGCTATCGGGGCCTTCTGGCTCAGCTTTGAGCGGCGCAGACCCCAGACGCGGGAGATGGTTCTCATCGCTGTCATGTGCGCGATTGCTGTGGCTTCGCGGGCAGCGTTCATTATGTTCCCGCAGTTTAAACCCATCGTAGGGATCGTCATGATCTGCGGTATGGCGCTGGGGCCGCAGGCCGGATTTATGACCGGCAGCATCAGCGCATTTGTGAGCAACTTCATTTTCGGCCAGGGAGCGTGGACGCCGTGGCAGATGTTCGCCTTTGGACTGGCGGGGCTGCTGGCGGGATACCTTTGCAGAGCGGGCGTGATGACCAGCCGGAAGCGCATGCTGACAGCGCTTGTTGGCGGCGGGATGATCCTGATTCTCATCGGGCCGATCCTGGATACGTGTACATTGTTTACCATGAGTTCTGTGATCAATACCGAGTCGGTGGGAGCTGTGTATCTGTCGGGGATACCTTTCAATGCGGTGCATGGGTTGGCGGTGTTTCTGACCTTGCTGGTGCTGGCGCGCCTCATGATCGAAAAGCTGGACCGGATCAAGGTCAAATACGGTATGATGGAAGCGGAGTAGACTATGAAATTCAGCAGTTATCATCCTGTGATCAACTTGATATATTTCACGGCAGCGCTGGCAGGGATCATTCTGTTTCGTCATCCGGTTTTCCTGGCGATTTCGTTTGCGGCATCCTTTGCCTGGTCGGTGAAGCTGCGGGGAAAGCGGGGACTGGTCTTTGACCTGTGTCTGATCCCGATGGTCTTGCTGTATGCCGGGATTTATGCGTCCTACAACCACTTCGGCGTGACGGATCTGGCGGCCAATTTCATTGGTAACGAGATCACCCTGGAGTCCATCGTTTACGGGCTGGTGCTGGGGACGACGGCGGCTGCGTTTTTGATGATGTTCAGCTGCTTTCTGGAGGTGTTTTCCGTGGACAAGATCGTCTATCTTTTTGGAAAGATCTCGCCGCGGCTTTCTCTCATGCTGTCGGTGGCGCTGCGGATGTTTGGTAGAGTCCGGGTGCGGGCCTCCCAGATCGAAACGGCCCAGCGAGGCATCGGCAGGAGCGTGCATCAGGGCAGTCTCTGGCAGCGGATGAAAAACGGGGTGCGGGAGCTGTCGATCCTGATTACCTGGACGCTGGAAAGCTTCCTCGAAAGCGGGTTTTCCATGAAGAGCCGGGGCTGCGGGATGCGCGGCCGGACAGCCTATTCCATCTATCGCTTTGACAACCGGGATCGCAGTCTGGTAGTCGTGCTGTTCGCCTGCCTCATCGGACTGGCGGCAGCTCTGATGCTGGATCAGACCAGGATCTACTACGATCCGGAGATCATCTGGAACCGGGTGACCATCTGGTCGTATGTATTCTATGGCATCTACGCAGTGTTCCTGCTGCTGCCCATGGGACTGGAATGCTTCAGCGAGTGGAGGTTTCAGAGAGAACGGAAGAATCATCAGTTTTGATGGATTTTCGGTGAGAATCGTTTTATAATAAAAATACAGAAGGGATGCCGGGAGTCTGACGTGTCGGTCAGACCAGGAACGGTTGCTCCCTGTATGAGTGATTCAGACACCCGTCAGGTGGCATAAAGGACGGGTGTTTTACTTTATGGTAAAACTATTTACGCCTGATTTGTTCGGTATCACCTCCCTTCTCAGGGAGCAACCGTCCACCGTATCCCGGTTAATTGAAAGCGGTTAGCCACACCTGAAAAGGGGTCCCTTGGGATTAGCCTAAAGGAGGTGGTTCGTATGATGGATTACATGTTTAATGTGATTTATCTGCTGATCCTGTACCGAATAGTACGGGAAATAAAATGACCGCCTTCTAGTGTGCAGCTGAAGACGGTCTCTAAAAGACTAATCGGCTAACCGTTTTACGGTTTCCTCTTGATTTTATTATAGCATAAGAACTTTCAGGGTCAAGTGAAATCTCGAATAAGGGGAACACCGGCATGTAGCCGGTTGCCGACACGTTTTTATGATTTTTTGGGATAAATCCAATGAAAATCATAGAACCTCGGTTGATGGAAGCCCTTGGATCAATCTGAGTCGTGATCAGTTTGCGGATCCAGGAGAAGGATTTTGTGATTTGTGAAAAAATGTCACCTAACCATTCCCCGCAGCGCCTCAGCAGGATTTGAGTAAGCGAGCCTGGGCGTTTCATTTATGACACATTCCTTAACTCTCCCTTAACAAACCGCCGAAACTTAATGTCGAATTAACAGGGATGTTAAATAAGGATTAACATAGCTCGTATATAATGAAAAGCGTAATAAGAGGTAGTAAAAAGTAGAAGGAGAACCTATGAACGACGCTTTTCAGATCACATTCGGCCTGCTGGGCGGGCTGGCAATCTTTATTTTCGGCATGAACATGATGAGTGAGTCGCTGCAGAAAGCGGCCGGGGAGAAGATGAAAAAGATCCTCGGCATCCTCACGGTCAACCCGGTGATGGGCGTACTGGCGGGAGCCATCGCCACCGCGGTCATGCAGAGCAGCAGCGCTACGACCGTCATGGTCATCGGCTTCGTCAGCGCAGGGCTTATGAGCCTGAAGCAGGGCATTTCCGTCATCCTGGGTGCCAACATCGGAACCACGATGACTGCACAGCTGCTGGCGTTCAACATCAGCGACTACATTTTCGTTATCATTTTCGCAGGATTCATCGTATCCTTCGTCTTTAAATCAGAAAAGATCAAGAGCGTCGGCCAGACCATCTTCGCCTTCGGTTTGCTGTTTGAAGGCATCCAGATCATGAGCAGCGTGATGAAACCGCTGGCGGCAAGTCCGGTTTTCATCAATATGATCGATCACGTTTCCGGAATGCCGGTGCTTGGCGTACTGGTGGGAACGCTGATGACTCTGGTGGTGCAAAGCAGCAGCGCGACCATTGCGGTCCTGCAGAACTTTGCAGCGCAGGCAGGCCCGGATGGCGTTTCCAGCATCATCGGCCTGGCAGGTGCCATCCCTATTCTTCTGGGGGATAACATAGGAACGACGATCACGGCACTGTTAGCGTGTATCGGTCAGAGTCGCGATGCAAAGCGTACTGCTTTGGCTCACTGCACGTTCAACATCACCGGCGCTTTCTTGTTCATCTGGTTCGTCAAACCGTATGCTCATTTCATCCAGATGATCTCGACCAAAGGCCCGGAAGTGGAGGTCATCGCAAGGCAGATCGCTAACGCTCATACGATCTTTAACATCACCATGACCCTGATCTGGCTGCCTCTGATCTGGCTGCTGGTGAAAATCGTGGTAAAGATCCTGCCGTACAAGGAGAAGAACAGCAAGCAGAAGGAAGTTCCGATTTTCCTGGATCCGCGTCTGATCTCACAGCCGGCTGTTGCTATGGAAATGGTGGCGCGTGAGATCCTGCGGTGCAGCGGTATGGTAGAGCACATGATCCATCGTCTCAATCATGCTATCGAACGTCAGGATCTGCGCCGGGTGGACTCCATCTTAAAGGAAAGCATTGTAGTGCGGAAGCTCTATGATAATATCGTATCCTATCTTTCCAGTTTGTTCTCCTCCGGTTCCATGACAGAAGAGCAGGCGAATCAGACGGCTGGAATGATGTACATCCTCAGCGACATCGAGAGAGCAGATGCGCTTTGCACCGAGGCGACGGAGTCTTTGCAGAACATGTTGACGAAAAAACACCAGTTGTCGCCGGAGGCAATCGAAGATCTGTGCGGCGGGCTGGCGATCATCGAGGATATGTACAGGAGCGTGCTGGATGTCATCAGGACCGGAAACGGTGAGGATGCCAGGAAGATCGTACATAAGAAGGATAACGTGCTGGATCTGACGCTCCGGCTGCGGAAGAATCACATGAAGCGGGTCAAGAAGGGCGCGTGCGACGCAGAGATGACCAACGACTTTACCAAGATCCTTCACAGCTTTGACCGTATCAGCAATTCCTGCGCCAACATCGCCGACGCGGCCCTTACGGGAGTCAGCTTTGAGTCGGTTTTGAAATAAAAGGGATAGAATTTCCCATGGCACCTGTGATATACTAAGACAACCTTGAAAAATCACAGGAAGAAGGGGATTTGCTATGGAACAGAAGAAACGAAAAAAAGGACTGATCATCGGAGGCATCGCTGCGGGCGTTGTGGTGGTCGGTCTTTTTATGTGCTGGCTGATGGGCTTCTTTGGTGGGATCAGCAGCGTCAAGGCAGAGGAGATCGCTCGCGCGGATGCGGGTCTGGGCGATGCAAAGTATTCTATCGCCGTGGACAAGGAGTTTACCGGCGGCTGTATGAAATACGATGTGACCATCGTCAGCGAGGAAATGCTGTACAATTATCAGCTCAACGTGCGGAACGGCAAGATCACCAGCAAAGAAAAACAGAGCGTGGAATACGGTAAGGAAGGAACCGGCGAAATGTCCGTGCAGACCACAGACATCGGTATCGAGAAAGCGGCGGAGATCGCTTTGCAGAACGTGCCGGGAGCAGATTCCGACTGCATCACGGAGATGGATCTGGACACGGAGCACGGTTCTATTATATATGAAATTGAGATCGTGTATGGTGAAACGAAGCATGAATTTGAAATCGACGGCGCGACGGGCGAGATCCTGAAGCGGAGCGAAGAAGGCGTAGCGAATTAAGAAAGATGTAAAGAACCAGGCAGGGATCGATCCCTGCCTGGTTCTTTGAGAGGGATATTATCCATACAAAGATGCATTCCTGTGCATCTCTGTACTATTCATTTCATTATTATTTACAAGAGTTTACAAGAGATTTTTAAACGTACTTTTTATATAACCTTTGACCAAAGCCGCATAATATTTCATTTGGAATCGTACCAGATGTTTTTGCGATGTCGCTTGCTGTGATCTGATTATTATTGTCAGAACCAATAATGGTCACTTCGTCCCCCTCGTTTATACTGGACAATTCCGTTACATCGATCATGGACTGATCCATGCAGATATTTCCTGCAAATGGTACGATAGTCCCGTTTACAATAGCTTTAGCTGTCGATGAATATGCCCTTGGCAGACCGTCTGCATAACCAACGGGTATAGTCGCTATTAAGGAGTCTCTTTCGGCGATAAATTTTCGATTGTACCCGATGTAAGTTCCTTTCGGAACTTTTTTAAGCTGAATGATACTTGCCTTTACAGACATGGCAGGTTTCAATTTTAGTGCACTTTTGTTCACTTCATCAGATGGATAGTAGCCGAAAATGATCAAACCGGCACGAACCTTGTCGTAGTATGTTTCCGGCATATCAATAATGGCGGCGCTGTTCGCAAACGTCTTGACAGGAAGCGGTATTCCACAGCTTTCTATCTTCTCTGCAAACTGTTTGAATCTGTCTGCCTGCCAGTGTGCATATGTTTTATCTGTTTCATCAGCAGTTGACATATGAGAGAATAAGCCTTTGATTTTAAAATTTTCCAGCTTGGACATCTGCAGGATCTCGTCTAAAGCGTCAGAAGAATCAGGATTGTAACCGATTCTGCCCATACCTGTATCAACTGCAATGTATCCGCTTATGGTTTTCCCTTTTTCGGATGCGATCTGTGAAATCAGGTGCGCATTTTCAAGGGAACACACTAATGGGGTCAAATCATATTCAACGATTGTTTCAGTCAGTGAATCCGGAGCCAGACAGAACGGCACCAGTTCCTCGCTGGTAAAACCGGCTTTGCGAAGTTCCATGGCTTCTGGAAGAGTAGCTACTGCAAAGGAATGAATGCCGTTATCAGAAAGCAACTTAGCTATTTTTACGGCACCATGACCATATGCATCTGATTTGATCACGCCCATTATCTTTGATGCATCTCCAACTTTGTTGATGATTTCCTTGATATTGTAATCAATGCAATTAAGATCGATTTCTATCCAGGCAGCTCTGTTTGCTTCTACATGCATAGTTTGTATTGTTTCGGTGAGTAAACACCTTCTCCTTTCATAAGTTGTACTTCTACTGGATGAACATTCTTACTGTCATTAATTCTCTTGCGGACTTTGCAACAAATCTGACGGTATTCGAATCGATTTTTTTAACTCCGGGATAGTAGCTTGCCGTGGATGCATCGGACAATTCTTTGAATGTCATTTCTACTTCATAAGTTTCCGGAAGCTCTATTTTACATTCTTCCAGCTTATCCAACGACTCGATCAGCTTTGTTCTGATAAGATCCTGAGCCGCTTCTGTTGTTAATGTAAGGACGCAGGAATCATTATTGTCTTTTATAACGGCAGTTGATACGGAAGGATTATAATCGTTGATCCATGAGCAAAGCCCTTTGTCTCCGCTTACCATGATAACAGGTACACCGTATTCAGCTGCGACAAAAGCATGGAGCAGATATTCGGAAGCTAC
Organism: uncultured Clostridia bacterium; assembly: GCA_934281605.1. Taxonomy (GTDB): domain Bacteria; phylum Bacillota; class Clostridia; order Peptostreptococcales; family Anaerovoracaceae; genus Lentihominibacter. The sequence goes on along the minus strand of CAKQXD010000004.1, from coordinate 33,675 downwards.
CATTCCGTTTATCGTCATCTTTGTCAGTTTCCGGTTCATTGTATGAGCCAGGGGGTTTCCGGGCATAGAGGCTCCGGTGTGGAAACCAATAAATGCTGCTGCATCAAAAGTCTCATCAATTCCCTGAATCATCATATCCGGATGGCCACCATGGTTTCGGATTACCTTTACTCCGTTTGGAAGCTTTGAAAAATCGATGTTTTTCCCTTCAAAGTGAGAGTCCTTTAGATACACTTCTGCTCCTGCGTCTAAAAGAGCCTGACATGCAGCTACCACTTCGCGAGTCATTTCTTCGGTAGCTCTGTCATAATTTTTGTTTCCTGGATAGATTTCTTCCCATGTTGCAACGCTTGCGCAACCTTCTAGGTCTGCTGCTAAAAAAATCTTCATTTCTTCCTTCTTTCTGTGCTGTTAATGAATGATCGACCAAACGATAGCACCATAGTAGTTTCCGAGGATATAGCCCAGTACGCCTACCATCATTGCCGGTACAATCATCTTTTTCCAGCCCTTTGAAATCGTATATGCCATTGCTGTTGCAGCACCACCGATATTGGCATTCGAGGCGATAACAATTTCTTCGATACTGAATTTCAGCAGTTTGCCAAAGACAATGGTGACAAGCAGATTTACCACAACGATGATCGCACAGTAGAGTAACAGAACAGGCGCCTGCTGTATAATAAGAGGAATGGAAGCAGGTACGCCGATTACCGTCAGGAATAAATAGATAAAGAAGAATCCTATATCCTGGGATCCATGCAATGATTCGCAGTAATTCGGCATAAATGTTGTTATGAGAACTGTGATCGTTGTGATCATTAAATATTTGTTGGATAAAAGAGTGGCTACGATTGCCATAGCTCCGCTGTCTGCAGAAATAACACCTTCGAAGAATGTGCAGATTCCATTACCTACTGCACAGATCACAACTGCAGTACCAAGTGATAAAGCAATGTCTTTTAAGGAAACCTCTTCACGTTTCCAGTAGCTTGCAGCTCCGTTTTCTTCTGCAGCAGCTCCACCGTTTGCTTCAAGCTCGTCAATATGCGGATGTGGGAAGTGTTTTCTGAAAAATTTCATGTTTGGAATTGCAATAAGTGCAACAAACAGGAGACCCATAAGCAGATTATCTGCAACAACCAGTGCGGATGTTGTTCCGCCACTGAGGTTGGTCATATCGGCCATTGCTGCAAAGTTCCCGGGACCGCCTGTGTAGGAACCTGTCATCGTTGTCGCAACGGCTGCAGATTCATTGCCAATAACGCCAGCCAGTGAAAGGTGCGCTGCTATGGATCCTAATACGGTACCAAAACCTGAAATGATGAAAATTACTACTGTTTTTCCTGCTTCTCGCCAGATCTTTTTTAAATTCGAACTGAAGAGCATAAGTGGAATTGACATTGGAACAACGTAATCCCAGATCGCATCATAAACGGATGATTCCTGTGGGATTACACCGATGTTGGAAAGAATCAGTGTCCCCAGGAGTGCGATGATCGCCCCTGAAATCTTAGATGCCCATTTGTATTTCTGTTCGAGCCAAATACTTACTGCTGCCCAGCCAATAATAATGGCCCACAGCGCCCAAGTATTGTCTGCACTGATTAAAGTATGTGCCATGATGACCTCCTATTCACATTAACTACCAGTGTGCAGACCTTTTACTCTTACATCAAATAAATATTTAAGAGTAGGCTGCATTTCCGTTGCATGCATTATTTATTTACGATCGTTAAGTGTATGTTAACTCCATAATTAACAAATGTCAATTATAAATTTACACATTTCTTTGACAATTCAGCTAAAATCGACTAGAATATAATATAACTTTTATATTTCAATGAATAAATGGAGACAAGAATGAGTGATATAAATCTGGGAATAGGTCCGCTTGTAAAGAAATATCGGACCATTAAAGGCTACAGTATTCGCGAACTGGCCAGAAACATCAATGTCACGGCATCGATGTTAAGTCAGATTGAACGGGATATTGTAAATCCGTCGATAAATACATTAAAGGCGATTTCAGTGGAATTAGGAGTTCCAATGTATAAATTTTTTATGAATGATGAGGATGAACAGAAGCCTCCGGTTGTTCGGAAGGGCGACCATCAACTGCTGGGAAGTCAGTATGTCAATGTTAAGTACGAGCTCCTTACACCAGATGTGAAGGGAGACATTGAATTTTGCAAGATGCTGATCCCGCATCAGGAGAAGGAAGATGATTATATTTTTTCTCATGATGGTGAAGAAGACTGCTATGTGATTTCAGGAAAAACGGATGTATATATAGACGGCGTAAAATATACGATAGAATCAGGAGACAGTCTGAGAATTCAGCCGCATGTTCAGCATAAATGGTTTAATCCATATGGAGAAACCTGCGAATTGATTTTTGCCTTGACGCCGCCAACTTTTTAGCAGCATATGATTATTGTGAAGGGAAACAGTATATGGAATCATTAAGAGAATTATTCAAAATAGGAAAGGGACCGTCTTCGTCTCACACCATGGGACCGGAGAGAGCAGCAAAGATCATAAAAAAGAGATTCGGAGAGAATGCTGAATATGTTGTGGATCTTTATGGCTCCCTCTCGATGACGGGGAAAGGACATCTGACGGATTACATCATCCATGAAACGCTGGGCGAAAACTGCCAGGTGAATTTCTGCAAAGAAACCCTGCCGTTTCATCCTAACGGTATGGTGTTTCATATCTATCAAGACGGTGAACTAAAAGACGATATTACGGCATATTCTGTCGGCGGAGGATCCATCGTCTGGGATGGTGAGGATGATTTTAGCATGTCGAGAAAAAATGTATATCGTGAAAAGAATTTAAAAGAGATCCTGGAAACTCTGGATCGAAATGCCTATTCTTTTTACGATTATGTGATGGAGCATGAAAATGCTCTCTTTGTTGATTATCTGTATGAAATACTGGATACGATGTTTGATTCTGTGGAGCGAGGTCTGAAGCGGGAAGAGACGATCCCCGGCAAGCTCCAGCTTCCTCGTGTGGCCAAGCAGATGTATACGCAGGCCATCAATCTGCCGGCAGGAAGTGAACGGGAAACGCTGATCCTCAGTAGTTATGCCTATGCGGTCGCAGAAGAAAATGCTTCAGGGCAGACCATCGTTACCGCACCGACCTGCGGTTCCAGCGGGGTCCTTCCGGCCATCCTGTATTACTGCTACAAGCAGCTGAATGTAGAGAAAACTCGGCTCATCAAGGCTCTTGCTGTTGCCGGTGTTTTTGGCAATGTTATCAAGAACAACGCCAGCATTTCCGGTGCTGATGCAGGCTGTCAGGCAGAGATCGGAAGTGCCTGTGCGATGGGTGCTGCACTGTATGCCTGGATCCTGGGACTCAACAACAGTCTGATCGAATACGCCGCAGAAATGGGGCTGGAACACAACCTGGGTCTTACCTGCGATCCGGTTGGCGGCTATGTTCAGATCCCGTGCATCGAGCGAAACGGCTACGCAGCACTTCGAGCCATCGACTGTGCGATCTACGCCAAGAACCTGGGCTACGTCCGCAAAAACAAAGTCTCCTTCGACGCTGTGGTCAACGTCATGAAAAACACCGGCCACGACCTGAACAAGGCCTACAAAGAAACTTCCCTGGGCGGACTGGCGCTGGAGTTTGATTTGTAGGAGTGCGTACTTCTTTTATAAATAAAAAATAATGACTCTCTTCACTAGGTCCTCGGCGCATAGCGCCTGCGGAATCGTTCAGAGAGTCATTATTTTTTACATAAGAAGTAGCGCTCGCGTTTTGCCGATAAATGGAAGGCTCTCTTCACTAGGTCCTCGATGCATAGCGCCTGCGGAGTCGTTCAGATAGCCATTCATTTAATACATAAAGAAACCTCGCGTGGTCGAAAATCCCGCTGAAGCTGCCTGCGAGCGAGCAACGGCGGGAGTTTGGACTGCGTGAGCTTTACTCCTCCCAGAACAGCTCATTCAGAGTCTTATCTAACACCTTGCAGATCGCAATGCATAATTTGATCGTCGGATTGTAGTCGCCTTTTTCGATGGCGTTGATAGTCTGGCGGGAGACGCCGACCAGATCGGCCAGAGCCTGCTGGGACAGGTCTTTGGCGGCGCGGGCGGCTTTTAGTCTAAGGTTTTTCATTGGTTAGTGCGCCTCCTGTTCCTTGTCGTTCGAGTTGCCTGAGTTCGGGGTGTTTTCCCTAGGCATATCGTTCTCCATTTCATCTTCATCCAAATCCTCTTCCTCCTCTTCCCCCTTCACCGGAATCAGCTTACGAATTAAGAGCAGAAGAAGGATGATAGTCAGAAGAACGGCACACATGAAATTCGTTGCAGACGTAGTTAATAGTCCGTTTTCTATCATGGGAACTCCGCCAAGAAGGAATCCAATGCCTGCACCATAATTGATGACTGCAAGGACGATCAAAAGGACGATATAACGGCTGGAACGATAGTTTAGCGCGAAATATGCATCATTCCAGATACAATATGCTGCGAATACGATAAGTCCGATGCAGATATTCATAAAAGCGGCAGGACCCGGTTCAAACAAACTGCTGCCCAGCCAGGATCCTGCTGCAGCATAGAAAGCATTGTAAAACAGGATCCCGTAGAATCCATACTTATAACCTTTGCCGATCAATATCTGCTGCCGTTCATCATAACGATCCTTTTTTTCTCCATTTTTGTGAAGCTTTTTGGCAAAAGCGCGTACAAGCAAAGCGGCAACCAGCAGTCCCACTAAAAGACCGAGTCCATAACTAGCACCCATATTCATAAAAAACACCTCCTCGTGTTTATCAAATGTAATATCATCTGACCATAAAGTATCATATGCAATACTTAATGTCAAGTATATTTTACAAATGGTAAACCGCATTGCAATCCGCACCCCTTTCGTGTAAAATAAAATCTGTAGTTTTAGAAGCGGTAAATTGGGGACACCACCTTGTGCCGCTATACAAAAGCCGGACAGCATCCGGACCGCCTCCCAGACCCGGGGACGGCCCGCAGATGCTCCGCAGAAACCTTTGCAGAATGATGCAAAGGTCACTGCGAAGGTTCCGGTGATCTTCGGGTTATCCCGGAGAAGGCGTCAGCAAGAAAACGAGCATCAAAAGCTCATGAAAAGGCGGCAGCTCCCACTGCTGTCTGTTTTGCTAACGTCTGATTCCTATAGTTTTGATCATGTGAAGAAAGATTGGAGGCAAAACAATGAGAAACTATACGACGCAGATGGATGCAGCACGCAAAGGGATCCTGACACCGGAGATCAAGACGGTGGCGGAGAAGGAACACATGGATGAGGACAAGCTGATGCAGCTGGTGGCAGAGGGCAAGGTAGCCATCTGTGCCAACCGCAACCACACCAGCCTGAGCGCAGAAGGCGTGGGCAGCATGCTCCGCACCAAGATCAACGTTAACCTGGGGGTTTCCCGTGACTGCAAGGATTACGATGTAGAGATGAAGAAGGTGATGAGCGCAGTGGATCTGGGCGCGGAGGCCATCATGGACCTTTCCAGCCACGGAGATACCCAGCCGTTTCGCCGCAAGCTGACCAGCGAGTGCCCGGTGATGATCGGGACCGTGCCGGTTTACGACAGCGTGATCCACTACCAGAGAGATCTGGCGACTCTGTCTGCACAGGATTTTATCGACGTGATCCGGATGCACGCGGAAGACGGCGTGGATTTCGTGACGCTCCACTGCGGGATCACCCGGAAAACCATTGAACAGATCAGGAAACACAAGCGTAAGATGAACATCGTCAGCCGCGGCGGAAGCCTGGTTTTCGCATGGATGTGCATGACCGGCGAGGAAAATCCGTTCTACGAGCACTACGATGAGATCCTCGACATCTGCGAGGAATACGACGTGACCATTTCCCTGGGAGACGCCTGTCGTCCGGGATGTCTGGCGGACGCTACCGACGTGTGCCAGATCGAGGAATTAGTCCGTCTGGGCGAGTTGACCAAGCGGGCGTGGGATCACAACGTACAGGTCATGGTAGAAGGTCCGGGACATGTGCCCCTCGATCAGGTGGCGGCCAACATGAAGGTGCAGCAGAGCATCTGCATGGGAGCACCGTTCTATGTACTGGGACCGATCGTTACCGACATCGCGCCGGGATACGATCACATCACGTCGGCCATCGGCGGAGCGGTAGCAGCCATGAGCGGAGCATCCTTCCTGTGCTACGTTACACCGGCGGAGCACCTTGCGCTGCCTAACGTTGAAGATACGAAACAGGGTATCATCGCATCCAAGATCGCGGCTCACGCAGCGGATATCGCCAAGGGCATTCCGGGAGCACGGGACGTCGACGACCGTATGGCGGATGCACGGCAGAAGCTGGACTGGGAAGCGCAGTACGAGTGCGCCCTGGATCCGGAAACGGCGAGAGCCATCCGCGACAGCAGAGCGCCTGAAGAAGATCACGGCGATACCTGCAGCATGTGCGGTAAATTCTGTGCGGTGCGGAGCATGAACAAAGCACTGGCAGGCGAATACATCGATATTTTATAGAGAATATCTCTTTTTATAAGAAAAGGTAATGAGGAAAGGTTGGTAGTACACATGAGCTATTCGGAACTGGTAAAGGAATTAAAGCTGGAAAACCGGCTGATGGCGGTCACCAGAGTGCACGCGAAGGACGAGCAGGTAAACGATATTTTCGGATGCGTTTACAAGCGGTTTGAAAGAGTGCTGAATGGGGAGACTCTTGTATTGAAGGAAGGCTCCTGCAGCTGCGGCGGCTTCGATCACAACAGCGGACTTAACGATGAGCAGCCTATGATCCCCGGCGGATTCGGCGTGTTCCTGTCCCACGGTTCCGATCAGCAGTGGACGCCGCCCGGCGAGAAATTCAAGTGCGATCCGGCTACGGCGGAAGCCATGTTCGCACAGCTGCCAAAGGACGTGATGGATGGATTTGATGCCATCAAATTCGAGCCGTATCGAGAAGGCATGAAACCGGATCTGGTGGTCGCATTCGTAGATCCGGATCAGCTCTCCGGCATGCTGGTCCTCCATGGATATAACAAGGCCGCATACGACGCAGCTATTGCAACGACTGTATCCGGCTGTGCATCCATGCTGCGGATCCCGTTCGCAGAAATGAAGAAAGAACAGCCGCGGGCGGTCATCACGGGAACCGACCTGGCGCAGCGCCACTTCATGGACGAAAATCTGGTAGCGCTCTCCATCGCGGGATGGGAGTTCGACCATATTCTGGACATTACGGAAGAATGCTATTTCCATTCTCCGGTATTCAAAAAGATCCGCCTGCGGATCCACAAGGACGATGCAGTACCGGAAAAGAAATTTACATCACTGGCATAATAGGAGGGGTTCATAATGGATTGGACGATTCTGGCCGGCCCGCTGATCGGGGCGGTCATCGGTTATTTCACCAACTATCTGGCGGTCAAAATGCTGTTCCGCCCGCGAAAAGAAATCAAGATCGGCGGTAAAACGCTGCCGTTCACACCCGGGGTCATCCCTAAGGGCAAGCCGCGACTGGCCCGCGTCATCGGACGGACGGTAGCCGACACCCTGATCACAGGAGAGGACATTCGCAAGAGCCTGCTGTCGGACTCCATGCAGGACGCTGTGGCGGATAAGGCGGAGGAACTTCTGCAAAGCAGACTGCAGAGCGCAGTCTGCCGTATGACCCGCTGGGACGACGCGGAATATGCAAAGACCAAAGAAAAGGTCTGCGACACCCTGAGCCAGGAAATCTATGAAACCGTGCTGCAGATGCCTTTGCAGGAAAAAATTTCGGGATCCATGCTCCGGTATGCGCAGGAAAAGCTGGCGGAAATGGGCGGAGACGGCATGATGGGCGGCATGATCGCCATGATGCTCCCGCCGGAACGTCTGGCGTCCCTCATTGAGCCTGCCGGGGAGAAAATGCAGAAATACGTGGAAGATCACGGTATGGAATACATCCGTCCGGCGCTGGAAGAAAAGCTGGACGAGATGAGTGAAAAGACCGGCGTGCAGATGCTGTACGACTTTTCTATCAGCAAAGACATGGTGCGGAGCACCATCAAAGCTTTCTATGCTCACGCGGTAGAAGAGCATATGGATGGATTTTTGCAGAAGATCGACCTGGCGTCCCTCATCGAGGAGAAAATCAACGCTATGGACGTGATGGAACTGGAGACCATGGTGCTTTCGGTGATGAAGAAGGAACTGAATACTATAGTCAATCTGGGAGCACTGATCGGTCTTGTGATCGGCGTCCTGAACATTTTTATTTAGAAGCGGAGTAAAAGACATGAACGAGGCAAATCATCCATTCCAGGGAACGGACGGGTACATCATCAACGACGACCTGATGCTGACAGCCAATATCGCCATCCAGATGCACAAGTCGCTGCTGGTCAAGGGTGAACCGGGAACCGGTAAGACGGCGCTGGCGGAGGCCATCGCTAAGGCTCTCGGCAAGGAGCTGATCATCTGGAGCATCAAGTCCACTACGAAGGCCCAGGACGGGCTCTATCAGTACGACGTAGTCAAGCGGCTGTACGACAGCGAGCTGGGCAACGAAGGCGTGGACGACATCAAGCGCTACATCAAAATGGGCAAGATCGGCGAGGCCTTCTGCGCCGACGAGCAGTGCGTGCTCCTCATCGACGAGATCGACAAGGCGGATCTGGAATTCCCCAATGATTTGTTGTGGGAGCTGGACCGGATGGAATTTTACATCCCGGAAACCGACGAGACCATCAAGGCTAAACACGCGCCCATCGTCATCATCACGTCCAACGCGGAGAAAGAGCTGCCCGACGCATTCCTGCGCCGCTGCGCTTTCCACTTCATCGAATTCCCGGACAAAAAGCTGATGCGGGACATCGTCCTGGCCCATTACCCGGACATCGAAGACGAGCTGATGAACCAGGTGCTGGACGCCTTTTTCTACGTGCGGGAATACTTTGAACTGAAGAAAAAACCGAGCACCAGCGAGCTTTTGGACTGGATCGGCGCCCTGAAACTAAGCGGGATCTCGACGGACAATCTCAGATCCGATCTGCCGCTCCTCAGCTTCCTCGTGAAAAAAGACGAGGATCTGGCGGAAGTAAAGCAGAGCACCGGCGGCCTCCGGGGAGGACTGCGGTAATGTTTCTGGGGTTTCTGCTGTTTCTTCGAAGCGGCGGATTCAAGGTGTCCCTTCACGACTGGCTGTCCCTCATCGAGGGGCTGCACCAGGGGCTTCACGGCCAGAGCTTTCAGGGGTTTTACATCCTCTGTCGAACGCTTCTGGTCAAGACGGAGAGCGATCTGGACAAGTTCGACGGGATGTTTTATCAGTATTTTAAGACCGTAGATTCTGCAAAGATTTCACAGGAGCTCAAGGAGCTGTCGGCGGATCCGGAGACTGCTGCAAAGGCCTTTGCAGGGTATTTTCAGAAGAACGAGATGGAGCTGTCGCAGGCCATGGCGATCATGGAAGAACGGCTGACTGCCGAAGAAGGCGAGCTTGATCCGGCCCGGCCTGCCATGAGCGGCGAGGCGATCTTCGGCAATGCTCCCGGCGGCGCCGGTGCAGGCCCGGGAACGGGTAACGGCGCCATGATGCAGGGAGCAGGGGGCAAGAGCATCATCCATGCCAGAGGCGACCGGCGGTTTCGCGACTGGCGGACCGATTGTACCATCGAATCGCGCCAGTTTCAGATGGCGTTTCGACTGCTTCGCGAGCTGTCGCGAAAGCTGGAAACCAGCGAAGAAGAGCTGGACATCCGCGGGACTATCGATCACACATGCAAGCGGGGAGGGATCCTGGACATCCGGATGCAGCCGCCGCGGAAAAACAGGCTGAAGCTCATGGTGCTCATCGACTCCGGCGGATCCATGCGGCCTTACGAGCAGCTTTGCAGCCTGCTGTTTCAGTCCCTTAACAAGGCCAATACCTTCTCGGATCTGAAAATCTATTACTTCCACAACTGCCTGGAGCAGCGGGTGTACGAAGACCCGGAAGTAGATCCCGAAAAGAGCGTCAAGACCGACTGGGTGCTGCGGAACATTTCCAGCGAATACAAAGTCATCTTCGTAGGCGACGCGGACATGGCCATCCACGAGCTGAAAGACGGCTCCCAGAGCAGCTGGTCTGCGGCTTCGGCTGACGGCATCACCTGGTTCAAACGATTTAAAGATAAATACCCCCATTCCATCTGGCTCCATCCCCAGGAACGGGAACAGGAGCTGGCATGGATGCCGGAATCCTTCGTAGAAATAGAAAAAGTCTTCCCCATGTTCCAGCTGTCCATCGACGGCCTCAAAGATGGTATGTATAAGCTGATGCGGGGAAATTAGAAAGAAGATTTCAGTGCTCCGGATATCCGGGGCACTATTTTCTTTAGAATTCAATGATTCAGGGAGCGTAAGATATGTTTAAAGAAATGATTGAAAAGATGAAGAATAAGCATGTTATATTTGATAGTGGCTTAACAGAGGAAGAAATTAAGTCCATTGAAGAGATATATCATATAGAATTTCCGAAGAGTTTACGGGACTTGATTCAGTATGCTTTACCAATATCTGAGGGCTTTTATAATTGGAGAAATATCAGTTCGGAAAATATAGAACTGATTAAAAGGGTAATGGAGATGCCATATGAGGCGATAAGAGAAAATCCTGTGGACAACATTATATTAGAAAAACTTGCAAAAGCGCCTCGCCTTATTCCAATATATAGTCATAGATATATTCCTGAAAAATCAGGAGATAATCCCCCGGTCTTTTCTGTGCATGGCTTAGACATTATATATTATGGCAGGGATTTATATGATTATTTAGAGATTGAATTTTTTAATGGGAAGGGATCCAGAGACCTTAGTGAATTTCCCAATATCCCATTTTGGTCAGATTTGCTATGATAGAATTAAAGTAATGAAGGGTGGATTTAGACTATGCTCATTATTAATAATTGTGTATGCATAAAGAAAGGGTATACTCGCGCGGAGTTTATAAGGAGTCCTTTGTATGATAATCAAGATATGTCGATGTTTTTCTGGCTAGATGATGTTGTTGAGATAGCGGGATTAGATGGCAAGTTTGGAATAGGCTTTGTTTTTGGAAAGAAAGTTTTACAAAGAGTGTTTCTGACATATCATGGCAAGGATGGAATCTTTGTGGATGATATAGAGAAAACTTATCAGCAACAAATTCCGATTACTGAAATACTAAGGAAGTCAAATCCAGATGCTGTAAGCATTATAAATGAAAAAGAATTACGATCATATCAGGCTCAAATAATTATTGATTATTAGTCTATCGCTAATGACAAAATAATACCAGCATTTCCAAGGAGTAACCGATATGTTAGAAAAAGAATATCAGATATATGAATTAGCTGATGGAAGTAAACATTTAAACGTCATATTTGATGACGAAAAATATGATTTATTAACTATTTTTCTAGTTGTTGAAGTAAACGCATTTAGGAAATGGATTAAGGAGTCTTTTGATAAAGTGATTTCAGGCAAGGTTCAGCATGAAGAAATTGGGGGAAATATTTGTTATGCAGAAATCACTCCTGATATTACAACAATTTATAATAGTTTGTCTGATGATGACGAGCAGTGTGAAGTAAATACGCTGGAATTGCGAAAGTTGATTGATGAATGGTGTGAGAAAGTTGATGAATTCAAAAGGACTCAACGTTTAAGTTGAAATCTGGCTGTTGATGTTGTCATTTTTGGATTTCCTCCAAAGATGACAACGTGAAATTTGAAAATGCAGGCGTTCATGTTGTCTCCGCCGATATGTCTTTGGTTGGTACAACATAGAGCAAGGGAAAATGGACGTTTATGTTGTAATGTCCCTATCTGACAGCACTGGTACAACATGAAATCCTGAAAAAGAGGATTACATGTTAAATTTATTGCTGTATTCTAAATCCTTGACGGGAGAAATCAGGAAATAGGAGGGCAAGCTAAAGCAAATTGAACTGACCTGCGTGTGGTTTTATTCCGATTTTCTTTTAACACATGTTATTTCGATTTGCGTTTATAACAAAACAAACCTTGCACCATCACACCGAAAGTGCTACAATGTAGCCGTAATCACAGCGGGGAGCTTGCTCAAGCAGGCTGAGAGTAGATTGTGTATCTTGACCCGAAACCTGATTTGGATAATGCCAACGTAGGGACATATAAGATGCGAAGAATTGATTTTTGATGCGGATATGCCTCTAAGGCGTGTCCGCTAATTTTTATGAGCCGCCTGTATCTTTGATACAGCGCGCGGCTCAAACGCCAGAATTGCGCGGCTTTAGCCGCAGTGCAATTCTTCTGCGCTTTTAAGAGTTATCTATATCTGTGTGGAGGTATAAAAATGATCAAAACATGCATGGACAACGTGCGGGAGAAGTCGCCGCTGGTCCACAACATTACAAATTACGTTACTGTAAACGACGTCGCCAACGTGCTGCTGGCATGCGGCGGCAGCCCTATCATGTCCGATGAACCGGACGACGTGGAGGACATCACGTCCATCTGCGGCGGGCTGAACATCAACATCGGGACTCTCAACAAGAGAACCATCGAGGGGATGTTTATCGCAGGCAAGAAAGCCAAGGCACTGGGACACGTCCTGCTGCTGGATCCGGTGGGCGCAGGCGCAAGCAAGCTGCGGACGGAAACCGCCGTTAAGATCCTGGACGAGCTGAAACCGGATGTAGTCCGCGGCAATATTTCCGAGATCAAGACCCTGGCGCTGGGAAGCGGCACGACCAAGGGCGTGGACGCCGATGTGGCAGACGCCGTGACGGAAGCGACCCTGGACAACGCCGTAGCCTTTGCCAAGAACTTTGCAGCGAAAACCGGAAGCATCATCGCCATAACCGGAGCCATCGACCTGGTGGCAGACGCAGAAAAATGCTATGTGATCCGCAACGGCAGAGCCGAGATGGGTCGGATCACCGGAACGGGATGTCAGCTGTCGGGCATGATGACGGCATTCCTGGTGGCCAACCCCGACAACAAGCTGGAGGCGGCAGCGGCGGCAGTGTGCGCCATGGGACTTGCCGGAGAGATCGGCTGGAGCCGCATGGAAGACGGCGACGGCAACTCCACATACAGAAACCGTATCATCGACGCGATCTACAATATGACCGGGGAAACCCTGGAAAAAGGAGCAAATTATGAAGTGCGATAAAAAAGATTTATTATTATACGCCGTGACCGACCGGCGGTGGCTGGCAGACGGCGAAACCCTGTATCAGGCGGTGGAGCAAGCCATCGACGGCGGCGTCACCTTCGTGCAGCTGCGGGAAAAAGAGCTGGCGCAGGAGCTTTTCCTGGAAGAAGCCAAGGAAATCAAGAAACTTTGCAATGCCCGCAAGATCCCCTTTGTCATCAACGACAGCGTGGACATTGCGCTGGCCATGGATGCCGACGGCGTTCACGTGGGCCAGAGCGACATGGAAGCAGGTGACGTGCGGGCAAAATTAGGCCCGGACAAGATCATTGGCGTGTCGGCTCAGACGGTAGAACAGGCCAAACTGGCTGAGGCTCACGGAGCGGACTACCTGGGGGTAGGCGCGGTCTTTGCGACGGGATCCAAAGACGACGCTGTGGAAGTCGGCCCGCAGACCCTGAAAGACATTTGTCAGGCGGTCAGCATCCCGGTCATCGCCATCGGCGGCATCAGCAAAGACAACGTCTCGGAGCTGGCGGGAAGCGGCATCTGCGGCGTCGCGGTCATCAGCGCCATCTTTGCTCAAAAAGACCTGAAAGAAGCGTCCAGAGAACTGCATGACCTGACGGCGAAAGCCGTGGCAGCGCCTGTGGAAACTTTGCAGAAATAGGCGGCAGGAGGAGCATGATATGACCGATAAAAAAGAAAAACGAGACATTCGAGGCGCCATCTTCGACGTGGACGGGACGCTGCTGGACTCCATGAAGATCTGGGATCAGGCGGGCGCGCGCTACCTGCAGGGCCTGGGCAAGGAGCCGGAGCAGGGGCTCAACAAGATCCTCTTTTCCCTCAGCCTGGCGGACGGCGCAGCCTATTTGAAAAAGACATATGATCTTACGCAGACGGAGGCGGAGATCCATCAGGGCGTGCTGGATGTGGTGGATGCATTTTACCGCGACGAGGCGCAGGCCAAGGCGGGCGTCCGAGAGCTTCTGGCGGCTCTTTCTGCAAAGGGCGTTGCCATGACGGTTGCCACGTCCAGCGATAAGCGGCAGATCAGGACGGCGTTGGAACGGCTGGATCTGGCAAAGTATTTTCAGGAGCTTTTTACCTGCGGCGAAGTGGGCGGCAGTAAAAACGAACCGGAGATCTTTCACCGGGCGGCGGCTCTCATGGGAACCACGCCGGAGGATACCTGCGTTGTGGAAGACGGACTGTACGCCGTGCGGACGGCCAACAACGCCGGATATTACACCATAGGCGTGTACGACGCTTCCAGCCATGACGACTGGCAGGATCTGCAGAAGGAAGCGGATCTGGCGCTGGAGTCTTTGGAAGATGTGCAGGGAATCATCGACGAACTCACAGAATAATTAACATAAAAGGAGAGGTTTATGAAAACAGCATTAACGATCGCTGGCAGTGACTGCAGCGGAGGAGCCGGTATCCAGGCGGATATCAAGACGATGGCCACCAATGGCGTGTATGCCATGAGTGCGATCACCGCTTTGACTGCCCAGAACACCACCGGCGTAACGGATATTATGGAAGTGACACCAGAATTTCTGGGACAGCAGATGGACTCCGTGTTCACGGATATCCGTCCCGACGCCGTGAAGATCGGCATGGTGGCGTCCGCGCCCCTCATCAGCAAGATCGCGGAAAAATTAAAGGAATACGAAGCAGAAAATATCGTGGTGGATCCTGTCATGGTGGCCACCAGCGGGGCGAAGCTCATCAGCGACGACGCCATCGAAACGTTGAAATCTGAGCTGCTGCCGCTGGCGGATCTGCTTACGCCAAACATCCCGGAGGCGGAAGTTCTGTCCGGTATGAACATCACCAGTGAAGCGGAGATGGAGGCGGCTGCGGGGATCATCAGCCAGAAATACGGCTGCGCGGTCCTTTGCAAAGGCGGCCACAAGGTGAACGACGCCAGCGACCTGTATTGCAGCGGCATGATCCGGCTCTGGTTCCGGGGCAGACGGATCGACAACCCGAATACCCACGGCACCGGCTGCACCCTTTCCAGCGCCATCGCATCCAACCTGGCCAAGGGCTACTCCATGGAAAAGTCCATCGAGCGTGCCAAAGCCTACATCACGGGAGCTCTGTGCGCCCGGCTGGATCTGGGGCAGGGCAGCGGTCCGATGGATCATACCTTTGATATCGAAAGCGCCTTTACCGAGGAGGCTTCTAAGGAGGTGCTCTAAGTGGGAGAGAGACGTACTTCGGTCTTTGAAAACGGGCTGATCTGGTTCGGCGCGGGGGTCTCCATTGCGGAGATCATCACGGGGACCTATCTGGCTTCTTTAGGATTTGCAAAGGGCTTCGCCGCCATCATCGTGGGCCATATCATCGGCTGTACCATGCTGTTTCTGGCGGGGCTCATCGGCGGAAAAGTGCGTAAAAGCTCCATGGAAACGGTCAAGATGAGCTTCGGACAGAAGGGCGGTCTGCTCTTTTCGTTCTTAAATGTACTGCAGCTTGTGGGCTGGACGGCCATCATGATTTACGACGGCGCTCTGGCGGCGGACGGCGTAGCGGGCACGGGACGCTGGGTATGGTGTCTCATCATCGGCGCCCTCATTGTCGTATGGCTTTTGGTGGGCGTGACCCATCTGGGCAAGGTGAACATGGTCGCCATGGGTGCGCTGTTCGTCCTGACGCTGATCCTCTGCAAAGTCATCTTCATAGATGGCGGTGCGGTCGGCGTGATCTCGGACGACGGACTGACCTTCGGCGCGGCCGTAGAGCTTTCGGTAGCCATGCCGCTTTCGTGGCTGCCACTCATCAGCGACTACACGAGAGAGGCTAAATCGCCGGTCAAGGCGACGGCGGCAAGCGCTGTTACATACGGCGTGATCTCCTGCTGGATGTACGTCATCGGCATGGGTGCGGCCATCTATACAGGCGAATACGACATCGCCCAGATCATGCTGAAGGCGGGACTTGGTATCGCAGCTCTGCTGATCGTGGTGTTCTCCACGGTTACGACCACGTTCCTGGACGCCTACTCCGCAGGGATCTCCAGTGAGTCCCTTTCTGCAAAGTTAAAGGGCAAGTCGGCAGCTGTCGTCGTGGCAGTGATCGGAACCATCGCGGCTATCGTATATCCGATGGACAACATCACGGATTTCCTGTATCTCATCGGATCGGTCTTTGCACCGATGATCGCCATTCAGATCGCAGACTTCTTCTTCCTCAAGAAAGACAGCAGCGACAAGGCGTTCAATATCGCCAACCTGATCGTATGGGTCATCGGATTCATATTATACCGGATCCTGATGAACATCGACATGCCGGTGGGCAACACCCTGCCGGACATGGCCGCGACCATCGTGATCTGTCTGATCGTGCACGCGGTGATGCCGAAAAAAGACGAACGGTAGTCGTGTTTTAGAATAGTGTTACTCCGATGGAGCGTCGGAGTAACATCGGAGAAACGGCAGTAAATAGCCGCGCTGGGGTACTGGTCAAATGGAAACAAATCCATTGCAAAAGCTAATCTTGTAAGTTATACTTGATATATGACATGAAGATAGAGTTTTAGTGCAGGGGGAGGTTGCTGACGTAATGGATAATAAAAAGGATGATCGTGTGAACAACGTAATCAAAAATAGTTTACTGTTGCAATTGGTGAAACTTGCAGTAGCTTTTGTTCTTGCTTGGATTCTTGTTACAGCGATAGCATGTTCGTTTCTTCCTGCGGTAGGAGACGGACCTGATGCAACGATTGATGAAAAGTGGGGTTTACCAATAACATGCATTGCGTTGGCTTTAACAATAATAGTTAACGTGATCGTGGATTTTAATGCAGCACAGAGACTTAAATTTGCGGTGGACAAGAGCAGGGTTGACCTTGCTTCAACGAATGAGATCATGGATTCACTGATTGATAAAGCAGAACGTGTAACCGATAAATATCGAGAAAGTGAAGTCGCTGTATATGGGGAATTTGCACAAGCAAGAAAGTCTTTTCCAGCAGTAAGAAATAGTTCTGATTTTAAAGTGGTGCTTGAGACATATCCAGAATTGGCATCTAATATTCATACTCAGAAATTATTACATCAACTGGAGTCAGCAGAACAAATGAAATTAAATGCCAGAACTGAATTGACAAGACAAATAGCAAAATATAATAATCGAATCCATTCGTTTCCATTATCCGTTTTTCGGAGATTGTTTAAACTGAATGATATCCAGTTTTCAGAGGACTTAAGGAAGGAAGAGCTAGTATCAGATGAGGAACTTGGAATTTAGTAAGATTATAAAAATTGAGTCTTAAAAATAAAAATGCAGATTCCATGAAACGGCAGTAAATAGCCGCGTCGCATTGACCTTACAGCAAATATATGGTAGGATAAATACAGCTTGTGCTTTCGGGTGCAAGCTGTATTTTATATAAGAAATGAAAGGACGGGGAGACCATGCCGGTAACCGATTTACTAGAAAGAAACCACAAGCTTTACAGCGACGAAGTCGCGCTGGTAGAGCTGAATCCGATGTTAAAGGATCACAGAAAAACTACATGGAAGGAGTACGATCTGGTACAACAGACCTCCTCGACCCCGTATCGAAGAGAAATCACCTGGAGCATTTTTGACGAAAAGGCCAACAGAGTAGCCAACATGCTGCTTTCCAGAGGAATCAAGAAGGGCGACAGAGTTGCCATCCTCATGTTCAACTCTCTGGAATGGCTGCCGATCTATTTCGGGATCTTGAAGACAGGCGCTATTGCAGTGCCGTTCAATTTCCGCTTTTCTGCGGACGAAATCAAATACTGCGCAGACCTGGCGGAAGTTCACATCCTCATGTTCGGACCGGAATTCATCGGACGTATCGAATCCATCGAAGAAGAGCTGAGCAAGGGCAGACTCCTGATCTACGTGGGAGACGGATGTCCGACCTTTGCAGAAAGCTACCGGGAGCTGGTGGCAGACTGCTCCAGCCAGGCGCCGCTGGTACGCCTGGAAGATGACGACGACGCAGCGATTTACTTCTCCTCGGGAACCACGGGATTCCCGAAGGCGATTTTACATAACCACGAAAGTCTGATGCAGGCCGCACAGATGGAACAGAAGCACCACGAGACGAGTCGGGACGACGTGTTCCTCTGCATTCCGCCGCTCTACCACACCGGTGCGAAATTCCACTGGATGGGAAGCCTGTGCGCCGGCAGCAAAGCCGTGCTCCTCAAGGGCACCACGCCGGAGATCATCCTGGACGCCGTTTCCAAGGAACACTGCACCATCGTATGGCTGCTGGTTCCGTGGGCGCAGGACATCCTCGACAGCCTGGACCGCGGCGACATCAAGCTGGAAGACTACGATCTGGATCAGTGGCGGCTCATGCACATCGGTGCGCAGCCGGTACCGCCATCCCTGATCACCCACTGGAAGAAATATTTCCCGAACCATCAGTACGACACCAACTACGGTCTGTCCGAATCCACCGGACCGGGATGCGTCCATCTGGGCATGGAAAACATCCATAAGGTGGGCGCTATCGGTATTCCGGGCTATCGCTGGCAGTGCAGGATCGTGGACGAAAACGACAGGGAAGTGCCGCAGGGCGATGTAGGCGAACTCTGCGTCAAGGGTCCTGGCGTTATGACGTGCTACTACAACGATCCGGAAGCTACTGCAAAGGCCCTGAAGGACGGCTGGCTCTATACCGGCGATATGGCGATGCAGGACGAGGACGGTTTCATCTTCCTGGTAGACAGAAAGAAGGACGTTATCGTCAGCGGCGGAGAGAATATCTATCCGGTACAGATCGAAAACTTCCTCAGCGCATACGACAAGGTGAAAGACGTTGCGGTCATCGGCTTACCGGACAAGCGTCTGGGCGAGATCACCGGCGCCATCATCGAAGTCAAGGACGGTATGGAATGCACCGAAGAAGAAATCGAGAACTACTGCAAAGAGCTGCCGCGCTACAAGCGTCCTAAGAAGATCATCTTCGCAGAAGTACCGCGTAACGCGACCGGCAAGATCGAAAAACCAGCCCTCCGTAAGAAATACGGTGCAGACAAGCTGGTAGAACAGCAGAACAGAAGCTAATAAAGAACGATATATTGAAACAGAGGGTGGCACTTTAGCGATAAAATGCCACCTTCTGTTTTTTGTTGCAATCCCCTCGAACATCCTGTAGAATGAAAAGTACAAATCAACACATGATACTATCAGAGTTATTCATTTAATGGGGAGAGAAGAAGAAATGAATTCAGTGATTGCAACGGGTGGGGGAGTGCGTAAACTCTCTCGCCTCTTGAAAAATGACTTGTACAAATGCGCCCTTTTGGGCAGCTTTGTGCTGAGTCTGTTGAGCTTTGCATGGATTCCTGCAGTGCTTCGTTATGGCGAGCTGCACCGGGATATCTGGCGCACTCTTTTAGCGGCAGGTTTCGTTTTGACTGCAGTGATCGCTATCCTGTTTCTCGCAGCTCTCGGGTACTTTGCGGAGCGGCAGGTGCGAGCGGGGAAGATCAGGCAGAGATCTTTTTCTTTTCACTTAAAGCGGGCAGGTGTGTACGGATGCGTCTTCGCAGCGGCAGCGCTCGCATATTTTCTTCTTTGCGGCGTGATTTCTTCCGCCCTGTATTTTTTCTTAGGAAATCTCCTTTTTTACAGTACCATTAAACTGATCATAGATATTATCACGACAGTACTCAGCGTAGCGGCCTTGCCGATATTTGTGCTGCAGCTTCTGGCTTTTTCTCTTTCGGATCTGCCATTTAGCCGGACGATCCGGGCAGGGCTGGCAGCCGTCAAGACCGGCTATTGGAAAGTCCTGCTCATCATTTTGGCGTCTGCTGCAGCGGGACTGATCTTTACTGCGGCCTTTTCATTCCTAAGCATTGCGATCCTGCAAAGGATCCTGCAGGTCATAGTCTTTACCCTGCTTGGAAGTGCAGGGACGTACCTTGTATATAAGACGGGACTTGGCATATTCACGAAAGGAGCGGGAAGATGATCAGACGGGATCTTAAAAATATGAAAAAGAGAAGAGCTGCCATCTGTTTTCTGATGGTATTTATCATGAGCTTTACCCTGCTCCCATCCGGGGTCTTTGCAGCGCAAAACGACAGCTTAAAAGCCAAACAGCAGCTTGCGGAGCAGAGCAGAAAGTTCGACGAAGACAAAGAAAAGCAGGAAGAAGAAACGAAGGGGAGCGAAACTCCTGCAAAGGATGCGTCTAAGAATACGGCAAAGCAGGATGCGGACGCGCTTCGCATGCCGGAGCTTTCTGAAGAAGCTCCTTCTGATATTGACGGCACTGTGATCAAACGAGATGAAAACAGCACCACATACCAGACCAGTGCAAATACCTATGTTACGAGGATCAGCAGCGAGCCGCTTTTGTATACGGATGAAAAGGGCCGGGAAAAAGAGATTGACAACACCTTAAAGAAAAGCTGGGGCAGCTATGTCAACAAGGAAAATGCCTATGAGATCAAGCTGCCGAAAAACGGAAAGGAAGTCACCATCGATCAGGAAGACTACCAGATCCGTTTAAAGCCGCTCTTTGCAAGCCTGAAAGACGGGGCCGTACAGGATAACGCCATCCGGTATAACGACGCAGCAGAGGGGATCGACCTGCAGTATACGGCGTTTTCTTCCTACATCAAGGAAGATATCATCCTGATGCAGCCGGTTGCGCTGACTTCTTTTGACTACGAGCTGACGGCAGAAAATCCGGAGGGAAAGGAACTGGAATACCGGGTCGAGGAAAACAGCCTGATCGCTTACGAAAGGGTGAAGGAAGGCAAGAAGACAAAGGAAGTTGCTTTCTGTCAGATCGATGCGCCGGAAATGTATGATGCAGCGGGCGAGGTCAGCTGCGGGATCAGTATGAAGCTTACGGAAAAGGACGGAAAGCAGATCCTAAGCATCCAGCCGGATCAGCAGTGGCTTTCTGCGCCGGAGCGGGTATATCCTGTCACCATCGATCCGACTGCGACCATCAATCTTTCGAAGTCCAATATGGAGTGGCACCTGGTGGAAAACGGTCATGGTACGAAAAAGTTTGCCGCAGGTCCCAATGTGAATCACAGGAAGGTGACCTACCTTTATGCGGGCTATGAAAACGGCTCTCTGATCGGTGCGACCGACGGTGCATATTATGGAGCGACTCGCTCTTTTATCAAGATCAAATACGATTTTCAAAACCTGGCGAAGAATCTGGATCTGCCGGAGGACGCTATCGTCAGTGCAGATTTTAGGATATATAAATTCCGGGGAAGCCCGAAAGCGGGAACGAAGGTGTACTGCAAGATGGTGCACGACGGCTGGAAGGGCGGAGCCGACTATACCTGGAACAATAAACCGGTCTCCTACAGCATTATCGCAGAGCCGCAGGATGTATCTGCTAATGAATGGAAGACCTTCGATATCACGACGGCTGTCCGGCAGTGGATGGATGGAAGCCCCAACATGGGACTGGTGCTTGCCCCTGTCAGAGAAGATCAGGATGCTGTGTGCTTTTCCGGTCCGGGAAATCCGACTACCAAGCTTCCGCTGTATATGGATATCAAGTGGACGGTTCCTAATGCCGTAGATGAAAACTACCCGCTGGAGGAGCCTAAAATCAACCTGCGGCCTCTGACCGATCAGGAGGATGGCGTGCAGCTGTTTACCGGACTTCTTGCCGATGGCATCATGCGTCCGCAGCTTACCTGCAGCTGGGCGCTTCGGGAAAGTGAAAAGACAGAAGATATTTACGCCGGGAAGTTCCCGGTGACCGACTGGGGAAAACGCTACCCGGATACGAAGAAGATGGAGACGGATGAAGAGATCTCCTACCGTCTGGGATACACCGGGATCCATGAGTCCAACTGGCAGACCAAGGGGATCCCTGCGTCTAAATTCGAACTTACGACCCCGTACCGGATCTATGCTAAGGGCGCGGGAGCATCCGGGAGCACCCCGGAGGGGGCCAGCGATGAGTTCATCATCTACGAGTTTGATAAAAAGGATACCTATCCATATGTGGCAAACTATTACGGGGTGAGCCTGTCTCAGATCGTGGCAGATAACCGCCCGGCGGACTATCTTGGCACGGAAGGGAGCTCTATCTTCATACGAAATCCGAAGCAGAATAAAGACAGTGCCTACAGCAGACCGGCTGATCTTGATCCAAATCACGCAGACGACATCATCTACGCCAACCTTGGACGGGGGCTTTGCAGCGACTTCGATCTGGAGCCGGTGAACACCTCGACGGGAAACTTCATGTTTGAGCAGACCGACGCGGAGAACACGGATTATACGGAAAATTTCACCCTGGATCGGACCTACAACTCCGTAGGAGATAAAACGCGGGGTCTTTTCGGGTACGGCTGGAGCGGCGCTTTTGAAGAGAGTCTTGCAAAGGATGGAGAAGACTTTCTCTACTATACAGGCGATGGCAGAAGGCTGCGCTTTGAAAAAGATGAGGATGGCTACAGCTGCGAGCTTGCACCGGAGCTGAGCTTATCTACGATTTCTGCAAAGGATCCTCAGGACAAAAAGTATGTCATTGAAGATGAGGACAGCAGAGAAAAGAGAGGATTCAACGCCTACGGGCTTCTTTCCTCCATCACCGATGAAAGGAACCTGAGCACGAAGCTCTCCTATACGGATGATATGAAGCTGAAAGACATCACCACGCCGTCCGGAAAGGTCTATCAGATCACGATAGGTGATGACGGTCAGATCAGTCAGATCGTGACCCCGGCAGGATACGCCCTGAAATATACCTATAAAGACAATCTCCTGACCAGTTTTACCAATGAAGACGGGGATACCATCCGCTATGAATACGATAAAGAAGGCCATATGACCTCGTGGCGGGATGGAAACAACGTCCGCCAGATCACCAATACCTACGATGAGTACGGCAGAGTCGTAAAACAGGTGGACGCTAAAGGCGGCGTATCAAAGCTTTCCTATGACAAGTCCAAAACCCGGATCGAAGACGCCGATGGTAACGACCGGACGTATACCTTCGATGAGCGGATGCGGACGGAAAGCCGTAAAACCAGCGAAGGCAGCGATAAGAGGGTATATAACGACAGAAACGATCTTGTAAAGGAAACCGACGCTGCCGGAAATACGGTAACATATGAATACGATGAGGCGGGAAATCTCACGAAAGAAACCGATGCGAACGGCAATGTCAGCACCGGTGCTTACGATGAAGACCATAACCTCATAGAAGATACCGATGGCGAAGGAAACGCCACGAAGTACGACTACGATAAGCAGGGAAATATCGTCTGCGAAACCTTTGCAGATGGAAGCTGCGTGCGCTATACCTACGACGCATACGGAAGAGAAACCTCTTCGGTAAATGAAGAAGGAGAAAAGACCCAAACTGCCTATGACGGGACATCTTCTAAAACCTTCACCGATGAAAACGGTAACAGCACGGTCACCTGGTACGACGCCATGGGGCGGGAAGTGAGCACGGTCAACGCAGAAGGCGTAGAGGAAAAGACCATCTACTCCCCTGCGGGAAAGAAGACCGGCATCTGGACAACCGGAGGATTTTCCGAGCAGTACGCCTATGACAAGGCGGGTAACTGCATCCGGATCACCGACGGGGAAGGAAACGTCAGCCGCCTTACCTATGATGGCATGAACAATATCCTCTCCATCACCGACGGCAACGGAGACAAGGTGAGCTATCAGTACGATTACAATGGCAATGAAGTATCGGAAACCAACGCCGAGGGGATCACGGTCACAAAGACTTATGACAGCGAGGGAAACAAGACCAGCGAGACCGATGGAGAAGGAAATGTTACCCGCTATGAATACGACGGGATCGGAAGGCTCACCAAAGAGACGGATCCCATCGGAGGCGAGACGACCTATGAGTATGACGGACGCAGCGAAAATCTGGTGAAGCAGACCGGAGCAGACGGTACATCTACCTTTACTTATGACGCCAACGGCAATGTGCTCACCGAAACTGACGGTAACGGTGCAGTAACGGAGAATAAATACGACGTTCGCGGCAGACTCATCGGCGTGACGGAAAGCACAGGGCTGCTGCGCGCTTTGAAATACGATAAGACGGGAAACCTCCTTGCGGAAATGGATTCTAACGGCAGAAAGGCTTCGTATACCTACGATAAGGCCGGAAACCTTCTTTCCCAGACCGACGCTGCAGGAACGGTGAAAAGCTATACCTACGATAAGGCGGGACGGAAAATCAGCGAGACCGACGAAGAAGGCGGCACCACCAGCTTCGCCTATGACGGCAAGGGCAATATTACGACGAAGACCGATGCGGAAGGCGGCGTAGTTTCCTATACCTATAACAAAAACGGGGATCTTGTCAGCGAAACCGATGAAAACGGCAACACCACGAAATATGAATACGACGGGATCGGGCAGCTGGTAAAGACTACCGATGCTGCAGGAAATACCTCCGTTTCCACTTACGACAGCGCAGAGCGTCTCATCAAAGAGACGGATCGCAGAGGCTATTCGGTCCACTATACCTATGACAAGGCGGATAACCTGACCCAGCAGGTGGATGAAGAAAAGGGCGTTTACAAAGAGAAATTCGATGCTGCCGGAAATGCTGTTGTAAGCGAAAGCCCGGATGGCGGAAAGGTAGAGAGCAAATACGATTCCTACGGCCGCCTCACAGAGGAAAAGGACGCAGAGGGTCTCGTAAAGACCTATGAATACGATAAGGCGGGCAATCTTACAAAGCAGAAGGATAATGCCGGAAACGAAAGCAGGTTCACCTACGATAAGCAGGGTAACCTCATCAAAGAAAAGGATGCAGCAGCAAGAACGGCAAGCTACAGCTACGATGCGTATGGGAATCTCACCCAGGAAGTAAGCTTTGATCAGGACCAGGTAAGCTACGAATACGATGTGAAGGATCAGATGATCCAGATGACGGAAAACGACGGAAGCGAAACGACCTATACCTACGATAAGGCGGGGCGGCTTACCTCAGAGACCCTTCCAAAAGACAGGACATACAAGTATACTTATGACCTGCGGGGAAACACCACAGGGGAGACCGATCCGGAAGGATCCCATAAGGCATACCTTTATGATAAGGCAGGAAACCTGACGGAGGAGACCGGCGCAGACGGAAGCAAATACACCTATACCTACGACGCTTTAAATCAGGTGAGCTCCGAGACCGATGAAGAAGGAGGCGTAACCAGGTACACTTACGATGCCGAAGGAAATACCCTGACGGAAACCGATCCGGAGGGCGGAGTGACCGAATATCTGTATAACGGAAGAGGCGATGAAGTAAAGGTAAAGGACGCACGAGGCGCGGTAACGGAAAACCAGTACGATAAGGCGGGAAATCTCACAGCGACCATCCATCCAAGAGGCGGCACGGAACGCTTTGCTTATGATACCCAGGGAAACACCATCTCGGAGACTACCGTTTCCGGAGCGGAGACCACCTATACCTACAGCCTTGATGGAAAGCGCCTTACAGAAACGAAGGATAACGGCTATAGAACAGAATATCTCTACGATAAGGCAGGACGGATCCGCAAGATGAACACCAGCGAAGGGGCGGAGCGGACCTGGTCTTATGACGCCTTTGGCAACGTGGAGAAAGAAAAGGAAGAGAGCGGAAACGTCAATACCTATTCCTACGATAAAGGACACCGGGTCCTGACAGAAGAAAACGGCAAAGGCGCTGTAACACGCTTCTCTTACGATGAAGCCGGAAACAACACCGAGATCCAGTATCCTACAGGAGGTAAGATCAAGTATACCTACGATAAGGCCGGTAAAGTGACCAGCGAAAAGGAATCCAGCCTTGCCGAGATCAGCTATAGCTATGACGCCGCAGGAAACCTGGCAGAAGAACAGCAGAAGGAAAAGACCTCAAAATATACCTACGATAAGACCGGCAGACTCCTTACAGAGACTACGGCTAAGGGTAATACCACCAGCTATGAGTACGATAAAAACGGCAATATCATATCCGTCATCGATCCGTTAAAGAGAAAGACAGGATACCGCTACGATGCGGAGGGTAATCTGATCGAAGAGATCGACGCCAAGGGGAATTCTGCGAAGAGTGCTTACGACGAAGAAGGAAATCAGACTGCAGCCGAAAACCGGATGGGCGAAGAGATGCGCTACACCTACGATAAGGCGGGCAATCTCACCAGCGCCAAAGACGCAGAAGGAAGAAGCGTCACCTACCGGTACAACAAGCTGGATCAGCTGACCGACAAGATCGAAGGCGGCGATCAGCAGACGAAATATGAATACGATAAGGCGGGCAACCTCACCAAAGAAACCTCACCGGAAGGCAAAACCACCCGCTTTACTTACGATGCCGCAGGAAACCTTACGGCCAAAGTAAATCCGGATAAGACAAAGATCACCTACGACTACGACGTCCTCGGAAGCCTTCTTAAAAAAGAGTATTCTGACGGCAGCAAATCCATCGTGTACGGCTATGACGCATCCGGAAACCGGATCGAGATGGACGACGAATCCGGCAAAAGCCATACAACCTACGATGAGCTTGGAAGAGTCAAAAGCTACACCGATGGAAACGGTCAGAAGCTGACCTACGCCTATGACGAATACGACCGCATCGAAAAGATCACCTATCCGAAAGGAAGAGAAGTCACCTACGGATACGATACCGAAGACAACATCACAAGAGTCTCCGATAACAAAGGCATCACAGCAGACTTTACCGTAGACGCAGCAGGAAACATCCTCAGCTGCAAGAGATCCGACGGCACCGAAAGCACCTACACTTACGACGCCAACAATAACCTGGTGGAACTGAAAAACACCAGCAAAGGCACCGAAGTCTCTACCTATGCCTACGAATACGATAAAGAAGACCGCATCACCAAAGAAACCGCCCAGCAGGAAGGAACCAAAACCATCACCACCTTCACCTACGATAAAGCAGGGCAGCTTAGCGGTTACACCAAAAACACAGACGGAACCCTCCGCACAACCACCTACACCTACAACGCAGCCGGAAGCAGAATGTCCGTTACAAAAGGCGGAAATGAAGGAACCATCACAGTAACGTATAACAAGGATAATCAAGTAATCGCAGAGAAAAACTCCAAAACCGGAGATAAAATAAAGTACGTCTACGACGATAACGGAAACCTGATCGAAAAAAAGACAAAAGGAAAATCCACCGTCTACAGTTACGATACCGAAAACCGACTGAGAAGCGTGACGAAGGGCGGACAGATATTGCTCGCAGCGACATATGATGGGGATGGAAATAAGGTGTTCCAGATGACTAGAAAATATGTCGAAGGGACAAAGCAAAAGGGTAAAAAGAAACGAGTGAAAACCGCGACGATACAGGCGGCGGACGAAGACTCCGACGGGGATTCGGATGAAACAGCCTCCAATGAGACCAACCGCGAGGCCAAAATCCCGACTGTAAAAGAAAACTTCGACCCGGATATTTTCTGGTACGGCGGAACCCAAGGCGTCATGAAACTCACCGCAGGCCAGTGCCCGGCACTTCTGACTGCGATCGGAAAAGAAATTCGCGACCTCTGGCACGGCTTTAAAACCTTCGTGACAGGGGACTATACCCAGATCGACATGGGCGGAACCTCCGCGAAGAACGCCGACGGGGAGGAAAAAAGCGGAGATACATTAACTGCCAATGAAATGGCTACGATCGTAGTACCTGGCACCGAACGCGCCACCCTCGTGACCTGGGACATCACAAACTACCTGAACGATACCAACTTCAATGAAAACGCACAGGTAATGTACCAGTACGATCAGGACGGCAAAGAAAAAGCAAGCTACGTTTACGGAGAGACCGATAGCAGGATCAGCGGAGACTTGACCAAAGAAGCGGTAAAATATACTGAACAAAAGGCCGGAGACTATTCGTACCTGTATGATGGGCAGGGGAATGTAGCAGAAACTGTTCGCAATGGATCTGTAGCAGAATCCTATAGCTACGATCCATTTGGAGAAATGACCGCCGAAGGAAAAGAAGGAACATCCAAGACTCCGTTAGAAGCCCAAAACGATAACGGCCTCAGTGACAACGACGTTCTGTGGGGGTATAATGGAGAGGAATACATAGAAGAAGTGGGCCTGCAGTACCTGCGCCAGCGTCACTACAGCCCTGAAACAGGAACCTTCACCAGTCAGGATACCAACGAAGGCGACCTGACAAATCCACTCAGCCAGAACCGCTATATCTACGCCGAAAACGACCCAGTAAACGGCAACGACCCGGGAGGCGATAAGAAGAAAGCCAAGAAGACAAGCACGAAGAAGACAAGCAAAAAATCCGCGAAGTCGTCGAGCAAGTCTTCGAAGAAAACAAGTAAAAAGACAAATAAGAAGACGACCAGCAAGAAGAGTCCGAGTAAGAAAAAGACAACTTTAAAGTGGAATGGGAAAAAGGCTTGGAAGAACCTCAAGTCCTATATGAAAGGACGCTGGAAAAGCACAAAGAAGGGCATAAAAAAGGCTTATACTGTAATAAGAGATAAAGCAACTGCATTAAAGAAGTCAGTTACGTGTAAGAAGAAAAAATCCAACTTGAGCAATAAGATGCTGCTTACCAGTCAATACAATGGATATGTGAAAAGCAACAGCAAGATATCCAAAAAGAAATTCTTGAAGCAGAAGCAGACGAAATCAACTAAGATTATAGGAGTTTCCTTGCCAGTAGCAGCAATAGGAGGAGGATTAGTATCTACTGGAACTGCCGGAGGTGTAATGGCTGGAGGCTCTGGAGCGATCACGGCATCCCGAGGGACAAGCCTTGTAAGTAAGGGATTAAAAGGCTTACAAAAACTTATAAAAACAGGAGTTAAACTTCCACCGGCTGTAAAAAAGGGTTTTAAGATAGGATTTACTTTAGCAGTACCATCAACCGTAATGGGAACGATTTCGGATATGGGTGGCGCAATTACTGGGACAACTATATCAAAGGGTAGGATGGGTCATATAGTTAATCGTCATATTCCTTCAGTTTATGCTAAGCAATTACCTCATAAATCAAAAGATGCAGTATTAAAGCAACTGGATGAAGGGAAAACTTTTTTTAATAAAAATTGGGATAAAAGTTTAGTTGAAGAAGCGGTACTTTATGGACATCGGCAGGCATATAAAGAGAATGCTCAAAGAAATAAATATATTTTCTTTTATAAGGGAGAAAAAATAACTTTATATTAT
This sequence comes from uncultured Clostridia bacterium, assembly GCA_934281605.1. GTDB lineage: Bacteria > Bacillota > Clostridia > Peptostreptococcales > Anaerovoracaceae > Lentihominibacter. The sequence goes on along the minus strand of CAKQXD010000004.1, from coordinate 4,346 downwards.
GATACAAATGGGCAGTTAAAATCTGCATATGGCGATTATAAGTATTCTTATCAGGAATTATGGAGATTAGCAAAGTAGGTGTAGTGTTATGAAAATAAGATTTACAATTTTTGACAAAGAGTATTGGCGAAGTATCTCTGCGAATGAATTTGATCAGTGGGGAGAAGATGTTTCGGGATATTTTGAATTGCGGTTTGGAGATCATATAGAGGGAGAGTATTGTGATTTTTTTATGCCGGAAGAATTATTGGGTGGAGAGTCTCTTGATTATTGGTTTTCTTCGTTACTAGAGGCATTATATCTGTTTCAAAGTAAAAAAACGAATTATGTAGCCATTCGCGTTATCGAATATGTTGATCGCTGGCTTGAAATCAAGAGGGAAAAAACACAGATTTGCCTTAATGTAGCTAGAGCTAGTGATCCTCGAGAAACCGAAGCTCTTTTACTTACCAGCCAAATTCATGATCCCGTTTATGAACCTTCATTGGATACGATGGAAAATTATGATTCTTTTTATCAAGAAATAACCAATGCTGTAATAAAGTATCTTAGTGAAATGAAAAATCTTAATCCGGATTTAATGAATGCGCGAGCGTTTGTTCGTTTGTTAAATTATTTACATGATTTGGAAAACAAATGATAATGCATGTTTGTTTTGTATCTCACCAAACTAAACCAAAATAAGAATCACTCGCAGGGCAGAAAAGACCGCCTTGATCGGAGCAGAGCAGATTCCGGCGAAGCGAGCCACAAAATCAGATGGTGTCCTATGCTGTTTGAGCGCCGGAGGCGTGAGTTCATAGGACACCCTGATTTTTGCGAGCAAGCCGATAAATCTGCCTGTGACGATCACCAGCGGTCTGATCCGATCTGCGAGTGATTTCATATTGATTTAGACTGTGAGATACATAGTAAGCAGCAGATCAACCGTCCCCCGTCAGGAGGTCTCAGTCAAGTCGATCAAAGCCGACATTCCGATAGGGACGCTCCCATCACCGTAACCTACAACAAAGACAACCAGGTCATTTCCGAGAAAAACTCCAAAACTGGGGATAAAATAAAGTATGTCTATGACGATAACGGAAACCTGATCGAAAAAAAGACAAAAGGAAAATCCACCGTCTACAGTTACGACACCGAAAACCGACTGAGAAGCGTAACAAAAGGCGGACAGATATTGCTCGCAGCGACATATGATGGGGATGGAAATAAGGTGTTCCAGATGACTAGAAAGTATGTCGACGGGACAAAACAAAAAGGCAAGAAAAAACGAGTGAAGACTGCGACGATACAGGCCGCAGACGACGACTCTGACGGGGACGGCTCGGATGAAAATGCTGAAACGAAAAAAGCAAAAGTACCGACCGTAAAAGAAAACTTCGACCCGGATATCTTCTGGTACGGCGGAACTCAGGGCGTCATGAAACTCACCGTAGGCCAGTGCCCAGCACTTCTGACTGCGATCGGAAAAGAAATCAGAGACCTCTGGCACGGCTTTAAAACTTTCGTGACAGGGGACTATACCCAGATCGACATGGGCGGAAACTCTGCGAAGACCGCAGATGGAGAAAGTCCTGACACAGGCGGCGATAAACTGACCGCAAACCAGATGACTACGATCGTAGTACCCGGAACAGAACGCGCCACCCTCGTGACCTGGGACATCACCAATTACCTGAACGACACCAACTTCAACGAAAACGCACAGGTAATGTACCAGTATGACCAGGACGGCAAAGAAAAAGCAAGCTACGTTTACGGAGAGACCGATAGCAGGATCAGCGGAGACTTGACCAAAGAAGCGGTAAAATATACTGAACAAAAGGCCGGAGACTATTCGTACCTGTATGATGGGCAGGGGAATGTAGCAGAAACTGTTCGCAATGGATCTGTAGCAGAATCCTATAGCTACGATCCATTTGGAGAAATGACCGCCGAAGGAAAAGAAGGAACATCCAAGACTCCGTTAGAAGCCCAAAACGATAACGGCCTCAGTGACAACGACGTTCTGTGGGGGTATAATGGAGAGGAATACATAGAAGAAGTGGGCCTGCAGTACCTGCGCCAGCGTCACTACAGCCCTGAAACAGGAACCTTCACCAGTCAGGATACTAACGAAGGCGACCTGACAAATCCACTCAGCCAGAACCGCTATATCTACGCCGAAAACGACCCAGTCAACGGCAACGACCCGGGAGGCGATAAGAAAAAAGCCAAGAAGGCAAGCACGAAGAAAGTAGTCAAGAAAGCAGCCAAGGCAGTCAAGAAAGCTATCAAGAAGACTAAGCCGAAGAGTAATAAGAAAACGACCACAAAGAAGAGTCCGAGCAAGAAGAAAGCTGCGTCAAAGAAAAAGACAACTTTAAAATGGAATGGACCAAAGGCTTGGAAGAACTTCAAGTCCTATATGAAAGGACGCTGGAAGAGCACAAAGAAAAATTACCGTGCATTAAAGGATAAAGCAACGGCATTGAAAAATTCGGTTAAATGTGGCTCTGCTAAAGTAATGAGAAAGGTTACAGGAATTGATCGAAAGATATCGAAAGCCTTAACACCAAAGAAAAAGAATGGTGCAGTAAAAAGATATCTTAAAGGAGCCGGAAGTAATTTATATGGTCAATACAAAGGCTTAGCACGATCGTTTATCAGTGGTAATGGAGATCTCACCTTTGGAATTTTGAAAGAGACATCTAAGTCTTTGGGCAGTAGTTTACTTCATCCGAAGCGTTCATTGAAAGGACTGTTAAACTACTACCCGGATATGGTGAAGAAGAATGGACTGGCTTATACTGCGGGAAATATCAGTGTTGATATTGCGGAGATAGCTATTGCTAAGAAAGTTTCATCAGGTGCAGTTAAGAAAATAACGAAAGGATCATTAAAAGGTGATTTAAAAGGCTTAACTGTAGATGAAAAGAAAGTTATTGATAATTTACTTGAGCAGGGAAAGAATGTAGAAATTATCCCAAGATCAAAGAAAGTTAATGAAAAAACACCTGATTTTTTTGTAAATGGAGAAAAAACGGAATTAAAAACTTTAAATGGTTCTAGCTTAAATACTCCAGTCAAGAGAATTAGAGAAGGCTTTTCTCAAGGAGCAACAACCGTAATAATTGATGCGAGGAAAACAACGATAACCTTAAAAAACGCTAAAATTATTGTAGATCGTGCAGAAGGCAGTTTAAAGGGAAAGTTGCCAGGAAAGGTTGAAATTTGGACAAATGAAGGTATTTATAGGAGGTGATCTTACATGGCAAAAATGACATGTAAATGCGGGAAAAATCTAAATAATCAAAGTGTTCCTAACAATATTGAATTGATAGTATACTCTGATTATGAATGGGATGAAATTTGTAAAGATGATGTTATACATCCTTGGTTGATTCCATCTCCCAAATATGAAGTATGGAGATGTCCCGAATGTAAGCGTATTTATGTATATGATCCTCCTAATAATATTCCAATAATGGTTTATTCTTTGGAAAGTAATTAAGGTGAAATATATGTATGAAGCTATATTTTATCAATGATAGATCAAAATAAATCACTCGCAGGGCAGAAAAGACCGCCTTGATCGGAGCAGAGCAGATTCCGGCGAAGCGAGCCACGAAATCAGATGGTGTCCTATGATGTTTGAGCGCTGGAGGCGTGAGTTTCATAGGACACCCTGATTTCTGCGAGCAAGCCGACAAATCTGCCTGCGACGATCACCAGCGGTCTGACCCGATCTGCGAGTGATTTCATATTGATTTAGACTGTGAGATACATAGTAAGCAGCAGATCAGTCGTCCCCCGTCAGGAGGTCTCGGTCAAGTCGATCAAAGCCGACATTCCAATAAGGACGCTCCCATCACCGTAACGTATAACAAGGATAATCAAGTAATCGCAGAGAAAAACTCCAAAACAGGCGATAAAATAAAGTACGTCTACGACGATAACGGAAACCTGATCGAAAAAAAGACAAAAGGCAAATCCACCGTCTACAGCTACGACACCGAAAACCGCCTCCGAAGCGTAACAAAAGGAGGCCAGATCCTGCTTGCAGCGACATATGATGGAGACGGCAACAAAGTCTTTCAGATGAGCCGGAAATATGTCGACGGGACGAAACAAACCTCAAAGAAAAAGAAGGTAAAGACTGCAACGATACAGGCGGCCGATGAAGACTCAGACGGGGACGACTCGGATGAAAATGCTGAAACGAAAAAAGCAAAAGTACCGACCGTAACAGAAAACTTCGATCCAGATATCTTCTGGTACGGCGGAACGCAAGGCGTCATGAAAATTACTGCAGGAAACTGTCCTGCACTTTTAACAGCCATAGGGAAAGAGATACGCGACCTCTG
>CAKQXD010000003.1 GCA_934281605.1 uncultured Clostridia bacterium | reverse complement strand
GTATCCACCGAAGATGTTTATGCAAAAAAAATAGCCCGCCTTGGGCTGGTGCAGCAGACAAAATGAATATTTTGTCCTCTTTTCTGTAAATGTTGACTAATTTACTACTTAATTAACAATACTATATTACCATACCCCCCTGATGGCTGCAAGCTGTAACGTGTAAATTCTATATAAGTTTTGTTAACTTAGGGGGGTTGACGTTCTGTCCTGTCGTATGAAAAAGAATCGTTCCGAGAAAACCAGAACGATTTTTTGGCATATCCGAAAGCATTTCCGATCAGACTTTTTTGATCCCGCATTCCTTCTTTGTAAAAAATCCTGATGATCGACCAGGATCAGGACGCCTGATGTTTAAATACAGCGGATCTTCTGTTATTTCAATTTAGGTCGCGGACAAAATATTCATTTTGTCAAAGGAAAAAGGAAAGGGGGCTTTGCATGGGGCGAGGGAGATTCACTGAAGAAGAGATGGATCGCCTGCTTCAAAATCCATATGTGGCAGATGTTAACCGGACGAGTATCTCCTATTCCAGAGAATTCAAGCAGCTCTTTATGAGAGAATATACTGCAGGAAGACGCCCGGTGCAGATCTTTCGGGATGCAGGCTTTGATATCGACATGCTGGGATCGAAGAGGATCGAGAGAGCTTGTGCCCGCTGGAAGGAATCTTATGAAAGCGGGACGCTGGGAAGCCGGGAGGCTGTTTTGCATAAAGGAAAATATGGGAATGAGCAGGCGTACGACCCGGAGCAGATCCAAAGCAATAAGAAGAAGCTTGTAGACCATTGCAGGGAGCAGGAAAAGACCATACGGATGCTGCGGGCGGAAGTGGAGTTTTTTCAGGAGCTTTGCAGAAGAGGTATCCGGTTAAGCCCGGAGGGAAGAGAACAAGAGGTGATCTGCCAGATCATAAGCGACGTGGCAGAGAAGGAAGAATGCCGGAACTGTGTGACCCATCTTTGCGAGATGGCGGGGATCAGCCGGAGTCTGTATTATCAGAACAAGCGGCGAAGAGAACGGGGCGCGCAGCGTATGACAGAGAACCATGATGACAGCGGTGAGTAGCAATAAAACGGTAGTTATAGTAGGATTGAAAGGAAAAAACGATGAAGAAGAGAAAATTAGTACTGGCACTGATGCTGAGTCTGATGATGCTGGTGACCATGATCCCGTCGTTTAGTTTCGCGGATGCGACAGGCGGCACTGGAAGCAGTGCTGAGAGCGGTACGACAAGTGCTGTGACTTCCGGGACATGCGGAGCGACAGAAAATGATCATGTGACGTGGAGCTTTGATAAATCGTCTGGAACATTGACGATTTCCGGAACTGGTGCGATGGCGGATTATACGAAAAATATTACTAATGCAGATGCTGATCAGCCATGGAAGTCCAATGCGAAAAATATTCGTAAAATTAAAATTGAAGACGGTGTTACACGCATAGGTAGTTTCGCTTTTAACGGAGTCAATGCTGTAGAAACATATCAGATTGCAGATAGTGTTAAGAATGTTGGAGAATGGGCAATTGATTCGACATCTGTTAAGTCTTTTGAGGTTAGTTCGAACTCAGCGGGATTAGCCGTTGTAGGGGGAGCTTTATTTACAAAAGATAAATCTGAATTGTTAGCATTCCCATGTGCTGACGCGAGCATTGAGCACTATACATTACCAGCAGAGACAAAGACTATTACAGATGGAGCATTTTCTGGTGCAGGGCATTTAAAAACGATTGATTTGGCTCAAGTACAAACGATCGGAAGCTTGGCATTTATGAATGCGGGACTTGAGAATATTGAAATCCCTAAGACAGCTAATACAGTGATGAACTGGGCTTTCGCAGGGTGTAGTTCTATGGAAAAAGTGACGATTGATTCGTCGAATCTGAAAATGGGAGATAATGCTGTATTTCCGGGATGTACTGCATTGAAGTCTTTAAAGATTTCTGAAAATGGAAATGTAGTGCTTACAGGAAATCCTTTTAGAGGTTCAGGGGCATATAAAGCAGTTACCTCTCTTGAAGTAACAGACTTGATTGGAAAAATTTCCGGAAATGGAGTTAAAACTTTTTTTGCAGCTCAAAACAACTTGAAAACAGTAAATGCGGATGGAACAAATGCTGATTTACTGACTGCGGCTAATTTCCCTAATGTGGAGACGATCAATATTACTGGTGAAAATGCATCTCTTATTCCGTGGGGATTTGCCAATAATACATCTTTAAAGAATGTGAATATTGATGTTGAGGGAAATGTTAACAATAGTTCAAATGGTATGGAAGGTGTATTCCGAAGAGCTTTAGGATTAGAAAACATCACGATAAAAGCAGACGGTGTTACATTCGATAAAAATGCATTTGTAGAATGTAAGAATTTGAAAATAGTAGATTTAAAAGAGTGTAAAAATATCACATATGCAGAGAGCTGCTTTAATGCTAATGCATCTTCTGGGTACACTTCAATCAATAAGGATTTTGTTATATACGTAAGTGATAATAATCAAATTCCAAAAGCAGTAACAGGAGTTACAATAGGGAATGGTATAGTAATTAGTACAAATGGAGGAACTTTCTCCGAATATCCAGCGAATCCTAACGGTGAATTCCCTAGCGCAAAGAAGTCTGGGTATTCACTGGTACGTTGGTATGTCGAAGGTTCGTGGGATAGCCAGACTAATAGTACCGTAACGGCTACGGCTCCTACTGTTGGTAATAAATACATTGCCGAATGGAAAGCAAAAGCAGAGCAGGAGATTTCTTTTGAGAAAGAGGCTGTAACGGTACATGCTAATGAAACGACTGTAACGAATCCGATTAAGCACACTAAGGGCGATGGGTCCGTTACTTATACATCCAGCAATAAAGACGTTGCAACGGTAGATGAAAATGGTAAGGTAACCATTAAAGGCGCTGGAACTGCAACCATTACAGCAACAGCAGCAGAAACGTCTAGCTACAAGGAAGCTTCAGCTAAATATACCTTAACAGTGACAGATCATCGGCTTGGTGACAAGTGGGAGTCTGATGCAGATAAGCACTGGCATGCGTGTGAGATTTGTCAGACAAAAGTCGATTCTGCGGATCACAAGTTCCAGTGGGTAGTTGACAAAGAAGCGACTACGACTGAAAAGGGTAGCAAACATGAAAAATGTACGGTTTGTGGCTACGAGAAAGCTGCTGTAGAAATTCCAGTGATCGAAAATGGAACGACTGGCGGAGATCAGAACAGCGGCAACGCTGGAAACAGTACTAAAGCGGATAATGCTAACGGTTCAAAGACCGGCGATACAATGCCGATCGGTATGCTGGCTGTACTGATGCTGGCTGCAGCAGCAGGAATCGCAGTTTGCGGCAGGAAGCTGTATAAAAGCAGATAGTTAAAGTCTACGAATTAAATACAGGATAATATAAACAGGAGATTCAAACGAGTGGATTGCATGTCAGCAGACCACTGTCGTTGGATCTCCTGTTTTGCTACACCCGGGATTCTGGTGATCCCAGGCTGCAGGACTGACCTGATTGGAACTGCTTCGACGGTCGCTTCATCCTTAACGGGCTTAATTCTGGAAATAAGGATGAAACCGGGTGAAATCGACCTGCGCTTTAAGCCCCTTCATCTTTAAACTTGCGGTGCTGGACAATAAGGATGAAAATCCGCCTAAATTCTGGTAAATTCTTATCCCCGTGCCGGCAACGCTGAGCTGTGGATTCATCATCCCTATCTCCCGCCCCTAAAAATGGCTAATCAAAGTTTCTTAGGGTCGGGAACTGGGGGCTGACGAAAAACTCCAAAGTTTCCTGGGGGCTGAGAGAAAACGGAATAACAAAATACAGCTGGAGATTCGATGTTCGAATCTCCAGCTTTTCTTCGCTGTGAGAAAAAAACGATTCCATGAGATATTTGACCTGCTTTCTTTCGGCAAAAGGGATGGATAAAAGTACGGCTCGGGGTTTTCTGTTGACCTGTGGATATGGATGTCTCCCGGAGCCTTCCACTGCACGATAGAGCCGGGAAGCTGGCTGAACGATTCCGCCTCCGCTCAGGGAGACGGTACGGTATGCTGATTGGGTTTTCTGTTGAACTGTGGATATGAATGTCTCACGGAGCCTTCCACTGCGCGCTAAAGCCGGGAAGCTGGCTGAACGATTCCGCAGGGGCAGCGCCCCGAGGACCAAGTGAAGACAGCTCCCCGGCTTTGGTCTACCCGATCAGCATATCAACTCTCTGTCTCGTCTTCTCTTCTCCCAGGATCTGCTGGATCTCCCAGATATCCGGAGACTGGCTGCGCCCGGCAACTGCCAGACGGATGACCGTGCTGACATGACCGACGTGGCCTTTGTATTCCTCCGGATGCTTCTTGTAATCCTTTGGCTTTGCAGCGTATCCCATATCTTCTGCGATGGTGCGAATCTTATCGAACCACTGGCTCTGATCATCGCTTTGGTTATAGCTTCCCAGATAACGCTTCAGGATCTCTGTTGCATCAGCGTCGCTGATCTGTTCCGGGATCTGATCGGTGATCACGAAATAATCGTCGAAGAAATAGCTGATGAAATCAAAGATCTGCTTTGCATAAACCAAGTCTTTTCTCGGCTTGTTGCCCGTTCTTCCCAGATCCAGGATCTTTGCGATATATTCTTCGTTCCCTTCAAAATACTTCAAAGCCTTCGGCTTGTATTCTCTTACCCATTCAGTCATGAATTTTGCAAGTTCGGCAGCCGGAATGCGCAGGAGCACGTCCTTAGAAACGTCGTTCAGCTTATTGATATCGAACAGAGCGCCGCCGCTGCTCATTTTTGCAGTAGTAAATTCAAACTCCTCCATCGGAGCATCCGGATTTTCGATGCGCCATTCCTCGAAGTTGGAGTTCAAAATAGTCAGCAGGTATTCCTTGACTGCCTGTGGGTGATAGCCCTCTTTTTTATAGTAATCCAGGGATAATTCCGGATCCTTTCTCTTGCTCAGCTTCCGCTTGTTGCCGTTATCCAGCTTCAGAAGCTGTGCTGTATGGCAGTAGGTCGGCATTTCAAATCCCAGTTTTTCAAACAGTTCCACATGGATCGGCAGGGACATGAGCCACTCTTCGCCGCGGACTACGTGAGTCGTGCGCATAAGATGATCGTCGATGGCGTGAGCAAAGTGATAAGTCGGGATACCGTTGGCCTTTAAAATAACAACGTCCTGGTTGTTTTCCGGCATGGAAAGAGTCCCTCTGATAGCATCGTCCACTTTGATGTGGCGGATCTCTTCGGATGGCAGATCGTGGTTTCCGTCGGATTTAAGGCGGACTACATAAGGCTTGCCGACCTTGATGTTTTCCTCGATCTCCTCGATAGTAAGGCTGCGGCTCTTTTCCGCATACTTGCCGTAGATGCCCGTCGTTTCCTTTGCAGCCTCCTGCTTCTGGCGGATCTCAGCCAGCTCGTCTTCCGTCAGGAAGCACGGATACGCCATGCCCTTGCTCACCAGCTCCTTGGCGAAGCACTGATAGATCTCGCCGCGGCTGCTCTGAAAATACGGACCGTAATCGCCTTTTTCGCCGTCCAGCAGGGCACCCTCATCGAAGTTTATGCCAAAGAACGCCAGGGAATTGATGATGGTTTCTACCGCTCCCTCCACGTAGCGTTTATCATCGGTATCCTCGATTCTCAGATAAAACGTCCCGCCCGACTGATGAGCCAGACGCTCGTCAACGAATGCACCGTAAAGATTTCCTAAATGAATAAACCCTGTAGGACTTGGCCCCAGTCTCGTCACCATCGCGCCTTCTTTCAGGTCGCGTTTCGGGAACTGTGCCTCGTAGTCTTCAGGGTTTTTCGTAATGTGCGGAAACAGCAGCTCCGCCAGTTTCATATGATCCATATTTGCACACCGGTCCGCCGCAGGGCAGGCCGGATCTCCTTTCTGATAGATTCCTTGGATTTCGGGCTGCAAAGTCTGCTCCGCAGCCCATACTTAATTTATTGTATCAAGATTTCGGAGGATGTGCAATATTCTGCATGTTATTTAGATTTGAAATTTCAGCTACTTGAATTTTTTCAGCAGGATCCGCATGGAGTTGAGGATGCAAAGCATTGCGACACCGGTGTCTGCGAATACGGCAGCCCAAATGTTGGCAAATCCCACAAAACCCAGTACCAGTACCAGCAGCTTGACTGCCAGTGCAAAGATGACGTTCTGCATAGAGATACTTCCTGTCGCCCTGGCTATCTTGATAGCCTGCGGAATGGCGCTTACGGAAGAATTCATGAAGACAACATCTGCCGCTTCGATGGCTGCATCTGCACCGCTTCCCATGGCCGCACCGACGTCTGCCCCAGCCAGAACAGGAGCGTCGTTGATACCGTCTCCGACGAACATAACTGGGCCGTTGTTCTCGCGGATCTTTTTCAGTGCGTTCAGTTTATCTTCCGGCAGGAGCTGTGCGTGAACATTGGCTTCTGCGATGCCTACGGTCCTGGCTACCGCATTGGCGCTTCCTGCAGCATCACCGGTCAGCATAGCCGGGATCAGGCCGTCCGCCTTGATGGCTGCGATGGCGTCCACAGCATCGGATTTAATGGTATCTGCAATGGTGATATGTCCTGCAAATTTGCCGCCCAGAGCCAGGAAGATTTCCGTTCCCTCTCCGGATTCCTGCCTGCTGATATCGATGCCGAACTGATCCATCAGTTTGCGATTGCCACAAAGAGCTTCGCCCTCGGCAAGTTTGGCCTTGATACCCTTGCCGGAGATTTCTTCTATGGATTCGGCCTTCTGTACAGTCGCGGAGCGCTTTGCGGCTTCCTCCATAATGCTCAGAGCGATCGGGTGAGTGGAGCTGGCTTCGCAGGCGGCTGCCATGGCGATGATCTGGTCTTCGCTCAGGTCTGCGACAGCTGTGATCTTCTGTACCACGAAGTTGCCCTTGGTTATGGTTCCTGTCTTGTCCATGATGATGGCTTTGACGTTTTTCAGCGCTTCGATGGAGATACCTCCTTTAAAGAGGATCCCCAGTTTGGATCCGGCGCCGATTCCTGCAAAGAATGCCAGAGGCACGCTGATAACGAGTGCGCAAGGGCAGCTGATTACCAGGAAGGTGATGGCGGTGGTGATCCATTCGCTCCAGTTGCCTGTGATCAGGGATGGGATAATAGCGGTCAGTACCGCCAGGATAACAACGATCGGTGTATATACCTTCGCGAATTTCGTAATGAATTTGTCGATTTTCGGTTTGCCTGCGGCAGCGTTTTCCACGGAATCCAGGATCCTCGTGACCATGGATTCGGAAAGGGGCTTCGTTACTTTGATCTTCAGCAGACCCTGCTCATTGACGCAGCCGGAAATGACTTCTGTGCCGGCGGTTGCAGTTACAGGAACAGGTTCGCCGGTAACAGGGGAGGTGTCGATCCGGCTTTCCCCTTCGGTCACAACGCCGTCGAGCGGGATACGGTCTCCTGGGCGAACCTGCAGGATATCGCCGATCTGGGCGTCTTCTGCAGGGATGTTTTCGATGTCTTCTCCGTGGATCCGGTTTACGGTTTCCGGACGCATGTCCACAGCGTCCATGATCTGGGATCGGCTTCGGTCTACGGCGATGTCTTCAAACAGCTCGCCGATCTTGTAAAAGAGCATTACACCCATACCTTCTGCAAAATCTCCGATGCAGAACGCCGCAATGGTCGCAACGGACATGAGGAAGTTTTCATCGAACACCTGACCTTTTGAGATGTTCTTGGCGGACGTCCAGAGAACTTCCCAGCCCAGCACCAGATAGCCTACCAGGAAGATCGGGAGGAGGACGCTTGTTCCTGCACCCATGGCGTGGTCTGCGATCATTCCAGCTGCAAAGAGTACTGCTCCGGCGATGATGGAGATCAAATCGGATCTATGTTCGCTCCATACGCTTTCTTTTTTTATGCGGGGCACCGGCTTGTTGTCCTTAGGAATCAGCGTTACTTCATCTTCGATGGTTTTACAGGCTTTTTCCAGCTGAGGCACCAGGCTTTCCGGATCATCTGCTGCAAAGCGAAGCTGCTTTGTTGCAAAGGTGATGCTGGCGGCCTGGATCTCGCTCATTGCCTGGATCTTTCGTTCCATCTTGGCAGCGCAGTTGGCGCAGTCGAGACCTTCTATGATATAGACGCGCTGTTTATCTTTGGCGATGTGGTCAAAGTCGTGATCGTGGCTGTGATCTGCAGGTACAGGTTCGTGATCGTGACCGCAGCAACAATCGTCGCCGTGGTCATGATGGTGGTGATCGTGCTCGTGGTCATGGTCGTGACCGCAGCAACAATCGTCGTCGTGCTCGTGATGGTGGTGTTCATGTTCGTGTTCATGATGGTGGTGCTCATGTTCCTCATGCGCATGGTCATGTCCGCAGCAGCAGCCATCGCTGTGATCATGGTGGTGTTCATGCTCGTGCTCATGGTGCTCATGTTCGTGTTCATGTAATTCTTTACTCATTGATATGCTCCAGCGCAACGTCCAGGATTTCTCTGACATGTTCATCGGCCAGGGAATAGTAGGCGTGCTTTCCTTTCTTTTCAAACTTTACAAGATTATTATCCCGCAGGATTTTCAACTGATGTGAGATGGCGGATTTGGTCATATCCAGAAGGACCGCCAGGTCACATACACACATTTCGTGGCAGTTCAATGCCTCCATAATACTGCATCTGGTATTATCACCGAAGATCTTAAAGAGTTTGGCCATACTCTGTCTCTGATCTTCCGGCACGATGTGTTCCTGCACATGTGCCAGAACGTCATCGTGGATCGCCGCACAGTCGCAGCAGGCTTCTGTCTTACCCATAATGTATCTCCTTTCAAAACAGTTGCGCACTCGTTCAACTATCTTATGAGTTTATTATAGTTGAACGGTTGCGCAACTGTCAAGAGGGAAAATAAAAAAATGCTGTCCTTCATATCAAGCCGTAATTCGTGGTATTTTTTGATGTCGCTGGCATTCCGCTGGCATTCCTTACATTATAAAAAACGGTGATCCGCAATGCGGATCACCGTTTTCAGGAAAAGTTCTATGGAGAACCTTGTACTCTGGTTTAGAATTCAGGGCTCTTGAATTTAACTTTCTTACATTTAACGAACTGACCGTCGCCGCTTTCGCCAACGTAGTCTTTTCCGTCGAATACCAGCTTACCTCTGGAGTAAGTTGCAACTGGATATCCCTTGAACTTGGATTCTTCCCAAATAGTGTGGTCAAGAGCACCGTGCTGGTTTTCTGCGTTCTTAACAACGAATTCCTTCTTAGGATCGTAGATAACGATATCTGCGTCAAGACCAACTTCGATAGCGCCCTTGCAGTAGTCGATACCGAACAGCTTAGCAGGGTTTGTAGCGGAAATCTGTACAGCCTTTTCGAAAGAGATTCTGCCCTTGTTTGCTTCGGACAGGATGTAAGGGTACATATTTTCGATACCAGCGCATCCGTTAGGAATTGTAGTGAAGTTTCCTGGAGTACCGTCTTTCTTTGTGATTCCCCAGTCTTTTTCGGACTTCAGGAACGGGCAGTGGTCTGTAGCCAGTGTGGATACAGTACCATTCTTGATTCCATTCCACAGAGCATCCATGGATTCCTTGCCCTTCATTGGAGGGGAGCAAACGAAGTCACGAGCTCTTAAGTCTAATTCAGGAATTCCGTTTTTGTAAACGTCCTTAGTGAAGTACAGGTACTGCGGGCAAGTTTCTGCGAAGATCGGATATCCTTCTTCTCTTGCCTGAGCAACAGCGTCAACACCCTGTTTGTTGTCCAGGTGAACGATGTAGAGGGAAGTTCCAGCCATCTTAGCCAGGTTGATCGCTCTTACGTCAGCTTCGCCTGCAACAGCTTCGTTCTTGGACATATAGTGATACCATGCATCAGTCTTACCTTCTGCCAGGTATTCCTTGATGAGGCAGTTGTTTACATCTCTGTTTTCGGCGTGTACACCTACCAGTGCGCCGATCTTAGCGGCGTGCTGCAGAGTTTCAAAGAACTGACCATCGTCTACACCGAAGTCGTAAACCATGAATACTTTGAAGGAAGTTACGCCTCTCTTAACGCATTCGTCCATGGAAGCCAGCATTTCAGGAGTTGTAACGTCACCAACACCGATGTGATAAGAGTAGTCGATTGCAGGACCGTCAGCCTTACAGATCGCATCTCTTCTTTCCAGAGCAGCGTCCATCGTTTCGCCAACACCCTGAAGAACGAAGTCGAATACTGTAGTAGTACCACCGCAAGCAGCAGCTCTTGTACCAGTGAAGTAGTCGTCTGTAGCAACTGTTCCACCGAAAGGCATTGCCAGGTGAGTGTGTCCGTCGATAGCGCCCGGCAGGATCATCTTGCCCTTTGCATCAACAACTTCAGTCTTCTTCTCAGGCTTCAGGTTTGCACCGATTGCACTGATTTTTCCGTTTTTAACTGCAACGTCTGCTTTAAAAGATGAAGTAGCAGTTACGACTGTGCCGCCTTTGATTAATAAATCCATAACTTTTGTCCTCCTTTTTGCAAAAGTGTGATAAAAGTAGAAGCCTTCTCTCAAAGGCTCCTACGATTTTATATAAAGTTATTGCAGACTTTATTATTTAGAAAGCTTTTAAGCTCTTTCTGTAAATGCTTCGTGTTCTTCTTCTGTTACGTTGGAATTTCCAGCCAGGCTGGTCTTCATCAGCAGGATGTATACTACGAAGCCGACTACGAACGACCATACGTAGTTGATCGAGTTGATGAACGTCCAGAAGGATCCCTGTACTCCGAAGTATGTAAGGAGTGGGAAGATGAACGCCAGAACCCATGCGATGATTGCTGCTACATTGAAGCCGCCGGAGTACCAGTATCTGCCTTCAGCACCCTTGAACAGGGAAGCGATGTCAGCTCTCTTATGCTTGACAACGAAGTAGTCAGCAATGAAGATAGCTGCGATCGGAGCCAGGATAGTACCGTAAGCGTTCATCCAGGTGAAGTAAGCTGCGCCGGAACCGTAGATCCACCATGCCTGCAGGATGAAGAATGCGATGATGATCGTAATAACAACGCCCTTCTTGTAGGAGATCTTCTTAGGAGCCAGGTTGGAGAATCCATTTGCAGGAGCTACTACGTTAGCTGCTACGCAAGTAGTAATGGTAGCTGCGATAACGCCGATAGCTGCGATGAAGATCATGATCTTGCTTTCCAGGTGATAGAATACGCCGGTCGGGTCGAACATTGCTTCGCCGTAAGCCATCTTAGTGGCCTGGGAGAAGTAAGCTCCGATGAATGCGCATGCGGCCATTGGAAGCGGCATTCCGTATAGCTGGCCTCTGAACTGGTCTTTCTGAGTCTTAGCGTATCTGGAGAAGTCAGGAATGTTCAGAGCCATCGTTGCCCAGAATGCGATGTTACCCATCAGACCGGAGAGATATACGAATGCGAATCCGCCGTTCTGTGCGATCAGAGCATCGTCACTTGGCTGAGCCATAACTTCGAAGAATCCGGTTCCGTCCGGAGTAATGGACCATGCCCAGAAGAGCAGTGCGATCATTACTACGATCAGGATCGGGGATCCGATGTTCTGTACCCATTTGATCTGGTCGATACCGTTGTATGCGACCCACGCTACGAACAGCATAAAAATCACATATCCGAAGAACTGTCCGCCGCCGGCTTCCTGAATACCGCCCCAGGAAGGAAGACCTAATGTCCAGCCCTGGTCAGCAAACTTAGGAACGAATGCACCGATCATAGCACCGACAGCGCCGCCGCCGACCCACGCCTGCACGGAAGTCCATCCGCAGGCGGTGATCGCTCTCAGCAGAGCCGGGATCTGTGCGCCCAGTGTTCCGAATGTCAGTCTTGCAAACAGAGGGAACGGAATACCGTATTTCGTTCCGATCTGAGAGTTTAACTGGATCGGGATCAGGATGATGATGTTACCCAGCGCTACGTTTAAAACGGAGAGCCAAGGGGAAACACCCATGCCGATAAGTCCGGATGCCAGGGATAAGGATGGGATACAAATCGCCATACCTACCCAGAGCATTGTGATGCTGTAAGTAGTCCAGCTTCTTTCGGAGACGGAAGTCGGTGACAAGTCGTCATTATAATACTTGGAAGACTTCAGCTCCGCCAGGGTCGATTCTGTCAATTCAAACAGACCGCCCACTTCACGTTGTGTGTACGTTGACATAAAACACCTCCATATAAAGAATAAATATAAATATAAATTATAACGCCATTATTATACTATAAATGCCCGGAAAATGTAACTAGTTTTTCGTACTTTTTTTATAACTTTCTGAAAACTAAGCAAGCGAGAATTTTCAGAACCCTTTGTTTTAAATGGGTCTCGCCATTTTTGCTCTAAAATTTTCTTTAAAACTTTTTAAACAAAGTAAAAAATGGTGTAGAATGTATTATAATATTCGAGAGGATTTCGGAGGATTCGACAAAAAAGAGAAGCACATTTGTGGAGGAAAACATGGCTTTTACGAAAAAACGGGTAGTACAGATCCTGGATGCTTTGCGGCAGGAATATCCAGAGGCTGGATGTGCTCTGGAGCATAAAAATAAATACGAGCTTTTGATTTGTGTGGTGCTGTCGGCACAGACGACGGACAAGAGCGTCAATAAGATCTCGGATGCGCTGTTCGAAAAGTATCCGACGCCGCAGGATCTGGCAGAGGCGCAGCAGGAGGACGTCATCAACATCATCCGCACTATAGGGATGTACAAGACGAAATCGAAGAATATCATCGCGCTGGCCAAGGGCCTGGTAGAAAACTATGGCGGGGAAGTGCCAGGCGATTATGAGGAGCTGATCCAGCTTCCGGGCGTAGGCAGAAAAACGGCTAACGTCGTTTTAGCGGAAGGGTTTGGACAGCAGAAGATCGCCGTGGATACCCACGTGTTTCGTGTCACCAACCGCATTGGATTCGTGAAGGAAAAAGATGTATTGAAAACGGAGCTGGCCCTCATGAAAGTACTGCCGGAAGACCGGTGGACGGAGGCTCACCACAGTTTTATTTTCCACGGAAGAAACTGCTGCAGTGCCAGGAACCCGAAATGCGAAACCTGCCCCATCGCAGATCTTTGCAGGAAGAGACTGTAGACGGGGTCTTTGCAGGAAAATCGAATCGCAGACATAATAAAAAATCCTGACCGAAGCAAATATGGTCAGGATTTTGTTTTTTTGATTATTTCCCCGTGCAAATACTGCAATTTTGCGGAATCCGCCGGATGACTAGTTTCTGCCGCAGCAGTGCTTGTACTTCTTGCCGCTGCCGCATGGACAAGGATCGTTTCTGCCGATCTTCTTACCCTTTACAACGGTTTTAGACTGCTTGTACTTCTTCGTCAGTTCCTTGATTTTGTCTTCGCCCAGAATGTCCATCCACTGCGGAAGACCGTACAGGTAGTCCGCTTCCGCAACCAGCATATTATAGAAGAGAGTTTCCGGAACGATTTCGACTTCCACCTCGGAGTTTTCGTCGAAGCTTTCGAAATCATTGCCTTTCTTCAGGCTGCTGTTGATACCGTCCAGGAATCCCATGAAGATCACAGGGCGCACTTCGTATTTTGCAGCGAGCTCACCCAGAGTTCCGGTCATCTTTTCTTCCGGCTTGTCCAGGATGTCGCTGTAGATTTTCGTTTCGGCACCGCTGTATTCTTCCCAGAAGTCGCGGAATGTTTCTTCTGTCTGATTCTCGATCAGATCTTTCCACTGTTCAAATAAAGTCATGATACCCCTCCTATTTCAAGATCATCATAGAAATGTCGATGACGTCTCCCAGCACTGCGCTTCCTGTTGGCAGCGGGCCTGCGCCCTTGCCGTAGAACATCACGTCGTCAACCGCATTTCCCTTTACGAATACTGCGTTGAATTCCTTGTTGATGTTGGCCAGCGGATGCGTTGCGCTGATGTACATCGGACGAACTTCATACTTGATCTCGTCGTCTTCTCTCCATGCGTGAGCGATCAGCTTGATCTTGCAGCCGTTGGATCTGGCTTCTTCGATCTTTTCTTTCGTGATCTCCGTGATACCTGTAGTCGGGATGTCCTGCGGAGCCACGTATTTGTCGAACATGAGAGCCATCAGGATGGTCAGTTTGTTGGCTGCGTCGATTCCCTCTACGTCAGCGGTCGGATCAGCTTCTGCAAAGCCCTGTTCCTGGGCGTCTTTCAGTGCAGTTTCGTAATCCAGACCTTCCTTGGTCATCATAGTCAGGATGTAGTTGGTCGTTCCGTTGAGGATACCCATTACTTCTTCAAACTTGTTGGCGCGCAGCGGACCTGTCAGCGTTCCCAGGATAGGAATGCCGCCGCCTACGCTGGCTTCGTAGCGCAGGATCACATTGTTTTCCTTTGCTGTATCGACCAGTTCGTGATAGTTTGCTGCGAGAGCGGCTTTGTTGGCCGTTACCACGTGCTTGCCGTTTTTCAGTGCGGAAAGCATGAATGTAGTGGCAGGTTCGATCCCGCCCAGCAGTTCGATTACGATGTCTATTTCAGGATCCTGGAAGATTTCGTCAGGATCAGATGTGAATTTCTCTTTTGGTACGGTGATGCCTCTGTCGCGTTCCGTATCACGTTCCAGTATTTTTACGATTTCAACCTTCGCATTCAGCGTAGATTCAATTTCGGCTCTGTTCATTTCTAAAGTCTTGTATGTGCCGGTTCCTATGTTTCCGAGACCCAGGAGTCCGATTTTTATTGTTTTCATTCTTACAACCTCCATCATTACTAAACACGTACCCATCAATTATATACCAAAGAAAGGCGTTTGTCTTGTGTTTTTTTAGAATTCTCCCCTTCAGGCAACCAGCTTGTTGACTTTTTTTCCGTAAAACGTAAAATAATACTGTAATAAGATGTTACAGGAGGAAATTTTATGGCGATCCATATCGTTTTAGTAGAACCGGAAATCCCCCCTAATACCGGGAATATAGCCAGAAGCTGTGCAGCGACGGGGGCGCACCTGCATCTCGTAAAGCCGCTGGGGTTTTCCATCGATGATCGCAGCCTGAAACGGGCGGGACTGGACTACTGGCCGTTCGTCAAGCTGGAGGTCCATGAAAGTCTGGAGGAGTTTTTGCAGAAATATCAGGGAAGACGGATGTATCTGGCGACGACCAAGGGGACGCACCGGCATACGGATGTATCGTTTCGAGACGAAGATATGATCCTGTTCGGCAGGGAAACGAGAGGCCTTCCGAAGGATCTGATCGCTCAGCATCAGGAGGATACACTTAGGATCCCCATGAGCGCTGACACGCGTTTGCGGTCGCTGAATCTGGCCAATTCTGTAAACATCATTCTCTTCGAAGCACTGCGGCAACTGGATTTTCCAGGTCTGGAATAAAAACCATGCCGCTGATTTCAGGCAAAGGATTTTGGCAAAGCTTTCGTTGGCAAAAACTCATGAATATGATATGATAGTCATGAGGAATCGAAATGAGTATGAAACTGGGATACGATTTAACAATTGAACAGGCGCAGAAACTGGTGATGACGCCGGAACTGATCCAGGCGATCCAGATCCTCCAGTTCAATACGCAGGAGCTGGACGCTTACGTGGAAGAACAGCTTCTGGTAAATCCGGTACTGGAGCACAGCGCTGCAGAAGTTTCTAACGAAGACTCCCGTGGGGATCACGAGGAGTCGTTTCGTGATGCTCAAAATCAGGAAAAAACGGCTGCGGATTCCGACCGCGACGATTTCGACTGGAAAGAATACATCAGAGACAGGCAGTACGACGACATCAGCTACAAGCAGGGAGAGTACACGCCGGACGAGGAAAAAAACGACCCGCTGGAACGCTACGTTTCTTCCGATGTGACGCTGCCGGAGCATCTGCTGTTTCAGCTTCAGTGTGCCGAGCTTTCCAGCGAGGGCAAGCGCATCGGGGAATACATCATCGAATCCCTGGATGAGAACGGATACTTGACGTCTTCTGCAAAGGAAATGGCGGAGGCTGTGGGGGTATCTGAGGAAGAGCTTGAGGCCGTACTTTCGGTGATCCAGACTTTTGATCCGCTGGGGGTAGGCGCATCGGATCTGCAGGAATGTCTTCTGATCCAGCTGCGGCAGCAGGGACAGCTGACGGAACTCTTCGAACAGGTGATCCGCGGCCATCTGAAAGACCTGGCGGAAAACCGGCTGGGGACCATTGCCCGCGAGATGGGGATCTCCACAGGAGAAGTCCAGCTCATCAGCGATGTGATCCGTATGCTGGAGCCAAAGCCGGGCAGACAGTTTGCATCCCAGGGTGAGACGAAATACATCATCCCGGATGTTGTAGTAGAAAAAATCGACGAAGAATACGTCGTGACCATAAATGACAACAGTACGCCGCACCTGATGGTAAGTTCCTATTATCAGAACCTGCTGCATAGTGCAGAAAAGGATGAAGCTCTGTCAAAATATCTGTCGGACAGAGTGAATTCGGCACTTTGGCTCATCAAGAGCATCGAGCAGAGAAAGCAGACGATTTACAATGTTGTAAGTGCGGTAGTACGCTATCAGAAAGAATTCTTTGAAAAAGGAAGCAAATACCTGAAAACGCTGACACTGAAGGATATTGCCGAAGAAGTGGGTATACATGAATCCACAGTATCACGGTCCATCAACGGCAAGTACATGCAGTGCTGCAGAGGCGTTTTCGAAATAAAATATTTCTTTTCTGCCGGTGTGGCAGGAAGCGCAGGAGAAGGGATCTCCTCCAACAGTATCAAGGAGTTTATCAAAGAGATCATAGACGAAGAAGATCCCGGTTCTCCGTACAGCGATCAGGACATGGCAGAGATGCTTCAGGAAAAAGGCATCAGGATTTCACGCAGGACGGTGGCAAAATACCGGGATGAAATGCATATCCTGTCCTCTTCCAAACGGAAAAGATATTAAACCTGGCACTTCCCCAAAGGGGTTGAGCATATATTTACTTACTTAAACTTACTTAAACTTATTACTTATTGAAACTGTTTTAGTTGTTAGGAGGATGTTAAAATGGCAATTAAAATCGGAGTGAGCGGATTTGGCCGTATTTCACGTGTAGTGATTCGTGCAGCGATGGACATGCCGGAGATCGAGATCGCCGGGATCAATGTACGTAATGCTGACAAGGAATACATGGTTTACATGCTGAAATACGATACGGTATTCGGTCGCTTTCCAAAAGAACTTGATGTTTATGAAGACGGGATCATCATCGATGGAAAGAGGGTTCCGGTGTACAGTGAAAGCGATGCAGCCAATATCCCTTGGTCTGAATGTGGTGCCGAATATATCGTAGAAGGTACCGGTGCGTACAACACGACCGAGAAAGCTATGGTACATATCAATCAGGGTGCGAAGAAGGTTATCATCACAGCACCTGCCAAAGACAAGACGACGCCGACGTTCGTTATGGGCGTCAACCACGACGAATATAAGAAGGATATGACGATCGTATCCAACGCGTCTTGTACGACAAACTGTCTGGCGCCTGTCTGCAAGGTAATCGAAGACAACTGGGGCATTGAACAGGGACTGATGTCCACGATCCATGCCGCAACTGCCAAGCAGAAGGTAGTAGACGCAAGATCCCTCAAGGACTGGAGAACGGGAAGATCTGCCTTTGGCAATATCATTCCGACCAGCACAGGCGCAGCCAAGGCTGTAGGTCTGGTTATCCCGTCTCTCGTAGGCAGAATGACAGGGATCGCTTATCGAGTTCCGACCAATGATGTGTCGGTGATCGATGTCAATATTCAGTTAAAAGAGTCGGCAAGCTATGAAGAGATCTGCAGAAAGATCAAAGAAGCTTCCGAAGAAGGACCGATGAAGGGCGTTATCGAGTATGTTGATGACGAAGTCGTTTCCAGCGACTTCATCGCAGACCCGCATACGTCGATCTTCGATGCCAGAGAAGGGATCCAGCTGAACGACAAGTTCTTCAAGCTGATCGCTTTCTATGACAACGAATACGGTTATTCTACAAAGGTCCTCGAGCTGATCAGGCACATGTATCATGTGGACAACGCCGACGCATAGGAGGCATAGCCGCATGGCACAGCGCAGGGCGTGAAGCGGTATCCCGTGAGAACGCTTTGCAGAAAACAGAAAAAATACGCAGTCGGCATATCCGTGCCGGCTGCTAACTGTTGTTAAAAGGATGGTGAGAAGAAATGAAAAAAACCGTGAGAGACATCGATGTATCCGGGAAGAAAGTCCTGGTACGGTGTGATTTTAACGTTCCGATGCAGGATGGAAAGATAACGGACGACAGAAGAATTACAGCAGCGCTGCCGACGATCAAATATCTGATCGAGCATGACGCCAAAGTGATCCTGATGTCCCACATGGGCAGACCAAAGGGAGAACCAAAACCGGAATTTTCACTGCAGCCGGTGGCTGACAGACTTTCCGAGCTTCTGAAGCAGGACGTCGTGTTTGCCAAATCGCCGGTAGTCGTTGATGACAGCGTTAAGGAAGCGGCAGCAGGACTGGCTTCGGGACAGGTAATGCTTTTGGAAAACGTGCGCTACAGAGCGGAAGAAACGAAGAACCAGGAACCGTTTACAGGGGAGCTGGCGTCGCTGGGAGACATCTTCGTAAACGATGCTTTTGGTACGGCACACCGGGCTCACTGCTCCACAGCAGGAATCGCCTCTTATTTACCGAGCGTATCCGGATTCCTCATTGAGAAGGAAGTAAAATTCCTGAGCGACGCTCTGGAAGATCCGGCAAGACCGTTCATCGCGATCATGGGCGGTGCGAAAGTCGGTGATAAGATCCCTGTTATGGAAAACCTCATCGGGAAGGTAGACGCCCTGATGATCGGCGGCGGCATGAGCTATACGTTCTTCAAAGCCATGGGATATGAGATCGGAACATCGATCCTCGATGAAGAAAGCCTGGATCTGGCACGGGACATCATGAAAAAGGCAGAGGATGCCGGAGTGGAATTCCTCCTTCCGGTCGATACGGTCTGTGCGAAGGAATTCAACAATGACAGTCCTAAGACTGTCTGCGACCGGGACAAGATCCCTGCAGATGTGATGGGAATGGACATTGGTCCTAAGACCGTAGAACTTTATGCAAAGAAACTGGCAGAAGCCAAGACCATCGTATGGAATGGTCCGGCGGGCGTATTTGAGATGCCGAATTTTGCGGCAGGAACCAAAGCGATCGCACAGGCTCTGGCAGATGGAGATGCTGTGACAGTGATCGGCGGAGGAGATTCCGCTGCGGCTGTAGAACAATTCGGACTTGCTGACAAAATGACACATATATCAACAGGTGGCGGTGCTTCCCTCGAATTCCTAGAGGGTAAGGAACTGCCGGGAATCGCATGTTTGGAGGACAAATAATCATGAGGATACCATTTATTGCAGGAAACTGGAAAATGTTCAAGACAAAGGCTGAAGCAATCGCTTTTGCAGAAGAATTTCGTGAGCTTTACAAGGACACTGACGTGCAGACAGCAATCTGCGCTCCGTTCACAAACCTGGAAGCTCTGAAAGAAGCCTTTGCAGGAACGGAAATCAAAGTTGGTGCACAGAATGTACACTTTGCAGACGAGGGAGCTTTCACTGGCGAAATCTCCGTTTCCATGCTGGAAGAGATCGGCGTGGATTTCTGCATCGTAGGACACTCTGAGAGAAGACAGTATTTTGGAGAGACTGATGAAACGGTGAACAAGAAGCTGAAAAAGCTCTTCGAGGGACCGATCCGTCCGATCCTGTGCGTAGGCGAAAGCCTGGAAGAACGGGATGCTGACAAGGCCTTTGATGTAGTTGGCGGCCAGATCAAGGCTGACCTGGAAGGCATCGATGCTGCGGACGTAAAGAAACTGGTGATTGCATATGAACCGATCTGGGCGATCGGAACGGGCAGAACTGCAACACCGGAACAGGCAGAAGAAATGTGTGCGTTCATCCGTAAGACGCTTATCGAACTTTACGGAGAAGAGGTTTCTGATGAAGTGATCATCCAGTACGGCGGCAGCGTAAAACCGGCCAATGCAACGGAGATCATGAACATGGACGAAATCGACGGCGCTCTGGTAGGCGGCGCAAGTCTCAAGCCGAAAGATTTCATGGAAATCATTGATTTTTAAAGGAGGAACAGAACATGTCTTATATTGAAGATGTAGTAGCAAGAGAGGTCCTGGATTCCAGAGGCAATCCGACCGTAGAAGTTGAAGTACTGCTGGAAGATGGTTCCGTAGGCAGAGCTATCGTACCGTCCGGCGCTTCCACAGGCGTGCATGAAGCAGTAGAACTGCGCGACGGAGACAAATCCAGATACCTGGGCAAGGGCACTCTGAAGGCTGTAGAAAACGTAAATGATATCATCGCTGAGAAGATCCTGGGATGGGATGCGTTCGACCAGGTTGGTCTGGATAAGACTCTCATCGAGCTGGATGGAACTCCGAACAAGGGCAAGCTGGGCGCTAACGCTATCCTGGGCGTATCCATGGCTGTTGCAAGAGCTGCAGCGGAATCTGTTGGTCTTCCGCTCTTCCAGTATCTGGGCGGTGTGAACGGCAAGGTACTGCCGACTCCGATGATGAACATCTTAAATGGAGGATCCCACGCGGACAATACAGTAGATATCCAGGAATTCATGATCATGCCGGTAGGTGCTCCGACATTTAGAGAAGCTCTGAGAATGGGTGCGGAAGTATTCCACAACCTGAAGAGTGTACTGAAGGGAAAGGGCATGAATACTGCCGTTGGCGATGAAGGCGGATTCGCACCGAACCTGTCCACCAACGAAGAAGCGATCCAGGTGATCATCGAAGCCATCGAAAAGGCTGGATACAAGCCGGGAGATGACGTAAGAATCGCTCTGGATGTTGCTGCAAGTGAATTCTATGATGCAGAAAAAGATATTTACAACCTGACTGGCGAAGGCGTAAGCAGAACGGCAGAAGAAATGGTTGCTTACTATGAAATGCTGTGCGACAAGTATCCGGTGATCTCCATTGAAGACGGTCTGGCAGAAGATGACTGGGACGGATGGAAGATCCTGACGGAAAGACTGGGCGGCAAGATCCAGCTGGTAGGCGACGACCTGTTCGTAACCAACACGCAGAGACTGGCAGAAGGTATCGAAAAGGGTATCGCCAACTCCATCCTGATCAAGGTAAACCAGATCGGAACCCTGACAGAAACATTCGACGCTATCGAAATGGCTAAGAAAGCTGGATATACTGCAGTCGTTTCCCACAGAAGCGGTGAAACAGAAGATACGACCATCGCAGACATCGTTGTTGGTCTGAATGCAGGACAGATCAAGACTGGTTCCCTGTCCAGAACAGACCGTATCGCTAAGTACAATCAGCTGCTGAGAATCGAGGAGCTTCTGGACTTCACAGCACAGTATGCGGGCAAGGATGCGTTCTACAACATCAAAAATAAATAAAAAAAGAAATAAAATCGAAATGTAAGAATGTAAAAGGATTGATTTTTGAGAAATGCTGTGATAAACTCAAATGGTTAGATTACGAGGAGGAATAGATATGAGTTTAGCTCTGAAAATTGTGCTTGCAGTAGTCAGCGTGATCCTTACTATCAGTATCCTGCTTCAGTCCAGCAACAGTGCGGGGCTGTCCGGATCCATCGGCGGAGGAGCAGAACAGCTCTTCGGCAAAAAGAAAAGCCAGGGATACGAAGGTTTGCTCAGCAAAATCTCAACAGTTACAGCCATTTTATTTATCGTGCTGTCACTGGTACTTGTTGCGCTGGAATAAGAAATCCGGCTGCGATGCACACACAAACGTTAATTTAGTTCTTTAATTAATTTATTTTAATATTTCGGTTGCAAACGAATTAGAGAGGCGCGGAAACGCGCCTTTTCTAGTCTAGTTTGGAAGCGAGAGGGAGGTATTATCAATGAATGTTTTAGCAATTATTGCCGTAGTTGCGGCAATCATTGGACTGGCAGTTGCTGTCGGCCTTGCTTCATGGATCAGCAAAGCCGATGAAGGCAACGACCGGATGAAGGAGATCGCAGGATTTATCCGCGAAGGTGCGATGGCATTCCTGACCAGAGAGTACAAGGTCATGGCAATTGTTATCGTAGTCCTGGCTGTGCTGATCGGAATTTTCATCAGCCCGGTAACTGCGGTTCTGTACGTATGCGGCGCACTGCTGTCCGTACTGGCTGGCTTCTTCGGCATGAAGGTGGCTACGCTGGGTAACGTAAGAACAGCATATGCTGCAGAAGAGTCCGGCATGAACAAGGCTCTGAAGATCGCGTTCCGTTCTGGAGCGGTTATGGGTCTTGCGGTAACAGGTCTCGGACTGCTGGGACTGGGCGTGATCATTTGCGTTCTGGATCTGGCAACAGTAGTAGAATGTATAACAGGCTTCGGTCTAGGCGCATCTTCCATGGCTCTGTTCGGAAGAGTTGGCGGCGGTATCTACACAAAGGCTGCTGACGTAGGCGCTGACCTGGTAGGTAAAGTAGAAGCCGGAATCCCGGAAGACGACCCGAGAAACCCTGCTGTTATCGCAGATAACGTAGGTGACAATGTAGGTGACGTTGCCGGCATGGGTTCCGACCTGTTCGAATCCTATGTAGGATCCATCATTTCCGCAGTTACTCTGGCAGCTGTTGCAGCTGCAAACTCCGGCGGTCTGTTTAACGAAACAGCTGCAGCAATGTTCCCGCTGGTTCTGTCCGGCATCGGTATCATTGCATCCGTAATCGGTATCTTCATGGTTAGAGGCAAGGAAGGTTCCAACCCTGCTAACGCTCTGAACCTGGGTACATACGTTTCCGGTATTATCGTAATAATTGCTACGATAATCTTATCCAAGGTTATGCTGGGAAGCTTCAACTATGCCATCGCGATCATCGCTGGTCTGGTAGTCGGCATTGCCATCGGTAAGATCACAGAAGTTTACACTTCCGGAGATTACAAATCCGTTAAGAAAATCGCAGAACAGTCTCAGACTGGTTCCGCTACAACTATTATCAGCGGTCTGGGCGTAGGTATGCTGTCCACAGTACTGCCTATCATCTGCATCGCTATCGCAATCATCGCAGCTTACGCAACAGCTGGTCTCTACGGTATCGCGCTGGCTGCTGTAGGTATGCTGTCCACAACCGGTATGACAGTTGCCGTTGACGCTTATGGTCCGGTATCCGACAACGCCGGCGGTATCGCTGAAATGTCCGAACTGCCGGAACACGTAAGAGAGATCACGGACAAGCTGGACTCCGTTGGTAACACAACGGCTGCTATCGGTAAGGGATTCGCTATCGGTTCCGCTGCACTGACAGCTCTGGCTCTGTTCGCATCCTTCTCTGAAGTTGCTAAGATCGAAGACATCAGCCTGCTTCAGCCGATCGTAATCGTTGGTCTGTTCATCGGCGCTATGCTGCCGTTCATGTTCTCCGCGTTCACTATGAACTCCGTAGGACGTGCCGCTAACCAGATGATCGAAGAAGTTAGAAGACAGTTCCGCTCCGACAAGGGCATCATGGAAGGTACTTCCAAGCCTGATTATGCGAACTGTGTAGACATTTCTACAAAGGCGGCTCTGAAGGAAATGGTCGTTCCTGGTCTGATGGCAATCATCGCACCGCTGCTGATCGGTATCCTGCTGGGCGTAGAAGCTCTGGGCGGTATGCTGGCTGGCGCTCTGTCCTCTGGTGTTCTGCTGGCTATCATGATGGCTAACGCAGGCGGCGCATGGGACAATGCGAAGAAGTACATCGAAGAAGGTCACTTCGGCGGCAAGGGATCTGACTCCCACAAGGCTGCTGTTGTAGGCGACACCGTAGGTGACCCGTTCAAGGATACTTCCGGTCCGTCCATCAACATCCTGATCAAGCTGATGACGATCGTATCCGTTGTATTCGCACCGTTATTCGTACAGATCGGCGGACTCATCTCTTTCTAAGAGAAACTTTACATCAGTGAAAAATTGAATTTTAAAATCCTGCGTTGCGGTTTTGCAATGCAGGATTTTTTTCGCTTTTTGCTGCAAAGGCTCCGTAGGGCGTTTTGCAGCGAAAAAACAAAAATTGGCGGGCATAAGCATCCCTCTCTCTGCAGATACTAGGAGAAAAAGAGAGGAGAAGAGCTATGAAGAAACTCAGAGTATTTGCAGTTCTGCTGCTTTGCGTTGCGCTGCTCGCCTTCGCCGGGTGCGGAGACACGAAATCGGACCAGGACACCGAAAACGATACCGTTACGGAAGAAACCCTGAACCACGATGAGGAAACCAAGGGCACCGATGACGGATCTGCAATGGACGAAATGAAGGACGGTGCAGAAAAAGCTGTGGATGACATGAAGGACGCTGCAGACGGCAACAAAACACAGCAGGAAACGAAAAATAAGTAACAGATAAAAGGTGGCATTGCCGCCTTTTCTGCTGTACAATAGAACGAGTGATAAGAAGCAGATAAGACGACATGTTTTTTATAGATAGTAGTAATGAGGTGAGGGAAATGGCAAAAAAGAAAAAGAGACATACATATACAGGGATTTTAAGCAAACACCGTAAAGGATTCGGGTTCGTGGCCTGCGATGAGATCGAGGACGATGTGTTTATTGCGGCCAGCTCCATGCACGGAGCCATGAACGGAGACGAGGTGGAGATCGATCTGATCCCGGAATACCTGTGGCGGGATTCTCCGGAGGCGATCATCACTAAGGTGCTCAGCCGTAATACCACGGAAGTGGTGGGAACCTTCGACAAGAGCAAGAAATTCGGCTTCGTGATCCCGGAGAGCAAGAAACAGAAAGAAGACATCTTTATCCGTAAAAAGGATTTCTCCGGTGCGAAAAAAGGAGATAAGGTCGTTGTGCAGATCACCCGTTACCCGGATCAGCATAACAGCGCAGAGGGACGGATCTCCGAGATCATCAGCCGGGCCGGGCAGCCGGGCGGGGATATCAAGGCCATCGCAAGAACGTATGACATGCGGGAAACTTTTCCGAGCAGGGCCAATGCAGAGGCCAAGGCTATGAAGCGCCAGGGTGTTCGAGAGGAAGACATCCAGAAGCGAAAAGATTTGCGGGGCAAGCACATCTTTACCATAGATGGAGCAGATTCCAAAGACTTCGACGATGCTGTTTCACTGGACATCCTGCCCAACGGTAACTACCGGCTGGGCGTCCACATCGCCGATGTGTCTCACTATGTGAAGGAAGACGGTCCGCTGGACAAAGAGGCTCTGAAGCGAGGCACCAGCGTGTATCTCCTCAATCAGGTGATTCCGATGCTGCCAAAGGCGCTGTCCAATGATATCTGCAGTCTAAATCCGTATCAGGACAGGTTGACCTTATCGGTGGATATGGAGCTGACGCCGGAAGGGACTTTGGTGAATCATGAGATTTATGAAAGCGTGATCCGCTCGGCAGCCCGGTTCGTCTACGATGATGTTTCCGACCTGCTGGAAGAGGGAAAATGGAGCTTGGGAAAGAAATACGAACCGTTCCGGGAGGATCTCCTCTCTATGCATAAACTGGCGCTGAAACTGGAAGAAAAGCGCCATGAAAGAGGAAGCATCGACTTCGATCTGGACGAGTCGGAGATCCGCCTCAACGAAAAGGGCATTCCGGTATCGGTAGAGATCGCCCAGAGACGATCTGCAAACAAGATGATCGAGGAATTTATGCTGCTGGCCAATGAAACCGTGGCAGAGCACTTCTACTGGATGGAAGTACCGTTTTTATACCGTGTCCATGAAAAACCGGAAACGGAGAAGATCGAATCTCTGAAGATCTTCCTGCGAAGCTTCGGGATCTTACTGCGGGGAAACCGGTCGTCCATCCATCCGCGGGCTGTCAGCAATATTCTGGAACAGGTCAAGGGCAAACCGAGTGAAAACGTGGTCAGCTCCGTGACACTGCGCTCCATGCAGAAGGCCTATTACAGTACATCCTGCGAAGGGCATTTTGGACTGGCGCTGAAGTATTACTGCCACTTTACATCGCCGATCCGCCGGTATCCCGATCTGATGATCCACCGTATCATCAAGGCGGTACTTCACCACGGCGTGGACGGAAAGCTGACCAGGCACTTTGCAAAAGCAGCGTCTGAGGCGGCAGAGCTGTCTTCCGCAGCAGAACGCAAGGCCATTGAAGCGGAGCGCGAGGTGGAAAAAATGAAGAAAGCGGAGTACATGTCCTACCATGTGGGAGAAGTCTTCGACGGGATCATCAGCGGCGTGACTGGTTTCGGACTGTATGTACAACTGGAAAACACCATCGAGGGACTCGTTCGCATCGACAGCCTGTATGACGACTATTACGACTACGATGCGGAGAAGTATGCATTAAAAGGCCGGAGAAACGGCAAGACTTACAAGCTGGGCGATACGGCCCGGATTTTTGTGGACAACGTCAATACGGATCGCGGCGAGATCGACTTTCTGCTGGCGAAATTCAGTCCCGCCCGGGCGCGAGACTGATGGCGGATAGTACATCTCCGGCTTCATCGATACACACTGGCCGGCTAGCCAGATCCCCCAGGGACAGCATACCGACCAGTTTTTCATTTTCCGTGACCGGCAGGCGGCGGACTCCATGGGATGAAAACAGCAGTGCCGCATCATGACTGCTCATATCCGGTGGCACAGTGACAGGGTGAAGGGTCATAATGTCCTTTGCAGTAAGGCTCGAAAGCACCGATGGATCGGCCGTGGCTTTTGCCAGAGCGCGGAGCACCAGATCACGATCGGTGATCATACCGATAAGCTGACCCTGCTGGCTGCAGACAGGAAGGCTTCCTACATTTTCGCGCCGCATCTGCTGGGCGATGAGAGCGATGGGTGAGTCCTCCGTGATACAGGAAATATTCGTACTCATTAAGTCTTTTACGTTCATAAAAAGCTGCACCTCCTATACAGTTAGGGTGTGCAGCTTTTGTAGTTTGATGCAGGGGTTTCTTTTGATTCGTCGCTTTCCTGCTGCAAAGAGTCTGCAGAGGATCGCGGCCTAGCGGGCTCTGCCCCAGAAGTTCCTGGTGAACAGGATCAGGATCGTGAAAAGCTCCAGCCTGCCGATGATCATCAGTGCGCTGAGATACAGCTTCAGCAGCGGATGGAAGAAGGAGAAATTGATGATGGATGATGTTTCTCCGAATGCGATCCCCGTATTGGACAGCATAGCCAGTGTCGTGGTAAAAGTGGTCTCCATATCGAGTCCCTGCAGGGAGAGGATGACAGCGGAAATGAAGAACACGCCCAGGTAGGTGAAAATAAATGTGGTGATCCCTGTAACCAGAGAAACGGACATGGAGCTGTCTCCCAGCTTCACAGCGACAACAGATCTTGGGTGGATCCTTTTGATGCAGCCGCGCCAGATCAGCTTCATCATAACGATGATACGAACGACCTTGATGGATCCGGCTGTGGAAGCTGAGCAGCCTCCGATAAACAGCAGGGCGATCATGATGATCTGGCATGTGGCAGGCCACAGGATGCTGGTGTCGCGGACGTATCCCGTAGTCGTAGCCATGCTGACTACCTGGAAGAAGGATTCCCGCAGTGCAGAACCAGGGGCAAGACCATCTACAAATACGAGGCTGGCAGTACAGATGCAGACAGCAATAGCAATGATACACAGATATACCCTCAGTTCGATGTCTTTAAACAGATATCCCGGTTTTCCTGTGATCAGGTAGTGATACAACACGAAGTTGACTGATGACAGGATGCAGAAAACGGAAATCACGATTTCCACATAAAGACTGTCGTAGTGAATGATCCCTGCCGGATGCACCACCAGACCTCCGGTGCTGATGCTGCCCATGGTATTGACAGCTGCATCGAATACCGGCATTTTGCCTGAAAGCATCAGCAGTATGAATTCCAGTGCTGTGAAGGTAAAGTATGTCAGATAGAGGATCTTGGCAGAATCGCTCATGCGCACTGTCATTTTTTCCAGAACAGGGCCGGGCGATTCGGCGCGTGCGATATACTGCCCGTTTATCCCCAGTGCAGGCAGGATGGAAATGACGAAAACCAAGATCCCCATGCCGCCAAGCCAGTGAGAGATCGCTTTCCACAGTACGAGACTCTGCTCGGTATATTCTGCATTGATGGAGGTGCATCCGGTTGTTGTAAAGCCGGCTGTAGACTCGAAGATCGCATCGAGAAAATTCCCCGCATGTCCTGAAATATAGTAAGGGAATGCCCCGGCGATCGAAGCGATGAGCCAGCAGAGTGCAACGACTAAATATCCTTCGCGAGAACGGAATTTTACCGTATGATTTTTGATCGTGACCATGATGAGAAGTCCGAAAACGGCAGTGATCGGAGCACAGATCCGAAATGCACGGGCAGATTCCGGTTCTTTTGCAAATTCAGCGTAAAGCCATGGTATGATCATGGAAATGCCTATAATGAACAGGATCGTGCCGAGGATCCGTACGATCGCTTTGTAATTTAAAGCTGCAGAATGTGTCATCAAATAGTCACCTCCCTTAATAATCCTGGTTCCAGAAGCGCGGAGTCAGTAGGATAAACAGCGGATAAAGCTCCAGTCTTCCGGCCAGCATGTATACGGAGAGGATCCCTTTGGAAAAAAGCGTCAGATGCGCGAAGTTTTCCGTTGGCCCTATGGATCCGAATCCAGGTCCTACATTTCCCAGACATGTCACAACAGAAGACAGGGACGTGATCAGACTCTCATTTTCGAACGAGATCAAAAATGTTCCGGCGAATACCATCAGGATGTACAGGAAAAAGTGGTTTGCGATAGAACTTACCGTATCTCCCTGCAGTGTCTTGCCATCCAGTTTTACGGTTTCGATCACATTAGGGTGAAGGCGAAGGGAAATCCCTCGCCGGATCAGCTTGCTGATGATGAGGATCCGGATCGCCTTCAGACCGCCGCTTGTGGAAGACGAGCATCCGCCGACGATCATAAGGAAGAACAGAACCATCTGGCAGATGAAAGGCCAGGCTTCATAGTCGGAACTCATATATCCTGTAGTAGTCAGGATGGAAGCGGTCTGAAAGGCCGCATCGACTGCTGAACCTCCGATGGAATCGTTCTTGCCGGTAACAAACAGGACGGTTGCGATCATAAGCGCAGACACTCCAAATATCAGGAGATAGAAACGGAATTCCGAGTCTTTGAACAACTGAGAGATCCCGTCTTTAAACGCCAGATAATACAAGTTGAAGTTGACGCCGCATAAAACCATGAATACCATGATCACGACTTCGATATAAGTGCTGTTGAAATGGGCAACACTGTCGTTGTAAGAAGAAAATCCTCCGGTCCCGACGGATCCAAACGTATGGACAAGGGCATCAAAAAGGCTCATGCCGCCAAACAGCAGCAGGATCACTTCCAGCACGGTAAAGATCAGATACATGATGTAAAGGGTCTTCGCTGTCTTTGACATCTGCGGCGAGGTTTTGTCCATGATGGGACCGGGCGCTTCCGTTACTGCGATATTCTGTCCGCTGATCCCCAGAGAAGGCATCAGTGCAATAGCGAATACCAGGATCCCCATGCCTCCGATCCAGTGGGTAAAGGAGCGCCAGAACAGGATCCCCTTTGGCAGTACCTCGACATCAGTAAGGATCGATGCTCCCGTCGTTGAAAATCCGGAGCAGGATTCAAAAAACGCATCGATCGGATTTGGGATGCTCCCTGTGACAACGAAGGGTACTGCGCCGACCGCAGCGGAGAAAAACCAACACAGCGTTACCACAAGAAAGCCGTCTTTGACACGAAGGGTCTTGAAGTCGTGCTGGAATATTTTCAATAAAAAAACACCTGCTGCCACAGATGACAGCATGGTGATGAGAAACGGGATATAAACAGAACTGTTGTCGTAGATCAATGATACCACAAAAGAAGGCAGCATGGAGCCGCCTATTACAGCCAGTATCAAACCAACGATTCGAAATGCTGAAGCAAAACTTAAATTCATCTCATACCCCGATTATTTTTTAAATATACCGATTCGGCCGGTGTCCCGCAGAAGGGTCTCTGTCGAAGGCAGGTCGCTCAGCAAGCTCAAAAGAATGACTTTATCGTCTTCCAGGATCCTTGTGTCGCCGTTTGGAATAATGACATCTTCCGTGCCGCGATGGATCGCCGCAATGATGATCCCGTCCGGCAGATGGAGATTTTTCAGCGGCTTGTTGAGGATCTTCATGTGATGCGTAGCAATGATCTCCATGATCTCAGCCTGTCCCTGGATAAGCTGGGAGGAAAGAATCTTCTTTGATCCCTGCACAAAGCGGATGATGCTGCTGGTGATGATATCAAGCGGGTTCAATGCCACGTCGATCCCCATGCGGGAAATGATTTCTCCATAGCTTGCCCGGCTCACCTTGGCGATAACATCCTCGATCCCGTGCTGTTTGGCAGTAAGTGCCAGAAGCAGGTTTTCTTCATCGTAACCGGTCGCTGTTACCACGGCATCCATCTGACTGAGATTTTCCTCTTCCAGAAGCGTCAGATCGGTGGCGTCTCCATGGAGCACCATAACGTCGTTTAAATGAGAGGAAAGATAGTGGCAGCGATCCTTGCTCTTTTCGATGACCTTTACTGCGGCACCGAATTCCGACAGCATTCTGGCCAGGTAGAACCCGGTTTTTCCGCCGCCTATGATCATGACCTTCTGCAGGTCGTTGTATTTTCCTTTTTCGTGAACCTTCTCGTTAAGATCCAGGATCGGTTCCTTTTCTCCGATGACGTAAAGGGCGTCTCCGGCCTGGATCGTCGTATCTCCGTGGGGGATGATGACCTTTCCGTTCCGGGAAATCGCAACGATCAGCATATTAGGCAGGATCTTGCCGACTTCCGGGATCTCAACGCCGATGAGGCTTTTGAAACGGGATACGGAAAATTCGATGAGTGAGACTTTCCCGCTGGAAAAGATACCGTTGCTCAAGGTGTATTTTTCCGCCAGATATTTATAGATTTCCACCGTGATCCCCAGGTCGGGGTTTACGATATGGTCGATATCCATGACTTCTTTGATAAAGCTGATCTGCTGCATGTGCTCCGGATCCCGGACACGGGCGATCGCTTTCTTGCAGCCCAGACTCTTGGCAAAGGATGCGATGATGATGTTCTCCTCGTCGTCCCCTGTCGTCGTGATCATAAAGTCGTAGGACGCGATATTGATACGTTTCAGGACTTTGATCTCTTTCGCATTGGCGTTGATGGTCATAACATCCATCTGCGAGCTGATCTTCTGCAGAATATCTTCATTGGTGTCTATGATCGTAACGTCGTGATCTCCGCCCAGCAATGTGTTGGCTACTTTGAGACCGAGTTTGCCGGCCCCTACAATAACAACTTTCATTTCCGATTCCTTTCTTCGTACAATGCCTGCTGATTGACAGACACCATCATTTTACCACTAATCACGTGGAATTCAATATCTAATTGCAAGAACCCATGAAATAGATTAAAATAGTGGCAGAAAAAGACTAAAAGTAAGCAGAAAAGAGGAATTTGCATGAAAATAGAGCGATTTATCGGCGGTATGCTGGAAAGCAACGGCTATGTCATATATCAGAAGGACGGTGGAAACTGCTACGTCATCGATCCGGGCTACAATCACCGGGTATTCGAGGAGTGTATCGACAAACATCAGCTTCATTTAAAGGGCATTCTTCTGACACACCATCACTACGATCACGTGGGCGCCGTGGAGAAGCTGCAGGCTCGCTACGATGCTCCCGTATTCATGCACACGGCGGACTGCGATCAGTACCGGGGCAGGGTGGATGTATATCTGGAGGACGGCGACACCATCGATCTGGATGACGAGACCATCAAGGTGATCCATACACCGGGTCACACGAAAGGCGGCGTCTGCTATTTTTCGGAAAAGAGCAAGGTGGTGTTTACAGGCGATACTATCTTCAATGTGGACATCGGCAGAACGGACTTCGAGGACGGATCACCGGCGCAGATGGAGCGGAGCATCCTGGACAAGATCAATACCTGGAGCAATGACATCTTCATCTATCCGGGCCACGGGGACGGATGCACCATGAAAAAAGTGCGGCAGATCAATACGGAGTTTCTGGATGTAGTAAAGGAGGCAAACAAATGAGTATCAAGCTGATCGCACTGGATCTGGACGGTACCACGTTGAATTCTGCAAAGCATATAAGCGAGCGCACGCGGAAGGCTCTGGAGGCTGCTGCTGAGAAGGGAGTACATATTGTCGTGGCGACAGGAAGACCGTTTGCAGCACTGCCAAAGGACGTGTTTGACATCCACGCCATCCGATATATGCTGACGTCTAACGGAGCGGCTATCACGGATCTGGAAAAGAATGAGATCTTTTATGAAAACTGCCTGGATCCGGGCACGGTGGAAGCGGCGGTGGAGATGCTGAAAGACACGGATTATATTCTGGAGGGCTTTATTGGCGGAAAGGCTTATATAGAAAAAGAATACTATGATCATGTCAAGAAAACGGGAAGGAGTTTCCGGGACGTCAATTATATTCTGGACACGAGAAATCCTATCGAGGATCTTTGCGGTTTTCTGCTGGAACACAGGGAGCACGTGGAAAACATCAACGTCAATTTTGAAGATGTATCGTGCAAACCCGCTCTGCGGGAAATGTTGCTGACCTTACCAAATGCTACGATCACGACATCGTTTAAAAACAATATGGAAATCGGCGGGCCGACAACCAGCAAGGCGGAAGCACTGCGCCAGCTGGGCAGGCTGCTGGGAGTCCACAAGGACGAAATGCTGGCGGCGGGGGACAGTCCCAACGATATGGCCATGCTGAAAGAAGCAGGGATCGCAGTGGTCATGGGTAATGGCGAGGAAGAGGTCAAAGCCATCGCTGACTACATCACCAGTGATAACGATCATGACGGTGTGGGAGAAGCTGTGGAAAAA
The DNA here is from genome assembly GCA_934281605.1 of uncultured Clostridia bacterium. Lineage (GTDB taxonomy): Bacteria > Bacillota > Clostridia > Peptostreptococcales > Anaerovoracaceae > Lentihominibacter. Next base: position 196,225 of record CAKQXD010000003.1, on the reverse strand, counting down.
TTCGTATTGGATGTATAAATCACATATGTAAAACAGAAGCAGTAAGCCCTGGAGTCAAAAAAGTCTCCAGGGCGTCTTTTTACACTTGACAGGAAATAAATGGTATATTATCATATATTTACATACCACAAAATGGAAAATACAAAAAGGAAAGGGAAAAAATATGGGAAACAGAGAATTAGGCGGGATCGGAGAGCGGGCCGCTGCGGAGCTTTTGCAGATGGAAGGCTATGAGATTCTGGAACGGAATTATCGCTGCAGGACGGGAGAGATCGACTTGATCGCAGCGAGGGGCAGTGAGGTGAATTTTATCGAAGTAAAAACCAGGAGAAATTATCGTTACGGCAGGCCTTGTGAGGCTGTGGGACCGGAGAAAATACAGCATATCCAAAGGACGGCCAGTCAGTATTTGCGAAACTGTGGATCGTTTTACGACGATGTGCGATTTCACGTGGTAGAAGTGACTCTGGAGCAGATCCGGGATGCGTTTTAAAGGAGGGAGGATGCCATGCTGACGAAAATCAAAACAGCGTCTTTACGGGGTGTGGACGGATACCCTGTTACGGTGGAGACGGATGTGCACCGGGGGCTTCCGGGCTTTCAGATCGTGGGTCTTGCCGATACCACCATTAAAGAAGCATTTAGCAGGATCCGTCCGGCGATCCTCAACTCGGGATACCAGTTCCCGCGGGAAAAGGTCACGGTCAATTTATCTCCTGCAGGCAAGCCCAAGGAAGGCAGTCATTTTGATTTGCCTATTGCTTTGGGGATCCTGATGCTAGGGATGGAGAATGGGATGCAGCTTCAGGACACGGCGTTCTTCGGAGAACTTTCGCTGGACGGGAAGATCAATCCGATCCGGGGAGCTTTACCGCTGGCTTTGTGTGCTAGAAAATCCGGTGCAAAACACATCGTGCTCCCGCTGGCAAACTGTGAAGAAGCGGCGGTACTGGGAGATGTTGATCTCATTCCGGTCTCGGATCTGATGCAGGCAGTCCGTTGCCTCGAAAACCCGCAGGAGCGGTCCCCATATATAAGGAAGAAACTCGCCGACAGGAAACCTGACGGACTGGACTTTTCTCAGGTCATCGGGCAGGAAGCGGTGAAGCGGGCACTGCTTATTGCTGCGGCAGGCAATCACGGGATCCTGCTGATAGGCGGTCCCGGCTGCGGGAAAACCATGATGGCTGGCAGGGTACCCTCTATTTTGCCGCAGCTGACCTATGAGGAGCAGCTGGAGCTGACGGGGATCTACAGTGTAGCAGGCATGCTCCCGGAGGAGGATCCGGTGATCCGGGAAAGACCGTTTCGCAGACCTCATCACAGCATTTCTGCGGCAGGACTTATTGGCGGTGGGCAGAAACCCAGACCGGGAGAGCTTTCCCTGGCTCACAGGGGCGTGTTGTTCTTAGATGAGCTGGGGGAATTTGAGAGTCGGGCCATTGACGCTATGCGTCAACCGGTAGAGGACGGATTTATCCGGTTGAACCGGAATATGGAAGAAATCCGGTTTCCTTCTCAGGTCATGATCGTGGCGGCAGCCAATCCGTGCAAGTGCGGTCATCTCTGGGACGAGAAGCAGCCCTGCACCTGTTCCGCTGCGCAGATCAGCAGCCATTTAAGGAAGCTGACTGGTCCCTTCTCTGACCGGATCGATATGCACGTCAGAGTGCCGCAGGTTTCAGAAGGGGAGCTGCTGCAAAGGCCTTTGCAGCGGGGACTGACCTCGAAACAGATGCGAAAGCAGGTCATAGCGGCACGCCGGATCCAGGAAAAGCGATATCAAGGTCTTTCGTGCCGGGAGAACGGACGGCTGGACGAGAACGGTATCGCGCGGTACTGCACGCTGGAAAAGGAGGCGGAGGTACTTCTGCAGCAGGCATACGGGAAGCTGGGACTGACCATGAGGGCTTATAGGAAACTCTGCAAGATCGCCAGGACCATTGCGGATCTCAAGGAAAAAGAAGAAATCGGAGTGGAGGAAGCTGCGGAAGCGCTGCAGTTTCGCGTGATAGAAAAGGAACAGGGCAGTTATGGCAGATAAGCAGCAAAAAGAGAGGCTGGAGCGGATCCAGACCATGTCCCCGGGACGGCCGGAGTATCCGGCGCTCCTGAAAGAAATACGAGACTTTCCCGGGACGCTGTATTATATTGGAACGCCGAATATCCTGAAGGGAAAGTGCGTTTCCATCGTAGGGTCGCGAAAGACCACTCAGTACGGCAGGAGCACGGCTTATGGCTTCGGGAAAAAGCTGGGACAGCGGGATGTGACCGTGGTAAGCGGCATGGCACTGGGCATCGATACCTGTGCCCATGAGGGGTCTTTGCAGGAAAAAGGAAAGACGACAGCCGTGCTGGCGTGCGGACTGGACATCTGCTATCCGGCGCAGAATCATGTGTTAAAAAAGAAGATAGAAGAAAATGGCATCCTTCTGTCGGAATATCCTCCGGGGACGCGGGCACAGCGATATTCTTTTCCACAGCGGAACCGGATCATCAGCGGACTGTCGCCTTTAACTGTGGTGATCCAGGCGGGAAACAGGAGCGGAGCTCTGATTACGGCGGAGATGGCGGCGGATCAGGGCAGAGACGTTGCGGTGGTGCCGGGGAATATCGACAGCGAATACAATCTGGGAAGCAACAAACTGATCCGGGAAGGAGCTCTGGTGCTGACGGGAGTGCAGGATCTTCTGGAGGCAGCAGGTCTTTCTTCTCTGCCGGAACAGGAGGCAAAACGGCTGCTTGGCGACGAGGAGCAGCAGTTATACGATCTTCTTTGCAGCCATGGGGAACTGTCTCTGGATCAGCTGTCGTTTTATCTGAAAAAGCCGGTAAACGAAGTGGGAAATCTGGCAATCGTCATGGAAATGAAGGGTGTCGTTTTTTCCGCCATGGGAAAAATTTTTATTGCAAAAGATTGAAAATAGACTATAATCAGATATTAGAAGTAAAAGTACGTTTGTTAAAGGAGGAAGATTCATGGCCACAGCAAAAGCCAAAGCGAAAAAAATTCTGGTGATTGTGGAATCTCCATCGAAGGCCAAGACCATAGGAAAGTTTTTGGGAAGCCGCTACAAGGTGATCGCTTCAGTCGGTCACGTGAGGGATCTGCCTAAAAGCAAGCTGGGAATCGACGTTGATAACGACTTTGAACCTCAATACATCTCCATCCGCGGGAAGGGAGATATCATCAAAGAACTGAAAAAAGAAGCCAAGAATGCTTCTAAAGTCTATCTGGCAACCGACCCGGATAGAGAGGGAGAAGCCATCTCTTGGCATTTAGCTTTTTTATTGGGGATCGATCAGGATACCCCGTGCAGGATCGTGTTTAACGAGATCACATCCAAGGCGATCAAGGAAGCAATCAAGCATCCGAGACCGATCGATATCAATCTGGTGGATGCGCAGCAGGCGCGCCGGGTGCTGGACCGTCTGGTAGGCTACCAGATCAGTCCGCTTCTGTGGCGAAAAGTCAGAAGAGGTCTGAGTGCAGGGCGTGTACAGTCGGCGGCACTGAAGATCATCTGTGATCGCGAAAATGAGATCAAGAACTTCAAGCCGGAAGAATACTGGATCATCAACGCGGACTTCAAGAAGGACAAGGTCTTTACAGCTAAGCTGGCAGAGCATCAGGGGAAAAAGTTTTCTATAGATAATAAGGAACAGAACGATGCTATTCTGGCAGAGCTGAAGAAGAATCCATATATCGTAAGTTCGCTGGATGAGAAAGACCGTATGCGTAAGGCGCCGGCTCCGTTTACGACCAGCAGCATGCAGCAGGACGCTGCCAACAAGGTGAATTTTTCCACGAGAAAGACCATGATGGTGGCGCAGCAGCTTTATGAAGGTATTGAAATCAAGGGACATGGAACGATCGGTCTGGTATCCTACATCAGAACCGACTCGGTTCGTATTTCCGATGAAGCTAAAGCACAGGCCCGGGAGTATATCCTCAAAAAGATGGGAGAGGAATACTATTCCGATAATGTATATAAGAACCGGAAGGGCGACGTACAGGATGCCCATGAAGCGATCCGCCCCAGCCATATCGAGCTGGATCCTGAGGAAATCAAAGATTCCCTGTCAAAGGATCAGTACAAGCTCTATAAGCTGATCTGGAATCGCTTTTTGGCAAGCCAGATGGCTCCTGCCCGGTTCAAGGCAGTTAATGCAGGGATCAGTAACGGGGACTATCTGTTCAAGGCAACGGGATCCAAGCTGGTCTTTGACGGATTCCTGAGAGTGTATCAGCAGACGAAGGATGGAGAGGAAAACAAGCTTCTGCCTCATCTGGACAAGAGAGAACAGCTGGATCTTATTAAAGTGGAAGGTGTGCAGAACTTTACACAGCCGCCTGCTAGATTTACAGAAGCCAGTCTAGTCAAGGATCTGGAAGACAAGGACATCGGCCGTCCGAGTACGTATGCACCGATCGTGGCAACTCTTATGGATCGTAAATACGTGACCAAGGACAAGAAATCGCTGGTTCCTACCGATCTGGGATTTATCGTCATCGATATGATGCAGCACTATTTCAAGGAAATCGTCGATACAGGCTTCACGGCTCAGATGGAAGAAAATCTGGATGATATCGAAGCGAAGGGCGTTCGCTGGAAGAGCGTTATCGAAGATTTCTACGGCGATTTCAAGAAAGAGCTGGATGTTGCAGAAGAAGAGATCCAGAAGGTGGAATTCGAAGTGGAGCTGACGGGAGAGACCTGTGAGAAATGCGGCAAGCCGATGGCTGTCAAACATGGACGTTTCGGAGCTTTTGCAGCATGTACCGGATATCCGGAGTGCAAGAACACCAAGCCGATCGTGCAGAGTGTTGATGTCAAGTGTCCGAAGTGCGGCAAAGACATCGTCATGCGGCGCAGCAAGAGGGGAAGAGTATTTTATGGGTGCAGCGGCTATCCGGACTGTACACAGTCTTACTGGAACAAGCCTGTCGATAAGAAGTGCCCGAAATGCGGTTCTTTGCTGGTAGAGAAGAAGACAAAAGAACATAAATATGCCTGCTCCAACAGCGAATGTGACTATAAGGAATAGGCAAACGTGACACACCCTAAAAGGAGGAAACAATATGGGACAGTTTCATGCGACAACGATCGTAGCTGTAAAAAGAGGTCCGGATGATATCTGCATCGGCGGAGACGGACAGGTTACCATGGGCGAAACAGCCATTATGAAAAATGGTGCAAAAAAAGTAAAGAAGATATACAAGAATTCTATCGTAACAGGCTTTGCCGGATCGGTAGCGGACGCCTTTTCTCTTACTGAAAAGTTTGAAGCCAAGCTGGATGAGCATGGCGGCAACCTGAAGCGGGCAGCGGTAGCGCTGGCGCAGCTGTGGCGTTCTGACAAGGCAATGCGGAATCTGGAAGCACTGATGATCGTAGCAGACAAAGAAGATATGCTGGTTCTGTCGGGAACAGGCGAGGTCATCGAACCGGATCAGCCGTTCGTAGCCATCGGTTCCGGCGGAAACTACGCTTACGCCGCAGCAAATGCGCTTTACAACAATACAGATCTGGGAGCAGAGGACATCGTGCGCAAGGCTCTGGAAATCGCATCCTCCATCTGTGTCTACACCAACAACAACATTTCGGTTGAAAAATTATAGGAGGGGCAGTATGGCAAATAAATTGTATCAGATGACACCAAAGGAAATCGTCCAGGAACTGGATAAATATATCATCGGTCAGGATGAAGCGAAGAAATCCGTGGCTATCGCTCTGAGAAACAGATACAGACGCAGCTTGCTTTCCGAGAAGATGCGGGAGGAAATCACGCCGAAGAACATTCTCATGATGGGACCGACCGGTTGTGGTAAAACGGAGATCGCACGCCGTCTGGCCAAGCTGATGGATGCACCGTTCGTCAAAGTAGAAGCCACGAAATTCACAGAAGTCGGCTATGTAGGGCGCGATGTGGATTCCATGGTGCGGGATCTGGTGGAAGCTTCCATCCGTATCACCAAGCAGGCGATGCTGGAAGAAAAGTATTCCATCGCGGATGAGATCGTAGAAGAAAAAATCATCGAAGCGATCATCCCGGGACAGAAGAAGGCTTCGGCCAGCCAGAATCGCGGACCGTTTGACTTCATTCTGGGGAACAGCGGCTATTTGAGCCAGAAGGAAGAATATGAGCAGCAGCAACAGCAGAAGGAGCAGGCGGAGAATGCAGGAATGGATACAGACCTTGCCAGAGAACAGGTCCGTCAGCAGCTGAGGGAAGGCCTGCTGGAAGAACAGTATATAGAGATCCAGGTGACAGATGCACCTAAGACGAACAATCTGGATCTGGGCAACGAAGGAATGAGCATCGCTATCGGAAACATCTTTGGCGACATGGCGCCGAAGAAAATGAAGAACAAGAAGGTGAAGGTCAAGGATGCCCGCAAGATCCTGCGGGAGGAGGAAGCTCAGAATCTGATCGACATGGATCAGGTGACGGACGACGCTTTGCAGAATGCGGAACAGAACGGTATCATCTTCATCGATGAAATCGACAAGATCGCATCCGGATCAGGCTACCGCAGCGGTGCGGATGTATCCAGAGAAGGAGTGCAGCGTGACATCCTGCCGATCGTGGAAGGAAGCGTGATCAACACCAAGCACGGACCGGTAAAGACGGATCACATCCTGTTCATTGGAGCGGGTGCATTCCATACGGCCAAGCCGACGGATCTGATCCCGGAACTGCAGGGACGTTTCCCGATCCGTGTAGAGCTGGAAAATCTGGACAAGGAAACTTTCGTCGAGATCCTGACCATCCCGGAGAACGCTATGCTGAAACAGCATAAGGCGCTGCTGGAAACAGAAGGCGTGGAAATCGAATTTACGGAAGAAGCAATCGATGAGATCGCAACCATGGCATTCCTGATGAACGAACAGACGGAAAACATCGGAGCCAGAAGACTTCATACCATCCTGGAAAAGCTGCTGGAGGACATTTCCTTCAACATCCCGGACATGGAGGAAGAAAAGATCGTTATCGACCAGAACTATGTAAAAGAAAAATTTGCAGAGAAGATTCATCCAGACGATATTGACAGATATATCCTGTAGCGGTATACTAGGAAACCGTTGAGTGTGTTGCCTCGGAGGATTCCCGGCCAGGGAATTCCCGGGGTTTTCTAACGCATCGAACAAACTCACCGCAAATCTGTATAAAAATGAAAAACAACTTGTAGAAAAAATAACAAACTTATGCTAATTGTGTAAAAATAAGAAACTTTTTTGAAAACTCTAAAAAAAGAGTTGTTTTGTGTTGTGAAAGACTATATAATAACAGTGATGACGTATAAAATTTGATTGAAGATAGACGAGGTAGACGAAATGAGCGATATTTTAGGCAAGGTAAGAAAACTCAACTGGCTTTTACAGGAAAGTCCGACAGGTGTGTTTTCTTTTAATGAAATGTGCAGCGTGCTGAGTGATTTACTGGACGCGAACATTTACGTTGCTAATGATAAAGGTAAAGTACTGGGTGTAAGCTACAAGATCAAGTCGGACAGCCCGACCATTGCCGATTCGGAAACAGGCAATGAAGTGTTTCCGGGAGAATACAATGATGAGATGCTGAAGGCTAAGGAAACCCTGGCGAACCTGTCGGGAGACGAAGCCCTGAAGATTTTTAAATACGACTATGACACATCGGACAAGCTCCACACGATCATTCCGATCGTAGGCGGCGGCACCAGATGGGGCACTCTGGTCATGACCCGTTACTCCCCGAAGTTTAACGATGAAGATCTGGTTCTGGGCGAATATGGTGCGGCTGTTATCGGCCTGGAGATCCAGAGAAGAAAGTCCCTGGAACGGGAGGAAGAAGAACGTCTGACCTCTATGGTGCAGATGGCCATCGGAACGCTGTCCTATTCGGAAATCGAAGCGGTACAGCAGATCTTTGCAGAACTGGACGGTAACGAGGGTCTTCTGGTAGCCAGCAAGATCGCAGATCGTTCCGGCATCACCCGTTCGGTGATCGTAAATGCGCTGCGCAAGCTGGAGAGTGCTGGCGTCATTGAATCCAGATCCCTGGGCATGAAGGGAACCCGTATCAAGATCATCAACTCCAAGTTCAAGGAAGAACTGGGTAAAATGGTAATGTAATTTATCCGAAAACAGAATATCGTTTTTCTGCAAAGGATTCACCCATCCACTTCGCTGTGCATAAGCTGTTAGCGAAGTGGATTTTTTATGCTGTCTGCAAAGCGGACTGCGCGGAAGACTGAGAGGAGCGGCTATGAAATCGCGTCGCACAGGGAGAAAACAGAAAAAAAGCTGCCGCGGAAAACTTCTGCTGGCTGCTCTGCTGGTTCTGACAGCGTGCGGAGCTGCTGCCTTTGCATGTTTTCTGAAGCTCACGCTGGAACCCAATATGGAGGATATGGCAAAGATCCGGGCGGAGGTCCTGGTATCCCGCACCGTGACCCGGGTTTTGGCGGATCAGTTTCAGCAGGAAATTTCTCAGGAAGACTTGTTTTCAGTCACAAAAGATACAGAAGGCGCCATGTCCATGGTGCAGGCTGATTCGGCAAAGATCAATCTGCTTATGTCGCGGATCTCGGCACAGCTGCAGGAATCATTTCAGGATATGAAGTCAGAGAAATTTTTCGTGCCGGTGGGATCCTTGCTGGGAAGCCGTTTTCTATCTCAAACAGGCCCCCAGATCTGTATCCATGTGATCCCTTTGAGCGTTTCGGCCATGGATTTTCGAACGGAATTCGAGACCCAGGGCATCAACCAGACCAAGTACAAGATTTATATCGTACTCAATTGCCGTATCAAGATGGCTGCGCCTTTTTCGACGCAGATCTTCCAGACGAAGAGTACCGTTTTGCTGGCAGAAGCCGTGATCCTGGGAAAAGTTCCCGACAGCTACGTTGTCGTTCCGGAAGATGATATTTTAGATGCAACGGAGTGATAAATATGCTAGAATATTGCCATGGTTAGATTTAATGAAAACAATGAAGTGATACGAGACGAAGAATATACAGCCATCCTGGTCGGACTTCAGCTGAAAGGTGATATCAGTTATTCCATGGAGGAACTGGCGGGACTGGCGGAAGCGGACGGCGTAACGGTAGCCGGGCAGATGATCCAGTCTCTGGAGCGTCCCAATACAGCAACGCTGATTGGCAAAGGCAAGGTGGCGGAACTGGCGGAACTTTGCAGAAATATGGAAGCTGATACAGTCATCTTTAACGATGAGCTTTCCGGTGTACAGCTTAGAAATCTGGAAGAAGCACTGGAGGTGCGGGTCATTGACCGGACGATTTTGATTTTAGATATCTTTGCAGACCGGGCCGTATCTCGAGAGGGCAAGCTGCAGGTAGAGCTGGCGCAGCTCCAGTACCGCATGCCGCGGCTGACAGGCTTCGGCAGGTCCCTTTCCAGACTGGGAGGAGGAATCGGAACGCGAGGCCCCGGTGAGAAAAAGCTGGAAACGGACCGAAGGCATATCGCCGGACGTATCGATGATATCAAGGCTGAGCTGGCACGGATCGGTAAGACCCGGGACGTACAGCGTTCCGGCCGGGAAAAGTCAAAGACCCCTATCGTGGCGCTCATGGGGTATACCAACTCCGGCAAGTCGGCCATTATGAACCGGCTGCTGGAACTGTCAGAGCGAGAGGACAAGACCGTATCGTCGCAGGATATGCTCTTTGCGACGCTGGATACTCAGCATAGGAAGATCACCCTGGAACAGGGCAGTGAGTTTATCCTCATCGACACCGTGGGATTTGTCAGCAAGCTGCCGCACAGCCTTGTTGAGGCGTTTAAATCCACTCTGGAAGAGGTGCGCTATGCGGATCTGCTGGTGCACGTGGTGGACAGCTCCTACGAGAACCGGGATTTTTACATGGGCGTTACCAATGAGGTCATCGATCAGATCGGCGCCGGCGGCAAGGAACGGATCATCGCATATAATAAGATGGATATTGCAAAGAGCGTTCCGCTGGACGTCAGCGGTCATGACGTGGTGTATCTGTCGGCCAAAACGGGGGAGCACGTGGATGAGCTGGTTGCAAAGATCCGGGAGAAGATCTTCGGCGGCCGCGTAGAAATGACGCTGCTGATCCCGTATCAGAGAGGCGATATCACGTCTTATCTGTGTGAAAATGCGCAGATATCTTCTATGGAATACGAGGAAGAAGGCACTCTGCTGCGCGGGAAGCTGGAGCGGGAGGATGCGCTGCGCTATGAAAAATTCGCGGTGTCGGTCCGGGAAGGATCAGAGGAATAGGAATGGAATTATATAAGACGGTAAGAAAACAGGCGGAGGCGGTACAGGTCATCGAAAAGTCGCGCTTTATCGCTCACGTTTGTCCGGTGGAATCGCGGGAGGAAGCGGATGTTTTTCTGGCGGAGATCCGGGAAAAATATAAAGATGCGACCCACAATGTGCCGGCCATGGTGATCGGCGACAAGTCGCAGATCCAGTGGGCCAGTGACGACGGAGAACCGCAGGGGACTTCTGGGGCGCCGATGGTGCAGATGATGGTAAAGGAAGGCCTGACCAACCTGATCGTCGTTGTAACGCGCTATTTTGGCGGAATCAAGCTGGGTACAGGCGGGCTTGTGCGGGCCTATACCAGCAGTGCTAAGCTGGGTCTGGAGGCTGCCGGGATCTGCAGCGTCCGGGAGCTGGCGGAATTGACAGTGAAGATAGACTATCCTCATCTGGCCAAGATCCAGAACATGGCGTCGGAACAGCTGGATCTGGATGAGGCAGCTCAGGTCGGAGAAGAAAATTTTTCAAACTTTCGTATCGCCAATATTCAATACACGGATAAAATCGACATGAAAATCCAGACTCTTCCGGGCAGTTTGAAGAACGTGGAAATGCTTTTTCAAAACATAACTTCCGGAAAATCCGAGATCCTTTCTCAGGAAATCGTACGGGAAAAAGTCTGATGATGCCCTCGGAAACCGTTGTGAATCAAAGGGTTTTGAGGATGAAAAAAAGCTTCGTAAAATCGACGTGAAAAATGGGAAAAACAAATCGAAAAAAACATTTAAAAAATGCTTGACAGATCGAAGGTCTTGCTGTATAGTTAGTAAATGTGCCGAGCAGTTAAGCCGGTGCGAGCACGTGGGCGTTTAGCTCAGCTGGGAGAGCATCTGCCTTACAAGCAGAGGGTCATAGGTTCGAGCCCTATAACGCCCACCATTTATTCCCGAATGGGTTTACGTGCGGTCCGGTAGTTCAGTTGGTTAGAATGCCAGCCTGTCACGCTGGAGGTCGACGGTTCGAGCCCGTTCCGGATCGCCAATTATAGTATGAATATGCTGGTGTGGCTCAACGGTAGAGCAGCTGATTTGTAATCAGCAGGTTGGGGGTTCGATTCCCTCCACCAGCTCCAACAAAGGGAATCGAACCCGAAAGGGCTCGAGCACAGCGGAAAAGTCCGGTGGACTTTGAAGTAGCGAGAGGTTCGCAGCCATGCGGAGCCATGGCAAGAACGGCAAGTGCGAAGCACTTGTGTAATTCCCTCCACCAGCTCCAACAACAAACAAAATTCAAGTTTAAAAAACTTGATAAAAACGAAAAAATTCTGCTGGACAATTTCATAAATTATGATATAATAGTCAGGCAGACAAAATTTCGAGGGATTCCCGAGTGGCCAAAGGGGGCGGACTGTAAATCCGTTAGCTGAGCTTTCGGTGGTTCGAATCCACCTCCCTCGACCAATAATTATGCGGAAGTGGCTCAGGGGTAGAGCATCGCCTTGCCAAGGCGAGGGTCGCGAGTTCGAATCTCGTCTTCCGCTCCAATTTTATGCGGATGTAGTTCAATGGTAGAACCTCAGCCTTCCAAGCTGATGGCGTGAGTTCGATTCTCATCATCCGCTCCAATTTTTTAAAGGGCTGTCAGCGCGGTGTGCAGGCAGCTTAAATAAAGAAAACGCAGTGACTATACTGGACGGTTTCATGTTACGGGCTCATAGCTCAGCTGGATAGAGCAACGGCCTTCTAAGCCGTGTGTCCGGGGTTCGAATCCCTGTGGGCTCGCCATTTTTTCAAAGATGGGGTATAGCCAAGTCGGTAAGGCAGCGGACTTTGACTCCGTCATGCGTAGGTTCGAGTCCTGCTACCCCAGCCAATTATGACCCATTAGCTCAGTTGGCAGAGCACTTGACTTTTAATCAAGGTGTCCGGAGTTCGAACCTCCGATGGGTCACCATTTCAAGGCTCGGGGCATCTGCAGGAAAGAACCGTGAGGATAGCATGAGGAGAGGTGTCCGAGTGGTTTAAGGAGCTGGTCTTGAAAACCAGTGACTCCGTAAGGGGCCGTGGGTTCGAATCCCACCCTCTCCGCCAAAGAAGCGGAACGGAGATTACCGTTTGGTATTACGCCGAAACAATTAAGTTTAGCCTGGAGAAGTACTCAAGAGGCTGAAGAGGACGGTTTGCTAAATCGTTAGGGTTCGCAAGGGCCGCATGGGTTCGAATCCCATCTTCTCCGCCATATCGTGTGAATCGGTTAGTAAACCTTTCGCCAGTCGTGTAGGGGTATAGCTCAGTTGGTAGAGCAGTGGTCTCCAAAACCACGTGCCGTGGGTTCGAATCCTACTGCCCCTGCCAAATATGGACTAAACGAATATCGGGGTGTAGCGCAGTTTGGTAGCGCAACTGGTTTGGGACCAGTGGGCCGCGGGTTCAAATCCTGCCACCCCGACCATTTCAGGGAACGGCAACGTTTCGATTATTGGGCCATTAGCTCAGTTGGTCAGAGCATCCGGCTCATAACCGGCAGGTCCGGGGTTCAAGTCCCTGATGGCCCACCACAAAATTGCATATAAGTAGTTTGCCCAGATAGCTCAGTTGGTAGAGCAGGGGACTGAAAATCCCCGTGTCCTTGGTTCGATTCCGAGTCTGGGCACCACTTATCAATAAAGGTAACCTCTTGCTGACATTGTTCTGAGGGGTTACTTTTTTTATGAGGAGAGAAAACTATGGCACAACTATACTATAGATACAGCACGATGAATGCGGGCAAATCCATCGAAGTCATCAAGGTTGCCCACAACTACGAAGAACGGGGCAAGCGGGTACTGGCACTGGTTCCCGGTGTAGACGACCGTTACGGCAAAGGCAAGATCACCTCGAGGATCGGCCTCAGTCGGGACGCTACCATCGTCAACGAAGATACTAATATTCTGGAAATCTTCATGCGGGAAAACAGCATCGAGCCCATCGACTGCGTGGTACTGGATGAATGCCAGTTTTTAAAGAAACATCACGTGGAAGAGCTGATCGAGATCGTGGACAGCTTCGATATTCCGGTGCTGGCATACGGACTGAAAAATGACTTCAAGAACGAACTTTTTGAAGGATCCTATTACATGCTCATCTACGCAGACAAGATCGAAGAAATCAAGACCATCTGCTGGTGCGGCCGCAAGGCTACCATGGTAGCCCGTGTAGTGGACGGCAAGTTCGTCAAGAGCGGGGAACAGATCCTGGTGGGCGGCGATGATATGTACGTGTCTCTCTGCAGAAGACACTACAATGAAGGCTCTCTGGGGCCAAATGGCGGCAGATTGACGCCGGTCAACACTAAATTCTTGGAAACACCTCACATGGACAGTGAAAAAGAATAGGATAAAAACATAGAAAATACGCAATCGGTTGAAGGCAGACGGATTGCGTATTTTTTGATAGATCAGAAGTGATAGCTGCCGGCTTCCGACACGTTTTTATGATTTTTTTAGATAAATCCGATGAAAATCATAGTATCTCAATCGATGGAAGCTGCTGGGAGGGTCAGATCACCAGCGGTCGGATCTGCCCTGCAAGTGGTTTCGATATTGGTTTACAGTTGGCAGGGATCCCTATAAGGCTTTTCCCTGCCATGTGTTTTTTTCTGCGAGTTTTTTGTGAATGCCGTTTAATATGGTTCTTTTTTTGTAGCTCCATTCCGGTGCGATGAGGGTGGAGCGGACAGCGTCTCCGGAGATGCGGTGAAGGACGATTTCCGGCGGGATCTGCTCGATCATGCGGATCACAAGATCGATATAATCGTCGATGGATTCGAATGACACGTGATCGGGATGGGTCGTTTCCATTTGCGAGCCTCTGACCAGGTTGAACATGTGGAGTTTCAGACCGAAGGGCTTTGTATCGCACACATGATGCAGGGATTTAAACATCATCTCCTCCGTCTCGCCGGGAAGCCCCAGGATCAGGTGAGACACGACGCGGATCCCTCGCTCCTGCAGGCGGCGGACGGCATCATCATAATCGGAAACCGTGTAGCAGAGGTTCATAGCCGCAGAAGTCTCCGGATGGATCGTCTGCAGACCCAGTTCCACCCATAAAAAGGTTTTCTGGTTCAATTCGTCCAGCAGGTCGACAACCTCCGGCGGCAGACAATCGGGACGTGTGGCAATCGCGATCCCGCAGACAGCCGGATGCTGCAGGGCGGCCGTGAACTTTGCACGAAGCTCGCCTGTCGGAGCGTAGGTGTTGGTATGGCTCTGAAAGTATGCGATATAGCCTGCGTCGGGCCACTTATCAGACAGAAGCTGGATCTGCCTGTCAAGATCGGCCAGAATGTCGCCGGAGCCGCTGGCCATGTCGCCGGAGCCGCTGGCAGAGCAGAACGCACAGCCGCCGAAAGCCTTGGTGCCGTCACGATTGGGACAGGTAAATCCCCCGTCCAGGGACAGCTTGACAATCTTTTTTCCGAAGGTCTGCTTCAGGTATGTGCTGATGGTATGGATACGGAGCTTCTGTCCATCCGATTCATCGAAGAAGTGGGGCGCAGATTCCTGGGTCATGTTTCATCCTCCTGTTGTGTCCATGATGTGAAAGTATGCAAGTCTGCTGTTTTCAGCGTTGCAAATATATGATATAATAAACCGTTAATAACATATTTGTCAAATGAGGGGTCGTGTAACAATGACGGAGAAAGAGAAAAAAATCTGCACCACCTCACAGACGGTCTGCGAGGATGGCGACTGCGGGAAATTTTTTCCCGACGGCAAGTTTCAGGAAACCGTAGAAAAACGGAGTCTGCTGCTTCACAGCTGCTGCGGACCGTGCAGTACGGCCGTGGTGGAACGGCTGGCGGAGGAGTTCGACGTGACGGTGTTCTTTTACAATCCATGCATTACGGATCAGGAAGAATATCTGAGGCGGCGCAGCGCGCAGATTCAGTTTTTAGAAAAATTCAATGAAGAGAATATAGGCAAAACGAAGGTGCACTATAAAGAAGGAGATTATAGACCGGGCAGCTTCTTTGAACTGACGAAGGGCCACGAAGAAGACCCGGAGGGCGGAGCACGCTGTCTGCTGTGCTTTAAGCAGCGGCTGGAGAAAACGGCGGAAACGGCCAGCCTGGAAGGCTACGAGCTCTTTGGGACGACGCTGAGCGTCAGTCCACACAAAAATTATCGGGCGATTTCCGAGATCGGGTGCCAGCTGGCGCTCCAGTATGGACTTTCGTTTCTAGATCGGGATTTTAAAAAGAAAAACGGATTCGGCAGATCCGTAGAGCTTTCAAAAAAATATGATTTATACAGGCAGGATTACTGCGGCTGTGAATATTCCAAAAGGTAGGAGGAGAGAAAACAATGGGTAAATTACTGATTCCGGAACACTATACTCCCGTGATTGACTACATGGAGAGTCAGCGGGCCATCAAGAAGATAAAGGACTTTTTTCAGCAGGAACTGGCATATGGACTGCAGCTGCGCCGTGTTTCCGCACCGCTGTTCGTAGCGCCGGAAACCGGACTGAATGACAACCTCAACGGCGTGGAGCGTACCGTAAGCTTCACCGTGAAGGACATGGGCGAAAAGCAGGTGGAGATCGTACAGTCTCTGGCCAAGTGGAAGCGCATGGCTCTGGGCAAGTACAACTTCAAACCGGGCACAGGTCTTTACACGGACATGAACGCCATCCGCAGAGACGAGGAGCTGGACAACCTCCATTCTATTTATGTAGATCAGTGGGACTGGGAAAAGGTCATCACCAAGGCGGACAGAACCGAAAAATATCTGGAGGAGACGGTGACGACGCTCTACAATGCGCTGAAGAACCTCAACGATTACGTCAACAGACTGTACCGGAACCTGCGGACAGATCTGCCGAACGAGATCTTCTTCATCACGTCTCAGGAACTGGAAGACATGTATCCGGACAAGACGCCGAAGGAACGGGAAGACGCTATTACTAAGGAAAAGAAGGCTGTCTTCATCAAGAAGATCGGCGGCGTGCTGAAATCCGGAGAGAAACACGACGGCAGAGCTCCAGACTATGATGACTGGGAGCTTAACGGAGACATTCTGCTGTGGAACGACATCCTGGGTCGTGCTTTCGAGATTTCCTCCATGGGTATTCGTGTCGATGAAGAAGCGATGGATCGTCAGCTGACCATCGCAGGGGCAGACGACAGACGGAACATGGAGTTCCACAAGATGATTTTGAACAAGGAACTGCCGTACACCATCGGCGGCGGGATCGGCCAGAGCAGACTCTGCATGTACTTCCTGCGCAAGGCGCACATCGGCGAAGTGCAGGCGTCCATCTGGTCGGATGAGATGATAAAGGAGTGCAGGGAAAACAACATTTTCCTGCTGTAATACATGAAATATGCCAATCTGGTAATCGACAACAAAAGCGATCATACCGATCAGCTCTATACATACGGCGTAAGGGATGATGCTGCAAAGACCGGCAGCAAGGTTTACGTGCCCTTCGCACAGGGCAAGCGCCTGCGGGAGGCTTATGTCATCGAAATTGACGATCACTCGGGTGACGGGCTGGGAAACCGGCTGCGGTACATCGAAAAGGCGGACGAAGACGTTTCCTTGAGCGAGGAGATGATCCGGACGGCTTTGTGGATGAAAAAACGCTACATCTGCCGGCTCATCGACGCCGTCAACTGCTTCACGCCCGTAGGCGAAAAATCACGGCGGGGTCAGCGAAAAAATCCCTTTGCAGAAGAAACGGGAGAACCGTCTTCGGTGGAGGAGCTGACGCGGCAGCAGCAGAAGGTCCTGCAAAGGATCGGGCAGGTGGCTGCGGAGAAGAAGCACGCTCGCTTTCTGCTTCACGGCGTTACGGGAAGCGGCAAGACGGAGGTCTATATCCGGGCGGCGCAGAAAGTCCTGGAGCAGGGACGAAACGTCATCATTCTGGTGCCGGAAATCGCCCTGACAGGGCAGATCATCGACCGGTTCATCGGACGGTTCGGGAGTGAGAAGGTAGCGGTGCTCCACAGCAAGCTGAGCCTGGGAGAACGCTACGACCAGTGGAAAAAGGTGCGCGACGGATGCAGACGGGATGGTCAGATCGTCATCGGAGCACGGTCAGCGGTCTTTGCACCCCTGGAAAACATCGGACTGATCGTTATCGACGAAGAACATGAGACGACGTACAAGTCAGACCATACGCCGAAATACGATACCACCGAAGTGGCGCTGAAACGGATGCAGGACAAAGATAACCACGGTATCCTGCTTTTGGGAAGCGCGACTCCGTCGGTGGTTTCATATCAAAGGGCGCAGGAGGGGATCTACGAACTTCTGGAACTGACAGAACGTTATAATCAGGTGGTGCAGCCGAAGGTGAGCATCATCGATATGCGAGAAGAATTGAAGCGGGGCAACCGTTCGATCCTCAGCGAAGAACTTTGCAGAAAGATGAAGGATACGCTGGAGGCGGGCAGACAGGTGATCCTGTTCCTGAACCGGAGAGGGTATTCCACCTTCGTGTCCTGCCGGGAGTGCGGCTACGTGGCCAAGTGCCCCAGCTGTGGGCTTTCGCTGACGTATCACAAGGCGAGCGGACAGGCGGTGTGCCACTACTGCGGTTATCACCAGCCGGCGCCTCACAAGTGCCCGGAGTGCGGAAGCCAGTACATCCGGTATTTCGGCAGCGGGACGGAAAAGCTGGAGGAGGCTGTTTCGGAGCTGTTTCCGGACTACACGGCGGAGCGGCTGGATCTGGATACGGTCAAGCGAAAAGGAGAACTGACGCGGAAGCTGAAAGCCTTTCGCAGCGGCAAGACGCAGATCCTCATCGGCACGCAGATCATCGCCAAGGGACTGGACTTTCGCAATGTGGGACTTTCGGGGATCATTTCGGCGGATGTTTCGCTGAACATCCCGGATTTCCGGTCGCCGGAGCGGACATTCCAGCTGATCACCCAGGCGGCAGGGAGAGCCGGCAGGGGCGATGAGCAGGGAGATGTGGTCATCCAGACCTACAGTCCGGAGCACTACGCAGTGACCTTTGCAGCTGCTTATGATTACAAGGGGTTCTTCGAGACGGAGCGGCAGCTGCGGGCATATATGGGCTATCCGCCTTACAGTGATCTGTTTCAGATCG
Organism: uncultured Clostridia bacterium; assembly: GCA_934281605.1. GTDB lineage: Bacteria > Bacillota > Clostridia > Peptostreptococcales > Anaerovoracaceae > Lentihominibacter. The sequence continues at coordinate 177,875 of CAKQXD010000003.1, read as the reverse complement.
TCTTTACGGCCAGGGACGAGCAGGCTGCCAAGGACGGAGCGGACAGCTGGTACCGGAGAGTGCGGGAGCGGCTGGCGCCGGAGGACCGGGAAACGGTGTTTCTGCCGCAGCAGGCGTATCTGGGAAAGATCAAGGACATTTACCGCTATTCCATGCTGATCAAGTGTCTGCAGGGAAAGCGGCAGGAATATTCCCGCGTTGTGGCGGCGGTCCGGGAAGAAGACATTGGAAACAAGAAAAAAGCTTATACAGCAATCGTAGATATCAATCCATACAGTTTTATTTAGCAAAGGACGGCCGGAGGCTGCTTTGCAGACAGGAGGAAGAGATGGCACTTAGAAATATTTTGGAAGACGGCGATCCGATCCTGCGCAAAACGTGCAGGGAAGTGGATCAGGTAACAGAGCGGACGCAGATGATCCTGGACGATATGGTGGAAACTATGCGGCAGGCGCAGGGCGTTGGTCTGGCAGCCCCGCAGGTGGGTATCGTGCGGAGAATGTTCGTAGCAGAACCGCAGCCGGGGGAACTGTATTATTTCGTCAATCCGGAGATCGTTTCAAAAGAAGGCCTGCAGGAGAGCGAAGAAGGATGCCTGTCGGTTCCGGGCTATATGGGACTGGTGGATCGTCCGGAAAAGATCGTGATCAAAGGTCTGGACCGGGAGGGAAATCCGCAGGAGTATGCGCTGGAAGGGTTCCCGGCCATCGTTATGTGTCATGAATACGACCATCTGGACGGCATTTTATATAAAGACAAGGCGAAGGAAATGTATGAACTGACCGACGCTGCAGATACTACAGAGGGGTAAGAACAATGAAAATCGTATATATGGGAACGCCGGATTTCGCGGTACCTTCCCTGGAGGCGCTGGTGCGCGCCGGACATAATGTGGCCTGCGTGGTAACTCAGCCGGATGCGGTGCGCGACAGAGGGAAGAAAGTGAAGTTTTCTCCGGTGAAGGAAAAGGCGGTAGAGCTGGGACTCCCGGTTTTGCAGCCTGTAAAAGTTCGGGGAGATGTGGAGTTTCTGCAGCAGATGCAGGAACTCGCACCGGATCTCATCGCCGTAGCGGCTTATGGACAGATCCTGCCGAAGGAGATCCTGGATCTTCCGAAATATGGATGCCTTAATGTGCACGGATCCCTGCTGCCGCGCTTTCGCGGTGCGGCTCCGATCCAGAGAGCCATCATCGAGGGCGATGAAGAGACTGGAATCACCATTATGTACATGGAAGAAGGTCTGGATACCGGGGATATGCTGGCGAAAGCAGCGACTCCTATCGGGAAGAAAACGGGACAGGAGCTTCACGACGAGCTGGCGCAGATGGGTGCAGAGCTTTTGGTGGATACGCTGGAACACCTGGATTCCCTGAAGCGGGAAAAACAGGATGATACGCTGTCTACCTATGCGAAGATGCTTTCCAAGAAAGAAGGTCATCTGGACTTTTCCCAGTCACCGGAAAGACTGGAGCGGACGATACGGGCATTCGATCCTTGGCCGGGCTCCTACGGCTATCTGGGCGACAAGATGATGAAGCTGTGGAAGGCGGAAGTCCCGGGGATCCAGACGGATGCAGCGGATGGAACCCTAGTGGCTGCAGGTGACGCCGGAATCGATATTGCGGCTGGCGGCGGTATCCTGCGGGTGACGGAAATCCAGATGCCGGGGAAAAAAAGAGTTGCGGTAAACGCATATTTAAAGGGTAATTCCATTGAAATTGGAACAGTTTTAGGATAAAATATTTTTTAAGAGGTGATTTTATGTATTTTGGGATGTTCGATCCAACGATCGTGATCCTGATTCCTGCCATGATTTTCGCATTGTATGCGCAGGGAAAGGTAAAAAGTGCCTATAACCGTTACGTACAGATCAATAACAGACGCGGGATCACCGGCCATCAGGCGGCAAGGATGATCCTGGACGCCAACGGACTTCACCATGTTCCTGTGGAGATCACGTCGGGAACGCTGACAGATCACTATGATCCGAAGAACGATGTGATGCGGCTTTCCGGCGAAGTGTACCACGGAACTTCCATTGCGTCGGTCAGCATTGCGGCCCATGAATCGGGTCATGCGATCCAGGATGGGACTTCGTATGCTTTTCTTAGATTCAGAAATGCCATCGCACCGGTAGTGAGTTTAGTATCGGTAGCCTCCTGGCCTCTGATCCTGATTGGACTGGCCATTATATGGACGGGAAATCTGACCGCCGGAAATCTGATTTTTGATCTGGGTATTTTGTTTTTTGCGGCAGTCGTGCTGTTCCACACGGTGACGCTGCCGGTGGAATTAGACGCCAGCAAGCGGGCGATCCGTCAGCTGGTGAATCTGGGGATCATCGAACCTGCAGAAACGGCTGGAGCAAAAAAGGTGCTGTCGGCGGCAGCCATGACCTATGTGGCAGCTCTGGCAACTGCTGTGGCAAATCTGATCCGTATTTTAATGATTAGGGGGCGTGACTAATGGATATCAATCGTAAAACCGCATATCTGGTACTGTCAGACGTAGAATCGAAGAAAGCTTATTCGAACCTGGCGCTCAACCACCAGATGATCATCAATAAACCCAATGCACCCGGATTTGTTCGGGAACTGGTGTACGGCGTGCTGGAAAACAAGCTGACGCTTGACTACTATATCGATCTTCTGGTAAAGGACGGAATCAAGAGTCTGAAAACGCCGGAACTTATTATCCTGAGAATGGGATTTTATCAGATCTCTCACATGGGATCTGTTCCTGAATATGCAGCCGTTAATGAAAGCGTGGTGCTGGCCAAGAGATACTGCCGCACCAAGGCTTCTCTGGTCAACGGCGTGCTGAGAGAATACATCAACAAGAAGATCCAGCTGCGGCTTCCGGCCAGAGGCGAGGATGAAGTGCGCTATCTGTCCATCAAGTATTCTTATGCGCCGTGGATCATTGAGATGTGGCTGGATCGCTACGATGTGGATTTCGTAGAAAAGCTGCTGGCAGCAGGAAATGAAACACCGCCTATGACCATTCGCCTCAACTGGCTGCGGGTGATGAAGTCCGACCTGATCAAGAACCTGCAGGAAAGAGGCTTTACGGTAGAACAGGGAGATTTGTGCCAGAATGCGCTTCACGTCAAGGGAAACAACCTGCTGGATTCGGATATGTATAAACTGGGTCTGTTCACGCCGCAGGACGAAAGCTCCATGCTGGTAGCAGAAAAGCTGAATCCGAAACAGGGAGACCTGGTTCTGGATGTGTGCGCTGCACCGGGGGGCAAGACGACTGCGATCGCAGAACGTATGAACAATACCGGACGGATCCTTGCGTCCGATGTCTATAAGAGAAAGCTGGAGCTGATCGAGAAGGAAGCAGAGCGTCTGGGTATCCGCAACATCGAAACCAGATCCTGGGATGCGACGAGAGTGGATTCCACACTGCTGCAGAAAGCTGATCGTGTTCTGGTCGACGCACCGTGCTCCGGGCTGGGTGTCGTGCGGAGAAAACCGGAAATCAAGTACAAGGAATACACCACAGAAATGGAACGTCTGCCGAAGAAACAGCTGGCGATCCTTTCCGCGTCGTCTTCCTATGTAAAGCCGGGCGGCACGCTGCTGTACAGCACCTGTACCGTAAATCCGGATGAAAACGAGGAAGTCGTAGATGCATTCCTGCGCAAAAACCCTTCGTTTGAAAAGAAAGAACAGATTCTGCTCCTTCCGCAGGAGAATGGAACAGATGGATTCTTCATCTGCGTGATGAAGCGTTCCGAAAGCTTGATATAAGCAAAGAAAGGCAGATAAAGTATGGTGCAGATAGGATTTAAGTGCGACAAGGGGATCGTCAGGCAGAACAATGAAGATGCCTGCTTCGTTGTCCCCGGACGGAATGTTTACGTCGTAGCCGATGGCGTAGGCGGAAACAATTCCGGTGAAGTGGCAAGCAGGACTGCTGTCAGCGAGATCGCCAGAATGGTGAATGAAGCAGATATGGATCAGTATCGCAGTCCCGAAGAGATTTTCGCCTTTTTTGCCACGATCATCGAAGACGTCAATGGACAGATCTATCAGATGGGTCTGCAGTCGCAGCAAAATCGGGGAATGGCAACGACGATCGTAACGGCATACATAAGGATGAATTCGGCTTATATTGCCAACATTGGAGACAGCCGTGCCTACTTGTTCCGCGGCGGACAGCTGAGGCAGATCACCAGGGATCACACCTATGTCAACGAACTGATCGACAAGGGCGTGATCACCGAGGATGAAGCGGAACATCACGAACAAAAAAATGTTATAACGAAAGCGCTGGGAACAGAACATCTGGCAGGTCCGGATTTCTATAAAGTAGATCTGGAGAGCAATGATATCCTGCTGCTCTGTTCCGACGGTCTTTACGGAGAAGTTCCGGCAGAGAGGATCGCAGAGATCCTGGAAACGGATCAGAATATGAACGATATGTGCAATACCCTGGTCAAAGAAGCACTGGCGGCCGGGGGCCGGGATAATATAACGGTTATTTGTTTGAAAATATAAACTGAGGAGGAAGAGATGAGTAATAAGGTGCTCGCAGGCAGATATGAGCTGTTCGAGAGAGTCGGCGAAGGCGGCATGTCTGTAGTATACAAGGCGAAAGACAAGCTGCTGAATCGCTTCGTAGCAATCAAGATCTTAAAGCCGGAGTTTATCAACGACCATAAATTTATCGACAGTTTCAGAAGAGAATCACAGGCGGCAGCCAGCCTTTCTCACCCTAATATCGTAAATATCTACGATGTAGGACGGGAGGGAAACATACATTACATAGTAATGGAACTGATTCAGGGCAAAACCCTCAGCGACTATATCAAAGAGCAGGGTCCGATGCCGTATCCGAAGGTGATCGCGCTGTCCAAGCAAATCGCAGCAGCGCTGGCATTCGCCCACAAAAATCATATTATTCACCGCGATGTGAAACCGCATAACGTCATGATCACGCCGAATGGAACGGCAAAAATCACCGACTTTGGTATTGCTAAGGCGGTCAATGCCGCAACCATCGTAGATAATACGGAAGGGATCATTGGATCCGTTCATTATTTCTCGCCGGAACAGGCACGGGGCGGTTATGTAGATGAAAAATCCGATATCTATTCTCTGGGTATCGTTATGTACGAAATGCTGACGGGACGTGTACCGTTTGACGGAGATAATCCGGTCAACATTGCTCTGATGCATATCAATGGCGAAATGGTTCCACCATCCAAGCTGGTAGACGGCGTGCCGCCGGCTCTGGAACACATTATCCTCAAATGTACGGATAAATATCCGGTAAACCGTTTTGCATCGGCAGATGAGCTGATCGAAGCCCTCAACAATCTGGAATTTGTCAGCACGGTAGTAGGGGATTCTGTTCTGGTCAACGGCAGAAATCAGAATGACCGCAGAGGCCCTATTGCAGAGACCGATTATGACGACGGGGAAGACGAATATGTAGATGAACGGGACAGAAACCGCAAGAAGAACAAGAAGCCGATGAGCAAGAAGAAAAAGCGGATCATCATCATTGCGTCAGCAGTGGCAGCCGCTCTGGTACTGTTCCTGATCATCGGATTTGCGACCGGTCTGTTCGGCGGTAAAGACATCGAAGCGCCGGACTTCAAGAATATGACCTTAAAGGAAGCTAAACTGGCAGCCAAGGAATACAAGCTCCACATCAAGAAGGGCGACGAAGTCGTCAGCGAAGATGTAGAAAAGGGCAAGATCGTATCCCAGGATCCGGAAGCCGGAACCACCATCAAGACAGGCAGTACTATAACGGTCAATATCAGCAATGGACTGGGCGACGGCTCGGTACCGGATCTGCGGGGCAAGAAGCAGAGCGAGCTTGCGGATTATCTGGAAGCGGCAGGCTTTAAGCTGGGAACGGTGAGTGAGGAAGCCAGCGACCAGGAAAAGGGCACTGTGCTGAGTCAGGATCCGAGCGCAGGCGATGAAGTGGAAAAAGGCACTGCCATCAACGTTGTTGTCAGCGACGGCTCCAAGGCCAAGGCAACGGTTCCATATCTGGTGGGAAAATCCGTCAACGATGCACAGTCTGCGCTTTCCAAGGCAGGACTTTCGCTGGGATCCATCAGTTATGAATACAGTTCTACCTATGCAGAAGGCGAAGTTATCTGGCAGCAGTATGACGCCAATGCACAGCTGGACAAGGGAACTTCCGTGCGGATCAGAGTCAGCAAGGGATCTAAGCCGACCCAGGCTCCGACCGTAGATAACGGCGACGATAATGATTGAAGGAAACCACCGCATGAACGATAAAAAAGGCTTAATAGTAAAAGGAATCGCCGGGTTTTATTATGTAAAATCCGGCGATGAAGTATACAGATGCAAGGCCAGAGGCGTGTTCAAGCAGAGAGCGGTGAAACCGGCAGTGGGCGATGAAGTGGAGTTTGAGATCATTCCAGAAAACGACGACAGCCTGATCACCAGAGTGCTTCCCCGCAGGAACAGTTTTATCCGGCCTTTTATTGCCAATGTGGACTGTTTCGCTATTGTCACGGCCGCAGCATCTCCTGCACCGATTTTGTCAGTCATCGACAAGTTTATGGTGATGGCGGAGAAAAACGGTACAGAGATCATTCTCTGCGTCAATAAATGCGATCTGGCCAGGGGAGACAAGAAGGCTGTAAAGAAAGCGCAGGACAACATCGACATGCTGAAGAGGATCTACGAACCGGTGTATCCGGTGCTGTTTCTGGATCCGGAAAGCGAGGAGAGTCTGGCGGAGTTTCGCCGGATGACCCTGGGCAGAAAGGTGGCGCTGGCAGGTCCTTCCGGCGTGGGCAAATCTACGATTTTAAACAGGCTGATTCCCCACGCAAAGGCGGAAACCGGTAAGATCAGCAGCAAGTCGGACCGGGGCAAGCATACGACCCGTCATGCGGAGCTTTTCACCATCGACGAGGAGCACGGCACCATGATCTTCGATACGCCGGGTTTTACGTCCTTTGACATTCTGGAGGCAGAGGAAGAAGAGCTGCAGCATTTTTACCCGGAAATGGCAGAATGCCTGGGAGGATGCCGCTATCATAACTGCAAGCACCTGTCGGAACCGGAGTGCAGCGTGCGGCAGGCAGTAGAAGATGGTAAAATCGCCAAAGAACGATATGAATCATACAAGAGCCAGCTGGAGGAGATCCGCAAGGCAAGGCAGTATTAAAAACAACATGTGCAGAATGTGAGGTAATTACTATGATCCAATTAGCACCATCCATATTATCCGCAGATTTTTCCCGGCTTGGAGAAGATGTGAAGAAAATCGAAACTGCAGGAGCCCATCTCATCCACGTGGACGTGATGGACGGACACTTCGTTCCCAACATCAGCTACGGCGCTACCGTGATGAAAAGTCTTTGCGGGAAAACACAGATGCCTTTTGACGTACATCTGATGATCGAGAATCCGGATCAGTACATCGGTGACTTTGTAACGGATCAGACGGAATACATCACCGTTCATCAGGAGGCATGTCCTCATATCAACCGGACGCTGCAGCACATCCGCTCCCTGGACGTCAAACCGGGAGTCGCTATCAATCCGGGAACGCCGGTTTCCGCACTGGACTATGTGCTGGAAGATGCGGATCTGATCCTGGTGATGTCGGTCAATCCGGGATTCGGCGGACAGAAGTTCATCCCATCAGCTCTCCGCAAGGCGCAGGAATTAAAGGAGCTGCGGGAAAAGCGCGGTCTGAACTTCCGCATTGAGATCGATGGAGGCATCAATGTGACCAATGCGAAATCGGTCATCGACGCAGGCGTGGAGATCCTCGTCGCAGGATCCTCCGTGTTTAAGGCAGACGATGTTCCGACTCGCGTAAAAGAATTTTTAGAGATATTTGAATAGAAGATAGATAGATTAATAGACAGATCGAGAAGAAAAGAGGAATGAAATGAGAATTGTATTAGACGGCATGGGCGGCGATCACGCGCCTCATGAGATGGTCAAGGGCGCAGTGCAGGCTGCGGAACTGATCGAAGATGATATTTATATTACCGGGAAAGAAGAACTGATCCAGGCGGAGCTGAAGAAGATGGGATATGAGGGAGACCAGATCCACATCGTCAACGCCGAAGAAGTCATCACCATGGAAGACAGCCCGGTCAAGGCCATCCGCAGAAAGAGCGATTCCTCCATGGTAGTCGGACTGAACATGATCAAGGAAGGAACCGGAGATGTGCTCATTTCCGGAGGAAATACAGGAGCACTGGTGGTAGGATCCAGACTGATCCTGGGCCGGATCGAAGGCATCGACCGTCCGGTACTGGCTAGCGTATATCCGTGCATGGGCAAGGAACCGTCCATTCTGGTGGACGCTGGAGCCAGCTCGGAAGCCAAGGCTCATAATCTGGTAGAATACGGTCTCATGGGCAGCATCTTCATGGAGCACGTATGGGGCAGAGAGAATCCAAGAGTCGGATTGGTAAACCTGGGCGTAGAAGAGAGCAAGGGAACCAGCATGACCAAGGATGCGTTTAAGAAACTGAAAAAAGCGCCGGTCAACTTCGTTGGAAATGTAGAAGCCAGAGAAGTGCCGAGAGGCGCCTGCGACGTAATTGTCTGCGACGGATTTGTCGGCAACGTCATCCTCAAACTGACGGAGGGTGTGGCCATGAGTATCATGGATCTGCTGAAGACGAAGCTGATGCAGAACGTCAAGAGCAAGATGGCTGCGATGCTGTTGAAGCCGCAGCTGAAATCCTTGAAGAAGGAATTCGACTACGAGGAATACGGCGGCGCGCCGATCCTGGGTGTGGATGGACCGGTACTGAAGATCCATGGATCGTCTACCGCCAATGCAGTCCGCAACGCGATCATCAAGAGCGTTCCGTACAGCAAGGAAAACGTAGTGGAAATCATTCGCCAGTCCATGCTGGAACTGGAAGAAGTGATCGAAAAAGATGAAGAGGAGTATGCGATTCATGAATAGTGAACGACATCAGCTGGAAGAAAAGCTGCAGTACAAGTTCCATAACGAGAATCTGCTGACCACAGCTGTGACTCACAGTTCCTATGTGAAAGAACACTGTCACGAGGGCAAGAGCAACGAGCGTCTGGAATTTCTGGGCGACGCGTTTTTCGACGCCATCATCGGAGAGGAACTGTTCAGCTGCTTTCCGCAGCAGGAAGAAGGATTCTTATCGCGGATCCGGGCTACCCTGGTCTGTGAAAAGTCCCTGGCTAAAGAAGCGCGCAAGCTGGATCTGGGGAGGTATCTGCTTCTGGGCAATGGAGAAGAAAAAAGCGGCGGCAGAACGCGGGAATCCATTCTGGCAGACTGCATGGAAGCCATTATCGGAGCCATCTATCTGGACGGCGGATTCGAAGCAGTGCAGAAATGTGTGCTGCGACTGTTTGCAGCATCCATTGAAGATGCGAAACACGGCAAATATATTATTACAGACTATAAGACCGCTTTGCAGGAAAAACTGCAGAGCCGGGGTATTACCGATATTAAATATCGTTTGGTCAAGGAAATCGGACCGGACCACGATAAAACCTTTATCGTGCAGCTGATCGTCAATGGCAAGCCGGCTTCCAAGGGCAGAGGCAAGAGCAAGAAGCAGGCGGAACAGCAGGCAGCGGAAGAAATGATGGAAAGGGAAATGCATGTACTTTAAGAAAATCGAAATGCATGGGTTCAAATCCTTCGCAGAGCCTGTCACCATAGATTTCAGCAGCGGGATCACCTGTATCGTAGGCCCAAACGGCAGCGGCAAGAGCAATATCAGCGACGCCATTCGCTGGGTGCTGGGAGAACAGAGTCCGAAAATGCTGCGAGGCGGCAAGATGGAGGAAGTCATTTTCGCAGGAACCTCCAGCCGGAAATCCCGGGGTATGGCGGAAGTCACCCTGGTCATCGACAACGCCGAGGGAACTTTACCGATCGATTACAAGGAAGTGGCACTGACGCGGCGGATGTTCCGCTCAGGAGAAAGCGAATACCACATCAACGGCAACCAGTGTCGTCTGCGGGATATCCGGGAACTGATCATGGACACAGGGATCGGCGTAGATGGATATTCCATCATCGGTCAAGGCAAGATCTCGGAGATCCTCAGTAACAAGACGGAGAGCCGCAGAGAAATCTTTGAAGAAGCGGCAGGGATCGTGCTGTACCGGACGAAAAAGGCGGAATCGGAGCGAAAACTGGAAGCTGCCAACGCCAACATGGACCGGGTGCAGGACATCATCGGCGAGATCGAAGGCCGGATCGACGGACTGCGGGAAGACAGCATCAAGGCGAAGGAATACCTGGAACTAAGAGACCGGTATAAAGAACTGGAAATCAATATCATATTAAAAAATATAGAGAATTTAAAGGCCAAGAGCGAAAGTATCCGGGAGGATCTGGCACAGCTGGACCAGAGTCTGGAGAAGACACGCGGAGAGAGAACCCAGGCGGAACAGACCGTTTCCTCGCAGGAAGAACGCAAGGAAACTCTGGAATCCATCGCGGAAGAGACCAGAGCAAAGCTCATGGAGGCTATCGACGCCTTGAACCATCTGGTAAATCAGGAACAGATCGACAAGGAACGTCTGGGGGCTATCGCGGAAAATCAGGAACGCCTGACGGCGGAAATCCAGGAACTGGAGGAAAAGCTGCAGCGGGAGGAAGAAAATCAGAAATCTCTGCTGGAAGGCGGCAGACAGACGGAAGAGCGGTTCGCACAGGCGAAAGCTGTTCTGGATGAAAAAGTCGGCCTTTACGATGAGCTTTCTCAGAAGCTGTCCGACCTGATGGAACAGTCGGACCGTTACAAAAACGATGTGTTTGAACGCTCTGGAGATAGAAACTCCGCAGAGGCAGAGCTCAGCAGCCTGAACCGGATGGCGGAGACTTTGGAAAAGAGAAAAGAGGCACTCCTCAGCGACAGGGACTCCGGCGAGGACAGTAATAAAGAGACTCTGGATAATCTGAATCAGATGCGCCATGAACAGGAGCGGATCGCAGAAGGACTGGAACATGCCAAAGAGCAGAGACTGCTGAAAAAAGAGGAATTTGCAGCCATGCGGGAGGATGAAAAAAAGCTTTCCCGCAGCTTTGAGGAACTGCGGATCTCCCTCAGTCAGCTTTCTGCGCGGAAGAAGACTATCGAAGAAATGGAAAGCAACTACGAAGGGTATAATTATGCCGTTCGTTATATCATGCGGTCGGGACTTTCGGGGATCCATGGCGTAGTCGCCGATCTGATCACGGTGCCGGAAGGCTATGAGACCGCTATAGAAACGGCGCTGGGAGCCGGTCTGCAGAACATCGTCTGTACCGATGATGAAAGTGCAAAGGCCGCGATCCGTGCGTTAAAAGCCAACAAGGCGGGACGTCTTACCTTCCTGCCAGTCAGCTCGGTGAGAGGCAGAGCGTCTTATGATGAACGACTGCGACAGGAACCGGGATTCCGAGGTTTCGGTCCGGAATGTCTGACATTCGATCCCAGATATCAGGGGATCATCTCCTATCTGCTGGGACGGGTGGTCATCGTAGACGATATGGATCACGCCGTGCGCATGTCTAAGAAGGGCGGCGGACTGCGGTTCGTGACCCTGGACGGAGAAGTCATCAACGCAGGCGGAGCCATCACCGGCGGTAAGTACAAGAACAAGACCGCCAATATCCTGGATCGAAAAGCGGAGATCCAGACGTTGCAGAAGGATATCGACGGCAGGACCAGACAGAAGGACGACGTTGCCCGGAAGCTGGAAAGCCTGCGGGAAGGTATCGCAGGTCACGGTGCTGAGATGGAAGAGCTGGAAGAAGAAATTCGCAGTACAGAGCGGATCCTGCTGGAAAAAGAGCACGAACTGAAGCTGACAGAAGCGGCTTTGCGGGAGATCCGCAGCAGCAGCCAGCGATTGGACAGAGAGCTTTCCAGCATCGAAACCGAAAAGAAGCACTCCGCAGAGATGGTGGAGGCTTTGCAGAAGAAAATTGCAGAGCACACAGAGGCAATCGCGAAAGCCGAAGCGGCGGCGGAAGCCTGCCTGGAAGAATACCGGAAGCAGAAGGAACAGTTCGACGACATCAGCGAAGAAATCACCAAAGCACGCATTGAGCTTTCCAGCTGCGAGCAGGAAAAGTCCCACATGGATTCCATGAAACAGAGAATCCAGGATTCTTTACAGGAAATGCGGGATGATATCCACAGAAGACGGCAGCAGCAGGCAGCGCTGGCTCAGGAGCAGGAGAAACTGACGGGAGAAAGCGGTGCCTCCGGCGAGCAGATCCAGGCGAAAACCGAGGAAAAGGCGGCGCTGGAAAGCAAGCTGGAACAGGTCGGCGAAGAAAAGGCGGAGATCACCAGGACTCTGGCAGCATCGGCAGAGGCGAGAGACGCTCTTTCGGAGACCATCGAGAAGCTGCAGAATCAGAAATACGAGCTGGACATTAAAAATACGCGAAATGAGACCCAGCTGGATACATATAAAAACAAGCTGTGGGAAGACTTTGAAATCTCCTACATACAGGCCATGGAATTTCGTTCAGAAGACTTCGTCATGTCGGCGGCTACCAAGGAAAGCCGCCAGGTGAAGAACCGGATGCGGGAGCTGGGAGAAGTCAACGTGGGCGCTATCGAAGAATACGAGACGGTGCGGGAGCGGTACGAATTTCTTACCGGACAGCGTGCGGATATTCAGGAAGCGGCCGACGATCTCCACAAGATCATCGACGATATGGACAAGACGATCCGCATCAAGTTTAAAGAAAGCTTCGATCAGATCGTCATCAACTTTGAGGAAAAATTTCGGGAACTGTTCGGAGGCGGTCATGCGGAGCTGCGTCTTTCCAACGAGGAGGATCCGCTCAGTTCCAACATCGACATCGTGGCGCAGCCGCCGGGCAAGAAGCTGCAGAATATCAACCTGCTTTCCGGCGGAGAGAAAACGCTGACGGCCATCGCTCTGATGTTTGCGGTGCTGAAGGCCAAGCCGACGCCGTTCTGCATTCTGGACGAGGTGGAAGCAGCGCTGGATGATGCCAACATCGACCGGTTCATCAACTGCCTGCGAAAGCTTTCGGGGATCCAGTTCGCGCTGGTCACCCACCAGAAAGCGACCATGGAGCACGCCGATGTGATCTACGGCGTCACCATGCCGGAGAAGGGCGTTTCCCGGGTACTGTCCCTGGATATGGACAGCGATTTTGCATTATAACAGCCGGAAGCGGCGAGAGAAGGAGTTACTAGATTATGATATTCAAAGAAGAAAAGAAATCGTTCTTTGGCAAGATGTCACAGCGGATCAGCGATGCGCTGGAAGGTAAGGCGACCATCGACGATGATTTTATGGATGAGCTGGAGGAGATCCTGATCACATCCGATATCGGCATGGAGACCACCATGAAGATCGTGGACATGCTGCGGACGGAGGTAAAGACCAACAATCTGACCAAGCCGTCGGTCATCAAGATCCGTCTTGCAAAGATCATTGCCAGCGTTATCAACAAGAAAGACGCTCAGCAGCTGTGCCAGGATACGCCGCTGGTCATTCTCATGATCGGCATCAACGGCGGGGGCAAGACCACGTCCATCGGCAAGCTGGCTCACAAGCTGAGACAGGAAGGCAAGACCGTCATGCTGGCGGCTGCTGATACGTTCCGTGCGGCTGCGGCGGAGCAGCTCTGCATCTGGGGCGACCGAGTAGGGGTCAATGTGGTCAAGCATCAGGAAGGTGCGGATCCGTCGGCTGTTATTTACGATGCCATCCAGTCTGCAAAGGCCAAGAACATCGATGTGCTCATCTGCGATACGGCCGGCAGACTGCAGAACAAGAAGAATCTCATGGATGAGCTGAACAAGATGAACAAGATCATCGGCCGGGAATACCCGGAAGCGGCGCGGGAAAATCTGCTGGTGCTGGATGCCACCACAGGCAAAAACGCCGTTTCTCAGGTAAAGGAATTCGGCGATGTGGCTGATATTACAGGTATTGTTTTGACAAAACTGGACGGTACGGCCAAGGGCGGTATCGTCGTTACGATAGCCGACGAGTTTGACCTGCCGGTCAAGTTTATCGGCGTAGGAGAAGGGATCGACGATCTGAAGGAGTTCGATCCGGTAGAATTTGCGGAAGGAATTTTCAATGAGTAAACCACTGGTTGCCGTAGTAGGACGGCCGAACGTAGGAAAATCAACATTTTTTAATAAAGTTGTGGGACGCCGGGTTTCCATTGTGGAAGATACACCGGGTGTGACCCGCGACAGGATCTATGCAGAAGCGGAGTGGAAGGGAATCCATTTCGCACTGATCGACACAGGCGGCATCGAGCCGGACAGCAAGGATATCATCCTTTCTCAGATGCGTCATCAGGCGGAAATGGCCATGGACACCTCCGATGTGATCCTGTTTATGGTGGACGGCAAGGAAGGCATCACGGCGGCAGACCGGGAAGTGGCTTCCATGCTGATGAAGACCGGCAAGAAGGTAGTGCTGGCGGTCAACAAGATCGACAAGGCACAGCTGCCGGATGATTTCTATGACTTTTATGAGCTGGGGATCGGAGAACCGATCCCGATTTCAGCGGCCAATATGCTGAATCTGGGCGACCTTCTGGATGAGATCGTGGACAGCTTCCCGGAAGGGGCAGGCACGGAAGAAGACGACTCCATCAAGATTGCCATGATCGGCAAGCCGAACGTAGGAAAATCCTCTCTGGTCAACCGCCTGCTGGGAGAAGATCGTGTTATAGTTTCTCCGATTGCGGGAACCACGAGAGATTCCATCGATACACCGTTTGAGAAGGATGGCGAGCAGTACCTGCTCATCGATACGGCGGGGATCCGCCGCAAGAGCAAGGTAAATGAAGACATCGAGAAATTCAGCGTGCTCCGTGCGGTGGCAGCCATCGAGCGTTGTGATGTTTGTCTGCTGATGATCGACGCACAGGAGGGCGTTACGGATCAGGACAAGAAGATCGCCGGTATCGCCCATGAAGCGGGCAAAGGCATTGTCGTAGTAGTAAACAAGTGGGATCTGTTAGACAAAGACAACCACACCATGAATGACTTTAAGAAGGAAATCGCCAGAGAGCTGACCTTCATGTCCTATGCGCCGTCGGTATTTATTTCAGCGCTGACGGGTCAGAGAGTCGACAACGTCATCGCCATGGCTAAGTACGTGGCGGAAAACAGAGCTATGCGCATTCCGACGGGCCAGCTCAACAGCCTGATCACCGACGCCACTATGATGAAACAGCCGCCTTCCGACAAGGGAAAGCGTCTTAAGATCTATTACGTGACCCAGGTAGGCGTAAAACCGCCTCTCTTCTCCTTTAAGATCAACTCCAGACCGCTGATGCACTTCTCGTATTCACGGTACCTGGAAAACAAGATCCGGGAGGGATTCGGCTTTGAAGGAACGCCGATCAAATTCGTATTCCGGGAGAAAGGGGAGAAGGAAGATGTCTAGTGTAATCATTGGCGGAGCAGACGGTCCAACGGCGATTTTTCTGACGACTGGCGGGAATATCTGGCTGTGGGTCCTGTCCCTTGTCATCGCCTATCTGCTGGGAAACATTTCTCCTTCCACGCTGCTGGCGAAGGCGAAGGGGATCGATATCCACAAGGAAGGAAGCGGCAATGCAGGGACGACCAATGCTCTGCGTGTCATGGGAAAGAAAGCCGGCGTTATCACTCTGGTAGTGGACGTTCTCAAGGGAACCGTGGCCGTGCTGATCGGATTTCTTCTGGCGGGTTCCGCCGGGGAAGCCTGGTGCGTGCTGGCGGTATTCTGCGGACATGTATGGCCGGTATTCTATAAATTCAAAGGCGGCAAAGGCGTCGCCACGGCGTTCGGTGCGCTGCTGGGATTAAACCCGCTCATGGCGCTGCTGACCCTGCTGATCGTGGTCATCGCAGTGCTGATCAGCAAGCGGATGTCGGTAGGCTCCATCACGGGAGCGGTCGTATTTCCGTTTATTTCCCTGTTCATGGAACGGGATTTTCTCTATATCGGGATCGTACTGGCAATCATTATCCTGGTGAAGCACCGTGCCAATATCATGCGGCTGCTCCAGGGCAAGGAGCCGGTCATGAGCATCTTTGAAAAGAAAAAGACCAGCGATGGTCAGGAGGACTAGCACAATGAAAAAGATAGGTATCATCGGAGCAGGAAGCTGGGGAACAGCCCTGGCAACAGTTGTAGCGGACAAGGGCAATCCGGTCAGGATCTGGGACATCGATGCAGGCCATCTGCAGAGAATGGAAGAAAACAGAGAAAATGTGGATTACCTGCCGGGCGTGCCTCTCGGAGAGAATATCGCCATCGCGACGTCTCAGGAGGATGCGCTGAAAGACGCTGACGTGGTACTGTTTTCTGCACCGGCGCAGCATTTCCGTTCCGCACTGGAAGGAGCACTGCCGTACATAAAGGACGATGCGCTGATCATCAACGTAGCCAAAGGTATTGAACAGAAGAGCCTGAGAAGAATGTCTGAGATCGCAGCGGATGTGCTGGACATGGATCGCTATGTCGTTCTGTCTGGTCCATCTCACGCGGAGGAGGTGGGCAGAAAGCTGCCGACGACGGTAGCCACTGCCAGCCGCAACATCGAAGCGGCAGAAGCTATCCAGGATCTGTTCATGACGGATCGTTTCCGCATCTATACGACCGATGACGTGGTAGGCGTAGAGCTGGGCGGTGCGTTAAAGAACATCATCGCTTTGGGCGCTGGAGTTTCCGACGGCATGGGCTTTGGAGACAACGCCAAGGCAGCTCTTATGACGCGAGGCCTGGCAGAAATCACACGGCTGGGACTGAAGCTGGGAGCCAGAGCAGAAACCTTTGCAGGACTGACGGGAACCGGTGACCTGATCGTAACGTGCACCAGCATGCACTCACGTAACAGAAGATGCGGGATCATGATCGGAGAAGGCATGAGTCCGCAGGAAGCAACGGAAAAAGTCGGCATGGTCGTAGAAGGCATGTTCACCACGGAAGCGGCCTATGAGCTGGCTCAGAGAGAAGGAGTGGAAATGCCGATCACAGAGGCCATCTACCGCGCCATTAAGGGAGAAATCAAAGCATCCGATGCGGTAGGCATGCTGATGACGAGAGACAAAAGACGGGAACAGGATTAGTACATGAACAAGAGCAACAGCAATTTTTTAGAGGGAAAGAAATATAATATCATCACATTCGGCTGCCAGATGAACGAGCACGACTCGGAGACCATCGCCGGAATGCTGGAGGAAGAGGGCTGCAGCCAGGTGCTGACCAAGGAAGAATCAGATATCACCATCATCAACACCTGCAGCATTCGGGAAAATGCCGACAAGCGGTTTTTCGGCACTCTGGGACAGCTGAAAAAATTAAAAGAAAAAAATCCGTCCTACATGACATGCGTCTGCGGCTGTATGATGCAGCAGCAGCACGTCATCGACACCATTCATGAGAAATATCCGTGGGTGGATATCATCTTCGGGACTCACAATATCGACCGGTTTCCGGAGCTTCTGGAACGAGCCTACATGGAGCAGGCTTCGGTCATGGAGGTGCTGGATGACACCAGTCACATCGCAGAGGGGCTTCCTGCCAAGAGACTGTACAAGCACAAGTCCTTTGTCAACATCATGTACGGATGTAATAACTTCTGCACATACTGCATCGTACCGTATACGCGGGGACGGGAAAAGAGCCGTGCTCCCGAGGATATCCTGCAGGAGATCGAAACGCTGGTGCGGGACGGCGTGCGGGAAGTGACACTGCTGGGTCAGAACGTCAATTCCTATCGAGGCGAAGACGCCGACGGCAAGACCTGGGATTTCGCAGATCTGATCTACCGCATCAATGAAATAGACGGACTGTGGCGGATCCGGTTTATGACGTCCCATCCGAAGGATCTGTCGGAAAAGCTGATCCAGGCATATGTGGACTGCGACAAACTTTGCAATTACATCCATTTACCGGTTCAGTCGGGAAGCAGCCGGGTGCTGAAGCGGATGAATCGCCGCTACGATCGGGAGAGATATCTGGATCTGGTGCAAAGACTTCGCCGGGCGGTTCCGGACATCACGATAAGCACGGATATTATCGTAGGGTTTCCGGGAGAAACGGAAGAAGACTTTGAGGATACGCTTGATCTGGTCAATCAGGTACAGTATGACTCGGCTTTTACATTCCTCTATTCCATCCGAAAGGGCACTCCTGCGGAAAAATTCGAGGATCAGATCCCGGAAGATGTGAAGCACGCCCGGTTTGAACGGCTGGTGGAAGCAGTCAATACTGCCAGCGGAAAGAAAAATGCAGCCTATGTGGGCCGCATCGAAAAAGTCCTGGTAGAAGGCGTCAGCAAGAAAAACGAAGAGACGCTGACGGGACGAACCGAGGGCTTCAAGCTGGTGGACTTCGCGGGAAGCAAAGATCTTATCGGACAGATGGTAGACGTGGAGATCACCGAGGGCAAGACCTTCAGCCTCAGCGGAAAAATCACAGAAAAATAAGCATACAATCAAAACCTCCTTCGTATACTGTAGGGATCAACAGTACAGGGCGCGGGGAGGTTTTTATTTTGGAGAGTATGAATATTTATGAGAATATCGGCAGACGTACCGGCGGCGACATCTACATGGGCGTCGTGGGGCCTGTGAGAGTGGGTAAATCCACGTTTATCAAGCGATTTATGGATCTGATGGTCATCCCCAATGTCAAGAACCAGTACGAGCGGGAGCGGATCCTGGATGAAATGCCCCAGAGCGGGACCGGCCGGACCATCACGACGACGGAGCCCAAGTTCATCCCGGCGGAAGCGGTGAGCCTGGACGTAGACAGCGCGCTGCGGCTTCGGGTGCGGCTGGTGGACTGCGTGGGTTATCTGGTGCCGGGAGCACTGGGAGACCAGGAAGATGGTCAGCCCCGCATGGTGGCGACGCCCTGGGACGAGGAAAAAATCCCATTTGAGCGCGCCGCAGAGATGGGCACGGAGAAGGTGATCCGGGAGCACGCGACCATCGGCGTGGTGATCACTACGGACGGGAGCATCGGGACCATGGAGCCGGGAAGCTACGAGGAAGCGGAGAACCGGGTGATCCGCCAGCTGCAGGCGCTTCACAAGCCGTTTGTGGTTGTCTTAAACTCCATGCATCCGGAATCGGCTGCGGCTCTGGAGCAGGCTTCTGCCATGGAAGAGAAATACGGTGTGCCGGTGCTGACTATGGATTGTGCCAAGGCTTCGGAAGCGCAGCTCTCTGAATTGATGCGGCGGCTTCTCGGACGTTTTCCGCTGCGGGAGATACGGTTCAGTCTGCCTGGATACGTGGAAGGTCTGGCGGCGGATCACTGGCTGAAAAAGCAGCTTATTG
The DNA here is from genome assembly GCA_934281605.1 of uncultured Clostridia bacterium. Taxonomy (GTDB): domain Bacteria; phylum Bacillota; class Clostridia; order Peptostreptococcales; family Anaerovoracaceae; genus Lentihominibacter. Next base: position 158,564 of record CAKQXD010000003.1, on the reverse strand, counting down.
AAAATATCCGCTTTTGGGCGCAGGGATTCGATACGGTGGAGGAGCTGCGAGGAGCAGCAGCGTCTCTAACGGATGGCGAAGTAGTAGAAAATGCAGAAGTGCGATCGGTGGATCTGGGCAGCGGCCAGGCGGAAATGCGGCTGGAACTGTTTGAGCCGCTGTATTACAAGATCATTACGGAACTGATGGAAGAACAGGTGGAAAACGACGCTCAGTTCTTTGGCCTTCTTCGGGAATTTTCCAAGGCGAAAAAAGCTTATGACAAGCTGAAAGACGCCATGAAGCAGGTGGAGGAAAACGGCTACGGTATCGTGGAACCGAAGCTTCACGAGATGACGGTGGAAGAGCCGGAGGTCTTCAAACAGGGAGATAAATACGGGGTGAAGATCACGGCTAAAGCGCCGACTCTCCACATCATCCGCACGGACATCACCACGGAGGTCTCGCCGGTAGTGGGAAGCGAAAAGCAGTCGGAGGATCTGGTGGAAAGTCTGAAAGAGGATCTGGAGCATGCTCCCAACGGAATCTGGGATACCAATATTTTCGGTAAATCTCTGTACGAAATGGTGGCGGAACAGATGGAAAACAAGATCGCCGGCGTACCGGACAATATCCGCATCAAGATCCAGAAATCCCTGCAGAAGATCAGCGATGAAGGGAAGGAGTATTTTATTTGTATTGTGCTGTAGATGCTGGGGTTGTGATCGACCTGCGGGGGAATGCTTGAATGGGATCGACTTGGTTGAGACTGCTTGGATTGTGGCTGGCTTGGGCGGAAGTGTCGGGAGTGTGAGGCAGAGATGAAAGTAACTTGAGTGAAATCCCGCTTCGCTGCACATACTAAAAAATATGAAGACGTGTAAGACCCGAAAACAAATAGAAAAAAAGGGGCAGAGTGAAATGGCGAAAACCGCAAAACCCAAACGGACCGGAGTGGCAAAATCCCTGAAACAAAAGCAGAGTAAGATAGCCGAAGTATCAGACCCCCTGAAGCCTAAACGGACGATACTGGTGGTGGTTTTGACGGCCTTCGTCACCACCTTTACGGGGAGCGCCTTGAATTTATCCATCCCGGATCTGGGCCAGCAGTTTGGAGCCAGCGCCGGGATCGTGGGATGGCTGGTGACCGGGTATACGCTGGCGGTGGCTGCATTCTCCGTTCCGGCAGGCAGGATCGCAGATCTCACCTGCCGGAAAACGGTGCTGGCAGCGGGGATCGCATTGTTTACGGCCTGCTGTATCGGGGCCGTTTTTTCCGTGTCCATGATCATGCTGATTTTGATTCGGGTGGCGCAGGGAATCGGCGCCGCCATGGTGTTCAGCACCAATACGGCGGTGCTCCTGAGCACCTTTCCGGCGGAAAGCCGTGGACGGGTCCTCGGCTACTCCCTGGCGTCCACCTACGCCGGACTTTCCTCCGGCCCCGTTCTGGGTGGCGTACTTAACCAGCACTTCGGCTGGGAAGCCATTTTCATCTTGACCGGAATCATCTCAGCAGCAGCCCTGATCGCGGTGTTCGGGCTGCCGGGAAACAAGCGGCAGCCTTCAAAACCCCGCAGCCTGGATCTGACCGGGAATATCCTCTACCTGATCTCCATCGTTCTGCTCATGTACGGCCTGTCGGAAATCGGCAAAGGCTGGATTCCGCCGGTGCTGGCGGCAGCGGGGGTGGCTTTCGGGATCTTTTTTCTCCGCCACGAACTCAAGACGGACGATCCGGCGGTGGATGTCCGCCTCTTCCGCCAGAATATCGGCTACGGGTTTTCCAACCTCTCGGCCTTACTCAACTACGGTGCCACCTTCGCCATCAGCTACCTGGTATCTATCTACCTGCAGGTGGTGCAGGGATTTTCATCCCAGGCGACAGGGCTGATCATGATCGCCCAGCCGGCGATCATGGCGGGCCTGTCGCCAGTGGCAGGCAGGCTGTCGGATAAATTTTCTCCGTTCAAGCTGTCCTCGGCAGGGATGGGACTCTGCGCGACTGGTACCTGCATGTTCATTTTTCTTGGACAGAATACGTCACTGTGGCTGGTCATCACAGCGCTGGCAGTGACCGGACTGGGATTTGCCTTGTTCTCATCGCCTAATACAAATGCAGTCATGTCCTGCGTACAAGAAGCCGACTACGGTGTGGCTTCCTCCATCCTGGCAACCATGCGTTCCATCGGCCACACCCTCAGCATGGTGGTAGTTACCATCATCGTGACATTCTACATGCAGGATGCATCCCTGGCAGAGGCTCCGCCCGATATCCTGATCCGCGTCATGCGGATCTCCTTCATCATCTTCACCGGCATCTGCATCGCCGGAGTATTTGTTTCGCTGAAACGGCGGTAGGAAATTGACCAGAATCTCCGTTGATTTCCTCGATGCTTTATCTCGGACGGCTTTCTCATCATTGAATTCCCAGATTGAAAAATCATATGGCCTATCTGGGAACTATCTCCTCTATCCAGCCTATTCCACAATTATCAAATTCCAAGATTCACTTTTTTTCTGGCTAGATGGGAACTGCAGATCGGCATCGACTTAAAATTCCAGGTATTTCTTCAGAGATAGCCCCCCTAAAAGCCCTACAAACATCATGACTTAAAACTCATCAAGGATGCTTCGCAAAAACTTTGCAGACCATTTCCCATATGTCATGATTTTTTGGCAAGCTGGGGATTTAATAAAGAGCACATAGCTTGCTAAACATAAAAAATTCCAATCCAGGGCAATTTTTTTCTGATCTGGGAATTCACAGATTCTACAACACAAAAACACAGTCCCATGGTGTTGCATCAAGCATGCTTGTGGTAAAATTATCCAAATGCTAGCACGTTAGGGGCTCGGTAACAAGTTGCGCAACAACTCGCACGCCACCCCGTCATAGGCCGCATAACAAGGACACCAACGCACCAATCAACAAAAAAGGAGGGATTTTATCATGGGAACAAGATTATTATTTCAGAATTCGATGGAGGAGACTTTGCAGGAGCTGCTGCGGGATCGGGAACAGAAACTGATGCGAATCAATAGGGAACTGCGGTATTTGCGAGGTGGAAGCGTACACATCCGCAAGCGAAATGGTCGGATTTTCGTCTGTGAATACAGCAATGGTCGTGAGAAAAGTATCACAAAAGAACGGGAGCGCATCTACCGCCTGGCTCGTAAGCAGTATTTAGAAAATGAAGTCAAAAAGCTGAAGGAAGAATGCAGCTGGCTTCGGCGATCCCTCACGAAATTCAAGAAGAACGGTTTTCGAAAACTGGATGAGGAGTTTCTGCAAAGATTCCGCTTCCTGGATTTGCGCCGCGTCCGCTGGGATCCGAAAAAATATGAATGGATGACTGCTCCGTATCGAAAAAATACGCTGTATCCGGAAAATCTGAAATACGCTACGGACTGGGGAATTAAAATGCGCTCCAAGTCAGAACGGACCATCGGGAATAAGCTGGAGCAATATGAAGTCGCTTATCGCTACGATTCTCTGGTGGACTTTGACATGGCAACAGTTTCACCGGATTTTTTTATTTTGAAGCCGGACTGGAGCACGGCGATCTGGGAGCATTTCGGGAAGGAAGGTGATCCGGAATATGATCAAAACAATGCCAGAAAAATTGAGATCTATCATGAAGCGGGATTTTGGGAACACAGCAATCTGATCATCACCAGAGAAGCGGATTTGGAAAATCCGGAATTGCTGGACGGAATTATCGAACGATTTCTTCTGTGCTAACTGCGGAATCAAACTATTTGCAATAATAGGAAAAATCAGATATAATAGACTGAAACCACCCCACTGTTATCAGGAAAGGAGTATCGTTATGGATCAACTGATAAGAGACTCGAGGTCGTTTATGCGCTGGTATGGGAGAAATATCCCGATCATATTACTGGCATTGTTTTCTGTGGATTGCTTGTTTCTGTCTTTTAAGCAGGTCTATTCGCTGATCGTCTATATCCCTGTCTTTGCCCTTGTTATTGGGGTGGGGTATAAGAAAAAGAATCGGATCGAGGAACAGATGGAAGAGGTATGTACGGATTTTGATCGGCGGCTTGATCGATCGGAAGAAGGGGATAGTTCAGTCGATCACGATTCAGCTATTCTCCCTACCGCCGAGGTCAAAAATCATCTGGATGAGCTGGTCAAGCAGACAACGCATTTCTGCAAAAGCTTCGGTCAGAGCATTCCGGGAGTTTTACTGGGGTTATTAGGTGCTGCCAGTCTGATTGGTCATTTGGATGGTGCCTACATCGCAGGCGCTTTCTCCATAACTTTCATCATGGCATTTTTCCTCTCACGAAATCTTACCAGGATCCAGAATCAGGTCCTGCAGGATTTCAGCCGCCTCGAATCGGAAAACTTATCCCGTCTATAATGACAAACTTGCACTTCTGATAAGAAAACTTACCCCGTTTTGTTGACAAGCCCTAACATTGTTATGTATTATTATGATAAAGCACTAAACTGAAAGAAGGTCAGAAGCATGAAAACGTTAAAAAAGTCAAAAGAACGGACGAAAGAAGATCGCAGTGTTCTGCGTAAAACCGTCGGTGACATCATCGAAAACGTCATCGAAAACGGGGATGCGGCGCTGCTGGAATATAACCAAAAATTTGACGGATGCGACAGAGCGTCTCTGAGAATTTCCAGAGAAGAAATCGAAGCGGCATATAAGGAAGTACCGGATGAGGACATCGAAGATATCAAAAAGGCAGCGGCCAACATCAGGGCTTTTGCAAAGGCTCAGAGAGAGACGATGGCAGAGTTGAGGGACTTTTCTCCGGCAGAAGGCATTCTGCTGGGACACCGGATCATCCCGGTGGATTCCTGCTGCTGCTATGTTCCGGGAGGCGGATATCCGCTGTACTCCACAGCGCTGATGCTGGGGATCCCTGCCAAGGCGGCCGGAGTCAAAAGAGTAACAGCGTGCTCCCCGGTCATCAAGGGAACGGAGCGCATCCATCCGAAGACGCTGGTTGCCATGGACATCGCGGGCATCGATGAGATCTATGCAGTAGGCGGCGCACAGGCCATCGCGGCGTTCTCCTACGGAACGGATCAGATCCAGCCGGTCAACCTGATCGTAGGACCGGGAAACAGCTTTGTAACGGAAGCTAAGCGCCAGTGCTACGGCAAGGTAGGCATCGACTTCGTAGCGGGACCGAGTGAGGTCCTGGTCATCGCCGACGGTAACGCAGACGCGGATATCGTCGCAGCCGATCTGCTGGCTCAGTCGGAGCACGACAAGGAAGCGAAGGGTATCGTGGTAACGACAGATGAAGCCTTTGGACAGGCTGTCATCAAGGCTGTGGAAGCGCAGCTGCAGCAGCTGGATACGAGAGAAATCGCATCGAAATCCTGGACTGATTTCGGTGAAGTCCTGCTGGCGGACGATCTGGAAGAAGCCATCGCATACGCCAATTCCTATGCGCCGGAGCACCTGGAAGTCAACGTGGCGGAGGCGCAGCAGGAGCGGACGGTGGACGCTTTGCATAATTACGGATCCCTGTTTATCGGCGGAAATACGGCAGAAGTATTCGGAGATTATGCATCCGGTACCAATCACACGCTGCCGACTCTGGGTGCAGCCCGCTACACGGGAGGCGTATGGGTAGGCACGTTCCTCAAGACCTGCACCTATCAGAGCATGAACCCGGCAGCCATGATGAATATCGCACCGCTGGTGTCCAATTTGGCCAGAGGTGAGGGCCTCATCGGTCACGCCAGAGCAGCCGAAATCCGGATGGAAAAAAACGAAAAATAGTATAATATAGTTAAAAATCCGTCAAAGCCTTGCGGAGTGGGACTTCCCTCCGGGAGGCTTTTTCTTTTGCAAAGAGTTCTCACGCTTTCCGGGTGCATTACTGCTTGAAAAGCTGTCTAAAAAGTGAGATAATTAACATACCAAGTGGAAAGGGGAAGGCAATTCATGAATATCAAACAGATTGCCAAAGCCGCAGGAGTTTCGGTAGCCACCGTATCCCGCGTGCTGAACCACCCGGAAAACGTTGCACCGAAGACCCGGGAAAAAATACAGAAAATCATTGAAGATGCAGAATACAAGCCTAACTGGTTCGCACAGGGTTTAAATTTTAACAGGACCAAGACCATCGGGCTGATCATTCCGCATATCTTAAATTCCACTTACATGGAGATCGCCAAGGGCGTAGAGGATGTGGCGCTGCAGAAGGGTTACACTACGTTCATGTGCAATGTGGAGAAAAACAGCAGGATCGAGAGCGAATATATCGAGCAGCTTCTCACCAGAAAGGTGGACGGCATCATTTTAATGTTTTCATTCCTGCAGGAAGAAAATTTAAAGGCTGTACAACAGGACGGAGTTCCTATCGTTCTGATCGGTGAAAATAAAGATATCAAGGGATTCAATTCCGTACGGGTCGACTGCAAGGCGGGAGCTGAAGGTATGATCCGCAACTTTATCGAATACGGACATAAATCTATCGGGATACTGTACGGTAACGACCCGGAACAGGAATCGCATGATATGCTGGAAGGCTACAAGGAAGTGCTGGAGGAAAACGGCATCGCCGTTGAGGATAAATACATAAAAGCGGTGGACAACACTATCGAAGGTGGCTATCTGGGCGCTAAAAAGATGGTGGCTGACGGACCGCCGCGTGCCATCTTCGCGACCAGCGACGACATCGCTTACGGTGTTATGGACGCCATCAAGGATATGGGGATGAAGGTCCCTGACGATGTGGCGGTAGCCGGATTCGGCAACGCCAGGATGTCTAATCTGGTGGAGCCGAAGCTGACCACAGTGGAGCTGCCTTTTCATAAGATGGGCATCTACGGAGCCAGACTTTTATTCGACCTGATCGAAGACGAAGAGAAAATCAACGAAAAACCGCGGCAGATCACTTTGCAGACGAAGCAGCGGATCCGAAAATCGTGTGGACATAAAGAACGGATTGGAGAGATGTTTTAATGTTGAATACAGATTTTTTAGGAATGAAATTAAAAAACCCGATCATCGTAGCGGCAGGACCCTGGAACCGGGACGGGAAGGCTTTGCGTAAATCTATCGCCTCCGGCGCCGGAGCCGTTGTGACGGAGAGCATCGTCAGCGATACGGTGCTGGACGTGCGGCCGAGAATTGCCTGCGATTCTATGGGTGTGCAGAATATCAGGCTGTACAGCGACATACAAATAGAAGGATGGGAGCGTGAGCTGGACATCGCCAAAAGCGACGACGGCGTGGTTATCGCCAGCATTTCAGCCCATACGGCTTCCGAGCTTGCCTATCTGGCAAGCAAGATGGAAAAATTCGGCGCGGACGCCATCGAACTTTCGGTATCCAACCCGATGATGGAGTCGCTTGAGGTGATCGCATCTCACGCCGACGTTATTTACGACATGACGAAAGAAGTCGTTTCCAATGTGAAAATTCCAGTTATCGTCAAACTTTCGCAGAATACGACCAATATCACTAAGGTGGCCAAGGCTGCCAAGAAAGCCGGGGCTTCAGCGGTGAGCGCTATCAACACGGTCAGGGGGATCCTGGGTGTGGATCTGGAAACAGCGCAGCCGGCGCTTTCGACGTACGGCGGTATTTCCGGACCGTACATCCGGCCTATGGGACTGGCTTCGGTAGCGGCGATCGCCCAGTCGGTGGATATCCCTATCTGCGGTATCGGCGGAGTGGACAGTGCACAGCATGCACTGGAGTACATGATGCTGGGAGCTTCAGCGGTGCAGGTGGGTACTGCAGTTATGACCAAAGGTCCGGGCACGATCGCCAGCATCGTAGAGGAGCTGGAGAACTGGCTGGATACCCATGGCCTTTCTTCCGTGGAACAGATCCGCGGCAAAGCTCTCGCCAATATGAAATCGTTTGATGAAATGAAGATAGAACCGGCAGTAAGCACGGTGCAGAGCGTGCCGTGTACGGAAAACTGCGATAAATGCCTCGCGTCCTGTGTATACGGAGCGATTTCCCGCAGCGAAGGCAGTATCGATGTGGATGAACAGGTCTGCACCGGGTGCGGTTTGTGCACATTTATCTGCCCTGCCAAAAAATTGCGACTAGCTTGGTAACCCTTGCAAATGCCGCTCTAGCGTCTATTTTGCAAGGCTGCAGAATAGCGTACCAAAATTGTCAGAATTACATTTTTGCAGGAAATTGTAAAAATGACTTGAAATATTCTGAAAACGTGTTATTATAATGTTATGTAACTGGTTACACAGCCATTACATAATAAGGTTTTCACCCAAACAAAGGAGGACAAATGTTATGTATAAGTGTAGTTTAGAAAGAATGACAGACAAAATCAAAACCTTCTCGCAGTTCGGAGATGCTGGACACGGCGGTATCACAAGATATTCCCTGTCTCCGGAAGCTAAGATGGCAAGAGCTGAGTTCGTTAAGAGAATGGAAGCTATCGGAGCTGAAATCGAAGTAGACGACCTGGCTAACATCTATGCAACTCTTCCAGGAACTGATCCGAACGCTAAGAGAATCATCGCAGGATCCCACTGTGACTCCGTTAAAAACGGTGGTAACTACGACGGTATCCTGGGTGTTATGAGTGCTATGGAAGCTCTGGAAACTATCGCTGACCAGAAAATCCCTCATAAGCATCCGATGACTGCTTACATCATGACAAACGAAGAAGGATCCCTGTATCCACCTGCAATGATGGTTTCCGGAATCCTGTGTAACGACTATCTGCCGCCTGAACTGGCTAAGAACTTCAAGTATGAAGACATGATGGCAGTTCCTGCAATGGAAGAACACGAAGGAAGCGAAAAGACTTTCGGCGAAGCTCTGGAAAAATCCGGATACAAAGGCGAAAAGGCTAACAGAATGAGCCCTGAAACTTGCCTGTGCAACTTCGAAGCTCATATCGAACAGGGTCCTATCCTTGAAGATAACGACAAAGAAATCGGTGTTGTTGACTGCGTACTGGGCATGTTCAACTACTCCCTGATCTTCACTGGATTCGCAGCTCACGCTGGTACATTCCCTATGAACAAGAGACACGATGCTCTGTATGCTGCATCCCAGGCTCTGTGCTATCTGCATGACGAAGTAGATAAGCTGGGAAGACCTGAACTGGTTTACACTACTGGCGAAATTTATTGCCACCCATGCGTACATACAGTAATTCCTGACAGAGTAGAATTCTCTCTGGACGTTAGACACACTGATCCTGCAGTACTGCAGCAGGTAATGGATATCGTTAAGGAAATCTCCACTAAGAAGTGGGCTGGATGCGACTGCGAAATCAGAGAAAACTGGAAGAGAGACACTGTAGAATGGAACAAGGATCTGGTAAGCTACGTTCAGGAAGCTGCTGATGAAACAGGCGTTTCCAACCAGCCGATCCACTCCGGAGCAGGTCATGACTCCCAGTTCATCAACTACATGCTTCCATCCACAATGATCTTCGTTCAGACTAAGGACGGACTTTCCCATTGTGAACCGGAATACGCTAAGCCTGAACACTGCACAGACGGTGCTACTGTACTGCTGAATGCAATGCTGAAGGCTGACGAAAGATTTGAAGGCTAGTCTTTAAATCTTGCTGACGGAGGTCAGCACACAATTGGTTGGTTAAGCTGCATTTCAACAAGACTTCATAAAAAGCCATCGGGGGAATGCAGCTTTTTTAATCATAGACCATAAGGCGAGGTGCCGTAAGGAGGAGTAAAATTGAGTAAAGTAGTAAAAGCAAATTACACTGCTGAAGCTGTAGCTGGATTCACTCACAGAACCGCTATGGAAGAAGCAGCAAGATGCCTGCTGTGCCATGATGCACCATGCAGCAAAGGCTGCCCTGCAGGAACAGACCCTGCTAAGTTTATCAGATCTATCAGATTCAGAAATGATAGAGGCGCAGCTGAAACTATCCGTGAAAACAACATTTTAGGCGGAACTTGTGCAAGAGTATGTCCTTATGACAGACTGTGCGAAGAAGCCTGCAGCAGATGCGGAATCGACAAACCGATCGAAATCGGCAAACTGCAGAGATATGCTATCGAGCAGGAAGAAGCTTATGGCATGAAGACTCTGTCCGCTCCGGAAAAGAAGGTTGGAAACGTAGCATGCGTAGGTGCAGGTCCTGCATCTCTGGCAGCAGCTGCTGAACTGGCTAAGGCTGGCTACAACGTAACTATTCTGGAAAGAGAAGCAAAGGCTGGCGGCGTCCTGACTTATGGAATCGTTCCAAGCAGACTTCCGCAGGCAGTTGTAGATCACGATATCGCACAGGTTGAAGGACTGGGTGTTAAGTTCCAGTTCAACACTGAAGTAAAGGCTGCTGACCTGGATGCTTACGATGCAGTATTCGTAGGTGCTGGTCTGTGGGCTGACAACCTTCCTAAGATCGACGGAATCGAACTGGACGGCGTTTACGCAGCAGTAGATTTCCTGAAGGAAGCAAGAACCAAGGCTGAAGGATTCAACCCTGGAAAGAAAGTACTCGTAGTTGGTGGTGGAGACGTTGCAGTTGACTGTGCTGTATCCGCAAAACTGCTGGGTGCTGAAGATGTAAAAATCGTTTACAGAAGAACATTAGAAGAAGCTCCTGGTAACATGACTGAATTCCACTATGCACTGTCTCTGGGAATCGGCATGACTACAGGTATGGCTCCTGCAGCTGTAAAGGGTAACGGTAAGGTAGAAGCTGTTGAATTCAAGGGATTCAGAGACGAAGCTGCTGAACTGACTCTTTCTGCAGACACGATCGTATTCGCTACTGGACAGAAAGCTGAAGATATGGCAGCAGTTGCTGGCGTTAAGCTGACTGAAAAGGGAACGATCGCTGCAAACGAAGCAGGTGAAACCGATGTAGAAAAGATCTTCGCAGCAGGCGACATCGTAAACGGTGGCAAGACTGTTGTTGAAGCAGTAGCAGCAGGTAAGGCAGCTGCAGCATCGATGATTGCATACCTGGAAAAGAAAGGAGTGAAGTAGAATGGCAGTTAAGAAAGATTTATCCGTAGAATATTTAGGTGTTAAATGTCAGAATCCGTTCTTCCTTTCCTCTTCACCGGTAGGAAGCAACTACGAAATGGTTGCTAAGTGCTTTGAAACAGGTTGGGGCGGCGTTATGTACAAGACAGTTGGTATCTTCGTAGCCGACGAATGTTCCCCAAGATTCGACCAGACAAACAAGGAAGGACTTCCTTGGCTTGGTTTCAAAAACATGGAACAGATTTCCGACAAACCGACAGAAGTTAACTTTGAAAACATGTACAAACTCATGAGAGACTATCCTGACCACGTTATGGTAGCTTCCATCATGGGTTCCAGCGAAGAAGAATGGAAACAGCTGGCTAAGATGTGTGACGAACTGGGATGCCCTCTGATTGAAGGTAACTTCTCCTGTCCGCAGATGACAAGCCACGCTATGGGTTCCGACGTTGGTACAAATCCGGAACTGGTTAAGAAGTACTGCGAAGCAGTAACAAGCCAGACTAAGATTCCTTTCATCGCTAAGATGACTCCGAACATCACTTCGATGGAAGTTCCGGCAAGAGCTGCTCTGGAAGGCGGAGCTGCTGGTGTATCCACGATCAACACCATCAAGTCCATTACGAACATCGACTTTGAAAATATGACGGCTATGCCTGTAGTAAATGGTAAATCCTCCATTTCCGGTTACTCCGGAGCTGCAGTTAAGCCGATCGCCCTGAGATTTGTTACAAATCTGCTGCAGGACGAAATCGTAGGTAAGAGAGACCTGTCCGGTATCGGTGGTATCGAAACTTGGAGAGATGCTGCTGAATTCCTGGCTCTGGGTTGTAAGAACCTGCAGGTTACAACTGCTATCATGCAGTACGGTTACAGAATCGTAGAAGATATGGCATCCGGCCTGATGCACTTCATGGAAGAAAGAGGCTACAACAAGCTGGATGAATTCATCGGATGCGCACTGAAGAACATCGTTCCGGCTGAAGATCTGAACAGAGACTTCAAGATCCTGCCGAACTTCAGCGATGAAAAGTGCCTCGGATGCGGAAGATGCTACATCTCCTGCTACGATGCTGCTCACCAGGCTATCGACTGGAATGCAGAAAAGAGAAGACCAGAGCTCAACGACAACTGCGTTGGCTGCCACCTGTGCCTGAATGTATGCCCTGTACAGGAATGCATCACTCCGGGAGAAATCAAGTGGAAGGAAGGCAGAGAGCACGTTGATATCGCTCTGAAGCATCACTACGAATAATAAGCTAAAAAACTACACTTAGGCTTACTTCATAAAAGAGACCGCTGTATTTGCAGCGGTCTCTTTACTATTTTTTGGCAGTTTGATATAATAGAATTATCAGAAAATATTATAGATAACTCTTAGAGGGAGGTCGCTATATGAAAATACAGTTTTGCGGAGCAGCAACCGGTGTCACAGGTTCCTGCCACCTGATCACAACAGAAAAGCATAAGATCCTGCTGGACTGCGGACAATTCCAGGGAGGAAAAACCAGGGAAGCTATGAATTATGAGCCGTTTCCGTTCGATCCGGCCGAAATCGATTATATGATCTTAAGTCACGCCCACATCGATCATTGCGGACGGATCCCGCTTCTGGTCAAGAGAGGATTTAAGGGTGACATTTATTGCACGGATGCAACGGCAGATCTGGTAGATGTTATGCTGAAGGATAGCGGCTACATCCACGAAAAGGAAGCGGAATGGAAAAACAGAAAGAACGAGCGTGCCGGTCGTCCGGCAGTAGAGCCGCTCTATACTTTTAATGATGCGGTGGATTCCCTGAAATTCATTAAGCCGGTTCTCTACGATCAGCTGATCGAACTCAACGATGAGATGAAATTCGTTTTCAATGATGCGGGACACATCCTGGGTTCTGCCATCACAGAGCTCTGGATCACCGAGGAAGGCCAGACTTCCAAGATCGTATTTTCCGGCGATCTGGGTGTTATGGACCGTCCGATCCTGAGGGATCCGACCATCATCAAAAAAGCTGATTATGTCATCATGGAGACTACATACGGCAACCGGGTGCATCCATCCAATTCCCTGGACGTTACCAAGCTGATGGATATCATCCGTGAGACGGCGAAGCGGGGCGGAACGACCGTTATTCCGTCCTTTGCAGTAGGAAGAACCCAGGAGCTGATCTACGAGCTGAACAGGGTGTACGACAGCGACAGCGAGTACCGTAAGGATTTTGAAAATCTGATGGTATATGTGGACAGTCCGATGGCCACCACGGCTACGGAAGTGTTCAAGAGAAATGCTCAGGTTTTTGATGATGAAACCAAGGCATACATCACAAAGGGCGATAATCCGCTGGATTTCAAAAATCTCAAGTTTACGAGAACCAGCCAGGAGTCCATGTGGCTCAATACTGATCCGACGCCGAAAGTGATCATTTCTGCCAGCGGTATGTGCGATGCGGGACGGATCCGTCATCACCTGAAACACAATCTCTGGAACCGGAAATCCAGCATCATCTTTGTTGGATACCAGGCGGAAGGAACCCTGGGAAGAATGCTGCTGGACGGCGCCAAGGAAGTTACTTTGTTTGGAGAAAACATCCGGGTCAACGCTCAGATCCACAATCTGGAAGGCTTCTCCGGACACGCGGACAAGGATGGCCTGCTGGCATGGCTCAGCGGATTCCAGAAAGTGCCGAAACACGTATTCCTTGTACACGGCGAGGAAGAGTCTAAAAAAGCCTTTGCATACACCGTAAAAGAAAAGCTGGGATATGATCCGATCGTCGTGACAGAACCGTCGGAATTCACCCTGGAAAAGGATGAAATCGTCGATACTCAGATCATCGAAAACGACGGCCTGGAAGAAGAAATCATCAGCAATACGCAGGATACTTTGACCGATATTCATAGCCGGATCGAAGATATTCTCTACAACGCCAAGCTGGCGGTGGGCAAGGATATTTCCTCTGAAAAGATGACAAAAATCAACAATCTGGTTATGGAACTGGAGAAATCCACCATCAATCTGGGTGCTGTTATCAACGAAGAAGATCGCGATAAAAACCAGTCGGAAGGACTTGCATAAATAAATAAAAAAAACTATAATGAGAGTGAAATTATATTAAATTTATAGTAAGTTCGCATGGTCGGTGGCGGCCAGCAAGGAGAGGTCGAGTTTATGAAAAAATTGAATGTCGCGTTAGTCGGATTTGGCAGTCTGGGACAGTCTTTTGCGAGGATCCTTCTCGAGAAGAAAGAACAGATCGAAAAAGAATATGAAACTACTGTCAATGTCGTTGCTATTACTACGAAAACAAGAGGAAATCTGGTAGATGCATGGGGCATCGATCTGCAGAGAATACTTAACACAGTGGAAGAAACCGGAGTGTTCCCGAATCAGCACAAAACCGTATTGCATCAAACATCTCTGGAAATTGCAGAGGCTGTGGATTACGATGTACTGATCGAAATGACGCCGCTGGACATGAACAACGGTCAGGTGGCTACGGATCACATCAAGACAGCTCTTAAACGCGGCAAGCATGTCATCTGCGCCAACAAGGGGCCGCTGGCATGGCACTATAAAGAACTGGACGAACTGGCGAAGGCAAACAACTGCAAGCTGCTCTTTGAATCCACCGTTATGGACGGAGCACCGCTGTTCAGCCTGATCCGCGAGAGTCTGAAGATGTGTGAAATCGAGGAAATCAGAGGAATCCTCAACAGTACGACAAACTATATCCTGCAGGGAATCGAGCAGGGTAAGGAAATCAAGGACATCGTAAGCGAAAGCAAGAAGAGAGGCTTTATCGAAGCCAATCCGAAATACGATGTAGAGGGTGCTGAAGCTGCAGCTAAGCTGGCGGCTCTGGCCAATGTCGTTATGGACGCCGATGTGACGCCGGACGATGTGGATACGACTGGTATTGAGGATATCACAAAGGAAATGGTTGAGGAAGCGGCAGCGCGCGGTAACGTGTATAAGCTGATCTGCAGAGCATACCGCAAGAACGGCGAAGTGATACTGAAAGTCGCTCCGGAAGAAGTCAACAAGATGAACAGTTTTGCAGCTGTAACGGGAACGTCCCTGATGGTATCCCTGACTACGGATCTCATGGGAACTCTGACCATCATGACCGAGTCTCCGGAAGTAGACCAGGCAGGCTACGGAATCTTCTCCGACCTGTTGTCTGTAGTAGAGGATCTGAAATAGGAATAAATAAAATGATTGCGAAAAAGGATGCATGAACGTGCATCCTTTTTGAGTGCTGTTTTTTATTCTGCAAAGAGTTCGCCGGGCGTTTTTTTCTGCAAAGAGTTCGCCTCAGGGCAGATGGATCTCCTGCAAAGTATGAAGCCAGTTCTCCCGGACGGCGCTTTTGGCAGCTTCTAGATTCTGATCTCTCAGTGCCTTCAGAATACCGTCGTGAGATTCAAAGGTGGCGATATCCAGCTGCTGAAAATAGATGTTTTCGATGCGCTGGATGTGGCTGTTTAAGATGCCGGTGAATTCGCTGAGAAAGTGATTATTGGCCAGAGTGAGAAAGAGCTGGTGGAACTGGCTGTCGAACCGCTTGGCTTCGGAAATGTTTTTGGCGTGGACAGCGGCCGTGAACAGCTGGTTGATTTTCTCCAGCGCTGTGATATGCTCCCCGGTCAGATGAGGCCAGGCGAATTCCACCGCCAGAGCATGAAGCTCCGCCATCATGCGGTAGTGGGAAGATGCTTCCTCCAGGTTGACGGGCGCGATGCGTGTTTCCTTACCGGGATAGATCTCCACTAATTTTTGATCTGCCAGCATCTGGATGGCCTCGCGGGCAGGGGTCCGGCTGACGGAAAAATACTGGGAGATCTCCTGATCGGATATTTTTTCTTCCGGCTGCAGGGTTCCGTTGATGATCCATTCCCGCAGCTGGATGTAAATGCGTTCCTTGGCTGTTTTCTGTTTTTCCAGAGGTGTTTTCACTGGGATCGGCATGATAAAAGTCTCCTTTGTTCGTGATAACTGTAGTATATATGATGGCAAATGATTTTGCAATATATCGCATACAATAAGTTGAGAAATATAGAAATGTATAATATAAAATGTTGAAATTACAGGATATTAACGACTAAATCACAAAAGTATATTGACGAATCATAAATATAATGTATAATACAATATATCGCATATAGCAAAGAAAACCCATGACGGATCAGGAGGGAATACTATGAATGAGACTATCAAGCAGGTAACCAACCGTCACCTGAGCAATGACTATACACCGGCGGAAATCTACGGCGAAAAACAGGCCGAAAAGGTGAGAGCCTACCACGAAAGCTTTGCAGAATACCATCCGACGGAACTCAAGAAACTGGACGGACTGGCTGAATGTCTGGGACTGGGAGCATTTTATGTGAAGGACGAAAGCAGCCGGTTCGGACTTAACGCCTTCAAAGGGCTGGGCGGAAGTTACAGCATCGGCAGATACCTGGCGGAGAAATGCGGGATCCCGGAGGGTGAGCTGAGCCTGCAGAAGCTCCAGAGTAACGAGACCCATGAACAGATCAAGGACATGACCTTTGTAACGGCTACCGACGGAAATCACGGCAGAGGCGTGGCATGGACGTGTCAGAAGCTGGGCGTAAAATCGGTGGTATACATGCCGAAAGGCAGCGCGCAGGAGCGTCTGGAAAATATCCGCAAGCTGGGCGCGGAAGCCAGCATTACCGACTTTAATTACGACGATGCCGTTCGTCTGGCAGCTTCCAGGCAGGACGAATTCGGCTGGGTGCTGGTACAGGATACGGCATGGGAAGGCTACGAGAAGATCCCGACCTGGATCATGCAGGGTTATACAACAATGGCGCTGGAAGCGGCGCAGCAGATGGGGGATGATCGCCCGACACACATCTTCCTGCAGGCAGGCGTGGGGGCACTCTCCGGCGGCGTGACAGGATTCTTTGCAGATTATTATAAAGAAAACAAGCCGAAGATCATTATCGTGGAACCGAACAAGGCGGACTGCATTTTCCGCACGGCGGAGGCAGACGACGGCACGGTCCACATGGTGAGCGGAGATATGGACACCATCATGGCGGGACTTGCCTGCGGCGAACCGTGCACGTTGGGATGGGAGATGCTTAGACGCTATGCGGATCACTTCGTTTCCATGCCGGACTACGTGGCTGCCAAGGGCATGCGGATCCTGGGCAATCCGGTGGCGAGTGATGCAAAGGTAGTGTCCGGGGAAAGCGGCGCAGCACCAGCCGGCTTCGTAGCAGAACTGATGATGAACGAGAGCCTGGACTATATGAGAAAAGAACTGGAAATCGACGAAAACTCCCGCGTACTCTGTTTCTCTACCGAAGGAGATACGGACGTGGAAAACTACCGGAAGATCGTCTGGGAGGGATTGTATCCCAGCTTTTAAGAAATGACTGATTGAGAAAACCCATAAATCATACCATAAATAAAACACTCGCAGGTCAGTTTCGACCACCGGTGATCGTCACAGGCAGATTCTGAGGCTTGCTCACAGAAATCAGGGAGTCCTATGAACTCGTACCTTCGGTACTCAAACAGCATAGGACGCCTGCTGATTTCTCGGCTCGCTTCGCCGGAATCTGCTCTGCTCCGATCAATGTGGTCTTTCTTGACCTGCGAGCGTTTTTTAATCGATTAAAATATGCTTTTCCCGAAGTGCTTCCTTAATACGCTTGAAGCTCTCTTCGTCCCGGTAGCGGATCCGGTGGAGGTGGACTCCATTGGTGAGGGAGCTGATGGGAGCGCAGTTTTTCTCCTGTTCGACTTTATCCATAAAAGCGTCCACGTCGTAGCGGGAGGAGAGATCCAGCTTGCCGGAAAGCTCTCCGTAGAGGGCGTGTTCGATGGTGACGTCCACGACTGTGGCACCGAAATCCACGATGGTATAAAGCTCTTCCCGCAGCTGCTCCGACGTATGACAGCATGCGATCATGCCCAGATTTTTTTCTTCGTCCTTTGCAGAAGCGTCCAGCAGGTAGCCGCGAGGCGTGGCCAGGATCTGGAATCCGGAAGCCCGCAGGAGGGCGATGTCTCCGACGATGATCTGCCGGCTGACAGAAAACTGTTCCGCCAGATGGGAGGCGGTCACAGGCTGATCCGTCTGCTGCAGCGCCTCTTTGACACGGTTGCGCCGTTCTTCTGTGGTCAGTGTATGCATGGATCGTTTCTCCTTTCATTGCAGCGGTGTGATGTGCTGCATTTTTTCTCCCCATATCTTACCACAAGGCGAGGGACAATTCAAATAAATAGACTCCTGTCTTGACACTTGATCCCGACTTTTGTTACAATCAAGAAGATCGCTATCGAACAATTATAATTTATACAAACTATATACGAGGGAAAGACATGGAAGAGAAGATAAGTTTCTGGAAACGAAAGGATATTGAAATATCGGCAAAGCGCTACTTGCAGGACGCCCTGTCCGCCATGGCGCTGGGGCTGTTCGGCTCCCTTCTGATCGGTGTTATTTTTGACACGCTGGGGACCCAGACGGCCAATTTATTTGGAGACAATGCGGTTTCTGCCTTCTGCGTAGAGATCGGCGGGATCGCAAAACAATACATGGGCGCAGCCATCGGTGTAGCCGTGGCGTGGAGCCTGAAAGCGCCGCCTCTCGTGCTGTTTACCAGCGTGGTAACGGGCATGATGGGTGCGACTATGACCGGATTTGGCATCGACGTAGCCGGCGGCCCAGCGGGAGCTTTCGTGGCAGTTGCGCTGGGCGCAGAATTCGGCAAGATGGTATCGAAGGAAACCAAGGTGGATATCCTTGTAACGCCTGCTGTAACGCTGATCGTCGGCGGCATCGGCGCTAAACTGATCGGACCTGCCATCGGCTGGTGCATGCTGAAACTGGGTGATCTGATCATGACGGCGACGGAGTGGCAGCCGTTCGTATTTGGTATCGTGATCTCCGTCATCGTGGGACTGGCTCTGACTGCACCGATTTCCAGCGCAGCCCTCTGCATCATGTTGGATCTTTCGGGACTGGCGGCAGGTGCGGCGACGGTAGGATGCTGCGCGCAGATGGTAGGTTTCGCCGTAGCCAGTTATAAGGAAAACGGCGTAGGCGGTCTGGTGGCCCAGGGACTTGGAACGTCCATGCTCCAGATCTCCAACATCATTAAAAATCCTTGGATCCTGCTTCCGGCGACGCTGGCCAGCGCCATCGTGGGACCGATCTCCACGTGTCTTCTGAAGATGACCAACATTCCGGTGGGAGCCGGTATGGGAACTTCCGGTCTGGTGGGTCAGATCGGGACGTTTACCGACATGGGCTTCACTCTGGACACCCTCTGGAAGGTGATTCTGATCCAGATCGTGCTCCCGGCGATCCTGACGATCCTCATCGATCAGGTGCTCCGCAGAGCAGGGAAGATCAAGGACGGCGACTACAAGCTGGACCTGTAACGAATAGTAGCAGAAAAAGCCGGTGCATGGGCGCCTGTGTGAAAACAGGAATGCCCATGTACCGGCTTTTGTAGTCTTAAAGCCTGCGCAGAGTTCTTTGCAGAAAATCCCTAGAGATCCCGGAAGTGGAAGGACGACTTGCCGCTGGCGTAATCACCTACGATCTGCCCGTCGCCTACCAGCTTGTATTTATAAGTTACCAGCCCTTCGAGACCCACAGGTCCGCGGGCGTGAAGCTTGCCGGTGCTGATACCCACCTCGGCGCCGAAGCCGTAACGGAATCCGTCTGCGAATCTTGTAGAACAGTTCTGATAGACCCCGGCAGAATCCACCAGCGCCATGAATTTGGCGGCGGAATCCGCATCTTCTGTAATGATGCAGTCGGTGTGATGAGATCCGTATGTATTGATGTGGTGGATGGCTTCGTCGATGTCGTCCACCACCTTGATGGACAGGATGTAGTCCAGGTATTCCGTCTGGAAATCCCGGTCGCTGGCCGGTTCGCAGTCGATGACCATGGAGCACCGGGCGTCGCCGCGGTACTGGATCTTCTGACCGGATGCATCCGCCAGCGCCGGGATCAGCACATCGGCGATATCTTTGTGGACCAGCAGGGTTTCCACCGTATTGCAGGCGGCCACGTACTGGGTCTTGGAATCGATGATGATCGGCACGGCTTTTTCGATGGTAGCGGCCCCGTCCACGTAGATGTGACAGATGCCGTCGGCGTGACCCATGACAGGGATCTTGGAGTTGTTCATGATATATTGAACGAATTCGTTGGAGCCGCGCGGGATCAGCAGATCCACGTATTCGTGGCATTTCAGCAGCTCGTCGATGCTGGCCCGGTTTTCGATGAGGACGGAAAAGCTCTCCGGAAGACCGGCTTCTACGGCAGCCTGATAAATCGTATCGAACAGGATGCGGTTGGTGTTTCTCGCCTCGCTGCCGCCCTTTAAGATGGAGCAGTTGCCGCTCTTGATACAGAGGGATGCGATCTGCACCAGAGCGTCCGGACGGGATTCGAAGATGACGCCGATGACGCCGATGGGGCAGGTGGTTTTCGTCAGGATCAGATCGGTATCCAGTTCCCGTTTCAAAAGATCCTGAAAGAGGGGATCCTCCAGGTCGATGAGGTCGTAGATCCCGTCGATACAGCTCTTCATTTTATGCTGGTCGAAAACGAGACGGTTTACGATAGGGGCAGGGAGTCCTGCTTCCTTCGCCCGTTCCAGATCTTTGGCGTTGGCCTCAAAGATGGCTTCTTTGTTGGTCTCCAGTGCCTTGGTGATCCGCTCCAGCGCGTCGTTTCTGGTCTCCGCAGGAAGGGACGCCAGAATGAAACTGTCTTCCTTCGTTTTCTTAATACTGTCAATAAAGTCCATGATCAATATCCTTTCTTTTATACCAGCCCTGTTTCTGCAAGAAACAGGGCAATGAACTGTTTGGCAAAATGATTCAGCTCCCGGTACTGTTTTTCGCTGTTTTTCTCTACGATGAGAAACCCGCTGCTGCAGCCGGGATATTTTTCGAAATCCTGCTCGCTGAGGCCTGCCGCCCGCAGATCGACGATCCCCAGTCCCTGATCCCGGATCAGCGGTATCTCCAGGGAGAAATCGCCGCGTTTACCGGAAAATCGAGACTGGACTGCCAGGTCGTGGAACTGGAATCCCATGTAATCGAAGAGACAGTTTCGCTGCTCTCCGGTAATGGTCAGCGTGTCCTTGCCTGTGTGGATCTTTCGGACGGTAAGGGGTCCTGCCGGGAATCCCAGCGTCGTCATAGCCTTGTGAAAATCGCTCTTGCCGATGACGGGAAGCAGCCGGGAAAGCTGGAGGATATCATCGCTGTTGTGAAGCAGGATCTTCTCCCCCAGGGCTGGATCCTGTGTCTTTTCGTATGTATTGTAAAGCTCCACGCTCTCGGCGCCGGAGATTTCATCGTCGCGGCTCTGCCACAGACCCATATAGTTTTCTACCGTCTTCTGTTTCAGATTGGGCACGAATTTCCTGATAGGAGAATGACCGTTGAGCACCAGATACAGGTCAAGGTTATAGGGCAGCTCGGCGGGCGCTCCGGAATACTTCTTCCAGCGCTTTTCCAGGAACGGCAGGTCGAAGTGGCGGCCGTTGTAGGTGATGACCAGATCCAGATCCCGGAGGATGTCCAGATATCCGGAAAGCGCTTCTTCCTCTTCGGCTCTCGTCTCTGCAAAGAACTGATGCAAAGTCCCCTCCGGTATGCTGTAGATCCCGCCAAGGATAAAGTGATTCAACGATGGGTTCAGTCCGGTGGTTTCGATATCCAGAACACCGGTGCGCATTCCCTGAAAATAGAAGTCCAGCGTCCGGCTCTGATACAGTTTTTCGGTTGTTTTTATGGTAATGTGCTTCATGCCTCTATTATAGCAAGGGAGCAGGAGAAGGAAAAGTGAAAAGTCGGTGAAAAACAAAAGAGACCATAATGGTCTCTTTTGTTAAAAGGGGTATTGGGATTAGAGATTAATGAGGTTATCAGGGGGATAACCACGATTTAATTATAGGTTACTCAGCTAGATAAATCAAGTAAAAGTCGAAAAATTAAAGAAAAAACTTTTTTCTGCCGTTCCCCTGCAAAACAAGGGGAAATTTGTCGAAGGAATCCTGCACAAAAAGCCTTTGTGCGCCGATATAATATAGAAAAAGAGGGGAGACCTCACAAATCGTATAAAGCATAAATCACACCATATCTTTTATCAGGATGAAGGAGGAATTATCCAATGGAAATTTTAAAAGTATCAGCCAGATCCAATCCAAATTCGGTCGCAGGAGCATTAGCCGGAGTGCTGAGGGAAAAAGGCGGAGCAGAGATTCAGGCAATCGGTGCGGGAGCACTGAATCAGGCGGTGAAAGCCATTGCCATCGCACGGGGGTTTGTCGCCCCGGGAGGGATCGATCTCGTATCGGTTCCAGCGTTTACTGACATTGAAATCGAAGGAGAAGAACGGACTGCGATCAAGCTGATCGTGGAGCCGAGATAATCAGAAAAAGGTGCTGCAAAGAGGGCGTCTGTCAGCCTGCTTCCGAGGAAGCGGGAAGGGCAGATGCCCTCTTTACCTTTTTTGCCCGCTGTTGTATAATTTGAACCATGCAGGAGGCAGAACAACAATGGAACAGATTAGAGAAACGATCGAAAACAGCCGAAAAATAGTCATCAAAATCGGCAGCAACGTACTGTCCAACGAGAACGGTACGGTAGACAAAAAAGTGCTGCACAATATCGCTGATCAGGTCAATGGCCTGATCTCCATGGGCAAGCAGGTCATCCTGGTTTCTTCCGGGGCAGGTATCTGCGGGGTGGGCGCCATCAATAAGTGGAGCCGCCGGGGTGATATCAACTATAAACAGGCGTTGTGCGCCATCGGTCAGGTGGAGCTGATGATGGCCTATAAAGAATACTTTGCAGATTACGACATCCACGTGGCGCAGATCCTTCTGACGCGGGACGATTTCAGCGATCCTCACCGGACGCTCAACATCCGCAACGCCATGTTCACCCTTATAGACGAGGGCGTGATCCCGGTCATCAATGAAAACGACAGCGTCAGCGTCGATGAGATCAAGATCGGAGACAACGATACGCTGGCCGCGCTGACAGCCAGCCTCTGGAACGCGGATCTTATGATCATTTTAAGCGACATCGACGGAGTGTTCGACAAGGATCCGAAGGCCAACAGCGATGCGGAGCTCATCGGGCTGGTGGACAATGCGGACAAGCTGATCGAGACCATCAGCATCGGCGAGAAGAGCACCTTCGGGACAGGCGGCATCGCGACCAAGATCGAAGCCGCGTCCAAGGTCAACAAGTTTGGCATCCCGATGCTCCTTCTCAACGGCGAAAAAGAAAATATCATCCGGGACAGTCTGGACGGCAAGGGTCGCGGCACCCTGTTCCTGGGAACCATAGGAAAGTAAGGTGAGCAGAATGAAAATCGGATTTATCGGCGGCGGCAACATGGGCGGCGCCATTCTGGCAGGTTATGCGTCGGCAGGCTCTGACAAGGCGTCGCAGATCGCTCTTTTTGACAAGAGTGAAGAGGTTTGTGCAAAGATGCAGAAACGCTTTCCGGGACTGACTCTTTGCAGCAGCGGAGAGGAGCTTTGCAGCAGTTCGGACGTCGTGATCCTGGGGGTGAAGCCGCAGGTGATCGAAGGCGTGCTTTCGGAGATCGCGGGAGCATGCAGTAAGGACAAACTGGTGATCTCCATGGCAGCAGGCGTGGATCTGGAGTTTCTGGCGGAGCATCTGGGGGCGGATATTCCCATCATCCGCATCATGCCCAACACGCCGGCGAAAGTGGGCGAGGCCATGATCGCAGTATGCAGAAATAAGAATGTGACGGACGCGATGTTCGAAGCGGCGATGGAGATCTTTTCTGCAGTCGGCAAAGCGGAGGAAATAGAAGAAAATCTCATGGACTGTGTGATCGGCGTAAGCGGCAGCAGTCCGGCGTATACTTACATGTATATCGAAGCGCTGGTGCAGGCGGCGCAGGCTAACGGCATGAGCGAAGAAAAGGCGAAGGTCTTCGCGGCGCAGTCGGTTCTGGGTGCTGCAAAGATGGTGCTGGAGAGTCCGGAGAGTCTGGAGCAGCTGCGGATCAACGTGTGCTCCCCGAAGGGAACGACCATTGAAGCGGTGGAGACCCTGTTTGCCAACGGCTTTATGGACAAGGTAAAGGAAGGATTTCAGGCGGCCGTGGCTCGGTCCATCGAAATGACGGAGGAAAAGAAAAAATGATTTTTGAAGAAAAAAAGATCAAAAGTGAAATGATCTATGAAGGAAAAATAATGAACGTCCGCCGCGATACGGTAACGGCGAAGAAGGGTGAATCGACGCGGGAGATCGTGGAGCACAACGGTGCAGTCGGTATGCTCGCCATTACGGAAGACAAAAAAGTCCTTCTGGTAAAGCAGTACCGGTACGCCTGCCACGACGCTGTGCTGGAGATCCCGGCAGGCAAGATCGACAAGGGAGAGACGGATCCTCTCAAGGCGGCTGTGCGGGAACTGAAGGAAGAGACCGGTTATACGGCGGAGCACATTCAGTTTCTGGGAAAGATCAATCCCAGCGTAGCCTACTCGGAAGAGGTGATCTACCTGTACGGTATGACGGATCTGACGCCGGGCGAG
Organism: uncultured Clostridia bacterium; assembly: GCA_934281605.1. Taxonomy (GTDB): domain Bacteria; phylum Bacillota; class Clostridia; order Peptostreptococcales; family Anaerovoracaceae; genus Lentihominibacter. The sequence goes on along the minus strand of CAKQXD010000003.1, from coordinate 134,035 downwards.
CAGGATCTGGACGAGGACGAAGCGCTGGACGTGCTGGAGTATCCGTTTGAGGAAGTCTACCAGATGGCAGCCCGCGGCGAGCTGATCGATGTCAAGACCATCGCAGCCCTTATGATGGCGAAAGAACAGCTAAGCGAAGCGCTGCTTCCGTAAAGGAGCCGGCAGCCAGAAGCAGAGCGGACAGAACAAGGAAAAAGAGCAGTCTGTTGTTTGCGAACGGGCTGCTTTTTTGATGGAGTTGATTTCTGCGGAAGCTTGCCGGATGGGGGCGGGAATGGTTTGGGAGCATGGATGTGTTTCGGGAAAGTCCGCTGCCTGAAGATCTGTTGGGTGATCTTTGCGGGGAGACGGACAGGATCGTCAGAGCACAAAGGAAAAATCCCGGGATCAGGAAGAGATTCTGGGGCAGGATGTGGAGCAGAGATAAAAAGAGGATGCGGGAGCGTGCTCCCATCCAGATCAGACCGCTGCAAAAGCCGATGGCGAAGCTCTTGTACCAGAGCACCAGGGGCGGCAGGGGGCAGAAATATTTGCTCAGCAGTGCCGGGAGCATCAGCGCGAACAAGGTAAAATTGGTGAAAAGAGAGGTGAGAAAGCTTTTCAGGAAACCTGTCTGGGACGAGGTGATCCCGGTGAGCAGCAGCGTCGACAGCGATCTGGTGTTTTCGGAGGAAAGGCAGGTGCTGAAGAACAGACCGGTGAACAGGCCGGTCAGAAACAGGAACAGCAGTATGGAGCCGAGTTTTCGCATAGGTAGATCCCCCTTTATCGTTTGGTTTATTATCACCATATGCAGTTTGTCCTTTTGATATGACCGGGAGCACGGGAATTACGGGGGAGCACGGCGAGAAAAACAAAAGAAACATATAAATGTTTATTGTAAACGAAAACGGAAGCAGTTATAATGAAAAGAAAAAGGCGTGCGAAAAGGTTCGGGACTGATACCGGGCGGGAAGTGAAGGGACGAGAATGTATACGGATGATTACAGCAGGTATTTAAAAGAGGAAAAACACATGTCGGAAAACACGCGGGCGGCGTACAGCCGGGATGTGGCGGAGTTTGTGGCGTTTGAAGGGGTGCGAGGCATGACCGATCTTCTGGGAGTGACCAGTACGGAGATCATCGCTTTTCTTCATCATTTGAAAAGTATGGGCAAGTCGTCGGCTACGGTCAATCGGAAGCTAGCGTCCCTGCGGTCGTTTTTTCATTATCTGATCTATGCGGGGCTCATGGAGCAGAACCCGACGGAAAACATCAAGTCGCCGAAGATCGAGCGTAAGAAGGTGGAATATCTGGAGATGGATGAGATCGAAAAGCTGATGGCGGTGCCGGACGACAGCGTGCGGGGTCTGCGGGACCGGGCGATCCTGGAGGTGCTGTATGCCACCGGGATCCGGGTCAGCGAGATCATCGAGACCAATCTGGAAGATGTGAATATGAGGATGGGTTTTATCACCTGTGCGAGCCAGCAGAGTCATGCCCGGATCGTGCCGCTGGGCAGACCGGCGCGGGCGGCTCTGGAAAACTATATTTACGAGGCGCGGGATCAGCTGCTTCATGGCAGGGAAGATGAGACGGCGCTGTTCGTCAATTTCTACGGCAGTCGGATGACGCGGCAGGGATTGTGGAAAGTATTAAAAGAATACGGGGAAAAGGCTGGGCTGAGTCATAAGCTGACGCCTCATATCATCCGCAATTCCTTCGCGGTACATATGCTCCAGAACGGAGCCGACCTCAAGTCGCTTCAGGAGCTGATGGGGCACGAGGATATTTCTGCGACCCAGATCTACCTTTCGGCCACCAAGAGCCGGATCAAGGATGTGTACGACAAGTCCCATCCGAGAGCGTAGAAAGCGCCGACTCGGCCGCCGTGCAGCCGGAGGCGTAGGCAAACTGCAGATTGTAGCCGCCGGTGCTCCCGTCGATGTCCAGCATTTCGCCGCAGACAAACAGTCCGGGATGGTGTTTCAGAGCCATGGTTTTCAGGTCGATCTGAGCGAGATCGATACCGCCTGAAGTGACCATGGCTTTTTCAAAGCCGGATAAGGACGTGATGGTGAACCTGTCGCCGGTCAGCGCAGCTGCCAGCGCTTTCGTGGAATGGCCGATGCGAGATACCAGCAGATGGCTGAATCGTTTAGGCAGTCCGAATGTATTTGTCAGGATGGCAGGCAGTTCTGCGTGGCTTTTCTCTACGGCTTTCTGGAGCCGGGATGCCGTTTCATCCTGCGGTGCGGACAGGTAGTCGATAACCAGCGTATCGCCGGGCTGCGCTTCCTTGGAAAGGTTGAGGATGGCAGGACCGGAAAAGTCCCTGTGGGTAAACAGGAGACCGCCGTTTGTTTCGGCGATCTTTTTTTGTGCCCGTAGCAGTCTGATCCGGCAGTCTGCAAAGGAGATCCCCGCCAGTTCCGCGTAAGGATAGTTCTGGACGCGGATCGGTGTCAGTGCAGGCTGCAGCGGGGTTATCTCAAGATTCAGGTCCCGCTGCAGCACGGAGAACAGCTGCCCGTCGGATCCGGTTTTCGGATAGGAGCATCCGCCGGACGCCAGGATGACAGTCCTCGCCCGGAAGGTGGTTTTGCTGGTGGTCAGCTCCCAGCAGGCTGGGATATCTTGTGATGGATCACCGGGCCGGGTGGCAGAGGTGGAAGTGCCGGGATCGGATAAGCATGGATCCCAGGCTGAGGCAGAATGGCTGTCGTGAGACTGACCGTCGCCGATCTCCTCGGCCGGGATCCAGCAAATCCCGGTAACCTCCTGCCCGTAAGCGATCTCGAATCCGTTTTCCTGGGATTTGCGTACCAAAAGATCCCGGATATCCTGCGCCTTTCCGGATGCGGGGAATACCCGCCCGTCTTCCTCCTGCGTGACGGTCGGGATCCCGTTTTCCTCCAGAAATGCCATCAGTTCCAGATTGTTATGTTTATAGAGGCAGCTGCGGATGCGGCCGCCTTTTTTGCCATACCGGTCGATAAAATCCTTGATGGATCCGGCGTGGGTGATATTGCACTGGCCACCGCCGGACATTAAAAGTTTCGTGCCGGCGCGGCCTGTTTTTTCCAGGATCAGGCCGGTGGCCGCCATGTCAAATCTGGCGCCGGCAAACAGGCCTGCGGCGCCGGCGCCGACGATAATACAGTCGTAAATCATAGGGGATTCCTTTCCGTTAGACGCGGGATCGCTGAACGCGTCGGATGCGCGGGCTGTTTTCTCTGCCCGGTCCGGCCCGTCGCCTCACGATCCCGCAGGGATCGCTTTGCATAAAAAGAAAAAGGAACCGAATCCGGTTCCCTGTCTCTTATGACGTGTGTCACTATTTTTCTTCCTTAGCTTTAATCTTAGCAGATTTACCAGTTCTGGCACGCATGTAGTGAAGTCTTGCTCTTCTAACTTTACCGCGTTTTACTACTTCGATTTTTTCTACCAGCGGAGAGTGGATCGGGAAAGTCTTTTCCACGCCTACTCCGGAAGCGATTCTTCTTACAGTGAAAGTCTCGCCGATTCCGCCGTTCTGTCTCTTCAGAACAAAGCCTTCAAAAATCTGAATTCTTTCTCTGTTTCCTTCTTTGATTTTAACGTGAACCTTTACGGTGTCTCCAACGTTAAACGCAGGGATATCAGTCTTGAGATAATCCTGTACAACTGAGCTTAATACATCCATTGGTTTTCCTCCTTCCCTTCAAGACGTTCGTGGGCATGTGCCTTGTTGCCATGCATCCAGAGGACCGCCCGTAATCAAGCTTTTATATTATATCTTATGGATGGGAGGATTGCAACATTTTTCTTTTAAAAACGGGCGATTTCTAAGAAGCCGGTTTTTGATTTCTAAGAGGCCGGTTTTCTGGGGCACTTGAAAAGGGTGCAGTGTTGCGGGGATGCAGTGTCGCGAGGCTGCGGGGCCTGGGGTGGTTTTTATCGAGATGTTCTTTGTGGGAAATGTCTTTAGAATCGTGAATTCCCAGATCGGGAAAAAATCGCTTTGGATTTGGATTTTTTGTCGTCTGCAAGCCGTGTGCTGCTTCGTGAATTCCCATTATGCAAAAAAATTACGGCAGATGGGAAGTGGTCTGCAAAGTTTCCGCCACATAGGGACTTTCTGATGCCTCAATATAACAGTTTTGTCATTTACTAGGGAGCAAATCGACGGGAGCGAGGGGATTTTAAAGCAGATATCGTCCTGCAGTTCCCATCTCGTCCTTTAAAAAAGAAATTTGGGAATTCACGAATTTCAGGCTGGAGGGAAAACGGATGAGAGTTCCGATACAGGCCAAATTATTTTCTATCTGGGAATTCACGATGAGTGTAGTTAAGAGAACTGCTTCATCCACATCTATGCAATGCGGATTTCTGCAAAGCGCGAGGCTTGCGGCGGCCACCTCGATATCGTATAATGGGACGAGAGAAAACAGGAGGATTCCATTATGATCGACAATATCAACTGGTACCCGGGGCACATGAAGAAAACCCGGGAGCTGATTCAGGAAAACCTGAAAATGGTGGACGCCGTCATCGAGGTGATCGACGCGCGGATCCCGATTTCCAGCAGAAACCCTATTATAGATGAACTGGTGAAGAGCAAGCCGCGGATCATCGTCCTCAACAAGAGCGATCTGGCGGACAGCAAGGCGGTAAAGGACTGGGCGGAAGTCTTCCGCAGCCAGGGAAACAAGGCGCTGGCCATGAACTGCATGAGCGGGGCGGGCAGCAAGGAGCTGTTCCGATTGTTGAGCAGCATGGAAGCGGAAAAAAACAAGGACAAAACGCGGCAGAAGCCGTATCGACTGATGATCGTCGGCGTGCCGAATGTAGGCAAGTCGTCGCTGATCAACCGGATGACGGGTAAGAAAAGCGCCCAGACCGGCGACCGGCCGGGAGTGACCAAAGGCAAGCAGTGGCTGCGGCTGCAAAACGGCATGCAGCTTCTGGATACGCCGGGGATTCTGTGGCCGAAATTCGAGGATCCCAAGGCCGGTTTGAATCTGGCCTTTTGCGGTTCCATCAAGGATGAAATACTGGACGTGCCGACGCTGGCCATGGAGCTGATCGGCGTGCTGGCGGAGCACTATCCGCAGCTGCTGATGGAGCGGTATAAACTGGAGGAAACGGGGGAAACTCCTCTTGAGACCATGGAGATGATGGCTCAGAAGCGGGGCTGCATCCTGCCGGGCAAGCGGATCGACTACGAGCGGATCGGCAAGCTGACGCTGGACGAGTTTCGCGGCGGCAAGATCGGCCGGATCACGCTGGAGCTTCCGCCGGAATCTGCAAAGGAGGCGCAGGAATGACCAAGGAAGAACGGCTGGAAAAGCAGAAGCAGCGTCTCATTGAAATGAAAGTGCCGGAGGAAGAACTGCATGCGCAGGGATACAAGTGCATCGCCGGGATCGACGAGGTGGGCAGAGGCCCGCTGGCAGGCCCGGTGGTGGCTGCGGCGGTGGTGCTGCCGGAGGATTTTAGTGTATTGGGAATAGACGATTCCAAGAAACTCTCGGAAAAGCGACGGGAGGAGCTTTTCATCGAAATCAAAAAACACGCAGTCGCCTGGGGCATCGGCATGGCGGATCACGAAGTGATCGATGATATCAATATTTTGCAGGCGACTAAATTAGCTATGCGGCGGGCGGTCCACGACCTGGAAAAGAAGCTGGCGGATGCAGGCAAAGAGCCTTTGGATTACCTGCTGTTCGATGCGGTCAAGATCGAAGAACTGGAACTGCCCCAGCAGTCTATTATTAAAGGAGACGCCAAGGTTCTGGCCATCGCGGCGGCGTCCATCATCGCCAAGGTGACGAGAGACAGGATGATGGTGAAATACGCGGAGATCTATCCGGGATACGCCTTTGAAAAGAACAAGGGCTACGGGACGAAAGCCCATTACGAAGGGCTGGAAGCTCAGGGGATCTGCCCCATCCACCGCAGGACGTTTTTAAAGGGCAAGTCCTATCCGGTCAGGGGGTAGCGGCGCGGCACTCCAGTGCGAGGAGAAAAAACGGCGCGGGGCATGTCGATTCGCATAGACCGAACACATAAAAGGTGTTGACAAGGTGGACACCTTTTTTCTTGCACAGAGGAAAACACCATGGTAAAATAAATACGTTATACGACTGACGGTATTAAAAGTGGAATCGACCACGTGGAGTATAATCGGGAAAAAGAGCCGACCGTCTGGGCTGATTAGTCCGGATAGCCAGGCCCTTTTTGCATGTTAAGGGAAAGTTTAGGGAATCCGGTTCACTGGAACAAGCAGAACTCGGGCACGGGGAATGCACGAGAAAAGAACATGAGAGAATGAGGTGAAGAGAGATGGAAATCAAGACAGATATTCAAATCGCACAGGAAAACGAAATGCTCAATATTCGTGAAATCGCCGAAACGGCGGGTATTCCGGAGGAATACATCGAGCTTTACGGCAATTACAAGGCCAAGATCGATTATCGCCTGTTAAACGACAGAAAAGACCGGTCAGACGGCAAAGTCATCCTGGTAACAGCGATTTCTCCGACTCCGGCGGGCGAAGGCAAGACGACTACGACGGTCGGCCTGGCGGATGCGATGAAGCAGAACGGTCAGAATGTTGTAGTTGCGCTGCGGGAACCATCCCTGGGACCAGTGTTCGGCATCAAGGGCGGAGCGGCAGGCGGCGGCTATGCACAGGTGGTGCCGATGGAAGACATCAACCTGCATTTCACCGGCGACATGCACGCCATCGGAGCGGCCAACAACCTGCTGGCTGCAATGCTGGACAACCATATCCAGCAGGGCAATGAACTGGGGATCGATCCGAGACGAATCACCTGGAAGCGCTGCGTGGACATGAACGACCGGCAGCTCCGTTTCATCACAGACGGTCTGGGCGGCAGAGTCAACGGCACACCGAGAGAAGACGGATTTGACATCACGGTAGCCAGCGAGATCATGGCGATCCTGTGTCTTTCCAGAAATATTGAAGATTTAAAGGAACGTGTAGCCCGTATTGTGGTAGGATATACTTATGACGAAAAGCCGGTCACGGCCGGAGAACTGAAAGCACAGGGCGCAATGGCGGCGCTGCTGAAAGACGCACTGAAGCCAAATCTTGTCCAGACGCTGGAAAAGACGCCGGCGCTCATTCACGGCGGACCGTTCGCCAATATCGCTCACGGCTGTAATTCCGTGATGGCGACGCGCATGGCTATGAAGATGGCGGATTATGTGGTCACGGAAGCAGGTTTTGGCGCTGATCTGGGTGCAGAAAAATTCCTGGACATCAAGTGCCGCATGGCGGACATCAAGCCGTCGGCCGTCGTAGTGGTTGCGACCGTAAGAGCGCTGAAACACCACGGAGGTGTTGCAAAGACCGATTTAGGTACAGAAAACCTGGAAGCGCTGGAAAAGGGCCTGCCAAATCTTTTGCAGCATGTGGAGAACATCACGAAAGGCTTCGGACTTCCGGCTGTCGTAGCCATCAACCGGTTCCCGACCGATACGAAAGCAGAGCTGGATCTGGTGGAAGAAAAGTGCAAAGCGCTGGGCGTCAACGTAGCTCTCAGTGAAGTATGGGGCAAAGGCGGCGAAGGCGGTCTGGCGCTGGCAGAAGAAGTGGTTCGTCTCTGCGAAGAACCCAATGAGTTCCACTTCACGTATGAGCTGGAAAGCTCCATTCGGGAAAAGATGGAAGCCATTGCAGCGAAAATCTATCATGCTGATCATGTGAGATTCACGCCGGCAGCGGAAAAGGAAATGAAGAAGCTGGAAGACCTGGGATTCGGTGATCTGCCGATCTGCGTTGCAAAGACCCAGTACAGTTTCTCCGACGATCCGAGCCTGCTGGGTGCGCCGAGAGGTTTTGATCTGACGGTGCGGAACCTGAAGGTTTCCGCAGGAGCAGGTTTTATCGTGGCGCTGACAGGAGATATCATGACGATGCCGGGTCTGCCGAAGAAACCGGCGGCAGAGAATATCGATGTAGATACATCGGGAAAGATCACCGGCCTGTTCTAAAACAGAGAAAGAGGGTAAATGGAAATGTTATATACAGAAAAATCCTGCAAGAAATTTATCGAAGCTGCAGCAAGCAAGGAGCCGGTTCCCGGTGGCGGGAGCGTAGCGGCGCTGGCAGGTGCGCTGGGGACGTCTCTGGGGCATATGGTCGGCGCTTTGACGGTGGGCAAGAAGAAGTATGTCGACGTGGAAGAAGAGATGATGGAGCTGATGAAGGAAGGCAGAGCTTTGCAGAAGGATCTGCTGGATCTGGTGCAGGCGGATATCGATATGTTCGAACCGCTGTCGAAACTCTACTCTATGAAGGCGGAAAACGATGAGGAAATTGCAGAAAGAGACCGGCTGATGGAAGAAGCTCTGGAGCATGCCAGTGCAGTTCCGCTTCAGATCATGGACAAATGCGGCCGGGCCATCGAGCTTTCGGTGGCGTTCGCAAAACGGGGCAGCAAGATCGCTGTCAGCGATGCGGGCTCCAGCGCGATTTTATGCAAAGCAGCCCTGCAGGCTGCCAGTCTCAACGTCTTTATCAATACGAAGATGATGCAGAATCGCGCCAGGGCAGAGGAGCTGAATGAACTTTGTGCCATCAAGATGATGAAATATACATCACTGGCCGATGAAGTCTTTGAATGTGTATCGAATCAGTTAAAGAAGGGGAGAAATGAATGAGAGAATTAAAGGGGTTAACTGTAGCAAATGATATGACAGAAAAAACGCTGCAAAGGGTACAGGAACTGGAAGCGAGGGGAATCACGCCGATGCTTGCGACGGTTCGCGTGGGGGCGAATCCGGGCGATATCGCCTATGAAAACGGGCTTTTGGAACGGGCCGAAAAAAACGGCATCGATTCCGAGCAGATCGTTCTGCCGGAGAACATCACACAGGAAGATCTTCTGGCGGAAATCGACAAGCTGAATCAGGATCCTGGTGTAGACGGCGTTTTGATTTTCCGCCCTCTGCCGAAGCAGATCGACGAGGAAGCTGTTTGCAGAGCACTGGATCCGAAAAAGGATGTGGACGGCATTACGCCGGGTTCTATGGCTGGCGTTTTTATGGGAAGCGAAAAGGGATTTCCGCCGTGTACCGCGGCGGCATGCATCCAGATGCTGGATTATTACGGGATCGATTTGAACGGTAAGAATGTCACGGTATTCGGACGCAGCCTTGTAGTGGGAAAGCCGGTGGCGATGATGGCAATGGATCGAAACGCTACCGTAACTATATGTCACAGCAGAACGACTCCGGAAATGCTCCAGGATGCCGGCAGGAAAGCTGATGTGGTGATCGCAGCAGTAGGCAGAGCCAATTTTCTGACGCGGGATCTGACCGGCGAGGATCAGATCATACTGGACGTGGGCATCAACGACGACGGCGCCGGAGGCATCTGTGGTGATGTGGACCCGGAAGCCGCGTCCGCGGCGGCAGCGGTAACGCCGGTGCCGGGCGGCGTCGGCAGCGTGACGACAGCCATTCTCATGGATCACGTGGTAACGGCAGCCGCGAGAAGCGCTTTGCAGAAAAAATAAAGGAAATCGAAAAAGGTAAAGTGTCTGCGGGCACTTGCCTTTTTTTTGCATTGCGTGTAAAATTGATATATTATGCAGTTACTATAAAATTGCATGGAGTCTGAGCAAAAGAGGGATGGATGATTGAGAAATTTTTTGATAATTCTCTGGCTGATCCTCATCGGGGTCATCGCGGTTCCCGTCGGACTGGATTATATGAACGGCACGGCGAAGGACGATGTGCTGGCGGTGATCCAGCGGGAAACGGAGACGGATGATATCCGGATCACACTGGAGGAGGAAATTGGAAACAAGGCCATGTACTGCTTTCAGACGGGGGATGATTTTGGCGCGGCGGTGTTTTCCCGGATCGGGGATCGCTACTGCTACCAGGAGAGTACCATCGGAAATGGAGAAAAGTATATCGACGTCCGGCTGGACACGGGCTGGGATGTGTACCAGTACTATGTGACGACGGACGGGGCGCAGCAGCAGAAAATCGAGACGTACCGGGGCGTGTACCGGATCTACCTGGCGGCGTTTCTGATCCTGCTGGCGGCAAGCCTGCTGCAGGGCCTTTGGAGTATAAGAAAAAGACGGAAGCATAAAAACCAGTAAGGAGAGATAGAAACCATGGAGAAGAATTTAGCAAAGACTTACGATCCGAAGGATTTTGAGGATCGCATTTATGACATGTGGGAGACGAACGGCGCGTTCCACGCAGAAGTGGATCCTGATAAAAAGCCGTTCACCATCGTGATGCCGCCTCCAAATATTACGGGACAGCTTCACATGGGTCACGCGCTGGACCAGACTTTGCAGGATGTACTGACGCGTTTTAAGCGTTTGCAGGGCTACAGCGCGCTGTGGCTGCCGGGAAGCGACCACGCCAGCATCGCGACGGAAGTCAAGGTCGTAGACCGGATTCGTCAGGAAGAGGGTCTGGAGAAGGAAGATCTGGGCAGAGAGGAATTCTTAAAGAGAGCCTGGGCCTGGAAGAAGGAGTTCGGCGGCAAGATCACCAGGCAGTGCCGGAAGCTGGGCGACTCCTGCGACTGGAGCAGAGAGCGTTTCACGATGGACGAGGGCTGCAACAAAGCGGTCAACCACTTCTTCGTAAAGCTGTACAAGAAGGGGCTGATCTACAAGGGCAACCGTCTCATCAACTGGTGTCCGGAGTGCGGAACGTCCCTTTCGGATGCTGAAGTAGAACACGAAGACAAGAACGGCATGTACTGGTATTTCCGTTATCCGGCTGCGGACGGCGGCGAGGGCGTTGTAGTAGCGACTTCCCGTCCGGAAACCATGTTCGGCGACGTAGCTATCGCAGTACATCCGGATGATGAGAGATACAAGGACCTGGTAGGTAAGAACGTAGTGATCCCGCTCATCGGCAAGGAGATCCCGGTGATCGCCGACCCGTATCCGGATCCGGAGAAGGGAACCGGAGCCGTTAAGATCACGCCGGCTCATGACCCGAACGACTTTGAGGTAGGACAGCGCCACGATCTGGAAAACCTGTCCTGCATCGACTTCGACGCCAAGATGAACAGCCTGGCCGGCAAGTACGAGGGCATGGACCGCTATGAGTGCCGTAAGGCGTGGGTCAAGGATCTGGACGAAGCCGGATTCCTCATCAAGACAGAAGAAAAAGTAATCCCGGTAGGGGAATGTTACAGATGTCACACGGTCGTTGAGCCGATGCTTTCCGATCAGTGGTTCGTCAAGATGGAAGAGCTTGCAAAGCCTGCCATCGAGGCTGCCAAGAGCGGCCAGCTGACTCACGTGCCGGAGCGTTTTGAAAAGACATATCTCCACTGGCTGGAAGAGATCCGCGACTGGTGTATCTCTCGTCAGCTGTGGTGGGGACACCGGATCCCGGCATACTACTGCCAGGACTGCGGCGAAGTGATGGTAGAGGAAACGGCTCCGCACAAGTGCAGCAAGTGCGGCAGCACCAACATCAAGCAGGATGAGGACGTACTGGATACCTGGTTCTCCTCCGCACTGTGGCCGTTCTCTACCTTAGGATGGCCGGAAGAGACGGAAGATCTGAAGTACTTCTATCCGACCGACGTGCTGGTAACGGGCTACGATATCATCTTCTTCTGGGTTGTCAGAATGGTATTCTCCGCTCTGGAAACCACAGGCGAAGTACCGTTCCACCACGTATACGTTCACGGTCTGGTGCGTGACGCACAGGGACGCAAGATGAGTAAATCCCTGGGCAACGGCATCGACCCGCTGGAGATCATCGACCAGTACGGTGCAGATGCGCTGCGTTTCATGCTGACCACAGGTATCACGCCGGGCAACGACATGAGATTCAAGACGGACAAGCTGGAATCGGCGAGAAACTTTGCCAATAAGCTGTGGAACGCATCCCGGTTCGTGATCATGAACCTGCAGGATGAAGACGGCAACTTCCGTCCGATGGCAGATCTGACGGATCTGAGCAAGGCTGCACTGCAGGATGAAGACAAGTGGATCATTTCCAGAGTCAACGACGCGGTAAAATACATCACGGAAACCATGGAAAAATACGATCTGGCCCTGGCTGGACAGAGAGCTTACGACCTGATCTGGAACGAGTACTGCGACTGGTACATCGAGATCGTCAAGGGCAGACTCTACGGCGACGATGAAGAGGACAAGAAGGTAGCGAGAGCAGTTCTGGTCAAAGTTCTGAAGGACATGCTCCGTCTGCTCCACCCGTTCATGCCGTACATCACGGAAGAGATCTGGACGTACCTGCCGAAGGGCGAAGCTGACGCGGACAATCCGAACGGCTTCCTCATCAAGGAACACTGGCCGGTATACAGCGACGATCTCTGCTTCCCGCAGGAGGCGGAAAAGCTGGAAATGGCCATGAACATCATCAAGAGCATTCGTAACATCCGTGCCGAGGCAGATGCGGCTCCGAGCAAGGCGCTGCGCGCTGTGATCCTGTGCGGAGAAGGCAGAGAAGACGTGGTCAAAGCGGGAGAACGCTATATCAAGAAGATGGCCAACATCACGGAGATCAGCTTCATCGCAAGCAAGGCGGATGTACCGGAAGAGGTTATGTCTGCAGTCGTTCCCGGCGCAGAGATCTTCATCCCGCTGGACGACATCATGGACTACGAAGCAGAGCTGGATCGTCTCCAGAAGGAAAAGAAAAAGCTGGAAGGTGAAGTAAAGCGCGTGAAGGGCAAGCTGTCCAACGAAGGCTTTGTCAGCAAGGCTCCGCAGAAGGTCGTGGATGAAGAAAAGGCAAAGCAGGTAAAATACGAAGAAATGCTGGCCAAGGTATGCGACCGTCTGGACATCGTAGAAAAGAAAGTAAAATAAATGATCATAGACAGAATACATGAATTCAATAAATTCGGGATGGTCCTGGGCTTATCGCGGATGGAGGAGCTTCTCCGCCGCCTGGGAGACCCGCAGGACACTCTCAACGTGATCCACGTGGCGGGTACCAACGGCAAAGGCTCCGTCTCCAAGTATCTGGAGGAGGGACTTGCCGCCTGCGGCTACAAGATGGGGCTGTACACGTCGCCGTATATCGAGAAATTCAACGAGCGGATCCGGTTCGACGGAGCGGATATTTCCGACGAGGATCTGGAATACTACGGACAGAAGGTGGTCGATGCGGCAGAAGCCATGGTGGCGGACGGCAAGGATTCTCCTACGGAATTCGAGGTGGTGACGGCCATCGCGTTCCTGTATTTCGCAGGCAAGAAGGCGGATATCACCATCCTGGAAGTGGGCCTTGGCGGCATCGGTGATTCCACCAATGTGGTGAAGCATCCGCTGGCCAGCGTCATCACGTCCATTTCGTACGACCATATGGCGCAGCTGGGAAGTACCCTGGCGGAGATCGCGGTCAACAAGGCGGGGATCATCAAGACGGGCTGTCCGGTGATTTCCAACGTGCCTGAGCGGGATGCTGCAAAGATCATTGCGCGCAAGGCATATGCCATGGGGAGCCGGTTATTCGACGTTTCGGGTATCCGGGCGGCGGTTTCTGAGCAGACGCCGTTTTCCCAGGTGGTGAGCATGGAGCTTTATGAAAAGAGCTACAGCGACGTGGAGATTTCCATGGTGGGCAAGCATCAGGCGGAAAATCTCAAAACGGCTCTGGCAACACTGGAGATCCTGCGCAAGTCAGGTGCAGTCAAGCTGGACCGCGAAGCCCTGTATGCGGGGCTGAAGCGGGCCAGGCAGCCGGGACGGTTCGAGGTGATCGGCGGCGGGCCGGAAGCCGGTGACGAAAGCAAACCGCTGGTCATCATAGACGGCGCCCACAACGAAGCGGGGGCGCAGGCTTTGCAGGAAACCATGGCACAGTACTTTGCAGGAAAAAAGATCCTGCTCGTGGCAGGGATCCTGGCAGATAAACAAATCGATTCAATAGTAAAGTTTCTGACGAAAATCACAGATCATATCATCGTGACGGAGCCGGACAATCCGCGGAAGCTGGCGGCTTCTGAGCTGGCAAAGCATATGGCGGACGCTGGCGTGACGGCTGAGGTCGCTTCGGACGCCGAGGCGGCCATGCATCATGCAAAGGAGCTGGCGGACGGTTACGACGTGATCCTGTTCGCAGGGTCGCTGTATTTGATCGGAGATGTACGGAGGTTATGGAGAAATGAGCGAGGCGAAGAAAGGTAACAAAGTATTACTGTATTACAATGCGTATTCCGGAAGCGGCGTGTTCAAGAACAACCTGGATTATATCGTAGAACGGTGTCAGGAGAAGGGTTTTCAGGTGGTGCCGGTGAGGGCGTCCAAGGGGTACGTGATCGAGGAAACGCTGGCAAATCTGGATCAGAATGAATACGACCGCATCATCGCGGCAGGGGGAGACGGGACCATCAATATCTGTGTCAATTCCATGATCCGGCACGGGATCAAGCTGCCGCTGGCGCTGCTGCCGGCGGGGACGGCCAATGATTTTGCATATTATTTTGATATTCCGAGCAGTATCGAATATCAGCTGGATATCGCATTGGGAACAACGACCAGCCCGGCGGATGTAGGGGTGGTAAACAATCGGAATTTCGTCAATGTGGCGGCTATGGGGGCGCTGATAGATGTGAGCCAGAAGACGGATCCCAACCTGAAAAATGTGATGGGAACACTGGCTTATTATCTTAAGGCGGTGACGGAGCTTCCGCAGCTTCGGGCGCTTCCGGTGACCCTGACTACGGCGGACGAAGTGCTGGAAGAGGAAATCTACTTCATGGTAGTCATGAACGGCGAATCGGCTGGCGGTTTCCGGAAATTATCGCCACAATCGTCTATCAACGATGGGAAACTGGACGTCATCGCGTTCCGCAAAATGCCTATCGTAGAGCTGGGCCCGCTCCTCTTCGAGGTGGTCAAGGGCAGACATCCGAACAATAAGAATGTCCTGTACTTCCAGACGGAAAAACTGCGGATCGAATCGCCGGAGGATATCAGTACCGATATCGACGGCGAACACGGTGAAAAGCTGCCGCTGGACTTCAGCGTGCTGCACAACAGATTGGAGGTGTTCGTGTCTCCGGACGCGATTCATTATGATAAATTCTAAGGAAAACAATGCGAAAAGTTACGTGATCGCGCCGACCGGCGATTACGAGCGGCTGGTGCCGTTTTTCGTGGCCAACGACCTGGAATTCCCCGATGAAGAAGACTACGAAGTACCGACGGATCTGGTCCAGTGCTGGAAAGTGACAGAAGGCGCTGAACCGGAGCCCTCGGAGGATTCGGCGGAATATCAGAGAGGTGCTGCAGGAGGAGTGCAGGACGAAAATGCCGGGAGCGAAGCGACCTCTTCAGGTGAAAACGCTGGCGCAGCGAAACCGAGTCGTCACCGTCTGATCGGAGGCTTCGTGCTGGCAGAACGCCAGGGCGAATTCATCGTGGACGGCATCGCCGTAGACCCGGAATACCGCAAAGAAAAGCTGGGAAAAGCCCTGCTGGATCTGGGCATCGCAGAAACCAGAAAGCGGGGTGGCAAGCGGATCTTCCTCGTAGCCCGCGCGCCGGGATTTTTCCGCAAATCCGGATTTGTAACCGTGCCTCGTGAAGAAGCACCAAACTTCTTCGAGTGCCTCACCTGCCCGCAGTACGGCGTGGACTGTCACCCGGAAGTGATGCGATTAGATCTGTGAGGAACTCTGTCCTCATTTAGTCCTCGGCGCGCTGCGCCTGCGGAATCATTCGGACAGAGCTCCTCACAGGCGCACTGGGGAATAGGTACTCATTTAGTCCTCGGTGCGTTGGGTCTGCGGAATCATTCGGCCAGAGCTCCTCACAGGCGCGCTGGGGAATAGATGAATAGCTTTCAGAAACTGGCTGAAATTAGTGAATTCCCAGATTGTGTTTTTATTACTTGAAATCGGAACTAGAGCTGGGAATAGAGCTGTCGGATTTGCATTGAATTCCCAGATCAAAAATTTTAATGAGAGTTTCGGAACTTTGCATGTAATTGCCAATAATAAGTTCCCCAATAAGCTGATTCGGCAGTACATTTTTGGATAAAACAGGAAATGTGCTGCTTTTATTTTATCTTTTTACTTGTCGGAGTTCCCATTTGATCTGTTTTAAAAGAAAATTGGGAATTCAATGCTTGGAGGTCTGCCGCGCTTAGCCAGTTAGTTCCGAAATCGCACTGTTTTTTTCGTGGATGGGAATTTGATGTTTCCTCTATGATCTTATGTATCCAGACGGGGAACTGGATTGCTTGAGAGTGGAATGACAGAGACTGTTTCAAGCGGATGTGCATATTCCCCAGCTTCCCGCGCATATATTCTATCAGACTACAGTCTGGAGGATCAAACGATGGAGTATTTTGGGGAGGAGAACCGGATCCACCTGTCGGGAAAAGTGCTGACAGAGCCGGTCTTTAATCATAAAACCTACGGGGAAGCTTTTTACTTGCTGATGCTGGGAGTGCTGCGCAAAAGCGGCTGCGAAGATCGGATCCGTCTGCTGGTTTCCGAACGGATTTTAGGCGGCAGATCGCCAAGAGAGGGGGAACTGGTGGATCTGTACGGCCAGATCCGGACGTATAACAGAGAAGACGATGGGAAAAATCATCTGGAGATCAATGTGTTCGTGCGGGAGCTGGAATACTGGGGCGACGGCAGCGCAGGCTGGCAGGGGTGCGACCTTTTTTCCTACAGCAATGATGTCGCGCTGGAAGGATTTTTATGCAAGCCTCCCGTGAAGCGGACTTCACCCCTGGGACGGGAAATCTGCGATCTCATGCTGGCGGTCAACCGGCAGTATAATAAATCCGACTATATCCCCGCTATCGCCTGGGGACGCAACGCCATCTATGCCGCGACACTGGGAGTGGGCGAAAAGATCTTTGCAGAAGGGAGGCTGCAAAGCCGGGAATATCGGAAATACACCGATGAAGGAGACATGGAGATCCGGACGGCCTACGAGGTATCCATCGGAAGACTGGAACGGTCGGAGTAGTTGATTTTACAGGGTTCTGCGGCCTGCAACATAGCTTAATACACAAATCGGCTGCAAAGAATCCGAATAAATGTATGTTCAAACTTGAAAAAGTGTAGTACAATGCAATTGTTAAAGTGATACATGTGGTGCACATGTAAATAAAAATTTAATACCCCTTAGGAAAAACCTGGCAGGATGTATGTTCGTCATCCTCCAGGTTTTTTCGTAAAGATGGGATTTTTCACATTCATTGCACCGTCCATCAAAATGTGGTAATATGAAATGTATTTATTTTCGCAAAGATAAGACAAAAAAGGCGCTATGGGAAAAAAGTTACCACAAAAGGGAAAGGGCATCGCATTCAATGTCAGCATGCTCTATATTATGAATATTGCAAAGCTAGTCTTTCCACTGATCACGCTTCCGTATTTGACGCGAGTGCTGTCAGTAGATTGTTATGGTATTGTTTCTTATGTGAAGGCAACGATGGTATATGCACAGCTGGTTGTGGATTTTGGATTCATGCTCTCCGGAGTCAAAGCAATCACGGAGGCGCGAGAGGATATGGAACTGGTAGGAAGGATCACGGGCAATGTGATTTTGGCAAAGGTCATGCTTTCCTTTGCTTCGCTGGCAGTGATCGTAACAGCGGCTCTTTTTATTCCGATTTTACGGGAAAATATGCTGTATACGATTCTGGCATTTGTTCCGATTGCCTTATCGACATTACTTCTGGAATTCCTGTTCCGGGGACTGGAGCTGATGCACATCATAGCGGTGCGTTATGTGCTGATGAAATCCATTTCTGTTGGATTGACTCTGGTGCTGGTGAAAAATGACAGCGATATCCTGTGGATCCCGATTCTGGACATCCTCAGTTCTCTGGTGGCAATCATTTTAACGCTGGTGGAAGTCAGGAAGCTGGGTATCAAGATCAGTTTTGTGGAATCCATCAAGGGAAGCTGGAATTCGCTAAAAATATCGAGCATCTATTTTGTATCCGAGGCAGCTACTACAGTATTTGGTGCGTTGAATACGATTTTAGTCGGTATTTTTATGAACAAAGCGGATGTAGCGTACTGGGCGGTCTGTCTGCAGCTGGTTTCTGCCGTGCGTGCGATGTACACGCCGATCAATAACGGTATCTATCCGCAGATGATCAAGACGAAAAATCTGGGGATCATCAAACGGGTGGTCAAGATTTTCCTGCCGCTGGTAGTACTGGGATGTTTGATCGTTGTGATTTTCGCAGAGCCGATCCTCGTGATTGCGGGTAGTGCAAAGTATGCTGCGGCGGCTCCCATCATGCGATGCCTGGTGCCGGTGCTGTTCTTCAGTTTTCCGGCGATGCTCCTGGGCTGGCCAACGCTGGGCGCTATCAATAAGGTAAAGGAAACGACAAAGACCACATTAAGTGCGGCGGTGGTGCAGATCGCAGGACTGGTCATTCTGGGCGTGACTGGACATTTCCAGATCACGCTGGTAGCATCTCTTAAGAGTTTCACCGAGATGTGCCTGATGGCGTTCCGCTTGCGTTACTGCTGGAAATATAGAAGTGAATTTAATGGTGTGACAGACGTGGAGGGAGAGAAGTAGATGATTTTAAAAACCTCGCAGGAAATTGATCCTGAGGTGACCCCAAAAAGTTAGCCTTTTTTCGAGATGGTTTCGGCCATCTCGTTTTTTATGCAGCCTGGAGGCTGAGTCTGTACTGAACCGGACTCAGCCATCCTAGCTTTTCTTTTATTCTTTGCTCATTATAATACTTTATATACTGTTCAATTGCAGTTTTCAATTCTCCATAACTGGAGTATATAACGCCATAGTAGATTTCCTGTTTGAGTAATCCGAAGAAGTTTTCCATTATTGAGTTATCAAGACAATTCCCTTTTCTGGACATACTTTGAAATATTCGTTCTGATTCTAGTCTGTGTGAATAGGCCTTCATCTGATAAGCCCAACCCTGATCTGAATGAAATGTTCTCCTGTATGGACAATCCGCAGTGATTTCGATTGCTTTTTCTAAGGCATCCATTACGTTCTTCGCGGAAGGTTTTTTATCAATACCATAACTCAGGATTTCACCATTGCACATATCCATAAACGGATCAAGATAAAGTTTGTGCACAGTCATATGCCCTTTTTTATCCAGCTCATAATACTTAAATTCAGTGGTATCGGTTGTAATTTTTTGATGTGGAATATGTGTATTGAAACGTCTGCGAATTCTGTTAGGTGCAACCGTTCCCACTTTACCTCTGTAAGAACTGTATTTCCTGCTTTTACGCGTATATGATGTTACTTGTAATCCAAGTTTTTGAATGATTCGCTGAACCTTCTTTTTGTTGATAGTATATCCCTGATTACGAAGTTCTCCTAAAATTCTCCGATATCCATAATCTTTATGTTCTTTACGGATTTCAAGAATACTCGCCTCAATTTCTTTGTCTGGATCCTCTTTATCAAAACGTTTTTGCCAGTACATGTATGTGGATTTCGGCATCCCAGTGCATGAGAGAAGATCTTTTAATTTGAATCGTCTTCGGAGACTACTGATGATCCGAGCTATTCTCTCATTTTTGCTTCGTCCTCTAAACGCAGTCTCCTCAGTTCTTTTAAAAAGGCATTCTCGATTTTTAATTTAAGAAGTTCATCTTCTAGTTCCTTCACATGTTCAGCACTGGTATCAATGTTTGATACTTCAATATGCTTACTTTGTCCGTTGCCATCTATCTTATCCAAAGTTTTCTTCCGACCTTTCTTGTGTGGTCTCAACGCATCAGGACCAGCTATTCGGAAGCGATTGACCCATTTGCTGATCATACATGAATTTGTAATACCTTCCTGAAGAGCTAGATCTTTATATGAGATTTCACTTGATAAATACAACTCTACTACAGAAAGCTTCTTTTCAAAAGTATATTTTTCATTTTTTCGAGAACGATGCAATCCTTCATCTCCAAATGAATTGTAGTTAGCAACCCACTGTCGAATACACTTTGTGTCAGATAGTCCAAACTTATTTGCAAGAAACCAGTAACCTCCTTCGCCATTATTGTAGGCATCCACAACTTTCTTCTTAAATTCATAAGTATATTTAGCCATAAAAATACCGACCTCCAATCGTTAGAGTTTTGGTCTAACTTTTGGGGGTCGGTACATCCTACGAGGTTTTCTTATGCGCAAACGCAAACTTCACGATGTCTTCCGTTTCATGAGGACTTCCCGTAAATACATACTTATGAAGGAAAGTGTGCAGTCTGTTCATATCGTAATTCTCTGCATCAATATCGGCCAGTAAAGCTTTAGCGGAACTTTCCATAGGCCCGGGAATTTCTTCTTTGTAGTCCATATAGATTTCTCGGCTACTCATATAGTCTTCATAGTCATACGTGTAGAAGTACAACGGTTTATCTAATAGCGCAGCTTCGTAAATGATACAGCTGTAATCACTAATTACCACGTCGCTGATGTAAAGCATATCTACTGAGGAATAGTTCTGATCGATGATGGCTTTCTCGGCGTCAAAGCCTTTTAAGTCTGTTAGTGGATGGACCTTTATGATCAGGTTGTACTTCCTGTAATCAACCGCTTGGCACAGGGCTTTTAGTGCATCCAGGAATGCTTCATCATTTACTTTGCGGAAGGTTGGAACATATACGATATTTTTCTTTTTTGTCAGCTGCGGATAGCTCGATAAAATTTGCTTTCGGGTGGCAGCTGCGTATTCGGGATCCTTTAGTCGCTCTACACGGGGCAGAGGGAGCGTTACGATTTTGTCCAGTGAATACCGAAAGCCATCTGCCAGATGTTCTTTATATCCATCGCCACCTGCCAAGATGTAATCGTAATTGGCATGCATTTTCATCAGTTCAGCCACTTTAGATGAACTTCCTTCCGGCTTATCCAGAATACTATAGCCAAATTTTTTCATTGTTCCGACAGAGTGCCACATCTGAATGATCAAAAGACTTTTTCTATGGTGTAGGATGCTGACCGCGATACAGTAGGAATCCAGTATCGCGATTTCGGAAGTTGCCAGATGATACATTTGACGCAGCATATGAAAACAGTATCCGATGGCGGACGATATGCCGTTATTCAGTTTTTTACAGAGTATAATTGTCTTATAGTCTGGATGAAGCTCTGTTATTTTATCCTGCAGCATCGTGATGTCGATGGAAGGAGAGTCGCTTTGACGACTGAGAAATACGACTTTCTTTTGCTGAGGAAATAGTTTTAATATGCCATATATCACATTGAGAATGCAGATCCCTGCTTTTATGATTCCTTTCATTTGAACCTCCAGTACCATGAAAGTATAGCAAGAAAACGTTGTTTTTTCAACATTTTTATGGTACTATTATTGAGATTGACAGGAGATTTGTTATGGTAGAAAATGCAAATTCATTTGTAATAAAGAAAATCTGGTGGGAACGTATCTTCCTTCATCTGGAAGTCTCCAGTCCCGATTCAGCAACGATATTTTATTTAAAAAATTCCAATTACCCTTCCATAAAGCTGGACAGCACCTGGGAAAATGGAAAGTCTTATCTTACTTTAAATATCACCTGTGTCAGTGAGCGAAGCTTTTTAGAAAATGGCAGATGGCAGATCATAGCTGTTTCTCCTGCAGAAAACTCGCGGGAATTCCTTTGCGGCATCGATGCGAATACCTCGTATCAGCTGGATTCGCTTTCCCGTACATTTCGCTATGCACAGGAGCAGATGGCGTATACTGTAACATTCGGAGTGACTTCAGAAGATGATACAAATCTGTCTTTTTATCTGGACAGCTACTTTATGATCGAGAATAAAAAATGGCGAAAGAGACGCTATGTTCGTGAAGTTCGTTCTGCAAAGGAAAAGACAAAGCGTTTCTTTATGTATGCTGCGATTCTTCTGATACGCTGTTACTATCATGTGCTTTATACATTGACTCCGAAAAACGGGACGCGCGTGATGATCATGAGCGAGACCAAGGACGTTCTGTGGGGAAACCTGAAATATATTGACGCCCGTATTCGGGAACGAAATCTGGATCAGAAATTTAAGATGACATATTCCTATCGCAGTGCTGCAGGGAAACACCAGAGCGGCAAGGACATTTTCAGCTGGATCAAAGTCGTAACGAAAATTGCCAGACAGGATGTTATTTTTGTGGATGATTATGCTCCGGTATTTGGATTTTTCCATTTGGGTAAAAAGACAAAGCTGATTCAGGTATGGCATGCTGGAGAGGGCTTTAAATCCGTTGGATACAGCAGGTTCGGTAAGGACGGCAGTCCGTTTCCAGCCGGCTCCTGTCATAAACAGTATACTCATGTGATTACTGGATCGGAGCATTTGATCGATGTATTCCATGAAGTGTTTGGTATCGAAAAAGAAGCATTTTACCCCGTAGGGATGCCTCGTATGGATGGGTTTCTGGATCCCGAAGTGATCGAGGAATTCCGGAGTGAATTTTATTCGAAGTATCCGGCTCTGCAAAAGAAGAAAATCATTTTATTCGCTCCTACTTATCGCGGAGCGGAACAAAAATATGCGTATTATGATTATTCCAAACTGGATTTCCAGAGAATCTATGATTTTTGTAAAAAAGAAAACGCTGTATTTCTTATAAAAATGCATCCGTTCGTGAAACGGCTGCCGGAGATTCCGAAGAATCAGCAGGATCTTATCTGGGAGTTTAGCAAATTTCCGGATATCAATAAGTTATATTATGTGACGGATCTTTTGATCACAGACTATTCCTCGAACTACTTCGAATATGCATGGCTGCAGCGGCCAGTCATATTTTATACTTACGATCGTGAATTTTACGAGTTGACACGGGGCGTGCATCGGAGCATTCTGGACAGTGCCCCGGGCAAAGTCTGTGATACCTTTGATCAGCTGATGGAATGTCTGGAGAAGAAAGACTTTGAAATAGAAAAGATCATTCAGTTTGCGAAGGATAACTTTGGCGGATACCGAGGTGATGCCTCAGATCGGGTAATTGATGAAATCCTGTTGCAAGGAGGAGAATTCGAATGAAAAATATAGCAGTGATATTTGCCGGTGGAAGCGGTGCCCGTATGGGATCTGGACTTCCCAAGCAGTTTATTGAAGTGGATGGAAAACCTATTATCATCCACACGCTGGAAATTTTCGAAGAGCATCCGGCAGTAGATGCTATTTATGTGGCGTGCAAGGAAGATTATATTTCGCGTTTACAAAAATTAGTGAAGCGGTTTTTGATCACGAAAATAAAAAAAATTGTACCAGGTGGTGCGACAGGGCAGGATTCGATTCGGCATGGACTGGAGGCAGCCTGTGAGAGCGAAGGACAGGACAATATCGTCATGATCCATGATGGAGTGCGTCCCTGCATTACGTCAGAAGTAATCGATGCCAATTTACGCAGCGTGAAAGAATATGGCTCCGCTGTGACCTGCACGAAATTCTTTGAAACGCCGATCATTAGCAAAGGTGGTCAGATCGTAGAAGAATCCCCAGATCGCAGTTCTTTTTACACCGCGCAGGCTCCTCAGAGTTTTTTACTGAGCGACGTCCTGCGAGCCCATGAACAGGTGCGTAAGACCAATCCTTCGTATGAAGGGATTATCGATACCTGTACGCTGATGCGCGCTGTTGGGAAAGAAGTTCATCTGGTGGAAGGAAACCGAGGCAACATCAAGGTAACGACGCCGGAGGACTTATATGTGTTCCGTGCAATGCTGGAATACCGAGAGACCCGTCAGGCACTGGGATTGTCACAGGGTGAGATCGCAGAGAATTTAAAGAAATAGAGGAAGACTATGAGCCATATTTTACAGGAAGATGCACAAACTATTTTAAAAGAAAAACTGAGCTGGGAAAAGTTCAACGGCAAACGCATTCTGGTGACGGGAGCCAGCGGAATGCTGGGGAGCTATATCAGCCGGACGATTTTACAGTGGAAAGAGAATTCCGGAAATGATCTGGAACTGTATGCGCTGGTGCGCCATCCGGAGAAACTTCCTGAGGATATTCGAAATCAGGTGAAAGTGCTGCAGCAGAGCGTAGCGGAGCCAATCCAGACGGATGTGGCGTTTGATTATATCATTCATGCAGCAAGCCCTGCCAGCCCGTTGATCATGCGCGAAGATCCGGTGGGAACGATTGCCGCTAATACATTGGGTGCATATTATACATTAGATTTAGCACGCAGAAGTCATGCGGAGGGATATGTGTTCATTTCCTCCCGTGAGATCTATGGACAGCCGTATGAGGATCAAAAAGAATTTACGGAAGACAGCTATGGCTTTGTCGATCCGCTGTCGCCGCGATCCTGCTACCCAGAAGGAAAGAAAGCTGCAGAGACCATGTGCGCTTCTTTCGCACAGCAGTACGATTTGAATGCGAAGGTGGCTCGTCTGGCCCACACCTATGGACCGGGCATGTCCGTAGATGACGGTCGCGTTCAGGCGGATTTCCTGCGTGATGTGATCAACAACAGAAATATCGTGATGAAAAGTGAAGGAAAGCCGATCCGGACTTATACCTATGTCAGCGATGCTGTGGCGGCTATTTTCCGTATTTTGCTGGATTCGGATGAGATGGTATACAATATTTCCAGTCCGGAATCCACCGTATCCATTCGCCAGCTGGCAGAAACTCTGGCGGATGCCTATGCGGAGCGCGGGATCCAAGTTGTGATGGAGCTTCCGAAGGAAACCAAGAATACTGGTGCAGCACCTTTTACACTGGGGATTCTTAACAGCGATCGGCTGCATGAACTGGGATGGCATCCGGTATACTCTTTAAGAGATGGTCTGATGCGAACTGTACAGTATCTGGAGAATCAGTAATTGAGAAAAATCATCGACAAAAAACTGCTAAAATTCATTCTGGTAGGCGTGATCAACACCCTGGTGGGGACTGCCATCATGTTCGGCCTGTACAACCTGGCGGGATGCTCCTACTGGACATCCTCGGCAGCCAACTACATCGTGGGGAGCATCGTAAGCTATGTGCTCAACAAGCGGTTTACATTCCGGCACGAGGGCAGGGTGGTGCAAAGTGTACTGCGGTTTGCAGGGAACATCGCAGTTTGCTACCTGCTTGCTTACGGGATCGCAAAACCTGCAGTCCGGTTTCTGCTTGCAGGAGGAACGCAGCACCTGCAGGAAAACCTGGCTATGCTGGCAGGGATGTGCCTGTTTACCGGATTCAATTATCTGGGACAGCGGCATTTTGTCTTTGGAGAACACAATGAAGAAAAAGAAGCAGAGTAATACAGAGCAAGGCTTTAAAACAGAATATAATAAATGGCGCCAGCTGCCGGATCTGACGAAAGCGGAGCGAGCACAGCTCATTTCCATGACGGATGAAGAACAGCACGAATGTTTTTACCGCAGGGTGCCATTCGGGACAGCCGGTATGCGGGGGAAGGTCGGACTGGGATCCAACCGGATCAATCGTTATACCATTAGGCTGGCTGCCTGGGGCATGGCGCAGCTCTTAGGACGAGATGCAAAAGTGGCGATAGCCTATGATACCAGGAACGATTCCCGTACCTTTGCAGAAGAAGCAGCGAAGGTCCTGGCACATGCAGGTCTGCACGTCCTGCTGTTTGATCGGCCGTCTCCAGTGCCGCTGCTTTCTTATACCATACGGGAGCTGCAGTGCGACGGCGGAGCTGTTGTGACGGCTAGTCACAACACGAAGGCATATAACGGGTTCAAAACTTACGATGCTTCCGGGGCACAGATGGGGCCGGAGAAGACGGAAGCCATCTTCGGCTGGATGCAGCAGAATACGGATCCATTGGATATTCCGCGCTGTGAAAGCCTGTCACAGGAGAATATCGAGCGGATCGGAGAAGATATATCCCAACGGTTTATGGAGGCTGCGGTTGCCTGCAGCAGGCTGAAAGAGCAAAGAGCGAAAGACGAATTGCACATCGTTTACACATCTCTGTTCGGCTCTGGACGGGATTTTGTTCTGGGGACTTTGAAAAACGACGGTTTTTCCCATGTGCAGCTGGTGGAAGAACAGGCGGAGTTCAACGGAGAATTCCCGGGACTCAGAAAGCCAAATCCGGAGGAGCCGGAGGTGTTTCGGCTGGCGGAGCGCAAGGCTTTACAGACCCATGCGGATGTGCTCATCGGAACGGATCCGGACAGTGACCGGATCGGAGCAGGCGTTGTCGTGGGGGATCAGGTGATGTACCTTTCGGGAAATCAGATCGGCGCATTACTGGCAGATTTTCTCAGCAAAGACACAGAAAAGGATGGAAAGAAGCTGGTGACGACCATTGTGACAGGCGATCTGGGAGAACGGATCGTGACGTCTCGCGGTGGATCGGTGATCCGGACCTTGACGGGATCCAAGTTCGTCTGCAATGAAATCAATCGGATGGAGCGGGGGCAGTTTCTGTTCGCCTATGAGGAAAGTCACGGCTATATTGGCGGAACGCATATCCGGGATAAGGACGGCGTGTCTGCGGCGATGCTTTTCTGCGAGGCCGCGGCGTGGCACAAGGCGCAAGGCAGAACGGTGGCAGATGCGCTGGAGGCGCTTTATCGGGAGCACGGCTATTATATCGATGAGCAGGATTCCTTTGTGTTTGAGGGTTCTAAGGGTGCAAAGATGATGCAGAAGATCATGACGCGGCTGCGAAGCCGCGGGGCGTCGGTCTTTGCAGCACTGGGAAAACCGGAGCAGATCCTGGACTATAAAAAGGGCATTGAAAATCTTCCTGTTTCCGATGTGTTGAAGTTCTGTTTTTCCAGCGGATCCTGGATCGCAGTGCGTCCATCGGGAACGGAACCGAAGATCAAATTTTATTACTGTATTCGAGCGGAGAGCCGGGAGGCAGCACAGGAACGCTTTGAAAAAGTGCAGGAATCCATTGAAGAATTCTTAAGAACCTTTTAAATTTACCATTTTCACATAACTTTTACAGTGGGAATCCCCCCACTTTGTTGCATGGATGACGTTCTATTGCTATAATGGACTGTGACATGAAAGGAGCAGGTATTACCATATGGATAAAAATAGAGGATATGATAATGACCGCAGCAGGGAAGACCGCGCCAGAGAGGACGCGTACCAGGAATATCTCAGGCTGCGGGAACATAATGAAGAAAGAGGAAGCTACGTCAAGGATGATACGCTGTATGGTTCCTACATCCCAAATCGTTCCGGATATCAGCAGCAGTCCCGGGACTACGAGTCTTCTGGTGTGCGCTCTTCCGTAGAGAACACGCCTTATGGTGCGTCGCGGATGCGGCGGCAGAGCCGGGAAGCGGCGGAAGCGCAGTACCGGCAAGAGCGGGAAAGCCAGCGGGAACCGGTTGCCAGACAGGGACGTGTCAACAAGGCGGACAAGCTGACACGTGCGGAGAAAAAAGCCAGAAAGAAAGCCCAGAAAGAAGACGCATTCTTTGCAGAGGGCGGAAACGGATCCGGCAGCACTCCGAAGAAGCGGAAAAAGAAGAAAAAGAAGGGCAGAGGTCTGAAGATCGCTCTGATCGTCGTACTGATCCTGGTCATCGGTATCGGCGGAGCCATCGCAGCAGGACTTACGGTGGTCAAGAATACACTGGACAACGTAGGGCGGATCGAGCTGGATCCAGACCTGATCGGTATCAATCCGCAGGTGGATTCCGATCTTAGAAACTACAGAAATATCGCACTTCTGGGAATCGACGCCCGCGATATGAGCAGCGATGAAAACGTGCGAAGCGACGCCATCATCGTCGCAAGCATCAACAAGGAAACCAACGAGATCAAGATGTTCTCCGTGTACCGGGATACCATGCTGGATCTGGGTGACAATTCCCCGGGACTGGACAAGGTGACCCACGGCTATTTCTACGGCGGACCGACCAAGATGCTGTACACATTGAATAAAAACCTGGATCTGAATATCAAGGAAGTCGTAGTGGTCAACTGGAAGTCAGTTGCCGATACGGTAGACGCTCTCGGCGGCCTTGACATTGAAATCAAGCAGTCCGAAATCAAGGAAATGAACAAATACATCCAGGATACATATAATAACATCGGCGGATCAGACGCCAAGATCCAGAGCGCCGGCAAGCAGACCCTCAACGGAAACCAGGCCGTTACCTATGCCCGTATCCGTAAGGATGCAGTAGAAGGAGACTACCGGAGAAACGAGCGTATGAAGATCGTCGTCAAGGCGGCATTCAAGAAGGCTGCCAAGATGGACACCAAGGCGCTCAACAAGATCTCGGATGAGATCCTGCCGGAAATCAAGACCAATATGTCTTCTGCCGATATGATGGATATGGTGCTGAAGCTCAATTCCTACGAGATGACCGACAGCGTGGGCTGGCCGTATGACGTAGGACAGTGGTCCAACGGCGGATGGTTTGGACCTCCTGTAACGCTGAGCAGCAACGTAACGAAGCTGCACGAGCAGTTCTTTGGTCAGGAAGGCTACACGCCGACGCAGGATGTACAGAAAATCAGCAAGCGGATCTCTGCGAAGACAGGTCTGTATTAAACAAGGGGGCTATATGAAGGATAAGACGAAAGTACTGATTTTGTTCGGCGGAGTCTCCTCGGAACATGAGGTTTCGAGAGTATCGGCTTCGTCGATCCTCGCCCACATCAGCGAGGACAAGTATGAGATAAATACAGTGGGTATCACGAAAGAGGGGAACTGGTTTTTGACAAGTTCCCCTGCTGTTCGTATCGGTGACGGTTCCTGGGAGCAGGATCCGGGAAACCGTAAAGTAGCGGTTTGTCTGGACCGGGACTTCCGGGGACTGCTGGTTCGGGAAGCGGATGGTTCGACGCGGGAACTGGCTATCGATGTGGTGTTCCCGGTGCTTCACGGCAGAAACGGCGAAGATGGACGGATGCAGGGACTTCTGCAGATCGCGGGGCTTCCTTTTGTCGGATCGGACACGGTGGCGTCAGCGGCGTCCATGGACAAGGCGATCACCAAGGTAATGGTGGAGCAGGCGGGCGGCATCAGTCAGGCGGATGCGGCGCTTCTGCATCGTCAGCGTTATGCAAAGGATCCGCAGGGAGAACTGCTGGGCGTTACGTCTTATTTCGACGACGTTTTCCCGCTGTTTGTAAAGCCGGCTAACGCCGGATCTTCTGTAGGCATCAGCAAGGTGAAGAATGCGGAAGAACTGCCGAAAGCGCTGGAAATCGCCTTTGCAGAAGACGATAAGGTGCTGGTGGAGGAAGCCATCAAAGGACGTGAGATCGAAGTGGCGGTGCTGGGAAACGAAGATCCGAAAGCATCGTGCATTGGAGAGATCTTTGCAGCCAACGAATTTTATGACTACAATGCGAAATACGAGAATTCGGCGTCGGAGACGGCGGTCGTAGCGGATCTGGATCCGGAAAAGGAACAGGAAATCAAGGCTGCGGCTGTCAAGATTTATCAGACCATGGGCTGTCGCGGCATGGCGCGAGTGGACTTTTTCCTGAAGGAAAGCGGACGCGTGGTGTTCAATGAGATCAACACACTGCCGGGATTCACCAGCATCAGCATGTATCCGAAACTCTGGGAGGCGTCCGGCATCCCGTATCCGGATCTGATCGACAAACTGCTGCAGCTGGCAATGGAATAAATC
This sequence comes from uncultured Clostridia bacterium, assembly GCA_934281605.1. Lineage (GTDB taxonomy): Bacteria > Bacillota > Clostridia > Peptostreptococcales > Anaerovoracaceae > Lentihominibacter. The sequence goes on along the minus strand of CAKQXD010000003.1, from coordinate 104,522 downwards.
AGGGAAATAGATAATAGATAGAGGATATACTGTTAAGAGAAAAGAGGAGAGGAAGCAATGGCGAAGGAAAAAATAAATTTTGAAGATGAACAGGTAAGATTATGTTATCGGCACACGACGTCCCATATTCTGGCGCAGGCGGTAAAGAAGCTGTGGCCGGACGCCAAACTGGCCATCGGACCTGCCATCGATAACGGTTTTTATTATGACTTTGATATGGAGCACAAGCTCAACGATCAGGACCTTCTGAAGATCCAGAAGGAAATGAAAAAGGTGATCCAGGCCAATTATCCGCTGGAGCGTTTTGAACTGCCTCGCGAGGAAGCTATCAAATTCATGGCGGACAAGCATGAAGACTACAAGGTAGAGCTGATCGAAGACCTGCCGGAAGACGAAGTTATTTCTTTTTACAAGCAGGGCGATTTCGTGGATCTCTGTGCTGGACCGCATATGGCGAGCACAGGTCAGATCAAGGCGGTCAAGCTGCAGAGTGTGGCAGGAGCGTACTGGAGAGGCAATGTAAAACGCAAGATGCTCCAGAGAATTTATGGAACCTGCTTCCCGACCCAGGCAGAGCTGGATGAATACCTGCAGAGACTGGAAGAAGCCAAGAAGAGAGACCACCGGAAGATCGGCAAGGAAATGGATCTCTTCGCTTTGTATGAAGAGGCTCCGGGATTCCCGTTCTTCATGCCGAAGGGAATGATCATCCGTAACGAGCTGGAAAACTTCTGGAAGACAGAACACAGAAAGCGCGGCTATGAAGAAATCAAGACGCCGCTCATCATGAACGAGCAGCTGTGGAGAACTTCCGGTCACTGGGATCACTATAAAGAAAACATGTATTTCACCAAGATCGACGATGAAGACTACGCGATCAAGCCGATGAACTGTCCGGGATCGCTGCTGGTATACAAGCGGAAGATGTGGTCCTACCGTGACTTCCCGATCCGTATGGGAGAACTGGGACAGGTTCACCGTCATGAGCTTTCCGGAGCACTGCATGGACTGATGCGTGTGCGGACCTTTACTCAGGACGATGCTCACATCTTCATGCTGCCGGAACAGATCAAGGATGAAGTCATCGGTGTTGTAAAGTTCATCGACGACGTTTACAAGATGTTCGGATTCACCTATCACATCGAGCTGTCCACACGTCCAGACGATTCCATGGGAACCGATGAGGAATGGGAAGCAGCAGAATCCGCATTAAAAGAAGCTATGGAGAGCATCGGCGTACCGTATGTGATCAACGAGGGAGACGGCGCGTTCTACGGACCGAAACTGGACTTCCATCTGGAGGACTCCATCGGCAGAACATGGCAGTGCGGTACGATTCAGCTGGATATGCAGATGCCGCAGCGGTTTGACATCACTTATGTGGGATCCGACGGCGATAAGCATCGTCCGGTCATGATCCACCGTGTTATCTTCGGCTCCATCGAACGATTCATCGGCATCCTCATCGAGCACTTTGCAGGCAAGTTCCCGCTCTGGCTGGCGCCGGTACAGGTAAAGCTGCTGACGGTAACGGAGAAGTATTCCGACTATGCGCTGAAGATCGCGCAGCAGTTTGAAGATGCCGGACTGCGTGCAGAAGCCGATATCCGAAACGAAAAGATCGGATACAAGCTGCGTGAAGCGAGAAATGAGCGAAATCCGTATATCTGCATCATCGGAGAAAAGGAAGTAGAAGGCGATTATCTGACTGTCCGCAACAATAAGACAGGCGAACAGTTTGAAATCAAGCCGGATGAACTGCAGGCAAACCTGCTGCAGGAAATCGCAGAAAAAGCTATTTAAGAGAATCGAGCCTTATCTGGAGAAAGAGATATGAATCAGAACCAGAACAGAGACAGAATCAATGCAAGAGACCTGTGGCGTGCGAAAAACGGCATGCCGCAGGGTAACGGCAATAGCAGAACGCCGGGAGGGCATAAAAAGCCACCCCGGTCTTTGCTTGTTTTTGGATCCATTTTAGTTGGGGTGCTTCTGCTGGGGATCCTGCTGAAAATCGCAGGATTTTCCGGGCTGGATCAAAACGTTGCAGATGCATCGTCGATCAGCGAGGATCATATCGGGGTTCTTTATATCGAGGGGACCATCGGTGATTCCGATGAAAATTACAACCAGCAGTACATCCTGGACAACATCGACGCCATGATGGATAACGACGCCAACGAGGGACTGCTTCTCTATGTCGATACGCCGGGCGGCAGCGTCTATGAAACGGACGAAGTCTATCTGAAGATACGCCAGTACCAGAAAGTGACGAAACGACCTGTCTATGCGTACTTCGCATCGCAGGCAACGTCGGGAGGATATTATATGTCCGCTCCTTCGGACAAGATTCTGGCCAATCGGAACTGCTGGACGGGGTCCATTGGCGTGACCACCGGCACCATGTACGATATTTCCGGTCTGCTGGAAAAGTACGGAGTCAAGGCAGAGACCATCACATCCGGTCCCAACAAATCCATGGGCAGCTCTACGCAGGCTATGACGGATCAGCAGAAGCAGATCTGGCAGACCATGATCGATGAGGCTTACAGTCAGTTCGTGGGAGTCGTTGCGGATGGAAGAAAGCTGGATGAAGACTACGTTCGCTCCATCGCGGACGGCAGGATCTATACGGCGAAACAGGCCAAGGCCAACAAGCTGGTGGATGACGTGGTCAACACCTATGACGACGCCGTGGAGGAGATGAAAGAAGACTGCGATCTGGAGGATGCGGAGGTCTACGAATTCCGTTATCAGCCGGATGAAAGTCTGCTGAGCGATCTTGTGGCCAGCGTCAAAAAAATGGCGAATGCGTCGGGGGAGAAAAGCGATCTGAGCGCGCTGACAAAACTGATGGAAAAGCAGAGTCAGATAGATCTGCAGTATTTATGCGAGGTAAAACAATGAAACAGAAACTGAAATCCGCTTTGTGCGCGGTGGGGATCACAGCTCTTTTCAGCGGGATCCTGTTTGCAGGCAGCGGACTTTGGAATGAAAGCTATGGAGTGACCGATACGGACGAAGTGTCGGTCATTTTTACACATGACATGCATTCTCATATGGATGCGGACCGGGTCTCAAAGGACGGCAAGGTCGTAGAAGTCGGTGGCTTCGGCAAGCTGAAAACTGCCATGGATGAGGTGAAAACCGATTATCCGGACAGCTTCATTCTGGATGGCGGGGATTTTTCCATGGGAACGCCATATCAGACGATTTTTTCCAAAGAGGCTTCCGAACTGAAAATGATGAAGTTCTTAGGTTATGAGGCGACCACCTTTGGCAATCACGAGTTCGATTATCGTGCAAAGGGTCTGGCTTCTATGCTGCAGGCAGCGTCCGGCAAGGGGCCGCAGATTCTCTGTGCCAATATCGACTGGGAGAAGACTTTGCAGGATGAATCGCTGAAAGACGATGCAAAGGTCCTGAAGGAGGCTTGCGACGCCTACGGCGTGAAAGACTATACGGTGCTGGAGCATGATGGTGTTACGATGGCCGTGTTCGGACTGCTGGGCGAGTCTGCGGTAGAGTATGCACCGGAAAGCGGGCTGATTTTCAAGGATGCGCAGGAGACTGCAAAGGACGTTGTAAACGAGATCAAGGACAAGGAAGACGTGGATCTGATCGTCTGCATTTCTCACTGCGGGACTATCGAAAATGAATCGGACAAGATGGAAGATACGGAGGATTATCAGCTGGCAGAGAATGTGCCGGATATCGATCTGATCATCAGCGGTCACAGCCATACGACGCTGGATGAGCCGGTGCAGGTGGGGGATACTTATTTAGTGTCCTGCGGCAGCTACAATACCAATATGGGACATGTGGTGCTGAAAAAATCGGGAGATCATTATAAAATCAAGAACTATGAGCTGATACCGCTGGATGAATCGGTAAAAAGCGATGCTGCGGTAGAGTCGGAGCTTGCCAAATATCGGAAACTGGTGGATGAGGAGTATTTTAGCCAGTACGGTTACAGCGTGGGAGAGACGATCACAAATAACACGATCGCCTTTCCGGACAGCTTGAAGCTGGGGCTGACGCAGGGGGAAGAGCCTCTGGGCAGCTTGTTGGCGGATTCCTATAAATACGCCATCGCACAGGCAGAGAACGGGTCGATCAAGGGCTATCAGGACGGCGGAGTCGCCTCCGGAGAAGTGACTTCGGATAAGGGAGACGTACAGGTGACCATCGTGCCGCTGGGTGTGATCCGCGGCAGCTTTCTACAGGGACCGGTGCAGGTATCGGATGCGTTCAACATTCTTTCACTGGGATACGGCAAAGACGGACAGGCTGGCTATCCGCTGGTGAAGGCTTATCTGACCGGCAAAGAGCTGAAAGCGGTGGCTGAGGTAGACGCCAGCGTTTCCGATTTCATGGGTGTGGCGCGGCTGTACTGCAGCGGATTGGAGTACAACTGGAATCCTCATCGGCTGATCCTTAATCGGGCGGTGGATATCCGCTATAACGACGGGACTTCAGTTTCGAAACTGAAAGACGAGGAACTTTATAGCGTGGCGGCGGATCTGTATTCCTGCCAGATGCTGGGGGCTGTCAAAGATACCTCCAAGGGGATCTTGAAAATCGAGCCGAAAGACGCCGACGGCAATCCTATTACAAACTACGAGGATCACATCGTATACGACGGTGATAGAGAGGTCAAAGCCTGGTATGCGGTAGCCTCTTATCTGGATTCCTTTTCTGAGGATCAGATCCCGGAATATTACAGTACGGTGCAGGGACGCAAAACGAAAATCGACAGCTGGTCGCCGGCAGAGCTGTTGAAGCAGCCTAATAAGATTTTCGCGATGGCAGCAGTGGTTCTCGTGGTGCTTATCGTTCTGATCTGCGGGGGGATCTGGCTGGTAAAACGGTGCAGACGCCGGAAAAAATACAGTAGTAATCGATAACAATATCTGGTATACTGGTGAAAAGCTATTATTCTATTTATTGTAGATTTGAGGAGGAAGAAAATGAAGTCAAAATCACTGATCGCGATACTGATCGCACTTTTGGTAAGTTCCTGTATGCTTTTCACCGCCTGTGGCGAAGAAGATTTCGATGCCAGTGCTGCGGTAAAAGAGTCCCTGGATTGCATTAAGTCTGGAAATATTTCCGACAAATACTTGGAACTGACGCAGCAGAGCAAGGAAGAAGCACAGAAAGAATACAATGATGCCATGCAGGAAGTTGTGGATGAGTTTATGGATGTCGTGGATGTGGAAGCATACAAGACTGATGAAAATGAGCAGAATGTCCGCGACTTTGTCAAAGCGATGTTCGCTTCGCTGAAATATGAAGTCAGCGAAGAGGCAACAAAGAACGACGATGGCTCTTATTCTGTAGAAACGAAAGTTTATCCGATTCAGGCGATGACCGGAATGGAAAGTTATATCGAAAATGATCTGGTAAACGAATGGGAAAAGAAAGTTTCCAATGGCAGCTATAAGTTCACGACGGAAGATCAGCTGATGATCGACATGATGAACGACATGCTTCAGAAGCTCACGGATCAGTTAAATAACACGGAATACGGCGATCCGCAGACCGTAACAATGGAAATCGTTTATGACGAGGATGAAGAAATGTACGAAATCACCGATGAATCTATGGATAAACTGCTGAATGCAGCGTTTGGAGATGCGTTTGGGGAAGAATAAAAGATAGGTATGAAGGATTAAAACCGGCAAAGACAGAAAGAGTTCTTTGCCGGTTTATTTGTTGTATAGGCTTCATGGTGTGGTGTATAATACTGAAGTGGTTTGTGTAGAATTCGTAGAGTAATGGGGTATTCATTGTATTTTATTATTTAATATGGTAGAATAAAAAACGTGATTTATAATTGAACTTCGTGATTATTATTAAAATTTTGTTGTGGCAAAGTTTGGTTAAAAATCATGAAAAAGGTATAGATCACAAACATTTATAGAAGGGAAATTAGAGCTGGAATTCAAAAACAAAACTGGTTCTAAAGTAGTGACATGGAATTAAAAGTGTTTTTACAGAAATTATTAAAGAAAAAAAAAGCCTTATTAATTTTTGCGATAATAGGTATGGTTGTGTTTGCTGTATATGGGTTTAAGTCAAGGGATAATGTTAATGCAGGCATTGAGTATTGTTCGGAATCTTGTATAGAGTTTGAGTCAGATAGTACCTTATCACAGGTTAATGATGCTGACTTGATTACGGATAAGACGGAGGCAATTGTTTTATCTGATGCAGTTATTGAAGGTGTAAAAAATGGGTTACAAGAGAAAAAAATTTTGATGTCAGAAAGTGAAATTAGAAATTCGATTATTGTGAAACCATCATTAGATGTAGTAAATATAACGGTTCATTCTGCTAATGCAGAAAACGCTAAATTAATTTGTGAACTCTTTACTCAAAATGCATATATGCAATTGGATAAAAGCGTTAAAAATGTAAATGTGCTTAAGAATTCTACAGATGTATATACTGCAACGATTAGTTCTGTAGATAGTACAACAAAACAGGGTGAACGCGTTTCCGTAGTTACTCCTAAATCAGAAGTATCAATTACCCCGATATATACAATAAAAGAAATGGTTAAATCGGGAATCTTAGGTGGGATTATTTTTGTTATACTTGCATCGTTTGTTTTTTCTATTAGATTTTTTTTCGAGGAGAAATAACTATGCTGGATTTAATGTATATAACAAATAATATTGAGGTGGCTTTGATTGCAGAAAAGTATGGTGTGGAATATATTTTTATTGATTTAGAATATCTGGGGAAAGAGGAACGGCAGAAAAATTTAGATACCGTCAAATCAAAGCATTCGGAAGATGATGTAAAATTCATTGCTCAGCAGATAAAAAAATCTAAGATTTTGGTAAGAGTAAATCCTATCAATGAAGATTCAGGGAGAGAAATAAATACAGTTATAAAAAATGGTGCCGATTATGTTATGTTGCCAATGTTCAAAACATCTGATGAAGTAAGGACTTTTTTGGATTACGTGGATGGACGAGCAAAGACAATTCTCCTGTTAGAGCATATTACAGCAGTAGAAAATATAGATGAAATTCTTTGCTTACCAGGAATTGATCGAGTACACATAGGGTTGAATGATTTACATCTGTCCATGAAATTAGATTTTATGTTTGAACTTTTTACAAATGGGATGGTAGACTTTATTATTAAAAAAATCAATTCCTATAATATTCCTTATGGAATTGGAGGAATTGGAAAGATTGGATGCGGAGATGTTCCGGCTGAAATGATTATAGCAGAGCACTATAGAGTGGGTTCCACAGCTGCTATTTTATCAAGGAGCTTTTGCAATACAGATAAAGTAAAAGAATTACCTGTAATAGAAAATATTTTTGAAAAAGGTATCAAAGAAATTAGAGATTATGAACAAAAGATAGAATCGGAAACAATTTCATTCTTTGAAAATAATCATAAAAGGATGAAAGAATTAATTAATAGTCGGGGTTTATAATATGGTAGGAAACTACATGGATGTATTGGGATGTGAGAAAGGGACTAACTGTAAAAATTCTAGAGTAACTGGAATCTTGTGCTGTTTTACATGCATTCTTTTTCTGTGTCTATTTTTATTTTTTGAAAGTTGTCTCTTTATGTGTCTTTTTATTGGGATGATTTACATTTGGATTTCTTCTGAAAATTTAACGACTAAAGTATTTAGCGTTTTAGTAATGTTTTTATTGATGCTGTTGGTACTTTACAGGTACATTTCTTTTGATTTTATTCCTCAAGCCTTAGATTTATTAAATGTTGATACTAGTTTAATGTATTGGATTCAGAAAGGGCATATTCATGCGGTGCGCTTAGCAATTGCTTATCCTGCCTATATTATGCATTGTATGTTTTCTATTGAATTAAATCGTGCATTCAGTTATTACTGCGTTATTATTTTCATGCTCCTTTTTATGCAGATGTGTAGTGTAAAAGAGATGTTGACTAAAGAAAGAGGATCTTTATGTAGCACTTTCTTTATACTCTTTTGTACAGTTTTTTTAAGCTTTATTATGAATGGAAGAATCTGTTTCGCTTTTTTAGGATACAGCATACTAATCAAGCAAATGAATCTATTGTTTGCAGATTCAAAACCTTCAATGTGGGTTAAAAGATATGCGGAAATAATAATCGGAACTGTTTTGACTACAGTAAGCAGCGGAACGATGTTGGTTGCGATATTATTTTTAGTAGCGATGTTTGTTTTTCGTATAGTCAAGTTCAAGAGAATTGAAGCTGGTGCATGCAGATTGTTTTTAGTAGCGATATTTTGTTCAAAACTAATAATTGTAGGCGTGAAATATGTATTAAAAATGATTGATAAAAATATTACATATTTTGGTGGTGGAATTCAGGGAATTATTAACATGCTACAGCATGGGGTGGGAAAAATTCTAGGAACACCGTCAAATACTATGTTGATTTTCTTAGTATGTATAGGGATAGTTTTAGTCGGGGTAAATCTTAAGGTGGTTAAAGAAGTGTTTTATAAAGCAAATACTACTCAATTTACTGCTTTTATTGCCTTTAATATTGCTTTTTATGGCATGTTTGTAGGACTCTCGACTGGTTCGCTGATGTTGGTGCCGTTAATTATTTTGTTTGCAGGGGCTTTAGATAATAAACTTAATGTTTTAAGGAAAATGATGCTTGAAGGAGGCTTGGATAGAATCTATGGCAAAAAAAAGCATATTTAGTTCAGTAAAAATAGTAGTGATAACGTTGCTGGTTGTTAAATTAATTGGATTTTTAAAACAGGCAGTTATTGCAGCATACTTTGGAACGTCTGGAGAAATTGATAAATTTTTACTTGTGTCTGAATTCATGGAAAACTTGGGGGCTGCAATTTTTTCTGCAATTTCAGTGACCTTTTTAACGATGTATATAGATACACTTGTTGCAAAAGGAAAAGCGGAAAGCCATAAATTCATTTCAAATGTTTTGCTTACGCTAGCTCCAGTTGTTTTCGTGTTGATGATTGTATTTTTGTTATTTGCGAATCAAATTTCATTAGTGATTGCTCCTGGTTATAAAGGAAATGATAGTTTATTGATTGCAAAATATATTCGATTATTTAGTATTACAATGCTCAATATGTTTATATATTATGTAAGCAATGCTGTATTAGAGGCGGAAAAGGTTTTTTTCCCGGGGAAAATAGTAGGTGTAATTAGAAGCGTAAGTGTTATATCTGCCATTGTATTTTTTGCACATAAATTAGGTATTAGTGCGATTTTAATAGGTGTAATTACCTATTACATCTTAGAAACTTTATTTATACTAGTTTATATGATAAAGAAAACTGGTTTTCATTTATACAAACCAAAGTTCGATGTAAACATAAGACGATTACTAAAATTAAGTCTTCCATTATTTGTGAGCTATGGTGTGGTTCAAATACAGAGCGTTGTAGATAAGGCGATTGCATCTGGTTTACCGGAAGGTAGCGTTGCAACATTATCGTATAGTGGATATTTATACAATACAATTCATAGTATTTTGATTGGAGGTTTATGCACTGTAATTTTTTCATATTTTAGTTCTTATGTAGCTGAAAAAGAAGATAAATTATTACTAGAGACATTGTACAAATACATTAGGATTCTAACGCTTATTTTAGGATTGATATCAATATTATTTATTGGCTATTCGAAAGATATTGTAAGTATTGTGTACCAGCGTGGGGCATTTAACGCTTCGTCAACCGCAAATGTTTCATTAGCACTTGGTGCTTATAGTGTAGGCCTGATTTTTATTGGAATAAGGGATGTGTTAATTAGAGCCCACTATGCATATAATGCCAATAAACAGGCTATGATTAATGGAATGATAGGTGTTGCTGCTAATATTATAATGAGCATTTGTTTTTCACATTTATGGGGGGTAGTAGGAATTGCGCTTGCTACAAGTTTAGCTTCAGTGTGTGTTGCGACGTTATCATGCATTACTGTAAAGAAGAATGTGACCGAATTTAAAATCACACGTCTTTTCGGATTTTTTGGTAAACTTGGAGGGGTCTGCGCTGTTGCAGTTATAGCAATTATTGCAACAAACCATTTTCTACATATCAACATGATATTTGTAAATTTATGCGTAAAAGCACTTATTAGTAGTGGAGTATATATCTTTGCATTATGGATTTTTAGAGTAAAAGAGGCTAAAGATGTTTGGATAATGGTATTAGAAAAAGTTGGTCACTCCCATTAATAATTAGTGACTTTTGATGTTTATGAGGATAAAAACAATCTACGAATATAATCATTAGACATTAACTTGACATAATTAAAAAAAAGCAATAGACTTATGGGTGAAGCAAGAGCGAAAGGAATATGATTAGTTTGTGTATATTAATCATACAAGGTAAAGATGTTTTTACAATACATATATAAACCAATTTTAAATGCGATATATAAAACGTTTACTTGCAGAATATCTGAAAATAAACGAAATCTGGTAGTGATGCTAGGTTTTTTTGCGATTTTTGTATTGCAGTTTTTATCTCAATACATATTTCTGTATCAGGGTCTTAATAGAGGGATTCGAGATTATGCTATATGTTTGATATTTGGTATCATCATTATTTTTAGCATGAATAAAGAAGTACAAATTGAAAAATGGAATAAAGTAGTATATATACCATACATCTTAATTGGAATATGTCTTTTGATAGCAGCATTTGATCACGAGATGGGGCCATCATATAAGGCGTTTCCTGTCTTTATTCTAGTAGTTTTTATGTGCTTGTATTTTGTTTGGGGGAACCGAAAGGACTGGCATATATTATTCGATTGTATTGCACAGGGCTATTGTATATTTTCTTTAATAGTATTCTTTTTATGTGTATGTTGTAGCTCGTATTACGAACATTTAATGTATTTTGGTTATGCGCCATTTGATATTAACCCTAATGGAGTCGCTAAAATATTTGTTCCAGGCATTGCCTGCGGGATGTATATGCTCTTAACAAAAGACAGACTGAAATGGTTATATGGGTTTATAGCTGCCGCATCATTAGCGGTTACTCATTTAGCAGATTCCAGATCGGGGTCTATTTGCGCCCTGCTTCTTTGTATTTTAACAGCAATTTTTGCATATTGTCGTGTGCGAAATAAAGCTCAAAATCAATATGATATTCTCAAGTGGATTATGATTGCGTGTTTAATAGCAATATTGTTTGGATTCAGTGTCTTTTTAATTAAGGAGGTTTCGGGCAGTATTTATGATTTAAATCATCCTAATAAGAATACGATTATTGTCGATGGAACAACTCAAAAGAAAGAATCGAGTGATACTAATACCCTAAAAAGCGAGCGCGATAATATAGTGAGTCAGAAAATCGAGAACATAGAAAAAGAAAGTTCCAATCACGGGGAGCTATATCAGAAATTGAATGTAATGTCAAGGGGCAGGCTAGCTATATGGAATGAATATTTTTCACACATGACGTTTCGCGGAAAATCGAAGTTGATGTTTGTTGATACCGAATATGCACATAATCAATATATTGAATTGGCATATAAAGCGGGGATTTTAACAGGAATATTATATTTTTTATTTACAGTCTTTGTGGGAATAAGCTTAATAAAAAATTTTCTTAAGAAATCTTTAGCAGATAGTTGTTGTATCTTTCAAAGCCTAGTATATATACCTTTTTTTCTGTTAACGATGTTTGATACGGGCATATTGCCTATGGAGAGAGGGTTTATTCTTATTTATTATGTATCCTTAGCGCCTTTGTTTTTTTCGAATCAAAGGGAAAAGAAACAGAATGTTTTATAAGATATTATTGGGAAGTTAGGAAGCGAGTAAATGAATACGAAAAAGATTAGAGTGTTAATTTTGGTAATAGTTGACATTGCAATTGTAATTTTTAGTTCAATTATGCCGTTGGCTTTGCGATTCGGCATTTTTACAATGAGCAGTTCATATTTAGATACAGCAATTAGTTGTTTGCCTGCGGATATATGCATTACAATATTTGTGCTTGCATTATTCCGTTTATATAATCGGGTATGGTCTTACATTGGAATTGATGAAATGATTTCAATTTTTAAAGCGTCATTAGTTATAGAGGCTTTGTATGTTGGTTACAGATTACTGATGCAGGTGAGCATGCCGCGTAGTTTCTTTGTGTTTAATTGGATATTTTTGTTTGTATTGTTAGAAATATCAAGGTCGTCGCTTCGGATTTTTAGACAATTTAAACGCAAGCATGAGAAAACTAATCATAATAAAAATGTGATGATTATTGGTGCAGGAGCTGCCGCTTCATTGTTGATTAAAGAGTTACAATATGGCCCAGGTGATTGTAAGGTAGTATGCCTTATAGATGATAACCCTGCAAAGAAGGGAAAGTATATCCATAGCATACCTATCGTGGGAAATCGAAACGATATTCCTTATATGGCAAAAAAATACCAGATTGATGAAATTATCATTGCAATCCCATCTGCCTCATCGGTGACGATTCGTGAGATTTTAAATATTTGTCAGGAGACCGATGCCAAATTAAAACGCCTTCCTGCGATTTCGTCAAGCTTAACTTCGTCTCTTAGTCAAACTGTACGTGAGGTTAATTATGAAGATTTATTAGGGAGAGAAGCTGTAGTTATTAAGAACTCGGAGCTTGCAACCTTTGTTTCACAAAAAACAATTATGGTTACAGGTGGAGGGGGGACTATTGGGTCAGAACTTTGCAGACAGATTATTGCGAACAATCCGGGAAAACTGTTAGTAATAGATATTTATGAAAATGGAGCTTATGAGCTTCAAATGGAATTAAAGCAATATTATCCACAAGCAGATGTAGAAGTTCTTATTGCTTCTGTGAGGGATTATGATCGCATGGATAGTATATTCCAAAAATATCATCCACAAATTGTATATCATGCTGCAGCACACAAGCATGTTCCGTTGATGGAATATTCCCCTAACGAGGCGGTGAAAAACAATTGTAAGGGAACTTATAATATGGCTCGGTTGGCTGATCAATATGGTGTGCAGCGTTTTGTTTTGATTTCAACAGATAAAGCTGTTCGTCCTACTAATGTTATGGGAGCAACGAAACGTATTTGTGAAATGATTGTACAAGCTTATAACAGAAGATCAAATACTGAATTTGTAGCGGTACGTTTTGGGAATGTTTTAGGAAGTAATGGATCTGTTATACCACTATTTTTGAAACAAATTGAATCTGGTGGCCCAATTACTTTAACACATAAAGAAATCACTCGTTTCTTTATGACTGTTAGTGAAGCTGTTTCTCTAGTTTTAAAGGCAGGATTAATGGCTAAAGGAGGCGAGATCTTTGTTTTAGATATGGGACAACCTGTAAAAATTTATGATTTAGCCGTTAACTTGATAAAAATGAAAGGGTATGTTCCTGATCGTGATATTAAAATTGAGATTGTGGGATTACGGCCGGGAGAAAAATTATATGAAGAATTGCTTATGGCAGAAGAGGGTTTACAAAGCACAAGCAATGATTTGATTTTTATTGGAAAGCCTATAGAATTAGATGATGATTTGTTTTTAAAAAATCTAAAGATTTTAATTCAAAAAGCTTACGAAAATGGAGATGCCATAAAAAATGAAATTAAAAAAATATGTGATACGTATCAACCTCAATAAAATTAATTGATAAAAATAATTTAGAAAGGATAATAGATTATTTGATCATGTAAAATAGTCTTGTATAAAATAGGATGTTTTATAGTAAATATATAAAAAGAATTTTAGATGTTTTATGTGCGGTTATATTGTTGATTTTGTTATTGATTCCGCTTAGTTGTATTTCCGTTGCAATATTAATTAATGATGGGCGTCCAGTGATTTTTAAGCAGTTACGAACAGGACAATATGGAAAACCTTTCTATATCTATAAATTTAGAACTATGGTTAAGAACGCAGAGTCCATTGGACCGAAACATACGGAGGCTAATGATACTAGAATTACAAAAGTGGGAGCATTTTTGAGGAAAACAAGCCTAGATGAATTACCACAAATTATAAATATTCTTAAGGGCGATATGAGCTTTATTGGATTCAGGCCGGGTGTCTATCATGACAACGTTGACTATAATATTGATAAATATTGCCTAAAGCCAGGAATAACAGGATATGCGCAAGTTAATGGGAGGAGTTCCTTATCTATCGAAGAAGTAGAATATTGGGAGAATCAGTATGTAAAAGATATTTCTGTGCGAACAGATTTTAAGATATTTTTAGGAACAATTAAAATTGTTTTATTAAAAAAAGGTGTAAATTAAAAAGGTGAGAAAAATGGAATATATAGGTATTGTTGCAGGAAAAAGTGGAGAATCGATTGCAAAAGAGGTACACAAATGGGGCTACAAAAGTGCATTAGTTGCAGGGAAAAGAGGCGAGAATGGTGTGGCTGTTTCAGATGCACATATTTGTGTGGATTTAAGCAGAAAAGAAGAAATTTTTTCATTTTTTCAAGCTTTTCATGTAGATAAAGTGATTTTTGCGACAGGACATATTTTAGCGATAGAATTAGCGCAGTACTTGAAAGAACAGGGCATACAAATCAATATTAATCCTGAGGTATCGCTTTTGTGTAATAATAAATATGCTCTGAAAAATGTGATGAAGGAAATTGGGTTAAGAACGCCGGATTACTGTGAAATTAAAAAGGGGACGGATTGGATTACACAATTGAAAAATATCAAGTTTCCTGTAGTTGTTAAATCCATTAAAGACATTGTGACCCCTCAGTTGGTAAAAAGCCTTGAAGAATTAATAGAAGTTGTACGTGAGCTCTTTATAAATGAAGAAAGCGTACTACTAGAGCAATATATTCATGGAAATGATTGTTCGGTAGTTATATTAAATGATGGCGAATCGATTCAAGTAGAGGGCGTATTATATTGGAGTAAGGCCCAGGATGACGAGCTTAAAGGCTTTTTTGAATCTTATTCGGCTCCATTGGAATTAGAGGTTGAAAAACGTGTAAAAGAGGCAGCAGTAAATCTTGTTCAACACATCAATGCTTTGGGTTTGGTTCGGGCAGACATTATTGTTGAGAATGATATTCCGTATATTTTGGAAATCAATTCTGTAATATATTCCAATAATTCAGGATCTTGGTATACAATCTCTTCTAGAAAAGATGGAGTTTATTCTGCACGATTGATTGTACAAGGGGCATTGAGGATGTTTTTGGGAAAACAATTTGATAGTCTGAATAAAGTAGAAGAATGTTTGGCTTTTACTGATCAGGATAAAAAACCATGGGCAGGGCATCACCATCAGTATTTGACAGAACAAGTGGTTGTAAAGATAAAAGAATTTTTAGGGGCGGAAAGTATTACACTTTCGAAAGAAAATTTTGAAAAATTATGTAGTTGCATAGCATATATTAATAAAATAAATCCGGATACGATTACGAATCAGTTGACGGGAGAGTGTAAAATGCTTTTGGAAAAAGCAATGGAATTTTTAGACCGAAAAATTTAAAAGGAGATGTGAATGAAAAAAATTTTGGCAGTAACTTATGGAGGTGGCCATGTTAATATAATAAGATCTTTGTATAAAGAAATGCAAAAATCATCAGATATAGAATTTATTATTTTAGCATTAACCATGGCTGCTAAAGTATTAGATCATGAACAGATACCGCATCTTACGATATCAGAGGTGGCTTGCCAACTAAGTTCATATGAAAAAATTCTGGAATATGGTAAAAAAGCAGCAGATGGAAATCATAATCCGGATTCGGGAATTAAGTATGAAGACACAGTGGCATATTTTGGTATAGGATATTTAGATTTAGTAAATCAGTATGGTGCAGAGCAGGCAGCCATTTTGTTTGAGAAAGAAGGAAGAAAAGCATTTTTACCGGTTGAATCAATGAAAGAAATTCTTCAATTGATTAAGCCAGATGCCCTTCTTATTACGACAAGCCCTAGAATGGAAAAGGCTGCGGGAATCGCAGGAAGTCAGATGAATATTCCAGTGGTTAAGGTTGCTGATTTACCAATAGTTAGCCGAGTTGATTATCCATGTAAACTTTGCGTCATGAATGAATGGTCTAAGGATTATGTGGTAAATCAGGAGCATATGGCGGCAGAAAATGTTGTTGTTACAGGACAGCCTGTTTTTGAAGAGAATTTAGTAGTAGATGAAGACATTGAGAATGGTTATAGAAAGAATCTTAAGAGGAATTATGATAAAGTAATCACCTATTTAGGACAACCCCAAAATCCTGACACGGAAATGACGATTCAGATATTACTTGAATATGCTAGGAATAATCCAAATCAAATGATTATTATTAGACCGCATCCAAATGATGATTCTATTGCTTGCTTGAATAGTGAAAATGTTCTAATTACAAAAGAAGGCGAGCTAAAATATATCATTGCAATCAGCGATTTATTAATAACGCATTATTCGACTGCGGGTCTGGAAGGAGCATTGATGGGGAAACCCTTGGTAACAGTATTAGTTAATTCTGTAAATGAAGTGAGATATAGTCAATTAGGCATTGCCGTAGAAGTTAATTCTTTCCAGGATTTAAAACCTGCAATTTGTAGTTGCTTGCAGAATGTTAAGATACAAGAACAATTGCGAAATGGATTAGAGTGTTTTAAGAATAAAGAGCAGGCAGCACATAATATTATAAAAGTAATACTACAAGTTATGAAATGACAACGCTACAAGGTATTGAGTTCGTGAATGGTATTTTCAATAGAATTATAGGTATATGTGTGTAAGGAGGAGTGATCTTGTTTAATTTAGAAAACTTTATCAGTAAATATGTTACAAAGCGACCAGAGAGTATGTTTCTCAAAGATATTGAAGAAAATAAAGAATTTCTTACAGAACGAATCAACGGTAATTCTGTTCTCGTAATTGGAGGGGCCGGTTCAATAGGTTCCTCGTTTATCCGTGCGATTCTCCCCTATCATCCGGCATCCCTAATTGTTGTTGATACGAATGAAAATGCATTAGCAGAATTAACACGAGATTTGAGATCGAGAAAGGAGTTCACTGTTCCGGCTAAGTATATTACCTATCCGATTGATTTTAGTTCTAATATATTTAAAAAGATGTTTATAAAACATGAGGGATTTGATATCGTTGCTAATTTTTCTGCACATAAACATGTCAGATCAGAAAAAGATATTTTTTCTGTAGAAGCTCTTATTAAGAATAATATACTCAATGCTAAATTACTATTGGATTTATTAGCAAAATTTCCTCCGCAAGAATATTTTTGTGTATCTACAGATAAAGCAGCTAATCCGGTTAATATTATGGGAGCAAGCAAACGAATTATGGAGGATTTAATTTTTTCATATTCGGATAAATTCCCAGTGAAAACTGCTCGCTTTGCAAATGTAGCTTTTTCAAATGGATCACTTCCAGCGGGATTTTTAGAGCGTCTTCAGAAAATGCAGCCAATAGGATCGCCGTCAGATGTTCGAAGATATTTTGTTTCGCCAGAAGAAAGTGGGCAGATTTGCTTATTATCTTGTATATTGGGAAAAAATCGTGAGATTTTCTTTCCGAAATTAGTGGAAGAACAAATGATGACTTTTGATGAAATTGCTCGAAATCTATTAAATGAGATGGGCTACGAAGTCTTTGAATGTGAAACAGATGAAGAAGCTATTGAAAAATCGACACTTTTGAAAACAGGAAGTTTAAAGTATCCTGTACATTTTTCTGTTTCGGATACTTCGGGTGAAAAGGCTTTTGAAGAATTTTACAC
Source organism: uncultured Clostridia bacterium (assembly GCA_934281605.1). Classification (GTDB taxonomy): domain Bacteria; phylum Bacillota; class Clostridia; order Peptostreptococcales; family Anaerovoracaceae; genus Lentihominibacter. Next base: position 86,785 of record CAKQXD010000003.1, on the reverse strand, counting down.
TGAGCATGAAAGTCTAGATGTGGATAGATTTAAAGCACTTGGTATTGTAACTAATAAACCATATCCGGATAAGGAAAAACTGAAAAAACTTTTATTTGAATTAAATAGTGTATTTGAGGATGAAGTTACAACAAAAGAAACTATTGTTAGGATTCTGAAAGATTACTTGCCTAATTTTGAACATATTGAAACTGGCAAGTCACTAGATAGTAAGATGTAATTAAGTAGTATGGTGGTAATTGGATTCGATGAGGTGAATTATGAATAAATTTATTCCGTTATCAATTCCTAATTTTGAGGGAAATGAACAAAAGTATGTTGATGATGCTATAACGCAAGGCTGGGTTTCTACGGGAGGTGCGTATATCACTAGATTAGAGCAATCTTTGCAGGATTTTTTAAATGTAAAGAATGTTGCCGCATGTCAGAGTGGAACTTCTGCATTACATTTGGCTCTGGTAGATGCAGGAATTGGACGCGATGATGTGGTACTAGTTCCGCCATTAACTTTTATTGCAGCGATAAATCCTGTTAAATATCAAAATGCAATTCCGGTATTTATTGATTGTGATGATAGCTTTTGCATAGATCCAGTAAAGCTGAGAGCATTTTGTAAGAACGAATGTGAATTTTTAGATGGAATATTAAAGTATAAAGGCAAGGCAGTAAAAGCGATTATCGTTGTACATGTTTTTGGGAATCTAGCGGATATGGAGGAGATTATTTCCATCGGAGAGCAGTATAATTTAAAGGTTATCGAAGATGCAACAGAAGCATTAGGCTCTAAATTTATAAAAGGAGTGTTTCGAGATAAATATGCAGGTACAATAGGTGATTATGGTGCGTTTTCTTTTAATGGGAATAAGATAATTACGACTGGAGGTGGAGGTGCCATAACTGCGAAAGATTCTCAGGCTGTTGATCATATAAGATATTTGTCTACGCAAGCTAAAAATGATACGCATTTTTATATTCATAATGAAGTGGGTTATAATTATCGAATGACTAATTTGCAAGCAGCTGTTGGAGTAGCACAAATGGAAGAATTGCCGATATTTATCAAAAGGAAACAAGACAATTATGAGTTTTATAAGTCTCTTTTTGAAGGGTTTGGATTGGCTAGAATGATAGAGTTTAGAGATAATACTGATTCAAATAAATGGTTTTATTCTTTAGAGGTAAATAGAAATAAAATTAGTGCTGATATGAGAGATATTGTTTATGCTTTGGAGCAAAGAGGGATTCAAACCAGAACAATTTGGGGATTGATTAATGAGCAGCTGCCATATCTTGATGCAGATACATATTGTTTGGAATGGGCTCCATATTATGCAAATCGGATTTTAAATTTGCCTTCTAGCACAAATATTACTAAAGAAGAGATTGTATATGTTGTTACACAGATAAAGGATGTTTTAAGTAATTTCAAGTAGATATTAAGGAGTTCAATGATGAACGATAGTCAATTAGAGAAATTTACTGGAACCTCAAATATAACAATTATTGAGGCAATGCGAAAAATTGATTTGAATGCTAAAGGTATTTTATTTATTCAGAACAAGAAATGCGAGTTAATTGGTTGTATATCAGATGGGGATATCAGACGTTGGATTATAAAACATGGCAATGTAGATGCTACAGTGGATGTTGCTATGAATACACAGCCAAGATTTGTTTTAGTCGATGAAAAGTCAAAGGCAAAGACTATTATGAAAAATTCATCTGTTGAAGCGCTTCCGATTATAGATCATAATAAAAAAATAGTTGATATTATTTTCTTGTCAGAGTTTTTTGAAGAAAAATGTAAACCTGTAAGAAAACAACTGGATGACACACCAGTTGTTATAATGGCTGGAGGAAGGGGAACTCGGTTATGGCCATATACTAAAATATTACCAAAACCATTGATTCCTATTGGAGAAACGCCTATTGTAGAGCGAATCATAGATTGTTTTACGGAGTATGGAATTTCTCATTACTATATGACGGTGAATTATAAAAAAGGTATGATTAAATCTTATTTTTCGGAATTAAACCCTAATTATCATATCACTTATATTGAAGAAAATAAGCCTCTTGGGACGGGAGGAAGTGTGAAATTGATCCCGGATAATTTGGAACAACCTCTATTTGTGACAAATTGTGATGCATTGATTTTAGCAGATTATGCAGATATATATGATTCGCATATACAATTAAAAAATGATATTACGATTGTGTCTGCATTGAAAAACACTATTATTCCATATGGTGTGTTGCATTCAGGAGAGAATGGAGCATTAACTAGTATAGAAGAAAAACCTCAACTTTCATATTTTATTAATACTGGAATGTATGTTATTAATCCGACACTAATTCCCCTAATTCCAGATGATACGGTATTTCATATGACCGATTTAGTTGAAAAAGCTATGGAGTTAGGCTATAAAGTGGGATTATATCCAGTTGGAGAAGATGCTTTTCTGGATATGGGAGAATTTAATGAAATGAAGCGAATGGAGGAAAAACTTAATATAGTATCGGCATATTAGTAGCTACTTCGCAGTGGTAATATATGGAGCGTGAGATTGTCTTTTAATTTGACAGTAAAGATAGGACTAATATATAATAACACAGATTACCTGCAGTTAACGGTATGATATACTTGGGGAGTTTAAGGTGAATTAAATGGAACTTGGCAGTGAATTTAGCTTAGCATTAAATAATTTAGAAATAACACACCATAATTTATTTGATTTTTTTGATCAGTATAATACAGAATGGTTTGATTATGGAAGGTCTGCATTAAGAAGCGTGCCGGTTGATTACACTAAAAAAATATTAGTTCCGGAGTTTATTTGTGAGTCAGTAGTACAATGTTTCCCTAAAGAGCGGATTGTTTTTTATAAAATCAATGATCAATTAGATATTGACGAAAATGATTTGTTCGATAAATGGGATGCACAGGTGGGAACTGTGTATATTTGTCATTACTTTGGACTCATTCAAAATAAATCCTTGCTAAAGAGGGTACGGGAGAAAGCTGAACAAGACAACTGCATTTTTATTGAGGATTTAACACAGAGCCTTTTTTCGTCTTATATACCGCAGGGAGATTATATGATAGCAAGTATTAGAAAATGGATGCCCGTTCCTCAAGGTGGAATGCTTTTTTCACATACTTCGACATCATTACCAGATACGACCCATGTTCCGCAAAATAAAGACAATACAAGAGCATATGGAATGATTTTGAAAGATATGTTTCTGAACATGGATTATGATGCGAATTCAAAATATAGAGAAATATTTCGGCAATGTGAAGAAAAAATTGATTCTGATGAGAATATTAGGACTATTTCTTCGTTTGCTAAGTATCTGATAAGTTGTCAGGATGTAAGTGTTTTAATGCAAAAACGCAGAATGAATTTCGAGAGACTTGAATGGGGTATATCGAAATTAGGATTAGCTCCAATAAGAAGCTTACGAGATAAGGAGGTTCCATTAGTCTATCCGATCAGAATAAAACAACGGGATAAATTTCGAGAATATTTGATGGAAAATAATATTTACTGTGCAGTTCATTGGCCATTTTATAATATGCAACCAGAAGTAAGGATTAATGCTAAGTATAATGCTGATACATTATTATCCTTGCCAATAGATCAGCGGTATGGTTCAAAGGAAATAGATTATATGATTGATGTTATCCAACGATATGGAGGTGAAGTAATATTTTAACTGTATATGGAAAGAATTCTAAGCAAGAATGGGATTCTTATGTTAAGTCTTTTTCAAATTGGGATATATATTATTTGTATGAGTATGCATATTCTTTTATGCTACATGGCGATGGTGATATGTTCTTGATTTGCTTTGAATATGATCATGAGAGATTGTGTTATGTTGTGATGCAGCAGGATATCTCAGATGCAGATTGTTTTAAGGGGCTTTTACCTCGGGGTGTATATTATGATTGGGAAACTCCCTATGGGTATGGAGGACCATTGGTGGATGCAACTCTTTCAAAAGAAGCAAAACAACTTTTTGATAAAGAATTGTCTGAGTACTGCTTAAAAAATGGTATTGTTTCTCAATTTGTTAGATTTCATCCGTTATTACAAAATCATGATATTATGCCGGATATTATTGAAACTCGATATCTTAGAGACACGATTTTTATGGATACGACAGATTTAGATTTGATTTTTACAAATATGGATTCAAAAAATCGTAATATGGTTCGTAAAGCAAAAAAAAATAATATTCATATTGAAAGAAAAAGTATTAGTGAGTTTGAAGACTTTCTTAGTATGTATAATGAAACCATGCAGAAAAATGGAGCAACAGATTACTATACTTTTAAACGAGATTATTTTGAGTCTTTAAGCGAAATGTCGGATAATGCTTTCATTATGTATGCATTGTATGAGGGGAGACCAATAAGTGGAGCAATTATGTATTATAACGATAGATATATGCATTATCACTTGTCTGGATCACATACGGAATATAGAAAATATTCCGCGGGGAATTTATTATTATATGAGGCGGCATGTTGGGCGGCAGAACATGGTATCAAAAAGTTTCATTTGGGAGGAGGAATGGCTCCCAATGATAGTTTATTTGGTTTTAAAAAACAGTTTAATAAGAAGGGAAGAGTCCCTTTTGTAATTGGGCGAACGATTTTTGATGAACAAAAGTACAATTATTTAAAAGATATTCGTAAGCAAAATGACAGTACTTTTGAGATAGATAATGGGATGCTGATTCAATATCGCCGTTAATGAAATTAGTTTAAATACACATGCGTTATTTTTAGATAATATTGGAGGTTTTTGATATGAAGAAAATTTTAGTTTTGGGAGCTACGGGAAATGTTGGATCGTATTTTACAAAATATGCATCGGAGTATTTTCCGAAAGATGAGTATCAGATTATTGCGTCAGGAAAAAGAGAAAAAGCTGATGTTTTTAAAACTATGGGAATTGAATACATTTCCGCAGATATTTCAAAACCAGAGAGCTTTGAAAAATTCCCAAGGGAAGATGTGTATGCAGTGGTTTTGTTAGCATCTGTGATCCCAGCTTACATGGATGGATACCATCCTGAAGCGTATATCGAATCAATTATTAAGGGGACTTTTAATGTTTTAGAGTATTGCAGAAAGGCAAATGTAGATAGAATCTTATATTCAACCAGCTGTTTCGATGTTTGGGAATATCCAAAAGATATGGTGATTAAGCCAGATATGCCTAAGAATTTCAGCTATACTGGCGATCATGCAATGTATGTTATTTGTAAGAACACCGCACTTGAACTTATTGAACATTACCATCAGGAATATGGATTAAAGAAGTTCATCTTTAGATTTCCAACGGTGTATTCGTACAGTCCGAACCATTATATTTATCCAAATGGTGTAAAAACAATTAGACCTTTATACAAACTGATATTTAATGCGATGGAGGGTAAACCTTTAGAAATATGGGGTGATAGGAACTATGCAAAAGATATGCTGCATGTCTATGATATGGCTCAGATGTTTTGCAAGGCTATTGAAGTACAGAATATTGATAAGGGATTTTATAATTGTGGTACTGGAGTCCCCGTTACTTCACAACAACAGATGGAAGCTATTAGAGATGTTTTTTGTCCTAAAGATAAAGTATCTGAAATTATATGTTTAGAAGATAAACCTGCTGGAGGTGGGTTGTTGATGGATGTTCAAAATGCGAAAGATGAGTTGGGATATGAGCCACAATATGATGTAGTGAAGCTTTTCGAAAACTTCAAAGAAGAAATGAAAGTGGACAGATTTCTTGAATTACGTGGAAAGTAGTAAATGATGGAGGTTATTTGGCATGCATACGACTATTATTGCGGAGGCCGGAGTTAATCATAATGGGGATATGAAACTGGCAAAACAACTTATTGATGAAGCTAAGATTGCGGGTGCAGATTATGTTAAATTTCAAACTGCAGTTGATTGTACTTCCAAATTCGCTCCTAAAGCTGAATACCAAAAGCGGGAAACTGGGGCCGATGAATCTCAGTTAGAGATGGCATTAAAACTTAGATTAAGTTTAGATCAACATTTTGAGCTGTATGAATATTGTAAGGAAGTAGGGATTTCTTACTTGTCAACTGCATTTGATATTGAGAGTATTCATTTTTTGGCCAAATTAAATCTTCCGTTTTGGAAGATTCCGTCAGGTGAAATTACGAATTTACCATACTTACTCGAAATTGCTAAAACGGGCAAGCCAATTGTTATGTCAACAGGCATGGCGGAATTGGAGGAAATTGGGGAAGCTATTAGAATTTTAAAAGAAAATGGGTCAAGTGATATAACACTATTACAGTGTCATACGGATTATCCAACAGCAATGGAAAATGTTAATTTAAGGGTAATGGATACTTTGAAAAAAACATTCCATGCTCCAATTGGATTATCAGATCATAGCATTGGCATTGAAGTGCCGATTGCAGCCGTCGCAATGGGTGCTACTGTTATAGAAAAGCACTTTACTCTTGATCGGAATATGGAAGGACCTGACCATAAAGCTAGTATTGAACCAAAAGAATTAAAAGATATGGTGCGTTCCATTAGAAATATTGAATTAGCACTGGGTGATGGTGTCAAAACATGTTCTAATGTAGAGAAACCCAATATCATAGTCGCTAGAAAAAGTATTGTAGCTAAAAAAGACATCAAGCAAGGAGAAGTTCTTACTGAGGATAACATTACGACCAAAAGACCGGGAAATGGCATAAGTGCTATGAAGTGGTTTGATGTATTAGGAACAAGGGCGGTTCGTGATTTTGAAGAGGATGAATTAATATGTCTAGAGTAAAAATTTGTGTAGTCAGTGGAAGTAGAGCAGAGTTTGGACAATTATTGCCATTGTTACTAAAATTAGAAAATGATGACTTCTTTAATTTGGATTTTGTGGTAACAGGATCACATTTATCTGAGTCGGGAGGCAATACACTTTCAGAGATAGATAATTGTCCTGTTACGGTAGCAGATTGTATCCCTATTCCCTCGATAGAAAATAATTCAAGGCTTGGCATTGCTATTCAAATTAGTGAAACGATTGAACTGTTTGCAAACTATTTTGATAAGCATAGACCGGATATTTTGATTGCTATTGGGGATCGATATGAAATTTTTGCAGTCGGGATTGCTGCTAGTACTCTATTAATTCCGATTGTTCATATATGCGGGGGAAGTGTTACCAGTGGGGCAATTGATGAAGTTTATCGTCATTCCTTAACTAAAATGAGTCAGTTCCATTTTACCACTTGCGAAGAGTATCGAAAGCGTGTCATTCAATTAGGTGAAAACCCTGAAACTGTATTTAATGTGGGATCTTTAGCAATAGAGAATTGTTTGAACCAACCATTGTTTGATGAACGAACAATCAAAGAGTTTGTAGGTGTTCCGATGAATCGAGACTATTGTGTCGTCACATTTCATCCCGTAACGTTAGAAGGTGATGCGTATATTGAAGAAATCAATGAGTTGATTAGTGCATTAGATGAATTTCCGAAATATTCTTATATTATTACGCTTTCTAATGCTGACGCAGGTGGAAATCAGATTAATGAAATTTGGAAAAATGCAGCATTAACGAGACCCAATTTTCATGTGGTGCCATCATTAGGGATGCAACGTTATTTATCTGCTTTAAAATATTCTGAAATGATGATCGGGAATTCTTCAAGTGGGACTACTGAAGGACCAGCAATGCATATTCCAACAATCGATATTGGGGATAGACAAAAAGGAAGATTTTTTGCGGAAAGCATCATACATTGCGACTCGAAAAAAATGGACATTGTGAACGCAATCAACGAAGCAAATTCGCCTGCATTTAGAAACAAGTTAAAAACGGTTAAAAATCCATTTGGTGAAGGAGATACATCGAGTAAGATGGTGGATATCTTAAAACGTTTAACATCTCATGGACAAATAGATTTGAAAAAACAATTTTATGATGTTAAATACGAGGATGAAAAATGAAAAATATAGCAATTATTCCAGCAAGATGTGGATCGAAGGGGTTAGCTAATAAGAATATTAAATTGATAAACCAAAAACCGCTAATTGCATATAGTATAGAAGCAGCAAAACAGTCAAATTTGTTTGAAGAAGTAATGCTTAGTACAGATAGTGTTGAATATGCTGAAATTGCCAAACAGTATGGAGCAAATGTACCTTTTTTAAGATCTCAGGAAACGAGCGGTGATACTGCGGGTAGTTGGGATGTTGTAGCTGAAGTACTTGATATGTATAGAGAAAGAGGTTCTATCTTTGATACTGTTTGCCTTTTGCAACCAACCTCTCCCTTGAGAGGGCAGAGTGATATTGTTAAAGCATATAATTTATATAAAAGCAAAAATGCGGATTCAATAACTTCGGTTTGTGAAATGGATCATTCACCTTTATGGTCGATGACACTTCCAGAATCGTTGTCCTTGAAAGATTATCGGGAGGGTCAAAAGAATAACAGCAGAAGACAAGACTTGGATCAGTATTATCGAATCAACGGTGCTATTTATATTCGAGATATCAAATACGAATTAAATAATATTCAGTTAATTAATAATTGTGAGTATGCGTATATTATGGATCGAAGGAACAGCATTGATATTGATACATTAGAAGATTTCGAGTTAGCAGAATTCTGGATGAGTAAGGTGTATAATATTTAAATTGTAGTATTTCGGAATGGGATATGTAATTTAATATGTATGGGTCGGATACATTGTTACATGATTAAAATATCAAAGATGGCCCAGTCATTTTACGAGAAAATTTGGATAACACAATTAAAATGCCAATAAAGAGGCAACATTGATATGATTCCTATTAGTAGGCAAGTCTATAAAAATTTATTTATTAAACTGTCATGTGGGTTACCGCATGACAGTTTTTCTAATGCCTTTGAACTCGTATGCCGAACGACATGTACGGTGGCGTCGTGATAGGAGCTACTTGTTAGCCTCTATCCAAGTATAATCTTTATATGTGTTAGATAAAGTAAAATTAGGCGCAATGATTTCAGGAATGTTGGCAGTGAAGAAGGTTGCGGAATTTACTGAAGATTCCCAATATTACATTGACTTTTAAATCAAAAGGCATCATAATTTATACGAATCAATAAATCAAAATAGTTACTTTTTTATATGAGCATTTTGTTTGAGGAGAGTATGGAAATTAAGGAATTTGAAAGAAAAAGAAAAGAGGATTGTCCGGTTCTAGCGATTTGTTATGATTTTGATAAAACTTTGTCTCCAGATGATATGCAGGCACAGGGCTATATTCAATCAGTACATTGTGATGTTGCTGAGTTTTGGAGGGAGTCTAATAAATTGGCTGAAGAAAATGATATGGATCAGAATTTGGCTTATATGTATAAAATGAAACTGGAAGCAGAAGGAAAGCAAGTTTTTACAAAAAAACAGTTGCAAGAGCATGGAAAAACGGTCTCTCTTTTTCCGGGTGTTGAAGATTGGTTTGAAAGAATTCGTGATTATGGGGAACAGCAGGGCGTAAAAGTTGAACATTATATTATTTCGTCAGGATTAAAAGAGATGATAGAAGGTACTTCTGTTGCTATGGCTGGGGCTTTCGAAAAAATTTATGCAAGTTCATTTTTTTATAATGAAAATGGGGTTGCGGTATGGCCTGCACAAGTAGTTAACTACACTAATAAAACTCAATTTTTATTTAGAATTGAGAAAGGGGTATTGGATGTTAATGATCCGAGCGTTAATATGCATTTTGCGCCGGAGGATGTTAGAATACCGTTTCGTAATATTGTTTATATAGGGGACAGCGATACAGATGTTCCTTGTATGAAACTGGTGAATACTTATGGAGGTCATTCAATAGGCGTTTTTAATGAGGAGTCTGAGGATAAGACAAAGGTTTTTCAGATGATGCGAGATGAACGTATCAAATATTTTGTCCCTGCAAATTATTCGGAGGGTAAACCGCTGGATTGTTTGTTAAAGAAAATTATAGATAAAACTGCAGCAACTGAAAAATTAGAAAGTATTCATTATAAAGATAAGAAAGAATTTTTGGAGATAGAAAAAGAAAAGGATAACAGTGAAACAGAAAGAAAAGAGGCAATTTTAGCATTAAGTAGTAGTTGGTCATTTGCAAATACGCATGCCGTTATTAAAATGTTAAAAAAATATGAGGGATGGAGTGAAAAAGAAGTCGAAAGTTTAATGGACATTGCGATAAATAATAATCAGGTAAAGTATATCCTAACGGATTCCGATGTAAAAGCCTTTTACTTGAGCTTATTAAATGGTTTGCCGGAGCCATTGTCGGAATGTGCAGAAGAAGTGAAAAATTTATTGGATGAATGAGGTTGATAAATTTTAGATCTTAGGATGATTTGACATGGTCTGTCTTGTGAACCTGATTCCTTTTTTTCAGATTTACACAAGTAGAGAGGAGTGGATTATGAGAAAATTGATTCTAATAGGGAATGGATTTGATTTAGCTCATGGGCTAAAGACATCATATAAAGATTTTAGTGAAAAGTATTATGATCATCCGATACTATGTAAATTTAGAGAGTTAGCGTATAGCGGATTTGTAGAAAATAATGTGAATTGGTATGACTTTGAGGCTAACTACGAAGAAATTGTTGGATCGATATTCGATAAAAATTTTTGTGATGATATTTCAAGTGAAGGGCGTATTGATTTAGAAAATAAGGTTAAAGAATGCAATAAGATTTTTGAAAACTTAGCAGAACTGTTAAAAGAATATCTAAAAGAAGAAACTTCTACAGATATTAATAAATTAAGATCAGTTCAAGAGGAAATTACTTATGATACGCATCTTATTTCATTTAATTATACGGATACAGCTAAGCTTTATTCGCAAAAATGTAGTTCTATTCATGGATCGATTTCTGAGGATGACTTTATTATATTAGGATTTGCTGAAGGAAATGTGCCAGATGCAATGGGAGGGTCTGAATATATTCGATTTTATAAAGAGCCATTAAAGGAAAAATTAAATTTTATTCGGTATTTAAATTATAATTCTTATAATAACAAGGCTGAATTGATGCAGGAGTTTGATAAGCATTTAAACTCTTTATTTAGCGGATATGGCGGATATGATGTGAAATATGATGAGAATGAGAAGCCTTTAGTAGCAGATTTACCTGAAGCGATACAGTATTATGCAGAATCCAATGATTATTGTAGAGCTAATTTAGATATGGATATTGATTATGTTAAAGAAGTCGTTGTAATGGGACATGGATTGGAGAGCGATACTAATTATATAAGAGATATATTTGAACGGATTTCTAAGTTAGAGGAATTGACTTTATTCACATATCATGAAGAAAATCCAGATGATTTGTGTAGGAAAAAGGATAAATTAAAGCAGTGGTCAGGATTATCGGATATAGTGATAAAGCACTTTTAATATGTTTTTTTAGGGGGCGTAAAATTAGCGGAAACTAAATTTACATAGTATGGAGCGTAAGGATTACTACTTAAAGTACGAATAACATCACCATTAACATGCGGAAAAAGAAATATCAATGTAATGACTGAATCTAATTATCTGATAGGAACTGAAGATGATAAAATCTTTGTCCCTTGAAGTCCGTTTGCTCTTAAAAAATGTTGTAGTTCCTTTCGGTTTTGTACGCACATTGGTCCTAAGATGATTTCTGGGATAGTTCCGGAGCCCCAAATTTCACCTAAATACAACTCTTTATATCCACGAATACCTCTGGAGGATACGAAAAAACGTTCATCTTTTAAATGTAAGCAGTCTACAAATTCCTTGAAATTTTTTTTCATATTTGAGTATAATTCTGGACTCAACATAGAGGCCATACTATTGATTAGCTTTAGTGTATTTTTTATGGATGCGGAATCATGATACAGCCTTGTTTCATCCTCATCTATGAATGATGTATCTTTGACAAATTTCGCTATTTGTGTGTAGATACTTGCCGCATATGTATATCCATTATTTTGAAGGAGTTCTGTAATATTATTCTTGATACCATCGGATGAATCCCTTAATATTGTCAATATTTTTATGAGTGAATTTCGTATGAAGTTTTCTTTTTGCCTAAAATCATATATAGCATTGCTTAAATCATACACTCCTATTCCGAAACTTGTTATTGCAAGTCGCTGCATCAAAACTCTCAACGCTGATACATTAAATCCAATGCATACACCCGTGCAGTTTGCGGCATATCTATCCCAATGCGTCAAATTATCTTTTTTTTGAGATAAACATAATGCGTAGGGTTGTATTTTTGGGGTGCATGCTTTTAGGAAATTTTCTTTATTCAAACAAATGCTTTGGTGTATTAAGTTGAATTGTTCCTTTGTAGTAGAATCGGTTTCTTTTTGAGTAATTGTCTTAAAATCCGTTAAAAAATTTTCTGTTTTGTAATATAATTCTTTTCTGTCATTTGAAGATCTTAAGTTTGTAAGGCGAAAAGCTCTACTGGAAACAATATTATACAAAGCATCTAAAGAGGTATAGTGGTAATATATTTCTGTTGGAATATTTTCTGTTTGTTCAAAATACTTTTGCTTGTTGTAAAACTCATTCATTTTGCAATTACCTCAATATGTTATGTAGTTATTATATCATTTGGTAGGTTTGAAAAGAAGCAGAAAATACTTGTGTGGTTGATTTTAGATTATAATTTTGTTAGAAAGAAAATTTTTTGAATCAAGTATTTTATGTTATAATATAATAAGATTTTATTCACATTTCACACAAGGAGTACACAATGCACAAACACACTTACAAACGCAAACAGCTTATTTGTGCGCTGATCGTTGCGGTGTTTGCGATGGTGACTGTTTTTGAGCCGATCACAGCGGTGGCGGCGGAGACGGGCGGCCAGGAGTCGCAGGCGCAGGAACAGTCGCAGAGCGATTCGCAAAACCAGGATCAGCAGCAGGCGCAGACTCAGAGCAGCACGCAGGCAGAGAAGCCGGCGGAAGCGGCTTTGCAGGAAGAAGCAGAGAACGATTCCGGGGAACTGGATTACGAGGAATCCGCCAACAGCTGGAGATTCGACCATGGTCAGCTGATCGAAGAGGAACAGGATCAGCCGTCCAGCAGCATGATGAGAAAATCTCGTGCGGCGAACAAATACATCAGAAAGGGCATCGACGTCAGCAAGCACCAGGGCAAGATCAACTGGGCCAAGGTGAAGGCGGCGGGCATTGACTTTGCGATCATTCGATGCGGATACGGCAGCGACCAGAAGGATCAGGACGATGCGTACTGGCAGTACAACGTCAGCGAGTGTGAGCGCCTGGGGATCCCGTACGGTGTGTACCTGTATTCTTACGCCAATACGACTGCAAAGGCCAGGAGCGAGGCGCAGCATACGTTGCGGCTTCTCAAGGGGCACAGACCGTCTTATCCGGTGTATTACGACCTGGAGGATGATATTGTGGCCAAGGCAGGCAATTCCGCTATTGTCAACATGGCGGACATCTACTGCTCCACGCTGGAGTCCGCAGGCTACAAGGCAGGTATCTATGCCAGCAAGAGCTGGTGGACAAGCAAGCTGAGCAGCAGCACTCTCAATAAATACGAGAAATGGGTAGCGCAGTGGAATTCCACTTGTACATATACCGGTTCCTATCGGCTGTGGCAGTATTCCAGCAACGGATCGGTATCGGGGATCAGCGGCAGAGTGGATATGAACTACGAGCTGCAGCGAAGTGATACGGATACCTATATGGGTGGCTGGAGATCTTCCGGCGGCAAGTATTATTTTTACAATTTCAAGGGGACTCTCTTGAAGTCGCAGTGGATCACATATAAGAACAACGATTACTATGTGGATGAAACCGGGGCCAGAGTGACCGGCATGCAGACCATCGACGGCGGGACGTATTATTTCGGAAGCAATGGAGTTCTGCTGAAAGATACCTGGTTTGAATCCGGCGGCAAGAAATATTATATCGATGCAGATAATCAGCCATTGAAGGATACCTGGAAAGAAATTTCCGGCAAGAAATATTATCTGGGGTCGGATGGAGCGGCGGCTACCGGACCATTTGATCTGGATGGAAATACCTATTACTTTGGCAGTGATGGAGTGCTGAAGACCAGTACCTGGGTGAAGATCGACGGCGAGAAATATTATGTTAATGCCAAGGGCATCGTACAGAAGGATCTTTGCGATGAGATCGAAGTCATCGCACCGGTCATCACCAAGTGGACCCGGAACTCTTCCACGTCTATGACTCTGAACTGGAAAAAGACCGAAGCGGAGGCGGATGGCTATGAGATCCAGTATTCCAGAGCGGCGGACTTTGCAGATGCGGAGAACATCAAAATAGAAAACCCGGATACCCTGACGGTGACCGTCAAGAATCTGGATAAGAACAAGAAATATTATGTGCGGATCCGGACTTATGTCAAGTCCGTAGGCCAGGTGTACTACTCCCAGTGGGTAAAATACGCCAACGTGAAAGCGGACAAGACAGCGGCTATTTCTCTGCTGAAAAAGGCGGGAAAGACCTTTGAGCTCAACAGCAGCGCAGGCCAGAAAACCGGGCAGTACGACGTGGTACAGGGCTCGTGCACTGATGGAACGTATGCCTATTACGTGCTGTACAATAAGTCCAATGAGAAGTGCAGGATCCTCAAGACCAGACTGTCGGACAATGGGACGGTGAAGCTTTCCGGCGTGCTGAATTTCAATCACGGTAATGATGTGACGTATAACAGCGATCTGAAGAAGCTGGTGGTGGCTCATTACAGCGGCGCACCGTATCGGCTGTCGCTGGTAGATCCGAGTTCGCTGACGGTGACGTCTTATCAGGATGTAAAGGTTCCGTCCAGCCTGGAGGGGGCAAGTGCCAGCAACCTTTCTGCGATCAAGGGATTTTCCGGGGTCGCTTACAACAGCGAGCGTCATCAGTATGTGGTACGGATCAACAAGTCCCACAACTACCTGTTGCTGGATGAGAATATGACGCCGGTCAAGTATGTGGCGGTGTCCAAGGCGGGCAGCAACCTGAATCAGGGAATCGACGCCAACAACGACTATATCTTCGACGTGCAGAGCAAGGCGGGCTCCTACAATACGGTGATCGCCTACGACTGGGACGGCGAATATCAGTATATGACCAAGATCCCGACAGGGTATGAGATGGAAAGTCTGTTCCACAACGGGGACAAGTTCTATGCGGCCGTATACAGCTCGTATTATCAGACGTACTACACCACTCATTACAAGACCAAGAAAGTTCGGTGGAAGCGTGTTAAGGTAAAATGGAAAAAGGTCAATGGCAAGTGGAAATACAAGCGAGAGTGGAAGTACAAGACCAAGTACGTCTACAAGACCGTGAAATACAAGGTGAAGTGGAAGAAAGTAAGAGGTAAGTGGAAATACAAGACCAAGAGAAAGAAAGTGCGCGTGACATATCGGGTCGCTCACAAGCGTCTTGTGCGAAACAATTACGTATATAATGTGGGATCGCTGTAAATTGATTCCAGACAGGCAAAACGCCCCGTTATTCGGGGCGTTTTGTGGTATGGCGCATAGTGTCCAGAAGCTCCAGTATGGCTTCCTGCTGCTCTTCGGTCAGAGCATCCCAGAGGGTGAAGAACCTGGCTTGTTCTTCGGTGAGACCGCTCGGGTCAGCGCCTTCTGCGAAAAATTCCGGAAGTGTGAGCTCCATTGCTTCGCATACGACTTCGATCGTTTGCAGTGTCGGCTGCTGTCCGCGGCGAAAAAGATTGGTGAGTGTGGACATGGCGATGCCGGATTCCTGTGAAAGTCTGTAGATGGACCAGCCTCGCTGTGTCATGAGTTCTTTGATTCTTGCTTTTGCGTCCATAGTAACACCTCTTATCATTAAGCAACTGCCTGTTCTTTTTGGTACTGATTGGTTGAGGCCATCACTTCCATCAGATGAAGCACCGCCTCTCTCTGCGCCGGCGATACATCATGGTACTGAAAAAACAGCGATTGTCGTTCAGGACTCATAGCTGCGGGATCATCTCGTTCAGCGAAAAACTGCGGAAGGCTGATGCCGAATCCGGCAGAAACCAGCGTCAGGGTTGCAACTGTCGGCAGATTATTGCGGTGGATCATGTTTACAATGGTCGAATGGTTGATTTTGGCTTCTCTGCAAAGCCGGTAAATACTCCAGTGTCGCAGGGCCAGTAACTCTGTAATTCTTTTGTTCGCATCCATGGGTCAAATTCTCCTTTTTATTTAATAGAATGTTTTTGTGACAAAATGTTGCACATTTTTGCAAAAAAACATAAAAAAACAAAATCTTCTTTTCCTTCCTTTCCATTGAGCGAGTGAAGCGGACCATTTTCACTCATACTAAGAGAAAAAGAAAATCAACGAGAGTGGAAGGAGAATTTTATGGAAAAGAAAATGTTTTGCTATCAGTGTCAGGAGGCGGCCGGCGGCAAAGGCTGCACCCATCAGGGGGTGTGCGGCAAGCATCCGGAAACGGCTAAGCTGCAGGATTTACTGGTTTATGTGACGAAGGGCCTGGCGGCGGTGCTTTGTGAGCTGCGCAAAGGCGGCGCAGGCGGGGAGCATGAAGAGATCCCCCATGCGGTGAATCATCTGATCACACGTAATTTATTTGCGACCATCACCAACGCCAATTTCGACGATGAATCACTGAAAATCAAGATCAAAGAAACCCTGGAATGCAAGGAAAAATATTTGCAGCAGCTGAAGGGTGAGAAACTGCGTGGCAGTCAGGTTGAAGGCGGGGCGTGTGGTGAGCCTGGGGAACATGCTGGACATCGGCTGCCGGATGCGGCTCTGTGGAACGGCCCGGAGGAGGAATATTTGCAGAAAGCGGAGCACGTGGGCGTGTTGTCGACGGAAAACGAAGATGTCCGCTCCCTGCGGGAGATGATCACATACGGCTTAAAAGGCCTGTCGGCGTATTTGACCCATGCCAACACTTTGCATAAAGAGAGCGGAGAGCTGGAGATGCTGATGCAAAAGGCGCTGGCGGACACGCTGGACGATGCGCTGACGGTGGAAGATCTGGTGGATCTGACCATCGAAACGGGTAAATACGGGGTGTCAGCCATGGCGCTTCTGGATCAGGCCAATACGGATGCCTACGGAAATCCGGAGATCACGGAGGTCGATCTGGGCACGCGAAACCGGCCGGGTATTCTGATTTCAGGACATGATCTGCGGGACATGGAGCTGCTGCTGGAGCAGACGAAGGACACCGGCGTTGATGTGTATACCCACTCGGAAATGCTGCCGGCGGCCTACTATCCGGCGTTCAAAAAATACGACCATTATGCGGGAAATTACGGCAACGCCTGGTGGCAGCAGCGGGATGAATTCGAGAAGTTCAACGGGCCGATTTTGATGACCACAAACTGCATCGTGCCGCCGAAAGATAGCTATAAGAAACGTCTGTTTACAACGGGTTCGGCCTATTATCCTGGGTGCCCTCACATCGATGGCAGACCTCATAATATAGACGGCGTCGAGAAGGATTTTTCTGAGATCATCCAGCTGGCTAAAAAGTGTCCGCCGCCGGATGAACTGGAGCAGGGAAAGATCATCGGAGGTTTTGCACATGAGCAGGTCATGGCGCTGGCGGACAAGGTAGTGGATGCGGTCAAATCCGGCGACATTCGCAAGTTCGTGGTTATGGCGGGCTGCGACGGGCGGATGCCGAGCCGGGAGTATTACACGGAGTTTGCAAAGAGGCTGCCGGGGGATGTGGTGATCCTGACGGCGGGCTGCGCCAAGTACCGTTACAATAAATTGCATTTAGGCGATATCAACGGGATCCCGCGGATCCTGGACGCGGGGCAGTGCAACGATTCCTACTCGCTGGCGGTGATCGCCCTGAAGCTGAAGGAAATCTTCGGGGTGGCGGACATCAATGACCTGCCTATCGTCTACAACATCGCCTGGTACGAGCAGAAGGCGGTCATCGTGCTGCTGGCGCTGCTGTCTCTGGGCATCAAGAACATCCACCTGGGACCGACGCTTCCAGCGTTTCTTTCGCCCAATACTGCAAAGGTCCTTGTCGAGCGCTTCGGGATCGCGGGGATCGGTACGGCAGATGAGGATCTGGAGCTGTTTTTTTATTAAGGCTTCCGTAAAGTGAGGGTTTATGAGATTATACCGCGAAAATGCTTGAAAAATGAGCGCATATGAGATATTATACTCATGTGGCGTTTAACTTTTCTCATGACGGTGTGATGAGTTGCTCGCGTTTTTTTTGCAGAAAAGTTATACACTTAGTTAGAAGGAGATGAATGAAAATATGGACATGAATGTTTTTAAAGGGAGCGACGATTACGTCGTTACAAAAGAACTGATGAACGCGGTAAACGTATCCATCGCGCTGCAGAAGCCGCTTCTGATCAAAGGTGAGCCGGGAACTGGCAAGACTATGCTGGCGGAGGCGATTTCCAAGGCTTTAGACATGGAGCTGATCATCTGGGGAATCAAATCCACCACCAAGGCACAGGAAGGTCTTTACGTTTACGATACGGTACAGAGACTGTACGACAGCCAGTTTGGCGAGGGAAATGTAGCTGACATCAAGCAGTATATCAAGCTGGGCAAGCTGGGAGAAGCCTTTACAGCTGACAAGCAGGTAGTTCTGCTGATCGACGAAATCGACAAGGCTGACCTGGAGTTCCCGAACGACCTGCTGTGGGAACTGGACAAGATGCAGTTCTATATCAATGAAACCAAGGAAACGATCACGACGAAGCACAGACCGATCGTAATCATCACATCCAACGCAGAAAAGGAACTGCCGGATGCGTTCCTGCGCAGATGTATCTTCCACTACATCGAATTCCCGGATGCGGAGAAGATGGAAGAGATCATCAACGTACACTTTGGAAATATCGACCAGAAGCTGTGTCAGAAGGCTCTGGAAGCATTTTATGAAATCAGAAAGATGGACGAGATCCAGAAGAAGCCGAGCACTTCTGAGCTGTTAGACTGGATCCAGGCTCTGATGGTGAGCGGTGTGGATATCGAAAATCTGTCTTCGGAAATGCCGTTTGTCGGCGTTCTGCTGAAGAAGAATCAGGATATTGACGTAATGCATGAAATCAAAGAGAAAGGTTACTCGCTGAAGAGATGGTAAGAATATGTTTTTAGAATTTTTTTACCTGTTGAGAGCGAAAGGCCTTGAGGTTTCGATCAATGAATGGATGACGCTGATGGAGGCTCTGGATAAAGGGCTGGCGCGTTCGTCGTTTCTCAGCTTCTACTATTTGTGCAGAAGCATCCTGATCAAGACGGAAGCGGATTACGACAAGTTCGATGCTGTGTTCGCGGAGTATTTCAAGGACGTGCACACGCCGGAGGATCTGCCGGCTGAGTTCTGGAAATGGCTCAGCGAGGACGAGCAGGAGCGTGATATCAACGATCACGGTACAGGCGATGAATGGCCGAAGGAACTGGAGGAGGTGCTGCGTCTGTTCCGGGAGAGAATCGAAGAACAGAAGGAAAAGCACGATGGAGGCACCTACTGGATCGGTACCGGCGGTACGTCCACCATGGGACGCGGCGGTTATCACACTACAGGGATCCGTACCGGTGGAGAAAGCCGTCACAAGTCGGCGCTGCAGATTGCCGGAGAGCGGAATTTCAAGGATTTCCGACAGGACAAGGTACTGGATATCAGACAGTTTCAGATGGCGTTTCGAAAGCTGCGTCAGTACTCTTCCCGCGTAGAGGGTATGAAGACGGAGCTGGATATCGACAAGACTATCGATGAGACCTGCGATAATGCAGGGATGCTGCAGATCGTATACGACAAGCCTCGTAAGAATACGGTCAAGCTGCTGCTTCTCATCGATTCGGATGGATCCATGCTGCCGTACAGCAGACTGTGCAACAGACTGTTCCAGGCGGTGAGCAAGTCCAATCACTTCAAAGATCTGAAGGTGTACTACTTCCACAACTGCATCTACGACAATCTCTACAACACTCCGTACTGCAAGCGCGGAGACTGGGTGGAGACCAACTGGGTGCTGAACAATCTGGATAGTGAATACAAGGTTATTTTCGTAGGAGATGCAGCGATGGCTCCGTCGGAGCTGTTCCGCAAGGGTGGCAACGCCATCATCGGTCTCGGCAACGATGAGCTGGGCATTGAATGGCTGCAGAAATTCAACAGAAGATACAAGAAAAAGATCTGGCTCAACCCGATCGACAAAGATTCGTGGAATTACACGTATGGATACAAGACGATCCAGGCGATCCGGGAAGTGTTCCCGATGTACGAGCTGACTCTCGACGGGCTGGATGCAGGGATTAAGAAACTGTTAGTAAAATAGACTCGAATAACGGAGCATAGCAACTTACTGCGGCGAAAGTCCTCGACGCTTCGTCCGCACCCATAATGACTTTGTGTGGTGCGTGCGGCGTCTGCGGAAAATCGCCTCCGTAAGCAGATATGCTCCGTTTTGATTGTAAGCGCTATGATTTAAAAATACCGGAATACGCCTTTGACCTTGCCCAGGATCTTAACATCCTTGACGATGATCGGGCTCATGGTGGAGTTCTCCGGCTGCAGGCGGATGTGGTCGGCTTCTTTATAGAAGGTTTTGACGGTGGCTTCGCTTTCGAAGCCATCGACCATGGCGACTACGATATCGCCGTTACGGACGCTGTTCTGCTGTTCAACTAGAATGTAATCTCCGTCCATGATTCCGGCTTCGATCATGCTTTCGCCCTTGACTACCAGCATGAAATTGCGGCCGGTACCCAGAAACCGGCTGGGGATCGGGAAGCTGTCTTCGATGTTCTGTTCTGCCAGGATCGGCGTTCCGGCAGCGATCCTGCCTACTACGGGGACTTCCACTACCGGTGTGTGGTAAGCGGCATCTGTAGTGAGATTTCTATTCATAGACGGAACGGAAGCCTCTGATGGCATTTGTTCCGCAGATTCCGGAATAGAGTCGTCTACGATCATGAGAGCACGCGGCTTGGAAGGATCCTTCTTGATAAAGCCTTGTTTCACAAGACTTGCGATGTCTTTGTGGGCGGTAGACGTGGATTTGATGTTCAGTGCAGAACAGATCTCGCGTACCGTAGGAGGGTATCCTTTCGTTTTGATTTCGTTCTTCATATAAGCGAGTATTCTTTGTTCACGGTCTTTTGACATAGCAGCGTCCTCCTTTATAGATAATAATAGCATATCATAAAAAGAACAAAAAGTAAACACGTGTTTGCTGTTCTTTTGACGGGATTTGTTGTATTTCCAACGGATTTTCCTGTGTTTTCCTGGTATATTTAGGCCATCGAAAGAGGAAACTAATAAGAAGGAGCGCCCCGGGGCGCGTCAATGTCATCCTGACGGATGACAAACAGAGGAGTCCCCCGGGGGACGTCAATGTCGCCCGCAAGGGGCGACAAATTAAGGAGGTATAATCATGAGGTATTATGTAGACGAGAATTGTATTGGCTGTGGACTGTGCGAGGGCATGTGTCCGGAAGTATTCCATATGGCGGAAACGGGTGTGGCTGTTGCCATTGATGAGCCCATCAGCAATGAAGCCTTCGATAAGGCGGAGCTTGCCATGGATGAATGTCCGGCAGATGCGATCCACTCCAAGGAGGATTAGGCAGAGCAGAAGAGGAAAGAAGGTTCTCGATCCGGCTAAAATGCAAACAAAAAAGCAGGTGGAAAATCCACCTGCTTTTTTAGGAGTACTTTATTGATCTATAGACTAGATCATCTGATCTACAGAATCTAATACCTTGTCCATGATAGCCATCTGTTCTCTCAGCTCTTCTTCAGTGATGATGAGTGGAGGGCAAACAACGATCATGTTTTCGTGGGAATAAGTCCAGAATCCGTCAGCCTTCAGCATTCCCAGGATCTTAGGCATGATGCCTTCTGGGTCCTTGCCGAACGGTACCAGCGGTTCTCTGGTTTCCTTATCCTTAACCAGCTCGATAGCGGAGAACAGACCAATGTGTCTAACCTGTCCTACGGAAGCGTGGCTTTCTACATATCCGTCTAAGATGTCAGCTAAAACTTTGCTTGTAACCTTCATCTTGTTTTCGATGTCTTCCTTCTTGTATTCTGCGATAGTTGCAGCAGCTGCAGCACAACCCATTGGGTGAGCAGAGTAAGTCAGGCCGCATCCCATGGAAGTTTCGTCGAAGAACTTAGCGATCTTTTCCTGCATAACAACGCCGCCGAGAGGAACGTATCCGCAAGTGCAGCCCTTAGCAAATGTGATCATGTCCGGTTCATATCCGAAGTTCATGAATGCGAAGCACTTACCAGTTCTGTACCATCCAGCCATAACTTCGTCAGCTACCATCAGGATGTCGTACTTGTCGCACAGAGCTCTAACGCCCTGATACCACTTAACTGGAGCGATCAGAACGCCGTTGGAACCTACAACGGATTCGAGCCAGATAGCTGCGATCTGTTCCGGTCCCTCGTACAGGATCTGGTTTTCCAGCAGTTCGAGGTAGAAATCAGCAACATCGTCTTCGTTTTCGAACTTGCAAGCCTTAGGTGCTCTGTAAGCATAAGGTCCATCGTACTTAACGAATCCAGGGCCGCCCGGTTCGTTGAAGAAGTGTCTCGGTTCACCAGTCAGCATACCAGCGCCAGCGGAAGAACCGTGGTAGCATCTGTACTGGGAGAAGATCTTCAGCTTGCCAGTGTACTGTCTAGCGATCTTGATAGCGTTTTCGTTCGCTTCAGCACCAGCGTTTGTGAAGAATACTTTACCGCCTTTGAAGCCAGTAGCTTCAACAACAGCTTCAGCAGCATCAGCTCTGCAGTCCATAGCGAAAGCAGGTCCCATGAACGGGATCTTGTTAGCCTGTTCTACGATAGCGTCGATGATAGCTCTGTTGCCGTGTCCCAGGTTGGAGTTAACCAGCTGAGAAGACATGTCTGCATACTTCTTGCCGTTTTCATCCCAGAAGTACAGACCTTCAGCCTTAGTTACAACGATCGGATCTACTTTATTCTGAGCAGACCAGGAATGTAAGTTATACTTTTTATCTTTTTCTTTAATTGCTGACATTTCAAATCTCCTTTTTATTGATTGAGAAGGGGATCACGGGATCCCCATTCTCAAAGAACAATCTAAATCGTACTTATCCGGTGCTGGAGAGCAACCGGTATTATTGAAGATAAGCTGTGCTTATGCGTCAACCTTAGCGATTACATCTGCATCGATGAAATCTTCAGCCTTTTCTGGCTTCCAGTTAGGAATCTGTCTGGAAACGTAAGTGAAGTTGAGCAGGTCTTTCCAAGTAGCGTTGTGGGATACGCTGTTTCCGCCCCAAGTACCGCAGCCCAGAGTCATGGATACAGGGAATCCGCAATCCCAGCCACCGGAGTTAGTCAGGCACTGCGGCTGGTTAACAACGCACTTCGTTACAGGAGCTACTGCAGCCAGTTTGTTAACGTCTTCAACGTCAGTAGTGTGGATACCACAGCTGTGGCCCTTACCCTGGTATTCGAGGCAAGCCATCATCTTGTCGATAGCGTCGTCCAGATCCTTAGCTTTCTGTACGCCGGATACAGGGGACAGCTTTTCGCCTGCGAACGGGTGATCCAGTCCAGCACCGTTTTCTTCAGCCATCAGAACTGCAGTGCCAGCAGGTACGTCGATACCAGCGATCTTAGCGATAGTTTCAGCATTCTGAGCAACGATAGCTCTGTTCAGAACGTGATCGTTAGGAGTGTTAGGCCACATAGCAACCTTCAGCTTTTCTTTCTCTTCGGAACCTTCCTTGAACATTACAGCTCCGTGAGCTTCCATTTCCTTTACGAATTCATCATAGCAGTCTTCGAATACGATGATGTTGTTTTCAGTGGAGCAGGAAGTTGCGTTGTCGTATCTCTTGGATTTAACGATCATTTCAGCAACCTTGTCCATTGGAGTCTTGCCAGTTACGATGGATACGCAGTTACCAACGCCTACGCCGATAGCCGGAGTACCGGAGGAGTAAGCTGTTTCAACCAGAGCTTCACCGCCAGTAGCCAGGATGAAGTCGCACTGCTTCATCAGTTCCTGAGAAGTCTGCAGCTTAACGTATTCTGGTTCTACGGACTGTACTAAGTCTTCTGGATATCCTAACTTCTTCAGAGTAGCTCTGATTTCGTCAACGATAACAACGTTCAGCTTCTTGCACTTAGGGTGTGGAGCCAGGATGATAGCGTTTCTAGTTTTCAGAGCCATGTTGGACTTAACGATCGGAGTAGCTTCTCCGTTTGTTACAGGCATGATACCAGCAACAACGCCCATTGGCTTAGCCCATTTCTGCATTCCAGTTTCTTTATTATCTTCGATCAGACCAACGGATTTCTGACCCTTCATCTGGAGATAAGCTCCCCAAACCTTACCATAGATCTTACCAACCTTGTCTTCTGCGATACCCATGCCGGATTCTTCAACCAGCATTTCAGCATACATCTTAGCCTTTTCCGGCTTAGTGAGGTTGTAAGTAACAGCAGCAGTGATCAGATCAACATCTTCCTGTGTGAAGTTGTTAGCGATAGCCTGTGCTTTTCTTGCTTTTTCTACTAAACCTGCAACGTATTCAGCAAAGTTTAAATCTGCCATTTTAAAGTCCTCCTTTTTATTCTATAAAATAACAATCTTTAGCAGGGCACCTTTCGGCGCCACCTATATACTACGCAATTAGTGTGCCAAACATGTGAAAAAACTTGTCATCTTTGCAAAAATTCTTTGCAGAAAAAAACAAAAAAGCCGAAAAGCCTTGGAATTAGCCAGTCCAGACCCCCAAAGAACAAAATAATATAATGTATACACAACAAAATACCTCACGAGAGAGATTTCCGGATAAAACGCAAAAAAAGAAATCTGCGATACAAAAATGTATCACAGATTGTTTGTGTAATATTTAACACGGAAATCCCTTTAAAATCACTGATTTATGGCGATTGATACAAAAATGTATCGCTGATACAAAAATGTATCGCATGTAAAATCGCATAAAAATCGGGAAAATTAGACTTGAAATACTACGAAGTTCGTCGCAACAGCTATGGATTCCATCACCCCTAATTTTCCTCTCCAGAGCCTGAAAGCCCGTATTTATGAAGCTTTCGGACGATCGTAGGCTGACTGACCTGCAGCACTTTGGCGATGGCTCGGGTGGATTTATAGTTGGCCAGGGCATTGCTAAGAATATCACGTTCTGCTTTTTCCATGGCGGCTGCCAGGGAAAGGTCTGTTTTCGTGTTGGCGTTTGTTTCCGCTTCCTGCTTGATAAAAATCGGAAGGTTCTCTTCGGTGATCACTTCATCGTTGGTAGTGATGATGAGACGCTCGATGATGTTCTGCAGTTCACGAACATTCCCGGGCCACGGATACTTTAGAAGGACCGTCAGAGCCTCGGAGCTTAACACCTTGTGTTCCCCCAGGTTTTCATTGTACTTGTGGAGGTTGCTCTGGATCAGAGGAAGAATGTCCTCCGGCCGGTCCCGCAGCGGAGGTACGCTGATAGGAACAACGTTGAGCCGGTAGTACAGATCCTCCCGGAATTTATCCTGACGTACCAGTTCCTCCAGATCCCGGTTGGTCGCTGAGACGATACGCACATCGATGGGGATCGGTTTTACGCCGCCTACCGGCGTGATCTCACGCTCCTGAATGACGCGAAGCAGCTTTACCTGCATATTTAAAGGAAGCTCGGAGATTTCATCTAAGAAAATAGTCCCGTTCTGAGCCACCTCAAACAGTCCTTTCTTGCCGTCGGCTCTGGAACCGGTGAATGCCCCCGGCGCATAGCCGAAGAGTTCCGATTCGATGAGATTGTCCGGGATGGCGCCGCAGTTTACGGTCACAAAAGGCTTGTCGCAGCGGTTGCCTTCTTCATGGAGCTGTTTGGCGATGAGACCTTTGCCGACTCCCGACTCCCCAGTGATCAGCACCGTCGTGTTGACGGAAGCCAGGCGTTTGGTCAGGAGCATTACGTTCTGCATAGTCTGGCTGCTGGAAATAATGTCGCCGCCAGGGGCCTCGATGCCGTCGATATCGTTGAGCTGCAGCAGCTTGCCGGCGTCCGGTTCGGAAGAATCGTTGTCCTCTGTCAGCCGGGTGATGTCGCGGGAAACGGTGATGATGAGGGCAATCTCCTTGTGTCCGTTGTAAAGCGGAGTACCCGTGGTCAGCAGCTTCTTGCCGTTTTTATTTTCGTGGATGATGGTTATTTCGCGGTTTTCGTCCAGCACTCTGCGGGTGACGGAAGGTGCGAAGATGCCCATTTTCTCCAGATCCTCCACGTGGGTGCCCTTGGCGTCGGCGTAGGAAATCTGGTACAGTTCCTCGCAGGCGCTGTTACACCATACGAAATGCCCGTCACCGCCGTCGATGAACACCGCGTCGCTGATCCCGTCCAGGATCGGCAGCAGATCTTTGATCTTGATCGTTTCCATAATGTTGTCAGCCATAACTTCTCCTTTTCTTACCTTTATATATAATACACGTAAAAATCGATTTTCACAAGAAAATGTATAAAATTCACCTTGACAGTCCAGTATAAATCTGTATGATAGTAAGTAAGAGGGGAACAATAGGGGACAGGAAGAAAAGGGATTATAGAAAGGAGGACAAAAAATGAATATCATTACTATAACAAACGACAATTTCGAAACAGAAGTGTTAGAATCCAAAACGCCGGTGCTCATCGACTTCTGGGCAACCTGGTGCGGGCCGTGCCGGATGCAGGGTCCTGTACTGGATGAGATCGCAGCAGAATCCGACGCCGTGAAGATCGGCAAAGTCAACGTGGACGAGGAACAGATGCTGGCCCTCAAGTTCGGCATCACCAGCATCCCGACTCTCATGCTCTTCAAGGATGGCAAGGAAGCGAACAAGTTAGTTGGCCTTCGTTCCAAAGAAGAGCTGAAGGAGATTCTTGGACTTTAGGTTCTGCAAAGCGCTTTGCGGAGTCTTTGCAGAAAGCAGAGAAAGAAGCGCGGGAGAAAATTTTGCAGAAAGAAGCGTAAAAGGGAAGAAACTGCTTGCACGCGGAGCGGATTTATGGTATTCTACTCAGGTAGCAAAGAAGAAGTAATCCGCTTCTCACCTGGAGGCTGCGGCTACCCGGGTTCAATACGAAACATTTTTCCGAAAAGGCGGAAGGCCGTTTTAGCGAGAGCCAAGCGGCTGATGAAATGTGTGAGTGTACAGAGGCGGATCGTTGAATCCGCCTTTTATAATTTTTGGAGGTGTAAGGAAATTAGCAGAGAAGCTATGATAAACGAAGAAATTCGTGCAAAGGAACTGAGAGTTATCGCTGCAGACGGTACGCAGATGGGTATCATGAGCCGTGAGGAAGCGCTGGCGCTGTCCGAAGAGAAGCGGCTGGATCTGGTTTGCATTTCACCGAAGGCAAATCCGCCGGTCTGCAAGATCCTGGATTACGGGAAGTACAAGTACGAGCTTCAGAAGAGAGAAAAGGAAGCCAAGAAGAAGCAGAAAACCACTCAGGTAAAGGAAATCCGCCTGTCCACGTTCATCGAAGACCACGACATCATGGTCAAGGCGAAGACAGGAGCAAAGTTCTTGAAAGAGGGAGACAAGCTGAAGGTCAGCCTGCGTTTCCGCGGAAGAGAGAAGGATTACGTTGCGCGCGGCATGGAAGTTATGAACAAGTTTGCCGAAGCGGTATCGGAAGTGGGCGACATCGATAAGAAGCCTAATTTCGAAGGCAGAAGCCTGACGATGATCCTTACACCGAAATCGGATAAGTAAGTATTAAGCATTATTAATATAAAATACAGGAGGAAAATACCATGGCAAAGCAGAAAATGAAGTCTCACAGAGGCGCATGCAAAAGATTCAAAATAACAGGTTCCGGAAAAGTAAAGAGAAATAAAGCATACAAGAGCCACATTCTTACGAAAAAGAGCCAGAAGAGAAAGAGAGGCCTCAGAAAGGCTACAACATTAACAAGTGCAGATCTGAAGAGAATTAAGGCAGTATTGAGCAAGTAAGGAGGTCGAACAATGGCAAGAGTAAAAAAGGGTGTAAACGCACACAAGAGACATAAAAAAGTTTTAAAGATGGCGAAAGGCTACTATGGCGCTAAGAGCAAGACGTTCAGAGCAGCTAAGCCGGCTACGATGAGAGCTCTCCGCTCCGCATATGTAGGCAGAAAGAACAAGAAGAGAGACTACAGAAAACTGTGGATCGCAAGAATCAACGCTGCTGCAAGAATGAACGACATCTCCTACAGCAGACTGATCGACGGATTAAAGAAGTCCAACATCGACATCAACAGAAAGATGCTGTCCGAGCTGGCTATCCACGATCCTGCAGCATTCACACAGCTGTGCGAAACTGCTAAGAAGGCTCTCTAAGCCGCTGAGCAAAATAAAAAAGCGAATAAAAGCTGAAATCATAAGACTTCGGAATTTCCGGGGTCTTATTTTTTTACGAGGATTCCTGCGTTTGACGCGGGGTCTGCTGCATTTCGGCGGATTTTATGCAAAGACCGGGTGTGGGTTTCGACAGATTGTGCGCGGCGGCGGGTGTATAATCACGGATATCATATACCGGACGGGCGTCTGGGAGCTGCAGGATGGATAGCAGGAGGGTGAGAAAGGCTGGAAGGAGGCAGGGTCGTGATCGTCTATGGGGATATTCTGTTTCTGGAAAATTTCATAACGGGCGGCGTGCTCCTGTATCTGACGGCGGTGATCTTCCGGGTGGATCTGCATGCGTGGAGCAGGATGATCCGGCTGACTGCCGGGGCTGTGCTGTGCGGCGGGTTTTCCTTCGTGATTTTTTTGCCGGTGAGGACTCCCTGGAACATTTTGATGGAAGGGGCGTTCGCAGTGATGGTATGTCTGGTGGTGTTCGGCTGCCGGAGACTGGCGGTGCGGGCGGCAGTCTTTACGCTGCTGACCTGTTTTCTGGGCGGCGTTACCATGGCGCTGCTGCTGGCTTTCGGCCATACAGGGATGTATGCGCCGGGCGGGATCTACACGGGAGACTTGAAGGCTGGCGTGCTGGCTCTGTTTCTGGGAGTATCGGTATTCGCCGCCAGGAGGATCATCGCTGTGGTGGATCGGACGAAGTTTTACCGGGAGCACGTGTTTACTGTCAGGATCCGAATCGGAGACTGGGAGCAGGAGGTTCGGGCGTTTCTGGATACGGGAAACGGACTGCGTGATCCCATCAGCGGCAAAAGCGCAGCGGTAGCCTCCTCGACTTTGTGGGAGCATCTGGAACGCAGCGGCGTTATCAGTCCGGAACGGTTTCGCATGATCCCGTATGCAGCTGTAGGAGTTTCCGGACTTTTGCCTGCCGTAAGGACAGACGTTCTGGAGTTTGCCGGAGGCAGATGCAGCGGCGTCTTTCTGGCAGGAGCCGGGGAAGAGCTGGAAGTGTTCGGTGGAGCCTTTGCAGGAGCGAAAGATGAGGAGCCTTGCGTGCTGCTGTCGCGGGATATGATGAAGAGATGAAAAAGGGGGAAGTGCAGATGGGTTATTGGAATGCAGTGCTGGAAAAGTGGAAGAGCTTTTTGAGCCGAAGAAGGAAAAAAGGAAAGGGAAGCCTGTTTTACATAGGCGGGAGCGACACCCTGCCGCCGCCGCTGTCTGCAGAGGAGGAACGGCAGGCGGTGGAAGCCTTTATGGCGGGAAGCAAGGCGGCGCGGGATCTTCTCATCGAGCATAATCTGCGGCTGGTGGTGTACATCGCCAGAAAGTTTGAAAGCGCCGGAGTCAATGTGGAGGATCTGATCTCCATCGGGACCATCGGGCTCATCAAGGCGGTCAATACCTTTAAGATCGAAAAGAACATCAAGCTGGCCACGTATGCGTCACGCTGTATCGAGAACGAGATCCTCATGCATCTGCGGAGGACCAGCAAGACGAAGGGCGAGGTATCGCTGGATGAGCCTCTCAACGTAGACTGGGATGGCAACGAGCTGCTGCTTTCGGATATTCTGGGAACGGAAAGCGACGAGGTGTACGGGCATATCGAAGAAGAAGTGAACCGCAAGCTGCTGGGATATGCCATGAACAAGCTGTCCGGCAGGGAGCGGGAGATCGTTGAGATGCGGTTCGGGCTTGCAGGCAGCCGGGAGATGACCCAGAAGGAAGTGGCAGACTGTATGGGTATCTCCC
Source organism: uncultured Clostridia bacterium (assembly GCA_934281605.1). Lineage (GTDB taxonomy): Bacteria > Bacillota > Clostridia > Peptostreptococcales > Anaerovoracaceae > Lentihominibacter. The sequence goes on along the minus strand of CAKQXD010000003.1, from coordinate 56,635 downwards.
AGTCCTATATTTCCAGGCTGGAAAAGAAGATCATCGGCAGGCTGCAGAGTGAAATTCGAAAACTTGGGTAGATTTCAGTAAAATCCCTGAAAAAAGGTATACTTTTTCAGGGATTTTTCACAATTTATTTCGACAAAGACCTTGAAATCCGCCTGTAATCGTTGTATTATTATACATTATCTGAATAAATATGCGCGGCAGGAGGGTGCTATGAAATATAATGTTTTTATCGATGGAGCAGAAGGAACAACAGGTCTGAAAATACATCAGTATTTTCAGAAGAGAGATGATATACAGCTATTGAATATTGAGGCGGATAAGAGAAAGGATCTGGATGCGCGTCTGGCGCTGATCAGACAGGCGGATATTTCTTTCCTGTGTCTGCCGGATGCGGCGGCTCGTGAGATCGCGGCGGCGGCTCCGAAAGATTGCAGGATTTTAGATACTTCCACGGCACATCGTACCGATCCCGACTGGGTATACGGTATGGCGGAACTTTGCAGCGGCCAGAGAGAAAAAATCAAGGCCAGCAACCGTGTAGCGGTGCCGGGATGCCATGCCACGGGCGTGATCCTGCTGACGAAACCGCTTCTGGAGGCAGGACTTCTGCCGAAGGATTATCCGGTAGCGGCGTTTTCTTTGACGGGATACAGCGGCGGTGGTAAGAAGATGATCGCTCAGTACGAAGCGGAGGACAGAGCAGCTCTCGATCCTGCAAAGGATCCGCTGAAGAGTCCGCGGCAGTACGGCATTTCGCAGATGCACAAGCATCTTCCGGAGATCAAGGCAGCGACAGGGCTGACACAGGCTCCTGCGTTCATGCCGGTGGTAGCGGATTACTACAGCGGCATGGAAGTGACGATCCCGGTGACAGGTATTCAGGGCGGCATTGGGGCTGTCAAGAAAGTCATGAAGGAATATTACAAAGGTCAGGTCCTGGTGAGCGCAGTGGATGAGATGGACGATAACGGATTCATCGCGGCCAATCGCCTGGCGGGTACCAACCGGCTGGAAGTGACTGTGAGCGGAAATGACGATCACATCCTGCTGGTAGCAACATACGACAATCTGGGCAAGGGAGCATCCGGTGCTGCCATCCAGAACATGAACATAATGCTTGGAATCGACGAAGGAAAGGGGTTGTTATAGATGAAATACATTGACGGAGGCGTCTGCAGCGCGAAGGGTTTTCGTGCCGGCGGCATGAACTGCGGCATCAAGGTCGGGAGCACCAAGAAGGATCTGGCTATGATCGCAAGTGACGTGATGTGCAGCGCGGCAGCCGTATATACAACGAATAAAGTAAAGGGAGCGCCGCTGGCGGTGACGAAGGAGCATCTTGCCGACGGCAAGGCGCAGGCTGTGATCTGCAACAGCGGCAACGCTAATACCTGTGCTCCCAATGGAATGGAAATCGCGGAGAAAACCTGCGAGATCACGGGCGGAGCACTGGGACTTTCTGCAGAGGATATCATCGTGTGCTCCACAGGCGTTATCGGGCAGGAGCTTTCGATCAAGCCGTTTGAAAGCGGTGTGCCGCAGCTGGCGCAGAGCATCAGCTATGACGGCGGCCGGGAAGCGGCAGAGGCTATCATGACGACGGATACGATCCCGAAATCCATCGCTGTGGAATTTGAACTGGAGGGCAATACCTGTTATATCGGAGGCATCGCCAAGGGAAGCGGAATGATCGATCCTAATATGGCTACCATGCTTTCCTTTATTACGACGGATGCAGCGATTTCCCCGGAAATGCTGAACAAGGCTTTGAAAAAAGATGTAAAGACCAGCTACAACCAGATCTGTGTGGATGGCGATATGTCCACCAACGATACGGTAGCTGTGATGGCCAACGGTCTCGCAGGCAATGCTGAGATCACAGGGGAGGGAATGGATTACGATGCGTTCTGTGAAGCTCTTTCCATGGTGACGACCTATTTGGCCAAGAAGCTGGCTCGTGACGGCGAAGGCGCTACCAAGCTGATCGAATGTCAGGTGACGGGAGCGCCGGATCAGGAGACGGCAGCCAAAATCAGCAAGACGGTCATTTCTTCCAACCTGCTGAAGGCGGCTATCTTCGGAGCGGACGCCAACTGGGGCAGAGTCCTCTGCGCTATCGGTTATACGGACGGCGAATTCAGCACGGAGAACATCGACGTGGAGATGGCTTCGGCCAAGGGTAAGGTCCTGGTATGCCAGGGATCGCGCCATAAGGAATACAGTGAAGAGGAAGCGTCCAAAATCCTTGCAGAAGAAGAAATTCAGATCTACGTGGACATGCATCAGGGCGAGGCAGAAGCGACGGCCTGGGGCTGCGATCTGACTTATGATTACGTTAAAATCAACGGAGATTACAGGAGTTAAACATGGTTGACCAGAAATATTTAGAAAAGGCGGAGGTGCTCATCGAGGCTCTGCCATATATCAGAAGATTTCACGATAAAATAATTGTTGTAAAGTACGGCGGAAGTGCTATGATAGATGAAGAGCTGAAGCGGGAAGTCATTCAGGACGTGGTGCTGCTGAAGCTGGTAGGATTCAAGCCGATCATCGTACACGGAGGGGGCAAGGAAATCAGCCGCTGGGTGGACAAGGCCGGCAAGGAAACGGAGTTCGTAGGCGGGCTGCGTGTGACCGATAAAGAGACCATCGAGATCGCTCAGATGGTGCTGGGCAAGGTCAACAAGGATCTGGTGGCCAACGTGCAGACGCTGGGCGTACAGGCTGCCGGGATCAGCGGCATGGACGGCGGTATGCTGAAGGTAGAAAAGAAATATGTGGACGGCCGTGACATCGGCTACGTGGGCGACATCAAGTCCGTAGACACGAAGATCCTGCAGGATCTCATGGAACAGGACTTCCTGCCGATCGTATACCCGATCGGGATGGATGAAAACGGCGACGCCTACAACATCAATGCCGATGAAGCAGCCAGCGCTATCGCGACAGCGCTGAAGGCGGAGAAGCTGGCCTACCTTTCCGACGTGGAAGGGGTGCGGATGGATCCGGAGGATCCGGCTTCCGTTATTTCAGAACTTTATGTAGACGAAGCAGAAAAACTGGTGGAAGAAGGAGTGATCCAGGGCGGTATGCTGCCGAAGATCCGCAACTGTATCGAAGCTCTGAAGGATGGGGTTTCCCGGATCCATATCATGGATGGGCGGATCCCTCACAGTCTGCTGCTGGAGTTCTTCACCAACAAAGGTATCGGTACGGCAATCATACAGGAAAGCGAGGAGAAATACTGGAATGAATAAGACAGAAATTCAGAAATTAGATCAGGAAAAAATCGTGGGAACGTATTCCCGTTATGATATGGTAGCTGACCACGGCAAGGGCGCGAAATGCGTTTCCGTGGACGGCAAGGAATACATCGACTTCACCGCAGGAATCGGCGTAAACTGTCTGGGCTTCTGCGACGACGGATGGGTGGAAGCGGTAACGGCGCAGCTGAAAAAGCTGCAGCACGTATCCAATCTGTTTTACTCCGAACCGCAGGTCAAGGCTGCGGATCTTCTGACGAAGAAAACGGGACTGAAAAAGGTCTTCTTCGGCAATTCCGGCGCGGAGGCCAATGAAGCGGCCATCAAGACGGCTCGTAAATATGGTACGACGCAGCGGGGAGAACATGTGAACAAGATCATTTCCCTGGCAAATTCTTTCCACGGAAGAACTATGGCGACCATTACAGCGACGGGGCAGGAAAAGTATCACAAGTTCTTTACACCGTTCCTGGAAGGCTTCAAATATTGCGAAGCCAACAACATCGAACAGCTGAAATCGCTGGTAGACGATGACGTCTGCGCCATCATGATGGAAATGGTACAGGGCGAAGGCGGCGTGCTGGATCTGGATCCGGCGTTCGTAAAGGCTGCGGAAGAGCTCTGTCGCGAGCACGATCTGGTGTTCATCGTAGACGAAGTGCAGACGGGTATCGGACGTACCGGAAAGCTCTTTGCATATGAATATTTTGACGTAACTCCGGACATCGTAACCTTTGCAAAGGGCATCGGCGGCGGTCTGCCGATCGGCGGCGTCCTCATGGGCGAAAAGTGCTGCGACGTGCTGAAGCCGGGAGATCATGGAACGACTTACGGAGGAAACCCTGTGGCATGTGCCGGAGCTGTAGAAGTGCTGACTCGCATGGACGATGCGTTCCTGGAGGAAGTGCAGAAAAAATCCGCTTATCTGAAGGAAAAGCTTCAGGCTCTGCCGCACGTAACGGCTGTCAGCGGTCTGGGCATGATGCTGGGCGTTTCCGTAGAGGGAAAAGAAGCTGGCGAAGTAGTGAAAAAGGCTCTGGAAGAAGGCCTGATGGTGCTCACTGCAAAGGACAAAGTGAGACTCCTTCCGCCGCTTACCATTACGTATGATGAGATCGATCAGGGCATCGAGATCCTGAAAAAAGCCCTGATCTAATCTAAGGGAAAACAGAATAAAATAGACCTTATTTGCACATAAATATAGTACGGCATCGAGTTGCTTTAGGGGAGCAAAAGGGATGTGAGGTTCATGATTTATGGCCAGTAAGGTTGAGATTTGTGGCGTGAATACGTCGAAACTGCCCCGGTACCGGGACAGGGAGATGCAGGAAATGCTGGAGGCAATCAAAGCCGGAGATGAACAGATGCGGGATGAATTTATCCGCGGGAATCTCCGGCTTGTTCTTAGTGTGATACAAAAATTTTCGGGTCGCGGGGAGAATCCGGACGACCTGTTTCAGGTGGGATGCGTGGGGCTGATCAAGGCGCTCAACAACTTTGATCTGTCTCATGGAGTCAAGTTTTCGACCTATGCAGTGCCCATGATCGTGGGTGAAGTGCGGCGGTATCTTCGGGACAACAACAGCATCCGGGTATCCCGTTCGGTTCGTGATACGGCGTATCGCGCTCTGACGGCGCGGGAAAAGCTGGGGCGGACTTTGCAGAGGGAACCGTCGGTGGAGGAAATCGCCAGAGAGCTGGAGCTGCCGCGGGAAGACGTGGTGCTGGCGCTGGACGCTATCCAGGATCCGGTGTCCCTGTTTGAGCCGGTGTACAACGACGACGGAGATCCCATCTACGTGATGGACCAGATTCGTGACATGAAGAACACCGACGCACAGTGGATCGAGAATCTGTCTTTGTCGGAGGCGATGAAAAAGCTGTCCCCCAGGGAGCAGCATATCCTCACCATGCGGTTTTTCGAGGGAAAGACCCAGATGGAGGTGGCCAACGAGATCGCCATCAGTCAGGCGCAGGTTTCCCGGCTGGAAAAGAACGCGCTGAAGTATATGAAGAAATATGTATAACGGGATAGAGAAAAGAAAAACTGCGGCTGGTGTCGCAGTTTTTTTGATGCTCTGGCGCTACAGCCGGCATAAGATCAGTTTTTGCTCAGGACAGACGCTGACGCAAAGTCCGCATCCGTCGCAGAGATCCGGATCGATCTGGATTTGGCTGCCTGGGTGACCTGGGCTGACCGGTGAAGAAATGGCATTGTGGAGGCAGCAGTCGATACATTCGCGGCATTCTCTGCATTCTGCCCGGTTCCTGAAAGATGCATCGTTTGTTGCTTCTATAAACCGGGCTTGTTTCAGATCCCGCTTGATCTCTTCAAAGGAATGGAGTTCCGGCAGAGCCCGTCCACGGATCTCTTCGATGGATTTGACTCCATGAGCCTGAAGCCAGCTTTCCAGATCCCGTATGGTACGGGCAACTACATCGTAGCCGTGGAGCAGGATCGCTGTTCCGATGGCTCCGGCGCTGGCGCCCGCCATGATGTACTCGATGAGGTTTTCACTGTTTTCGATCCCGCCCATGCCGATGACCGGAAGGTCTGTGCACTGGGCGATGCTGGCGATGGTGGCCAGACCGATGGGACGGATCGGTGCTCCGGAATATCCTCCGTAAGTAGGAAGGTCCGGTTTGCCGGTTTCGATATTGATCTTCAGGATGCAGCGGAGGGTGTCGATGCCGCTGATGCCTGATGCACCGGCTCTGCCGGCTGCTTCCACGACTGCGGATAAATTGCCGGCGGCTGCGCTCAACTTGACTGAAACCGGTACATGGACGGATTTGACCACTTCGCTGGTGTAAGCATACACCCGTTCCGGGTCTCCTGCGATGATATCCTGGCCTTCCCCCATCGGACAGGCAAAGCCGATTTCGATTCCGTCGATCCCGGTCTTTTCGATTTTCTTTGCAAGATAGCTCAGCTCGGAGGGAGAAGTCCCCATGATGGATGCGATCAGCTTGGAGGAAGAACCGTAGCGCTTATTTCTGTGCGCCTCGTCCAGCCAGTGGATCCACTCTTCCAGTTCCAGGGCGCTGTAAAGCCGGATGTTCTGGAGTCCCCGGTTGTCGCTGCTGCAGGTGTACCGCGGACAGGTATCGGAGTAGGACTCGCTGACGATGCTTTCGGTGATAATAGCTCCGGCGCTGCACTGCAGGGCGTCCTTCAGTTTTTCGCCGCGGCTCCACGGCCCTGGGGCGATGATAACGGGATTGTCCAGGGTCAGCCCCATGAGATCGGTTGCGTACATGATAGATTCCTCCTTACCAGATTTCCTTCAAACGTTCTTTATTGCCGCAGGACTTTCGGATCTTCAGTCGAGACTGAAGCACGATGGTTTGCGGCGCATCGTCTGCATCCTCTTCTTCGATCATGTCGAAAAGCAGCCTCCCTGCGGTCATTCCCATCCGGTAGGACGGCTTGGTAACGGTCGTTAATTTCGGCTCGATGACGGCACCCACTTGCAGGTCGTCGAAGCCGATGATGGCGATTTCATCCGGGGTCAGTCCGGCCTGGTTCAGCTTTTCGATGGCTCCCAGAGCCATGGTGTCGGTGGCGATGAATACGGCGTCCGGCCGATTTGACATTTCCAGCAGTTTGCTGAATGCGATGTAGCCGTTTTCCAGAGTGTTTTCCGCATGCAGGATATGGTCCGGGTGCAGGATCAGCCCGTGCTTCTGCAAAGCGCGCCTGCAGCCTGTCAGTTTATCGTGATTGTCGTTTTCCGGGTGGTCGGAAAGTATGATGGCGATGTTCCTGCGCCCCGACTGGATCAGATAATCTACTGCCTCTTCCGCCGCCGTATCGTCGTTGGTGCAAACGGTGTTGGCTTCTTCACTGAATTCGTTTTTTCCGATGAACACGAAAGGCACGTCTCGGCTTTTGAGACGTGCAAACTGCTTTCGGTCGATGGACGGAGAGGTGAGGATGAGACCGTCTATGCTCCGTTCTGTCAGCGTAGTGATGTAGTCGGCTTCTACGTTCGGATCGAATTCGGTGCTGCAAAGTATGATGCTGCAGTTTTTCTGGCGTGCGATTTTTTCGACGCCCTTAGTGATCTCCATATAGGACTGCTCCAGCGTATCGGGAATCAGCATGCCGATCACGTTGGTCCGTGACTTCTGCAGGTGACGGGCAAACCAGTTAGGCGTGTAATTCAGCTGGTCCATGACGTTCAGGACTTTGGCCTTGGTCTTTTCCGAAACCATTTCCGGATTATTGAGGACGCGTGATACCGTGGTGATGGAGACGCCCGCTTTTTCTGCAACTTCTTTGATATTCAATACTCTGCTCCTCGCGTTTTCTTTGATTTTATCAAAAAAATCTGAATTTGTATAGAGCGGCCTTGGAAGAACCCTCCGGGAATCCAGAGAGAAAGCCTGTCGTTGGAAGGACAGGCTTTCTCAAAAGGGGAGATGTTTCTATAATTTAAAGTCTACATAAGACGGTTCTGCGCCGTATGTCAGCTTACGCTGTGCCGGGGTCGTCTGGCAGATGATCTTTCCTTTACGGATCACATAGGTGCATTCCGACTGCAGACGAAGGATGTCGTCTTCTGTAGCAGCATCGAAGATGATCAGGTCGGCCTGATTGCCTTCTGCAATGCCGTAGTTGTCCAGATGCAGAGTCTTTGCAGAATTGGTAGTGATCATATCGAACACCTGCTGGATCTGCTCGGACCCGTTCATATGACCGGCGTGGAGCATGAGGAACGCCTGCTGCAGCAGACATGCTTTGCCCAGGGAATACCAAGGGTCCATAACGGAGTCGTGACCAATGGATACGTTGACGCCTCTTGCCAGCATTTCATCGGCACGTGCAATGCCGCGAGGTTTCGGATAGCCGCACATTCTGCTCTGCAGCAGCAGATTGGCTGACGGGTTGACGATCATATTCATGTTGGCTCTCGCCAGGTTGCCGATCAGTTTGTAGGCATAGTCATTGTCGTAGTTATGCATGGCCGTAGTGTGGCTTCCGGTAGCCCGTTCGCCCATGTGGCGGTTGATGCTTTCCTTGGCCATGACTTCGATGAAGCGGGAGTGCGGATCACCTGTCTCGTCGATGTGAATGTCGATCAGCTTGTCATGTTTTTCAGCCAGTTCGAAGACGGTTTCCACATCGCGCACGCCGTCTTCTCGGGTGTATTCGATGTGAGGGGCGCCGCCGATAACGTCAACCCCCATGCGGATGGATTCTTCCAGCAGTCCCAGGTTGGCTGGATCGGAGTAGATGCCGTTCTGCGGGAAGGCGACTACCTGGATATCGATCAGGTCTTTCACGTCTTCCTTTAATTCCAGCAGACTTTCCACCGTCAGCAGGGTCGGATCTGTGCAGTCGGCGTGGGTCCGTACCCGCAGCACGCCGTTGGCGATGTACCAGTCGATGACTTTTCTGGCGTTTTCCTTCAGCATTTTCTTGGTCAGGCCTGGTTTCCAGTCGCTCCAGATGTCGATGGATTCCAGCAGGGTGCCCGTCTGGTTTTTACGCGGCAGGATACCGGCTACGAGAACCGCATCCAGATGCACGTGTGGATCGATGATCGGCGGAGTCACCAGATTTCCGGCAGCATCGATGACTTCCGTATCGGCTGGCGGGTCTGCGATTTTTCCGATTTTCTGGAATACTCCGTCGCAGATGAGGATATCGGACAGTTCTTTGGTATAACGCAGCTTGGCGTTTTTGATCAGTAAATTCTTCATGATATGTATGTCCTTTCTTTATGTTGATGTCAGCGTTCCTTTGAGCATTCTTTTATCCTTTAGATGTATTCTGCGTTTTCAGCGACTTCGTGTTCGTCCTTGATGCCGCATTTTACGAAAATCGCATGTACGATCGGCATGGCGATCATGGCGATGAGGATTCCCTGAAGGGCAGGCATACCTACGTTAAATACGCCGCCGAAGTATGCCGCTGCACAGCCCAGTACATAGGCGATGATCGGCGCGATTCTCCAGGTTTTAAAGGTCACGTATTCCAGTTTCGGGATGCGTCCTTTCGATACGAAGAAGTAGTCTCCGATGATGGCTCCGCCAAGTGGAGGAACGAAAGTGCCCAGTAGATTCAGCATCGGGATAAAGTAATTGGAAATGCCGAAGATAGCCATCAGAAGCGCGATGATGATACCGCCGACGATAAACGGTTTCTTGTTGTTCTTGTGGAACAGTTCTGCACCGGCCATACCGAAGGCGTAAGCTGTCGCGTTGTTGGTGGTCCAGATGTTCAGGGTCAGGATGATCAGCGCCCAGAATACGATTCCCATGGAGATCATCAGTTCAATCAGGTCTCCTGTGCCGAATACCAGTCCGCCCAGCATTCCGGAGAAGATCATAACGCCGTTTCCGATAAGGAAGCCGAAAAGGCCTGCGATAAATGCTGTTTTTCCGGTCTTGGCGAATCTGGCCCAGTTACCGGCCTGCGTACCGCCTGATGCGAACGTTCCGACGATAACGGTAATGGCAGATGTAACGGTCATAGAAGATGACGGTGTGATGGCGCGGATGGCGTCCATGCTGCCGGCTTCCTTGATGGCCATGACCATGACGATGATCATCAGAACAGCCATCAGCGGGATAGCGACGTAGGATACGATGGCCATAGCCCGCACGCCGTACAGGGCAGTGATACCCATGACAACGCCCCAGAACAGGATGAAGAATACTTTCCAGCCGAAGGTATCCAGGCCCAGTGCCATGGCGAAGAGACTGCCCATGTATTCGCCTGTGATGGCGTACCAGAAGACCTGTGTGCCGCCGAGAATGATATCGGCCCACTTGGCTCCGGCTTTACCGAAGGTGTACTTAGACTGGAGAACGGATGTGAGTCCTGTCCGTGCTCCGATGCAGCAGAGGGATGCAACGTATAAGCCAAGAATAATGCTTCCGGCCGTAATGATTAAAATAAGTTCATCGAATTTGAATGCAGCTCCCAGAGATGCGCCGGAAGCCATCGTTGGTGTAAAGAATGTGAAGCCTACCAGCACGCAGCTGATGGAAAGCAGGCTTTTTCTTGCAGATTTCGGGACGTGTTCCAGAGGATAATCCTGGTCGACAACACGTTCCGTGTTTTGTTGATCCATATTTTGTTTGGTAACCTTACTCATAACTACCTCCAATTTTGCAAATTGTGACGACGAGGAGAAAATATTTTCGTAAAGAGTTCGATAATCAAGTTAAGGATATCCTGTAAATGCTTTGAAATAACTCGAATTATCAAATGATATCAGCAAATGAAAATATTTTCATTACCGCAACTATAACAGATGCGTTCCGACTTTGCAATAGGGTGTTTCGAAATTTTTAGAAAATTTCGCAGAATCCGAAATATCACATGACTTTTCGAATTGCACACCAAACATACAAATATCTATGTTAAACTTATATAAGATTTCGCGTGAACCATAAAAGGCGGAGCATCGCCGGGGAGATCGATATGATACTGGAAAAAAACGAAACATTTACCATAACAGAGGCGATGATCCCGCCTCAGATGAGCGTTACCATAGATGGCGCCAGAGAAGCGGTGCGGATCTTTGCGGATTTGAGGATGCGCTATAAAGCTGCCATCAAGGAAATCAGCACCAAGCTGGAGGTTCTGGACAATGAATTCAGCGTCAAGCACGATTACAACCCGATCCATCATATGACCAGCCGGATCAAGAGCATGGACAGCATCTTTAAAAAGATCCAGAAAAAAGGCTGGCCCATGGAAATGGATTCGGTTTATAAGATCATGGATTTTGCAGGTGTACGTGTAGTTTGCAATTATCTGGATGATATTTACAAGGTAGAGGACAGTCTGCTTCGCCAGGATGATATCAAGCTGCTGAAACGTAAGGACTACATCAAGAATCCGAAGGAAAGCGGCTATCGCAGTCTTCATCTGGTGGTGGAAGTGCCGATTTTTCTCTCTGACCGGACGTATCATATGCCGGTCGAGATCCAGATCCGGACGGTGGCTATGGATACCTGGGCCAGTCTGGAGCACGAGCTGAAGTACAAGCGCATGGAGGAGATGCCGGAGCATGTGGCACAGGAACTGAAAGACTGTGCCAGGATGATGGCGGATCTGGACGATACTATGCAGAATATACATAAGATGTTTTAACCCTGCGGGGAAACGAATAAAAGAAAAGAGAAGAGGAGAATTTCATGAAGAAAAAAATCATTGCGGTTCTGCTGTGCGGTCTTGTAGCTGCCGGCCTGGCGTCCTGCGGATCTTCCATGTCCTACAGCGACTACGATCTGAAGGATTATCTGAAAGTGGGAGAATACAAGGGATTGACGGTAGCACCGTATTCCATTTCTGTTACGGATGATGAGGTACAGGAGCAGATCAAGAGCAATCTGGAAGCAGCGGCAGAGGATAAGAAGCTGGATAAGGATACCGCTATTGCAGATGGGGATACGGTCAACATCGATTATACCGGGAAGATCGACGGGAAGACCTTTGACGGAGGTTCGGCCAAGAAACAGGATCTGACCATTGGAAGCGGAAGCTTTATCGACGGGTTTGAATCCGGTCTGATCGGTCATAAAAAAGGAGAAAAGGTAACACTGGATCTTACGTTCCCGTCGGATTACAGCGAAGAAAGTCTGCAGGGAAAAGCGGTTACGTTTACGGTGAAAATCAACTCGGCAACACGCAGTGTGGTACCGGAATTAAACGAGGATTTTGTGAAGAAAAATTCCGATTATAAAACGGTAAAGGAATACACTGGATCCGTTGAAAAACAGCTGTATAACGAGAAAGAGACCGAAGCCATAAACAACCAGAAAACAACGCTGTGGTCAGCGGCTCTGGACAATACAAAAGTCAAGAAATATCCGGAAAAAGAGCTGAATCATTATATGGAATTCAACAGCGATCAGCTGGATCAGACGGCCAAGCAGTATGGTGTCAGCCGGGAGGAAATGCTGAAGCAGTACGATCTGGATGATGAGAAGGATTTTGAAGCGACGAATGAAGACAGCAGCAAGCTGCGGGTCAAGCAGGAAATGTTGATCCAGTATATTGCTGATAAAGAAAATCTCAGCTACACGGATGAAGAAAAGGAAAAGCTGATCCAGAACTTCGAAGCGCAGGGATACGATGCTGACGCCATTGAACAGCAGACCGGCCGGACCTTAAACGATTACGTTCACATCGAGCTTCTGTATGAAAAGGTGCTGGATTTCCTGCTGGATAACGCCAATATTACGGGGGCGCCGACTACGGAGTAAACGGGAAATATGTGGGAAATGCAACCAAAATAAATGCAAGAACACTGTATACATGATAAAATTACACTTTTTAGAATTGAAAATCACTGCAAGGTATGGTAACATCTTGTCATTAGTTGACAAGACATATCTTGCAGTTTTGGTTTTCTGCAGGATATGAACGTAGCTATGATTCTCTGGAGAGTCTCGACATGAGCGCCGAAGGTGTACGCAGAACATGTGATGCCGTTTGCACAGGTTCCGCAATCTCTCAGGCAAAAGGACAGGGTTTTAAAAGCGCTGAAACAAAGCATCATGTATACGGAATTCTCTGGAAAGTCGATAGTTTTATCGACTTTTTTATTTTTTACTTATTACTTATTTTTTACTTTTTTACGCAGGACGGAGTGGCTGCCGGCCTGCGTGGTGTGATCCGCAGAAGAGAGGAGAAGATCATGACTTTTACAGATGTATTAGTAAAAATCGATGGTTTCGTCTGGGGAGTGCCACTTATCGTACTCATCATGGGTACCGGTATTTTCCTGACCTGCAGACTGGGTGTGCTCCAGTTCCGTAAACTGGGCAAGGCACTCAAGTACATGGTCAAGAACGAGGCAGACGGAATTGGGGAAGTAACGAGTTTTGGAGCGCTGTGTACAGCACTGGCGGCTACCATCGGTACAGGAAATATCGTTGGTGTTGCAACTGCTATCATGCTGGGCGGCCCGGGAGCTGTATTCTGGATGGTCCTGGCTGCATGCTTCGGTATGGCGACCAAGTATTCGGAAGGTCTGCTGGCTGTAAAGTTCCGTGTGGACAAAGGCGGCGGCAGATTCCTGGGAGGACCATTCTACTACATCGAAAACGGTATGGGCAAGAAGTGGAAATGGCTGGGCAAACTGTTTGCATTTTTCGCATGTTGTGCCGGCGCGCTGGGAATCGGTACCATTACACAGGTAAACGGTATTGCTTCCGCAACGAAATCATTCTTCGACCCGAACAATGAACATATGGTTTCCATTTTCGGAACGGAATATTCCTGGGCTACCGTCGGTGCGGCGGTTATCGTAACGGTACTGGCAGCGCTGGTTATTATCGGCGGCATCCAGAGAATCGCCAAGGTTTCTTCTATCGTAGTTCCGTTTATGGCTATTGCATACGTTATTATCTGTCTGGCGGTTGTTATTTACAACCATGAACGCATCCCGCACGCTATTGTTGCGATCGTTCAGAGTGCATTCGGTATCAAGGCGGCGGCAGGCGGAGCAATTGGTGCTATGCTGATCGCTATGCAGAAGGGTGTTGCGAGAGGTATCTTCTCCAACGAATCCGGTCTTGGTAGTGCGCCGATCGCAGCGGCTGCAGCACAGACGAAAGAACCGGTAAGACAGGGACTGGTTACTATGACCGGTACGTTCATCGACACGGTATGTATTTGTACGCTGACTGGTCTGACGATCATGACGTCCGGAGCTTATGAATATTCTATGGCTAATAATCTGGAAGGCGTAGAAGTTACAGCAGCAGCATTCGGAAATGGTCTGCCGTGGGCATATTCGGTAGGTACGTTTGTTCTGATGGCAGCGCTGGCATTCTTCGCATTTACGACGATCCTGGGCTGGGATTACTACGCAGAAAGATCTCTGGAATACCTGACAGATAACATGAAGGCGGTCATGGTTTACAGATGGATCTACATCCTGGCTGTTCTGATCGGACCGTTCCTGACAGTATCTGCAGTATGGACCATCGCAGATATCTTCAATGCATTCATGGCGATTCCAAACCTGATCGCACTGCTGGCATTAAGCGGAGTGATCGTAGCGGAAACGAGAAGCTATTTCAACCGTTTGAATGCGGGAGAGATCAGAGAGTTTGCGCCAAAGGAAAAGAAGAAAAAATAACAGTAAAGTACATTTCAATAACATAATTAGAAAAAGGAAACCGGAAATATTTTCTGGTTTCCTTTTTCTAATGCAGAGCATATTTTTTGCATCACGAGCATACATATATACAAACAGAAGAAAAGGTTCCGTAGGGTACAGGGAGGAAACGGGTATGCTCAATACAGAAGATATCAGAAACAAGGAAGTCATCAATATCTACGATGGCAAAAGCATGGGATTTGTCTGTGATATTGAAATCAACCTGAAGGAAGGACGCATCGACGGGATCGTTCTGCCGGGCGATAAAAGCTTTATGAAAATTTTTGGACGGGAGACAAATGATTACATCGTGAAGTGGAAATACGTGAAAACCGTGGGAGAAGATGTGATCCTGGTAGATGTTCCACCAGTTATGGATTAATCTTGGCAAATCATACGAGATGTAGTACAATGAGGATACACGAGTTACTGCATTGCACAAGGAGGGTCAAGATGAAGTGTCCGTATTGTGAAAATGAAGAAAGCCGGGTAATCGATTCCAGACACACAGAAGATGGACATGCCATCCGCAGAAGACGGGAGTGTGAATCCTGCGGCAGACGATTCACCACTTATGAGAAGGTGGAGGAAATGATCCTGATGGTAATCAAAAAGGACGGCCGCAGAGAAGCCTTCGACCGCAGCAAGCTTTTGAACGGCATCATCCGCGCCTGCGAGAAACGTCCGGTCTCCATCGCAGAAATGGAGAAAATCGTAGATGAAATCGAACGGGGTCTGAATAACATGATGGAGAAGGAAGTGGACAGCACCTTCATCGGAGAGCTGGTCATGGAGCGGCTCAAGGATCTGGATGAGGTGGCATACGTCCGCTTTGCATCGGTGTACAGACAGTTTACCGATATCAATACATTTGTGGCAGAAATCGAAAAACTGCTGACGAATAAAAAACAGGAAAAGTAAGGAAAAGGGTAGTATGAAAGACATTTTTAAAGTTGCGATCGACGGACCCAGCGGGGCCGGCAAAAGCACGATCGCCAAGGCCGTAGCAAAAAAACTGGGAATTGATTATGTGGATACGGGAGCGATGTATCGCGCTGTGGGATACAAGGCCAGCAGCCTTAACGTCCCGCCGGAAGACAGTGAAGCTGTCAAAAAACTTCTGGACGATACGGATATTGACTTTGTCAATGGAGACATCGTGCTGGACGGCGCGGTGGTCAACGACAAGATCCGGACGCCGGAAATTTCGAAAGCGGCTTCCATCTATTCCGCAATTCCGGAAGTGCGGGAAAAATTAGTAGAGATCCAGCGGGGCATGGGCGCGCGTAAGAGCGTCATCATGGATGGACGGGACATCGGCACCAACGTGTTCAGGGACGCCGAGTACAAGATCTTTCTCACAGCTTCTGCCGAAGAGCGAGCGGAACGGCGTTTTGAAGAACTGACTGCAAAGGGGCAGGAAGTAAGATTTGACGAGGTACTCAGGGATATCGAAAAGCGTGACCACGATGATATGACAAGAGCACTGAATCCCCTCAGAAAAGCTGAGGATGCAGTGGAAGTCGATACCACAGGATTATCGATAGATGAAGTTATTGAACGTGTATTAAAGGAGATCAAGTAAAATGGCTACAGTTAAACCTTTTAAAGCGATCCGCCCGGATGCAAAGTATGCGGACAAGGTTATTTCCCTGCCTTACGATGTTATGAACCGTAAGGAAGCTGCAGAAATGGCAGCAGAAAATCCGTACAGCTTCCTTCATATCTGCAGAGCAGAAATCGATCTGCCGGAGCAGGAGGATGCTTACGACAGATCCGTGTATGAAAAAGCGAGAGACAATATCGCAGAACGTTTGGAAAACGGCGTATTCGTACAGGAAGAAAAACCGGCACTGTACATTTACCGTCAGATCATGGATGGACGTGCACAGACTGGAATCGTTGGCTGTGTAGCAGTAGATGAATACCAGAACAATACGATCAAAAAGCATGAGTTTACTCGTGTTGAGAAGGAAATCGACAGAATCAACCACTTTGATATCTGCGACGCTGATACGGAACCGGTATTCCTGACTTACAGGGACGACAAGCGGATCCGCAGCATCATGGAAGGGTACGTTGCAAATCATGAGCCTGAGTACGACATTACTTCCGAAGACGGCATCCAGCATACGCTGTGGGTCGTAGATGATCCGGAACTGGTTCAGAGCCTGACAGGTCTCTTCGATGAGATCCCGGCACTGTACATCGCAGACGGACATCACAGAAGTGCTTCGGCCTGCAAAGTGGGACTGAAGAGAAGAGAAGAACATCCGGATTACACAGGTGATGAAGAATTCAACTTCTTCATGGCTGTTATCTTCCCGGATAACGACCTGAAGATCTTCGACTACAATAGAGTTGTCAAGGACCTGAATGGAAATTCCAAGGAAGAGTTCCTGGCAAAGATTCAGGAAGCTGGATTTGAAGTAGAAGAAAAAGGCAGCGACATCTACTATCCGGAAGGCAAGCATATTTTCGCTATGTTCCTGGATGGCAAATGGTACAAGCTGACTGCTAAGGATTCCATTATCCCGGATCACGTGACAGAGTCTCTGGATGTGGCCGTTCTGCAGAACAGCCTGCTTCACCCGATCCTGGGCATCGAAGACCCGCGTACAGACAAGCGTATCGACTTCGTAGGCGGTATCCGCGGTCTGGAAGAACTGGAAAAGAGAGTGAACGACGACATGGAAGTAGCGTTTGCCGTATATCCGGTAGATGTAGAAGATCTGCTTCGCGTGGCTGACAACAACATGGTTATGCCGCCGAAATCCACCTGGTTTGAGCCGAAGCTGGGAAGCGGTCTGTTCCTGCACAGCCTGAAATAAGAAGAAAATTGTGATCTCAAAATAAGCATAAGACTCCTCTGTATGGAAAAAATACATGCAGAGGAGTTTTTTTATGGAGCGGATGAGGAGAAATCTGAACATCATTTTTCTGGCGCTGATACTGATGCTGATCGCATTGGCTGTTCGCCTGTTCTGGATCCAGGTCATAGGTCAGGAGGATCTGAAACAGGCAGCCTGCCGTCAGTCGCTGGTTTCTCTGGACGGCGTCAATACCAGAGGTCTGATCTGCGACAGGAATGGAGATCCTCTGGTAGGAGATCACAAGCAGTATCTCTATGTCATCCGCAAAAAGAACCTGGATTATCAGGCGGCGAAGCTTTTGAAATCTCTGCAGGCAAAACAGACGGGAGGCAGCAGCCGGGAGTATTACGTCTATGCCTCCAGGCACTATAAAAAGGCTGCAGGCGAAAAACTGGTACAGAAGTACGACGTCTATATCCTGCAGGTCTCCGCCCGGTACTGTGAGGATCAGCCTGCCGCAGGCCTGATCGGATATGTCAACCGCAGGGATTCCAGCGGTGCCGCAGGTCTGGAACTGATGTGCGACAAGGAGCTTTCACAGAGTACCTGCAGGCTGTATGCCGCTGCAGACGTGGCGGGAAATCTTCTGCCGGGGAGAGGTTTGATCACAGAAGGGGTCGCATCGAAGAAAGGAGAAGCTTCCCGTCATGACGTGAAGACGACGCTGGACAAGCCTTTGCAGGAAGCGGTGGAGGATATCATACAGGAATATCCGCAGGACTGTGCTGTGGTGATCCTGGATAAGTCTACCGGCGGTATTTTGACCATGGCTTATACGCCGTCCTTTGATCCCAGTGATGTGGAACAATATGTAGAAAGCGACAGTGACGCTCTGCTAAACAGGGCGACACAGGGCGAATACGCGCCGGGATCGGTCTTTAAGATCGTCGTGGCTGCGGCCGCTCTGGAGAAGGGGATCCCGGCGGATCAGACCTTTGTCTGTACGGGATCGGCTCATGTGGGGAATATCGACATCGGATGCAAGACGGGAGGATCTTCCGGACATGGAGAAATCGATATGAAAGAAGCCTTCGCACAGTCCTGCAACAGCTACTTCGTGCAGCTTGGCGAGATGACCGGAGCAGAGGATATCTGCAGGATGGCAAAGCGCTTTGGTCTCGGAAAGAAGGCTCTGGGAGCCTACCCTCAGCAGTGCTGCGGACATGTGATGACGATGCAGGAATGCAGCGGCGCCGGGGTCGGGAACCTTTCCATCGGTCAGGGTCAGATGCTGGCGACGCCGCTGCAGATCGCCAGGATGACCAGTATCATAGCCACCGGCGGGATCGATCGTGGCACACATATCCTGCTGTCGGAACGGCGCGGAGAAACCCGTGTCGTCAGCGTGCAGACTGCGGTACAGATCCGGGAGATGATGGCGAAGGTGACAGAAACCGGGACGGCGTCGCGGCTGGGACTTACGGAGGAAAACGGAAAGGCGGCTGCAGCAGTCAAGACCGGAACGGCGCAGTACGGCAAGCGGGAAGAAAATAAAAGCTATGGCTGGCTCACCGGATTTACGCCTTGCCAGGATCCACAATATGTGATCACAGTCTTTGCAGGGGGAAAGGATACCAGTGCGGCAGACGCCGGACCGGTCTACCGAAAGATCCTGGCATATCTGCACAGCAGCGGAAGCTATTGAGTGGAAGGCGGATCGTCGGCAGCAGTGGTTTCGGACTTGAGCAGCAGCTGATCACGAAGCTTTTCCAAGGCCTTTTTTTCGATGCGGGAAACGTAGGAACGGCTGATCCCAAGAAGGCGGGCGGTTTCCCGCTGCGTTTTCGGGGAGGTCTGCAGGAGTCCGTACCGGTGGATGATGACCTTCTGTTCGCGTGGCGTCAGGCATTCCCGGATGGCACAGAGCATGCGATGGACCTGTATTTTCTGATGGATACCGTCGATGATCTCATCGGGATCGGTTCCCAGGATATCGTTGAAATTGATTTCGTTCCCGTCTTTATCAGTGCCGATGGGCGCATTCAGGGACACTTCTGCAGCGTATTTACGGCAGGAGCGTATATTCATCAGGATCTCGTTTTCAATGCAGCGGGCCGCATAAGTGGACAGGCGGACACGACGGCTGCTCCGATACGTATTGACGGCCTTGATGAGCCCGATGGTGCCGATGGAGATGTATTCCTCCAGAGTCTGGGACTGGGCTGCATATTTTTTTGCCACATGGGCCACCAGCCGCAGATTTCGTTCGATGAGGATCTGACGGGCGTGCGGATCCCCCTTTTCGTATCGTTCAATGTAGTATATTTCTTCTTTTTCGGTCAGTGGTTTCGGAAATGAAACACTCATACTATGTATCCCCCTCTATTGATTGTTACTATATGCAAAAAACAGAGGGGAAGTGCCTGACCTTCAGGAAAACAGCATGGTCCTATTTCTTCTTGAAGGACATGCAGTCCGTGCACTGGTCTACCGACGGATTGCATTCGTGGGTTCCCACGGTGATGCAGTCCAGACAGCAGTAATTGGCTGCATTGGCGTGATGCTGGCAGCTTTCTACCATACACTTGATGCTTTTGTTCATATCCATGATACTACCTCCTTTTACTCATCAGGTTACGCTACTTAGTATGTCTCGCCGCCGCATAAAATATTGCAGAAGAACGCAGGAAATATCTAAAAATACTTGGATGATATGTAAAAATATGGTAAACTATCATCAAAGGAAGGTAATTTTGTTTCATAGGAAAAGGGGGAACAGGGAACAATGAATATAAGAAAGCTTCCGGAGGAAGAACGACCGCGGGAAAAACTGCTGCGTACGGGGAAAGAAAATCTGTCTACGGCAGAGATCCTGGCGATCCTGCTGCGGAGCGGCACGAAAGAAAAATCGGCGCTGGAGCTGGCGTCGGAGCTGATGACGGTCAGCGCGGAGGGAATCGGATTTCTGGCAGAATGCAGACCGGAGGAACTGGCGAAGATCCGGGGGATAGGTCTGGCGAAAGCCTGTGAGATCCTGGCTGCGGTGGAGCTGGGCAGGCGGATCGCTTCCCGCCCTTCTGCAAAGCGCACCAGCATCACCAGCGCGCAGGATATTGCGCAGATCTTTATGGAGCGTATGCGATATTATAAAAAAGAACATTTTGTCAGCCTCATGCTCAATGCCAAGGGGGAAATCATCGAAGAAGCCAAAATATCGGTGGGGGATCTGTGCTCCAGCACGACCCATCCGCGGGAGGTGTTCGTGGACGCTGTGCGCCGCAGCGCCGGCTCCGTCGTCTTTTTACATAATCATCCTTCCGGGGATCCGGAACCCAGTCAGACCGACGTGGAAACGACTCTGCGCCTGATGGAAGCGGGGAATATCCTGGGGATCCCGGTGCTGGATCACATCGTGATCGGGGATGGCTGTTATGTGAGTATGAAAGCGAGAGGTATGATATAGGTGGTATCCGGCGGTAGAACATCCAAACATAAAATGATCCTGATCTTTCTTTCAATCTTGTGCTGCGTGCTGCTGATCCGGCTGTTTGTCCTGACGGTGGTGCAGCATGACAAGTGGAAAGGCTACGGCGAGGCTGCATCCCTGCGGGCTGTGTACGAGACGGCTCCGCGAGGCGACATCCTGGACCGCAACGGGAAAAAGCTGGCCACCAGCAAGGCGGTCTATTCGGTGAATCTGAGCCGGGTCAATCTGCCTGTGGAGACTGCTCTGGCGTCTGCGGCCGGCAGCTTCGAGATCCTGAAGCAGAACGGAGAAGATGTGGAAACGACCCAGCAGGAAATCGCGGAAACGCTGCAGGCATCGGGATACCAGTCCTATCTGCCCATCACCATTTCCGGTCAGGTATCACGTCAGAGCGCCCGGCAGATCGCGGATCAGAAGCTGCCGGGGATCCAGATCGCCGTCAGCTATATCCGGGAGTATCCCTATGGATCCCTGGCGTCTCATGTGCTGGGCTATCTGGGACAGATCTCGGAAGAAGAACGAAAGACCTATACGGAAGCGGAAGGATATCGCCAGGATGCGAGGATCGGCAAGTCCGGAATCGAGCGGGCCTTTGAAAAACAGCTTCATGGCAAAGACGCCGTAAGCCGGTTTCAGGTGGATGCGTCGGGGAACGTGACCCGCCTCGTCACAAAGAGTAAGGCGAAAAAAGGGAAAAATGTGAAGCTAACGCTGGACGCTGACTTGCAGAAAGCGACAGAAGAGTCTTTGCAGCAGGGCATCGAGCAGGCGGCAGCCGGCGGGACATTCGCCAGCAAATACGGAGACTATTCTATGACGTATGCAAAGAATGCGGCCTCGGGCGCGGCGGTGGTGCTGGACGTGAAGACGGGTCAGGTGCTTGCTATGGCCAGCGCACCGGATTTTGATCCCAACGACTTTGCCGTGAAGATCTCCCGGGAAAAATGGAATTCTCTGCAGCGAAAAAACCTGCGGGATCCCATGAGCCCCGCGCCGCTCTACAACGTAGCAACCATGAGCGCTGTGCAGCCGGGCTCCACCTTCAAGCCCGTCACGGCGCTGGCGGCGCTTTCCTGCGGACTGGATCCCGCCCGGTATTTATACGACGCCGGTTATGTGGAACTGGGCGGAAAAACCTACGGCTGTCATATCTGGAACAAAGCCAAAACGACCCACGGTTACGTGGATCTGAAAAAAGCGCTGGCCGTTTCCTGCAATTACTATTTTTATGACATCGCATCCGGTCAGGATCTGGCTTCCGGCAAATCGCTGGGGTATCGAAGCAAGATCGACAATGACCGGATCCTTTCGTATGCCCAGGACATGGGCCTGGGAGAAAAAACAGGCATCGAGATCCCGGAAAGCAAGGGGATCCTGCCGACGGAACAGCGGAAGAAAAGGCAGATCAAGAGCAGTCTGAAACAATATCTGCTGGAGGAACGGGAAACCTGGTTTCGACAAGAATTCTGCCAGGATTCTGATAAAGTGGACAAATTAGTGGAAAAAATCATAAATTGGGCCGATAAGGACTTGACTTTAGAGGAAATTATAGGCAAACTAAAACAGGAGAATGCCATAGAAGAAAAGCAGATCGATCGTCTGGCGAGTATCTGCAAGTACGATTACTTCGATCAGATCCACTGGACCCAGGGCGATACTTTCAATATTGCCATCGGGCAGGGGGATCATGCGTATACGACACTTCAAATGGCACAGTACATGGCAACCCTGGGAAACGGGGGTATCAGAAACAGCGTTTCGCTGACTGCAAAGGGTTCTACTACAGGGGACCGGCAGTTTTCCAAGGGTCAGAAGACCGACGAACACATTCAGTATCTTATAAAAGCCATGACAGGTGTGACCGAAGGAGAGGACGGGTCTTTGCGAAGACTGTTTGCGTCATTTCCCTATACCGTTGCCGCAAAGACGGGAACGGCACAGCGGACGGGCTCTATCAGTACGGAGGAGGAATCCTCCTATTTGAAGCGCTGCCTGCATCTGATCGCGCCTGATATCACGTATGAGCAGGTGCAGGCTGAGAGCAGGCGGCTTCAGAAGAAGTATCCGGATTTTTACACTTCTGAATCAGCGGCTTTGCGCAGAGCGGTCATCAATCTCAGTAAAAAAAATATTACAAACGATGCGATAGATGCTTATAAAGAAAAGTACGATAATTTTGCCTGGACGGTAGCGCTGGCGCCTGCGGACGATCCGCAGATCGCGGTGGCGGTCATGCTGGTGCAGGGCAAAACGTCTTCGAATGCGGCGCCGATCGCGAGAGAAATCATAGGAAAGTATGGAGAAAATCAAGGATGGGAAAAGTAATTTTAGTTTCATCAGGCAAAGGCGGCACCGGTAAGACCATGTTTTCAGTAAATCTGGGAGCGCTGCTGGCAGATAAGGGCTACAAGACCATACTGCTGGACATGGATATGGGACTGCGGAATATGGACCTGTATCTGGGTATGGAGAACAAGGTCGTCTACAACATCATGGACGTGATGTCCGGGATCTGCCGCATCAAGAAGGCGATGATCAAGGTGACCGGCTTCGAAAATCTGTACTTTATGGCGGCTTCCCCGCGGAGGGACGACCGGGATATCACGCCGCTGCACATGGAGATCCTGTGCAATAAGCTGAAGCGGTACTTCGACTATATCATTATCGACTGTCCGGCGGGCATCAACGATCTGTTTGACGTGGCGCTGGCGCCGGCGGAAAAGGCTGTACTGGTGACGGAGCCTGAGATGGCATCGCTACGGGACGCCGATGTGACGGAACGGTATCTGACGGACCATGGCGTTATGGATACATATATCGTCATCAATAAAGTGCGGGCGGATCTCATGCGGACGGGAATGATACCGAGTCTCAGCACGATTGCCAATATGTTCAAGGGGCAGATCGCCGGTATCATCCAGGACGATGACAACATCCATATTTCTACCAACAAGGGTATCCCTATCGTGTGCAAAAAAGGAACGTACATAGAAGAAAATTTTCAGGATATCGCATACCGGATCCTGGCACAGTAGCCGGGAAATCCGGGAGTTTCAGACGACAGCAGGCGTTTACAACAGGCGCCTGTTTTTTTGTGTGAAGTTTGCAGGAAGATTTCTTGAAAGTTTCTATTGACAAGAGGCGGATGATGCGATACAATCAAGGAAACCCCAGAAAGGAAGTAAGCATATCGACAAACTAGGAAATGACAGAATGAAAAGGGGTTGAGGGATCATGACACAGAAAGTGAAGCAGGAGGATCTGGAGAAGATCGCAGAGCTGATCGAGACAGTCAAGTACGGTACGGTGACCATCGTCATTCAGGACGGTAAGATCGTACAGCTGGAAAAACACGAAAAACTGAGGTTAACGTAAGAGCAAAACGAAAAGGCAAACTGACCGGAAAACCGGAGGTTTCAGACAGGAGGCGGGCGCAGTATAGATGCGCTGTTTTCAGGCTGGGACCTCTTTTTTTGTGACCGGAGACAGGCAGTTGGCAAGAAGACGAGGAGATAATCATGAGTAATATAGAACAGGAAACGAAAATCGGACTGGAACACATACGAAAGGTGTATCCGGAAAAAAAGAAAAAAGGAAAACCGGATGGAGAACGGGTCGTGCTCAACGACATTTCTCTGGATATAAAAAAGGGAGAGTTCTTCTCCCTGCTGGGAGCATCCGGCTGCGGGAAAACCACGCTGCTGCGGATCATTGCCGATCTGGCGGAGCCGACGTCGGGAAGGGTCACCATAGATGGGACGTCCCGGACGGAAGCCCGCAAGGCGCATAAATACGGTATGGTATTCCAAAGCCCGGTGCTGTACGAGTGGAGAACCGTGCGACAGAACGTGGCGCTGCCTTTGGAGATACTGAAAATTTCCAAGGCGGAGCGTGAAAAAATCGTAGACAAGCAGCTGGAGCTGGTATCGTTAAACGGCTATGGAGATCATTATCCCCATGAATTATCCGGAGGGATGCAGCAGCGCGTCGGCATTGCCCGGGCGCTGGCGCTGAACCCGGACATCCTGCTGATGGATGAGCCGTTTTCCGCTCTGGATGAGTTTACCCGCCAGAACCTCCACGACGATCTTCTTAAGATCTGGGAGACAACGGGCAAGACTATCGTATTCGTTACTCACAACATCAGCGAAGCGGTCTTCTTATCTGACCGGATCTGCGTGCTGGCTTCGGGACTGGGCGAAATTTCGGCCTTGATCAATGTGGATCTGCCGCGGCCGCGTACCGCAGCTGTTCTAAAAACGGATCAGTATTTCGATCTGCTGAAGAAAACGCGGGAAAGTTTTGAGGTGAACTACGATGGAAACATATAAAAAAGCAAAATACTGCAGCGCTGCCATCTGGGTCCTGGGATTCTTCCTCCTCTGGGAGCTGGTGGCGCTGCTTCTGGACAAGGGTCTGCAGGACCCTATGGCCTATAAGAAACTGCCCTATTTTCATCAGGTGATCCTGGAATTCGGCAACTACGGGAGCAATCTGGTGACGCAGGCGGGGATAACATTGAGCCGCGCCGGGCAGGGATTTTTCTGGGGTGCGCTGGCGGGGATCGTACTGGCGGTACTGATGGACCTTAGCGGCATTCTGAAAAAAGTCTTGATGCCGTATGTGCTGGCGTCGCAGATGATCCCGATCCTGGGGCTGGCGCCGGTGGTGTTCGGACTGGTGAAGGACATCGATCTGTCGCGGGTCGTGATTGCGGCGTACATGACATTTTTCCCGGTGACCATCAGCATGATGCGGGGCATGTCGGCCATCGATCCCGACAGCCGGGCGCTGTTGAGGCTGTGTGCGGCCAATAAAATACAGGAGTATGGGAAGCTGATCTTCCCGGCGTCCCTGCCGCATCTGTTTACGGGGCTGAAGCTGGCGGCGCCGATGGCAGTCACAGCGTCGGTCCTCGTGGATACGCTGAGTGCAAAGGACGGGATCGGCTACGTGCTGGTGCTGACGCTGTATGGCGGCGGTACGACAGGACAGTTCTGGCCGGCTGTGCTGCTATCCTCTCTGATGGGTGTATTGAGTTTTGTGATCGTATCCCTGGCTGAGTTTCTGTGCATCCCATGGAAGCGCCAGGAGGCGAAAGGGGGTGATCGCCGATGAACAGAAAATCAGTGGAATATGACCGGCTCGGTCTGGTAGTACTGCCGATCCTTTTCGGCGCAATCATGGTCGTGCTGCTGCAGACGAAGGTGATTCATCTCATCTTCGGACTGAAGGAACTGCAGCTGCCTCTTCCATCACAGGTTGTAGAAGCGTTTTTCCAGCGTTTGTCGGATATCTGCACAGATATGGGGATCACGCTTTTGCCCGCAGTGCTGGGCTTGATCCTGGGAGGACTGATCGGTTACGGGACAGCACTTCTGGCTGTGCGGTTTCCGCGGGGCGGATATGGAAGTCTGATCCTGATGACAGCGATCAACTCCATCCCCGTAGTGGCGCTGGCCACTGTGATGAACCGGTGGTTTGACAGCGCGCTGTCTGCCAAGACGGCAGTAGCGGTCGTGTTGACCATGGGAATCATGACGGTCAATGCCTTTAAAGGGCTCTGCGATCTGCGTCCCTTCGCGCTGGATCTGATGCGTTCTTACGGAGCGGAGACGCGGACCGTATTCTGGAAGCTGCGGCTTCCGGCCAGTCTGCCGGATGTGTTTACAGCTCTGAAACTGGGAAGCACGACAGCCATGATGGCTACTATTATCAGTGAATTTTTCGCCAGTGAAACGGCGGGAGTAGGATTTATGATCAAGTACTCTCTGCGTGTGGGAAATCAGAAAGCAGTCGGCTGGGCATATATAGTAGCAGCGACGATCCTGAGCCTGGCGTTGTATGGGGCAGTGTGCCTGCTGGAACGGCACTTCCTGCGGTGGCATGTGTCCATAAGAAAGAAATAGGAAACGAGTATTACAAAGAGAAAAAAGGAGAATGGGTTTTATGAAAACGACGAAGAGAAGAAGGATTTTACTGCTTATTACTGCTGCGGTGGTGCTGGTATCCGGCGTGTTTTTAGCGGGATGCGGCAGCAGCGGCGACAAGAAGTCCGGTGATCTGGACAAGCTGACGTTGCAGTCTCTGTGGCTGCCGCAGGGCCAGTTCGCAGGTGTTTATGTAGCGAAGGAAAAGGGTTTTTATGAAGACGAAGGCATCGATCTGGACATCCTGCCGGGCGGAACTGACGTAACGTCCGAGGATCAGGTGGAAAATGACGTGGCGCAGATCGGCACGGCGTTTTACAGCAGCGTGCTGACCTACCAGGAAAACGGATCCGACTTTATCAACATCTTCCAGACCATGCAGAAGAGTCCGCAGTGGCTGGTGACGAAAAAGGACTCCGGAATCACTTCTGGTAAGGACCTGAAGGGGAAGAAAGTAGCAAACTGGTTTGGCGGCAGACAGTATGAGTTCTATGCAATGGCACAGAAATACGGATACGATCCGGAGAAGGATATCGACTGGGTACAGCAGGATTACACCATGGACCAGTTTGAAAACGATGAAGTAGACGCAGCTTCGGCTATGAGTTATAATGAATATCTACTCCTTTTAGAAAACGGATACAGCGAGGATGACCTCAACGTGATCGATCCAAATGAAGAAGGTACGGCTATGCTGGAAGACTGCCTGTTCGTCAAAAAGAGCTGGGCAGAAGAAAATGAAGATCTGCTGGTACGGTTCATCCGTGCGACCATCAAAGGATGGCAGTATACGGCAGAGCATCCGGAAGAAGCCGGCAAGATCGTTTATAAGGAAGGCGAAAGTGCGACAGAGGATCATCAGATCGCTATGACCAAGAAGGTAGTAGAATTCGTTGCGCCGGACGGCAATACGGATGAAATCGGTAAGCTGGATACGGATGCGCTGCAGCAGACTATCGATCTGGGCGTGCAGTCCGGTCTGATCAAAAAAACGATCAGTCTGGACAAGAGCGTGGACAGCTCCTACTGGGAAAAGGCAGTAAAATAATGAGTTGGTTGCAAAGACCGATGAGGCGGTGCTTTGCACAAAGATTGGAGAGGTGAGTAACATGAGAAAAATACTGGTAAGCGAATGTTTATACGGTGGTCGGATCGTTCGGTATGATGCTGGCGATGTGACGGAAACAGATCCTCGCTTTCTGAAGTGGAAAGAAGAGGGCCGGCTGATCCCTGTCTGCCCGGAAGTGTTCGGCGGACTGCCGACTCCGAGACCGGATTCCCAGAGGATCGGCGATACGGTTCAGACGGGAGCAGGAGTTGATGTGACGAAAGAGTACACTCTGGGTGCGGAAGAAGCTCTTAGACTGGCGAAGGAAAACGACGTGGCCTTTGCCATCATGAAGCAGGACAGCCCGTCCTGCGGCAGCAAATTCATCTATGACGGGACCTTTACCGACACGAAAAAGGAAGGTCAGGGTCTGGCTGTAGAATATCTGAGAAACGCCGGATTTAAAGTCTTTGCAGAAGAAGACCTGGATGAAGCAGAAAAGTTTTTAGCAGAAATAGAAGCATAAAACAGGAAACGGTGCATGGCATAAGCTGTGCATCGTTTTTTTCTGGAAGAAGACAGGGGACGTGCACTTTGCAGGAAACAGAAGATCAGAGTTTTCGCTGGGCGCTGACGCTGAGGAGCAGCCCGCAGCTGATCATGGACGCCAGCATGGAGGAACCGCCGTAGCTTAAAAAGGGCAGGGTGATGCCTGTGACGGGCATGATCCCCATGTTCATGGCGATATTTTCGAAGGACTGAAAGAAAAACATGCCGCTGATCCCTGCAGCCAGGAGAGTCCCCTGCAGATCGGCTGCGTATTTGGCCGTTTTCCAGGCGTGATACAGAAAAAAAGCAAAGAGCAGTATGACGAAAAAACCGCCTAAAAATCCCAGTTCTTCCACGATAGTTGCGAAGATAAAGTCGGACTCGGGGACGGGGAGAAATCCCAGCGCGCTCTGGGTGCCGTGAAGGTATCCTTTGCCGAAAAACCCGCCGGAGCCGATGGCTACCTTGGCGTTCCATACCTGATAGTTGCCTGGCAGACTCAGATCGGAGGGATGAA
Organism: uncultured Clostridia bacterium; assembly: GCA_934281605.1. Classification (GTDB taxonomy): domain Bacteria; phylum Bacillota; class Clostridia; order Peptostreptococcales; family Anaerovoracaceae; genus Lentihominibacter. The sequence goes on along the minus strand of CAKQXD010000003.1, from coordinate 27,896 downwards.
GGAAGGCGTCGATCCTGTTTTTCTGGTATCCTGCCAGCAGGGAATAGGCCAGCGGCAGGAGGCTGCAAAGGACTAGAAGGGCGCGCCACAGCCTTTTCAGCTCCAGACCGGAGCAGAAGATCATGAAGATCCAGATGACACAGAAGACGCAGCCGCTGCCCAGATCTTCCCGGGCGACGATGAGAATGTAGGGGAGGGCATAGAGACCGGCTTTTGCAATGCCGGAAAGGCTGGCGAGCTGGTCTTTTTTTCGTGATAAGTAAGACGCCAGGACTAGGATGAAGATGAGCTTGGCGATTTCAGAGGGCTGGAACGTGAGGACGCCGATGCTGATCCAGGAGCGGGAACCGTAGGAGGAAATGCCCAGACCGGGGATGTAAACGGAGAGGAGCAGCAGGATTCCGGCAGGATAGAAAAATTTTTCCAGATCAATAAAATATCTGTAGCCCAGCGTGAGGACGATTGCCGCAAGGGCAAGGCCCGCCAGCAGGGCTGCAGACTGTATGAAAACTTCCCGGGAAGGGAATGTGCCCTGTCCGGATGCGATGCTCATAAGGCTGAAAATGCCCAGAACGGACAGCAGGATCGGTGAGATCATCACAAAACGGCTGCAGCGGCTCAGAATTTGCAAAAAATTGTTCATCGATTGACTCACTCCATTTTCTTGACGAGGTAGCTTAAAAAGTCTATAATATCATTGTGTGCTTTTAATAAGATATTATTACTGTTTGAGTAATGTTTTGATATTTACAAGTAACCTGGATTTGAGGCTAAAACCTGGAAATGAGAAATGGAAAACAAAACTGAAATGAAAACCTGAAAAAAACAAAAGAAAAGGAGGAGACCGTATGATGGCGTCAATAATTTTGATGATAGTTATTGGACTGGTCATGCTTGTCATAGGCATACTGGTTGGATATATACTGCGTAAATCCATCGGCGAAAAAACCATCGGAAACGCGGAACAGAAAGCGAAAAATATGATCCTCGACGCGGAAAACAGAGCGGAAACCGTGAAGAAGGAAATGGTGCTGGAGGCCAAGGAGGAGGCTCACCGGCAGAGAAACGACCTGGAGAAGGAAATCCGGGAGCGGAGAAATGAAATTCAAAAATCCGAACGGAGACTGATCCAGAAAGAGGAATCCATTGATAGAAAACTTGAAAATATTGAAAAGAAAGAAGAAAGCATAACAAACAAAGAAAAGAGCATCACAAATAAACAGCAGGAAATGGATAAGGTGCTGAAAAGACAGCTGGATGAACTGGAGAAAATCTCCGGCTACTCCACGGAACACGCACGGGAAATCATTCTGCAGAAGGTAGAAAAGGAAGCACGCAGCGATGCGGCGGCTCTGTATAAGGATATCGAGAGCAAGGCTAAGGAAGATGCGGACAAGAAGGCGAAGGAGATCATCACGGGAGCGATCCAGCGCTGTGCTGCCGACCACGTGGCGGAATCCACAGTATCCGTAGTACCGCTTCCAAACGACGAAATGAAAGGCCGTATCATCGGTCGTGAGGGACGTAACATCCGTGCCATCGAAACCCTGACCGGCATCGATCTGATCATAGACGATACGCCGGAAGCTGTTATCCTGTCCGGTTTCGATCCGGTAAGAAGAGAGATCGCGAGACTGTCACTCGAAAAGCTGATCGTGGACGGCAGAATCCACCCGGCACGGATCGAAGAAATGGTAGAAAAATCCGAACGTGAAGTGAAGGCCATCATCAAGGAAGCCGGAGAACAGGCAACCTTCGATGTGGGTATTCACAACCTCCATCCGGAGCTTGTGAAGCTGTTGGGTCGTCTGAAATACAGAACATCCTACGGGCAGAACGTGCTGAAGCACTCCGTAGAGGTAGCACAGCTGGCAGGACTGATGGCAGGCGAGCTGGGACTGGATGTGACCCTGGCCAAGAGAGCCGGTCTGCTGCATGACATCGGCAAGGCTCTGGACCACGAAAGAGAAGGTACACACGTCGATATCGGTATCGAGGTGCTGCGTAAATACAAGGAATCCGAGGCAGTCATCAATGGTATGGCAGCTCATCACGGCGACTACGAACCGAAGTCCATCGAGGCTGTTCTTATCGCAGCGGCGGATGCCCTTTCTGCGGCAAGACCTGGCGCGAGAAGAGAGACGCTGGAATCCTATATCAAGCGTCTGCAGAAGCTTGAAGAAATCGCCAATACGACGGAGGGTGTAGACAAGTCTTTTGCGATCCAGGCAGGAAGAGAGATCCGTATCATCGCCAAGCCGGATGAGGTGGGCGACGATGCTATCGGACTTCTGGCACGCGACATTTCAAAGAAAATCGAATCGGAACTGGAGTATCCGGGACAGATCAAGGTCAATGTTGTCAGAGAAACAAGAGCAATCGATTATGCAAAATAATTCAGAAAGGCGGATTTTCGGATCCGCCTTTTTTCCAGAAGGAAGAAGAATATGATATATATTGATAACAGTGCAACAACAAAACAGTATCCGCAGGTGACGGAGACCATGCTCAAATACATGGAAGAGTATTTCGGCAACCCGTCGTCCATGTACCAGCTGGGGCTGGACAGCGAGAAGGCGGTCAAGCACGCCAGAAAACAGGTGGAGGAAGCAATGGGCGCCGGAAACGGAAGCCTGGTTTTCACCTCCGGCGGTACGGAAGCGGACAACACGGCGATCTTCGGTGCTGCCAGAGCACTGCGCCGCCGGGGAAATAAGATCATCACCTCTGCGGTAGAACATCCGGCTGTGCTGGAATGCTGCCGCCGTCTGGAACAGGACGGTTACGATGTGGTCTACATTGGTGTGGACGGCAAGTGCAGACTGGATCTGGAACAGCTGGAAGACGCCATCGACGAGAATACGATCCTGGTGAGCTTGATGCAGGTCAACAACGAAGCAGGGACCATCCTGCCGGTGGATGCGGTCAAGGATCTGATGAAGAAAAAGAACGCGCCTGGCTGGTTCCACTGCGATGCGGTGCAGAGCTTCGGCAAGCTGCAGGTGCCGGAAAGCGCGGATCTGATCTCGGTCAGCAGCCACAAGATCCACGGTCCGAAAGGAGCAGGGGCATTGTTTGTAAGAAAGGGCGTCCATCTGCCGGCGCTCATCGAGGGCGGCGGCCAGGAGGGCGGCGGTCGTTCCGGTACGGAAAATGTCCCGGCCATTACAGGATTTGGGACGGCTGCGGAACTTTCTGCAAAGGATCGTGAAGAGGAGCGTCAGCGGGTTTCGGCGATGCGCTGCGCACTGCTGAAAGGTCTGCAGGACAACCTGGAGGATCTGCGGATCAACAGCGTGGAGGAAGACGGTACGAAAGCCGGTCAGTGCTGCAGCTCTATCCTGAATATTTCTTTCCTGGGAACCCGGGGCGAGGTGCTGCTCCACACGCTGGAGCAGGATGGCATCTACGTGTCGACCGGTTCGGCGTGCTCCTCCAATAAAAAAGGGCAGAGCCATGTGCTGGGAGCCATGGGATTAAAGGATAAGGAGATCGAAGGTGCGCTGCGGTTCAGCTTTGGCAGGTTCAACGAGATCGACGAAATGGAGATCGTCGTGGATAAAGTTACGGCGGCGGTGAAGCGGTTCCGCAGACTGGGAAGCTTCCGGTAGCCGGAGAGTGGAATTTGCAGAAATCTGCGGAGTGGTCTTTGCAGGAAGAGCTGGGATGCGCGGAGCGAAGGCTGCAGAATAGAAGATAAGGGAGAAGATTGACGTATGGATACGAAGAGAGAACATATTTTTATTGTACGTTGCGGCGAAGTGGCGCTGAAGGGCATGAACAAGCCGTATTTTGAACGGATGCTGGTGGAGCGGATCAAGAAGCTGCTGAAGAAGTTCGACGGCATCAGCGTGAAGAGACAGGAAGGCCTGATTTTCGTCCGTGCAGACGGGGCGCTTAACAAGCAGGAGATCATTCACGAGATTTCCAAGGTGTTCGGTGTGGCGTCCATCAGCCCGGCTGTGGAGTGTGAGAGTACCATGGAATCCATCGGCGAGGCTGCTGTAAAGTACATGCTGGAGGCCATTGAGGAGAGAGGAGTCAAGACCTTTAAAGTTGAGGCCAAGAGAGCGGACAAGAACTTTCCGGTCAAGTCGCCGGAAATCGGCAGACAGATCGGCGCGGTGGTATTAAAGGGCTGCAAAGTCCTCAAAGTGGATGTGCATCATCCGGACTGTCTGCTGTTCGTGGACGTTCGGCACGATAAATCGTACATTTACCAGGATAAGATCGCTGGATTCGGCGGACTGCCGCTGGGAACCAACGGCAAGGGTCTGTCCCTGCTGTCGGGCGGGATCGATTCGCCGGTTGCTACCTGGATGATGGCTAAGCGGGGCATGATGATCGAAGCGGTCCATTTCCATTCCTTCCCGTACACCAGCCAGAGAGCGCAGGAGAAGGTGGAAGATCTGGCTTCCATCGTGGCCACGTACTGCGGCCGGTTCAAGATGCACGTGATCAATCTGCTGCCGATCCAGGAGCAGATCGTGGCAAACTGCCCGGAGGAAGAAACGACGATTTTAGTGCGTCGGTTCATGATGCGGATCGCGCAGGAAATCGCGAAAAATACGGGCTGCGGTATGCTGATCACCGGAGAAAACCTGGGACAGGTAGCAAGCCAGACGGCGGAAGCGCTGGTGGTAACGGACCAGTCGGTTTCCCTGCCGGTAATGCGTCCGCTGATCGCCATGGATAAGGTGGATATCATGGACAAGGCACAGGAGATCGGGACTTACGAAACGTCCATCCAGCCGTATGAGGACTGCTGCACGGTATTCCTGCCGAAGCATCCTGTGACCAAGCCGAAACTGGAACGGATCCTGGCGTCGGAAAGCAAGCTGGACTGCGAGAAGCTGATCGCAGACGCGGTGGCATCGGAAGAAATCATCGACATTTTCCCTCAGTAAAGGCGAAAAGTAGAATTTTTTCAACATTATCTCTTAAGGACAACCCCTTTTGCGAAGACTATAATAAAAATGGAGTCTTTGCAAAGGGGGATTTTTTATGGAAGTCATGTTTCAAAGTTCAGGACATGTATTGATTACATTATTAAGAGGCGACATCGATCACCACACGGCGTCGGCGCTGCGACAGACCATCGACCAGTCGATGAAGGAGTTTGGCTGCAGCGATCTGGTGATGGATTTTTCGGGAGTTGGATTTATGGACAGCGCAGGCATTGGCGTTGTGCTGGGACGGTATAAAAAACTGATGAAGACGGGCGGCAGGATCTGCGTCAGCGGATGCAGTCCGCATGTGGCGCGGCTGCTGGAAATGGCGGGCGTATTTTCGCTGGTGCAGCGGGCGGATACCCGGATGCAGGCGGAGTCGATGCTGCAGAGTCAGCCGCAGATGACAGGGGAGGTCTGATGTATGAACAATAAGATGAAAACGGCGTTCAGTGCGCTGGCAGAAAACGAAGCCTTTGCCCGGTCTGCGGCAGCGGCTTTTGTAATGCCGCTGGATCCGACGGTGGAGGAGCTGACGGAGATCAAGACGGCCGTGTCGGAGGCGGTGAGCAACAGCGTGATCCACGGCTATGCCGGATGGGAGGACAGATCCCAGGCCATGGTGGAGCTGGAATGCGAGATCGGTGAGAAAGGCCGGGTAACTATAGTGGTGACGGATCACGGACGGGGTATCGCCAACGTGGAAGAGGCCATGCAGCCGCTGTTCTCCACGGTGGAGAGCGCGGAACGTTCCGGCATGGGATTTACGGTGATGGAGAGCTTTATGGACAAGCTGCAGGTGAAGTCAGAGGAAGGAAAAGGGACTGCCGTGACGATGACGAAATATCTGGATCTGGTCAGTGGCCTATAAATATGTACCGGTTGCTAAGGAGGATACATACAAACTAATTGATGCAGCACAGAACGGAGACCGCCGGGCGCGGGATCTGGTAGTCGATCAAAATATCGGGCTGGTAAAGAACCTGGCAATGAAATACGCATCAGGATATTATGAGCCGGAGGACCTGATGCAGGTAGGATTCGTGGGACTGGTCAAGGCCATCGACCGGTTTGACACGGGATATAACGTGATGTTCTCGACCTATGCAGTCCCTATGATAATGGGAGAGATCAAGCGTTATATCCGCGATGACGGCAAAATCAAAATCGGCAGACAGCTGAAGACGGAGATGAAACGTCTCAAGGATTTTCAGCAGGAATATTATCACAAATATGGGGTCAGCCCGAAGGTCAGCTGGCTGGCTGATAAGATGGGAATCTCACGGGAGCATGTTCTGGAAATATTGGAAGCGATCGAGTCGGTTTCAAGTGTAGAGAGTCTGGATAATGCAGCAATCCCGGAAGGGATGAGAGGCGGCGAATACGTGGATGAGGAAGCGCAGAATGTGAACCTCATCGATCTCAAGGCCGCCATCCGGGAGCTGGAGGATCGGGAGCGTCAGATCATCGTTCTCCGCTATTTCAAGGACATGACCCAGCAGCAGATCGCCGGCATCCTGGGCATCTCCCAGGTCCAGGTCTCCCGCATTGAGAAAAAAGTGCTGGAGCGGATGCGGGAGAAGATGATGGGGTGAGGGGTTTGAGTCCTTCCAGTTATGTGCTTGCAATAAAAAAGGGTTCTTTCTACGAAAAACCCTTTTTTATTGGCGCGCCATTAGGGACTTATACAAATGCTGACGCATTTGCCGTTCTCGCCGCGATGCGGCTCGAACACTTCGCTGATGAACCATCCGCTGGATGCTTCATCGGACGCTCAGGCCCTTTCGGCTTCGAGTCCCTTGATTGTATGCTTGCAATAAAAAAGGTCTTTCTTACGAAAAACCTTTTTTATTGGCGCGCCATTAGGGACTTATACAAATGCTGACGCATTTGCCGTTCTCGCCGCGATGCGGCTCGAACACTTCGCTGATGAACCATCCGCTGGATGCTTCATCGGACGCTCAGGCCCTTTCGGCTTCGAGTCCCTTGACTGTATGCTTGCAATAAAAAAGGTCTTTCTTACGAAAAACCTTTTTTATTGGCGCGCCATTAGGGACTCGAACCCCAAACCTCCGCATTCGTAGTGCGTTACTCTATCCAATTGAGCTAATAGCGCCTATTCAGTTTACAACACTAATGATTATACACTAACTGACATGAGAATGTCAAAGAAAATCTTAGAAAATTTACCACATAAATTTCTCCTGAACATTTCCCTCTCATCCTCTTGACATTAGAGTAGCTCCAACCTTTATAATAATACCAGTGACAAACGACAGAGGTGCTTTAACATGAAACCGGGATTTACGGTAGGTGAGACGGCGCGGATCTGTTCGATTCCGGCAGATACGCTGCGCTATTATGACAAAATCGGGCTGATTCGTCCCAGTAAGACGGGCGAAAACGGATACCGCTATTACAGCTATGAGGACTTCCTGTTTTTAAATACGATCAAGTATCTGAAAAAGCTGGGGATGCCGCTGGCGGACATGAAGAAGCTCTTTGACAATCGGTGCAAGGAAGCGACGAGAAAGAACTTTTTTCTTCAACTGGATCAGATCAACCAGCAGATCAGGGAACTGCAGGGCATTCGTTTGCAGTTGCTTAGAAACATCCACTACTTTGATCTTACGGACAATCTGGATCTGGAAAAACAGGAGCCTGAAATCCGGGAATATCCGGACAGGCTGGCGATTTTATCACATGGAGAGAGTGTGAAACGAAAATCACGGATCAAAGAGCAGACTGTTTCGGCTGATTTTTCGAAAGGAAAATCCTATGATATGCTTCTAAGTGATGTTTTAGAAGAGCTGGGACAGGAAAACTTCTGGAGCATGGGCCCGTCCATCAGCGTCAAAGCCAAAGAAGACATCTTGGCAGGACGATTTGACAGGCCGCGTGCAGCAGGGAATATGCTGGTGGGAGAATCGCAGAGCAATAAAGTGAAAAAGGTGCCTGGCGGATCGTATGCTTGCCTGTATCACGGTGGCAGTCTGGAGCACATGGGTGCAAGCTATGAACGGTTGCTGGATTTCATCAACGACAACGACATGGAAATCACAGGGGACATCTACGAGATTTTTCTTGTGGACACCATCGATACGAAAATCGATGAGGAACTGGTGACTCACATCCAGATCCCGGTGAAGCGGCGGACGCTGTGAATCTGCCGGGCGCGGGTAACAGGCAAGGTGCCCTCATACCATAATTCAGCAATTTGTTTTTCATGAAAGAAAAAAGAAATAGTAAACTGCGATATGCTGCTGTTGATCAAGTACCGACAGTAGCATATTGTAGTTATAGCAGGAGAGAAATTAATGAAACGACTTTTAAATATTGATTTCGCACTAGTTCAGGCTATCTACTGGATGTTGTATTCCGCCGCAGGGAGCTTTGTCTCTGTATTGTTTTTGGACAAGGGCTATACCAATGCAACGATAGGAACGATCATTGCGGTGGGAAGCCTGCTGGCCATCCTTTTGCAGACAGTTGTTACCCATATTACAGACAGATCCTCTCGCCTGGACAGCATCGGGATGATCAAAATCATGATTTTTCTGCTGATCGCAGGTGTGGCGGCAGTTTTACTGATCGGTAAGAAATCGACTGCATTTACAATTGCTTATACGGGCATCATCGTGATCCATACCGCCATGCATCCCTTCGTCAATGCTCTCAGCTTCAAGCTGGAGGAGACGGGCCTGCAGGTCAATTACGGCGTGGGACGGAGCATGGGATCCCTGGCGGCAGGCGGGATCAGCTTCGTGCTGGGTTATCTGGTCGTTTGGTTTCAACCGGAGATCGTCCTGTATCTGACGCTGGTAAATCTGGCTCTTCTGACGCTGGTGATCTTCGCTACGGGGCATCATTACAAGAAAGCTATGTTGGATTCCGAGAAGGTTTTGAAGAGCTCAGATCCTGCAAAGGTTCCGGCACAGCAGTCTATCGGAATGCTGGAGTTCGTGCGGCGCAACCGGCTTTTTGCCTTTATGAGCCTCGGTATTATCGCGCTGTTTTTCGGCAACGTGATACAGGAAAATTTTACGCTTCAGATCGTACAGGGTATCGGTGGGGATACCAGCGATATGGGCGTTGTGATCTTGCTCCTCTGCGTTTGTGAAATGCCGGCGATGATCGCATTTCATAAGTTGAAAATACGCTTTTCCTATGTTTTTTTGCTGAGGCTGTCAGCTGTGTTTTTTACCATCAAAATCTTCGTGATGTACCTGGCTGATTCTATGGTGGTGTTTTATCTGGCGCAGCTCTGCCAGATCACCGGGTATGGGTTGCTGTTCCCTGCTATGGTCAGTTTTATTGATGCCATCATGGATAAGGGGGAAGCTTTACGTGGACAGGCCATGTTTACGGTAGCCATCACTCTGGGAAATATTATCGGAAGCGTCGCAGGAGGCATGATTCTGGACCTTTGCAGCTCGAAGATGCTCCTTCTGACAGGGACACTTGTTTCCGCTGCGGGAACGCTTCTCATCGTGCTGCTCGTAAAGCCGGTCAGTGCCAGTCATCTCAGCGTGGATAAGGATGCAGTTCACAGGAAAAACACATAGATAGGTTTGACAATTTTACCTGAAAAAGAGTAAAATAAGAGCGGTAAAAAACGGAAGGGAGAGATTCAAATGACAAACGAAGTAATCCAGAATATAATCACGAGAAGATCCATCAAACAGTACAAGGATCAGCAGATCACGGACGAAGAACTGCAGACGGTTCTCGATGCTGGACTGTATGCGCCGTCCGGCATGGGAATGCAGAGTCCGGTCATGGTAGTGGTGCAGGACAAGGATACTATGGCTCAGATCGTTCGCATGAACGCGGCGGTCATGAACGCTACCAGCAATCCGTACTACGATGCTCCTACGGTCATCCTGGTGCTGGCTCCGACGGACAGAACGACGTATATCGAGGATGCAAGCTGCGTGCTGGATACCATGATGCTGGCAGCTCATTCCATCGGCCTGGCTTCCAGATGGATCCACAGGGAACGTCAGATGTTTGAAACGGAAGAAGGCAGGGAACTCATGAAGAAGTGGGGCATTCCGGAAAATTACGCAGGCGTCGGAGCGCTGGCTCTGGGCTATGCTGACTGTGAACTTCCTGAGCCGAAGGAAAGACGCGAAGGCAGAATCATCTACGCAGATAAATAAGAAATAAAAAATGAGGTGAGATTTTGGTCTCATCTCATTTTTTCAATTTGATTGTTTGGGGGTTTTGTAGTATTATATACAAAGGGGAGGTACGGCGTATGACAGATCGGACGTCCAGCGGGCAGCAGAAGCTGGAAGCCCATGTGGCCAAAACGCTGCAGGAAAACAATATACAGCAGAAGGATTTAATCAATGGCATGATGCAGGCGGATGATGCCGGCTGTTCCTTTGCTGATAAAACCATTACCTTTGCTTTCCCCGTTCAGCCATGGCAGGCAAATCGGGCAGGACATCTTCACGGCGGGATCATATGCACGGCATTCGATATGACGATTGCTGCATTGGCCCGTTTTTTTGCGGGCAAAAACTATGCGCCGACCATCAGTCTGGACGTTAAATTTATCCGCCCCGTCAAAGTGGGGGATCGAATGCTGGTTACTGCAAAGGCCGTTGCCGCGGGGCGGCGGATTACCCAGCTGACCTGTGAAGCATACAGTGAGCAGACAGGTAAGCTTTTGGCTGCCGGCGCGTCAGTCTATATGAATGTAGATACAGTGAAAGAGCGCCGGGAGACGGAGGAAAAATCCTCGGATTAATGATGGAAAATGCGGAACAAGTGCTTGCATAAACATTTGCTTTCGTGTATAATTATTTATAACGAAGCGGCAGAAATGTCGCTTATTCACTGTGTAGAATAAGATGATGGAGAGAATTATGGTAAAAACGATCGAAGAAATGGAAGGTTTGATTTATCTGGAAGATGGAACAGTGTTTAAAGGCAGAGGCTTCGGCGCACGGGGCACTGCTGTGGGAGAACTGGTTTTCAACACTTCTATGACAGGTTATCAGAAAATCCTGACCGATCCGTCCTACAAGGGTCAGATCATTACGATGACCTATCCGCTGATCGGAAATTATGGGGTCAGTGAGATTGACAATGAATCGGACGGAATTCACGCATTCGGACTTGTAATCAAGGATCTGTGCGATATGCCGTCAAACAGCAACAGCATCAAGAGCCTGGATCAGTGGCTTAGAGAGCAGAACGTTCCGGGTGTATTCGGTGTGGATACAAGACAGATCACCAAGAAGATCAGAAAGTTCGGAACGGTGAAATGTCTCATCAGTACGGAAGACATTTCCATTGCCGAAGCCAAGGAGCTTTGCAGCAGGGGCGAGCTGAGAGGCGACTGGATGAAAGAAGTTTCCACGAAAGAAAAATACGTTCTGGAGCCGACAGCCGATACGGAGGAAAAGCCGTATGACGTAGCGGTTTTAGACTTTGGTGTAAAGACCAATATCCTGCGCTGCCTGCAGGCGAGAAACTGCAGACTGACCGTATATCCATATGGAACACCGGCAGCCGAAATTTTGCAGGAAAAACCGGAGGGTATCTTCCTGACCAACGGACCTGGAGATCCGGAGGAAGCGACGGAAGCTATCGAAGAAGTACATAACCTGATCAGGACCAGTGAAGTGCCGATGTTCGGTATCTGTATGGGACATCAGATCCTGGCACTGGCTCTGGGCGGCAAGACATACAAGCTGAAGTACGGACACCGGGGCGGAAACCACGGGGTATACGACAAGGAAACCAAGCGTTCCTACATCACCTCGCAGAATCACGGATACGCCGTACAGCATGAGAGCATTATCCTGAAGGGAATGGAAGTAACGCACCTGAACCTGAACGACGGAACGGTAGAAGGTATGGAGCATCGTGATCTCCCGATTTTCTCCGTGCAGTTCCACCCGGAAGCATCCCCGGGACCGGATGACAATGCCTATTTGTTTGACAAGTTTATCAACAGAATGAAGGGGGAGAGGGAAAATGCCTAAGAAAACATCACTGAATAAAATCCTGATCATCGGATCGGGGCCGATCGTTATCGGACAGGCTGCGGAATTTGACTACGCCGGAACACAGGCCTGCAAGGCGATCCGGGAGGAAGGCATCGAAACGATCCTGGTCAACAGCAACCCTGCCACTATCATGACGGATAAAGGGATCGCAGATAAAGTGTACATGGAGCCTTTGACGGAGGAAGCGCTGGAGCAGATTCTGGACAAGGAGCGCCCGGACGGAATCCTGGCAGGATTCGGCGGGCAGACAGGTCTGAACCTGGCTATGGAGCTGGATCACAAAGGCATCCTCAAGAAATACGGCACAGAGCTGCTGGGTGTTAACAGAGAAAGCATCAAGAAGGCGGAGGACCGGGAAGAATTCAAGAAGCTGATGCAGGAGATCGGGGAGCCGATCCCGAGCAGCATCATCGCTACTTCCATGGAAGAGTGTTACGATTTCGTCAAGGAAGAAGGCTTCCCTGTGATCATTCGTCCGGCATATACACTGGGAGGTACAGGCGGCGGTATCGCAGAAAACATGGAGCAGCTGGAACTGCTTTGCTATAAAGGCATGGAAAACAGTGCCATCGGACAGATTCTGCTGGAGAAATCCGTAGCAGGCTGGAAGGAAATCGAGTACGAAGTAATTCGCGACGGCAGAGACAACTGCATCATCATCTGCAGCATGGAAAACCTGGACCCGGTAGGCGTACATACAGGCGACAGTATCGTCGTAGCGCCGACGCAGACTTTGCGAGATGCAGAGTATCAGATGCTGCGTGACGCATCCATTAAAATCATCCGCAGTCTGGGCATCAAGGGCGGCTGTAATGTGCAGTTCGCGCTGGATCCGGACACGGGTAAATATATCGTAATCGAGGTAAACCCTCGTGTAAGCCGTTCCTCGGCGCTGGCTTCCAAGGCGGCAGGATACCCGATCGCTAAGATCGCAGCCAAGATCGCACTGGGTTACAACCTGGATGAGCTCTCCAACTATGTAACGCAGACGACGAGCGCCTGCTTCGAGCCGGTTCTCGACTACGTTGTTGTCAAGTTCCCGAAGTGGCCGTTTGATAAGTTCCGGACGGCGTCCAGACACCTGGGAACCCAGATGAAGGCGACCGGCGAGGTCATGTCCATCTGCAGAACTTTCGAGAGTGCGCTGCTGAAGGCACTGACTTCCATCGAGATCAAATGCGACGGTCTGCACATTCCGTTCGTTTCCAACCTGAACGACGAGGATCTCATCGAGAAGATGAAGGCATGCGACGATGAGCGTATTTTCTGTATCGCAGAAGTAATGCGCCGTGATCTGATGGATGTGGAAGCTCTGTATCAGATGCTTAAGATCGACCGCTGGTTCCTCAACAAGATCCAGGGGATCATCGACATGGAGCGTCAGCTGCAGAAGGGACCTCTCACCAAGGAACTGGTTTACGAGGCGGAATACCGCGGCTTCACCGACAGCGATATCATCGAACTGTCCGGCGTTTCCAGAGACGTTCTTCAGGACATTCGTGTCTATAATGACATTTATCCGGTATATAAGATGGTTGATACCTGCGGCGGCGAGTTCGACGCGGTAACGCCGTACTACTATTCCTGCTACGATGAAGAGGACGAGAGCGTGCCGAGCCACGAGAAGAAGATCCTGGTCATCGGTTCCGGTCCGATCCGGATCGGGCAGGGCATCGAATTCGACTACTGCTGCGTACAGGGCGTATGGGCAATCAAGGATCTGGGCTATGAAGCAATCATCATGAACAACAACCCGGAGACCGTAAGTACCGACTTCGATACATCCGACAAGCTGTACTTCGAGTCTCTCAATATCGACGACGTTATGAACGTCATCAAGAGAGAGCGCCCTTACGGCGTCATCCTCCAGTTCGGCGGACAGACTTCCCTGAACCTGGCAGAAAAGCTCAACAGCCGGAGCATCAATATTTTAGGAACCGCATACCACAACATCGACCTGGCAGAAGACCGTGAGAAGTTCTGCGAACTGCTGGAGTCCCTCCACATCGCAGTGCCGGAAGGTCTTGCCGTTACCAACGAAGACGAAGCCTTTGAAGCGGTAAGAAGACTGGGTTATCCTCTGGTGGTTCGTCCATCCTACGTTATCGGCGGACGTGCCATGCAGGTCGTTTACAACGATACGGAGCTGACCCGCTACCTGAAGGAAGCGGTATCCCTTTCCACGGAGCACCCGGTACTCATCGACCAGTACATCCAGGGCAAGGAAATCGAAGTTGACGCCATCGCAGACGGCGAAGATATCCTGATCCCGGGCGTCATGGAACACATCGAGCGTGCAGGCGTCCATTCCGGCGACAGTATTTCCGTATATCCGGATTACTCCCTCTCCGAGGATGTGGAAGCAACTCTCGTAGATTATACAAAGCGCATCGCCAAGGCTCTCAATGTAGTGGGTCTGGTGAACATCCAGTACGCTTACGACGGAAACAAGATCTATGTCATCGAAGTAAACCCTCGTGCATCCCGTACTGTGCCGATCCTCAGCAAGGTGACCCGCGTGCCGATGGTAAAACTGGCCGTTGCTGCAATGCTGGGACACAAGCTCTCCGAAAGCGGATATGGCACAGGGCTGTATAAAAGAAGCAAAGAATACGCCGTTAAAGTGCCGGTATTCTCCAGCGCCAAGCTGACGGATATGGATATCGCTCTGGGACCTGAAATGAAGTCCACAGGCGAAGTTCTGGGTATCGACAGAGAATTTGACAAGGCCCTCTACAAAGGCTTCCTGGGCGCAGGCATGAACATTCCAACGGAAGGGAATATCTTCGTTACCCTGAAGGATTCGGAACAGAACCAGTACACGGCAGACATCCTCAGCGATTACATCGACGCTGGATTCAAGATGTATGTAACGGATGATACCATGGACTTCTTCAAAGCCCACGATCTCCCGGCGGAAGAGATGGATTACGACACGGCGCAGAAGTGGATCATGAATCACAGCACCGACAGCGAAGAAAAGCTGGCCATGGTCATCAACCTGCCGGTAGTGGCAAACCGCAAAAATACAGACAGCTTCCCGGTAAGAAGAAAAGCTATTGAACGTGGTATTTCTGTTATGACATGTATGGATACAGCGTGGGCATTCCTGAAAGCGATCCGATTGAAACAGAATGATACGAAGCTGGAATACAAGGCTCTGGACTAGGCTGAAATCGGGAATCAAAAAGAAATTTGATTTTTTTCTGGAAATCAACACATTTTTTTGATATGATTAACAGGTACAGAACGTACAGGTAAGAAAGAATAACGTCGAAAGGTTGTATCTATAATGTTAATACTTATTTTAGGACTGGTATTCGGTCTTGTAGTGCTGTTTTTCCTCATCAGAAGTGTAGGAAAGAAGAGCAGGGAACGCCTTCGTTACGGAAGCAGATGGGAAAAAATCGCAGAGATCATCAAGATCATACTTCTTGTGGAAACGATCGCCTATGTTATCATATTTGCGATCCTGCTGATCAAGACGATCATCGTCTAAGGTACATAAGAATAATAAAGACGGGCAGGTCTGCGTCGTGAGACGTCAGGCGCTGCCCGTTTTTTCGTGTGCTGCAAAGTTTTCTGCAAAGGGTATTCGTGCTTTGAGGGTGCTGCAAAGTGTATTGCGTTACTCTATGGCTTTCGGCTCTGCCAGTCCCGCTGCCTGCAGCATTTTATCGCGGAACATGTAATTGAAGGCAAAGATGCAGCGACCGACACAGATCATGGCTGCCAGAGTACCGATACCGACGCCGATGATGGAACCAGACGCCAGCATCCCGATGCAGCAGGTGATGGCTACGCTGGTGATGTCGATGAGGTTTTTCCCGAAGCCCAGGTTGCGTTTGCACCGTTCTCCAACCACCTTGGCCAGACCATCGGCCGGATTGGGGATCAGCTTCATATTGACTGACATGGAAACGCCGATCCCGGTCATCATCACAGCAATGGCCAGCATGACGAAACGTGCGGCGAGAGACGGATCCGTCAGCCCCAGACTTTGCAGGAGAACATCGAAGCCTGTGTCGAAGAACTGCAGCAGCAGACTGAATGCCAGGGAAAACGGCAGCTGAAGCCAGTCGGTCCATTTTCGCGAGTCGCCCTCCAGGAAAATTTCCAGGATCGTAAATGCGGTGTACATGAGAAATGCCAGAAAGGCGAAGTTCAGATGCCAGATCTGCGAGACGGCGAAAGGCATGGAAATCAGCGGGGAAACGCCGAGATCGGTCTTGGTGTTGAGGCTGATTCCGCATGCTAAAATAATCATACCTGCGGTATAAATAGTGTAACGAGATAAAAATTGTCGATTCATGAACAAATGCTTCTTTCTTTTCTGATTTGTGGTATGCAGGGCAGAAATACTTGCTAGAATCTGTCGCTGTAGTTGAGGAGACTGCGGATGTAACCGGCGCGCGGTTTGTTCTTATTGCCGCCTCCCATGATGGTGGAATAGTAGACGATGGACGCCTCGAAGCTGTCCGGCGAGGTGCGGACGATGGCATAGGAGCCGTCGCTGTTGTCTCTTGGCTGGGTCAGACTGCCGGGATTGACCAGGTAGATGCCGTCTTCTTCCGTGACCAGAGCCTTGTGGGTGTGACCGAAGAGGACTGCTTTGCAGTTTTCCTCCATAGCCTTATAATACAGGTTATCCAGACGGTAGTTGACGTTCTGCATATGACCGTGGGTCAGCAGGATCCGTCCGTAGTCGCTCTCGATGATCTCGAAGTCGTCTGCACTGTAGCTGCCGTCGCAGTTGCCCTTGACCGCCACGACCGGGATACCGAATTCCCGTTCCAGCGCGCGCCCGTCTTCCAGGTGGTCTCCCGTGTGGGCGATGAGATCCAGATTGGTCAGTTTCGGGAAAATTTCCCGTATTTTATTCAGTTGTCCGTGGGTGTCCCCGATTACTAAAATTTTCATAAATATAGTGTATCACAAACAAGTATCATTGACTAGCTGTGAATTTTTATGTACAATAAATTGTATATGAATAAATAAAGAAAGATTTGGTTGAAACGATGAGCAACAGCAAAACAACTTATGTGACAGACGGTCAGGATCTGGCTGAAAAGGTCGAAGAATTAGTAAAATCAGGCGTTACAGATGTAACGATAAACGTCAATACGTTTAATTATACACGGTATCAGAGATCTCATGACGGACTGGAACTGCATCCGGTCATCGACGGGATCAACAAGGCGGTAGGGCAGAAGCTGCACATTCGTCTGGCGGTAAGTCTGGAGGAGGGCTTCAGTGATGATGAGATCCTGGATTTCCTGCAGCTGACTTTCCAGCACAAGTACGATATCGTGTTCCTGCCAACGATGCCTTATGAGAAGATCAAGGCGAAAATGCCGGCTCTGCGGGAAACGGAGCAGGAGTACGATGATATAGAATTGTACAAATATCCCGGTTCTTTGGGACGGATCGGATTTTTAAAGTAGGAGAAGAAGTTTTATGCAGGAAAAGCTTTACAGCATGAAGAAGGAGCTGGCAGCACTGCTTAGCCGTGACAGGCTTTTGAAATCTGCCGTAAAAGAAGTAAATAAACAGGATATGATCAAGGCATCCATGGTGATCCGCAATGCACACCATGAGGAAATCGATATCGAAAAGATTCTGGGCGGCGATCTGCAGAAAGATCTGGCGCTGGGAGACTACGTGTACATCGAGAATTTCACCCGGCTGGTCAAGGTGGCGGACAACTGCCTGGATATGGGAAATTATATCGACAAGCATTTTCTCATCAGTGCATACCGGACGCTGGCGGACGATCCCGATGGATACTTCCGCAAGACCAATCCGGTGGTGTATACCTTTAATCACGTTCCGGCTCATGCGCTGGATATCGAGGAGAAGCTGGATGACGCCATGCGGCGGGTGTACCGGCCGGAGGCCGGGAACAACGTGGTACTCAAGGCCATGTACATCCACAACAAGCTGATCGACATCTATCCATTCCCGGATTTCAATGCGGAGATCGCTGTATTTGCGTTGAATTATTATCTGATGGAAAACGGTTTTACGCCGATCAATATGCCGGTGAAGCGAGATCAGTACTGCACCATGGTGGCAGACTGCCTGAAAGGCAAGAATCAGGAGGTGTTTTATAACTTCCTGGTGCGTGCGGTCTACGATAAGATGGAAGGGACCATCGACGCCTGCATTGAGTATTTGAAGAATAATCAGCCGGCGGAATAAGACGGGTGACGGTTGATTGCAGAGATTGTTAAGTAAATACGAGTATGAAAAAATCCCCTGGGTTTCTGGCGATTTTCGCTTTGCCGGAAACCCAGGGGATTTTGTGTATCTGTTATTTTGTCTTTTCGTTACTGTTTCTCAATATCTGCAAGCTGCTGCTTGACGCTTTCGAAAGAGGTGGAACCCTTCGATTTCTTCGCTTTGATGCAGTTTCTGATATCGATTTTTTCATAGATGTCTTCCTCAAAGGCAGGGGAGAAGGACTTGAATTCGTCCATGGTCATCTCTTCGATGGCGATGCCTTTGTTGATGCAGTGGAGGACGATCTTGCCGATGATCTCGTGACAGTCACGGAACGGGATCCCCTTGGAAACCAGATAGTCCGCCGCATCAGTAGCGTTCATATAACCGTACTTTGCAGCGCTCTCCATGTTGTCCTTCTTCACTTCCATCGTGAGGATCATTTCACGGAAGATGTTCAGGGACGCCTTCAGCGTGTCAGCTGCATCGAATACCGGGATCTTGTCTTCCTGCAGGTCCTTGTTGTATGCCAGAGGCAGACCTTTGCAGATGGTCAGGAGACTCATCAGGTCGCCGTAGACACGGCCGGACTTGCCGCGGATCAGTTCCGCCATATCCGGATTCTTTTTCTGCGGCATGATGCTGCTTCCGGTGGAGAAAGAATCGTCGATCTCCACGAAACTAAACTCTACGGAGCTCCACAGGATCAGCTCTTCGCAGAACCGGGACAGGTGCATCATCGTTACAGCACAGCAGTTGATGAACTCGATGGCGAAATCTCTGTCGGCAACCGCGTCCATTCCGTTAGGAAGGACGCTGGCAAAGCCTAATTCTTCTGCCAGGAAATCGCGATCGGTGTTGTACGTAGTACCTGCCAGGGCGCCGCTTCCCAGAGGAAGTCTGTCCACGCGCTTTAAGCAGTCTGCGAATCTTTCGCGGTCGCGGGAGAACATCTGATAGTATGCCAGCAGGTGGTAAGCCAGCGTGACCGGCTGTGCTCTTTGCAGATGAGTGTACCCCGGCATAACCGTGTCGGTATGCTCCTTGGCAAGCTTCGCAAGAGCATCGAGAAGCTGACCGATAATGTGGTCAGTTTCTGCGATTTCTTTCTTCAGATACAGCCGGATGTCGACTGCGATCTGGTCGTTTCTGCTTCTTGCCGTATGGAGTTTTTTACCTGCATCGCCGATTCTCTCGGTCAGGATGCTTTCGATGTTCATATGGATATCTTCCGATTCGATGGTGAATTCCACCTTGCCGGCTTCGATATCGGCGAGGATCTCCTGCAGGGTCTTGATGATCAGATCCGCGTCTTCCTGCGGGATGATCCCCTGTTTGGCCAACATTTTCGCATGGGCGATGCTGCCGGTAATGTCCTCTTTATATAATCTCTGGTCAAATTCTATGGATGCGTTGAACTCATCAGCGGATGAAGTCGCCGCCTTTGAGAACCTTCCTTTCCAAAGCTTCATGTTCTTTTGCTCCTCCTTCTACTGTCTGTTTCTGGATCGCACGGATCTTGAGAGGCAGGGAGAAGAGGTTGATGAATCCTTCTGCATCCTGCTGGTTGTATACTTCGTCCTTGCTGAATGTAGCAAATTCTTCGCTGTACAGGGAGTACGGGGATTTTCTTGCAGCTACATAAGCAGTACCTTTGTAGAGCTTCATTTTAACCGTACCGGTTACTTCCTTCTGCGTTACGTCTACGAAAGCGCTGATCGCTTCACGCAGCGGAGTGTACCACAGTCCGTCATAAACCAGTTCGGAGAATTTCTGAGCGACGATGCCCTTATACTGAGTCGTGTCTCTGTCGAGGATCAGCTGTTCCAGTCCAGCGTGTGCTGCGAAGAGGATGGTGCCTCCCGGAGTTTCGTATACGCCTCTGGACTTCATGCCTACCAGACGGTTTTCGATGATGTCGATAGTGCCGACGCCGTTCTTGCTGCCCAGTTCGTTGAGCTTAGTCAGCAGTTCGATCGGTCCCATTTTTTCGCCGTCCAGAGCTACCGGGATACCCTGTTCAAAGTCGATGTCTACGTAAGTCGGTTCGTCCGGAGCATCTTCCGGAGCAACGCTCAGAACGTGGATCGTCTTCAGGTGTTCGTTCCACGGATTTTCCAGTTCGCCGCCCTCGTGGCTGATGTGCCAGATGTTTTCGTCACGGCTGTAGATCTTCTTCGTTGTCTGGCTGATCGGAATGTTGTGTTTCTTAGCGTATTCGATCAGATCTTCTCTGGAGTGGAAGTCCCAGAATCTCCAAGGAGCGATGATCTTGATGGCCGGGTTCAGAGCCTTGATGGTCGTTTCGAAACGAACCTGGTCATTTCCCTTGCCTGTGCAGCCGTGAGCGATGGTGAATGCGCCCTCTGCTTCAGCAACTTCTACCAGTTTCTTGGCCATGAGCGGTCTTGCCATGGAAGTTCCCAGCATGTATTCGTTTTCATAGATCGCGCCAGCCTTCAGTGTCGGCCAGATGTAATCTGTGATGAATTCTTCTCTTAAATCGATGGTGATCGCCTTGATCGCACCGGTTGCCAGAGCTTTCTTTTCGATCGCGTCGAAGTCTTCCTTCTGACCAGCGTTGCAGCATACTGCGATAACATCAAAGTCATAGTTTTCTTTCAGCCAAGTCATAATGACGGACGTATCGAGTCCGCCGGAATAGGCCAGTACTACTTTTTCTTTTGCCATAGTCTTTTCCTCCTGAATATACATTTTTATGAATGGTTATTATCCATGTATTCTTATAATATAGCATAAACGAGTTATGTATAAAAATTTATATCATGTTATTATTATACATAACATATTCATAAATTCAACCCTTAAACAGGAAAAAAATAAAAATTATATGAGAAATAAAAAAGAAGAAGACTTTGCTTGTGAATTATTGTAATATATAGATGTAGAGGTGAAAGTATGAAGCTCAATTTAGAAGAAAAAAATGTAAAATGGGGATTGACCGCATTCCTGGTCATCCTGTGCGGTATTTTGATTTTTTTTGCTGTATATAGATTTACTGCTGTGCAGAAACTGGTAGGAGTCATAACCGGAATCCTGGCGCCGTTTATCTACGGCCTGGTGATGGCATATCTGCTGTGCCCGATCTATAATTTCACGGTTCGAAGCGTCTATGATCTGATGAATCGCGGAAAACGGAAATTCTCTAAAGCGCTTCCCATCGCCAAAGGAGTGGGAACCGTGGTGGCGCTGGCAGTTCTGTTTATCGTCGTAACGGGTATACTCTGGATGATCATACCGGGACTGGTCGACAGTATCGTGAAGATCATAGATATCCTGCCTTCCAGCATGAACCAGCTGATGCACTGGGCGGATCTGAAACTGCAGAATTTCCCGATCGCACAGACACGAATCGACAGCTGGATCAATCATTTTACAGAAAATGCGATACAATTTGTTACAGAAAAAGTTCTGCCGGAATATACCACAATAGCTACCAGCGTATCAGCCGGACTGCTGGGTGTTTTTACGGCATTGAAGAACATTTTCGTAGCGATCATCATCTGTGCATATTTCTTAAACAGCAAGGATCTGTTCGCAGCCCAGAGTAAAAAAGTGATCGTAGCATTTTTTAGCGAACATACGGCGAAGGAGATCCTGGATGGAGCTTCCTTTACAAATAAAACATTTGGTGGGTTTATCAACGGCAAGATCATCGATTCTCTGATCATCGGTCTGCTGTGCTTCGTCTGCATGACGATTTTCGGATGGGAATACACGCTGCTGATCAGCTGTATCGTAGGGATCACCAATATCATCCCGTTTTTCGGACCGTTTATCGGAGCGATCCCTTCGGCGCTGCTTCTGCTGATGGTAGATCCGCATCAGTGCCTGTGGTTTCTGGTATTCATTCTGGCGCTGCAGCAGTTTGACGGCAACATTCTGGGACCGAAAATCCTGGGAGACAGTACAGGGCTGGCCAGCTTCTGGGTACTGTTCGCCGTTCTGGTGGGCGGAGGCCTGTTCGGCTTCATCGGCATGGTCATCGGAATTCCAGTGTTTGCCGTTATCTACGCATACGCGACGAGAGGTATTAACCGGAGACTGGAAAAACGGGGATTCTCTACGAACATTTCCGATTATATGATCGACAGCTACCGGGTGAAGAAGAAAAAGAAAAAAAGATGGATTTGGAATAGAACACAAAAAGGCGGTAAAGAGAATGGACAACATGAAAGTGAAAAAGAAACTGACTGAGAAAATAAGTGAATCGCTGATGCAGGAAAATGCTCCCATGGCGAAATTTACGTCTTTTCGAGCAGGAGGATGTGCAGATCTGCTGGTGCAGCCGCAGAATACAGAAGAGTTAAAAGAAATTTTACGGATTTTGCAGGAGGAAGACTGCACTCATATGGTCCTCGGAAACGGGAGCAACGTGCTGGTGCGGGATGGTGGATACCGGGGCGTGATCGTGAAGCTGGGGCACGGCTTCGATCAGGTGTCGGTGGACGGCGAGACGCTTCGCTGCGGCAGCGGAGCACTGCTTTCCGCAGCTGCAAAGACGGCGGCGGACGCAGGCCTTGCAGGCATGGAATGCTTGTCGGGGATTCCCGGGAGCATCGGCGGCGCAGTCTTTATGAATGCGGGAGCATACGGTGGAGAGATCAAAGACGTGCTCCGCAAAGTGACCGTGATTTCCGCAGACGGAGCACGGGTGTTTGATATGGACGCGCAGACGCTGGAGCTGGGATACAGGCAGAGCCTTTTGCAGAAAACGGGAGACATCGTACTGGAGGCGGAGTTCGCGCTGCAGCCGGGAGATGAGACGACAATCAAAGAAACTATAGCGGATCTGAAAGCAAAGAGAAATGCAAAACAACCGGTGAACTATCCGAGTGCAGGCAGCTTTTTCAAGCGTCCGGAAGGATACTTTGCAGGAAAACTGGTGCAGGATGCCGATTTAAAGGGCGTAAGCGTCGGCGGAGCAGAGGTTTCGCAGCTTCACAGCGGCTTTCTGATCAATAAGGGCGGGGCAACCGCTACAGACATACTTCAGCTGATGCAGATCGTCCAGGCGACTGTCATGGACAGATTCGGCGTCATGCTGGAACCGGAGGTACGAATCATTGGAGAAGAATAATACGCAGACGGCAGAGGATTATGAACTGCTGTACGATCTGCATACACATACAACATATTCCCACGGAAAGGGAAGCATCGAAGATAACGTAAGAGAAGCCTTCAATCAGGGCCTGGAGTTCATCGCGATCTCGGATCACGGGCCGGGGCATCTGTTTTACGGGATCAACCGGAACGAGATCGTCAACATGAGAAACGATATTGAGCGAATGAATGTGAAATATCCTAAACTTCACGTCAAGCTCAGCGTGGAGGCCAATATTGTGAAAGACGGCAACGGGCTGGATCTGAGAGAAGAGGAGTTTGAGGAATTCGACTTCATCATTGCAGGCTATCACTACGGCTTGTTCGGATGCAGCTGCGTTCGCAACTGGCTTTGGAACAAGGGACTTAAGATCGGCGAGGAAAAGCTGAGAGAGTCCAACACGAAGATGGTCATCGACTGTTTGCGAAAGAACGATATTTCCATTTTGACCCATCCGGGAGACAAGGGCCCGTTCGATATCAGAGCCATTGCAGAGGTGTGTGCGGAGACGGATACCCTGATGGAAATCAACACGTGGCACGGTCATATGACGGAAGAAGAAATCAAGATCGCCGCAGAGGTGGAGGGCGTTCAGTTTATCATCAGCAGCGACGCTCACACGCCGGATCGGGTCGGAGATTTTAAAGCTGGCGTAGAAAGGGCGATCCGGGCAGGATTAGATCTTGACAGGATCGTTAATATCAGGAAGAAGGGAAGCAAATGAAGGCAATCATCATCACAGGATTGTCCGGAGCCGGGAAAACACAGGCCATGGACTGCTTAGAGGATATGGGATACTACTGTATCGACAATATGCCGCCGGCGCTGATGAAAAGTTTTATCGAGCTGACGGCAAGCGGCAAGGGCATCGACAAGGCGGCTTTCGTTATCGATGTGCGGGGCGGCAAGCTTTTTGAAGACCTGAAGGACTCTCTGGAAGAGCTGAGGCGGGACGGCATCGAGTATAAGATCCTGTACCTGGAGGCTTCTGACCGGACATTGATCCGCAGATACAATGAAACGCGGAGAAATCATCCCCTGTCTGAGGGAGGATCCGTATCGGCCGGTCTGAAAAAAGAGCGGGAAATGCTGGAGCTTCTTCGCAATAACGCGGATTACATCATCGATACATCCAATATGAAGACGGCACAGCTGTGGGCGGAGATCAAGCATCTGGTGACGTCGGGAGAAAACAAGAAGACGTTCATGATCAACGTCATGTCCTTTGGTTATAAGAAAGGAATCCCGCTTGCGGCGGATATGGTCTTTGATATGCGGTTTATTCCCAATCCGTATTATGTAAAGACTTTGCGTCCGCTGACGGGCAATAACGCTAAGGTGAGCCGGTACGTTTTAAAGCATGAAGTGACCCAGGAGTTCCTGGAAAAGGCGCTGGATATGATCCATATGCTGGTTCCGTTTTATATGAAAGAAGGCAAATACAGCTTGACGGTATGTATTGGATGCACCGGCGGGCATCATCGCTCGGTGGCGGTAGCCAACGAGCTTTGCAGAAGACTCAAGGAAGACGGCTGCAGGACGACGCTGGAGCACAGGGATCTTTAAGGGAACAGGCGGTAGGATATGTCATTTGCATCGGAAACAAAAAACGAACTGGCGCGGATGCTTCCGGAGAAGAAATGCTGTATGCTGGCGGATATCGCCGGATTCATGCGGCTGGCCGGGAGCATCCGGCTGGTGGGCGGCGGCAAATTCGAAATCGTCATGATGACTTCAAATCTGGCTGTCGTAAGACACTATAAGACACTGATCCGAAACTACTTTTCGGTGGATATCGGTATCGGGATGGAACAGGGAAATTCCCTGGAGAAAAACAGCAACTACATCCTTTCCATCGGACCGGAAGACAGGAGCGAACAGATCCTGCGGGAGGCCGGGATACTGATGGTCAAGGAGGGCATGAACTTCATCAGTGACGGAATCTACGAAGGGATCATCAAGACCAAGTGCTGCCGCAAGTCGTATCTGCGGGGAGCATTCCTGGCGTCGGGCACGGTGAGCAACCCGGAAAAGGGGTATCACTTCGAGCTTCACACCAGCACGGAAACCCAGGCGAGAGACCTCAGAAAAGTCCTCAACAGTTTCACGGATATCAGTCCGCGGATCGTTGCCAGAAAAAAGGGCTTCGGCGTGTATCTCAAGGCGCGGGAGCAGATACGGGATGTGCTGGCCATCATGGGAGCATCCAGTCAGTTTTTTGAATTCGACAACGTACTCATGATGAAGGATCTCATGTCCAAGACCCACCGGGAGAATAATCTGGACAATGCCAATATCGACAAAGCTCTGAGAGCGGCTGAACAGCAGATCCGATCCATCGAGAGGATCCAGCGGCAGAAAGGGCTTGCTTTTTTATCGCCTAAGCTGCAGGAAACGGCGCAGGCGCGGCTGGATCATCCGGAGCTTGGAATCGAGGAGCTGGGGAAGCTGATGAACCCTCCATTATCCAAGTCGGGGGTCAATAACAGGCTTCGCAAAATCGAAGAAATCGCAAAAAAACTGCCGGGAGCATCGGTAAAATAAACAAGAAAGAAATGAGAGGATCAAAACTACCAATGAAAAGATTTGAAACGAAAATAAGAGTGCAATATTATGAAACAGACAAGATGGGCATCGTGCACCACTCCAATTATGTCAGATATCTGGAAACGGCGAGGACAGAGCTGTTCCGTGATAAAGGGTATGCCTACGATGATATGGAGAAGTCCGGCATCTGGATGCCGGTGCTTTCTGTTTCTGTAGATTTTAAAACTCCGGCCGTGTACGATGAGGTTCTGATCCTGGCCTGCTGGGTGAAGAAACTTCGCGGTGCATCCATTGAACTTGAGTACGAGATACGGGGAGAAGAATCCGGGAAAGTCCACGTGACTGCCAGCAGCAGTCATGGTTTCACAACGCCGGAGCTGAAACCGATCCGGCTAAAAAGAGAAGCGCCGGGTCTGTATGAAATGCTAAAGAGCCAGGAGGAAGAATAGTGGAACGTGGAGATATCGTAACGGTGCAGATCGAGGATATGAGCAGCGAGGGACAGGGCATCGGCCGTGCAGACGGACTGGTGATTTTCGTGCCTCATACCGTGGTGGGAGATGTAGCACGAGTATGTCTCACCAAGGTGAAGAAGAGATTTGCTTTCTCGAGACTGGAGGAGATCCTGGAGCCGTCTCCCGACCGGACGGACATAGAACCGTGCGGCGGCAGAGCGGAAGGCTGCGGCGGATGCTCCTTCTTTCCGATGGAGTACGGAGCACAGCTGGAGGTAAAGGAAAATCAGATTCGGGAAAAACTTCGCCGTCTGGCTGAGATCGACGAGCCGCCTCTTGCGCCCATCATAGGCATGGAGGAGGATGATAACGACGGCATGGGCTGTTTCCGCTATCGGAACAAGGCTGGATTCCCGGTGAGCACTGGAGGGATCATCACCCGCAAGGGCGGTATCGTAGAAAATCTGGGCGAGCCTGCCGTGGGATTTTACAGGGCTAAGAGCCACGAGGTGGTGGATGCTCCCGAGTGCTATCTTCAGTCGGGGGCGGCTATGGCGGCTGCTGCGGCGCTGCGTCAGTTCATGATCGAAGACAATATTACAGGCTGGGATCCGAAATGGGAAAAAGGTCTGATGAAGCAGCTGATCGTTAAGACGGGGTTCCGTACAGGAGAGGTCATGGTGATCCTGACTATCAATGGGAAGGGGATCCCTAATATGCAGAAGCTGGCAGAGATGCTGGATGATGCCGTTTATGAAGCGGGATATTCTCTGGAAAGTATCGTGCTCCGTAACCTCAAGGGGGAGGATACGGTAGCAGCCGGGAAAAACGTGATACGGGATCAGATCGGGGATCTGACTTTCGAGATATCTCCGGCCAGCTTTTATCAGGTCAATCCAGTTCAGACGGAGCGGCTCTATGATAAGGTACGGGAGTACTGCGGTTTTTCTGCAAAGGCGGATGCCTGTGATCCTTCGGCAATTCCGGAGGCTTTGCAGGGGAACGGGGAAAAGCCTGTGATCCTGGATCTTTACTGCGGCGTGGGAACGATCGGTCTTTATTGTGCCGATGAAGCGGAACAGATCATAGGGATCGAGATCGTAAAAGATGCTGTGCTGGATGCCAACCGGAATGCGGTGGTCAATGGTATCGTCAATGCACGATACATTTGCGGCAAAGCAGAGGAGATCCTCCCGCTTTATGCAGGGCAGAAAAAGGACTCTGGAAGAACTGCGAACCTAAAGGAGGATCCATCGGTAAAAACCGATCCGAATCTGGCAGAAGCTATAAGCCGGGCGAGTATCGCTATTTTAGATCCACCGCGAGCAGGCTGCAGGCCGGAGCTGTTAGAAGCAGTGATCGACCTTGGCGTAGAGCGGATCGTATACGTATCCTGCGATCCTGCGACCCTGGCAAGAGACATCAAATTTCTTGGAGAGCACGGGTATGATCTGCAGGAAGCGACACCTGTTGATATGTTTCCGCACACGGCGGAGGTGGAGACGGTAGTTCTTTTGTCCCACAAAAAAGCCGACAGTTATATCCACATTGATGTGGAGTTTGGAGAGGGCGA
>CAKQXD010000002.1 GCA_934281605.1 uncultured Clostridia bacterium | reverse complement strand
CTTTAAATCAAAATTTATTTTGACTCAAATTTCTACACTATGAAGTTTTCAATGTTCAGCGCTTCTTTCGAAGCTCGTCCGCTCTCAGCGAACTTCTTTATTATATCGCATGTCTTTCAACTTGTCAAGAACTTTTTTCAACTTTTTTTGAAGCGTTTTTTCTGTCCATTTCCATGCGAGCCAATGCCTCGTATATGATGTTGTTTTGTTCTTGCGTGTCTCCCTGACAGCTTGATTATCTTACCAAAGATATACGCCCTTGTCAACGGATTTTTGCATCTTTTTTTGCCTTTTTTTGATTTCTTTTTTACAAGGGTTTTACGCGCCTTTTCACGTCCGGAAACCAGCAGCACCCGACCCCTTGCAAACACTTGCTTTGGCGTCTTTGCAGGAGGAGTACAGGGGACTGCGGAGCAGGGAAAAGCCAGAGCCGAACAGAAGACTATAATGTATGAAAAACGCTTTACAAGGCTACAATCTTTGCAGAAATACGGCTATCTTCACACGCCGCACACTTGTCCAGAGTTCCTATAGTATATAATAAATGAAAATTGGAGGAAAGCGTATGGACAAATTAAAAACGATATTAAAGGACAATACGTTTATACGGCACACGGTTTTTATCGTATTCAACGCCATCCTGCTGTATATCCTGTATTTTCTGATCAAGAATCTGGGCTCCATCACCGGCGGGCTGCACCACGGGTTTCTGGTGCTGACGGACGCATTCAAGCCGCTGCTCATCGGACTGGTGCTGGCGTATCTGCTGAATCCGCTGGTGGCGTTCATCGACGGCAAGTTTCTCAAACTGCTGGTGCGGCTGCCGGACGATCCTATTAAACTGGAAAAGAAACGGAACACCCGGTATCTGATCAGCGTACTTCTTACTTATGTATTCGTGATCGCGGCGGTGCTGGCGATTTTGTACGGATTCGCGGTGATGCTCATCGGGCGGATCTCCTTTACCAGCGTTCCGGCGATGCTGCAGGATCTGATGGGAACGGCAATCAAATACGAAGCGATGATCCAGTCGTGGATCCAGCACAACATTCCGCAGGATATTCTCTCGGATAAAGTGACGGAGTTTACCAATTATCTGATGAGCTGGCTCAGCGAAAACATGAGTGCTACGTCGGCGATCACATTTGTGGCTGATCTGAGCGGCAATATCGTGGATTTCATCATCGGGATCATCATCAGTATTTACTTAATGAAAGACAAGAAGTTTTTCCTGGGGCTGTGGCGGAAGTTTTTACATCTTGTTTTGCCGCAAAGAGCCCACGCGGTGTTTACGGAGACGCTTCACGAGATCAACGTCGTGCTGTCCCGCTTCATCCGGGGCGCGCTGCTGGATTCGCTGTTCGTAGCGATCCTCTCGTCCATCGGACTATCCATCATGGGACTGGAGGCGGCCGTATTCATCGGGGTGTTCGCAGGGCTTGCCAACGTGATCCCGTATTTCGGTCCGGTGCTGGGGATGATCCCGGCGTTCCTGATGGGACTCTGCACGGGCGGTTTCTGGCACGGGGTTCTGGCTGTGGTGATTTTGCTGGTAGTGCAGCAGATCGATTCCAACTTCATCTATCCGAAGGTGGTCGGCTCTTCTACGGGGCTGAAACCTCTGGTGGTGCTGCTGGCGGTCAGTGTATTCGGATATTTCGGTGGCATCGTGGGAATGCTGCTGGCAGTTCCTCTCGCGGGGATCATTCAGATCTTCGTTTTGAAGTGGGTGCATCGCAGAGAAGCGAAGCTGATCCAGAAGCGTAACAGCGGCAAAGGTAAAATACCGCCTATTATGGATTAAAAAAGCTCCAGGGAGCGAATTTCGTCTCTCTGGAGCTTTTTATTATCGTTAAGGATGATCCCAGCCGATCGAGCCAGGTACTCGGGTCTGCGCAGCGCTGTGCGCTCGTTCTCTATTCTTTCCACGCTTTTTCTACGGCAGCTGCTACGATGTCTGCAGCATTCGGGTAGAATGCGCTCGGGATGATGTAATCCGGCTTTAATTCTTCTTCCGGAATGATCTCTGCCAGCGCGTAAGCTGCGGCAGTCTTCATTTCCTCTGTGATGCGCTTTGCACGTGCTGCCAGCGCGCCCTTGAATAGTCCCGGGAAGATGAGGACGTTGTTGATCTGGTTCGGATAATCGGAACGTCCCGTTCCTACGACAGCCGCACCGGCTTCCTTTGCCAGATCCGGCAGGATCTCCGGTTCCGGATTGGCCATAGCGAAAATGATGGCGTCATCGTTCATGCTGCGAACCATATCCTGGGTCAGGACCTTTGCAGCGGAAACGCCGATGAACAGGTCGCGTCCGGCAACAGCATCCGCCAGACTTCCGGAGATCTGTTCTTCATTGGTCACAGCAGCCAGCCGCTTCTTGGCTTCGTTGAGGTCGCCTCTGTCGCGGGTCAGGATGCCCTTGCTGTCGCAGGCCACGATATCGCAGATGCCCAGGTTCAGCAGCATCTTGGCAATCGCCGTACCGGCGGCGCCTGCACCGTTGATAACAGCTGTCATGTCGGAAAGCTTCTTGCCCGTCAGCTTTGCAGCATTGATCACGGCTGCGGAAACCACTACCGCCGTACCGTGCTGGTCATCGTGAAATACCGGGATGTCCACCTGCGCCTGCAGCTTTTCTTCGATCTCGAAGCAGCGGGGAGCGGAGATGTCTTCCAGGTTGATGCCGCCAAGGGTCGGCGCGATGTTCTTGACGATGTTTACGATCTCGTCCACGTCCTGCGTTTCCAGGCAGATCGGGAAGGCATCGATGCCTGCGAATTCCTTGAACAGGAGGGATTTGCCGTCCATGACAGGAATGGAAGCCAGGCCTCCGATGTTACCCAGGCCCAGCACTGCGGAACCGTCGGATACAACGGCCACGATGTTGGACTTATTGGTGTATTTATAGACGTTCTCAGGATCTTCCTTGATCTTACGGCACGGCTCGGCTACCCCCGGTGTATACGCCGTGGACAGGTCGTCTTTCGTTTCTACTTTCACTTTGCTGGCAACCGCCATCTTTCCCTTATGCTCTTCGTGCATTTTGAGGGACTCTTTGTAATAATCCATCTTACCACCTCTGTTTCTTTATTTTTTCCAGGAGCTTTTCAGTCCTACGATTTTATTGAATACTTTTTCTGTGTCGTTAGTCAATTCGCTGTCTGCGATGTAGTAGCCCTTGCGGAAGAACTGGAACCGTTCGCCCGGCTTGGCTTCTGCCACCAGCGGTTCGGCATAGCCGATGCTTTCTGTGAGGGAATCCGGATTCATCACCTGGTTGCCCTCTTCGTCGTCCACCATCAGGTAGTCGTAGTTGCGGATCTTGATCTGTACCGCTGTCCTGGCGTCTACCCAGTGGATGGTCCCCTTGACCTTGCGGCCTTCGAATCCGCTGCCGCTTCTCGTCTCCGGATCGTAGGTGCAAAGCAGTTCCTTGATGGAGCCGTCTTCGTTCTTTACCACTTCGTTGCAGGTGATGAAGTATGCGCCTTTAAAGCGAACTTCGTTG
This sequence comes from uncultured Clostridia bacterium, assembly GCA_934281605.1. Lineage (GTDB taxonomy): Bacteria > Bacillota > Clostridia > Peptostreptococcales > Anaerovoracaceae > Lentihominibacter. Next base: position 297,660 of record CAKQXD010000002.1, on the reverse strand, counting down.
CCCGGGAAGAGACGGAAATATTTCTTCACCGGAACTTCCATGAAGTCGTCGCCGTCCACATACAGCTCGCGGCTGAACGGTACGGTTCTGTTGCCCAGTTCCGGCACTTCTCTGTTGTTTTCCAGTTCCATTTCTTCGGTCTGGTCTTCCGGATAGTTGGTAATGACCACCTTGATCGGGTTTTCCACCACGTTGCGACTCTCCACCTTCTGCTTCAGGTCTTCTCTGACGCAGTGTTCCAGCAGACCTACGTCCACCGTACTGTTGGCCTTGGATACGCCGATCCGTTCACAGAAGTCACGCACTGCTTCCGGCGTATAGCCTCTGCGGCGGATGCCTGCGATGGTCGGCATACGAGGATCATCCCAGCCGTCTACCGTGCCGTCTTCTACCATGGCTTTCAGGTAGCGCTTGCTCATCACGGTGTTGGTCAGGTTCAGGCGGGCAAATTCGATCTGCTGCGGCGGCGCTTCCCATCTGCCGAGGGTCGCCAGTACCCAGTCATAGAGCGGTCTGTGATCTTCAAACTCCAGTGTACAGATGGAGTGAGTGATACCTTCGATAGCGTCTTCGATCGGGTGCGCGAAATCGTACATCGGATAGATGCACCACTTATCGCCTGTATTGTGATGGTTTACGTGAGCGATCCGGTAGATAACAGGGTCTCTCATATTCATGTTCGGGGAGGCCATGTCGATCTTGGCGCGGAGCACCTTTTCTCCGTCGGCATACTTGCCTTCCCGCATTTCTTCGAACAGTTTCAGGTTTTCTTCCACGCTGCGGTTTCTGGACGGACTTTCTTTACCCGGTTCCTTCAGCGTGCCGCGGTATTCACGGATCTCGTCTGCACTCAGATCGCAGACATAAGCCTTGCCCATCTTGATCAGTTCCACAGCGCAGTCGTACATTTCATCGAAATAGTCAGAGGCCCAGAGACGGTTGTCCCATTCAAAACCCAGCCATCTTACGTCCGCTTCAATGGAGTCTACGTATTCCATGTCTTCCTTGCCCGGGTTGGTATCGTCGTAACGCAGGTTACACTGGCCGCTGTACTTTTCTGCCGTCGTAAAGTTGAGGCAGATGGACTTGGCGTGTCCGATGTGCAGGTAGCCGTTGGGCTCCGGAGGAAAACGGGTGTGTACCTTGTCTCCATACTTCTGCGCTTCCAGGTCTTTGTCGATGATATTATGAATAAAATTCGATTCTGCCATAATGCTTCTCCTTTTTATGCAAAGCGGCGGGTTTCCCGCCGCGGCTTTCCCATGCGTTAACGTTCTACGATCATAGCGGTTCCCTGTCCGCCGCCGATGCAAAGTGTTGCCAGTCCGGTGTGGGCGTCGCGCTTCTGCATCTCGTACATGAGGGTGATCAGGATCCGGCATCCGGATGCGCCGATCGGGTGTCCCAGTGCGATGGCTCCGCCGTTGACGTTGAGTTTATCTTCGTCAAATCCCATTTCCTTGCCGACTGCTACAGACTGTGCTGCAAAGGCTTCGTTGGCTTCGATCAGGTCGATGTCCTTCATCTTCAGTCCGGCTTTTTCCAGTGCCTTCGTGGAGGACGGAACCGGTCCGATGCCCATGATCCGCGGATCGACGCCCGCCGATGCATAGGATTTGATGGTGCAAAGCGGTTTGATTCCCAGTTCATCCGCTTTTTCCTTCGCCATAACGACAACTGCCGCTCCGGAGTCATTGAGACCAGATGCATTGGCGGCTGTTACGATTCCTTCTTTCTTAAAAGCCGGGCGCAGCTTGCTGATGCTTTCTGTCGTCACGCCGTCTTTCGGATATTCATCTGTATCGAAAATGATCGGATCTCCCTTTCTCTGCGGGATCTCCACCGGCACGATCTCGTCTTTGAAGCGACCGGACTTAACAGCGGCAACAGCCTTCTGCTGGGACTTTGCAGCAAAATCGTCCAGCTCTTCTCTAGTAAGTCCCCACTGTTCGCAGATGTTTTCTGCGGTGATGCCCATGTGAATGTCGTAGAATGCGTCGGTCAGACCGTCCTTCAGCATAACATCTGTCATGTGAGCGTCACCCATACGGGATCCCCACCTTGCGGACTGGACTACATAGCCTGCCTGAGACATGCTTTCTGCACCGCCAGCCACGATGATATCAGCGTCTCCCGCCTTGATCATTTGAGCTGCCAGGGATACGGCTCTCAGACCGGATCCGCAGACTTTATTTAACGTAAACGCCGGAACTTCCTTCGGTACGCCGGCGTCCATGGCCATCTGACGTGCCACATTCTGGCCCAGACCTGCCTGCAGGACGTTACCCATTACGACTTCGTCTACCGTCGCCGGATCGACTCCGGCTCTTTGCAGCGCTTCCTTGATGCAGATGGCACCCAGCTGACGCGCCGGGATGTCTTTTAAGGATCCTCCAAAGGATCCGATCGGGGTTCTCGCTGCTGCTGCGATCACTACTTCTCTCATTATTTGTGCTCTCCTTACTTTGTCACCCGCCAGGGTGACATTGACGTCCCCCGGGGGACTCCTTACTTTGTCGCCCGCTCGGGTGACATTGACGTGCCCTTCGCTCGCTCAGGGTACTTCTTACTTGAATGTGCCGATATATTTCTCCAGGATCTGGACCGGCTTGTAGGAAAGCTTAGCCTTCCGCAGGTTCTCGATCCCCATATCCTCCTCGCGGTTGAGGTACCTGGCCTCGGATGCGATGTGGAGGCAGAATTCATTGTTGATGGCCGGGTACAGTCCCCGGTAGTTGATATTGGCTTTTTCCACGTGTTCGGTAATGGTCTCTTTTCCCAGTTTTCCCCCTACGGCAAGGGCTTCGATCTTCCCGTCGATCAGGATGGCTCCCGCCCGGTATCCCGCCGTTTCCAGGTTGCGGAACACATCGTCCATGGCCCGCTCCTCCATTTTGAGCAGCTCCATTTCGTGGGCTGGGATCTCCTTTCGCGCGTTGAATTCCGCGATGAACTTCATGGCGTCGTCCGCCATGTCAGAAGTCATGGGAACGTATTCATACTCAAAGTTTTTCTTGAAATAATTCAAGTGATTTTTCTTGCCGTGATATGCTCTGCCCTTGAGATTTTTCAAGTCCTCGGTCAGATAGATATAGTCATAGTTTGGCCGGTCGTCCTCAAACTCCATTTCCGGGCACGCCTCTTTGATGATATCCAGCATATGGATGGGTACCAGACGCATGCTGAACGGATAGCCCTTCTTCTCGAAGATCTCTTTGCAGCGATAAATGGTCTCCCGCAAAGATTCTTTCTCATAGGCGCCTGTCCGTGTCAGAGGCGGGAACAGAAACGGAAGAGAAATCCCGTCTTCCAGCTCCAGATGACTCAGCCCTGTTACACACATGTAGTCGCCGACGATGTCCCACTGGAACAGATTGATGTTGCGCCACATGTACATGGAGGAAAAGGACAGCCCGGACGTCTTGTACTCGTAGGAGTTCATGTATTCGTCCAGGATCGGCCTGTTTCCCAGTGTGATTTCGTTTTCAAATATATGCATATTTTTCGCCTGTCCTATTATGGTCTATTTTACGATGGCAGAGATGGCCTTGAAGCCTTCTGCCCTGGAATCCTGCAGAATTTCGTACAGCACGGATTCATAAGTGGTGATGACCGCACCGGCGTCTCCCATTCTTGAGATTCCCCACATTTTATCGTTTTCATTCCGGGAATCGATGCAGTCTACGACCAGATATACGTTGTAGCCTTCGTCCATCAGCTGCAAAGCAGTCTGCAGTACACAGATATGCGCTTCCACGCCGCAGATCACGACGTTCTTTCTGCCAGTTGCCGCCAGACGGTCTCTGAATTCCTGGGTGCGCATGGCGCTGAAAGAAGTCTTTTCTACATGCTCGAAGTCCCCTAGCACTTCTGCGATCTTAGCGGTCGTTGGACCGATGCCCTTCGTATACTGCTGTGTCACGATGGCCGGGACGCCGAACACCTTCATGCCGCTGATCAGCTTGGCTGCTCTCTCTTCGGTTTCCTGACCGTTACTCATGGCCGGCATCAGCTTTTCCTGAAAGTCGATGGCTACCAGTACGGTATCTTCCTTTGTGATAAAACTCATTTCTCTATCCTCCAGTTTTCTATTTCTTTTAATAATTCGTAGTCGGTCAGATCCCGGTGCAGCGGCGTGATGGTCGCGTAGCCGTCCTGCATGGCGATCACGTCGATGGTGTCGGGCAGACCTTCGTAGATGACAGGGTCTCCGGTATAGCGGTATTTCGCGTAGCTTTCGCCCTCTTCGATGGGTGCAAAGAATTCTTTGTACTCTCTGTTACCCAGTCTGGTGTATTTCACGCCTTTGACTTCCTCCGGCGGAAGGTTCGGGACGTTGATGTTGAGCACCGTGTCCGGCGACAGCTTGCCCGCTACTTTTTCACAGGTTTTGCGCGCCAGCTCCCTGGCGTATTCAAAGGTTTTCACTTCGTGGCTGCAGACCGAAACTGCTACAGACGGGATGCCGCATATAGTTCCTTCCAGTGCTGCGGAAACCGTCCCGGAATACAGGGTGTCGGTTCCCAGGTTTCCGCCGTGGTTGATGCCGGAAAACACCATATCGATCTTGATTCCTTCTTTCTGCAAAAGCTTCACGCCCAGCTTGACGCAGTCTGCCGGGGTCCCCGACATGCGAAAGGCGCGGACAGCTCCCGGAAAGGTCGTTTCCGTTACTGTGATGGGCTGCGATACGGTGATCCCGTGGCCGCTGGCGCTCCGCTGGGAGTCCGGGGCGCTGATGTAAAGATCGCCCAGGCCTTTTAAGGCGTCCGCCAGTTCGCGGATCCCTCTTGCATCGATGCCGTCATCGTTTGCTAATAATATATTCATTTTTATATCCACCTCGTTGTGTTGTTTGCTGCGTGTTTGTTTTGACAAATTTACACACAGTTTGAGTATAGCACACGGGGAGCAGTGGAGCAAATAAAAATGCAGTGAAACCGGGGGATGGAGGGATTTTGTATTGAAATTCCTCTTGGATTTGATTATGATTACAAAAAGTAGCTTTTTATGGAGGAGCTTATGTCATCGCTAAATCATAATTCAAAATCAGATTTTATTACGGCGATTTTTAACAAATACCGACATAGTATGCAACGAGTCGCCAGCCGCATATTAAAAGATCCACAGTCCGCCGAAGACACCGTTTCTGAAGCTATGATAAAAATTATAAAAAATGTCGACATCATTGATGATATCGAATCTAAGAAGTGCGCCAACTTTGTATATACCATTACCAAAAATGCCGCTTTAGATCTCTATCGAAAAAACAAAAAGAAGCTGGTGAAAAAATCGAAGTAACTGAAGAGGAAATTGTTGATATTGATGAAATAAGCGCAAATGCACAAGCACGATATGGCTCTTGTCCATATGGAAAAGCTGCTGACTATACTTATTACGCAAAAACCACAACTAAAAATATAAAGCTCGCAAACAAAATCGCCTCTCTCACGGCTACTACACTCGGAGGAGTACTTGGTTATGCATTGGGGATCGGAGGTGTAATTGCAGGAGGTATTGCCGGTGACATTCTTAAAGATGCTGTCGCATCTGATGGCAATATTTTAAAATCCAAAGCAAAAGTATACTATCATAAATCAAAAAAGAAATTTATGGTTACCAGTTCTATAGGATGTCAAAAAGAGACAACCTCATTCTATGGATCCAATGCAAACCATATACTTGCGAAAAAAACTCTATGGTTATATAATCATGTGAATGGTGCGTAGCGAGTATTTGAGAGGAATCATAATGAATGAATTAAAAAAAGAAATCAAAAAATTCTATATTATGTTTGGGATTGAAGCCCCTGCTGCTTTTTTCTTACTATTTTTATTCAGTTATTATATTCTGAAAAGGCAGTTTTACCCTAGTTCCTATCTTGTGATATCATTCAGTATTGCTCTGATTGCATTTCGACAATACAAAGGACTCCAACATTTATTAAAAAAACTGACAATACAAGAATCACAGCAAGAAAGGGACTCTGATACAAAGAACTAGGATCTATGCAGCTTACCCAAAGTTTGCGAATATCAATTTCCGTCAGTTTTGCCGTTTGAATGAGGCTAAACTGACGGAAATGTTACTGGCTGGATAGGAGCGGCAGGTATTGCTCGGAGTCCCTGCTACCAGTTTCAGTCATTTCTGCGGCTTTAAGGGTGTTGGACTGACTGAAAAGAGTAACGAGAATCAAGACATCAAGCGTTACGGGTATCCTTAGAGAATGGTTTTCAGTCAGTCTGAAACGATATGGGGTGGCAAAGTGACTGAAATGGCTCTTCGAGGGGGATAGTGAGCGGTTGTCAGCCGGAAAATTTTAAGCAGAAAAAGAGCAGCTGCACGAACGGGATATTCTGTTCGTGCAGCTGCTCTGCTATTCTTCTATTTGTATTGCTATAGTTTCTGAAATTTTAGCTTTCAAATCCGAGGATCTCGGTTTCAGGTGTTAGTCTCCCAGCACCTTGCCGATGGAGTCGTTGATGACCAGGGTCGCCCGATCGTCGTAGCTGGTTTCGGATTTGTTGATGAGGATGAGATCATGACCGTGGAAATAGTCGATCAGTCCTGCCGCCGGATATACTACCAGGGATGTGCCGCCTACGATGAGGCAGTCGGCTTCGCTGATCCAGTCTACTGCCTGTTTCAGCACGTGCTGTTCCAGGGATTCTTCGTAAAGGACGACATCCGGCTTGACAGTCTTATGGCAGTGCTGACACATCGGTACGCCATTGACACAGTTTGCTTCATCCATGATATAGTCAACATCATAGCGCTGTCCGCATTCCATGCAGCGGTTTCTCAGTACCGATCCATGGAGCTCGCAGACGTTTTTGCTGCCTGCCATCTGATGCAGGCCGTCGATGTTCTGGGTTACGATACCCAGGAGCTTGCCCTCTTCCTCCAGCTTTGCCAAAGCGATATGCGCCTTATTTGGCTTTGCGTCCGGATAGATCAAGTTCTTCTTGTAATAATCATAAAAAGTTTCCGTATGCTTCATAAAGAACGGACGTGAAAGCATGATCTCCGGCGGATATCCATAATCGTTCATGGCATTGTACAGTCCCGCCTCGGAACGAAAGTCCGGGATATTGCTTTCCGTGGAAACACCTGCACCTCCAAAGAATACGATTTTCTGACTCTTATCGACAATTTCTCTTACTCTGCTGTCCATCCTGCGCCTCCTCTCTCTGGCCTGGGACTATGCAATTCGTAAATTAGTTAGATGACGGGAAGTACGGTCTCAGTGCACCTGCTACGTTGGAAAGCGGCATGGTCTGGAGCCATACGTGTCCCGGTCCTGTAATAACGGTATTAAAGAAGCCTTCGCCTCCCAGGAACTTGTTCTTCATTCCCGGAACGGTCTGGATCTCCATTCTGCAGCTTGCCGTCATGGCTGCCAGGTGACCGGTATCCACTACCAGCTGCTGTCCCGGCTTCAACTCGTATTCGATGACGTGTCCGTCAAACTCTGCAAAGACGATGCCCTGTCCGCTGAGTCTCTGCATGATAAAGCCTTCACCGCCAAAGAAACCGGATCCAATTTTCTTGTTCACTGCGACGGAGAGCTGTACTCCCATCTCGCCTGCCAGGAACGCGCTTTTCTGACAGATCATATCGTTACCCGGTGTGATCTGGAACGCCTTAATGGATCCAGGGAAACTGGATGCAAAGGCAATCATGCCCGGTCCTCCCTGTGCAGTATAGATATTCTGGAATAATTTCTCTCCGGCAAACATCCGTCCCAGCGCTTTACCAACGCCACCGTTGCTAGTGGTCTCCATCTGCATATTGGGAGACATCCACGACATACCGCCGCCTTCGGTGATCATCTGCTCGCCTGCTTCCAGCTGACAGATCACGACTGGCAGAGAATCGCCCTTGATTTCGTACTTCATTTCATACCTCCTGACTGATGATCGTATCACACATCAAATATAAATTTTGGTATTTCTTATGTTTTAAGTATATATCCCAGTGGGGTGAAATTCAATATACGCCGGCTTATCTTACAGAAAATTTAAGAATTATACCCCCTCACCTCATCTGGCATTCGGTCAGGTGTTTGCGGTAGCGCAGCGGCATGAAGTTGCGCTGGCAGGTGGAATTTTTTCGTTCTTTGATGGCGATGTGGTCGAAGTATTTCTGCCAAAGGGCCTGGTATTCTTTTTCTTCTTCGGATTCTTCAGGGACGTCTTCTTCTGAAAAAGCGGTGATGTACCACTTGCCTTGATAGCCGGCCATGGCTTTGCCGCGGCGTACGTCGTGGATGAGGAAGGGATCGTTGCGAAACCGGTCGCTGAAATGATCGCCGATCAGTTCCAGCACATCGTGATCCGGCTCGATCTGCGCATAGAGGATGTTGCCCTGCATGACGGAGAAACGAACGAATTGGAGCATTCGCTCCGTCTCCACATTGATCTTTTTTTCGATTGTCTGTGCTGCAAACACATCCGGATTGCCATGGAGCTTTGATACGCCTGGTCCGGTGCGAAATCCCAGAACAATATAGCGCAGCAGGATCATTTCCTTGTCAGGTACGGTGGAAAGAAAGCATTTATAGATCCTCCGCAGATCCATATAGGAAATCTTGCGCTGGATCGCCTGGTAAACCCTGTCGGCTTTCTCGAGATCCGTATGAACTTCCTGAAATCCGCCCAGCAGAGAGGACTGATATTCTTCTTTTAAACAGATCTCAGAAGCCGGTTCCGTATAGTAATGATGGTATACGCATGTGAGGAAGCCTTCGAAGGTTCCGTCGTATAAGTAGTCCTGCATGATCTCGCCCCCTGTTACAATATCCCTGCGGCGGAGAGTTTTTCCCGGCGGGCGCCTTCTTCCAGCCGGTTCCACTGGTCGTCGAAGAGGGACATCTGGAGGCCGTTTTCCATCTGGAGAATGGCGTTGCGGATGACTTCCGGTTCGAAGCGTTTTTCGCCGTAGTATCTGCCGCTGCAGGTGAGGAAGTATTTGGCCCGTTTCAGGACGACGCCCATCTTTTTCAAGTCGTCGAATTTGACGGCGGACAGTCTGCGCTGGCGGACGATCCTGCGGGCGGAAACCGCCCCGATCCCGGGGATCCGCATCAGAGTATCATAAGAGGCCCGGTTAACTTCTACCGGGAACTGATCCAGGTTTCGCAGCGCCCAGGTGACCTTAGGATCCAGGTCGGGGTCCAGATTCTGCGCCTTCTCCGTAAACAGTTCTTTGACGGAAAATCCATAAAAACGCAAGAGCCAGTCAGCCTGATAGATCCGGTGCTCCCGTGCTAAAGGCGGCGCTGTCTTCCTGGTGGGGAGCACAGGGGAATCCACCACCGGCACATAAGCCGAGTAATAGACCCGTTTCATTTTAAAGGTCCGGTAGAGGCTCTCGCTGGTGTTGAGGATACTCTGGTCGGTCTCTCCTCCTGCCCCGATGATCATCTGGGTGGTCTGGCCCGCTGGTGCAAAGTCCTCGCCGCGGCTTCGTTGTGGACGCACAGGGGATTGCGAGAAAGAGGCTGCAGCAATGGATTCCTGTGCGTAACGGTCTGCAAGGGTGGACGGTGTTGCAAAGTCACTTAGCGACGAAGTTGAATCAGTCTGTCCCGACTTTTCCTTTCCTTCGATCCCCCAGGAAAACTCTTTCAGATAATGCTCCGGTGCGTTGACGGCGATACCTCGAAACATATTGCCGGGGCCTTTGAGGGAGTTTCGTTCAATTAAAGAATTGGTGATCTGACGCATGGGCGTGAAGATCTCCTTGGGCTTTTTCTGGGGCGCGAAAGTCTGCAGGCTCTTTGCAGTAGGCATCTCGATATTGACGCTAAGACGATCCGCCACCAGTCCGATCTCGTGCAGAAGCTCCTGTGAAACGCCGGGGATGATCTTTGCATGAATATAACCGCTGAAACCGTATTTATAGCGAAGCAGCTGCAAAGACTCCAAAATCCGCTCCGCCGTGTGATCCGGGGACACTTCCACAGCCGAACTGAGAAATAAGCCTTCTATATAATTCCGCCGGTAAAACTCGATGGTCAGGCGTGCCAGCTCGTCCGGCTCGAAAGACGCCCGCGGGAAATCGTTGCTGCGCCGGTTGACGCAGTATTCGCAGTTGTACACGCATTTATTGGAAAACAGGACTTTCAGCAGAGAAATGCACCTGCCGTCCGCACCCCAGGAATGGCAAATTCCCGCTGTATGGGCGTTACCTATGGTTCCCGTATTCTTTCGGTGCGATCCGCTGCTGGAGCAGGATACATCGTATTTAGCGCTGTCCGCCAGGATCTGAAGTTTTTCCATAAGGTCTTGCATTGCCGTCTCTCCTTTCAATGCTTCCAAGCCGCATACTAAGTCCCGTTTTATTTCTTGTGTCAGTATTATACCACTTCGCGAACGCACGTTCAATATTGAGAACGAATGTTTTGTTGAGAATTTTAAGGGGGAATTAGTTGACGCTAACGACCTCGCATGGTATCCTTATGTTATTTATGGCTAACCAAGTTAGTTATTCATAACTTTTGTAGAGTCATTTTATAAGAGAGGAGTACTAAATGAAAAAGACGAGGCGTAAATTTATGGCCTTTCTGTTATCCGCCATGCTGCTGGTGACAGGGACTGCAATGGGAACAAGCCCCGTATCAGCGGCGGACAAGGCCCCGCCGGCAAGCATTGTCAGATGCGAAAAGACAGGCATCAGCAAGGGATTTGGCATCACATTTAATACAACGGATGAAAGCTGGTTCAGCGCTATTTCATCTGTTAAAGTTTCCGGTACTGAATACAAAAAAGTAAGCAGTTTCTGGGACTTTGAAGATGGTGGATCCACCTACCGTGTGCTGCCAACGGACAAGCAGATTCTAATTGGCGAAGCTTTCACCGAAAGCTCAGCCACCTGCATTATCTCCGCTGACGGCTACAGCGATCTAACGCTGACGCTGGACAAAACGAAGCACACCGCTACGGTAGTCGATTCCTCTTCCGGCACAATCTGCCAGCACACCGGCGGAACAGCCACCTGTCAGAAGAAAGCGGTCTGCACAAAGTGCGGTGAGGAGTACGGCGATTTAGCTCCGCATTCCGGCGGGACGGCGACCTGCCAGCAGCGAGCAGTCTGTGCAGTATGTCATACAGAATATGGAGATTTAGCCGATCATACTTATAACGACAAAGGTATCTGCACTGTATGCAATGCAGCCGCCCCTGACGTCGAGCTTACTATAGTTCCTGCAAGCGGATTCGACAATTACTTCATGTTAAAAGCGTCCACTGCGAACTATGTAAACAACATCACCAGCATTTCCGTCAACGGGGAATCCTGGGAAAAGAAAACATCCAAGTACGCGCTTAACGGCCATCACTATTACCTGGGGAGCAGTGACAACACCATCTACTTCAATCCTTTGAACTATTCCCCTGCCGTGCTGAAAAACGGCGATATCATCACGATCAAAAGCACCGGCTATCAGGACATCAACTTGAAGCTTACCGTGAATAACGGGACGGGCACCATCACTCCGGTCGCTCCGGAAACGCAGCCTGGCGACGACCAGCAGCTCCACGTCCGCCTGGTGGGAACTTTTGAATCGGCCCTGGTCAATCAGAAGGGCTACGACGCTATCAGCGGCGCGTCCACCAATGTGACGCAGAATAAAAACAGCGACGCCAGCGTGGAAGTTGCTGTAACGAAGAAGGATCAGGAGCCGCAGGACGGCGACTGGCAGCTGCTGAGCAAAAGCGATATCCGCGTCAAGTCCAAGGGATCTTCCGTCAACATCGTGAATCACGGAGATTCTGCAAAGGGCAATGATTCGGGGATGGCTGGCGTGTACTCCGTCCACGACGGATCGGTCACATTAGCAGGCACCCCCGCCAAAGTCGGAATGTACGACATCAGCGTAACGATCACCGACGAACTTGGCCGGACGGCAACCAGCAACACCCTGCCGTTCCGCATTTACAGCGGGGAGGAACCTTTGCAGGATCAGCTGATCCTCGACAACTGTACGAAAACAGCCGACGGAAAATATATGTACGACATGGAGCCGTGGGCCATCAAGAATTTCACTCTGGCTTCCGGAGATCAGACCGTTGTCGTGCCGGTTGATTTGAAGGCCTGGTACGGCTCTCATACCAGCGGGACTTATGGCGAACTGGGCTATGCCGTGCCGGAGGGATCTTTGCAGACGCAGACTCTGATCCTGCCAAAAGGATGCAATCTGACGCTGGTAAACATGGATATTTTAAGCAGTGTGAAGATCATCGTGCAGGATGGTGCAAAGCTCACGCTTCGGGATTCGGTGATCCAGGGGGCTGTTGAAGTAGAAAGCGGCGGCACCTTCTCCATGAATTACAACGATTACGGCGAAGGGGAATTTCTCAACGGCGCGTCTATCAACGGCAAGCTGATTTTGAAAGACGGCTCGACGCTGGAGAATGCAAAGATTTATTCCAACACCAACAACATCGCTAACGGTTCCGAGGCGCGTCACAATACGGATCCGGTCGTTGTGATCAATGGCAACGTGAAGCTGAAAGGGCAGGTATTCCTGAGAGGCGATGAGGCTCCGACGGGCACTGATTCCACCACTGGCAAGAGCTATACCGGTCAGGTGGGAATGCAGATCAACGGCACATTAACGCTGGAAAAGGATTCTGTTCTGGCGGTATTCGGAGGCGGTAAAGACGCCACTACATCCAACGGCGGCGATGCGATCCATCTCAACGGCGGAACCATCACCGGCGAGGGGAAATTGATCGCTGTCGGCGGCGACGGACACTTCGGCGACGGTGGAAATGCGGTATCTGGAAGCGGTACGATTTCTGTAAAGGATGCTTATCTGGAAGGCGGCGCTTCGATTTCTAAGGGCAACGCTCCGGGTAAGGCGCTGGGCGATCAGGTGAAGCTTTCGGGTAATACCAACCGAAATCTGATCGATGGAGAAAATGCAACAAATATCGATTATGACAACGATACTTACTGGCGCGATATTACGAAGTCGCCGGATTTTTCTCTGTATCCAGTAGAAGCGAATGCGCCGGGTGAAAATCCGGATTCCGGAAATACTGGAGGAAATGGTTCGGGAGATAACGGGTCCGGAGATAATGGCACCGGGGAAAATCCTGGGGATAATGGCTCGAATGGCAACGGCTCGAACGGAAGCAACCTGAATGGGAATGCCGGGAACGGAACTGACTCGGATCAGAATGCCGGAACCAGCAGCCAGACGGGTGATAACGCGACTCCGATCCTGTGGGCAGCCATCATGCTGACCGCACTGGCAGCAATGGGAACGACGGTACTGTATCGCAGAAAGCAGAATGCAGGGAGATAAACTCCGCTGATTGCTATTACTGCACAAGAAAATCGACCTGAATCATGAAAATGGATCTGGTCAGGTTGATTTTCCTTTTCAAATTTCAGTTTGATGATTACAAAATAACCTGACTGATGAAAAACATTATGTCAGGTTATTTTTTTGATACAACAAGGCTGGGATGGCGCCCCCGTGATCATCATTGCGGGCTTGCGCAAGCCAGCCCTCCCCTCTTGCGCAAGCCAGCCCCCTCCCCTTGCAAGCGGGCCGCCCTTTTGCTATAATAACGGGACTTGAAGAGAAAGGAATTTGATTTACCATGAATCGAGAGGAAACGTTAAAAAAATTCAATACATATAGTTCGCTGTTTTTAGTGCTGGCGGTTTTAGATCTGGTGATGATCTGGCTGAGTTTCAGCGACAAGGATATGATGGCGCTGCTCCACGGAGGCGGCTCTGCTGCAGCGTCTGCGTTGAAGGTTCTATTCCTGGTCACTGTAGTGCTGAGTGTGATCCTGGCGGTGCTGAAATTTTATGCTGGGATCCAGGGATTGCGGCAAGTCAAGGGCAATACAAGGGGCGACCTTCATCTGAAGGTCGCCCGGGGTACGATGATCCTGTCGATGATCTCCCTGGTGTTATCCCTGCTTATGATCCTCAAGGGCGGCGGAGATGCCTCCGACGCCCTGCTGGACCTGGTTGCTGTGGTTTTTCTGGCCCAGTATGTGAAGTTCGGCAAGACACTGTTGACCATGAAATAGGATCTATGAAAGAGTTGTCTACCGTGTATTTAATCCGGGAAATCCGATGATCCGCGGGGAGCGGGCGCGTCAAGGAATCATGATTCTTTAACGCGCCTGCTCCCTGTTTTTTTATGCCTAAAAGCATTTTGAGCCAGATATTTCCCTCCACACATGGTTTCCCTCACAAATTCTTTTCCAAAAAAATCTCATCTTTCTTGTTGACAAACAATATTATACGCTGTATAGTATCATACAGAAAATCATATTAAGAGTTTTTCGACCGAGAGAACTTCCCCAAGACCTTTCTCCGGCAACTGTTTCGATTTTGTTTAACATTTGCCCGCAGATTTTTTAAGGGTTTTCGGTATGCTGAGAATGAAACGACAGCTCACTCTTAAACAAACCTTAAGGACTTCCCGTCTTTAAAGTTAAAACTATTTTTTTCATAATAGTAGCATCAACTAAAGGAGCGCCCCGGGGGACGTCAATGTCACCCTAACGGGTGACAAATAAAGGAGCAACCCCATGAAAAACATTTTAGAATATCTCGAACAAACTGCAGAAAACCATCCTGATAAGATCGGCTTTACCGATGAACAGCGGGATGTTACCTTTTCTGAACTGATGCAAAACGCCCAGCGGATCGCAGGCTCCCTCGCCAAGATCGGCTGCAGAAAACCGGTCGCCGTTTTGATCGACCGGAATGTAAAATGCATCGAATCCATGTTCGCAGCGGTCTATGCAGGCAACTTCTATGTAGTGATCGACGTCCATTCCCCAGAGGCGCGGATCCGCTCCATTCTGGAAACCCTGCATCCCGCTGCTATCATAACCGATAAAGAATGGCTCCCTCTGGCACAGACGCTTGCCGGAGCGGCCTTTGCAGAACTCATCGTATTATACGAAGACGCCGTGCTCCGCGAGATCGATCGGGAGCACCTGAGCCGGATCCGGGAGCAGATGATCGATACCGATCCGCTGTACGTGCTGTTCACCAGCGGATCGTCGGGAACGCCAAAAGGCACGGTCCTCTCCCACCGAAGCGTCATCAGCTACACCAGCTGGGTCAGCCAGCAGTTCGAGTTCAATACAGAAACCGTGTTCGGATCCCAGACGCCGCTGTATTTTTCCATGTCGGTGACGGATCTGTTTTCGACCATCAAGTGCGGGAGCACGTACCACCTGATCCCGAAGGCATATTTCACCTTCCCGATGAAGCTGGTGGAGTTTCTTGATCAGCGGCAGGTCAACACCATCTACTGGGTGCCCTCGGCGCTGGCCATCGTATCCAACTGGAACGTGTTCGCCTTCGCTAAGCCGAAACATCTGAAAACCATCCTCTTTGCAGGAGAAGTGATGCCGGTGAAGCACCTCAACTACTGGCGGCGTCACCTGCCGGACTGCCTGTACGCCAACCTGTTCGGACCGACGGAAACGACGGACATCTGCAGCTTCTACGTGGTGGACCGGGACTTTGCAGACAGCGAAAGCCTGCCCATCGGACGGGCCTGCGACAACTGCGACACCTTCCTTCTGACAGAAGAAGGAACCCGGGCGACCCAGGCGGGCGAGGAAGGCGAGATCGTGGTGCGGGGATCGTTCCTGGCGGACGGATACTACAACGAACCGGAAAAGACCGCCGCGGCCTTTGCACAAAACCCGCTGAACACTGCCTATCCGGAGCGGATCTACCGAACCGGAGACCTGGCCAGAATCAACGAAAAAGGGGAATTCATATATATCAGCCGCAAGGATTTCCAGATCAAACGAATGGGATACCGGATCGAGCTGGGCGAGATCGAAGCCGCCGCAGGATCCTTTGAAAAGGTCAAGTCGGCCGCCGCGCTGTACGATGCGGACGCCGGCAGGATCCTGGTGGTCTACGAGGGGAGCATCAAGAATACGGAGGAGGTTTTGCGGAAGACCGCTGACAAAGTGCCACCATACATGCGCCCCGACGAGGTGATCCGCATCAAACAGATGCCGTACAATGCCAACGGCAAGATCGACCGGCAGCGGCTGCTGAAAGAATACTGCTAAACACAACAAGAAAAGGAGATAAAACAATGGAAGAATTATTACAGATTTTAAGAAAAGTAAAACCGGGCGTTGATTTTGAGGGCAAGACCGACCTGTTCGAGTCGGGAGTGCTGGACTCCATGACCATCGTCATGCTGGCATCGGAAATCAACGACGAATTCGACATCGACATCCAGGTGACGGATATAATTCCTGAGAATTTCAACTCCGCGGAAAGCATCCTGGCGATGATCCGCCGCCACCAGGAAGAGGACGACTAGGACACTGGCACAGAAAGAAGAGGTGTTGTTTCATGAGTTATACGAGTATCACATTTATTTGCTTTCTGCTGGTGATGGGGATCGCGTATTTCCTCGTGCCCAAGCGGATCCAGTGGGGCGTTCTGCTGGCAGCATCGCTGGGATTTTACGTTCTGTCGTGCGGCGCGCGGGTGCTGCTTTTAGTGGCAGCCTGCGGCATTTTGTACGGCGCCGGTCTCCTGATCGGACGGCTGGCTGACGGCTTTGCAGAAAAGAAAAAAGGACTGGACAAAGAGTCGCGCAAAGCGCTGAAAAAAGCCGTGACCCGGCAGAAAAAATATGTGGTTTTCGGAGCCGTGCTCCTGACGCTGCTCATGCTGCTGGGAACGAAATATTTTAACTTTTTCGGCTCCATCGGCAATGGGATCACCGGTCTTCTCGGGATGGGAGCACCGATCCCCGTGCTGAAGATCCTCATGCCGCTGGGCATTTCCTACTATACACTAATGGGGATCAGCTACGTGGTGGACGTGTACCGCGGCACAGCGAATCCGGAGAAAAATCCGCTGATGCTCCTCCTCTACCTGTGCTATTTCCCACACATTATCGAGGGGCCGTTCGACCGCTACACCAGGCTGACGACCCAGTTCCGCACCCCGCACCCGTTCGACTACGACCGGATGACAAACGGCGGGATCCGCCTCATCTGGGGGCTGTTCAAAAAATTCGTCATCGCGGACCGTGCCGGGCTGATCGTCAATACGATTTTTGCAGACACGGCATCCTACGGCGGCAGCGTCCAGCTGGCGGCGGTGCTCCTGTACACCTTCCAGATCTATGCCGAATTTTCCGGCTGCATGGACATGGTGTGCGGCATATCCCAGATGTTCGGCGTGGACATGGCGGAGAACTTCAAACGACCGTTTTTCGCCGTTTCCATCAACGATTTCTGGCGGCGGTGGCACATCACCCTGGGCGAATGGCTCAAAGACTACATCTTTTATCCGGTCAGCCTCTCCGGCCATTTTCAGAAGATCAACGAGCGGCTGCGCCGCCAGATCAAAAGCGAGCATCTGACCACCCTGCTGCCCAGCGCTTACGCCCTGTTTTTCGTCTGGTTCGCCAACGGCATGTGGCACGGCGCCAGCGTGAAATACATCGTTTACGGGCTGTATTACTACGCGCTGATGATGCTGGGACAAGCTCTCCGTCCCCTTTCTGCAAAGGCCATGGCGCAGCTCCATATCATGCGTGAGAGTCGCGGTTATCACCTGTTCGAGGTGCTCCGGACCGGGCTGATCGTCTGCTTCGGCATGCTGATCTTCCGGGCGGATACTTTGCAGCAGGCCGGGAGCATGTTCGCGTCGATCTTCACCAAGTTCGGAGCTTCCCAGCTGTTTGACGGAACGCTGCTGGTTTCGGGGATCGGCGTCAGCGACTACGTGATCCTGGCGCTGGCATTCTGTCTGGTGCTGACGATCTCGCTGCTGCAGGAGCGGGGCGTCCAGATCCGTCAAAGACTGGCGGCGCAGATGCTCCCTGTTCGCTGGACGGTGTATTTCGGGCTGCTGTTCGCCTTTATCATCTTCGGCGCATACGGCGGCAACTTTACCAACACGGCATTTATTTACGGTGAATTTTAGAAAGTTTTTAGAGTTTTAAGGAGGTCTGACTTATGAATCGACTGCAAAGTCTGGATCCGAGGATCCGCAAGCTGATCCGGGCGGTGTGCTTCTGCCTGCTGTTTGCACTGCTGTTCGTCTTTCTCTCCGGGGCGTTCATCCCCCGTACAGGCACGGCAGAAGACGGCATGGAAAGCCGGATCTCCAAGGCGTACCGCGGGGAGCCGCGGAATTCTGTGGACGCGGTGTTTATAGGAAACAGCGATATTTATCGAGCCATCTCGCCGGTGGATCTTTATCACGCGACAGGGATCACGTCGGCCATTGCCGGAAAACCCAACAAGCAGCTGGAGGAGGTTCCCGCTGACATTCGGGACATCCTGCGCTACCAGAAGCCTAAGACCATCGTGCTGGAAACGGACTGCATGTTTTCCGGCACCAATCCCGGTTTTAAAAAGGGTATCTCACCGTTAGAGGCGGAAGCTGCAAAGGTGGATGCGTCCGCTCAGACGCCGTCGGAGGCTGCGGCGGCAAAATCCGCAACCAAACACCCTGCGAAAAAATCCGTCACTGGAAAACACACAGGGAAAAATCAAGGGCTCTTTGCCCGGTGTAAAGCCCTCCTCCAGGAAGGCGACAGCGCTTTGCTGGCAGCCCTCAACTATAAATTTCCCCTGGTAAAATACCACGACAACTGGAAGAGCCTGAAATTGTCATCTTTCCTGCAGCCCAGCGGGAAATACCGATTTGCCAACAAGGGTATGGCCTACGCCAGCACGGTCAAGCCCTATGCTTTCGGCAGTCAGTACATGCAGCTTTCCGGAGGAAAAAACGCCATGCTGAGCGAGGAAAAGCTGAATCAGTTTCAAAAAATCTACGAACTTTGCGAAAAAAACGACGTCCGGCTGGTGCTCATGACGGTCCCGTCCGCCAATACCTGGAACAAGGGTAAGTCCGATACGGTCAAACAGCTGGCAGACAAATACGATCTGACCTACTATGATTATAACAAGCGCCTGCCGCAGGGTTTTGACTGGACAACCGGCTCCAAGGACGGCGGCAACCACCTCAACTACGCCGGCGCCGCTGCTGTGACCAAAGATCTGGCAGGCAAATTGACGGACGACCTGTCCATGAAGCCGAGCAAACTGACCAAAGACCAGAAACACCAGTGGAAAAAAGACTACGACCATTTCCATAATACCATTGCAAAATAGCAACCTTCTTATAGTACGCAGAGCTGCGAGAACGCTTTGCAGAAAAAAGCCGAAAAGGGAGCTGCTCCGGTATCGTTTTACCGGTGGCAGCTCCCTTTGCATGATCTGCTTTGTTGTTATGTTGTTATGCTGAAGAATTAATTCTGCTTTCTTCTGTAAAGAACCGTGCCGCCTGCCGCGCATCCGCTGAGCAGGATCAGGGCAACCCAGAGGACGAGATTGCTGTCGTCGCCGGTGCTGGCGGAAGAATCGTTTTTCTTGGTTCCCTCATTCTGATCTGCTGCCGGGTCAGCTGGAAGTTTCGCGATCACAGTATCCGCCTGTGCGATTTCCTTTTCGCCTGCTTTATCTGCAAAGTACTTTCCGCAGTCTTCGCAGTACCAGTATTCGATGTTGCCTTCCTGGTCTTTCGTCGCTGCCTTGGCTTCCACGTGCTTCAGGCCTTCGTGGTTGCTGGCATCGATGTCACCGTATTCCGCCTTGCAGACATCGCACGTTGCTTTCTTGACACAGGTCGCCGTGCCGCCGGAGTGGCTGTCACAGATGACCGTGCCGCCATCTTCTTTCGTGAAAGTTCCTTTGACGTCGATTTTGCCATGGTTGGTGAAGGTCTTTTTGTCCGGAACTGTGATGGACGTATCCTTTGCAATATCCAGCTTCATGTCTTTTTCCACCGTTACATCACCCGGAATCTGGTGGTTGCCGATGGTCTTTCCGGTTTTGCCGTTGAAGAGGACGCTGTCGGTGATGGAGTCAGGGGCATCAGCAAAGGTTTCATCGCCGGAAGTTTCGATCCAGGAGCCAGAAACAGTAGTACCATTATTCCCTCGAATGCCGTCACAACCATCCGGGCTGGTTGCTTTGATAATGCTGTTTGTGATAGCTACTTTATCTGGAGAATAGATTGCAACATCATTCGCCTTTGCAGTCACTTTGCTGTTTTCAATGGAGACAGCTGAACTTCCGTAAAGTGCAGGCCAATAGCCTTCCACCTCGGCTTCGGCATTTTTGATTTCAATTCCATTGCCTGCATAAACACCATTGCTGTTTACACCCTTCGCAATAAATTTTCCACCATTGACAGATATTTTTCCACCACAATCTATACCTAAAGAATATCCTGTAGCTTTGATGGTCGCATTACCTTGCACGGCAAGATTCCCATTACAAACTAAACCGGTGCCTTTCCATTTACTGGTGCTGTCTCTGCCTTGAGTTTCTAAATAGGCATTATCTTTCAAAGTAATGCTTGCACCATTAAAGGTCTGCATCCCATCAACAGAAAATCCAGTAAGGGACTTTGTATCATCCTGCAGACAATAAAGCTTTGCGTTATCTTTTAAGGTTAAGGAATGTGTACCACTTTTCTGTCCAAGTTTCAAAGGAGGATAATCCCCATTGCCAATAAACTTAACATTGGCAGATCCATCCAACACACATTCGCCTTCCCATCCAGCGCTATTTCTTGCTACTTTTGTTACGATAGTAGTATCTGTTATATGCAGCTGATTTTTTACCTTTGTTGACTGCGTTACTCCAATATCCGTTGTATTAAGAGTTCCCTTGCCCGTAATCGTCAAATCAACTGCATATAGAACTCCCGTACTATTAGTTGTGCCATCAGGGACCTCTATATTCAGCATCATTCCATCCGGATTACTATAAGCACCAATTGCTCCCGTAGTTACATTATCTAATTTCAGATAAAAATTCTTTCTTGCATTTAAATCTGCACTTCCCCAAAAACGAATTTCTTTATTTGTAGTCCCTGTCAGTTCATAAACCTGATCAGGTTTTAAAATCTTAATCATCGAACTGGTGATTTCATAATCATCCGTTTTTGTAGGTTCTCCACCAACATCGATCGTTACCACCGTTTGTGTCGGTGTCTCATCTGCAAACGCCAGCGTTGGTACAAAACATACCGCTACGCAAATCGTCATAAGCAGACTGAGTATTCGTTTCTTCATAATATCTCCTCCATAATTTCAAGTAACAGCGATTTCAGTCCTTCTCCAGTTGTCACTATTTTTATTCTATCACACTCCCCCTTATTTAATATGTCGTTTCACGCCGCTTTTCTGTCGTTTCACGTCGCTTGGATAAATTTGCTATCTGTACTCTAAAAAACGATTTCAGTCAGTTTGCTATATATGAGAGGCCTGAACTGACTGAAATGTGTTGGAAAGAGTCACGGGAATTTTATGTGATGAGGTCTTCACTGAGCGGTTTCAGTCAGTTTTCCAGTGTGGAGGCTATCAGACTGACTGAAAATTAATGTGTGTGATCAGATTTTCTTGCTTCATGCACCCGGGAAGAAGTTGCTGTAATGCTGTTTCCGCCTTGTTTCAGTCAGTTCTTTATCTATAAGGGGGGTCAAGTAACTGAAACCGAGTAAAAGGATTCCAAGTCAGGAAAGCTCCCATGTTCAGGCTAAGCCGATTTCAGTCAGTTTGTATGTTGCTGGGGTGGCAGACTGACTGAAATCGTTGTAGACAAGAGAACGTGGACAGGCGATCGATAATCAGGCTGCGGTCGCTTCATGGCATTTTTTGTAATTCCACTTTTTGAAGGAATTTCGCGCCTTCAAATCATAGTTTTCATGATTGCGGCCTTTCACCCACAGGATTTTTCATGAAAAAGAAGCCCCGGAGATTCGTTATCTGGAATCTCCGGGGCTGTCCGCTCATCTTTTGTTATGATATTGTAACAGTCCGCCGCTTGAAACGGAATGATTTTGCAAAGAAGCGCCGCAGAAGCGCACTTTGCAGAATGCCGGCCTGCGATCGCTATGATTTTTGCAGAAAACCGCCCTGCAAAATCATAAAAACGTGTCGGCGGCGCACCAAAGAAAGCCGCAAACAAACGTGTCGGCGGGCGCGGGCGCCAGAGGGGTCGCGAAATGCCGAACGACCGGGCGCGGACCAAACGATCAAACAAACGCCGGAGGCGCACCACTTACCTACAGCCCGCAGCGGCGCTCCTTCGCGCGGTCAATGTGATTTTCCATGGCCTGGGCACCGGCTTTGACGTCTTTGTCCTTGAAGGCTTTGAAGATGTCGCGGTGTTCTTCGAGAACGGTCTGCAGGTAATCATCTTCGTAGACCGCTTCTGCGCCTTTGTACTTGAGAAAGTTCTGGTACGAGGACAGCAGCTTGCGGAGCATCCGGTTGTGGGACGCTTCGTAGATGACCTGGTGGAAACCGGTATTGATGGTGAGCATCTTGTCGATGTCTTTCCGCAGCGTGTAGAATTCCATAAACTCGAAGATTTCCTCCAGCCGATCCATCTCCTCTTCGTTGATCCTCTCGATGGCCCATTTCACCGCCTGGATCTCGTAGATCTTACGCATCTCGAACATGTCCTCATAGTCCTGCTCGCTCATGCCGACTACGAAGGCTCCGCGATTCAGAATGTTTTCCACGAGGCCGTCGGTTTCCAGCTGGCGCAAGGCTTCCCGAACCGGGGTGCGGCTGACTTCGTATTCTTTGCAGAGCTCCTGCTCGGTCAGCTTCTGCCCCGCTTTCAGTTTCCCCGTCAGAATATCTTTCTGCAGCTTGGAAAGAAGGGAATTGGAGATCGGGCCGCCGCTCTTCTCCTTGTCCCCGGGGAATTTATACGTTACCATGATCAGATCCTCTGCAGTACGAATTCTGTAAAGTCTTTGGCTGTGTTACCGGTGCCGTCGCCCGGCAGATTCAGGGCGTCCTGTGCTTCATCCAGCACCTTTTCCAGAGCTGCTGCCTGGTCCGTGAATCCGATGTGACGCAGCATCATGACAGCCGCGCGGTTGATGCTGGCCGGGTTGGCGTATTCTGCAATCCCATCTTCCACCATACGAGGCGCGGATCCATGGATTGCTTCAAACATAGCGTATCTGCCACCGATATTGGCACTTCCGGCAGTTCCTACGCCGCCCTGCAGCTGTGCCGCTTCATCGGTAATGATATCGCCATACAGATTCGGCAGGATGAATACGTTGAAATTGCTGTTGATCTGATCGTTAACCAGATTGGCTGCCATGATATCCACATACCAGTCGTCGGTCTTGATCTGCGGGTAATCCTTGGCAACATCGTAGCAGAGGCTGAGGAATTTGCCGTCAGTTTTCTTCATGATATTGGCCTTGGTCACGATGGAAACATTCTTGTTTCCGTTGTTTTTCGCATATTCAAAAGCAGCTTTCGCCAGTCTCGTCGTTCCGATGGTCGTCGTCACCTTGAAGTCGATGGAGATATCGTCGTTGATCTCTACGCCACGGCTTCCCAGTGCATACTCGCCTTCTGTATTTTCTCTGTAAAAGATCCAGTCGATGTTTTTTTCCGGGATCACTACAGGTCTTACATTGGCGAAGAGGTCCAGTTCTCTCCTAAGCGTTACATTGGCACTCTCGATGTTCGGCAGATTGTCGCCTTTGCCCGGAGTCGTGGTCGGGCCCTTGAGGAGCAGGTCGCATTCCTTGATGGCAGCCAGCACGTCAGCCGGTACGGTTTCCATTTGAGCAATACGATTTTCGATGGTCAGTCCGTCGATTTTTCTCAGCTCGATCTTGCCGGAAGCGATGTCATCCGCCAGCAGTTTTTCCAGGATCGCTCTGCAGGAATCCATGATGACCGGGCCGATACCGTCGCCGTCGATGGTTCCGATGATGATCTTTTCTTTCGCAGCAAAATCAGGAACCGGGCTGGAGCTCTTCAGCTTCTCTACTCTAGCCAGCTGGTCTTCCACGATTTTCTGGAAATGTTCTGTATATGTCATAGTCGTCCTCCCATAAGTATGATACAGGACGGAAGCGCAGGGAATCCCAGCTTCCGTCCTTTGCAGATTCAAAATTTAGTTGTCCTTGATAGCGTTGATCTTGCCGCCCTTGAGGATCATGGTCTGTTCCAGATCGGAGAAGTTCGGCTTCGTCTTGTATACCAGGTTCTTGGTCAGGTTCTTGACTTCGATGGCGTCCTGCGTTACCTGCTCCGGTGCGTTTTCGATCACCAGCTCGTCGCCCAGTTCGAAGGTGTCATAATCTGCCGGGTTTTCGAATACCAGCGGCAGGATCCCGCTGTTGATCAGGTTGGATCTGTGGATTCGTGCAAAGGATTTGGCCAGCACGAACTTCACACCCAGGTACAGCGGTGCTAAGGCAGCGTGTTCACGGCTGCTTCCCTGACCGTAGTTCTCACCGCCAACGATCGCGCACTTGCCAGCTTCTTTGCAGCGAGCGGAGAAGCCTGCATCGATTTTTTCGAAGCAGTAGTTGGAGAGGTGCGGAATGTTGGAACGATACGGCAGCAGTCTGGAATCGGACGGCATGATATCGTCTGTCGTGATGTTGTCGCCTGCATGAAGAACGACCTTCGCCTCAACCTTTGCAGGAAGAGCAGTGTTTCTCGGGAACGGCTTGATGTTCGGTCCCATAGCTACTTCGGTGTTGTCCTTGTTGCATCCTTCCGGATATACGACGAAGTTGTCGTTTGGTGTAAAGTCTGTTTCCGGGATCTTCGGCAGTTCTTCGCCGCTGGTCATGCCGTCAGTCAGCACGCCCTTGATTGCGGAAAGCGCTGCAGTTTCAGGGCTTACGAGGAATACCTGTGCATCCAGCGTGCCGCTTCTGCCCTTGAAGTTTCTGTTAAATGTACGCAGGGAAACGGCTCCGGATTTCGGAGACTGTCCCATGCCGATGCATGGTCCACATGCGTTTTCGATGACACGTGCACCGGCGTTGATGATGTCAGCCAGCGCGCCGTTCTGAGCCATCTTGGACATGATCTTGCTGGATCCCGGGGAGATTACCAGGCTGACGTCCGGATGAACCTTCTTGCCCTTCAGGATAGCAGCGACCTTCATGAGATCCATGTAGGAGGAGTTTGTGCAGCTTCCGATCGCTACCTGATCCACCTTGATCTCGCCGATGTTGCTGATGCTGTCTACGTTGTCCGGGCTGTGCGGCATTGCTGCCAGCGGAGTCAGCTGATCCAGGTCTACGATCAGTTCTTCGTCGTAAACGGCGTCCGGATCTGCAGCCAGCGGTGTATAGTCTTCTTCTCTTCCCTCTTCCTTGAGGTAGATCCGTGTATTTTCATCACTTGGGAATACCGATGTCGTTGCACCCAGCTCTGCGCCCATGTTGGTGATAGTCGCTCTGTCGGTTACGGAAAGGCTCTTCACACCTTCACCCGTATATTCGATGATCTTGCCTACGCCACCCTTTACGGTCAGCTGCTGGAGAACGTACAGGATCACGTCCTTTGCAGAAACCCATGGTCTCAGTGCGCCCTTCAGTTCTACCTTGACAACCTTCGGCGCCGTCAGGCTGTAAGTGCCCTTAGCCATTGCAACTGCTACGTCCAGTCCTCCCGCACCGATGGCGATCATGCCCAGGCCGCCGCCTGTCGGAGTGTGGCTGTCGGACCCCAGCAGAGTCTTGCCCGGCTTGCCGTAGTTTTCCAGCTGGAGCTGGTGGCAGATGCCGTTGCCAGGCTTGGAGAACAGCACGCCGTGTCTCTTGGCAACGCTCTTGATGAATTCGTGGTCGTCGGCGTTTTCGAAGCCTGTCTGCAGCGTGTTGTGGTCTATGTATGCAACGGAAAGCTCAGTCTTGACTTTATCGACTTCCATCGCTTCCAGCTGCAGATATACCATGGTGCCAGTGGAGTCCTGTGTCAGGGTCTGGTCGATCTTGATAGTGATCTCTTCGCCCGGAGCCAGGGTGCCTTCCACCAGGTGGTTTTCTAAAATCTTGTATGCAAGTGTTTTTCCCATATGTGTACCCTCCTCGGAAAATTGTATTTCAGTATACAATTATACAATCTAGTAGTTTGCGGGTCAAGGTGATCGGGCGAAAATTCGGTGCGTTTTCTTTGTATTTTTGTGTATTTTTCAGGAATCTGCGTTATAATGGCGGTAGAAGATGCATAGAATGCATGGTTTGCATTCTGCAAAGGGCACGCCGAACACAGCGGCAGAAACGAGGTCTGCTGATCTGCCTGCCGGATGCGGAGAAAAGGAGAACCGATGGTTAATATATTTCAGAAAAAAGTTCTGATCCTGGCGATCTATGCCGGGGAGATCATGATGAAAAACGGGGCAGAGGTCTACCGGGTAGAAGATACTATCACAAGAATCTGCAAAGCCTGCCGCATGGATCACGTAGAGATTTTCGCCACGCCGACTGGAATCTTCGTATCCCTGGATAATGGCGGCGAGGACGATGATCCTCTCACATATGTCAAGCGGATCGACGGGATCGAGACCGATCTCAATAAAATCTCCAAGATCAATCACTTCTCGCGGGAATTCACCACGACAGATCTGTCGGTGGACGATGCTATGGATCAGCTTCACGAGATCGACGAGTCAAAGCCGTATCCTGTGCCGCTGCGGCTGCTGGGGGCTGCGCTGGTGGCCTCCTGCTTCTCGCTGATTTTCGGCGGTGGCACGATCGATTTCGCCGTTGCATTCGGCGTGGGGATGTTCGCCTATGCTTTTTCCCGGTTCTTGGGAAAATTCGATATCAATTTCTTCGTACGATGCTTCTGCAGCTGCGCAGGAGCTGCTTTTCTGGCACTGCTCATGTCCGCCTGGATCGGCGGGGCAGCCTATCAGCCGGTGATCATCGGCACCCTGATGATCTTCGTACCTGGAGTAGCTATCACCAATGCGATCCGCGACTTCCTGTCAGGCAGTATGCTTTCGGGGATCTGCCGCATGATGGAAGCGATCCTGATCGCTGTCGCACTGGCGGCAGGCGCCGGCGTTGTACTGAAATTATGGAGCGTGATGGGAGGTGTGTTCGCATGAGTGATCTTCTGCTGCAGTTTATATATGCGCTATTTGCGACCTGCGGGTTCGCCATCATCTTTCGCGTGCCGCCCAAGACGATCCCGGTCTGTATGCTGATCGGCGGTCTGGCCTGGTCCTGCTACCAGATCTGCATGTACTACGATGCGTCTCCGGTGATTTCCTGCTTCATCGCATCGTGCCTGGTTGGTTTTTTGAGCGACATCTGCTCCCGCATCTGCAAAGAAGCGGCGACCATCTTTATCATCCCGGGGATGATCTGTCTGGTTCCGGGATACAACATCTACTATACGATGGAGGCTCTCCTGGGCAGCGAGCTGGGAGATGCTGCAAAGGTTGGCAGTCAGACGCTTCTGATGGCCGGGGCCATCGCGGCGGGCCTGCTGGTGATCGGCGCGGTGATCAACGTGATCCGGTCTATCATCAAGAAAACCGCGGCGCTGGCAAAGGAGAAGCTGTAAGAACGGTATAAGATAAGAGAAGAAAAGACGCTCAGGCCAATGCCTGAGCGTCTTTTGCATTATGATTGAGATATTATCTGTGACGACGAATGAAAATTGTGCTTCCTCCAGCCGCTGCCGCGATCAGGAGCAGGAACGGGATCCACAGCGGGAAGCTGTCTCCCGTTTTCGTTCCATGGCCTCCGAAGATGCCTGTCGGTTCTTCATATCCGTTGGTAAAGAGCAGCTGGTCTTCGGATTCTACCTGCGCCTGCAGATAGCCTTCGCCGCTGTCCTTAACCGTAATGATCACAGTTTTTTCACTGGAATCGTAGGTGATTCCCTTCTGCTTGTCGTTGACTTCCGAAATCGTATAGCGATACGTTCCGGCTTTGTCGAATTTCAGAGCTTTGAACAGGATCGAACCATCCTTATCGTTGGTCGCTTCGGCTACTTTCTTGCCGTTTTCATCCTTCAGCCGGAAAGTGAACTGACCGTCTTCCAGGCTCTTGCCTGTCAGGCGTTTTAACGCGCCCACAGATACGGTAGTAGCGTCCAGCTCGTACTTGTTGGTAAATGTGATACTATTGCCTTCTACCGGTGCAAGCTCATTATCCTTCAGGGTAACCACCTGATGCTCTGCCTTAAGCTTGCCGTTGCCCTGGTCGGTGATCTGCGTGTAGATCATCCAGGTCTGGTCATCGTAGGTCACACCGCCGGCGCTGCCTTTGACTTCACGCACCGTATAGGTGTGCGATCCCGGCGCAGTATAGGTGATCTCGTCGAAGGTCACACTGCCATTGGCATCGTTGGTACCGCGTGCAGCGACTTCGCCGTCCTCCAGAAGTTCGAAGTGGAATTCACCAGCCTTCAGATCTCTGCCGGTCAGTTTCTTCGTTACCTTGACCTGATCCGTGATGCTGGACGGCAGTTTGCTCACCGTGTAGGTATTGGTGAAGGTAAACAGCGGTCCGTCAGCCGGATTTTTCGTAACGGACAGATGTCCCTTGCCGTCGTCTTTCAGCGTCAGCGTAAAGGTCTTATCACCAGTATCGTTGGTCACTCCCGGTGCGCTTCCGGAGGTTTCCTTTACTGTGTAGATGAAGTCTTTGCTTCTGGATCCGTCATCTGCCGGCTCCACGCCATCCAGGTCGCTCAATTTAAAGGTGATCTGTCCGAATGTAATATTGCCGTCTGCATCGTTTTTCGCCGTTTTGCTATCCGGCAGCGGTGCTTCCTCCGTTGAGGAACTGAGGGAGAAGGTGAACTTGTCCGCAATGCTGTCCGGATTCAGTCCACTCTCATGATCCAGCGTCTTGCTGCCTTTGAGCTCCACCGGAACCGGCTCCGCGCCGTACTGATTGACAAATCCAAACTTGCCATTGGATCCATCCGGATAATTGGTCACCGCCGTCAGATGTCCCTGTCCGTCATCGGTTACAGTCACTGTAAAGTCGAAGTTTCCATTGACAACAGTCACATTATTTGGAAGCGTCCATTCTTCCTCATCTTCGTATATGCGATAACTGAGGGTGTAGACCGTCTGACCTTTGTCATTGGTGGATTTCACCGCATAGCCGTCTTTCACAGCATCGCTGAGGATGACACCTCTGCCTTCTGCATCTTCAGAAGTTCTGTAGCTGAGCGGATCGAATCCAATCGTCCCATCCTTTCTGTTTTGCTTGCTCTGGAGAACCGTTCCCTTGCTTCCATCTGCCGGTCTTGTTACCAGCTTGAACTGGAATTCGCCAGCGTACAGCTGACGGCCTTCCATGGTCTTATCTCCACTGATGGCTGCTGCGGTTCCACCTTCCACATCAGTAGAGCCGTCATAGCGGTTTTCAAACGGGATGACAACACCGCTGTCTCCCGGCGCAGCCGCCTTCTTGCTTACGGTTTTCTCAAATACTTTCGTGTTTGTCTTCGTATTGGTGAGAACGACGGTCGCTGTCAGCGTTCCGTCACCAGCGTCATTGGTGGTGATGTCCAGCTGATACGTGTTCTCGTCATAGGTATATCCTGCTGCATCACCCTTTATTTCTGCAAAGGTATAGCTGTAGGTTTTGCCGACGTCTTCCTGTGTCATGGTCATCTGCAGCGAGTCGAGAAGCGTTGCGGTTTCTCCCGCAGCAGCTGCCGTGCTGGTGAAGGTCGCACCGTTATCCTTGTCGATTCTCAGCTTGTCTGCAGAAGCTTTATCCTTTGCCTTGAGGCTGAACTCAAACTGTCCGTCTGCCATATCATGACCGTGGAGAACCTTGGTCACCTTGATCCCGCAGGCCGTATCCAGCGGAAGATCTTCCGTCACATACTTATTGGTAAAGGTTTTGCTGTTTTCGACAGCTGTCACTGCCGCTTTCAGCTGACCGGTACCGTCATCGGTTACCGTTACCGTGATGATCCTCGGCGTCAGATCGTAGTTCATGCCGATGGTGTTTTCACCAGCCTGAACCGGCCGCTGTTCCGTTACTTTATACTTGTATACCCCAGCCTTGGTAAAGGTAATGGAGCCGAAGTCAAATGGAGCCTTGCCGTTTTTGTCCAGATCCGCTTTCGTTACGATCACGTCTGTCTCGGCAGGCATCGGAGCCGTTTCTACGCCGTCCGGCTTCTGGATATTGGCAATGGTAAAGATAAACTTGTCGCTGTTCCTCCAGTCGCGTCCCGTCAGTTCCTTGCTGAATCCGTCGGTGATGCTCACCGGAGCCGCCTCGCCCGCTTCATACGTGTTGTTGAACCGCAGCGCCGGTTTGTTGTCCGGATCTGTCGCACTGTTGAACTCCTTTGCAGTGCCATTCGTATAAGTTCCATCATCACCCTTTGTCTGCGGCGTAATGGTCGTTATCGTATACAGCGTTCCGTCACCCTTGTCCATAACCTTGATAGCAACCAGGAACCGGGTCTCATCGTAGGTAACGCCTTTGGCGCTGCCTTTGTCTTCCTTCACGAGATACGTAAAGGTCCTGCCAGCATCATCCTGATCAAAGCGCAGTCCCAGCAGCTTCTGCATGCTGTCCGCTTCTCCGGAAGCTCTCTGCTGCGGATTGGTGAAAGCGGCATCGTCCTTAGAAACAGCCGGTGCGTCGCCCTGTGCTTCGATGGTAAATCCGAACTCGCCCTGTTTCATGGTCCTGCCGTTGAGGACCTTCTCTACCAGCAGACCGCCGGTCGTATGGTACGAGAAGGATGCTTCATACTTGTTTTTAAATACGGCTCTATCCGTTGCGCTGTCAGCGGTCCGGTTATCATACGTTACCTCTGCTTTCAACTTGCCCGGATGATCCGCATCATCGGTTACGACGATCGTGACCCTCGTCGTGTGATTGTCGTAGGTCATACCGCCAGCCGGAGTTTCCGGAACGGTTTCATCGATGTTAAAGATGTAAGTTCCGGTCTTTGTAAATTTCATATCGCCGAACTGGAAACCTGCAGCCGTATCGTTCTTGCCGCCCTTGACCTGAGCAGAATCACCGCCGTTTGCGATGGTGATAACACCGTCTGCAATGGCCTTTGTCGTAGCGTCATTGGCCGGCGTCAGCGTGAAATCAAAGGTTTCATCCGCCAGCATATCTCTGCCGTTCAGCGTCTTTTCCCCGTGAAGAGCCGTATTTCCTGTCAGGGTAACCGGGTCAGCCGTATAGGAATTGCGGAAGATCGGAACTTGCTGGATCGGCTTCTCATTTGCGTCCATATAAGTCTTGTCCACGACGACGGTCGCCTTTCCATCTACGTCTTTCAGATACACTTTCAGCTGAATGATATAGGTCGTCGTATCGTAAGTAACGCCGTCCTTCACCGGATTATCTCTGGAAACTCCGGTCGGAAGAACTTCCTCCATCTTGTACTGATAGATCTTCGCCGAATCCTCCGTTACGCCTGCAAAGTCCTTTGCATCAAACGTGATACTGTCGAACTTGACGCCTGTTCCGTTGTTGGTCGTCTCCACGTAGTCCGTTCTGCCGCCCGGCAGCGGAGCGCCTTCTGTGATCGGCGTCACGCGGAAAGTGTATTCGCCATTCTTCAGAGTCCGATTTCCTGTATGATCGGTGAAAGCCTTGGACGCTTCCACGTCTACCGTCTCAGAATCCGCTTCATACACGTTGGTAAAGACTGCATTGTTGTCTGTGATCTTCGCCGGGTTTTCCAGCTCTGTTCCCTTGTCGTCTCTAACCCGCTCCATGACCGGTGTGGCTTTCAGCTTGCCGCCATCGTCCACAACCGTCACCGTTACGGTATATCCTGCATAGGAATAGGATACGCCCAGCTTCTTGTCTGCGCCCGGGTCTCTTTCGGTGATCCGGTAGCTGTAGGTTCCCGGCTTGGTGTAAGTGATATCGCCAAAGACCGCATCGATATGATCCTTGTCCACCGTTCTTACGGAAACCATTCTTCCTTCGATTTCCCTCGCATCGTCCGGCATCGGCATATCGCTGCCGTCAGCCGACAGGTAGATGGTGAATGTCGAATCAGCCAGACCCTCGATGTCCCAGGCGGAACCATATCCGCCCTCGCCATCCGGCGTCACAAAGTTCTTTTCTGCTTTAAACGCTGCAGATCCGTCCAGCGTTACCGCTTCCGCTTTATAGGTGTTGGTAAAGTCCGCGGACGCTGCGCTGCTGCCCGGAATCACGCCTTCTGCAAAGACGTCTCCGTTACTGTCCGTACCGGTCCTGGCCGCGTCTCCGGAATTCTTCTGAGCAGCTGTCGCCGTATAGTGATCTGCCTTCTCTTCGATCAGCTTATAGGTGGTCCCGGCTTCCAGGCCATAGATCTTGAGGGTCTGGTTGTCCTTCAGCTTAAACTTGTCTCCCGGTTTGATCCGGAAGGTATCACCTTCTGTCTGATCTCCCGTGTATTTCTGTGCCGTGTATTCTCCTTTCAGCGTCGAGCCGTCTCTGGCCGTCAGCTCCAGGGTATAAGTAAATTCTTTGTCCTTCAGGCTGTCCGGTACGGCGTGACCCGTTTCTGCCGCCACGGTTTTATGAACGTCCAGCTCGCCCGGCAGCGCCATGGACAGACGTCCGTTGTTGCCGAGATAGTTGGTAACGGTTCTGCCTGCAAACTTGTTCTCCCATACCGGTTTAAGTGAAGTTGTTGCCGTGTTGGTCTTGTTGGCACCCTCATCCTTGTCTTCTGTAAAGTAGGACAGGCTGGTAGTCCGCGGCGTACCTGCCGGAATGTAATACTGACCTGTCTTAGGGTCCTGCTTGTCATAGCCATCCAGCAGCAGATTACTGTTGCCCGGGATCTTGACGGTGTTGATCTCGCTGACTGCCTTACCGTCATCGCCCAGCTTATAATAATCCCGCTGATAGTAATAGGTCGTACTTCCACTGGTATCGATCCCGTCCGTTACCGGGATGGTACAGGCTTCATCCTTGTACAGGATCTCGTCGTTCTGGAAATAGTAGAAATCGTTGGTGGATGCCGGTACGAACTGGGAGCTGGCGCCGACGCCATCCGACTCGTCATCCTTGTCTACAACTCCGTTTTTATCAAATTTATTGCTGTAGAACTGTACGTTTCCATCCCCGTCCTTATTGGCTTCGATATATTTCTGCAGTTCTGCATCCGGGTTTTCCAGCTTTTTCTCTACCCCGTCTTTCAGGCTTACTCCATAGAAGAGACTCATCGGATAAGTTTCATCGATGGTCATCTTGCCGTCTTTGGTCACTTCGTAGAACCGCAGCGGGATCAGGTTGGCCGGGATCTCGACCGTTACCAGGTCTCCAGTCTTGGGATCTGCTGTTTTTTCCACGGTGATGTCAATATCTCCCAGATCCCCTTCCGGATAGACATGGTTAGTATCTGGAATGTCCTGATCAAAGAGATAGGTAATGATTTTTTTATTTCCCTCGGTCGTTTCCTTTTTATCTACATACTTATATTCTTCATTGGCGTATACCAGCGTTTTCAGATCATCCACCTGCATGTAGTCGCCCAGCTGATCGGTAAAGGTGATATACCCACTCTGATTTGGTGCTTCTCCCTGATCCACTTCGGTCGGCGACTGGGCTGAAGATACGATCTCATCACGGATCTCAGTGAATATACTGTTCAGATCTCCAGCATCTGTTGCTGCCTTGTAAAACTGCATATCATTGCCTTTGCTGTCCTTTGCACGTGTGCCAAGGCTATTGTATGCGGTCGCATTCGGATAATTGCTGGACATACCATGCATGTAAGCGTTGAACTTCTCTTTGTTAGTCCACTTCTTGCCTGTACGACCTGTGATGCTGGCGTCTGCATCATTGAATACACCTATTGTATATATAGATGCATCTGCTTTGATAGTCTTTGCATAGGATATAGCATTATTTGCAACGGTATCGTCGAATCCATCGTAATGGTTCGGCTGGCCATCTGTGAAGAATATCACTATCCTCTTGACGTTCTTACGGTCGGTGTTTGCGGTTTCATCAGCCTTGCTCTGCTCCACCAGTGTCTTTGCATGCTCCATGGCATAATCTGCCGCAGTAGCACCTGCAGGCTGCAATGCATTTACTTTATTCTGCAGCTTTGACTTGGTGCCACTGGTATATGCCTTGTAATTGCTTACTATCTGGGTGTAGTTGTAAGTAAATCCACCGCTGCGGTACTTTTCGTCGCCTACCTCATCGGTTTTATCTCCTGAAAACTTCACCAGAGAGATACGGTTCTGCTTGTTAGCCGGCTTATTGTTGTTCTCCTCCGCCGATTTATCGATAAAGCTGTTCACCGCATTCTTCAGCGTATCCATCTTGTCATCATCATCCATACTGCCCGATACATCCAAAACCAGTACAATATCAAGAGGTACTGACGTCTGTCCCATGATCCTGGCAGTTGAGGACAATGCGGACAATCCTACCAGAAACGTAGAATCTCCCTTTTCTACCGGGAGAGATTTTGTTCCTTTCGGATTGGTCAGCGTAACGTCCTCCGTCGAAACGGATTTGTCCGTCCAGATCCGGCCTACGTTCTTCGCGCTGTCATCCAGCGCGTTAGAATCGTGCCACTTGTTCACAGTAATATCGTCTGCTACTGCGTTTTCGGACGCGGCTGCCTGCCACGGGAAGATCCCCCATACGAGGAATCCTGCCATGATGACTGCCAGCGCCGAGGCGGCGATCCGCCTGTTTCGTCTTCGCTTCCAAAAGTCTTTCATCCTACACATGCTCCTTTTGACGATTAAAATAAGATAAGTAAGTAAAGTGATAAATCCTTATAGAGCCATTGCTCTTTTTTCAGTCTTCTTATCATATCATAAATCCATCCCCCCTATGTTGTCTCCGGTGCGAAATGCAAAAATACAGCGTGAAATGACACGAAAAATATAGCGGAGCCTGGCAGCGAAAGTCTGGCATGCCGAAAACCGCTGGCCTGCAGTAAGCCTGGGGCGTGGTCTTTGCAGAAAAAAAACAGACATCGCCGGGGGCGAAACCCTGACAATGTCTGTTTTGCGTTCATTATAGTTCCGGCGGCGATATGCTGCGCCTGGAATGGGATTCTTATAATTTTTCCACCTTCTTGGCTGCGTCGTCGAGCCAGTGACCTTCGAAGTCTTC
Source organism: uncultured Clostridia bacterium (assembly GCA_934281605.1). Lineage (GTDB taxonomy): Bacteria > Bacillota > Clostridia > Peptostreptococcales > Anaerovoracaceae > Lentihominibacter. The sequence goes on along the minus strand of CAKQXD010000002.1, from coordinate 262,722 downwards.
AATTTCTCCGTTGTCGCAGGCGGTTGCCAGTTTCGGGTCGATCGGCAGGCGGCCTAATACGTCGATGCCGTATTCTTTGGCGACTTCCGCTACGGTGCTCTTGCCGAATACTTCGATTTCTCTGCCGCAGTCCGGGCAGGTCAGGTACGACATGTTTTCTACCAGGCCGAGTACCGGGATATCCATCATTTCCGCCATGCGCACGGCTTTGCCCACGATCATGGATACCAGTTCCTGCGGGGAAGTTACCACGATGATGCCGTCTACCGGCAGCGACTGGAATACGGTGAGCGGCACGTCGCCAGTTCCCGGCGGCATGTCTACGAACAGATAGTCTACTTCGCCCCACAGCACGTCAGTCCAGAACTGTTTTACGGTGCCTGCGATGACCGGTCCTCTCCAGATAACCGGATCGGTGTCGTTTTCCAGCAGATTGTTTACGGACATGGTGCCGATATCAGTCTTAGTGCGCAGCGGGAAAATTCCCAGCTCATTGGCCGATGCTTTTTCGGTCACGCCAAAAGCTTTCGGGATGGATGGGCCTGTGATATCCGCGTCCAGGATGGCCGTCTTGTAGCCGAGGCGATTCATGGTTACCGCCATGAGGGATGTTACCATGGACTTGCCTACGCCGCCTTTCCCACTGACAACGGCGATGACTTTTTTGATATCGTTAAAGCTGTTGGTTTCTGCCAGAAGGCTCTGAGGCTGGCTTCCGCAGCTTCCTGCCTGAGAGCAGCTGCTACAGTTAGAATCACAACCGCCGGCGCTGCCGCAGCTGGATCCGCATCCTTCCTGAGTTTCCTGTGTTACTTTTTCTTTATCTTCCATTTTTCCTACCTCTTTCAGTGTTTTCATGCGATTCATATATTATACCCGCTTCCTCCGGGAAAAACAAGGGAGAAGCGGAAAAGTGAGTTACTATGCCGAAACTGAGCGTACTACAAAAGCCTGTCGTCGTAGATGTTTTCCAGACCGAAGCGGCGGATGCGCTGGCGGATCTCGTCAGGATCCGTGGAGTAGAAGCCCTTGTCTTTCATCCGCTGAAAATACTCGGCGCCGGAGAAGGTATACCGGGTCATGAGCCCGTCTTCCGACTCCAGGCTCTTGTTGGCGTAGGCGATCAGATCCCCGATGGCGATCCCCGTCGGCAGTTCCAGCGGCCGCATGCCTTTCAAATAGCGGACGGCGTTGTGCCCCGCCAGACTTCCCGTGGAAATGGCCTCCGTGTGGCCGACGAACAGACCGGATTTTTCCCCGCCACAAAACAGGTTCTGGATCTTCATGACCCGCATGGTATTGTCCCGCTCCGCCACGGATAAGTACCGGATGGAATTGCCCTTTCCGCCCGCATACGGGTCCGCATACCGCGCATTTTCGAATCCCGGGATCTGCCGCAGCGTATCCAGGTCGAAAAACGGCGTCATGATCTTAGCGTATCCCGTATCCAGCAATACGATGTTTTCTGCGAATTCCTGCAAAGCGTACTGCTTGCAGACCTTCATATCCAGTTTTTCTTTCTTAACGGCTTTTTTCGGGAGCGGGATCACAGCTACACCTGTCTCGTTAAGCTGCTTCTGGATCTCCGGCGAAAGGGATCCCTTCTCTAGTTTTCCGCTGCCGCTAAAAGCTCCGAAGGATCCATCCCGCCGGCGGCCCATGATATCGCTGCCGCCGGCTCTTGCACTGATACTGACCCGGGGGCCAAATGCCGGGCACCGAAGCACACACATGCAGCACCCGTTGCCGTATGTAAGGCAGTTACCCATCGGACCTGTTGAACCAGTCGTTTCGACGAAAACGTCGCCTTCAATGATCTGTTCGGGATCCGTTCCACTCCCTGCCTGCGCTGGAGCACTCGGACCTGGCGATCCGCCCGCCAGGATCAGCTTTTCAATGACCGCTTCCTGAGCCATATCATTGCCACCAGCCAAACCGCCCGGATTCCCGGAATTGCCGACACCGTCTGCCGCACTATTATCCGCGCGCCCGGATCTTTGCAGCACCACATCCACCGCACGCGCCATCAGCCTGACTTCGATGCCCTTTTCCCGCAGCAGCCGGCGGACATTTGGCTCTACTTTCATCACATCGTAGAGACTGGCGTGCTTGTGCCCCGGAAAATCGATGTTGACGTGGCGGGAGCATCGGTCGGTAATGTCAAAAAGCTCCCGTGCTCCCAGCGCGATATTTTCCTCGGCGGCTGTGAATCTGCCGTTGTTTCGCATGATGCCGCCCACATTGCCCAGGCCCAGCAGCATATCGGTCTTTTCCAGCAGGGTCACCTCCGCCCCGGCTTTCCTGGCCGCCAGCGCTGCAGCGCATCCCGACCAGCCGCCGCCTATGATCACCACTTTATACAAAAAAATCCCTCCTTCGCTCTATCCTGTTTAGGATATGCGCCGGAGGGGAGTTTGGTGCCCGGGGTCGGGGCGTCAGGATTTCGCGGGGACTGGAGTAACGGGGGCCTGACAAGCAGGTAATGGCTTTGCCGGCGGCTGCCGGCACGCTTAAACGCCAGCCCGTGCCGGCACACTCCGATAAACCTACAGCACTTCGCTGATTTCCTTATGGCTTGCTTTCTTGCCGTAGTTGTCGATGGCGCGCTTATCTGCGTTGCCGTGGCTCAGGCAGGCAGCGCCGCCGATGCAGCCGTCGGTGCAGACCATACCTTCGATGAAGTTGTTTGGCAGCAGGCCTTTATTGGCACGCATCAGGGCTGTTTTGCAGCTGTCGATACCGTCGCAGACGATCGGGTTGAAGACGAATGGTTCTGCCTCAGCGCCGTCGCCATCAGCAGAACCGGACGCGTCAGCACTGTCCGCCGCACCGTCAGCGCCAGTATTGTCCGAAGCAGCAGCCTCTGCAGCTTCTGCCGCAGCCTTCTGTTCTCGCACGGCTTCCGTTACTGCTTCACTGAGTCCACCGGTGCGGGCGAATACTCTTCCGTAATAGGTCGCCGTATCCAGCTCCGTTTCCGGCAGCTGATCCACCGCGATATCCTTGCTGTCGATCATGGCCTGCAGTTCCTCGAAGGTCATGACGTAATCCACATACTGGTGCACCTCCGGCTTACGCACCTCTCCCTTCTTGGCCGTGCATGGCCCGATGAAGACGATCTTCGCATCGGGATCCTGTTCCTTGATCAGCTTGCCCGTCTCCGCCATCGGTGACAGGTTGTGGGAAATATGCTCCGCCATCTGCGGGAATTTCATCTGGATGTATTTCACGAAAGCCGGACAGCAGGAGGAAGTCAGAAATCCTTTTTCCTGCAGCTCCTGCGCTTCTTTATATGCTACGATGTCGGCGCCCAGTGCCACCTCTTCCACCGCATAAAATCCCAGCTCACGGATCGCCGATATGATCTGGCCTGCCTTAGCGTACTGGAACTGGCCTGCGATAGCAGGCGCCACGATGGCATGCACGTGATAGTTTTTATTATCGTCGCTGTCCACGATGGTTTTGATGATGTCGGTGATACTGGACACGTCCAAAGTCGCACCGAAAGGACACTTGTACACGCATGCTCCACACTCGATGCACTTCTCACTGTCGATCTGAGCTACACCGTCCGGCGCCATGGAAATGGCGTCCACTTTGCAGGCTCTCTCGCACGGTCGCTTGAAGTTGGCGATGGCACTGTACGGACAGCTCTTGGCGCATTTGCCGCATTCCACGCATTTAGACTTGTCGATCTCCGCTTTCTGATGGGAGTCCACGGTAATTGCTCCCAGCTTGCAGGCATCCATGCAGGCGTGAGCTACGCAGCCTCTGCAAAGATCCGTCACCACGTGTCCCGCTACCGGACATTCGTCGCAGGCAATGTCGATGACCTGGATCACGTTGTGATCGTCCTTCTTGCCGCCCAGCGCGATACGGATCCTCTCCGCTACGATCGCTCTGTCCTTGTAGATACAGCAGCTCATGGTCGGCTCGCCTTTTTTGACCACCTGATTGGCGATATCGTTAAACACCGAAAACGCATCGTTTCCTACCCAGGTCTGGCGCGCCAGCTCCGTGAGAACCTTGTACTTTAATTTCTGCACATATGTGTCGAAAATCCTCATTCTTTTATCTCCATTAACACTCCATAGAAGTCATTTATCCTTATAATTTCTATGATAATGCAACGTTGTTAAAATGTAAACAACTATCAGAGCATCTGAAATTATTGGTAAGATTCAGACATTTGCACCGCAAAGAAACCCGTTACAACACAAGAGACTGACTCATGATCTGCATTCTGCTCACGAGCCAGTCTCTTCCTTTTCTCTATCCGTATTCTTATGTTTCCATCCTTATCTGATCCGGTTTTTTCTTCTGCAAAGAGCAGTGCCTGCGGCTCCCAGCATGCCCATCAGCATCAGGCTGATCCAGAAAGCCATGCTGCTGTCATCGCCCGTCTGCACTGCTGCGTTGAGCTGGGCTTTCGATGCGCTGGCAGCTGCCAGGGATGGTTTTGTTTCCGCAGATGACGTGTTGCCTCCGGCAGGATCGGAAGGATTCACTTCCGGCTTGTCTCCCGGCTTTTCACCCGGGTTATCACCACCGCCAGGATTGTCTCCTCCTCCAGGGTTATCGCCGCCGCCAGGATTTTCCGGATCCTTGCCAGGCTGATCCGGCTGTTCCGGCGGATCGATAGAAGCTTCTTTTACGACAAAGTCTGCTTCCACCGCTGCGCTGGTTCCATCACTTCCTGAAATATGAATGGTCTCTTTATAAGTTCCTATCGCAAGTCCCGATTTTGGCTGTACCGTAAAGGTTGCCGCTTCACCCGGCCGCAGCGTTGTCTGGGACAGTGCGCCGATCTCATAGTTTTCCGCTGCAGGCTGGTTCAGAGCGATTTCCCGATTCCCTTTATTGGTGATCGTAACGGTCTGAGCTTCCGGAAGCTCCGTATAGCCTTCCAGTCTGCTTTCAAAGCTGAGATCTTCCGGAGCTGCCGCGATCTGATAGATTCCTTCTTTCCAGACTGCATAGAGGATCGTATCCTCATCTGTCCGGAACGGATCACCCGGCTGGTACTGTGCCGCATCTGCCGCTGCACTTGTCGCCCATCCGAGGAACGTATACCCTTCCCGCACAGGTACATCCGTACTGAGTGCAAGATCCTCGCCTGTCACCTTGATCTGTTTCGCTGGAGCACCTTCGCCTCCGTTGGCGTTATACTGGATGTTGTGGTGGAGGATATGCAGGTTCGCATGATTCAATGGATCATTGCTGTTTTTCCTCGTCATGCTGTCCCACTGCTCCTGCGTCCCGTAGAAATTGATATCGGCAAGCTGACTGCATTTATCAAAAGCAGAATCACCGATACTCGTCACACTGCCAGAAAGGGTCAGGGTTTTCATGCTCGGACAGTTTAAAAAAGCACGGGCGCCAATGTATGTCACGCCATCCGGTATCGTGATGCTGGTCAGCTTTGTACAAGACCGAAATTCATCGGCTTCGATGCGAGTCAGGCCAGCTGGAAGCTCGATACTGGTTATATTCTCACAGAAAGAAAATGCCCCAGTAACAGTTCCATTATAATAAAGCGATGTTACTCCGTCGCCGATTTTCACAGTCTTGATCAGATTTCTGTGATTCTGCCAAGGGTTACTGGTCATATCCCCCGTTCCGCTGATGATCAGTTCGCCTGTGCTGGCATCCAGCGTCCACGTCATATCCGGTCCGCACTTACCAGAATAAACAACCGGCTCAAATACTGCTTTTACCGTAACGTCTTCTCCCGGCATGGTGAAGCTGTCATTTTCATCAATGGTCAGTCCTGCAGGAGATACCACCTGCCAGCCTTTGAATTCATAGCCATCATCCGGTGAGGCAGTCAGTTTGACCGGTTCTCCCTCAGCCGCCAGCTCCGGTGAAGCCGCAACAGTTCCATTGCCTACCTTCTGCAGATTCACATGGTAGCCTTTCACTGCACCGGCCTTAATGATGATATTGCCTGTGATCTTCACCGACGGAATGGTCAGCACGCCAGTATCTTTATCAAAGGTATAATCCGAAGGATCCAAAGCGGTTCCACCTGCAGTCACGCTTGCGATCGTGATCGGATTCGTGTAATCACCCTTTAATTTCAACGTAGTCGTATAATCCTGACCTTCTGTTGTGCTTGTTTTTCCCGTAAAGCTGCAGCCGGTCAGATCATAGGCCACCATGTATTCCCCTGCAGAAGCATCCTTCCATACCGGATAGATCTCCGTATCTCCGGTGATCCGCAGATTCATATTGCTGGCGTTACCTTTATCTCCAGGATGGCTTTCATTGCTCCATTGATCGAACACCTTTCCGTCCGGCGGTGTGATGGTGCATTCCGGCATGACCGGGATCCAGTACGTCATCCCATAGTCTTTTTCATAATCATAACCACCATTCGTTCCATACACAAGAATCGATTCCTGAGTACCGGTTCCGCCATTATTGGTAAAGCTTACTGTATACGGAAGCTTTCTTGGTACGGTATGGATCAGAATATTTCCCGTCACGTATTCGCCAGGAATAATGATCTCTCCTGTATTGCAGTTGAACGTATACTTGCCGGCATCCAGAACCTGCCCGTCGATGGTCACATAGGTATAGCTCTTATAACTGGACATCACCGCATGATACGGCAGTTCAAATCCCTCATTTGGAACCAGAGTTGCTTTGTAGTCCTGTCCCTTTTTCACAGTCCGGGATCCATTCTTGATGGTCGAACGCTCCACCGTGACCAGAACGGAATCTGCATCCTCCAGCTTCTCCCACTGTGCATAGATGGTCGTCTTCGATCCGATGCTGCGGCTGAAGTCGAACTCTCCGGAATCGGCCTTCGGCCCGTTTGTCCATCCCGCAAAGACATAAGAAGAATCCTGCGCCTGCGGATCCTGCGGCTTGCTTACTTTAAGATTCTTGCTCAGCCGAGCGTCGTAACACAGCACATCGTCAGGCTTCGTTTTCTCTGTAAAAGTCTGTCCATTGGCGTCAAAGTTCACATGATAAAGATCGACCAGACGCTTCGAGGAAGACGTCCCTCTATTCACGATCACATCGTCATCCACGATTTTTCCTGCGATATAAAGCTGATAAGTTCCCGGCTTTACACCATCGCAAACGTAATCGGCATAATTATCGCTGTTTCCCTTCGCTTTAAATGTATACACGGTATCACCGTTGCTTTCCCGATATTCCACCGTGCCAGTATACGGTGCTCCATCCATAGAGACCAGCTCATGCGCTTCGCAGTACCGCCACCATATAGCGTACAGCGTCATATCCGATTCCACTGTATCACTGCTAAAGTCCCATTTCTTAGAATCCTTAGTCTCCCAGTGATCAAAAAAGTACAGCCCGTCTTCCGTCTCCTGATTCACCTGTGGATAGTCCGGCGCCTCGATTTTGCTGCCGGATGCAACCGTCTTCTGTTCTGGCGTCTGGGACGCATCGCCATGCCCGTTCAGATCAAAGCTGACCGTGCAGGTCTTTGCATCGCCTCCCGAGCCATCATTTCCCCCTGCATCCTCTGCCATGGCCTGCATCGGCAGCAGTGTGAAGCATAGCGCAAAAATAACCAACATACTGAGTAAACGTCGCCTCATGTTTCTCCTCCATCATTCCATTTTTGATCGCAGTCAAGATTATGGTTAAATCATACCATACACCCCGCCCCGCCGCAACGACAAGATCGGGCCAGCAAGGAGTACGGGGGGATGATTCCGAAATTTTTTTCAAAAAAGTTCTGAACCCCTGCAATCAGTCTCATTTCACGCAAAAACCGACGACCTATCGGCCGCCGGTTTTCTGTTATGGATTTCAATGTTTATGTCATGTGTAGTTTTTATTTTCTGGATGCCAGGAATTCGTCCACGTTCTTCTGCCACGTTTCTCGGGCCTTCTCCGATTTCCTTGTAAAGCGGAGCCTTCTTGAAATCATCCGCATAAGGCATCGGGAAGTTGTATTCGAACAGGTGACGCAGGTAGTGATCCTGGAAATTCGTTCCGTACTTTCTGCATCTTGCTACCAGATCCAGGTCCAGTGTCATAGTGCAGATCGCCGGAGTTTCTCCAGCTTCCCAGATGCAGTGACCTTCCGGTGAAATGATCTGAGAATGTCCGTACAGCTGATGACTTCCAAAGAATCCCGTACCGTTGGTGCAAACCAGATATGCCTGGTTTTCGGTCAGATCTCTGACATGGTGGCTCGCAGAATGTCCAATAAAGGCCGTGCCCGCATCCTGGTCATGGCAGTCGGACCGATCCTGATCATCGTCGCTTCTCTGATGCTGATCCTGCTGGATCTTACAAATTTCGGTCTGTTTTATGCGACTGCATTTATCTTTTCCTTTGGCGGTTCCTGGGGGCTGGGGACATTTTACTCCATCCTGCCGGAAATCTTCGACGAGGAACGTCTGCCGATCATCACAGGTCTTGCCGGCGGGGCAGGCGACATGGGAATGCCGCTTGCTCCCCTGCTTGTTGGCGTAGTCTTCGGTGCCCGCGGCATGTGGCACCTGGGCTGGTCTGTCTGCATCGTCATCTCTCTGCTGAGTATTCTGGCATGTTTCCTGCTGCTGGGAAATAAAAAAGTAAGAGGAAAATAGCGATAGAAAAAAGTCGGCGAAAGTCGGCTTTTTTTATTGGAAGGAATATCTGCATAAAACTCCGACGAAAAAACATTTTCGAAATTTACAGAATTTTTGATGAAAGTAGTTACATTTTGTGTTAATATACTTGTACCGGTCATTCTGACCTGCGAAGCTGCGACATTCTTCGCAGCTTCCACGTTTACATGAGGGAAGTATTATGAACAACAAAATCAAGACACACAGTTTAGCATTCCTGACGATCCTGCTGTGGGGATCGGCGTTTCCATTCACGCGGTTCCTGGGCGATGCTATTTCGTCCTCGGCGTTGTGCTTCGAGCGGTGCTGCATCTCAGCCATAGTGCTGCTGATCATCGGAAAGATCTGTCACATCCGAAAGCCGTTTTGCAAGAAAGATCTGCTGTGGTTTTTCCTGTCCGGGGCACTGGGTTTTTCGGCTTATTTCATGTTTTTCAACATCGGCATGTCAACGTTGACATCCGCTACCGGAAGTATCGTGACCACATCATCTCCGATCCTGACCGCCATCGGGCTTTATACTATTTACCACGAACGGATCAACTGGATCGGCTGGATCTCTATCGCCTGTGCTTTTGGCGGTGTAGCGGTACTCCTGCTGTGGAATGGAGTGCTTTCTATAAACATTGGTATCTTGTGGATGTTCCTTTGCGGTTCCGTATTTGCAGGCTACAGCGTCCTCAACCGGAAGTTCACCGAAATGGGTTACACAGCTATGGAAGTCGTTACCTACAGCGCTGTATTCGGGGCGATCCAGACGATGGTATTCCTACCGGATCTGATCCACGACATGGCGAATGCCGGTCTTTCAGCTAACCTGAGCGGGATCTATCTCAGTGTATTCCCAAGTGCGCTGGCATACCTGTCCTGGAGCAAAGCGATCGCTATTGCGGACCGCACCAGCGAAGTGACCAACTACATGTTCGTCAATCCGCTGATCGCGGCCATCATCGGTTTCATCATGCTGCGTGAAGTCCCTGACATGGGAACGTTTATCGGTGGCGCCATCATCATTGCCAGTGTCATCGTGTTCACGCTGAAAGGAGCCGGAGCTGCACAAACCAAGCAGAGGAATCCAAAGCTGGCAGATGTGAAGCACTAGGGTTATAAAGAATATAAGAAGCGGCGTGTCATCAGTCTCGAAATGAGTCTGGCGACACGCCGCTGTTTTGTTGTGCGAAATCTTTGCAGAAACCTTTGCAGGAGACTTTTCAGGAAATTCAGCAGGAAATTTTGCAGGATCGCGACGTGATGCGATTGCTAATGCTGAATCTGCGAGTTCGTCCGCTGCATCAGCAACGTTGACATCGTCTTACTCCTGGATCCCCGGGATGGTCGGCAATGCGTCGATGGACGGCTTCAGATCTTCGTCCGTCGGAATGTTATCGGTCATGCGGCCTTCATTGTAGGCAGCATATGCAGTCATATCGAAATAGCCGGTTCCCGTGAGTCCGAAGAGGATCGTCTTGGCTTCGCCGGTTTCTTTGCACTTGAGGGCCTCGTCGATGGCGCCGCGGATGGCGTGAGAGGATTCCGGCGCCGGCAGGATCGTCTCCAGTTTGGCGAACTGAACGGCCGCTTCGAAAACTTTGCTCTGCTCGTAGGACACGGCTTCCATGTATTTGTCGTGGTACAGCTTGGACAGGATCGGGGACATGCCATGGTAGCGGAGACCGCCGGCATGGTTTGCGGACGGCTTGAAGGTGCAGCCCAGCGTGTACATCTTAGCCATCGGTGTGATCTTGCCGGTGTCGCAGAAGTCGTATTTGTAAACGCCTCTGGTGAGGGACGGGCAGGACGCCGGTTCCACCGCGATGATCCGCGGGTCAGCCTTGCCGGTCAGCTTGTCCTGCATGAACGGTGCGATGAGGCCGCCCAGGTTGGAGCCGCCGCCAGCGCAGCCGATGACGATGTCAGGATATTCGTCCAGCTGTTCCATGGCGATTTTGGATTCCAGGCCGATGACAGACTGGTGGAGGAGAACCTGGTTGAGCACGGAGCCCAGCACGTATCTGTAGCCTTCGTTGGTCACTGCCACTTCCACTGCTTCAGAGATGGCACAGCCCAGGCTTCCGCTGTTGTCCGGGTCTTCCGCCAGGATCTTTCTGCCGGCTTCGGTCCGGTCAGATGGGGATGCAAAGACCTGTGCGCCAAACGTCTTCATGATGTCCTTACGGAACGGCTTCTGGTTATAGGAAACCTTTACCATATAAACCTGCAGGTCGAGGCCAAAATAGGAGCATGCTTCGGAAAGAGCTGTTCCCCACTGGCCTGCGCCTGTTTCCGTAGTCACGCCCTTCAAACCTTCCTTCTTGGCGTAGTACGCCTGCGCTACTGCTGAGTTGAGCTTGTGGCTTCCGGATGTGTTGTTGCCTTCGAATTTATAGTAGATCTTCGCCGGTGTGTCCAGCGCTTTTTCTAGGTTGTAGGCTCTGCAAAGAGGCGCCGGGCGGTAGATCTTATAGATGTCGCGTACTTCTTCCGGGATGTCGAAATATCTCGTTTCGTTGTCCATTTCCTGCTGAGCCAGTTCTTTGCAGAATACCGGATAGAGGTCTTCCACTGCCGCCGGTTTGCCGGTTGCCGGGTTGATCATCGGCGCCGCCTGTTCTTTCATGTCGGCGCGCAGGTTATACCATTGCTCCGGGATCTGATCTTCTGTTAAATATAATCTGTGTGGTACTTTGATTGCCATGTTGGTGCTCCTTTCTTTGTCGCCCGCAGGGTGACATTGACGCGCCCCGGGGTGCTCCTTTCGTATATAACAAAACTCCTGGCCTGAAAAACTCAGGACAGGAGTTATACTTCTGCTATGCCACCCGGGGATCTCCCCTTCGATCTACGTACAGCTTTTGATACGCGCTCCCTTTGTTACAGGCGGAGATCCCGTCAGTTTCTACTTGGCTCGTGCGGCTGGTCATGCAGCCCGCAGCAAGCGGTTCGTCTGCCCTCATAAGTCCATTCACTCCGGATCTTCCTGCCGCAATCCCACCATCTGCGACTCTCTTCGAGGTCAATGCCCGAGTTACTACTCTTAATCATCGGTTTGTGGTATTTAATTTTGTTCTTGGTGGTATTATATTTCCCATGCCGAAAAATGTCAAGGGTGAACTGGGACTAAATTTTACATAATTTTTCTGAACAGTTCCTTCAGGTCTTCCACACTTGCATCCTTTGGATTTCCTGGTGCGCACGCATCTGCATATGCAGACTCAGCCAGGAACGGAAGGTCTTCTTCTTTGATTGCTTCCAGTTTTGTCGGGATCCCAACATCTGCAGACAGCGTTTTAACTGCGTCGATGGCTGCTTTGCGATACTCTTCCTGCGACATAGAATCTACGTCTTTTACTCCCATGGCACGAGCAATCTCACGATATTTTTCTCCTGTGCATTCCTGGTTGTATTCCATTACGATCGGGAGCATCATAGCGCATGCAACGCCATGCGGAGTATCGTAGACAGCGCCCAGAGTGTGCGCCATGGAATGTGCGATCCCAAGACCTACATTGGAGAATCCCATTCCTGCGATATACTCTCCAAGTGCCATTCCCTCACGGCCTTCTTTGGTATTCGCAACAGCTCCGCGAAGGGATTTGGAAATCAGTTCAATCGCTTTCAGATGGAACATGTCTGTCATTTCCCATGCTGCTTTTGTCGTATATCCTTCGATCGCATGGGTCAAAGCATCCATGCCTGTCGAAGCAGTCAGTCCCTTCGGCATCGAGGACATCATTTCCGGATCGACAACTGCAATGATCGGCATATCATGCGGGTCAACGCATACAAATTTACGTTTTTTCTCTACGTCTTCGGACAATAGATCTCTTGGATGATACTATGTGTTAAAGCTCCGGCAGCAGCAAATCCTGTGCAGAAAATTCCCGGCATTTGCACATACGGCTGAGATTCCCGGCGGCGTCCACATGACCGCAGGCGCCGCAGATTCCTTCCCCGCAGCACAAATGAAAGTTATTGCAGAATACCAGCTTTTCCGGCGGGATTTTCATTGCTGCCGACAGGCATTTGATGTAATAGTCGGATGCCAGCAGGAAGATGCGGTCGTAGTTGGATTGCTGCAAAGTCGGGGCAGTCGGGTGATCTGCGAGCGTGCCATGTGTAAACAAAGCCGGGGCGTGCGGGTCGGTTTGCAGTAAAGGCGAAGCTGCCTCGAGTCGTTCCAGCAGCTTCGCCAGTGACTGAAATTCCAGGTGAATATGATCATTCTCCAGCTGCCAGGCGCCAAACTGCTCGCGGATCACATCCTCGCCGACTTTTTCTGGATCGGCGATCACATGGACGTCGATCCTGCCCGCAGCCCACCGAAGCAAATTTATTGCCGGAGCGAAACCCACTCCTTTCGTCAGGATGAGCCAGCGTTTTCGAGCAGGAAGATCCGAGTTCTGCAATTTCTCTGCAGGCTCTCCGATCCCGGAATCCAGCCTCCGGATCCTATCCGCCTGCATCCCGGCAAGTCCTTTCCCTAACAGCCCGCTGCGATATACGCCCCGGACTTCCAGAAACTCCTCGCAGGCAGCGAGGGCTTTAGTCTTTGCAGAAATGATCTTGAGGGCGCCCCAGACGCTTCCATGCTCCGCATCTGCTGCCATGACTGAGACCGGCACGTTGGTCAGCTCCGATGCTCCGGGGGCTTTGAGAAATAAAAAAGACCCCGGTTGGGATGCCTCCAGAGCAAAGCCTCGAGGAACGGCAAGCTGCAGCAGCACCAGATCATCACCGCGCCAGAGTCTTTGCAGGATCTCGGTGCTCCGATCCTCCCGCCGCGCGCGGACTTTGCTCCCGTTCTGGATGTACTCGTTATAAACACAGACGCCTGCCCACCTGCAATCACATGCCCGGCGGCCGGACAGCCTGCTGCAGACCAGGCAGTCGCCGGTTTCCGCCAGCGGGCAGGGGCAGTTCCGTGTGCCGACGTCGGCACAAATTGGATTAAGATACGTCATGATTTGCCTCCTTTGCCATTAGCATATGCGGCGAAGGAGGATTCGGTCAAAGCCGGGACAACTCGGGGTGCGGCGGATCAAAGCACATCAAACCCGTATTCCATGAGCCGGTACGCGTCCCGGAACCAGTCGGGAGCGCTCATGACCACGCAGATGACGTTCTTGCCGTCGCGGGATGCGGAGGCCGCAAGGGTTCGGCCGGAAGCCTTGGTATAGCCGATCTTGACCCCGTTTCCACCGTCGAACTGGCGGACAGTTTTGTTCTTGTTGGCGAAATGGCAATAGGTGCTGTCGGGGCGATCGGCATTCCATTCCCTAGCGGCAACGATCTTGCGAAAGGTCTTGTTTTTCATGGCCTCCCTGGTGATAACAGCCAGGTCCCGCGCCGTGGTGTAGTGATTCTCATCGAAGAGCCCGTTGGGATTGACAAAATGGGTGCCGGAGCATCCCAGTTCTTTCGCCCGCTGATTCATCATTTCGATAAAGTGTTCCTGCGTTCCACCGATAATGCAGGAAAGGGCCACCGCCGAATCGTTTCCCGACACCAGCATCATGCCGTATAACAAGTCTTCGATGGAGATTTTCTCGCCAGCTTCCAAGTACAGAGACGACCCCTCCACACCGGCTGCTTCCGCTGGAATTTCAACCTTTTGCTCGATAGGACTGCCGTATTTCTCCAGGGTTTCCAGCGTCAAAAGCGCCGTCATGATCTTCGTCGTGCTGGCCGGATACGCCCGCTGATCCGCCGCCTTTTCGTACAGCACTTTGCCCGTGTCTGCATCGATCAAAATCGCCTGTCCCGCCGACACCGAAAAGTCCGGCGCCGCCGTCCAGATGACGCCGCCGTGTTTTTTCCCGCAGGTATACATGCCCGCCGCGACTACCAGCGCGGATAAGATGATTACAAATACTTTCTTTCGCTTTTTAAAAAATTCCATAAAAAATCCCCTCTGTCACATTACGCGACAAAGGGGTCTGATATGCCACTTATTTTTCCGGCTCCGCCTTGGTCAGATCGATGGAGATCTGCTGGCTGTAAAGCAGGTCGCCGTCGCCGTTTTCCTCGTCCAGCGCGCCTTCGATATCAGCAATATCCGGCAGTTCTTTCAGCGTACTGAATCCGAACTGCTTGAGAAATTCATCGGTCGTTCCATACAAAATCGGGCGTCCCACCGCATCGGATCTGCCGACCTCCGCCACCAGCTTTTTCTTGCCCAGACCTTCCAGAACACGGTCGCAGCGGATGCCTCTGATGGACTCGATCTCGCCCTTGGTCACCGGCTGCTTGTACGCCACGATGGCCAGCACTTCCAGTGCCGACTGAGACAATTTTTTATGCTTCACCGGCGTGCAAAGCCGCTCAATGTAATCAATATTTTCCTCCCGGGTCACGAACTGAAAGCTCTTGTTGACCTCCCGGATCACGATGCCGCGCCCCTCCTGCTCGTACTCCTCCTGCAGTTCCTTAAAATATGGATAGATCTCCTTCTTGTCCATGTTGAACACCTCGGCGGCTTCCTTGACGTCCAAGGGCTCGCCCCACACGAACATCATGGATTCCAGCGCGGATTTTATGGTTTTCTTTCCTGCCATGGTTTACTCCTCTCTTTCTCCCGTGCTCCCGGTTTCTGCACCAGTCCGCGGCGTGCTCCCAGTTTCTTCAGCATCTCCTGCAAAGTCTCCAGCTCCGGGTTCCTCCGTGCTCCCGCTTTCTGCAAAGAGTTCTTCTGCCGCCGTCACGGTGATGTCTCCAAACAGGTACTGCTGCTCTGCATCCACTCGCCGCTGCTTCATCATTTCCAGCACCGATGAGAAGGTCACGGCCACGTCGTATTTATCATCCCGCTGGTGGATCAGCTCCCGAAAGTCGGCTTTGCGGTCGGGATCACGGCGGAAAAAGTCCTGAATATCCTCCATGCGCCGTTCCTGCGTGAGCCGCTGTTTTTCCGATCTTCTGTGGTGCTCCCGGATCTCTTCCAGCTTCTTTTTACGCCGCAAAAACTGCTCGAATGCGGCTTTGAATTTCTCGATGTCGAGGCTGAGATATTCGTCCGGCTCGCCGGTATACGCCGCCAGATCCTCCTGCGGCTTTTCCAGGATCTTTGCAGTACGATCCTCCTGCGCCTCCAGCATTTCCGCGATCCGCTTGAATTTTTTATATTCCAACAGCTTGGCGACCAGCTCGGTCCGAGGGTCTTCGGCAACCTCCGTGCTTCCCTCTTCCGGCATCGCCCGCGGCAGCAGCATTTTGGATTTGATCTCAAGCAAAGCGGCCGCCAGCACCATAAATTCCGACGACACGTTGACGTCGGTGATCTGCATAGCCTCCACATGCTCCATATATTGTTTTACGATTTCCGAGATATGGATGTCGTAGATGCTCATCTCCGCATGCTCGATGAGGTAGACGAGCAGGTCAAACGGTCCCTCGAAAACGTTGAGTTTCACTCTGTAGCTCATTCATACTCCTTGTTTCAGGCGCTCAAAATCCCGCGCCCGCGTTAAATATACCGCCCGATCAGAGCGTTCATTTTTTCTTCCCATTCGTAAGGATCCGGCACTGCACGGATCAGACTTTCGATCTGGTCGATGCGGCTCTGATCCAGGTATTTCATGTCCTGCGGCCCGTTGACCAGCGCCATCCGCCGCGCCGCCTGATACAGCCGTTTCTCGTACTCCGGCTGGTCGAGATAGCCGTCGATCATGTCCAGCATCTTCCGGCGATCCAGCACGATATGTCCCTCGATGCCCTGCAAAAGATTGATGATGTGGTCGCTGACTACCCGGGTGTCGATGTCCGCCGCCTGCTGGATGATCGTTCTGATTTCCAGCAGCTTTTCATCGTCGCTGCAAAGAGTCAGCTGGCCGTTCTGGTAGTCTTCGTAAAGTCCCGTGCCCGGCTTTACCGCCGCCGTCCGGATCCGGAGAAAATCCGGGGCGACCTCGTTGATGACATGAGATGTGCCTTCTGCATTTTCCTTTGTCAGCCCTTTGCCGCCGACGCCCGGCATGAAATACACCGAAAGTTCGATGCCGCCGGCCTTGATGTTCTTGCCTGCCGTGATCTCCTGCTGCTGGGTGACGCCTTTGTTGATTTTTTGCAGCACCGCATCGGAGCCGGTTTCAAAGCCGGAATGGATCCGGTCCAGCCCCGCTGCCTTCAGCTCTGCGTATTCCTCCGCACTGACCCGGGACAGGTTTTCCGCCCGTCCATAGGACGTGATCCGCTTGATATTGGGGAAGGCCTGCTTTAGATAGATCAGCACGTCTGAAAGCCGTCCGCTGCTGAGAGCCGTGGTGTTGCCGTCCTGCAGAAATACATTCTCGCCGCCGCCCAGCAGCCAGTTGGCTACCATGTAAAAGCACTGCCGCTCTTCTTCGGAAGGGATCTGCCCCAGCTCCCGGTTGAGGCCGTCGATGTCCCACGCGCCCAGCGGCGTCTGATATCTGCGGATGATGTCCGCCTGGTATACGATGTTGTCTATGTCAGCCTTGATGCTGTCCGCGCTGTAGGCCTTGAATTTCGTGTGCCGATACAGCTGGCAGAATTTGCATTTATTCCATGTGCAGCCGTTGGTCACCTGTAAGAGCAGGCTGTCCGCTTCACTAGGCGGACGAATCGGCCCGATCCGAAAAGTTCTTTCCTGTTGTTCCATTCCAATACGCTCCTTTGTTGTCGTCCGTTTGGCGGCATGTCTGCTGAATGCCTGCCGGGTTTTCCGAAACCCTGTATGCCGTGCAGCTCATTAGCCTGTGATATCGCCTGGCTTCAAATGCACCTGCCGGACAAATACTCATATGTAATTATTATACCGTTGTATGGGGGAAAGGTAAACTGAAAGTTCCGTCAGCTAACAGACTTGTTTGGTGAGGGAACTGCTTATGCTGCAAAGTTTTCTCTTGGGGTTTTGCGGCAGACGCCTTCCCAAGAATGCAATGGGCGGCGAGGACTAAGCGAGGGGAGACATCCGCTCTTCTATTAGATGCTGAATTTGCATAGAATACCCGGGAGGAACATGCCATGAAACCGAAACTTTGCACGAAAACTCGCACACAAGAAAACCGCCGGCAGCGTCTTTGCAGGAAGAGTGAGCTGGCGGATCGCGTCTTTTTAAATCGTTATTTGGCGATCCCTGTGTTTTTAATGATTCTGGGAGGCATATTCTATAGCACATTTGAAATTGCCGATAAATTCCTGACGCAGCCCCTGGCACAGCTGATCCACCATCTGACCGACCTGCTGAGCCTGAAGCTGGCGGGCAGCGGCATGCCGTTCTGGATCCATGAACTGATCATCCACGGGATCTGCGCCGGCGTCGGCAGCATCCTGTCGTTTTTGCCGACCATTGCGACACTGTTTTTCTTCCTGTCCCTGCTGGAACACAGCGGCTACATGGACCGGGTCGCGCGGATCCTGGACCTGCCCATGAACCGCATCGGGCTGCCGGGCAGAGCCATCCTGCCACTGGTCACCGGGTTCGGCTGCAGCGTGCCCGCGATCCTGGCCGCCGGAATGCTTCCGTCCCGCCGCGACCAAAGGCTGACCATCGCCATGATCCCGTTCCTGTCTTGCAGCGCCAAACTGCCGATCTACCTGATCCTGACCCAGGTCTTTTTCCCCAATCACCGCGTCCTCGCCATGCTGGCCATCTATCTAACCGGGATCCTGTTGGCGATCTGCTGCGCTCTGATTTTAAGCCGCACTCGTTTCCGATCCAGCCTGCCGCCCGCCGCATGGAGCATGACGCCCTACCAGATCCCGCGGGCGAAAACTATTTTTCAGGACGTGCTGCAAAACAGCCTCGGCTTTGTCCGCAAGGCTTTAACCGTGATCCTGATCGCCTCCGCTGTCATCTGGATCCTGCAAAATTTCACGCTGACGCTGTCCATGACGTCCGATAGCCGTGAAAGCATCCTGGCCTGTCTGGGGCGATTCCTCTCACCGCTTTTCGCGCCGCTGGGACTTGATGACTGGCGGGCGGTTTCGGCGATCCTCACCGGTCTTTCTGCAAAGGAGTCCGTCGCCGGAACGCTTTCCATTCTGGCGCAAACCACGGCTGGCGGCTCCGTCCCGAGGCTTTTGTGCGAGGTTTTCACCCCGGCGTCCGCCTGCAGTTTTCTCGTATTCTGCCTGCTTTATGTTCCCTGTATCGCATCTCTCACCGCCATCCGCAAGACCTGCGGCAAATGGCGGTATCCTGTATATACCGCTCTGTTCCAAACTGCGGTGGCGTGGGGAATGGGAGTTGTGGTGTATCAGGTGGGGAGGATCGTTGTTGGAATGCTGTGAAATATCCTGCAGCGCTGGTGATTATCAGGTTAGGATATTCTGTCCAGAAAAAATACCACGAATTTTATTATAGAAGCTTGAAATGTTATTTTGCCCTCCGCAGACGCTACCCGAGACCTGAAAACTATCGCAATCACATGGGCACATTTCATCCAGGATAATCACCCCCGCTTCAATCACCTCATAATACCCTAACCCGCGACTTTTATCCATGTCAGGATAGTCCCACTATCCCAGCACCTAGCTTTTTCCCGAATCGTGGTATTATAGCGTAACCAAACACTCATCAGAAACTTGAACGATCCAAAAAATCCCCTGCGAAAACTTTGCAGGAGAAAAAAGGATATTTCTCGTGACTTTCCTGAAAAATATTTTAGTTGCCGGGGGTATCTTGGTATGCTACTCTAAACACACAGTCTCGATTCACGAAAATGAGGTGACCGAAATGAACGCAACTCTTAAATGCTGTCTTGCCAACATCGTCCTAGTGATTTTATTGTTCCTGTTTTCCGTTTGTAAGCTCGGGCTTTCCGCATCCGTAAGCATTCTTCCAGGGTTTGTGGCACTCATGGCAGCCAATGTCGGAATCATTCTTTATTCTGCAAAGAAGTAGCAGACGGGATTTTCTTGATATGAAATTCGTCGCAAAAATAGTTGCACTCTAATTTCACAACTCTGGCATCCCAATAGTTAGTTTTTTCAATTTGTGATCGTAATTTATTCAGCATTATAATGCTCTCTTTCTATTATGATTATCGTTCTAAAAACTCCACATCGATTGTATGAGTATGGAACAACCACTCTTATTTACTCAAGAATGATTCCACAAATTCTGCAAACTCAAATCTAGGATCAATTAGTTTTAAGACATCGACGATTTGATTGTTATAATCGATCCAGTATTCCAATTCTGCTGAAGTTTCTTCAGTTCGATCTCGTTCCTCGTCAAACCAGATATTCAACTGATCTAAAATTCCTGTGTATTTCTCTAAAAATTCATTCGCATTTAAATCCAAGTCTTCAATAATATCATTGCAGGCTTTCATTGCACCTTTGTTATCTGTCTTTTCCGCATAGGTTCGTATAGCCTGCTCAATATCCAATAATGTTATATCTCCAGTTCTATTCATTTTACTATTCATATTTTCCCTTTTCACAAGTTTGCAACCCATCAAGAATCCAGTCTTCTGCATCCCGTAAGCCTTGTTCCAATTCCTCTGGATCTTCACATTTAACGCAATATACGGGATTCTCCCAATCACCATTTTGGATGATTTGGATTTTAAAATTTCCGCTTAGGTCAAATTCCGGATACCAGCCCACATCTAATGAATACCCTTTGCTAAACTCCACTTGTAATAAATCCTCTAGCAAACAATCTTCTTGCGCAGCAAGGGGCTTTTCAAAATCAATTTTCAATTCATTATATACAATATTTCCAGTTCTGAATGTGATCTTCATTTCTGTCTCCGCTTTTATATCTCGTTATGCAAAATTTGTCCGCCATACTTTCTTGGAACGAAAAACTATTTCAGTCAGTTTTAAGTGGCCAACAAGGCTAAACTGACTGAAATGACTTAATGCCGGGTATTCTTGTGGACTTCATCACACCAGTCTTCGATCAGCTGTCGCAATATACTGGTGCTGACTTGACACTGGTTTTGTATGGAGCCATCGGCTGCTCTGGTGGTTAACTGCGTCATCCCGGCACCAATCTTTGCATAACAAACATTCCCAGCGATTTCTTCGTAATCGCTGGCCCCTGAAATCACCGTATCAAAAGCTCTTTTTATAGAGTCTTCCAAAGGCGTCACATCGCTGTGAAGAAAAGTGGTAAGCAGGCTGTACGGCTCATCGAAAATATAAACGAAATCGTCCGGCTTGTCATTATGCTCGATATACTTTACATCGAACCGGAGTTTCGTGTCCAACGCTTTATCTTTCAGATGCTCCTCATAGGCATCTGTTTCCGGACCGGGATATTGCCCATCTACAAATTTTCGCACTGCACCTGCTGCTGGGAAATTGGGATATTTGAATTCCCATAATGTCCCGCAAAGACAGCATTTGTACCATTTGTTAGCATACCACTTTATTTCATGTGATGCACCTTTTCCAATATAATACGGCTGCTGCACCGGAATATCTCGGAAGATTCCCTTCTCTGCCTGTCCTTCAAAAAATGCTTTTAGTTCCTCGAACTGCTTGTAGGAATTTATGGTTACGCCAAAACGCTCGGCACAGTCGCATCGGATTTTTGTTGGTTGATTTCCTGCCTGCATATAAAAGCTCATTTTTCACGCTCCCTCTCCATTGCTATATTGAATCCCACTGCATTATCTGCTATACTTAAATCACATCAAGAGGAAAGCCATAAAACGGCTCACTTCCTGATCAGTTATTTAATAGGGTCAAATAACCGCAGGTTCGTCAAACTAATGCGGTTATTTTCTTTTTATAAGTTTTTCACCTTATCACACCATTCCTCAATGATTGCTCGCAATTCTTTCGTGTCCACTTCACAGCAATCAGAATCTTCATCATCCACCAGCAGATTATAAATCTTCGTTGTTTCAGGCGTGATTTCCAACCCACAAATGTTTCCACCACTTTCACGAAAAGGATATTTCCCAGAAAGGACATCGTCAAAATCTTCTTTTATCCAGTCTTCAAAACTATTGACTTCAACAAATAAAAAAGTGGTTATCAACTGGTATTTTGGATCAGTAAATATTACCGTTAGATATTTGCTTCCGTCTGCAAATTCATGTGTCTCATATTTTCTTTCTAGCATTTTCGTGTAATTTCCTATATTCATAACTTTTAACTATATAAGCTTTTCTTATACTACTATGCTATCTGATATTGTATTCTCTTGCAACTATCGATTTTTCCAATCTGCGTTAGTACAGCATTACCTAGCATATATCATGACCATATCATTGATGATGAAACTTTAAGTTATTTCCAGGAATATAAACTTGTCAAAAAATTAGTATTTTCTCCTTAAAAAAAAGCTGTCCTATTTATTTTAGGACAGCTTTTTCTCTAAATTATTCTGCGCCAACAATTAAATGCAACTAGTTATAGATTTGTAATTATTACAAGCTCTTTTTCATAGAAATATAAGTATTATCACCTTTTACTATACATTTTCCAAATTTTAAATCAAATCCATTAATAGAGACATTCGGCTTAGCATAGAATACCCTATGTCCATAGTTAGATGCAAAAGAGGCTGGTGAAACCTTCCCTTGTTTTTCCCAATTTACGGTTAACGTGCCTTTTTTAGCATAGAAATTGCATTTTACTCCGTTAATAGTGTATACTTTCATCATTGGAACATTTACATACGCTCCTTTACCCGACCCATTAATTTTTACGGTCATATTTACAGTTCGCGGAGCATATTTGCCACTTTTATCACCACTTTGATGAGGCCCTAAATAATATGTCACCTTACAATTTGCAACATTATACGGCGTACAATAATTATTTTTTTTACAATTTGCTACTTGTCTAACGGTAAAACCCTGCCCATTTCCTACTGCAATAGAATCTGTATAGCACCACATTTTAGGGCATTTTGACCAGTTCCAAGTTGTCGTAGTTTTAACACGAGTACACTTATCATTTTTATTATAGTAGTATGAGCTATCATTACAAGATAGTGTATACGTAAGCTTCCCTTTTGATTTAGTACTACTATAATGCTTATTTGCAGCATTGGCAGTCATTGGCATAGTCATTGCGACAGCAAGAACTCCTATGACAAGCATCATAACTACTTTAAAAGTTCGTGATCTTTTTACAGCATTCATTTAAATCCCTTCTTTCTGCTCTAAAATATTTAATTTGCTCTAAAAATATTCACCACTATAATTATATCACTCTTGATATTCCTAACAACCTCCAGTCATTACATTATACCTACTATTTATTACATTTCCTCCACCAAAAAAGCCGCCGCAAGCGGCAGCTTTTTTCGTAATTTTTAATTCTTGGAATAAATGGTTTTTGTGCTGACTCCTTTGAGTGCGCCGAGTTTGCCGGAGAGTGCGCTCACCGTGTCCTGATCCGCTTCCATCGCGATGCTGATGATGGAGATGGATTTCTGTGGATGGGGGATACCCATCCGGCCGATGATGTGATCCCGGTACTGGTGCAGCAGCTGGTTCAGCTCTTCCACTGATCCGGCGTCTTCTACGATAACGCCGATCAGCGCCGTTCTTGTATTTTCGCCCATAATATGCTCCTATATTTGTCACCTGACAAGGTGACATTGACGTCCCCCAGGGGACTCCTATATTTGTCACCTGACAAGGTGACATTGACGTCCGCCGGAGGCTTTGCAGCGCTCCGAAGGATCCTCCTCTAGTGTTTTCTACGTCTTCCGCCGCCGGCAACATCCGCACGCAGCTCGGCTTTGGCGATGGATGTTTTGGCGCGGAGGATCTCATCCGGTGTGCCGTCCGCTTCATGCTCCCGCAGCCATTCTTCGGCACGGGATTTCTCGGCGTTGACACGTTCCATATCGATATCCTCAGCCCATTCTACCGCGTCGGTATAGATGATGATCGTATCCTTGACGTCGATAAAACCGCCTGCGATGGCAGCAACCTTATAGGAGTTCTTTGCAGCGCCCTTCTCCTGGATCCACATTTCGCCGATGTCCAGGAGCTTGCACGCCCAGGCGTGGCCTTTCATAAAGCCCTCGTCACCTTCCAGAGTCCGGACGATGACGAGCTCTACATCACCCTGATAAAACTTTTTGGAAGGAGTAATGATTTCCAGTCTTACGCTGTTCGCCATGACAGATCCCTCCTTCTCCTATTTCTTGCTCTTCTCGTACTTCTCGACAACTTCATCGATACCGCCTGCGAAGAGGAACATCTGTTCAGGAATTTCGTCGTGCTTGCCTTCCAGGATCTCGCGGAATCCGCGAACCGTTTCCTTCAGCGGCAGGTACTTACCTTCCATGCCTGTGAACTGTTCTGCTACGCTGAATGGCTGAGACAGGAATCTCTGAATCTTTCTGGCTCTGTTTACGATCAGCTTATCGGAATCAGCCAGTTCGTCCATACCTAAGATGGCGATGATGTCCTGCAGTTCCTTGTAACGCTGCAGCACTTCCTGCACGCCTCTGGCCGTTTCATAGTGCTCCTTGCCCAGAATCAGCGGATCCATGATTCTGGAAGTGGATTCCAGCGGATCTACTGCCGGATAGATACCCAGCTCTGTGATGGATCTGGACAGTACGGTCGTCGCATCCAGGTGGGCGAACGTCGTCGCCGGAGCAGGGTCAGTCAGGTCGTCGGCCGGTACATATACCGCCTGTACGGAAGTGATGGATCCCTTCTTGGTGGATGTGATTCTTTCCTGCAGAGCACCCATTTCCGTTGCCAGGGTCGGCTGGTAACCTACTGCGGACGGTACACGTCCCAGCAGTGCGGATACTTCGGAACCTGCCTGGGTAAAACGGAAAATGTTGTCGATGAACAGCAGTACGTCCTGATTTTCTTTATCACGGAAATATTCTGCCATGGTCAGCCCGGTCAGCGCAACACGCATTCTGGCGCCAGGCGGTTCGTTCATCTGTCCGAATACCATGGCTGTATTTTTGATTACGCCCGACTCGATCATTTCGTAGTACAGGTCGTTACCTTCTCTTGTACGTTCGCCTACGCCTGCGAATACGGAAATACCGCCGTGCTCTCTCGCGATGTTACTGATCAGCTCCTGGATCAGTACGGTCTTTCCTACGCCGGCGCCGCCGAACAGACCAACCTTACCGCCTCGTGTGTACGGCGCGATCAGGTCGATTACCTTGATACCTGTTTCAAAGATCTGTGCGGAAGTATCCTGTTCTTCGAAGGACGGAGCCTCTCTGTGAATGGATGCTACCAGATCTGTGTCGATTTCTCCCTTTTCATCGATGGTCTCACCGATTACGTTGAACATTCTTCCCAGGACTTCCTTGCCGACAGGTACCTGGATCGGTGCTCCCGTATCCACGGCTTCCATGCCTCTTCTGAGTCCGTCGGTCGAGGAAAGAGCGATACATCTCGCTACATCGTCGCCCTTGTGCTGGGCAACTTCTGTTACGATGGTTCTTCCCTGGTACTCTATATTCACGGCATTCAGCAACTCAGGCATCTCGTCCTCATTGAACTTGATATCGATTACAGGTCCTATAATCTGATGTATTTTTCCCTTGTTCATTTTCGCCTCCTAATTTTGTGCCTCGGAACCGGCTACAATTTCTATGATTTCATCTGTGATCGCAGACTGCCTTGCCCTGTTGTAGGTGAGGGACAGCACATCCAGCATTTCTCTGGCGCTGTCGGTGGCGTTTTCCATCGCCATCCGTCTAGCGGCATGCTCACAGGTCGCCGATTCTACTACTGCCGCATACAGCATCATTTCTACATACTTCGGAACCAGGTAGTTGAACACGGCTTCCACCGACGGCTCGTATTCCACCGTCTTGGCGTTCCGGATCACTTCCGGGTCGTGCTCTACGTCAAACGGGAGCAGTCTCGCCGTCTGCACCTGCTGTTCCATGGAACTGATAAAGGATGTGTAGACGAGCTGGATCTCGTCGATCTCACCCTTGGTATACAGATCCAGAAGAGGCAGCGCCATTTCTCTGGCTTCCAGGAACGAAATGTTCTCAGGCG
Organism: uncultured Clostridia bacterium; assembly: GCA_934281605.1. Taxonomy (GTDB): domain Bacteria; phylum Bacillota; class Clostridia; order Peptostreptococcales; family Anaerovoracaceae; genus Lentihominibacter. The sequence goes on along the minus strand of CAKQXD010000002.1, from coordinate 237,191 downwards.
GAGCCAGGTAGTGGCTGAAGATCTCATAGCCGCGCTTCTCGAAGTATTCCTTGGCCTTCATACCGATGGCCAGGATCACCGGTTCGCTTCCGCTCATGTCGATCATGGACTGCGCTTCCTTGAGGATGCTGCTGTTGAACCCGCCGCAAAGTCCTCTGCTGCTGGTTACAACGATATAACAGGTTTTCTTGATCTCCCGGTTGCCTTCCAGATATTCCTCCGGGATATCCTTGCTGTTATTAAATATTTCGCTGATTGTATGAGTGATATAGTGTGAGTTCTCGTTTGTCTTTTCGAAGATCGCCTTCGCCTTCCGGAGCTTGCCGGCCGATACCAGCTTCATCGCGTTTGTGATGTGCTCGGTACTGGTGACGCTCTTGATCCGGCGTTTTATATCACGTATATTTCCTGCGGCCACTCTCACACCTCCCTTGTGATTTTCTCAGTTGAAAAACTATACATTGGTGCTGCGAAACTCCTTCTTGCAAAGTTCTACAGCTTCCTTCAGGTCTTTCTCAGTTTCTTCGCTGATAACGCCTTCGGTGCGGATAGCTTTTCCTACGTGTGGATACTGAGTGTCCATGAATTCAAACAGCTTGTGTTCGAATTCCTTGACCTGTTCCACTTCGATATCGTCCAGCACATGATTTACGGCAGCGTAAATGATCATGACCTGCTTTTCTACCGGGATCGGCTGATACTGCGGCTGCTTGAGGATCTCCATCAGCACCTGGCCGTGATCCAGCCGTGCCTTGGTGTCCGCATCCACGTCGGAGCCGAACTGGGAGAAGCTTGCCAGTTCTCTGTACTGCGCCAGTTCCAGCTTAACGGAGCTGGCTACCTTCTTCATTGCCTTGATCTGTGCGTTACCTCCTACACGGGATACGGAAATACCTGCGTTTACCGCCGGTCTCTGTCCTGTGAAGAAGAGTTCTGTTTCCAGATAGATCTGACCGTCGGTAATGGAAATTACGTTGGTCGGGATATAAGCCGATACGTCTCCTGCCTGCGTCTCGATGATCGGCAGTGCGGTAATGGATCCGCCGCCCAGTTCATCGGAAAGCTTGGCTGCTCTCTCCAGAAGTCTGGAATGGAGATAGAATACATCTCCCGGATATGCTTCACGGCCAGGCGGTCTGCGAAGCAGCAGGGACATGGCTCTGTAAGCAACCGCGTGCTTGGACAGGTCATCGTATACGATCAGAACGTCCTTGCCCTGATACATGAAGTATTCTCCGATGGCGCATCCTGCGTACGGTGCGATATACTGCAAAGGCGCTACGTCGGACGCTGTTGCCGATACCACGATGGTGTAATCCATTGCGCCCTTGTCTTCCAGATTCTGTACCAGCTGTGCTACCGTGGATTTCTTCTGTCCGATAGCAACGTAGATACAGATCACGTCTTCACCCTTCTGGTTTAAAATGGTATCGATGGCGATAGCTGTCTTACCAGTCTGTCTGTCACCGATGATCAACTCTCTCTGTCCTCTTCCGATCGGAATCATGGAGTCGATGGCCTTGATACCGGTCTGCAGAGGCTGGTTAACGGATTTACGCTGTAAAACTCCCGGCGCCGGGTATTCGATCGGACGCGACTCGCTGCTTACGATCGGGCCTTTGCCGTCGATCGGCTGTCCCAACGCGTTTACAACACGTCCCATCATCGCATCTCCTACCGGCACTTCTGCTACCTTGCCGGTCGGTTTTACGATATCACCTTCCTTTATTTCCCGGTCAGAACCCATGATTACAACGCCGACGTTGTCTTCTTCCAGGTTCATGGCCATACCATATGTATTGCCCGGGAATTCCAGAAGTTCACCCGACATACAGTTTTCCAGACCGTATACTCTGGCGATACCGTCACCTACCTGGATAACGGTCCCAAAGTCGGAAATTTCCAGCTGATTTTTATAGTTTTTTATTTGCTCTTTTATGACTGCGCTTATTTCTTCCGGTCTCAGGTTCATTTCTTCTCCTCCCTAGTTTAAATTAATTTGACTTTCGAGATCGTCAAATTTCTTTCTGATCGATGCGTCGATGATCCGGCCTTCTACCAGGATCTTGATGCCTCCGATCAGTTTGGGATCTGTTTCATTCGTCAGTCTTACATTCATCTGCATAAGCCTGGATACATCCTGCTCCAGCTCTTCGATCCGCTTCTTGTCCAGCGGAACTACCGAATACACTGTACCGTAGGAATATCCTTCTTCTTTTTCTATAAGACTCTTATACACCTTTATGATTTTCGCAAGATGCATCGTCCTTCCTTTATCGATCAATACGTAAAGGAAATTCAGAAATTCCTCGCATACATTCCCGTCGAATATCTTCTCGATCGTTTCTTTCTTTTCTCTCGCCGATATCGCCGGATAGTTGATAAAATTCTGAAGGTCCGGGTTCTCCCGAAATACGTCGAGGACCCAGTCGGCATTCTTTGCGATCTCTTCTCTTTTGCCTACGTCTTCCGCCGCTTCATAGAGGGCAGTGCCGTAAGTAAGATCAACTGTTAATTCTGCCATCCTGTACTCCTTGCTTTGTTTATCACTTCATCCACGATTTCGTCCTGACCGACATTCTGGATTTCTCGTTCTACGATCCGCTCAGCAGCCATCATAGCGAGAGCAGCAACTTCCTTGCGCATTTCTTCCATGGCCTTCTGTTTCTCTCTCTCGATATTCCGTTCTGCTTTGTTCAGTATCTCAGTCGCCTGCTTGTTGGCATCTTCAATGATTTCTCTTGCCTGTGCATCCGCCTTGATCTTGGCGTCACGGATGATCTCTCTTCCTTCTGCTTCTACATTGGCTATACGCTTCGTGTAGTTCTGCATCTTTTCATCCGCTCTTCTGTTTACGGCTTCTGCACTGTCAAAGGCGTCCTGGATGGAGTTGGATCTCGTCTCCATAAAGTTCTTTACTTTTTCAAAGAAGAACTTCTTGAGCACGAGGAACAAAACGATGACTGTGATCCAGATCATTATAATCGACCAGTTTATTTCTATCAGGCCTGTGTACTCCATCATTCATCGCCTCCTTCCCTGTCATATGATTTCATACAAATTTACAGTTTGAGGAGTCTCCCCTACAGCATGCCAACCAGCGGGTTCGCAAACATCAGGATGATGGAAACTACGAATGCGAAGATGGTCGGTGTTTCAGATACACCCTGACCAACCAGCATGATCTTTAAAATATCACTCTGTGCTTCAGGCTGTCTTGCTACGCCTTCAACGGCTCTACCAGCTGCATAACCCTGTCCAATACCTGTACCAATACCGCAGATCATTGCCAGACCTGCACCAAGTCCTGATAATCCCAGTACAAAAGCTTCCGGTGTAATTCCTGTCATGATAATATCCTCCTTAAAGTTACTCTTCTATATGATCGCTTAAAGTAATAGCTTCATTGGCCATAAATGCCATGGTTAACATCGTGAATATGTACGCCTGCAGCACAGGTTCGAACATATCAAAGAATGCATTCGCCGGTAATGGGAATATAGCGTCCAGAATCGGTATGTTCATGAACTGCAGCGAAAGGGTTGCCAGTCCGCTGTAAACAAGAGACATAACGATCAGTCCTGCCAGTATATTACCGAACAGTCGCAGACCCAGTGAAAGCGGCGTCGAGAACATCTCGATCACGTTGATGATGATCATGAACGGATACGGCGAGCACATATGCTTCAGCTTGCCTCCTACGCCCATGAACTTGACCCCCGTTCCCTGGATCAGGAAAAATGTTGTGATCGCCAGTGCGAACGTACAGTTCACGTCCGATGTGACCGGCCGGAATCCGAACAGTCCCAGCATGTTGGAAAGCAGCATGAAGAAAAAGATCGACGCCATATATGGTGCAAAGACCGTTCCCAGCTTTACGCCCATGACGGACTGTACCATGCTGTACGCTTTTTCTACCACGAATTCTGCAATCACCTGCTTGCCCTTCGGTACCCGCTGCAGCTTGCTGGCTGACCAGCACGCCAGGATCCCGATGATCAGAGCCACGATCACGCCCCAGACGACAGTCTCCGTTATGAAAAACGACCCGTCGCCGAAGATGAAGACCTTTTTAGGCCCCAGATGCGATAAATCATGCATAGCTAATCCTCCTTTCTGCCCCAGTACTCGTCATCCTTCTCCTTATCCTCCTGCTCGTACATAGCCTGCACTTCCGGACGAACCTTGCGCTTCGTATTGAAGTCCGGCTTGACGGCGTTGAAATAATAGAGAGGGACTTTCGGTGCCAGTATCCCGGCCAGGCATCCCACCCAGCTCGGGGTGTGTCCCTGCTTGACCGCGATAAAAAATACTGCACAATATATCAATATCCTTATTACAAAGCTTATCGTTGAGAACCCTGCGTTGCCGCTGTCCAGCATCTTCTGTAAGAAGAATGCCAGCAGCCAGAAATTCACCAGTGCTGCGGCGAATCCGGCCAGCAGGAAAACGGTAAACCCGATATCAAAACCCACAATAAAAAGGGATACGATCTCGCAGACTGCGACGACTGCCAGTCCATATATCGCAACTTGTTTTTTCAGCTTGCTGACTTCATCCATTTTTGCTTTTTCTCTCCCTTTCTCATTTTTCAATTTGTATATCATTATACACCTGTTTGCGGTGATTTGGCAATATCTTTTTCAATTTCATAAAAGTTTTATAAACCCATTCATTTCAGCGGTTTCAGCCGTTTATTTTTGTATTTTCATGCTGTAAATTTTGAGTTTTTTATACAAATTTGCTGAAATTTCGTCATTTCGCTATTCCCCTATAGGTCAATGTTTTCGATGACATTTTTCAACCATTTCTTACTGAAATACCGCCTGGTCAGGATGATTGCCTTGACCACCTCTTCGCTCTTTACAGCCAGCACTGCGAAATAGATCGGCCAGTGGAGATACAGCGAGGTGATAAACGCCAGCGGCACACCGATGAGCCATACGGTGCCCGTCTCCGTGAACATGGCAAAACGCGTATCTCCGCCGCCTCGCAAAGTCCCCGTCACATGCATCGCATTGTACAGCGCCAGCCAGAGGGCAGCACCGTACACGATGAGGATCTTCTTCGCATAAGCCGCACCCTCCGGCGTAAAGTCAAAGAGGCCAAGGATGGAATCTCCCGCCAGGATCACGCCGCCTCCCAGCAGCAGTCCGATGATGAGACCCACTACGATGATCTTCTTCGACATGGCGTAAGCCAGATCCGGCTTGCCTTCTCCCAGCTTCTGTCCTATTAAAATCAGGATGGCGTCTCCTATACTGAAGGCCGCCAGCGAGAACAGATTGTTAATGGTATTGCATGCCTGAATGGCCGCGCCTTCCGTGATGCCGATCCGTGCAAAGGCCGCCACATAAAGGGACGTACCGAGCCCCCACAGCGTTTCATTGGCAGTAGTCGGCAGCGCATTCTGATAGATACGTTTGGCCAGATCTTTGCCGTAGCTGAAAAACTCGGAAAGCCTGCCGGCGATCTTGTTCTTCCTGCCGAATACCACGTATAGAATCAGCCCCATTTCCAGCAGACGTGCGATAGCCGTAGCCAGAGCCGCACCGTTGACTCCGAGAGCCGGAAGCCCCAGTTTGCCGAAGATCAGGATATAGTTGAGCACCGTGTTGGTCGCCAGCGCTACCGCACTGGCATAGAGCGGCAGCCTGGTCTGCTGGGTCGCCCGCAGCGCGATGGTAAAAGGCTGTGTCACCGCCAGCATCAGGAAAGTCGGAGCCGCCAGCCGCACGTAGCTGCTGCCCTCCTCGATAACCTCCGGAAATTTGGTAAAGATCCGCAGGATATACTGCGGGAAGGCTTCCGCCGCAATAAAAAAGAGCAGGCCGATCCCCAGCGCGATGGTCAGGGTAAAGCCTGTCGTTCTTCTTATATTTTTAAAATCGCTCACACCATAAAACTGGGAAATAAAGGTGGCTGCACCACCCGAGATCCCGTACAATAACATCCAGTAGATAAAAAAGATCTGCACCGATACGCCTACCGCATTGAGCTGCAGTTCGCCCAGACTGCCCACCATCAGGTTGTCGATGAGGTTCAGGCTGGAGCCGATGAGGCTTTGGAGCGCAATGGGCAGCGCGATCTTGCGGAGCATCGAAAGAAGCTCCCTCGTCTTGATGTTATTCAGCGTCTGTTGATTCTCCACTTTTGTCCGTTTCCTTTTCCGTTGATTCTGTCTGTGGTTCACTATCCTGCCGGGTCATTTCCAGCCGCTGCACCGTGTCGTTTCCCAGCAGCACATAGAGCAGAATGGCCGCGATCAGCAGCAGACCGATGCATTCCACCATCAGACCCCGGCTGTAGATGACCGCCATGATCCCCAGAAGACCGCTGATGCAGTACATGATCATGACCGCACGCCGCTGGCCGTAGCCTGCACGCAGGATCCTGTGGTGCAAGTGTTCTTTGTCCCCTCGTCCGATGGGCTGTCTGCGAACGACGCGCCGCACGATGGCAAAGACCGTGTCGAATATAGGCAGGCCCAGCACCAGCGCCGGGATCACCACCACGACCATAGTCGTCGTCTTTACAGCGCCCATAATAGAAAACGCCGCGATGGAAAACCCTAAAAGCTGCGAGCCGCCGTCGCCCATAAAGATCTTGGCAGGATGAAAATTATACGGCAAAAATCCCAGAGCCGCCCCTGCGATAACCATCATGGCCACCGTCGGGATGTAGTGCCCGTGGATGTATGCCACGTAGCCGATGCAAAGCGCCGAAATGGCCGCGATGCCTGCCGCCAGCCCGTCCAGGCCGTCGATCAGGTTGACCGCATTGGTAATGGCCACCAGCCACAGCACCGTGATAATGAAGCAGAGCACATCGCCGAACGCCATGTTCCCCTGTCCGAAATAGTTGGTGATAAACTGGATCCGAAGCCCCATGGCGTACACCACGATGGCGCACACGATCTGCCCCGAAAGCTTGACGATGGGCTTCAGGTTTTTCAGGTCGTCGATGAGTCCTAATATATAAATGAGCGTGCATCCTGCCATAGCAGCGGGAACGCCTCTGTCCTGCGCTACAAAGAGCGCCAGAGCTACCATCATCCCGGCGTAAATAGCGATGCCGCCGAATCTCGGCATTGGTTTGTTATGCACGCGGCGGTCGTCCTTCGGCACGTCCATCGCTCCTATTTTCGGCGCCAGCCAGATGGCGAAGGGCGTTGCGGCGCATGCTACTGCAAAGGCCAGTAAGAACGGCGCCCATAACATAAAACTGGTTGCTGTCACTATGCTTCTCCTAACATTACGATTTTCAGTCCGGCTTCGTTCAGAATGTCCACCGACATTTCGTCCGGATATCCCTCTTTTACTACGATTCTTGTGATCCCCGCATTGATGATCATCTTGGCGCAGATGAGGCAGGGCTGGTGGGTGATGTAGATGGTCGCCCCTTCGATGCTCTGACCCAGGGTCGCCGCCTGGATAATGGCGTTCTGCTCCGCATGGAGCGCTCTGCAAAGTTCATGCTTCTGACCTGACGGAATGCCCAGCTTCTGTCTCAGGCATCCGCCTCGCTCTCCGCAATGGGCCAGTCCCCGCGGCGCACCGTTGTAGCCGGTCGCGATGATGTGCTTGTCCTGCACGATGACTGCGCCTACATGTCTGCGCAGGCAGGTGGACCGTCTGGCCGTCAGCACGGCCATCTCCATAAAATATTCGTCCCAGCCGGGTCTGTTATCCATAAAGTTCTCCTTCTTCATAATACACTTTCGCCAGATAGAGTCCGAACGGCGGCGCCGTGTGACCTGCCGTCTGCCGGTCCTTTGCAGCGAGGATGTCTGTCATCTGCTGCGGCCGGAGTTTGTCCCTCCCCACATCCACCAGGGTTCCCGTCAGGATCCTGACCATATTGTAGAGAAAACCGTCTCCCGTCACGTGGAGTTCCAGCATGTCGCCGTCCTGCAGAAGATCCATCCTGTAGATAGTCCGCACCGTCGATTCCCGCGGCGTGCTGCCGGAGGCTTCAAAGGATTTGAAGTCGTGGGTGCCGGTCAGGAGCTTCGCGGCCTGGCGCATGGCGTCCGTGTCCAGCGGTTCCGCCACATGGTAGACGTAATTCCGCTGAAAAATATCGATCATTTCCGTATTGTTGATTTTGTAGATATAAGTCTTGCCTTTGGCGTCGAACCGGGCATGAAATTCCGGCGGCTTCTCCTCCGCTTCCACGATCCGCACCGGCGAGATGGCAAAGCTGCCTTTCTCACAGCCGCACAGGGCGTTGTTGACTACCCGCGCCAGCTTCTCGATGGGGATGTTCACATCAGCCTTAAAAGAGGCCTGCTGCCCCAGAGCGTGTACTCCGGCGTCCGTCCGGCTCGTCCCGTTTAACAGGATCTCCGTCTTGAACAGCCGCGAAAGCACCGTCTCCAGATGGCCCTGCACCGTTCGCTTGTCCGGCTGCCGCTGCCATCCGTGAAACCCCGCGCCATCGTAGGCAATTTTCAGTAAAATATTTTTATCCATTTTATTAGTATATCAAATTTGTATGCGTTTGAAAAGTGGTTGGTTTCGGGGGTTACCCCAAAAACGGCCAGACGATAAAGATATAGAAGATCCCCATGCCGCAGATGTAGGGGCCGAGAGGTTTGGCGTCGTCTTTTTTTGCACGGCCGGTGGCGAGAGCGATGGCTGCGCCGATGCCGCTGAGGAGCGATGCGCCGATGAGCACCACTATGGTTCCCGTGAGTCCCAGGGCAAGACCAAGGCTGGCGAAGAGCTTTACATCACCAAAGCCCAGGACTTCCTTCTTGAACGCCGCACCGCCGAGAACGCCTACCATCAGCATGACTCCGCCGCCGATGAGGGCGCCTAGAAGGGGCTGCATAAGGCTGCTGTGGCAGGGAACGAATCCGAACGCCGAGATGGCCAGCATGATGACGAACTGGTCGGGGATGATCATGTATTTGAGATCCGCCAGTCCGATGATGAGCATGGCCCAGCACGCAAAGAGCCCTGCCGCCGCAAACTGGACATCATAAAAGGACAGCCGGATCAGCAGGCAGCTGAACCCTGCGGCATAGATCCACCGCCACGGAAAACCTTTGACCCTCTGGATGTGCGGATCTGAAAGCTCCGCCGGAGGCTTTGCATCATAATCGGTAAGCCAGGCCGCCGGCATCTTATTGAACAAGTACACCGCCCCGAACCCGGCAAGCACGCCGAGTGCGAGGGATGCTGCGATTTTAATCAGTATCACTATCATAGTTTTCTCCTGTTTCTGGTTTATTGTAACAAGTTCTGGAAAAGACCACAACACCTATTTGAGAGAGTTGTCGAACCGTGTCGAAATTTGGAGAACGATTGATGTAGAATTATAGTATATTTTGCATTACAATTAGATTGTAACACCAGCACGTTATTGTGCAAAGGAGGGGTACTATGGAAATCATGTGCACCGAAAGAGAAAACGAACAGTTTGAACCTGCTACAGTGTGTGATGTAGAACAGGGTATTCGGAATATGGGAAACAACCCGGATCTGTTTCGGAAACACTTTAATAAATTCAAGGATAACTGCAGCGAGATCCTGATGCAGCTCAACAATCATATCGAACGGAAAGACTACAAAAACGCATCCATTTTATGTCATTCCATCAAGGGGTTATCCGGTATGCTGGGGCTGACGACACTTCACGTACATATGAAGGAGGCAGAATTCCTCTTTCGGGATCTGGCGCAGCAGAGCGGAGACTCTGTCGATGCTGCGACACTGCTGCGTGAGAAAATGCAGAAACTCACGCTGCAGCTCGCCACCGATATCGTACAGGTCTGCGCGGTGGTGATTTAGCACCACACAAAACAGAGGGTCCGGCGATCGTTAAGATCTGCCGCGACCCTCTGTTTTCTTTTCTGTATCCTTTATTGACCGCTGAACGTTACGCTGATGTCCCCGTCGTCCGCATACAGATCCATTGCATACGCGCCGGTTCCATTATGCAGTGTACCGCCGTCTTCACGGGTCAGACCGCCCACTTCTATATCGCCGTAGTTAGTCTCTGCTTTGACAGTGTACAGGCTTTCCGCCAGCTTCGTGCGGATCTCCACGTCGCCATAGCTGGCGTTCACGTTGATACCGCCGTTAAACGTTCCATCCAGATCACAGTCACCGTCATCCAGCTGTGCTGCAACTGTGCCGCAGGTGATACTCTCCGTCTCCAGATCGCCGTAATCCATATCCACTTTCAGAGTTCCGATCTGGGCGCGGCTCAGGTCTGCATCACCGTCATCCAGAGTCAGCGTCACAGTTTCTGCCGTCAGATCTTCCAGATCCACATCGCCCCAGCTGAGATCCGCATCGATATTCTTAATAGACGCCGGATCTTTCTGCGTGATGACAAGGCGCGGCGTGCTGTCCTCTGCCGAAAGCTGAATGATGGCCTTTTTCTGGTAATCGTAATTCACAACCAGCGTTCCGTTTTCCACATCCATATTATAGGTTCCGCTATCTTTTGGATAAATGAGCTTTACGGAATCCTCATTGCCCTTCACGATATCCAGATCCAGATCGCCGCTCACTTTGACAGAATCAAAGGTCTGGGAGGAATCCAGGAGCTGCTGCTCCTCATCTTCGGATGGTCCGGAGATCCAAGTGTAATGGTCAGCCAGTTTTGTCGCATCGTCAAGTCCGCCGGCCGCCGCCCCGATCACAGCCAGAAGCAGTCCAGCGCCGACCACGATGCCGCATATAATCAGAAATTTTTTCGTTTTCTTTCCCATGGTTTATGCCTCCTCTTTGTATTTCCAGGCGGACGCATCCTTCATCCCGCCGAGTTTTTTCAGTCTGCGTTTCTCATTGCTGCGCTTGATGGCGCGGATGGAAGCAGAAACGATGGCTTTGATAGCCCAGATGACCAGCCAGCCCAGCAATACGGAAATGCCCAGTCCTGCAAGACCCATTCCCAGCAGCATGATGGCGGTAGAAACCGCCGCCGGGAACGCCAGGATCCCCATGACCAGAAAAGCAATACTTCCTACTGCCGCCCCGAGTATGCCTGCGATAACTCCTGCAGCGCAGCTTACAAAGATCGCAAAGGCCGAGATCGCCAGCGCCACCAGCACGACCGCCAGCGGAATGGAGATCGGCGCAGAGCAAATGCCCACGATGGCCCATTTAAAAGCCGACCAGCCTTTTTTCGCCGTCGGGATCTCTTCGTTATCCAGCTGGCGTACTGCATATTCCGACTTGATCTGGGCTGCCACTTTTTTCGGGTTGCCCAGGTTTTCGATCACCTGCTGTTCATTCTCCGGTCCCGCTTCATCAAAGTATTCTTCATAAAATTCGAGCGCTGCATTGCGTTCGTCCTCCGGGAGCTTGTGCAGCTCCGAACGGAGTATTTTCATAAATTCCGCTCTATTCATGTTCTTCTCCTCCCACTTTGTTTTGATCTGCATCGCTTGTGTTGCCTGCATTGGCATCGCCCGAACCAGATCCACCTGCATTGGCATCGCCTGCATCGGATCCGCCCGGACCAGACTGACCAGCCGGATCGCCGCCGTCCCCTAAAAAAGTTTCGATCGCTGTTTTATAATCGATCCACTGCAGTTTATACTCTTCCAGCTTCGCCTTGCCTTCTTCTGTAATGCTGTAATATCTTCTGTTTCGCCCCTGGTACGGTTCATCGTATGTCTGGCAGTAGTTTCCCTTCTGCAGCCTCCGCAGAACCGGATACAACGTCGATTCCGATACCACGATTGCCTGTTTCATAGACTGTGTGATTTCATACCCGTAGGTATCTCCTCGGCTCAATATTGCCAGAGCGCACGCATCAAGCAGGCTGGATTCAATCTTAAAAGCCATAGCGTCCTCCTTGTATTCTGTTGATTTTTTATCGTGAAAGGCGAGGAGCAGTTTCATCTGAACGCTCCATCTTCCTTCATGCTCTTCGTTATTTAATACTATACGCTGTATAATATTATTTGTCAACACTTAAACTGCAATTTATTTGAGAGATCGAAGATACTTACATGAGAAATCCGGCTGAAAACCACCGACTCAAAATCCCGTATAAAAGCTACCCGGCCAAAAATCCCTAGACCAGAACCGCCCGCATTTCATCTCCTGCGCCGAAACCCATTGACAGAAAAAACGATCTTACAGTATAGTAGCCTTAGCAACAGGAGGAGAACCATGAAGGAACCACAACACAAAACGCCAGCGCCCGACACAGCACACACCGAAAAATCCCCCGGCAGCAAACCGGAAACCAGCGCCGCGGACCCGAAGCAGGGCTTTGACGGCATCTTATATCCTGCCGAGGATCCATCCGGAACGCTGCGGACCGACAAAGTCGTCATCACGCTTTCCGGCAGTGAAGGAGGCTTACAAACTGCAAAGCGCATGGCTCGCTTTCTCTACCAGCATAACGTCCCTGCGCTGGCCCTGGGATATTTTCGCACGGAGCATACGGGAAGGGATCTGTCCCGCATCCCGCTGGAATACATCGAAAATGCGATCCGGTGGCTCAGAGCACAAGGGTACGATTCCATCGGCATCTGCGGCATCTCCCGCGGAGCTGAATACGCTGCGGCTGCCGCCGTTCATTTCCCGGAGATCACCTGCACGATTTTAAAAGCGCCTACCTGGTTTTACGGGGAAGGGCTGATTCGAAACAATCCAGCCGGCTCTTCCTGCTGGACCTATCGAAATCAGGAATTTCCTTATGCGCCGTTTCAGATCCGGGATTTTACGAAAGAGCGATCTGAGGCCAGAGCCGCAGGAGATCCGACCCGGGGACGCAGGGAGGATCTGCTGCGGCGGATCGATCCTCAAAGGCAGGAGGCCGCCGCCATCCCGCTGGAACGGGCAAACGGTCCTGTCCTGCTGTTTTCCACCGAGGCGGATACCGTCTGGCCTTCTGCCCAAAGCGGGCGGAAACTGGAGGAGCGGCTTTCCGCCCGCAGATTTCCCTTTGCTCATAAACACGTCTGCTTCCAGTATATGAGTCATATCATGCTGGAAAACGCCAGTCGATTTTCCCTGCAGGTATTTGAATCCGAGAGGGCGCATCCGGACGGATGCGCCCGGGAACGCAATTCCATGGGGACTGAAATGCTTCGCTGGATCGAAGAAATCTGGTAGCGGCAGTCGGGAATCCGGATCCGGGATCGTGATTTCACCCCCGGTTTCTCCTCTCCGCCTTCCATCCCAAGCCGGAAACCTTTACGCTAACGTAAAGGTTTCCGGCCTTTTTTCTAAAATCCTGCATTTTTATGCCGTTTTCCGTATAATCTCCCTGCTATATCTCGCGAGAACCCCCCCATTTTTTCACTCTTTGCAGCGGAATTTCCTTGACCTTGACGCAGGGGCAAGGTGTATAAAAGAAGTAGTTCAAGCAACCCAAATACAGTATTTGCAAGGGTTTCAGACATTTTAATTTTGCATACAACGGAGGTAAGAATGTTAAACGTATCGAAACGGACGGCTTATGTGATCCTGGCGATTTCCATCGTGATTGAAATCATCGGGGACGCCATGCTGACGGCATGCCACGGCTATGAGAATAAACTGCTGGGAATCGGGGCCATCATCACCATATTATTTTCCTTTTTTCTGTTCTCAAAAGTGCTCCACATCATCGATCTGCCTGTCGCTTATGCGACCTGGAGCGTGACGGGCGCGCTGGTATGCACGCTGCTGGGAGTCTTTTTCTTTCACCAGCATCTTTCCCCCATCGGCTGGGTATCCATGATCGTGCTGGCGGCGGCAACCTTTACCATGAACATGTGGGGTACGCCGGCAGAAGACACGGAAGACGCAGGTGCCTCCGAAAGCAATAAAGACGCAGACAGAAAGGAGGACGCATCATGTTAGTCGCATACATTTTACTGGCTATTTCCATCGTAGCGGAAGTGATCGCCGCCTCCTTTGTGGTGGCCACCAGAGGTTTCACCAACCCGAAGCCGACCCTGATCTGCCTTTTGGGATACACCATCAGCTACGCCCTCTTCGGGTTCGCCCTGACAGGCATCGACCTGGGGATCGCCTACGCCACCTGGGGCGCAGTCGGCATCGTGGTGACATCCACCGTCGGCTACCTGTATTACAAACAAAAACTCACTAAGATCGGCTACGTCTCGCTGCTGGTGATCATCGTCAGCACCTTTACATTAAATCTGCTGGGATAACGGCTGCGAATCACCAGGAAGGAGGCAGATTGACATGGAAAAACGAAAACTTTATCCCATCGGCAAAGCTGCCGAGATCTGCAAAGTCTCTCCAAGAGCGCTGCGGTATTACGAAGAAAAAGGGCTGATCAAGCCAGACGAGATCAGCAGCAGCCGGTATCGGTATTACAGCGCGGATACGCTGCTTCTGGTGTAGCTCATCCGATATTATATCGACGAGGGGTTCAGCCTGCAGGAGGCAGAGCAGCTTTTGCTCCGGGATTCTTTCGATGTTCTGGAGCAGTCTTTTCAGGGACAGTGGATTTCGGCAACGCTTTTATGCTGCAGATAATCCAACTCAGGCTTTCGCTCAGGCAGGCGATCTCAGCCAGGCCTTTTCATCCCAAGCAAAAACGATCCCCGAAAGAATTCTATCTTTCAGGGATCGTTTTTCGTTTATGATAATTCTGTTGTACTATCAAATTTGAGTGCCCGTCAGGCCAGCTCTATCGCCCTACAGCGTCCAGTCCTCAATATTGGTATGGAGCAGTTCGTGAGCTCTCTTGGAAAGAGGTTCGCCCAGGAACTCCTTATAGGCCAGCTGTACCGTCGGATTCTCGTGGGAGAATCGCAGTTCTGCTGTACTGTCGATGCCGTACAGAGTCTTGCCTCGTTCTTCTGCCAGTTCGGATCCATCGTGGATCGGCTGTCCGCCGCCGCCTGCACATCCGCCAGGGCATGCCATGATCTCTACGAAATCGTATTCCACTTCGCCCTTCTTCAAAGCTGTCAGCAGTTCTCTCGTGTTGCCCAGTCCGCTGACAACCGCCACCTTGACTGCAACGCCTTCGATTTCAAATATGGCTTCTTTCCAACCCTTAACGCCTCTTACCTTCTTAAAGGCATCCGTCTTCGGGTTCTTGCCTGTCAGCAGGAAGTGAGCCGAACGCAGCGCCGCCTCCATAACGCCGCCTGTCGCACCGAATATGATGCCTGCCCCGGTCGCTTCGCCAAAGAAATCATCGAACGGAGCTTCTTCCAGCTCGTCAGTCTTGATCCGATCCGCATTGATCAGTCTTCCCATTTCTCTGGTGGTCAGCACCAGATCCACGTCCTGACCTGCGTCGGAATCGTTGACTTCCACAACGTCGCATTCGTATTTTTTCGCCGTGCAAGGCATGATGGATACCGAATAGATCTTTTCCGGATCCACGCCCAGCTTCTGTGCGATATATGTCTTGCTCATGGCGCCGAACATCTGCTGCGGAGATTTTGCAGTAGAAAGATTCTCTGCAAATTCCGGGAATTCGTTCTTCACGAAACGAACCCAGCCTGGGCAGCATGAAGTGAACAGCGGCCACTTGTGCTTATCTTTTTCTCCAAAGTGCTGGAGGAATTCGCTGCCTTCTTCCATAATGGTCAGGTCAGCTGTGAATCCCGTATCAAAGACGTAATCGAAACCGATCTGCTTCAATGCAGCCACCAGCTTGCCCAGCGTGCTTTCCTCTCTGTAAAGTCCGACGCTTTCACCCCAGGCAGTACGCACAGCCGGTGCGATCTGAACCATAGTGATCTTTTCCGGATCTGCAAGAGCGTCCAGAAGCTGCATCGTATCATCTCTTTCACGCAGCGCTCCTACAGGGCAGTGGGTGATACACTGTCCGCAGAAGGAACAGTTGGTCTCGCGGATCGGAACGTTCTTGCTGATACCGATCGTTGTCCGGTATCCTGTTCCTGTCAGACCCCATACGTTAAGTCCCTGAACGTGGTCACAGATCTGGATACAGCGCATGCATTTGATACACTTGGATGCGTCCCGGATCAGCGGCTGTTTTTTGTCCCATTTCTGTTTTTCCGCTATATTGGTGTAAGGCACCTCTAAAATACCCAGGTCGTTGGCGATCTTCTGCAAATTGCAGTTACCGCTTCGTACGCAGGTCGCACATTTCGCATCGTGATCCGAAAGGATCAGGCTTACGTTGATACGTCTCGCCTCTCTGGCTTTCGGACTGTTGGTATAAAGCTCCATGCCTTCTTCGACCGGAGTGTTGCACGCCGTTACGAGCGTCTCCATACCTGCGTTTTCTACTACGCAGACTCTGCAGGCTCCGATCTCATTGACGTCCTTCAGATAACACAGGTGCGGAATATCGATCCCAACCTTCAGGGCTGCTTCTAAAATGGTCGTACCTTCGCTTACTGAAATTTTCTGACCGTTTATTGTAAGATTTACCATTTATGAGTCCTCCCTCCTCTGAATGCTCCAAATCCGTTAAAGTCACAGCGCAGGCAGCGGCTTGCTTCCTGCAAAGCTTCTTCATGGGACATGCCATACTCGATCTCCATGAAGTCGTTTCCGCGCTCCTTGGCGTAACGCAGCTTCAGCTCCGCTCTTCCGCACGGCTTCTTGTCCATGAGCTTCGGATAAGGGATCTCGATATCTTCTGAGATCTCGTGGTGATAGCCCAGATGTTCATCGATGTTAGCTGCTGCAACTTTACCCGCAGCGATAGCATTGATTACGGTGGACGGACCAGTTACACAGTCTCCTCCTGCAAAGAATCCTTCTACGTTGGATACTGCACTGGAGGACTCTGCAACGATGCTTCCTCTTACAACAGGGATACCATATTTCTCGAATCCCTGCGACTCGATGCTCTGCCCGATGGCAGAAATGATGATATGACACGGGATACGTTCTTCCGGTGCGCTTGCCGGCGTCGGTCTTGGGCGACCTGATCTGTCGGCTTCCCCTGCGATCTGCGGCTGTACCCACAGTGCACGAACGCTGCCCGTACTGTTGCTCTCGATTTTAGCAGGGGCCTTCAGCTCTACCAGCGTGCAGCCTTCTGCTACTGCGCCGTCGATTTCCTCCGGCAGTGCAGTCATATCCTGCTTTCTTCTTCTGTAAACGATCTTTACTTCCGATGCGCCAAGACGCTTCGCCGTTCTGGCCACGTCCATAGCTACGTTTCCTCCGCCGATAACAACAACGGCCTTGTTGTTGAAGTCCGGCATAGAATCATCGCCGATGCCTCGCAGGATCTCTACGGCAGGGATCACGCCCTTGCTGTACTCTCCTTCAACACCTATCGTCTTGTGAGTATGAGCGCCAATGGATATGTAAGCCGCGTCAAACTCTTCTGCGATCTTCTTGATGTTGGCTTCATCGTTAACATCGTAATCCGTCTTCACATCGATACCGGTAGACAGGATCGCATCGATATCCCACTGCAGACGTTCTCTCGGCAGTCTGTAGTTCGGGATCCCATAGCGAAGCATGCCGCCCAGCTTGCTTCTCTTCTCGAAGATCGTCGGTTTATGTCCCATAATAGCCAGGAAATATGCTGCGGAAAGTCCTCCCGGACCGCCGCCGATGATGGCAACTTTCTTGCCTGTATCATCCATAGCAGCAGGAACAGGCACTGTTTCACTGCAGTGATCTACAGCATAGCGCTTGATTCCCCTGATGTTTACAGCTGTATCGATCAGCTGTCTTCTGCACCTTGCCTCGCAAGGATGTTCGCAGATATGTGCACAGACTGTCGGGAACGGATTGTCCTTTCTGATCAGTCTTACGGCATCGTCGTATCTGCCTGCCATTACCAGAGCTGTGTATCCAGGCACGTCTACGCCGGCAGGACACAGCGCCACGCACGGTACCGGCTGCTTGCCTTCCTGGATACTGGTCGCGCAGCGATTGTGAAGGATGTGTTCCTCGTAATCCTCGCGGAATCCATCCAGTCCCCGCAGCACCATGCTGGCCGCCTCTGTACCAATAGCGCAGTCTGCCGATTCTTTAATGACCACGGCAGTACGGCGAAGCAGTTCCAGCTGCTCCATGCTCTTCTCTTTGTTCAAGTCTAAAATATCATCTAAAATCTTCAAAAGCTGTCCGATACCTACTCTGCACGGCACACATTTGCCGCAAGATTGTGCATGACACAGCTTCAGGAACGATTCTGCCATGTCGACCGGGCACTGTCCCGGCGGGCTGGCTACGATACGTCTCTCAAGATCCTGATACAACCCCTCTACAACTACTTGAGCCCTGTCTTTCGTTTTAAAGTCCAGTCTGCTCATGATGTCACCTACCTCTCATCCAATCATGTTAGTAAATTCTGAAATTTACGTGGTATGTAACATTTTACAACAAATTTGTACGAAAAGGAAGAGGGTATCGACTGTTTTTTTGACTTTCTATGTTTTTATTTTAACAATCCCCGCAGCAGCTCGATCAGCTCTGACGGTTGCGTTATCTGGTTTGCAGTACGCTTTATGTAAGACGCTCCCCGCATTCCTTTCACGTACCAGCCGATATGCTTTCGGATCTCTCTGACCGCAACATTGTCCCCTTTATCATCCCGAATCAAGGCAAAATGATGTAAAAGCATGTTAATTTTTTCATTATCGGCAGGTGTAACCGGTTTCATCTCACCCCTCCAGAGGGCTTCCGCCTCCCGAAAGATCCATGGATTTCCCAGGGCACCCCGGGCGATCATCACGCCGTCGCATCCGGTTTCGTCCAGCATCCGCACCGCATCCTCTCCGCTCATGACGTCACCGTTTCCGATGACAGGGATGCCGACCGCATGCTTTACTTCTGCGATCACCTTCCAGTCGGCCTTACCCTCATAATATTGTTCCCGGGTCCTGCCATGAACCGCCACAGCTGCCGCTCCTGCATCCTCCAGGGCTTTCGCCGTCTCCACGGCGGTATTTTCGTTTCGTGCAAAGCCCATGCGGATCTTAGCGGTCACCGGCTTGCCGGCGTGCTTTACCATGGCTGCTACCACTTCCTGCAGCACGTCCAGCTTTTTCAGCAGTGCCGAGCCTTCGCCGTTCTTCACGACCTTGGGCACCGGGCAGCCTACGTTGAGGTCCAGCAGGGCGTTGCCGCTTTCTTTCAGTTCTTTTGCTGCAAAGGCCATGACCTCCGGGTCGCTCCCAAAGAGCTGAAATCCCGTCATTTCCTCCGGATCGCCTATCTTCAATAACTGTTTCGTCTTCTTATCTCCGTACCACAGACCCTTGCCGCTGACCATTTCCGTGTATACAAAAGAAGCCCCCTGTTTCCAGCAAAGGCTTCTCATTGATGTATCCGTAATTCCCGCAAGCGGGGCCAGAACAAAGGGCGTTTTAAGAGTGATATCTCCGATCTTAAAAGCTGTCTTTGCCATAGTCGCAATCTCTTCCTTCCCGCACCGGTCCCGGGCTTTTCTTTCTTAATTTCTTGTTCTTTCTGTATATGATCTCCAGACCTTCCAGCGTCAGCATCTTGTCCACATAATCAATGCAGTCGATGCCGCCGTCGATGAGGGTGGCCAGACCGCCTGTGGCGATGACCTTCACTTCCTGATCCGGGTCGTCACTGTACTCCAGCAGCTCTTTTTTCATCTTCTTAACGATATAGTCCACCATACCCATGTGGCCGTATACCAGGCCTCCCTGGATACTGTTGATGGTGTTCCTGCAAATGACATGACCCGGCTCTTCCAGCTCTACCTTAGGGAGCTTGGCTGTCTTTTCAAACAGGGCGTCCGAGGAAATCTTCAGTCCCGGGGCGATGGTGCCGCCCAGGTATTCGGCTTGCTCGGAAACGGCGCAGAAAGTCGTCGCCGTACCGAAGTCGATGATGATCAGCGGGCCGCCGTATTTGGCGTGGGCTGCCACCGCGTTGACGATTCTGTCTGCTCCTACCTGTTTCGGGTTGTCGTATTTCACGACCAGTCCTGTCTTGATTCCTGCTCCGATCACGATCGCTTTTCTGTGGAAGTACTTTACAGACAAATGCTGCAGGGTATACAGCACCGATGGTACAACAGTCGATATAATGACGTCCTTTACCTCGCTGATGTCCAGGTTTTCATACTTGAAAAGCTGGTTGATAATCATACCGTATTCATCTGCACTCTTGTTGTTGTCCGTTTCAAGTCTCCAGTTGGTGATCATCTTTCCGTCCTGGAACAGTCCCAGAACGATGTTTGTGTTTCC
This sequence comes from uncultured Clostridia bacterium, assembly GCA_934281605.1. Lineage (GTDB taxonomy): Bacteria > Bacillota > Clostridia > Peptostreptococcales > Anaerovoracaceae > Lentihominibacter. Next base: position 217,084 of record CAKQXD010000002.1, on the reverse strand, counting down.
AACATCAAATGCCAGTAGCATTGTTTTTCTCCTTTTGCTCTGTGTTATGATTTCTTTAAAATAATAGGCGGTTTTAAAAACCGCCTATTATTGTATCACATTATGCTTGTATCCAAAATACTTTTTTACTTATTTAAGAGTTACAAGAACATCTCCGGAGTTTACGGAAGCTCCCTTAGCTGCAACGATCTTGTCTACAGTACCGTCTGCAGGTGCGGAGATTTCGTTTTCCATCTTCATAGCTTCCAGGATCAGCAGAACGTCGCCCTTGCTTACAGCCTGACCTTCGGAAACCTTAACGTCCAGGATCGTTCCCGGCATTGGAGCTGTTACGGAAGCATCTCCTGCTGCTACAGGTGCTGCTGGAGCTGCCGGTGCTGCCTTAGGAGCCGGGGCTGCTGCTGGAGCTGCTGCCGGTGCCGGAGCTGCTACAGGTGCTGCTGCCGGTGCGGAACCTGCGCCAGCTTCTTCTACTTCAACTGCATATGCTACACCATTTACGGTAATATTATACTTTTTCATATCTAACATTTCCTTTCGATAATTTCGATCATAAAACCTAGAATCTTCTGCTTTCGATGCAGTCTTCTCTTGCTGCGTTTGTCCACAGAGTCGTTTCGCCGGACAGTCTCTGGATCTTTCTTACGACCAGATTGCCTGTGCCGCCTTCACTCTGATACGCTGCGATCGCCGCTGCGATGACCGCCGTCAGAACGCCGTCTGTATCTGCGGCCGGTGCTGGTGCTGCTGCTACCGAGGGCGTGGCGTTGGCCTTTGTCTCTGCCTTGGACGCCTTATCTCCTTTCTTTGCAGACGGGGACATTGCTTTACCCATAAGAGCGAAGACACCCCATAAAAGCATCAGAACTACGAACGTAATACCCATACCCATGAGCATTGTGATAGCGGATCCTGCCATCTTGTCCCCGAAGGACAGGGAGTCAAACAGACTCGGATCTGCAAACTTATCCATTAAACCCATTATATTACCTCCTACAATGGAATGTTACCGTGCTTCTTAGCCGGCAGGGATTCTCTCTTCGTGCTTAACATATCCAGTGCGCTGATGATCCGCTGTCTCGTTGTAGCCGGTTCGATAACATCGTCTACATAGCCCAGACCTGCTGCTACATATGGATTGTTGAACTTTTCTTCGTAATCTGCGATCGCTTCTGCTCTTACCGCATCCGGATCGTCCGCATTCTTGATTTCTTTCTTAACGGAAGAAATGATGTTAACAGCGCCGGAAGCACCCATAACTGCAATCTGTGCAGTCGGCCATGCCATTACCAGGTCAGCGCCCAGTTCCTTGTTACACATACCGATGTATGCTCCGCCGTATGCCTTTCTCAGGATCACTGTGATCTTAGGCACTGTAGCTTCGCAGTATGCGTACAGCATCTTCGCGCCGTGTCTGATGATTCCGCCGTATTCCTGACCGGTACCAGGCAGGAATCCAGGAACGTCTTCGATCGTCAGGAGAGGGATGTTGAACGCATCGCATCTTCTGATGAATCTTGCAGCCTTGTCGGAAGCATCGATGTCCAGGCATCCTGCTCCGAAGTTCGGCTGGTTGGCGATAACGCCTACTGTAGCTCCGTCCAGTCTGATGAAGCATGTAACGATGTTCTTCGCATAAAGCGGCATAACATCGAAGTATTTTCCTTCGTCTGCGATCTTAGTGATCACATCGTAGATGTTGTATCCCTTGTTCGGGTTGTCCGGAATGATTTCGTTGAGTTCCGGGATCATTCTGTTTACGTCATCGTTAGTAGCATATACAGGAGCCGTTTCCATGTTGTTGGAAGGCATGTAGCTCAGCAGTTCTCTTACCATCAGCAGAGTTTCTTCGTCGTTCTTGCCCATGAAGTGAGCAACACCGCTTACTGTGTTGTGAGTTGCTGCGCCGCCCAGCTGTTCTGCAGTTACTTCTTCGCCTGTTACAGTCTTGATAACAGCCGGTCCTGTGATGAACATCTGGCTTGTCTGATCTACCATGAATACGAAGTCCGTGATAGCCGGGGAATATACTGCGCCGCCTGCGCAAGGTCCCATGATTACGGAAATCTGCGGAATAACGCCGGAAGAAATCGTGTTGTTGTGGAAGATCTTACCGAATCCGGAAAGAGCTGCAACGCCTTCTTCTACTCTTGCACCGCCGGAATCCTGCAGTCCAACGATAGGCGCGCCCATCTTCAGTGCCATGTTCTGCACCTTGACGATCTTTTCTGCGTGGTATTCACCCAGGGATCCACCGCTTACTGTGAAGTCCTGTGCAAATGCGAACACCAGTCTTCCGTCTACCTGGCCATAGCCTGTTACAACACCGTCGCTCGGCAGTTCCTTCTCGTCCATGCCGAAGTTGGTGCATCTGTGTTTTACGAACACATCGATTTCAACAAAGCTGTCTTTATCAAAAAGAATGTCCAGTCGTTCTCTCGCAGTCAGCTTGCCTCTGGCATGCTGCGCTTCGATTCTTTTTTCGCCTCCGCCCTGTGCGATTTTCTCTTTTTTCGCGCGGAGATCTTCAAGCTTGCTCATTTATGCTTCCTCCCTTAAAGTATTTTGGATGTTTTGTTAAAAAATCATAAGTACATAAAATACCACTCTCACTATACCGTATACACCTCAAGTTTGCAACTTGTTTTTGTTTGTATACATTATTCATAGGAGGGTTTGAAACGAAAGCGGAGCACCTTGAAAAGACTTGCGCCTCCATGGTGCTCCCCGTTTCTTATCTGTTTAAATTTTAACGCATTTCGCTGCCGCGCCGAACCTACAGATCCTTGCCGAAGTTCTTGTGGAGCGGATACTTGTCAGTCAGTTCCTTGACGATAGCTCTCGCCTTATCCATGGAAGCTTCGTCTTCCGGATTGTCGATGACCAGAGCGATGGCTTCTACTGTTTTAGCAACATCTTCTTCCTTGAAGCCTCTGCTTGTCATAGCCGGTGTTCCCAGTCTCAGACCGCTTGTTACGAACGGTTTTTCAGGGTCGTTCGGGATCGCGTTCTTGTTGGTTGTGATGTTGGCGTCATCCAGCAGCTTTTCAGCCAGCTTGCCTGTGATGTTCTTGTTCAGCAGTTTTACCAGTACCAGGTGGTTGTCCGTACCGCCGGATACCAGTTCGAAATCTTTCTCGTTGAGAGCCTTTGCCAGAGCCTTTGCATTAGCAACGACCTGCTCCTGATAAGCCTTGAATTCCGGCTCCATAGCTTCCTTGAAGCATACAGCCTTGGCTGCGATGATGTGCATCAGAGGGCCGCCCTGTGTTCCCGGGAAAATCGCCTTGTCGATCGCCTTGGCATATTCTTCTTTGCAGAGGATCAGACCGCCTCTAGGTCCGCGGAGCGTCTTGTGAGTCGTGCTGGTTACGATGTCAGCGTAGTCTACCGGATTCTGGTGGAGACCTGCCGCTACCAGACCTGCAATGTGAGCCATGTCAACCATGAAGAGTGCGCCGACTTCGTCTGCGATCTCACGGAAGATATCGAAACGGATCTCTCTCGGATAAGCGGATGCTCCGCCAACGATCAGCTTAGGCTTGTGCTTGCGAGCCATTTCTCTTACGTTGTCGTAGTCGATCATTTCCGTTTCCGGATCCAGTCCGTACTGAACGAAGTTATATGATTTACCGGAAATATTTACTGGGGATCCATGAGTCAGGTGTCCGCCGTTGGACAGGTCCATACCCAGTACAGTGTCGCCGTAATCGAGGACTGCCTGATATACGGCTGTGTTGGCATTGGCGCCGGAGTGCGCCTGCACGTTGGCGTGTTCTGCACCGAAGATCTTCTTGGCGCGGTCGATTGCCATCTGCTCTACTTCATCTACGAATTCGCAACCGCCGTAGTATCTCTTGCCAGGATAACCTTCTGCATACTTGTTGGTCAGGGCGCTTCCCATCGCTTCCATTACTTCGTAGTTTACGAAGTTTTCGGATGCGATCATTTCGATCTTGCTTTCCTGACGACCGATTTCACGTTTGATTGCTGCCGTGATTTCCGGATCAGCCTTTTCCAGATAGTTAAAGTACATTTCCCTCTCCTTTGCTGTTTCGCAATATGTAATGTAATAACGTTTTGGTTTTTTATCGCTTCGCTAGTTGACGACCCGTTCCAGTCGTTTCAGCGCTAAAGCCATGGTCAGTCCCGGGATGACCCGGTTTCCTGTGATCTCTACCCCCAGCAGTTCGTTGATCTTCTTGAGTCTGTACTGGACGGTGTTGGTGTGGATCCCCATGAACTCGGCTGTCTTGCCGCTGTTCATGCCGGCGTCCAGCACGAATGTTTCCAGTGTTTCCAGAAGCTGTTTCCCTTTATTTTCGCTGGTTTCCTTAAAAGGCTCCAGCAGTTCGATATAATTCTTTTTGACGAATCCTCCCTGGATCTGGATGTTGATGCAGTTGCTCACCAGGGTCAGTTCATATTTGGTAAAAACCCGTTTGTACGGGAAGACATTCTGCACGAAAGACCAGCTTTCGCTGATGAGCCGGTATGCGTCTCCCGCACCTTCGATCCCGTTGAGACCGGTCACATGGAAGATCCGCGCGCCCTTGTTTCCCTTGAGCCGGTTGAAGAGCTGCACGCAGCTGTTTTTCAGATCGGTCCCGGCCACCTGATCTTCATAGGTCAGGATCATGCCGTAGGTCTCGTCTCCTTCGGTGATCTTCATGATGTTCAGATCTTCCTGCTTCTCAAATTCAGAAAAGACCTGGCTCTCCACTTCGGAGCTGATCCCCTTGGAAAAGAATACGCTGAGGATATCGTCGCCGCTGATGCGCGCCTCGTCCTTGAGGGTGTAGGCCAGACTTTTGTTGCCTCGCATAAGCGCTTTAATAAACTCTGCTTTCGCATCCCGTTCCGGGGTGTATTTCCACATGCCCATGGCCAGCTCGATGATCTCCGCCAGCTTGGTGATCTCGCCTGCCGTATAGGAATCTTCGTTATCGACGATGAACATGTAGTATTTTTCGTTGTTGATGGTCACCGGGCCCCAGTAGGTCAGGACGCCGTTGACGTCGATCATGGTGTAGGCCTTGGCCTCGTTTTCCACATTCCGCTCCTTGCCCAGCTTGATGGCGTCGGCGATGGTCGCCTTGTGACGGGTCTCCACCGTCAGGATCGGGTTGAAGTCCTCGCTGAGGATGATTAGCTGAAATTCATTGCTGATGGCAGCCTCCCGCACTGCGGACTGAAAGTTGCTGTGCTTCTCGAAGTTCAGGAGATGGAATACGGTGTTGCTGATAAGGCTGTTGCGGAAGTTGTCTCCGTACAGCACTCTGTCCATCACATCGTTGATGGCCTGGGAATACCCGGCATCCTGCGGCATCTGGATCAGCGGCAGCATTTCCCGCTCCGCCGTATCGATCAGCTTCCCGTCCAGCTTCTCCATATGATATACCGCCAGAGCCGCATATCCGTGAGAGGCCACGTGATGCAGGATCCTGCACTGCGCTTCCACGTCATCCCGCACGCCGGTAAATCCCGTCAGCAGGATCTCCGTCCGGTCGCCCTCATAAAAGTCCAGTTCCGCCTCGCTGCCGGCGTCCAGCACCGAGATGGATTTCACTTCATTGGTTAGATTCACTTTTCCTGCCGCTATCTTCGCTTTCGCAAAGGCTTCCAGCTCCAGGCAGTCTGCCACGGTTACTTTCATGATACGACCTTCTCTCTATTTCAAAGGATAATTATTTGTCTTCTTCGGATTCGGAAGATTCACCGTCTGCGGCGCTGTCCCCATCCGGGCCATCCGCATCGTCGTCCGCGTTGAGGTAGTCGGTATCGTAAACCGCCAGCTCCTCTTCGCTCGGCATATCGTCGTCCTTGTCCTGCGGATCGTCCGCTGGAACATCGTCCTGATCCCGCTTCTCCGGTTCATACGGAGTCGCAGTCCTGGTGACGTCGTTGTATGTCATGATGGTCGGCTTGAATTTGCTGTTTCCGTGCTGTTCTTCCAGCGCTTTCGCCGCTTCTTCAAGCTGTCTCTTTTTTTCTTCTTCCGCCGCCTTCTTGTGCATCTTTTCTGCCTCTGCAGCTTCTGCACGGTTGCTGATTTCACGCTTCTTCAGCTCTTCCTTCAGCTCCTGTCCGATCTCAGCCGGAGTCTTCACTCCGTCGTACAGTTCTTCGAACTGACGGTTATCCAGCGTTTCGACTTCCAGCAGACCTTCCGCTACGGCCTTCAGCTGATCGATATGCTCGCTGAGGATGGTCTTGGCGGTATCGTAAGCTTCTTCGATGATCGCCTTTACTTCCTCGTCGATCTCGTTGGCCGTCTCTTCCGAGTATGCCTGACGCGTGGAGAAATCCTTGCCCAGGAACACTTCGTCGGAGGAGCTGTAATTTACCGGACCCAGCTTGTCGCTGAAACCGTACTTGGTAACCATTTCCTTGGCGATATCCGTCGCTCTCTGGATATCGTTGCTGGCTCCCGTACTGATGTCGTCCAGTGTGAGCATTTCCGCTACACGGCCGCCCAGCAGGTGGATGATCTGTTCCCGCATGGTTTCCTTGGTTCCGTAGTATTTATCTTCCTTCGGCAGGATCATGGTGAATCCGCCGGCTCTTCCTCTCGGGATGATGGTGATCTGGTGAACCGGATCGGTCTTAGGCAGCACGTGAGCCACGACTGCGTGGCCTGCTTCGTGGTATGCCGTCAGCTTCCGTTCGTCCTCGCTGATGACGCGGCTCTTCTTCTCCGGACCTGCGATGACCTTGGTGATGGCCTCTTCGATTTCCTCCATACGGATCTTCATGCCGTTTCTTCTGGCCGCCAGCAAAGCAGCTTCGTTGAGCATGTTTTCGATGTCCGCAGGGGAGAATCCCGGCGTTCTTCTGGCCAGTACCTTAGGATCCACGCCGTCAGCCAGCGGCTTGTTTCTGGAGTGGATGCGGAAGATCTCTTCTCTGCCCACGATATCCGGAATACCGATGACGATCTGACGGTCGAATCTGCCCGGACGCAGCAGCGCCGGATCCAGTACGTCAGGACGGTTGGTCGCAGCCAGGATGATGATACCTGCGTTCTCTGCGAATCCGTCCATTTCGACCAGCAGCTGGTTCAGCGTCTGTTCCCGTTCGTCGTGTCCGCCGCCCAGGCCTGCGCCTCTCTTACGTCCCACCGCGTCGATTTCGTCGATGAAGACGATACAAGGAGCGTTTTTCTTGGCCTGATCGAACAGGTCTCTGACACGGGATGCACCGACGCCGACGAACATTTCGACGAAGTCGGAACCACTGATGGTAAAGAACGGCACGCCGGCCTCTCCGGCTGTCGCTCTGGAAATATACGTTTTACCTGTTCCCGGAGGCCCTACCAGCAGGATACCCTTCGGTATTCTGGCTCCCAGGCTGTTGTATTTGGCTGGATGCCGGAGAAAATCGACGATTTCTTCCAGTTCCTCTTTTTCTTCTTTCAGTCCTGCGACATCCTTAAAGGTGATTTTCCGCAGATCGCTGTTTTTCTGCAGCTTGGCTCTGCTCTTGCCGAAGGACATAGCCTTGCCCCCGCCGCCGCTCTGGTTCATGATGAGGATGAAGAATACCACCATGATGGCGATCATGATCAGCGTCGGCAGCAGACTGATCCAGATGGATTCCTTCTTCGGTTCGTCGCTGTTGAGCTTCAGCGAGCCGTCGTCTACCTGCGGCATGATGTAGGAATCGTAAATATAGTTGAGATCCACTGCGCTGTTGACGTAGGCGTACACGGTCTTGCCGTTTTCCAGATCGGCCGTCATCTTCGTCTCCGTCACGTTGATGCTCTCTACCTTCTTATCCTTGAGATAATGGATCATCGTGGACGTCTTGACCTCTTTCTCCTCCTTCGGCGCATCGCTGTTGTAGAACCATACCATCGCCAGGACGAGTCCAAAGATAATCACATAGATCCCGATGTTTTTCGTCACTTTTTTCAAGTCTCTTTTCCTCCCGATACTGTCTTTTCCTGTATCTATTTCTCTGAAATAACTTCTACTGGAATGTTATCTAATTTTTTTGTTATCAGACTACAAATTTATTCAAATATTTTATCATGAAGCACGGTTCATTTCAATAGCAGCTGCCTGCTTTTTCTGACAACTTCACGCAACTTTCAGGTTTTTCTTCCTGCAAAGTTCACTCCCTGCGGTTTTTCGAAGTACCGATCCGTACCATTCCTCTGGCTACCGTCAGCCGGTATCCTCTGGGAAACTCCACTGTCTTAGGAGCCTGCTTTTTCCCGATGATCCTGTCCGCTGCCGCGATCCGCTCCGCTGAAACATCGCTCTGCAATCCTAATTCTGCAAAACATCTCAGCAGGATCCGATGCCGGATAGCTTCGTGAAGTGCCGCCAGTCCTTCCCGTTCCAGGACGATCTCATCTTCTGTTTTTTTCCGCAGGATCTTCTGCAAAGACTCCTCCGCACAAGTTTGCAGATAGTCGCTGTCTGCCGCTGCGATCTTTCCCATCCGCCGCAGGCCTGCCCGGATGTTTTCGTTGTATTCCCGTTCCAGCAAAGGCAGCAGCTCCAGCCTGATTTTATTTCTGGTGTAAATGCTCTGCTGATTGGTGTGGTCTTCCACCGGATGGAGGTCGTTCTCCCTGCAGTATGCCTCGATGTCCGTTCGCGGCAGATCTAAAATCGGCCGGATGACGGAAAAGCCCCGTTCCTTTCGCTCATAGGCGATGCCGGCCAGTCCGTCGGTTCCAGTTCCCCGCAGCACGCGGAATAAGATAGTCTCCGCCTGATCATCGGCGTTGTGGGCCACGGCGATCTTCACATGCCTGGCAAACTCCTCCGGCGTGCCGCCGGCCTCCGCAGCCATCTTTGCAGAAATCCGGCGAGCCATATCATAAAACGCATCGTAGCGCAGCTTTCTGCCCGCCTCCTCGCTGGTCATATGAAGCTCCCGGGCCAGCGCGTTACAGTCCGCCGAGACGACTTTGCAGGAGATACCGTGAGCCCTGCATAGCTCTTCGACGTATCGCTGATCCCGGTCCGCCGCACCGGGTCGCAATCCGTGATTGACATGAACCGGATAGAGATGGATCCCCATAGACTGGCGCAGCCGCAGCAGCATATGAAAAAGGCACACCGAATCAGGACCTCCGGAAAGGCCCAGTACAATGTGCTCGTCAGGTTCGATCAGATGATGGGACGCGATGGTCGCCTTCGCTTGTTGAAAAATCATGGGGTGTTACGTTCTCCTGTCAGTGCTGGTCTTATTGTACCACGATTCCCCACAAATTACAGCAGTTTTGCCGTCATTATCGTCAGGTCGTCCCGCTCCCGGCCCAGGTAGCTGTCGGTCACCTGATCCAGCACCAGATCGCAGATGACGGCCGGATTTTCCGAGCGGATCTTTCGGAGGATGTCCTTCAGCTGAGGCAGGAATCCCTTGCCGTCCGGTCCGTCGCTGACGCCGTCAGACATCATTATGAGATAGTCGCCTTTTTTCAGGAAGACTTCCACCGAGTGGATCTCCAGGCCGTTGACGATCCCCAGGGGCACCGCCGAAAGCCGGACTTCCTCGATGTTGTTTCGCCTGCGGATCAGCGTCGGCGCAGCTCCGATCTTATAGAATCTCGTCCTGCCGCTGGTCCGGTCTATCACAGCCAGATCCACCGTGGCGAAGGAGTCGTCGCCGTCCTTCATCATCATGATGGTATTGATCATTTTCAAGGTCAGCTCCGTCCCGGCTCCCGCCTTGAGGAGTCCCAGCACGGTGCGGGTCACAAGCAGGCTTTCCGCCGCTGCCCGCTTGCCCTTGCCCATGCCGTCGCTGATGACGAGGGCCGTCCTGCCGTCGCCCAGATCCTGCCAGCCGCAGCAGTCGCCGTTGATGGCTCCTGCCGCCGCGCACTGGGAGGCCGATATGTTTATCTTGAATTTTTCCTTTTGGGTTTCTTCATTTTCCCGTTCAGAGTGTTTTTTCTGCAAAGCCTGCTCCATCTGCCATCTGGTGTGCTCCAGCATCTGGCGCGTCACGCCGAACTGGGCTGCCAGCATGGAGCGGCTGTCCACGTAGGTATCGTACAGGTCCGCTAGAGTTTTCATTTCCTTCTCCTGTTCCTGCAAGATTTTCGAGATGCTCCTGGTGCGAGCCCGCAAGTCCTCCCGCCTGCCGCCGGAAAAGCGTTCGATGGTTCTTCTCAGCACCGGGCTGAACTTCCAGTTTATCGCTGCAAAGGTGGCTGCGCCCAGAAACAGGCAGTAATTGTCCACGCCCAGGATCAGGCCGCTCTCCACCAGCTGCAACAGCCAGCAGATCACCGTAAAGATGATGGTCATGACGATGCTGCCGAAACGACGGAAAAATTCTGCCCCGCAGGATGCTATAAGAATCGACAGCATAAATCCCCATTGAGTCTCCCCCGCCAGAAAAGCAAGCAATCCGCCGACTGTGATGACGACAGCCGTATCCCCAGGTTTTCCATAGCACAGCACATGGAGGAGCAGAAAGATGACCCCGGGCCACAGGAGAAACTCCGCCCCCGCGCCGCAGATAGTCAAAAGCCAGACTGCCGTCAAACCTGCTACGGATAGCAGTCCGCCCTGCCTGTCCTTTGCAGCGCGGAAAAAGCCGTCGAAGAAAAAGAAAAACACCACGATAAGAGCACCTTCCAGAAGCAGACTGGCTGCACCCGTTTCGTTAACGGTAGCGGTGGCCAGCCGGTAGATGCAGAGACATAAAATACCGATGGAGCTTGCGATGAGGGCGCGATGCCAGGTTTCCAGATGGATCCGGCGCACGGCTACGAATAAAAGGGCGCTCAGCACCATGGCCGCCAGCTCGCTCCACGCGTCCGCGCCCGTCTGGATGCAGGTAAAGATCCCGGCTCCCGCCGGAACGGTCAGATACAGATAGATGGAATTGCGGGACGCCAGGCAGGAGGTGAATGCGATGGCTGCCGGGAAACAGTCTCCCAGCAGCGGCGTCCGGCCCGCCAGAAAGGCGAAGAGAAACAGCAGCGCCCCCTGCAGCAGTCTTGTCCCGCTGCGCTGTCTGCTTTGAAAACGATCGGTTTTCCAGGTCGTCTGCCTGCTTGTGTGTTCCATTGGCATCTCCAATCCCAATCCTCCTGCTCGCAATACCTTTTGCTGACAGTATAGCGCGGTCAGGTGTCAGAACTTGTCACAATGGCTGTGAGAGCATCAAAAAATGCTGCACAAATGTACAGCATTTTTCTCTCTTTTTCGCAGGCAGTTTTATCGGGTGATCCCATAAAACCGCATAGCATTTTCTTTGGTCTTTGCAGCGACATCTTCAAAGGTCATGCCCTTGATCTCGGCGACTTTTTTCGCAGTGTATTCCACGTTAGGCGACATGTTGCGTCTGCCTCGCAAAGGTTCCGGCGATAAGTACGGCGAGTCGGTTTCCACCAGCAGGAAGTCGATGGGGACTTCGGCCACGGCAGCCACCGTCTTGCGGTTGTTTTTGTAGGTCACCGGCCCTGCCACGGAGATGGTCGCTCCCAGCTTAACGTACTGGGCTGCCAGCTCTGCGCTGCCGGAGAAGCAGTGGATCAGCACTCTAGCGTCATCCACCATCCGGTCTGCCGCATCGTCTGCAGAGGCCTTTGCAGCATCACTTTTTTTCAGGGTGTACCCGGAGGGGTCAGGACGCTTGGGGAACCAGCTTTTGCGCTCTTCGGAGAACGCGCCTTCTTCCTTTAAAATATCCATGGTCTCCTGGTCCGCCTCGCGGGAGTGGATGACGATGGGCATTTTCAGTTCGCTGGCCAGGCGGATCTGGCGGCGGAACCACTCTCTCTGAGTGTCCCGCGGCGAGTGATCGTAATGAAAGTCCAGTCCGATTTCTCCGATGGCCACGACTTTTTTCTTGCGGGCCAGGCCCTTGTACATGGCCAGCTCCATGTCGTCCATGCTCTTGGCGTCGTGGGGATGGCAGCCGACCACGGCGTAGATCCACGGGTATTTGGCCGCGTGATCCACCGCCAGTTTGGAGCTTGCCAGGTCGTAGCCGATGTCGGCCACGTAGTCCACGTCGGATGCTTCTATAATCTTGATCAGCTCTGCCCGCTCTTCGGGGGAGTAGCTGGCTTCGTTGATGTGGGCGTGAGAATCGAACAGCATCTTAGCTCACCGGATTCCCGTCTTCCGCTTCCGGACTGACGAAGGCCAGGGTCTCTTTGCCGTCCTTCACATCGTCTGCGAACATGATCATGCCGTTGGATTCCAGTCCTCTCAGCTTTCTCGGCTTCAGGTTGGCCACAACGACTACCTTTCTGCCGACGCATTCTTCCGGTGTGAAGTGCTTGGCCACGCCGGAGATGATCTGGCGGGTCTCCGTGCCCATCTTCACCTGGAATACCAGCAGCTTATCCGCCTTCGGGTGCTTTTCTGCGGACAGGATCGTCCCTACACGGAAGTCGATCTTGTCGAAGTCGTCGAATTCGATTTCCGGCTTCAGTTCCAGCGGAATGTTTTCTTCTTTGCCTGCGTGCTGCAAAGCTTCCAGCTCTTCCAGCTCTTTTTCGATGTCGAGGCGCGGGAAGATCGGGTCTCCCTTCTTCACCTGTTCGCCGTTCATCATTTCAAAGGTAAAGGCGTCTGCCCATACCGGCTCTGCGAACCAGAGTCCCAGCTGTTTTCTGATCTTGCCGGAAGTGGTGTGCATGAACGGCTCGATGAGGACGGAAACGATGCGGATGGCTTCTGCCAGGTTGTGGAGGACGTTGTCCAGTCTCGGCTTGTCCTTTTCGTCCTTGGCCAGTACCCACGGCATGGTTTCGTCGATGTATTTGTTGGCTCTTCTCACAACGGTCCAGATGTCTTCCAGAGCCATGTTGAAGGCGAATTTATCCATGTTGGCTTCTACCTTGGAAGCGGCGCCGATGGCGATAGCTTTCAGGTCTTCGTCCAGTGGATCGGTCGCGTCGGTCAGTGCCGGTACGATGCCATCGTTGTATTTTTCGATCATGGAAACGGTACGGGAAACCAGGTTGCCCAGGTCGTTTGCCAGGTCGTAGTTCATTCTCTTGAGCATTACTTCGTTGGTGAAAACGCCGTCCTGTCCGAAGGTGTATTCACGCAGCAGGAAGTATTTGAGGGCGTCGATGCCGTAGCGGTCGATGAGGGTAACCGGATCTACGACGTTGCCCTTGGACTTGGACATCTTGCCGCCTTCCAGCAGCAGCCAGCCGTGACCGAGTACCTGCTTCGGAAGAGGCAGTTCCATGGACATGAGCATTGCCGGCCAGATAATAGTATGGAATCTTACGATTTCTTTTCCTACCAGGTGTACGTCTACCGGCCAGTACTTGTCGTAGAGTTCCGGGTCGTCCGGGTAGCCCAGGGCTGTGATGTAGTTTGTGAGCGCGTCGAGCCACACGTAGATGACGTGCTTGTCGTCGATCGGTACCGGGATGCCCCAGTCGAAGGTGGATCTGGAGATGCAAAGGTCTTCCAGGCCCTGTTTTACGAATGCGATCATTTCGTTTCGTCTGCTGTCAGGCTGAAGGAATTCCGGGTTGGTCTCGAACATTTCCAGCAGTCTGTCCTGATATTTGGAAAGGCGGAAGAAGTAGGCTTCTTCCTTGGCTTTCTGTACCGGTCTGCCGCAGTCCGGGCATTTGCCGTCCACCAGCTGGCTCTCAGTCCAGAAGGATTCGCACGGCGTGCAGTACATGCCTTCGTATTCACCTTTGTAGATATCGCCTTTCTCGTAAAGCTGCATGAAGATCTGCTGCACCCGCTTCACGTGGCGCGGTTCTGTAGTTCTAATGAAATCGTCATAGGAGATTTCCATGGTCTTCCACAGGTCTTTGATCCCTGCAACGATCTCGTCAACGTATTCCTGCGGCGTTACGCCTTTTTCTTTCGCGATATCCTGGATCTTCTGTCCGTGTTCGTCGGTTCCTGTGAGGAAGCGCACGTCGTATCCTGCCAGGCGCTTGAAGCGTGCCATGGCGTCCGCCATAACGGTGCAGTAGGTGTGTCCGATATGAAGATTGGAACTCGGATAGTAGATCGGAGTCGTGATGTAATACTTGCCTTTTGATTCTGTCATTTTATTTTATCATTCCTTTCATCTCTGCCGCGAATGAGCGACAGTAAATATTGGTATAGGATAGCACTATTTTGGCCGGGAGTCAATCCGGGGCGAGGGTCGGAGTGGGGCTCGCAGGCAAAATGAGTGCGGGGCGTGGTGATCGCCTGCACGGGAATTTCGACCTGAACGGATAAAATTCAAGATTCAGGTTGAAATTCCTGTTATGAGGCGCCCTTCTCCTGTTCCCGGAAACCGGCCCGGTCTATAAATACAGAGATGGTTCCCTGCGGGTTCCTGCATACATTTCTTCCAGTTCTTCTTTGTGGTAAAGGAAACCGGGATCGTCAAAACAGAATGCTTCGTTGGGACATTTCTTGACGCAGCCGCAGCATTTGATGCAGATGCCTGTGATCGGGGCCGGAGCCTGTCCGGGATTTTCCTGGATAATGGATCCCATGGGACAAACTGTCGTGCAGATCCCGCACCCGCTGCACAGCTCTGCGTGTAATTTCGGCTTTACTTTCAGGATGTTGATATGATTGCCCTTTCGATCCTGTGGTTTATAATACGGGCGGATCGGGTCGCGGCCGTCCACCGGCACGGGCGCGGCCTTCCGCAGTGCTGCCGCGCCGTGCCGGCGGATTTTGCCTGCAAGCTTCCGGGCAAAATCCCGGGACAGCTCCATGTCGGAGCTGTCCGGACGGCCCGCCCCCAGTATCCTGGAGAAGGAATGCTCGCCGATAAATGCTGCGGCGGCAATGGCATGGAAGCCATGATCCTGCAGGATATTTCTCAGCTCGATCAGCGCGTCGTCGAAATTCCGGTTGCCATAAAGCACGACGGGAACAACCAGTGCGTTACCGCCTTGGATCGTATCCAGGAATTTCAGTAACACATTAGGAACCCGGCCTGCGATGACCGGCACGCCGAATACGATCAGGTCGTCCGGCGTAAACCGATAGTGTTCCTGCCGGGCTTCCGGCGGGGTGAAATCGATGTCGGTCGCTCGATGCCAGTTTTCCGTCTCAGCGGCGACCGGCTTGCCGGGAGCCGCATCTAGCGCTTGAGCAGTTTCAAATCCATGTTTTCTTTCCGGCAATTCTCCTGACTTCTTCTCCCCCGAGTCGTTTTCATCTCCAGGACTTCCCATCGGAGACTTTTCACTCCCGGCAGCTTCCCCCAGGATTTCTTTCCCCGGAGGGTTCTCCGCCGCCAGAGCTTTTGCAAGCTGGTCGGCGATGGCGGCGGTCACCTTTTTCGTAGTGCCGGTGCCGCTGAAATACATAGCTCTGATGTTCATGTTGCATCCTTTCTTCTGGCTGCCGGCGTCGTCTTTGCAGCAGCTCCGGGAGCTTGCCGAAACTGCCGGGCAAGGATCTTTGCAGCTCAAATCTTGAGGCTATGCCTGGCTGAATCTTCTCACTTTCGTGTACTGGACGATCAGGTCCACGATATCTTCGATCTCGATGTAGCCGCTGTCGATGGAAAGGCTGTAGTTTACGTGTTCGCCCCATTTTCTGCCGGTGTGGTATGCATAGTAGTTGGCGCGGGCCTTATCTGTATCTTTCATCAGCTTGCGGACTTCGTCTTCCGGTACGCCGTATTCCTGCACCGCCCGCTTGATCTTGTCTTTTTCTTCGGCATAGACGAAGATATGGCTGGCTTCCGGCATGCCGCGGAGCACGTAATCGGAGCATCTGCCGACGATGACGCAGGAGCCTTCGTCCGCGATCCGGCGGATGGTGTCAAACTGTGCCAGGAAGAACCGCTCGTTTAAAGACAGGCTTTCCGGGCCGCTTTCGCTTGTACCCATGGCGGATGCCAGGCTGTAGAGGAAGCTGTTTTTTGCTTTCATCTCTGCGTCCTTGATCATTTCTTTGCTGAAACCGGATTCTTCGGCGATCCGGTCCAGGAGCTGCTTGTCGTAAAACGGCACATCCAGTTTTTCTGCCAGACGCTTGCCGATCAGTCTGCCGCCGCTGCCAAACTCTCTGCTTATCGTGATTATTTTTTTATCATTGTTTCCCATAACTGCCTCCTTTGATTGTTGCTGAAAGCAACACAGCTGTAGCCTCTGCCAACTTTCATTTTATCTATTATACCATGAAATTCCTAAATCAACCAGACCGGGACATACCAGCCCATTTAAAATAATTCCAAAAAAACACCGTTGTCATCAGCAGAAATCGCTGCACGACAACGGTGCTTTTTTATCAAGAAAACCCCTTTTGTTATAGTATTTGCTGTTTTATCGGAAAGTATACGCCGTCCAGTGGATTTTGGGCAGGCTTTCTACCCCGGCGCTTTTCCTCCGGCAAGCGCTCTCCAGCTCTTACCACCTATGGATCAGCCCGATATCCTTCCGGTACTGGACGCCGTCAAAGCTTATTTTTTCGGCGTTGGCATAAGCCTTGGCCCGCGCTTCGTCGTGGGTGGCGCCCAAGGCTGTCACGCCCAGCACGCGACCGCCGGATGTTACGACAGCGCTCTGCTTCATCTCGCAGCCGTCCTCGCAGGCAGCACACTTACTGCCTGCCGGCATATCCGCAAATTTCGTTCCTGCGTGGAACACGATCACATCCGGATCCACGTCGTCAAGTCCCGTGATCAGCTTGCCCTTTTCGTAGCTTCCCGGGTAACCGCCGGAAGCCAGAACAACGCAGACCGCCTTGTCGTCTTTCCACTTCAATTCTATGTCTGCAAGACGGTTTTCCGTCACTGCCAGGAACACTTCCGCCAGATCGCTGTCCAGTCTGGCCAGGACCGACTGGGTTTCCGGATCACCGAAGCGATTGTTGAACTCGATGACCTTTGGACCGTCATCCGAAAGCATGAGTCCGATAAACAACACGCCCTTGAAGTCCAGACCGTCCTTCCGGAATCCAGCAAGCGTCGGCTCCAGGATCTGTTCACGGATCTCAGACTCGATCTTTGCATCGAAGAGAAGGCTCGGAGAGTAGGTCCCCATGCCTCCCGTGTTAGGGCCTTTATCATCGTCAAAAGCACGCTTGTAGTCCTGCGCAGATTCCATCGGCAGGATGGTATGCTCGTCCACGAAGCACAGCATGGAAGCTTCCACCCCTGTCAGGAATTCTTCCACCACGATCTTGTCCGCAGCGTGACCGAATACCTTGTCACCCATCATTTCCTCGATGGCCTGCTTGGCGTCCGCTTCATTTTCCGCGATGACAACCCCTTTGCCTGCCGCCAGACCGTCGGCTTTCAGCACCATAGGATAGCCGAAGATGCCCACCGCGTCCAGCAGCTCATCCTTATCGGTGAACTCTTTGTAGCCCGCCGTCGGGATGTCATGTCTTGCCAGAAAGTCCTTGGTGAAGGATTTGCTGGCTTCCAGCTGGGAGCACTTTTTATTCGGTCCGAAAGTCTTGACCCCGACAGCCTCCAGCTGATCCACGATCCCCATAGCCAGCGGCACTTCCGGGCCGATGACCGCCAGATCGATGGCATTGTCCTTTGCAAAAGCGCAGATCCCGTCTATATCTTCCGCTCCGATGGCAACGCACTCGGCAACCGCCGAGATCCCCGCATTGCCCGGGGCGCAGTAAATTTTGTCTACTTTATCACTCTGGGCCAGCTTCCAGCAGATGGCATGCTCTCTGCCGCCGCCGCCCACGACCAGTACATTCATCCTCATTACCTCCTATGCCTAGTGATGGAACAGTCTCATGCCGGAGAAATACATGGCGATGCCGAACTCATTGCAGGCGTCGATGACCACGTCGTCCCGGATGGATCCGCCCGGCTGGGCGATGTATTTCACGCCGCTTCTGTGGGCTCTCTGCACGTTGTCGCTGAACGGGAAGAAGGCATCGGATCCCAAGGCTACACCGTCCATCTTATCCAGCCATTCTCTCTTTTCTTCTCTCGTCAGCGGCTCAGGCTGCTCCGTAAAGAACTGCTGCCACTGTCCGTCTTCCAGCACGTCGGCGTAATCGTCGCTCATGTAAACGTCGATGGCGTTGTCTCTGTTCGGTCTGCCCACGTCTTCCTTGAACGGCAGATTCAGCACCTTCGGGCACTGACGGAGAAGCCAGTTGTCGGCCTTCTGACCTGCCAGTCTGGTGCAGTGGATGCGGGACTGCTGTCCTGCGCCGATACCGATAGCCTGACCGCCCTTGACGTAGCACACCGAGTTGGACTGAGTGTATTTCAGGGTGATCAGCGCGATGATCAGATCTCTCTTGGCATCGTCCGGAACATCCTTGTTTTCCGTCACCAGCTTGCCGAGGAATTCCTCGTCGATAGGCATTTCGTTTCTGCCCTGCTCAAAAGTGATGCCGAAGACCTGTTTTCTTTCGATGGGATCCGGCTTGTACTCCGGATCGATCTTGATAATATTATAATTCCCCTTTTTCTTGGTTTTGAGGATCTCCAGCGCTTCCGGCTCGTAACCCGGTGCGATGACGCCGTCGGAAACCTCTCTCTTGATCATGTTGGCCGTGTCCACGTCGCACACGTCGGACAGGGAAATGAAGTCGCCGAAGGAAGACATTCTGTCCGCCCCTCTGGCTCTGGCATAAGCGCATGCCAGCGGAGACAGATTGCCCAGATCGTCTACCCAGTATATTTTCTTTTCGATGTCGCTGAGGGGCAGTCCGATGGCTGCGCCTGCCGGAGATACGTGTTTAAAGGAAGTAGCTGCCGGATGACCGGTAGCTTCCTTCAGTTCCTTTACCAGCTGCCAGCCGTTGAAAGCGTCCAGGAAGTTGATGTATCCCGGTTTGCCGTTAAGCACTTCGATGGGCAGTTCCCCTTCTTCCACGAAGATCCGTGAAGGCTTCTGATTAGGGTTGCAGCCGTATTTTAATTCTAATTCTTTCATTCTTGTTTTCTCCCGAATCGTCTATTTGCAGTGTCCTATTTGTTCTTGTTTACAATGCGCGTCTCGTATTTGCCCGTCTTGATGTCGATGTAGCGTACAAAGAGAGACACCTTGTTATCCTCGTTGAGGCTGTTCCAGATGGTGTCCGTGAACGCGTCGATATCCCCTGCGATGGCCACCTTTTCCGGTTCTCCTTCAAAGCTTGGCAGCGGGTTGGCGTCTTCCATGTAAGTGTGGATGAACCGCGCTTCGCCTGCCGGGCATCCCGGATAAGCGTAGGTGTTGCGGATGCAAAATTCCGGATTGCCGTCATCGCTCTTTAAAATAGACATGGCGAAGTCGTACCTGCCGTCCGCCACGTTGATGATGCCGGAAATTCTCGGGGTATAATTAGGATCATCCGGTTCGAATTCTCTGGTGCGCAGAGCTTCTTCGAAAGTCTTGCCCTCCGCCATCAGGTCATATACTGTGTCGGTCTGGTCGCCGTTGGTCACGATGGTGGTATTGCCCAGCACACGCACCGGCGCATAGATGATGAGGCTCGGGTCGCTCAGCTTGGATTCGTCGAATGCCTGGGTGCGGATTCCTTCCCCTTCTTCTGCAAAGATCCGGTTGCGGCTGTTGACGCTGCGGCCCATGATGAAATAGGCCGTCACAACGCTTTTGCCGTCTTCGGAGCATCCGATGAGGATGCCTCTGCCCGGATATGAAGTTGCTTTTAATGTATTTGCGATATCTGTTTTCTGCATGATCGTTTATTCCTTTCCGTCCCAGCAGTAAGTGCAAAGCTTGCATTTGTCCACGCCGATGGCCTCAACTGTATCCTCCAGGCGCTGGAATTTCAGGCTGTCGAACTTGAGGATCTGGCGGATCTCCTCTACCATTTCTTCGTGTTTTGCCGTATCGCTTGCCGCGTATTCCGCCAGGATATCTGCCGGGATCTCGTCGCCTTCGATACCTTCCAGTTTCTTGATCACACGTCTTGTGATCAGCTCCAGATCGCTGACCGACCGGGAGAAGTTGAGGTATTTACATCCGTACATGATCGGCGGGCAGGCAGATCTTACGTGGATCTCCTTGGCGCCGTTTTCGATCAGGTAGGAGATGGTCTCCGAAAGCTGTGTGCCGCGGACGATGGAGTCGTCGATGAGAACGAACTTCTTGTCCTTGATGATCGGGAACACCGGTACCAGCTTCATCTTAGCGATGAGGTTTCTGGCTTTCTGGTTCTGCGGCATGAAGCTCCGCGGCCAGGTCGGTGTGTACTTGATCAGCGGACGGGCATACGGCACGCGGGAGCGGTTGGCATAACCCAGCGCATGAGCGATACCGCTGTCCGGCACGCCTGCCACATAGTCTACGTCCAGATCGCCGTCGCGTTCTGCCAGCAGTTCTCCGTTGCGGTTTCTCATCTGCTCTACGTTGCGGCCTTCGTAGATGGATGTGGTATATCCGAAGTAAGTCCACAGGAATGCACAGATCCGCATTCCTTCCTGCGGTTCTGCTACTGTTTTATCTTCCTCAGGAGTCAGGAAAGCGATCTCCGCCGGTCCCAGCTCCCGCTTGTATTTATATCCGATATTGATGAATGCAAAGGACTCGGAAGCAGCACAGTAGGCTCCTTCTTTATGACCGATGATCAGCGGTGTTCTGCCGTACTTGTCACGGGCCGCATACAGACCTTCCTTGGTCAGAACCAGGATGGTCACCGATCCTTCTACCTTGGCCTGGGCGATGCGGATGCCGTCCACGATGTCGCGTCCCGTCGAGATGAGTGCCGCTACCAGCTCCGTGTTGTTGATCCCGCCGCCGCTCATGGACATGAACTGACTCGGACGATCTTTGAGAAGTTCGCGAACGATCTCTTCCTTATTGTTGATCCGGCCAACGGTTGCGATGGCGTAATCGCCCTGACGGCTGTAAACAGTCAGCGGCTGCGGGTCGCCGTCGCTGATGGCGCCGATCCCCATGTTGCCTTTCATATCTTCAATATCCTGTTCAAACTTGCTCCGGAACGGCGAGTTCTCGATGTTGTGGATGGAACGGTTGAATCCGTCCTCCTGCAGGATGCACATCCCGCCTCGTTTCGTTCCTAAATGCGAATGATAGTCCGTTCCGAAAAACAGATCCATCACGCAGTCCTGTTTTGATGTAAAGCCGATTACTCCACCCATTACCTCTGACCTCCTTTGGTTTCTAATTTCATTTTTTCCACCTGTATCTTCGCAGCGACCTGATTGAGTCCCTCTGCCAGGATCCTGTGTTCCACTTTCAGCACGCGGGCTGCCAGCTCATCCGGTGTATCTCCTTCCAGCACAGGAACTTTCTCCTGCAAAATGATCTCCCCGGTGTCTACGCCCTCGTCCACGTAGTGGACCGTCGCGCCGCTTTCTTTCTCGCCGCCCTCCAGGACAGCCTTGTGGACCCGCTTGCCGTAAAATCCCTTCCCGCAGTATTTGGGGATGAGGGACGGATGGATGTTGATGATCCTGTTTCTGTATGTTTCGATGATTTCTTTCGGAAGCACCTTCATGTACCCCGCCAGCACGATCATGTCCGCACCGCTTTTCTGCAGCTCTTCCATCACCTGCTCCGGTTCTCTGGCCACGGCCGTCTCGATCCCTGCTTTCGCGGCTCTTTCCAGTGCAAAGGCGTCGTCTCTGCTGGCGATGACCTTGACGATGGTGGCGTCCGGGATCTGTCCGTCTGCTTCCTTGTCGATCAGCGCCTGCAGGTTGGTCCCGCCACCCGATACAAGCACTGCCACTCTGATTTTTTCACTCATATTGGTTTCCTCTTTCGCAGTCCTTTACAGATTGAGAACGACTTTTTCGCCCTTGTCTTCTGCGATGTCGCCGATGATCCATGCCTTTTCACCGGCATTTCTCAGAGCTTCCAGAGCCGCCTGCGCTTCTCCGGAGTCTACGACCATCATCATGCCGATACCCATGTTGAAGGTGGAGAACATTTCTCTCTTCTCGATGTCGCCCGTCTTGCTGATGAAGTCGAAGATCGGCGGTTTTTCCCAGCTGTCCACGTCGATGACTACGGCTGTTCCCTCCGGCAGGATCCGTGGAATGTTTTCGTAGAATCCGCCTCCGGTGATATGTACGATGCCGTTTACCTCGAAGTTTGGAAGTACGGCGTTGCATGCGTCAGCATAGATGCGGGTCGGACGCAGCAGCGCTTCGCCCAGAGTCTCACCCAGCTCTTCCACGTAATCGTCCACCTTCATGCCTGCCTTGTCGAAGAAGACTTTGCGAACCAGAGAATAGCCGTTGCTGTGGATGCCGCTGGACGCGATACCGATGATCTTGTTGCCCGGCTTTACCTTGTCTCCTGTGATGATCTTATCCTTATCGACGATGCCCACGGAGAAGCCTGCCATATCGTATTCACCCTCGCCGTAGAAGCCCGGCATTTCCGCCGTCTCTCCGCCGACCAGCGCGCTGCCCGACTGCTTGCAGCCGTCCGCAATGCCCTTTACGATATCCGCGATCTTCTCTGCCGTCACCTTGCCCGTCGCGATGTAGTCCAGGAAAAACAGCGGCTTTGCACCCTGGCACAGCACGTCGTTGACACACATGGCCACGCAGTCGATGCCCACGGAATCGTGCTTGTCCATGAGAAACGCCAGCTTCAGCTTGGTGCCTACGCCGTCGGTTCCCGATACGAGAACCGGCTCTTTCATGTCCTTTACGTCCAGCGCAAAGAGGCTGCCGAAGCTGCCCAGGCCGGTCAGGACGTTTTTATTAAAAGTGCCCTTTACGTGCTCTTTCATCAGGGATACGGCGCGTTCGCCTTCTTTGGTATCCACGCCTGCGTCTTTATAGGTAAGTTTTGTATCTGCCATGATTTCCTCCACTAATCGTTCTTGACTCTCTTGAGAACTTCTGCGTATGTTTCTTCTACGTTGCCCAGATCTCTTCTGAATCTGTCCTTGTCCATCTTCTCGCCTGTTTCAACGTCCCACAGTCTGCAGGTGTCCGGGGAGATCTCGTCTGCCAGGATCACTTCGCCGTCATAGAGACCGAATTCGATCTTGAAGTCGATCAGCTTCAGACCCTTTTCCAGGAAGAATTCTTTCAGAGTGTCGTTGACGATAGCAGCGTATTTTTTCACCTGTTCCAGCTGTTCCTTCGTTACCAGCTTGAGAGCCAGAGCGTGGGATTCGCACATGAGCGGATCGCCCAGATCGTCGTTCTTATAGGAAACTTCGAAGGTAGGCTCGTCGAATTCGATGCCTTCCTCCACGCCGTATCTCTTGGCAAAAGAACCTGCGGATACGTTACGCATAATGACTTCCAGCGGCAGGATCTTCACTGCCTTGACCAGAGTTTCTCTGTCGCTCAGCTGCTTGATCAGGTGAGTCGGAACTCCCTTTTCTTCGAGGATCTTGAAGATGATGTTTGTCATAGTGTTGTTGACAACGCCCTTGCCTGCGATCTGGCCTTTTTTCTCACCGTTGAATGCAGTAGCGTCGTCCTTATAGTCTACGATGAGCGCTTTCGGGTCATCTGTCTTGAATACTTTCTTTGCTTTTCCTTCATAGAGCTGTTCTAATTTCTGCATGGTCTTACCTCCTGATTTTCTTTCTTGGTTTTCCTGTTTTCTTTATCTCTCGTTATTTTTCGTTCTGAAATTCGCGGTCTAATGCGACGATCTCTTCTTCCTGCTTTTTCTTGAAGTCCTTGATCTTCTGGCGAAGAGCCGGATCAGCTGCCGCCAGGATCTGCACAGCCAGGATGGCTGCATTTTCTGCTCCGTTGATAGCCACTGTTGCTACCGGAACGCCCTTTGGCATCTGTACGACGGAGAGCAGGGAGTCCAGGCCGTCCATGGTGCTGGATTTCATCGGAAGTCCGATGACCGGAAGTGGTGTGGTGGCTGCCAGCACGCCTGCCAGGTGAGCCGCCTTGCCTGCCGCTGCGATGATGGCTCCGAATCCGTTCGCTTCAGCATTGGCTGCGAATTCCTCCGCCTGCTTCGGCGTTCTGTGAGCGGAGATGATCCGCGTTTCGTACTCCACGCCGAAATCTCTCAGCATGGCTTCTGCTTTCTCGACTACGGGATAGTCGGATTTGCTTCCCATAACAATAGCAACTTTCATGGTTTCTGCTCCTTTCCTGGATCCGGGCGGCAGGTCTGCCGCCCGCTCTGATTTTATTTAAAGTAGTTTACGCCGGATTCGAAGATCTTCTGATCCTTTTCTCCTGCTACGTTCTTGTAAAGGTTCTTGCCGATACGTTCCGAGTGTCCCATCTTGCCCAGGATACGTCCATCCGGTGAAGTGATACCCTCGATGGCCAGCGCGGAACCGTTCGGGTTGAATGCGATGTCCATGGACGGATCACCGTTAAAGTCTACATACTGAGTAGCGATCTGTCCGTTGGCAACCAGCTTCTGCAGTACTTCGTCGCTGGCGATGAACCGGCCTTCTCCGTGGGATACCGGGATGGTGAATACGTCGCCCGCTTCCACACCTGCAAGCCATGGAGACTTGACAGATGCGATGCCTGTGCGTACCAGACAGGATGCGTGGCGTCCGATCTTGTTGTAAGTCAGGGTCGGACTGTCCTCTCTGCCGTCTACGATCTTGCCTTCCGGCACGAGACCCAGCTTGATGAGAGCCTGGAATCCGTTGCAGATACCCAGCATCAGTCCGTCTCTGTTTTCCATCAGGTCGGTTACAGCGTCCTTGATCCGAGGATTTCTGAATACGGCTGTGATGAACTTGGCCGATCCGTCCGGTTCGTCTCCGCCGGAGAAACCGCCCGGGATCATGATGATCTGGCTCTCTCTGATCTTGCGCTCCAGTTCCTGGATGGAATCTTCCAGCTGCGCCGCCGTCAGGTTGCGGATGATGTGGATGTCAGCCTCTGCACCGGCCTTTTCAAAGGCTCTCGCGGAGTCCATCTCACAGTTGGTTCCCGGGAATGCCGGGATCACGACCTTCGGTCTTGCCGCCTGGATCTTCGGTCTATTGGTATTGCGCTCTGTATAATGAAGTTTTTCTACTTTCGTGTCGTCTGTCTTTTCTCTGAACTCTGCTGTACGAACCGGGAACACGCCTTCCAGCGGCTGCTGCCATTTAGCGATGATCACATCCAGATCATCGCTCTCGCCGTTGACGATCAGCTTGCAGTTGTCTGCCGTTTTACCGATGATCTGATAAGCGGATCCTTCCAGCAGCTTGTCTGCATCTTCTCCTGCCGGGATTTCCAGTACCAGGGATCCGAACTGCGGAGCCAGCACGTCGCCGTCGATCTTAACGTCCGCGCCGATCTTGTTGCCCACTGCCATCTTCACCAGAGTCATGTAAAGTCCGCCTCTGCCGATAGCATCTGCTGCTAAAATCTTGCCGTTCTCAGCCAGCTCTCTGACTTTTAATAAATTCTTTCTGTAAATATCGAAATCGATGATGCCTTCCTTGTCGATCGGAGCCGTTACGAGGGCCAGCGTGCTGCCTGCTTCCTTCAGCTCTGTGGAAAGAACGTCGTCTGCGTCTATAGTCGTGATGGCGAAGGACGCCAGCGTCGGCGGCACGTCGATGTCCATAAAGGTTCCGGACATGCTGTCCTTGCCTCCGATAGCCGGGATCTCCAGCTCTTTCTGGACTCTCAGTGCTCCCAGCAGGGCTGCCATCGGCTTGCCCCATCTTGTCGGATCTTCGCCCAGCTTTTCAAAGTATTCCTGGAAGGTCAGGCGGATCTTTCTGTAGTCGCCGCCCAGCGCTGCGATCTTGGTCACGGAATCAACTACCGCATACAGAGCTCCGTGGAACGGGCTCTTTACAGCAGTTTCCGGATCGAATCCGTACGCCATGATGGTGGCAGTTTCCGTCTCGCCCTTTGTTACCGGAAGCTTGGCCGCCATGCCTGCTGCCGGGGATAACTGATACGTTCCGCCCAGCGGCATGAGGACTGTCGCCGCACCGATCGTACTGTCGAACCGTTCGATGAGCCCCTTCTTGCTGCAGCAGTTGAGGTCTTCCACCAGCTGCTCTTTTGTCTTCGTTTCTGTGAAAAGATCCTGCGGAGCGGTCTTTGCAGAAGCCTGAACCTGTACGTCCGCAAACTGCTGCGCGCCGTTGGTGTTGAGGAAGTCTCTGGACAGATCCAGGATGCACTTGCCTCTCCAGTACATCTTGACGCGGTTTTCGTCGGTCACCTTGGCAACCGTAGTCGCCTCCAGGTTTTCCTCGTCTGCGTATTTGATGAATTCGGCTTCTTTGTCAGCGTCTACAACGACCGCCATTCTCTCCTGGGATTCGGAGATGGCCAGCTCTGTGCCGTCGAGACCTTCGTATTTCTTCGGCACCAGATCCAGGTTGATTTCCAGGCCGTCAGCCAGCTCGCCGATGGCAACGGAAACGCCGCCTGCACCGAAGTCATTGCAGCGCTTGATCAGTGTGGCAACTTCCTTGCGGCGGAACATTCTCTGGATGTTTCTCTCCACCGGCGGATTACCCTTCTGTACTTCCGCGCCGCACTGGAGGATGGATTCCTGTGTATGCTCTTTGGAAGAACCTGTTGCACCGCCGCAGCCGTCGCGTCCTGTTCTGCCGCCTACCAGGATGATCACATCGCCCTTTTCCGGACGCTTTCTGATTACGTGGTCTGCCGGAGCTGCGCCGACTACCGCGCCGATCTCCATTCTCTTGGCAACGTAATTTTCGTGATATACCTCGTCTACCAGCCCTGTCGCCAGTCCGATCTGGTTGCCGTAGGAGCTGTAGCCGTGGGCCGCTTCCTGGGTGATCTTTCTCTGCGGCAGCTTGCCCTCCAGCGTGTCTTCGATCGGGGTCGTCGGGTCGGCCGCACCGGTCACGCGCATAGCCTGGTATACATACACACGTCCTGAAAGCGGGTCACGGATAGCTCCGCCCAGACAGGTTGCCGCGCCGCCGAACGGTTCGATCTCCGTCGGATGGTTGTGAGTCTCGTTCTTGAACATGACGAGCCAGTCTTCTTCTTTGCCGTCGATCTTGGCCTTGACCTTGATGCTGCAGGCGTTGATCTCTTCCGACTCGTCCAGGTCGTTTGCCTTGTCGTGCTTCTTCAGGTATTTGGCGCCGATGCAGGCCATATCCATGAGGCACAGGTTCTTGTCTCTGTCTCCGTATACGTCCTTTCTCATGGCCATGTATTCTGCAAAGGCTTCGCGGACGATCTGCCCGTAAGGGGTATCGTCGAAGCTGATGTTTTCGAGGGTCGTGTTAAAGGTGGTGTGTCTGCAGTGATCGGACCAGTAGGTGTCGATTACTTTCAGTTCTGTCAGGGTCGGATCGCGGTGCTCCGCGTCTTTGTAATATCCCTGGACAAACTTAATGTCTTCCGGACTCATGGCGAATCCCATTTCCCGGCGGTAGCCTTCCAGCTGCTCCGGCGCGTAGTCGCGGAAGCCTTCGATGATGGCTACATCTTCCGGAACTGTCATCTCCATATCCAGCGTTTCCGGCTTTTCGTTTGCTGCGATCTGGGAGTCTACCGGGTTGACGCAGTAGCTCTTGATCTCCTCAAGCTGTCCTTTTTTCAGCTTGCCTTCCAGCACGATGACGCGCGCGAATTTTACCACCGGCTGCGCATCGCCCTTCATGAGGCGGATACACTGTGCTGCTGAGTCCGCTCTCTGGTCATACTGTCCCGGCAGGAATTCCACTGCAAAAAAATTTGCAGAACTGATATCGCCAGGCAACTCTTCTTCGTAAAGGTTGTCTATGGCCGGTTCTGCAAACACTGTAAATTTAGCCGCTTCATATGTTTCCTCGTCAATACCGTCTATGTCGTAGCGGTTTAAAATGCGTAATCCTGTAACTGACTGGAGGTGGAGGTCGTCTTTCATGCTTCGAAAGAGTCCTGCTGCTTCCACATCAAATCCCTGTTTCTTTTCCACGTAGATTCTTCTTACCATCGCTCCGTCCTTTCTGATTTCTTATACCTTGTTTATGGCTGTCTTGCCTCATTGCCTTGTTCGTCATGATAATGTTAGCACTTTTCACGAATAATGGCAACATTTTTGAGCGAACTTCTTTGAAATTTCAACGTTTTACGAACTTTATGCGGGAACGTCGGGGCGCATTGTTCGTGATTTCAGGGGTGCTGTAAAGGGGAAGGTTCTAGTCCAGTCGGGGTTGGAGGAAGGAAGGTGCTCGGATGGGAGAAAAGGACTTCGGGTTTAGAAAGAAAACTCTTGGATTAAAAATGGAAAAGGAGTGCAGGATCGAATGAAAACGACTTCCGGATTGATCCCTGGACTGAATGCGAAGTGAAAAAGCCTGCAAAACGCAACCTGAATCCCTTCGCAGGGCAGCTTCGGCCACTGGTGATCGTCTGCAGGCAGATTGCCTGGCTCGCTCGCGGAAATCAGGGTGTCCTATGAAACTCACGCCTTCGGTGCTCAAACATCATAGGACACCATCTGATTCCCCCCGCTCCCTTCGCCTGAATCTGCACTGCTCCGATCAAGGCGGCCTTCTCTGCCCTGTGGGGGGATTCTTATTTTGGTTTAACGGGAAAAGCACAACAAGTCAAAGCAACGTTTAGATTAAACGGTCTCTAGTTTACCAGAAAATAGCACAGACTCTTCCTAATACAATTATAAGTAACCTTGTTCCTTCCACACCTTTAAGGTCATCTCTGCATTAAGTTGAAAAATTTTATTATCAGGATCAGAAGCTATGTTCTTCAAGATTTTTTCTGCAAGCTTTATAGCTCTTCTTAATGCCAGACAATATGCGGCAGCTTCTGTTCTCACTACAACGTTCGAACTTTTTAATAACTCCGGAATACATTCATCTGCTAAATCAGGATCTTTTTCAAACTCTTTAAAAATCTTTTGTAACTTTGCACCTTCTCTATTGCATTTTCTGTAATCACCGTTTAATGTTGTATGATACATTATTTCTCCACTTTTTTCATATTGTTTCAGGATGTTTTCTTTTGTGTATTTCTTCATTGTATCTCCCTCAATTTAACCATCATGATCATGCTTTTTATTCAGCATGATTTCTTAATCAATCAAATAGACATCTATATTTTTAGTCTGCCCTCCTACCATACACTGAGTTACCTCTTTATCCCACCACGGAAATATTACTTCATAGAAATCTTCAATTACAGCGACTTTATTATTGGGTTCTTTTCTTAAAAATAAAGAATATTTATAAATGAAAATGCAAATATTTTTGCTATCAATCCAAGTAAAATCCCTCATCCAATCATCATATCCATCCCAACTCTTTGAAGGCATCGGGAATTCAAAGGTTTTAGATGCAATAGAAAAATAGTCCGAAAGAGTTTTACATTTACCCCCATCTATTTCAAATATTTTAACATCTCCCTGTAACTGCAATGACTTCTTAACCTGCTCTACCATAGATTCAGTTTCTTTCACAATTTTGCTCATGATTGCCTTCCCATCTAATCCTAACAAATGTAAATCTTATTTTCATAACACTGCTGGACTTTACTATTCTTCTGAACTTATTGTAAAATATTTCCGTAGATAATTCCCTAATTTTCTTATAGAAATCCATCTCTATTTAGAATATAACAGCAAAACAACCTCAATCCTGTTTCTAATGCTTTCAGGTTGTATCAGCAGGGTCATTACAACCTGAACAGCCATTTTCTTGATTTCAGGTTGTACCGGCTAAAGATGCAACAGTAAAATTAACCTGAAGTCCCTCATTTTCAAACTTCAGGTTATTATCGCCCGAGAAAATCTGAAAATGACAACCTGAACAGCCAGTTTTCCCGCGTTCACGTCGAAATCTTCACAGAAAAACCGACGGATACTGCAAAGAAAAAAATGGGAGTGGGCTGCATTAACCTATAAGTAATTTTCAAAACCCGACCAGCATCTATCAAAATTGTTTCATCTGATCTACTGTATTCTGCTCTAACTCAATATGAATTATCACTCTTGTTCTACTTCATGTAAATAATTCGATAACCAAATATAGTCTCGCGATTTTATCCAATCTGGATTAAGATTTTTCATTTCGTTAAGAAATTCTGTCGCAGCCCTAACAATCTCTCGATAGAAAGAGTCATAGTCCTCTATCGTATTTAATGGTGGTTCATAAACAGGATCATAAAGTTGACTTGTAAGCAACAGTGATTCCCCTTCCCGAGGATCACTAGCTCTTGCTACATTGAGACAAACCTTATCATGGATTTTTTTGATTTCAATCCATCGATCAACATATTCGATAACGCGTATGGCTACATAATTCGTTTTTTTATTTTCAAAGAGACACAATGATTCTAATAATGATGAAAACCAGTATGGAAGAGCTTCGCCACCCACCAATTCCTCCGGAATATCGAAATCATAATATTGCCCTTCCGCATGTTCTCCAAAGCGGATTTCAAAATATCCGTAAATCACTTCACAATGGCAATTAAACTCTTTTAATGACATTGATTTCAAATCTTCTTGATCAAAAATCGTAAATCTTATTTTCATAACATTGCACCCTTGCTATTCTTCTTCTGATCTTATTGCGAAATATTTCCGTATAGAATTTCCTAAATTCCTTATAAAAAATCTATATTCTTTATCGCTATTTAGAGTACTGCACCATTACAACCTGAACGGCTATTTTCTTGATTTCAGGTTGTACCGGCTAAAGATGCAGTAAAAAATATCGCAGACTCTTCCTAATACATTCTCAGGTAACCCTGCTCTTTCCACACCTTTAAGGTCATCTCCGCATTAAGTCCAAAAATTTTACTATTAGGATCTGAAGCTATGTCTTTCAAGATTTTTTCTGCAAGCCTTATATCTCTTCTTAACGCCAGACAATATGCGGCAGCTTCTGACCTCACTACAACGTTCGAACTCTTTAACAACTCCGGAATACATTCATCAGCTAAATCAGTATTGTTTCAGAATGTTTTCTTTTGTGTGTTTCTTCATTATAGCCCCCAAATTAACGGTTATTATCACTTATGTTCCAACTCATGCAATGAATTCAATAGGCCATCAAACTCCTGTGTCTTCATCAATTCCGGATTGATCCCATTTATTTCATCGAGAAATTCTGTCACAGCCCGGACAATTTCTTGACGGAAAGAATCATAAGACTCTATTGTATCTAATGGCGGTTCATAAACAGGATTACAAAGCTGACTTGTGAGCAGCAGTGCCTCTCTTTCTCGAGGATCACTAGCATTAACTACATTGAGACAGACCTTCTCCTGACTTTTCTTAATTTCGATCCATCGATCAACGTATTCGATAGCGCGGATTGCCATATAATCTGTTTTTTCATTTTGAAACAGATGCAATACATCTAGTAATGACCCAAACCAATAACTTAAGGATTCCCCGCCTAAATAATCATCTGGTACCGAAAAATCAAAATATTCTCCTTCTCTATGCCCACTAAATTTCATTTCAAAGAATCCATAAATCGGACAATTTTCCTGCTCGAACTCTTCTGCAGACATACCTTCCAAACAGTTCGCTTCGAAAATCGTAAATCTTATTTCCATAGTACTACACCTTTTTTTGCTAACCTCAATCATTCCCGGCTGCTTTAAATTGAGACTCTTGGGAACTCGTCCGTTTACCTCACCTCTGCATCCCGGCTCTGAATTTTTTGCAGTTATCTAACAGTTCCTCTGCTTTCCCCAGTTCTTCTACCAGTCGACACCTGTAATCCGAAAATGCATCTAAATAAGCTCGAACTCCGCCGTTTATGATAATTTTATCTAAATTATCTTCCTCTAAAAACTTTTGTGCATCCAAATATCTTTTATAGATTAGTTGCAGCATTCCATCGTTTGGATAGTTTTTTAATTTATCCGTTTCCAATACTCTAATAACTGTTTGTATCTGTTCTTGGAGTTGAAGTTTTACTGACGCATAATTAACAGCTTTTTTTAACGCCCTCTTTTTACCGAATAATTTTCTCATTGCTACAAACGCTCCGTTCAAATTTTTTCTTTTTTCTATTATAAAATATTTCGCTGCATAATTCCCTAATTTTCATATAGAAAATCATCTATATTCCTTATCATCGTTCAGAGTATATCAACAAAACAGCCTGAATTCCATTTTTAATGATTTCAGGTTGTACCGGTGCTGAGAAATCATGAGTTAAGGATGAAAATTTGGGAATTTCAGGGTTGTTTTCATCCCAACGCCTACAGATGCAGGAATAAGGATGAAGCCGCTGCTAAGAAAGGCCGGATTTTGAGGGTTTCATCCCAAAAGCCGACAATGACAGGGCGTAAGGATGAATGCGCAATGACGCACAATGATGCGCAATGAAGCACAATGATGCGCAATGACGCACAATGACACACAATGACGCACAATGACATGCAACTCGGCGGGCACTGGCGCAGCTTCCGCCATTCCCGCCTGGTAAATTGACTTTTGCCCTAAATTGGAGTATCTTAGTGATATTCGTTTGAACGAAAGGCATGGTGTCGAATCATAATACAATTTGCACCTCTCTGGGGGGTTGTGCTTCACCCGTATGCCATGTAAACTAAAAACACTAGAACGGAGTTTGACCATATGCCATTACAGTTTTGTTCTTTTGCCAGCGGAAGCAGCGGCAACTGTTACCTGATAAAAAACGAGCGCTCTGCCATCCTGGTGGATGCGGGGATTTCCGGGAAGAAGATCTTCCAGGGGCTGGAGGAGACGGGAACGCCTTTTGAAAACGTGTCCGCCATCCTGGTGACCCACGAGCACATCGACCACGTGAAGAGCCTGCCCATCGTGACGAAGAAGCTTCCTAATATCCTCGCCTGGGCCAATCGGGAAACGTGGGAGCACATCGAGCGACCGGTGGCTGAGGGCTGCCGCAGGGTGTTCACCACGGGGGAGGATTTTCAGATCGATGATTTTCGGATCAGGCCTTTCGCCATCCCCCACGACGCAGCAGAACCGGTTGGATTTTCCATCTATTATGACGGCCGGCAGATCAGCATCGTCACGGACGTAGGATACATAACCGACGAGATCTTTGCAGAAATCACAGACGCCGACCTGCTGCTCCTGGAAGCCAACCACGAGAAGGAGATCCTGCTGATGGGACGCTACCCGTACCACCTGAAGCGCAGGATCCTGGGGGATCACGGACACCTTTCCAACGTGTCCGCCGGCGAATGCCTTTGCCGCCTCATCGAGGAAAACCGCAAGCCGAGACAGGTCCTGCTGGGACATCTTTCCCGCGAAAACAACGACCCGTCGGTGGCCATGCTGACCGTTACCAACACACTGCAGGAGCAGGACATCTTCCCGGGGGACGACCTGACGGTGGAAGTCATGCTGCGCGACGCCTGCAGCTGCCTTTACGAGGTATAAATATGAACATTACGATTTTATGCATCGGAAAACTGAAAGAAAAATACTGGCGCGACGCCCAGGCGGAATATTCCAAGCGGCTGAAGCGCTTTGCCAATCTACAGATCACGGAGCTGAAGGAAAGCCTGCTGCCTGCCAACGCATCGCCTGCCGACGAGGAAGCGGTCAAGGAAGCCGAGGGGGAATCCATCCTCGCCAAAATCAAACCGTCCGACTACGTCATCTCACTGGAGATCGGTGGCAAGGGACTGTCTTCTACACAGCTTGCTGCAAAGATCGACGACCTGGCGCTGCAGGGAAAAAGCAGCATCGTCTTCGTCATCGGCGGCTCTCTGGGACTGTCGCCTGCCGTAAGCAAGCGGGCCGACTTCAAGCTTTCCTTTTCTGCCATGACATTCCCGCACCAGATGATGAGGATCATCCTGCTGGAACAGATCTACCGCAGCTTTAAAATCATACGAAACGAAGCCTATCACAAGTAAATAAAATTTTTCCGTAGTATTTATAACATTACGACCAAATAATCCTTTTGAAATGAACACAGCATGTGACTTTTTCAAAAGGATTTTTTTATAGTTTTTATCTTTTTTTAATGAGAGAGAAGGAGGCGTCCCATGGGACGAGGAAATTTCACAAAAGAGGAAATGGAAATTCTGCTTCGCAATCCCTATGTATCTGACGTAAACGAAAAGAGCATTTCGTATTCTACCGAATTCAAATTCTTATTTATGGAAGAATATATCGAGGGAAAGCGTCCGACGCAGATCTTCCGCGACGCCGGGTTCGATATCAAGATCCTGGGTTCCAAGCGGATCGAACGGGCATGCGCCCGCTGGAAGGAATCGTATCAGAGCGGCACCCTGGGGGAACGGAGCGCTGTGCTGGGGAAGATCTCCCCGCAGGAAGACAGCGCCACCCCGTCGGAAAAGATGGAATCCGGAAAAAAATACACCATCGACCGCTGCCGCCAGCAGGAGGAAATCATCAAAAAACTCCGGGCAGAGATCCAGCTTTTACGCCGGGTTTACGAGCGGGAGCAGGAGGAAACCGGACAGTCGCTGCCGCGCACCGAGGTCTGCCGGATCATCGAGGGGATTGCACAGCAGGAGGAATACCGCCGCTGCATTTCCCATCTTTGCAGAGCGGCCGGCATCAGCAGAAACACCTTTTACGAATACCGCAGAAACGATGCGGTAGGCGAATAGCATCACAATCACATACACATCTCACAAACAACAAAGCAGAACGTCATAGTAAAGATCATCATTCTTTTCAGCGGCGTTCTGTTTTTTGTTTCCCGGAAGCAATCCGGCTTTCGGGGCATATATTTTATTTTTTCACAGTAAGGAGGAAAAGGTTATGAAAGTCAAACACAGAGCTGCAAAGGCTTTGAGCTTCGCGCTGGCGGCCACCATGGTGCTGTCGTCCGGTTCGATGGCTTTTGCAGACACGGGAGGTGAGGCGGAACCTGTCGTCACGGCAGAAGACGCTGCTCAGTCTTCGGGTCAGCCGGTCGCAGCTGAAAACAGCTCTTCCGGCGATGCTGCAAAGTCCGATGCTGAGGCTCCTGCCAAAGATCCGGCGGCATCCGAGCAGCCGGCAGCGGGATCCTCGTCGAGTTCTTCCGCATCTTCGGGGTCTTCGCCATCGCCGGCAGAAAAAACTTCATCGGACTCTGCCGCAGCCGAATCGGCAGCGGCGCCGGGACAGGACCCTTCATCCGAAGCTGCAGGACAGCCGTCCCAGACTGATAACGGCGTCGCGACCCAGTCCATCGAAACCGAGGAACCGGCTCTGATCACCTACGAATTCTATGCCAGCGGTAAGAAGATCAGCAGCCAGACCGTGAAAAACGGTGATTCCCTGCGGGAACCGGAAGCTACCTTTATCAAAGGCTCCAAGTTCATCGGCTGGGTGATCGATGGCACACCGTTCACCGCCTTCGGTAAGCAGTCAGGCATCACGGAAACCCGGACCATCCGCGTGGACGCCAAGTACGAAACCATCTGCTACGTCTACTTCATGGACGGGACGGGATCCAGCGCCCGCGTCATCCGCACCAAGGAGGGACTCCCCGGGACGGCCGTGAGCACCTCGGACGTGACCTTTGCAGTAGGCACCGATGAATCCATCACCGGCTGGTACACCGACCCGTCGCTGAGCCAGAGTGCCAGCGGCGTCACCTTCGCAGAAGAGGACATCTACCTGTACCCGAAAGTGGAAAAGGGCTTCTGGATCACCTGCAAGTCCGACGGCGGAACGTATATCGCGCCGAAATTCTACAGTGCCGGTTCCACGGCCTCCGCACCAGCTGTACCGGCAAAGGCAGGCTACACCTTCGCCGGCTGGTACCTGGATCAGGCGCTGAGCCAGGCTGCGGATTTTGCAGAAATCACCAAAAGCACCACAGTATACGCCAAATGGACGCCTGCCAAAAACACGCAGTACACGGTGATCCACTGGCTGGAAAACGCCGACGATGACAAGTATTCGTCCAAGGATATCGAGGCGCTGAAAGGCACTACCGGAACTGAAACCGCCGCGAAATCAAAGGCTTACAAGGGGTTCACTGCAAAGAAAATCCAGCAGAAAGAGATCGCCGGGGACGGCTCCACCATCATCAACGTGTATTACAGCCGCAATATATATGAAGTAAAATTCTACAGCATGAACGGCCGCACGGAATACACGGCGCTGAAGATCTCAGCAAAATACGGAGCTAACATCAGCGACAAGTGGCCGACCTATAATGGCAGCAGTACGTGGTCTGTGACCAAACGCGACCGGGATGACCGGGGCAATGGTGGCCCGTATCAGGCCAACATCGATGTGATGCCGCTCAATGGAGCGACTTTCTACGGCCCGAAAACCGGCAAAGGTTCGGAAACCGCTTTCTATTATGTGGAAGTGCTGCCGGGCGAAACAGGGACGGTTACCGGCGGAAAGGCAACCTACACCCTGCACCATAAGGATACCAGCCCGGGCACCGACTATTACGTGACCGACGAAGACAAGTATCCGATCACCGGGTTCACCTACTCTCACGGTACAAAAAATCATGACCGCTACAACAACGCCAAATTCTACTACAGCCGCAACAGCTATGACATCGTCTTCATCAACAGCGGCGCGAAGGACAAGGTCGTTACCAAAAAGTATCAGCAGAGCATCACCGATGCAGCCTATACGCCAAAGGCTCCTGCCGGCAAGGAAGACTGGCATTTCGACGGCTGGTACGACAACGAGCTGGGGCAGGGAGACAAATACGTCTTCACTGGCAGAACCATGCCGGCTCAGAGCATCACGCTGTACGCCAAGTGGTCTGCGCCGACTTACACGGTGACGGCTCACGGCACGACGGATGAAGCGGTCAAGGTTTCCAGAGGCGGCCAGGTTTCTGAAGAAGATTTCGATGCTGCAAAGCCTGCTCTGGCAGATGGCGAGCGCTGGATGGGATGGGCACTCCGTTCCGGCTCTGACGGCGACTACGTGTACACCCCGTTCAACTACGCCACGGAAATCAACCAGAACTACGACCTGTATCCGTATATTTTGAACGCCAGCTCCTTTACCGTGACCTATGATGCGGGCGACGGAAGCGGCACGGTTCCGTCGGATTCCCGGTCTTACGCCAAGGATTCCAAGGCGCGGGTCAAATCCAAGGGTTCTGATCTGAAAGGGCCTGACAATGCACCGCATTTCCTGGGCTGGAAGTCCTCCGTGGACGGCAAGATCTACCAGCCTGGCGACAAGATCACCATCACGGGCAACACGACTCTGACCGCCCAGTGGGGCGAGGCCGAAGTCGAAACCTCGGTGATCTACAAGCCTGGAGACGGAGCAGAAGGCAGCGACAAGACCTTTGCACTGAAAAACAATGGAAGCCACACCGTGCTGGATGTAACGACAGACTCCATCGGTTTCACTAAGAAGGGCTACCGCTTCACCGGCTGGCAGTACACCGACAAGAACGGCAGGACCGCCATCGCCAAGCCGGGCCAAGTGATCTGGCTGGATACGGAAGACCCGCAGCCTAACGTGCTGACAGCACAGTGGGAAGCGAAAAAGGCGACGGTGACCGTCACCGGAAATCACGACACGAAGGTCTACAACGGCGAGGAGCAGAGCGTGTCCGGATTCACCACCGACGCTGGCGGTAAGGACATTCACGTGGCGCTGAAAGACGGTCATAAGGCTGTCGCTTCCGGCGTCGACGCGGATCATTACGCCATGGGACTGACGGCAGCGGATTTCACCGCAACGTCGGATTCCTATGCGGAGATCACCATCATCGTCAAAGACGGCGGGCTGATCATCACCCCGGTTTCCGAGGCTGTCATCGTTAAGATCACCGGGCACAAAGACCGGGTGGAATTTGACGGTGAGGAACATTCCGTGACCGGCTACGACGTGGATTCCATCAGCAATGAGCTGTACCACGAAGAGGATTTTGTTTTCAATGGTTCAGCTGCCGCTTCCGGAACTGACGAGGGCACTTATCTTATGGGACTTGCGGCTTCCGATTTTGAGAATCGCAGCGGCAACTTCTCCAAAGTCCTGTTCGAAGTGACCGACGGTGAGCTGATCATCGATCCTGCAAAGATCCCGCCAGAGACTCCGGAAGATCCAAAGCCGCCGGCGTCTCTCGATACTCCGACCGGACCTGCCGCACAGCAGACCATCGCTTCTTCGCCAAAAGCTGCTCTGGCTCACGCAGTCAAGACCGGCGATGAAGCCAACATCGCCCTCTACACCCTGCTGGCACTTCTCGCCGCAAGCGGCGCAAGTGTGAGCGTGATCCGGAGAAAGAGCTAAGAGGGGAAGTAGCGAAAAGAATAAAGATGGAGCGTGGGTAAGCGCTGAGGGAAAAAAGGACTGGAGGGAAAGCCTGAGATGAGAAGGCCTGGAGTGAGATCAACCAGTTCAGGAATCCCGGATATAAAAGCAGAGTCCGCATATATGGACTCTGCTTTTCTTCTGCGCTGGATTGTCAGATTATCCTGGATTGCAGGATCTGCTGCCGGGGCATAGCCATCGCCCATTCATCCTTACGCCCGGTCATTATCCACTTTTAGGATGAAAACCTTCAAAAAACGGCTTTTCGTGACGGCTGCTTCATCCTTGTTTCCAGCGACCCCAGGCTTTAGGATGAAACCAAACCTGAAATTTCCAGATTTTCATCCTTAGCCTTACGAGCAGCACTTTTCTTGATCCAACACGACCCACGACTACACCTTGCGAGCCCTACCACACATACCGCCGGATCAGAAAATCCAGCTTTTCCTCCGAAAGCAAATCGCTCTCATACGTGCAGATCAGCGTCCGGTGAATATCGTATCCAGCTTTCCTGTAATTCCGCATTTTCCGGCAGGACTGCAGGAAGTAATCCTCCTTGTCATCCAGCCCGAAATGCTCCCAAATCAGAATCGTCCCGTCACTGCAAAGGATCGTAAAATCCGGATAATAGACTCTGCCACAAATGATAGTTTTCGCTTCATAGCGAAAGGCCACGCAGTTTTTCAGCAGTGAATCTGCAATGGAACGCTCGGATTTCGATCGTACCATCAATCCATTCCTCGCCATATAGCGCAAGTCTTCCGGGCGATAAGGATTCCGCTCATAAGGCGCATTCATCCACGCCAGCGCCTCTGCCGAATACCGAAATTCTCCGTCCGGAAATATCTGCATCAGACGCGAAACCGCCCCGGGCCGCACAGGTTTATCCCGTTTCATCTCTCCACTGCGAACCGATCGCAGGGCCGCTTCCATCGCATCACAATTAAGCTGACAGATCTCCAGCTGATTTTCCAAAAAACACTTCCGCGCATGCTGCCGGCTCCTGTCTTTATCCCGGGTGATCCCTTCCAGCTTCGTCCCATTCGCCTGATACAGCATAAAATACTTGTCCCGGTTTTGCTTGATTACCAGTCTGCCATCCGGCAGGGTTTTCAATTCTTTCTGCATGACGGCCTTCCGCGCCAGCTCGATCTCGTAGAGATCGAGCAGTTTCTCCTTCATTTCATTGCAGTAATTCCCCTGATACATTCTTTCCTCCTTTGCTCTCCCTCCAGTCCCCGCCTTTAATTGTCAATATTTTACAGTGCGTCGTGTCGATTGTCAATCCATTTTTTGGAATTCATCCCTGTCGCCCTTAATTCCCCCGCTTAAAGATGAACAACACCCCCGAACCCACCTCTTTGCATAATCCTTCATCCTTACCATCCGAAACTGCCCGCCTCCGGATGAAACCAAACCTGAAATTTCCAGATTTTCATCCTTAGCAGCGGTCGCCAGGCAAATCGTACTCCCTGTCACCTCACCTTGCCCGGATCCGCGCCAATTCGCCCCGCACTCTTGCCGCCACCCGCAATAAATGATAAAATAGAGCAAGTCAATGAGACAAAGAAAGAGTATGGTGATACAAAAATGAAACAATGTCCAACTTGCGGTCACAGAACGAATGACGACCACTGCCCGGTATGCGGCGCGGCAACCGTCGTCTTGAAGACCGATCCACAAGAAAAAGCACAGCGCACGATACAGTATCAGCGTTTTGATCCATCTAAAACGCCGGGAACGGCGGCGGGAGCTCGTCCAGTTCCTGCAAAGTCCCCGACCCCGGCAGCTCCGGCAAGCCCGGCGCCTTCCATGCAGCAGGCAGCTTCAGGGCAAGCAGTTCCAGGAAATTCATCTGCCCCGGCAAACCCGGCGACCCCAAACCAGGCCACCCCAGCAAGTCAGGAAGTTCCTGCAAAGCCAGCGGCTCCAGCTCAGCAGGCAGTTCCGGGAAATCCAGCAGTGCCTGTTCAGCAAGCTGCTCCGGCATCACCGGCAATTCCACCTCAGCAAGCAGCCCCAAATCCGGCAAGACCGGCAGCTCCACAGCAGTCAAACGGAGAATACCGCCCATCTACACTGCCGCGGCGTTCACAGAAATACAGACAGAAATATGCCGCTTATGCTGACAAGGAAACTGCACCGGCAAACCAGTCGAGTCCGGCTCAGCAGGCGGCTCCGGCAAGACCGGCATCTCCGGTGAACCCGACCGCACCAGTGCAATCGGCTCCGGCGGTTCAGCAAAATCCGGCAGCTATTGTAAACCCGGCGATGCAGGGCGATCCAGCTATTCCGGCCACAGACGCACCACAGCAGGGCAGACCGGCACATCCGGCAGCTCCAGCGCAGCAATCCATTCCTCCTCAGCCTGCAACTCCGGCAACTTTGCAGCCGCAGCAGGAGGAAGATGATTTTCCGGCGGAATTCGATGAACTGCTTATGACCGACGTCAATACAGCATCCGAACCGGGAAAACCTGCAGCTCCGGCAGCTCCTGATCCGGCAGAACAGACGACTCCGGAATCAGCGACTTCCGGCACAGAAGATTCCGCAGCGACATCCGATCCGGCAGTTCCGGCAGAAAATTTCACGGCAAGCGATCTCGCACCAGAGTCATCCACACAAGCAGCTTCTAACCCGGCAGTTCCGGCAGAAAATTTCACGGCAAGCGATCTCACAGACTCCGCAAGCAATCTCACGCAGGCTGCTGCCGAGGCAGGCGATTCCACCACGGAAATCCTTACGCTGGAAGAAGATGCGCCGACTAATGCAAACGGTCCAATCAGCGCAGAAGATTCCGCAGTGACATCTGATCCTGCAGTTCCGACAGAAAATTTCACGGCAAACGATCTTGCACCAGCAACAGATCCAGCAATGGAGACAGCCAAAATCGGCGATGCCGACACCGATCCGGCAGAAACGCTGGATCTCACAGAAGACGGATCCATCACAGAAACAAAAGACGACTCCGTCACAGAAGCGGCAGACGACTCCACCGCAGAAGCAACAGATGAAGCTATCACGGATCTCGCCGACCTTCCGGAAGAGGGCACAGACAGCGAGCCGCGTGATACTTCCCACGACACGCTCCGCCAGACCAAAATGGACATCCGCAGCCATGCCGGCAGACAATATGCACAGATGCACGCCGAACGAGCCGCGCGCCGGTGGCAGAAAGAAGCGGAAACCGAACCTTACGCCATCGTAAAAGACACCTGCTACTACACAGCACTGGAGGACGAAAACACCGTCCGCGGAAACTTTTCCAAAAAACGCTACAAGGACGACGTACTCCCGCAGGCGGAACCGGTCTCCTATGAAGACAGCGAATGGTACCAGGGTTTTGCCTCGGCGGAGGACCCATGGGGCGATTACGTGGAACCGACCGAAAAGAAACAGGGCGTTTCCCACAAAACCTGGTATGTGATCCTGTGGCTGTTCATTTTCTGGCCAGTGGGTCTTATCCTCATGTGGGCGCGCAAAAAATTCCCGCTGGCAGTGCGGATCATCATCACATTGATCATCGCCGCAGGACTGGCAGGGGAAGCGTTTCTTTTCTCCCAATACGGCACAGCATTGCTCGATGGCACGATAGATCTGAACGGCTCCAACATCACGGCGCAGACGCCGGATCAGGACAGCGATACGCAGGAGCCATCCAGCAGCGGCGACACCGAATCCCAGCAAAAAGCGCTGGATCGTGCAAAGGAATATCTCAGCAATCTCCCGCTTTCCCATGACGGCATGGTGACTCAGCTGGAGTTCGACGGCTATTCCAACGCGGACGCCACCTACGCGGCGGACAACTGCGGCGCCAACTGGAACGAGCAGGCTGCCCGCATGGCGAACCAGCTGCTCACGACCGGCAGCTACACCCGCGCGACCATGATCGAGGAGCTGAAGAGCAACGGCTTCACAGATGACCAGGCCGCTTACGGCGCCGATGCAGCCAAACTAAAATAGAACGACCATCCGAGGACTGAACCCCAGCGGTTTCAGTCCTTTTTTTCTGCAAAGTTCCCGCCGCAGGTTTTCTGTAAAACCACACGCTTTCCCCCGGCAATCCAGCCGTATCTCCTGCAAAGGCTGTTTCCCAACTGTCTGCACGCCTGGTCGTTTCCTGCTCCTCTTCGCTGCAGAGCCGTCCAGCTCCCGATTCCCCAAGCAAAAACGCTACCTTTCCGCCGCCAGCTCTCGCACGGCTTCCAGCGTCTTGCGGATCTCCTCTTCGCCGGTGTAAAATCCCGGGCACATACGCACGCAGCCGATATCCTGCGTACCGATGGTCTCATGGGCCAGGCCGCTGCAGTGAAGCCCTGCACGCACTGCAATTCCAAATCGATCGTTTAACGCCAATGCAATTTCTTCACAAGGCCGCCCCTCCAGATTCCAGGCGGCCACCGCCGTCTTTTCCCTGCAGTCCGACGGGCCGTAGACCGTAACGCCCGCGATCGCCCGCAGGCCTCTTTGCAGCTTCTCTGTCAGCTCCCGCTCGTGCTGACACACCGCTTCGATGCCGATCTTGTTCAGCAGCCGCACCCCGGCGCCCAGCCCGATGATCCCCGGAGCATTGACCGTCCCCGCTTCATATCCATCAGGAAAATCCAAAGGCTGCTCCAGCTCCCGCGAGCGGCTCCCCGTTCCGCCCGCAAGCAGCGGACGCAGAGACAGCCCCGGCCGAACATATAAAAATCCCGTTCCCTGCGGCCCCAAAAGCCCCTTGTGCCCCGGCGCCGCCAGCAGATCGATATGCTGCGCCTTTGCATCGATCACCATATGACCTGCGCCCTGCGCGCCGTCGACGCAGAACAAGATCCCGCGTCGCAAAGCCATCCTCCCCACTTCTTCCAGAGGCATGAGGGTCCCCGTCACGTTGGAGGCTGCCGTCAGCACGATCATCCGCGTCTCCGGCCGGATCGCGTGCCGGATCTGATGGGGTTTCAGACGCCCCTCCCGGTCACACGGCAGGATGGTCACTTCCACGCCGGAAGCTTCCAGCTGCTTCAGCGGCCGCAGCACCGCATTGTGCTCCATAGAGGAAGTGATCACGTGATCTCCCGGTCGCAGGATCCCTTTCAGCGCCAGATTCAGCGCCTCCGTTCCATTCT
Organism: uncultured Clostridia bacterium; assembly: GCA_934281605.1. Taxonomy (GTDB): domain Bacteria; phylum Bacillota; class Clostridia; order Peptostreptococcales; family Anaerovoracaceae; genus Lentihominibacter. The sequence goes on along the minus strand of CAKQXD010000002.1, from coordinate 173,971 downwards.
TAGTGAACACGATCCGCCCCGCATCCTCCAGCCCCAGCAGCAGTGCCAGTGCTGTGCGGGTTTTGTAAATCTCCTGCGCCGTCCGCGCCGCCAGAAAGTGGGATGACCTTCCGGGATTGGCGCAGTACTGTGTCATCGCCTCCATCACGGCGTCGGTGACCTGCCTCGGCTTGGGAAACGACGTCGCCCCGTTATCCAGATAAATCATAGGAACCTCCTCCGATTCGGGCCGCGCAATGTTCCGCCTGCCCGCCACCTGAGGAATATCTCCGGAAGATACTCCTCGCATTATAAAAAAATACAGGCGGCATCATGCTCACCTGTATCAGTATATGCAAAGATTTCTCCCCGGGTTCTCTACACTCTCCAGCGGCGGTCGGCGATCCGGGCCAGCAGAGACTTTTTCACGGTGATGGCCTCCTCTGGGCACATCTCCTGACAGCAGTAGCACTTGATGCACTTGCTGTAGTCGTACTCCGCTTTGCCGCCGCGCACTTCCACTGCCTTGCCTTCCACCGGGCAGGCACGCACGCAGATCCCGCATCCCACGCATTTATCTTTTTTCACGATAGGCTTTTTCTCCAGAAATGGCGCCAGAAATTTCACCGGCTGGAGCGCCCCGCGAAACTCCGCGCTCCGCTGCACGTTGAATTTTTTATTGCCGTATTTCGCCCCGGCTTCCTCCGGAGTCAAGCTTCCTTCTTCCGTCAAAACTTCGATTTCTGCAAAGTTCCCGACGCCCTGTTCCATCCCGCTGACGTTGGTCGGTACAAGCTCGGGCTTCAGGTTCACCAGATGACAGAACACCGCGTCCAGCGCCACCGGATCAGTGGATAATAACAATACGTTCATAGGAGTCGGCGTCCCCGACTGGGGGCCGTTGCCCTCCATGGCCATGATCCCGTCCATGACGTGAAGGACAGGATGCACCAGAAGATTCAGATCCGCGATCATTTTCGCGAAAGTCTCCGCCGTGGCAAACTGAGCGTGGGACATACCTTTGTTGATGCCGAACACGCATCCAAAGGTATTTTTCACCGCACCTGTGATCCGCTCCAGCTGATGGGTCTTCATCTTGCAGACGTTGACGATGCCGTCGGCCGCCAGCACTTCGTCGCACAGCACGAAATGATCTGCCGCTCTTCCCGCAAAATCCACCTGCGTCCCGTGCTCGAAATCTCCCAGGGGGATCCCCAGGTCATCTGCTGCCTGTTTGATGCCGCATTCCTCAGCCACTTTTTCCACTTTGATCATGGGATTGCCCGGAGAATCTCCGTATTTCAGATTGGTATATCCCGATTCCTGTAAAACCTTCCCCACGGCGTGAAAGACCGCCGGATGGGTGGTGCATGCTTTATCCGGATCGGTCTTCGCCAGCAGATTGGGTTTTAAGACCAGCCTGCTTTCGGTGGTGATTTTATGTCGCGGCAGACCGGTAGCCTCCGGCGTAGTCTTTGCAGAAAAAATCTCCGAAAATCCGCCGAGGAGCGCCAGACCTTTGGCAAGCGCCTGCTCGACCTCTTCCTGCTGATAAGAAAAGCAGCGCACCAGCGCTACTTTTGATGTTTCGTTATTCATGTGATACTCCTTCTTCTCGATAAATTGCGGTCCGGCCGATGCTGCACCATCACTGGGTCGAAATGCCGCTTCCGTTGATAGATATAGTCTCGCCCATGAACGTGGGCTCCGGCTTGAAGATCCACTTGACGAAGTCCTTGTCGCGCGCCATGATCTCACGGGCTTCCCGGACTTCCTGCCCTTTGTTTGTATCCTTTGCAGCAGCGCCCAGTGCGGTGATGCCCATCCTGTGACAGCCGTACAGCGCCCGGTACAGATGATACCGCTGGGTCACCACCACCATGCTGTCCACGTCGAAAATAGCCTTAGCCCGATACACCGATTCGTAGGTGGAAAAGCCTGCGTGGTCGAGGAAAATGTCCTTCTCCGGCACCCCGGCATTGACGGCGTACTTTTTCATGGCGTTGACTTCATTATATACAACCTGTCCGTTGTCTCCGGAAAAGAGCAGCTTCGGCGCCACGCCCTGCTTATAGAGCATGATACCCAGATCCAGGCGGTCCCGCAGCATTTTACACGGCGTCCCGTCCGGCCTTACAGCAGCACCAAGAACCATGATACACTCCGGATCGGCGGCGCGGAAGCTTTGCACCTCCTGCGTGGTGATGGTCGTCTCGCCGGAATCCACGGCGGCTTTGATTTCCTTTTCTGTTGTTTTCGTTATATATACATTTATGCCTACGACCAGTATGACGGCTGCAATCACCAGCTTCACCAGCAGGGAGAACAGCCGGACCGGCAGGCTTCTCTTATTTTTCCGTTTCATCATAGTACCTTATTATAGAAGAAGATTATGTGGGTTTAAAGAATTTGCAGGGATTTTGTTGTTTTTGTTTGTATTTATAAGTTTTTGCTTTATTCGTTGTTGACAAAACACAATATCAGTATTATAGTATTCATGTACTGATGGACTTTCCCGTTGAGTTGGTGTAAAATATACACATGGAAAAATCCAAAACCATAACGAAAAAATAAATATAAAATAAGAAAAGGAGACAGTTATGAAATACGAATTTTCAATTACTAAAAATCCTAACCCTAAGAAAAAGCCGGATCCTGATACTCTGAGATTCGGTACAGAATTCACAGACCATATGTTTATCATGGACTACCAGGAAGGCGAAGGCTGGCACGATGGAAGAATCGTTCCTTATGGACCGCTGAGCCTGGATCCTGCGGCTGTTGTTTTCCACTATGCACAGGAAATGTTTGAAGGCCTGAAGGCTTACAAGAGCGAAGACGGCAGAGTGCTCCTTTTCAGACCATACATGAATGCACAGAGAACAAATCGTACCAACGACAGACTCTGCATCCCGCAGATCGATGAAGACCTGTTCGTAGAAGCCATCAAGGCTCTCGTAAAGATCGATGCTGACTGGATCCCGCAGAAGGAAGGAACAGCTCTCTATATTCGTCCGTTCATCATCGCGGATGAAGCGTTCCTGGGCGTTCGTCGTTCCAATCACTACAAGTTCATCATCATCCTGAGCCCGGTTGGTCCGTACTATGTTGGCGGTCTGACTCCGACGAAGCTGTATGTTGAGGACAAGTACGTTCGTGCTACAGACGGCGGTACTGGTGAAGCGAAGTGCGGCGGCAACTACGCGGCAAGCTTAAAGGCTCAGGAAGAAGCTCATGCAAAGGGCTACGAGCAGATCCTGTGGCTGGACGGCGTTCACAGAAAGTATGTTGAAGAAGTTGGTACTTCCAACGCATTCTTCGTAATCGGCGACGAAGTTGTAACGGCTCCGCTGGATGGAACGATCCTGCCGGGTATCACGAGAAACTCCGTAATCGCTATCCTGAAGAAGAAGGGCATCAAGGTTGCTGAAAGAAAGACAACGATCGACGAAATCGTTCAGGCATACAAGGACGGCAAGTTCAAGGAAATGTTTGCATCCGGTACTGCTGCAGTAATCTCCCCTGTCGGCGAACTGCGCTACAAGGATGAAGACATGATCATCAACAACGGAGAAATCGGACCGATCGCACAGGAACTGTACGATACGATCTACGGAATCCAGACAGGCAAGATCGCCGATGACATGGGCTGGACAGTAGAAGTAAAATAAGAATTTAGTTGAATAGAGAAAAACCACTTCCTGATTGGGAAGTGGTTTTTTTGGTTGGTCTGTTTATTAGTCTAATACCGATAGCCATTTCGCACCATCTGAATTGTAATCAAAAGCGCTAAAACTTCTACTAAGGCAAAAGTATTCATAAAATCAACATCTTCAAGAAAGTACAAAAGCACACCATAAATAAAATAAAGAGCCGCTATAACCAATGCCAACCATCTAAAAAATTTATGGCCTTTATATTTCTTTGCTTTATAAAGTCGTTTATGCCCTAAAATACAATACGCCAGTCCCCAGAAATACATTACAGAAATCACAAGTGCCGAAAACAGCTGTGTTTTCAAAACAAAAAAAGCAATGAGAAAAATCACAATCACAATAGGAATAATTAAAAAATATACTTTTTTTATCTGATCCTCTGCTCCTCTTTTTATTGGTCCAAATGCATGAATAAACATAACATACTCCTTGATTACTATAGATTTTCAAATGGCTTTAAATAATCAACTTTTCCATTCTCTAAAGTCCCTAGCTCTTTTATAATATTAAAAATGTCCGTACTTTTCATATCTGTTCCATATTTACTTTTATATGCAGCTTTTAATTTTATAATATATGCTGATGCTAGGGCCGATGCTTCGGAAGTTCCCTCTACTGATTCCAGTATGATCTTTGTATACAGTTAAGTCAAATCAGTTCATTACAAAACCTAAAAATCGAAGTGTTTTTGAGAAAAGGTAAAAACGAGGAATAAAAAAATTCAATACAGCAATATCAACACGCTTCCCGTCAACACTCGGTATAGCGCATCCCCTTTTTCGAGATTTCACTTGACCCTGAAAGTTCTTATGCTATAATAAAATCAAGAGGAAACCGTAAAACGGTTAGCCTATGCAGTTTGGTGACTGCCTTCAGCTAGCAGAATGAAAGGCAGTCATTTTATTTCCCGTACTATTTTGTACAGGATCAGCAGATAAACAACATTCATCATGTGTTCCATCATGCGAACCACCCCTTTCCGGCTAATCCCAATGGATCCCCTTTTCAGGTGTGGCTAACCGCTTTCACTTGCCCCTCTTGATTGACTTATCGTATCATTTTTGTAATTATTTGTAAATACATTTTCGCAAATCTTTTCTTCAATTTTCCATTTTGTATTCTCACAAATTACAACCCCTACACCCCAAACTCCATCTTCACCTCACCGTCCAGGTCTTTCCAGGTAAAGTGGCAGCCTCCTGGGAAGGACTGCTCCAGGATCATGTATCCGTTCCAGCTGTCCTCTTTGGGAATGGACAGGGAGCCGGGATTCATGTAGATGTAATCTCCGCGGTCGGCACAGGCCGGCACATGGGTGTGACCGTGGAGGAGGATATCGCCTTTGTGAAATGGAGGCAGGTTGTTTTCGTTATAGATATGGCCGTGGGTTGCGAAAATCACAGGCGACGCGCTAGCGTCCAGTATCGGGATCAGCATGTATTCCGTCAGCACCGGGAATTCCAGCACCATCTGATCCACCTCCGTGTCGCAGTTGCCGCGAACGTTGTAAATATCGGCTTTTCGGGTGTTGAGCATCGCAATGACTTCCTTGGGCGCATAATCCCTGGGAAGGTCATTGCGGGGTCCGTGATACAGGATATCGCCTAACAGCAATAACCGCTGCGCGTCTTCCCTGTCGTAAGCCTCCAGCATCTTTTTACAGTAATATGCGGATCCATGCAGATCCGATGCGATCATCCATTTCATAGTTTCACTCCAATCTCAAAACAAAAACTGCACCAGCAGCATATAACAGATCGTCCCTCCTGCGATAGAAAACAGCATTTGCCGCTTCCACAGGTGGAGCCCCACCGTTACGCCGATCCCGATCAGTTCCGGGATACCGTAGCTGCCACTGATAAACGAAACGTTTCGCAGGCAATAAATCACCAGCATCGCGAACACCGCCCCCGGCAGAACCTTGCCGAGATACTGTATATATCGTGGGGTCGGGCGTTTCCCGTTGAATACGGCAAAAGGCAGGAAGCGGGTCAGCATGGTTCCTGCGACGCACAGAGCGATGGTAATGACCTGCTGTGACATCGTCATCATACTGCCACCTCCTTCGGATCCAACCATTTTCGCAGGGTGGTCAGTGCCAGCAAAATGCATATCATGGTCGGTATCATGAAGTTATCTGGACCGAAAATCAGCAGACACGCAGTGCTTGCGCCAAGTCCGATCCATTCGCTCCAGTGGTGTTTCTCCTTGAGCCACTGCTCCATGAAAATCACAACGAACATGGCGGTCATGACGAAATCAAGTCCTTCCATGTTAAGCTTGATCAGCCCGCCTAAAAGTCCACCGAGCGTCGCTCCGCTGAACCAGTAAAAATAATTTAGCAAAGTCACAAAGAAATAGAACCATCCTCGGTCTACATCCTCCGGGATCTCTGCCGTATAGTTGATGCTAAAAGTCTCGTCACACATACCGAAGATCAAATACGCCTTCTTCCATCCCAGACCTTTGAACTTGTCCAGCATGGAGATCCCGTAAAACAAATGGCGCGCCTGGATCATCAGCGTCATGATGAATACCTGTACCGGCGCATAGGGGGCCAGCAGCATGCTGACTGCAACAAATTCCAGGCTCCCGCCAAAGATGGTCAGGCTCATGATCATGGGATACCAGAAGCTGAATCCCGATACGTTCATGTAGATCCCGTAGGTCAGACCCAGGAACCAGAACCCGGCGAAAATCGGTATCGTATATGGAAATGCAGCACGAAAAGCTTTTCGTTTCAATCCTTCCTCCTTGCTGTTCTATGTAAAAAATACAGTCGATATTGATTCCGTTGCAATTATATCTTCGTAAAATATAATCGTCAAGCAGGAAAAATCATAAAATCGTGCCGAGACACCTCCACAGCACAAAAAAAGTGTGCAACAGAAATCTTCGATTTCTCTGCACACTTTTTTTACTACTCTATTCTCTTACAGCTTGCGCAGCAAGTCTACGATTTCCAGCTTTTCAGATGCTGTGTCGGAAGCGTCCTTGATGATCTTTGCAGGAACGCCTGCTACTACTACACCTGCCGGGACGTCGTCCACTACGACTGCGCCTGCTGCTACAACTGCGCCTTTGCCGATGCGGCAGCCTTCCAGCACTACAGCGTTAGCACCGATGACAACGTCGTCTTCCACGATGACCGGCTGTGCACTTGGCGGTTCGATAACGCCTGCCAGAACTGTGCCCGCGCCGATGTGGCAGTTCTTGCCAACCGTCGCTCTGCCGCCCAGAACGGCGCCCATGTCGATCATGGATCCTTCACCGATGACTGCGCCGATGTTGATGATCGCACCCATCATTATCACGGCATTATCCCCGATCTCAACCTTGTCGCGAATGAATGCGCCCGGTTCGATACGAGCTTTGATATTCTTCATGTCCAGAAGCGGGATAGCCGAATTTCTGCAGTCGTTTTCTACCACGAAGTCTTCGATCTTGTCCGCATTTTCTGCGAGGATCGGCTGCACCACAGCCCAGTCGCCGAAGACGATCTTGTCCCCGTTGCCGAATACCTGACATCCAGCGAAATCAACAGGCTCCTTTTCCTTGACGTAAACCTTTACCGGCGTCTTTTTTTCAGCGTTTCCGATGAATTCTATAATTTCTCTTGCTTCCATGTTGCATATATCCTTTCGTTTGTTTTCTGCCGCCGGCCGTAGTGCGGCGGGCCTGCTTAAACCACAGAAAGCACCAGCCCGCCCGGACTGATGCTTTGATGTTTTTTCCTTATCCGAATAACACGTCTTCCATCGTGAAGTAACCGTTTCCTGCTTCCGCTGCGAAAGCTGCTGCTTTCAGGGCGCCTGCTGCGAAGATCTTCTTGGATCCGGCGGTATGCTTGATTTCCAGCAGCTCGTCGTCACCGGCGTACAGCACGGTGTGTTCCCCTGCGATGGAACCTGCACGAATGGCATGGATGCCGATCTCCTTGCCTCTCTTCCGGTTGCCCTCTCTGCCGTAAACGTGGTCGTAAGAGCCGTCCGGATCAGCTGCGGACAGCAGCATCTTGGCCGTGCCGCTCGGTGCATCCAGCTTCTTGTTATGATGTTTTTCGATGATCTCGATGTCGAAGGCGTCTTCCAGGATCGGTGTGATCTCTGCCACCACCCGCTTCATCACGTTGATGCCGAGGGAATAGTTAGCGGAAAATACCACCGGCACTTTCTGACCCAGCGCCTCGATCTGAGCTGTTTCTTCGTCAGAAAATCCCGTTGTCGCGATGACCGCCGGGCACTTGTGCTCCTCACAGAAAGAAATCACCATCGGCAGGTTGGCCGGGTTGCTGAAGTCGATGACTGCATCCACGCCGTCCAGATCTGCCAGAGTTTCCCCGTTAAGAGGATCCACGATGCCCGCCAGGGCAAAGCCTTCCTTTTCTTCTATCATCTGCGCCAGCACGTGTCCCATCGCGCCGCCGCCTAATACTGCTACGTTCATTGTTGTCCCCTTTCGTATTGTCTGCTGCGTCCCGGCCGGCAAACTGCCCGATCATTCCGAGAAGCCGCCGCGCGGAGCGCGCTTTGCAGAAAAACCTGCTTAGATCAGACCCAGCTTCTCCATCTCAGCCTTCAGCACAGCCTTGGTGTCGTCCGCCATCGGGCAGAGCGGCAGTCTGTATCCGCCGACGTTGAGTCCGGCCAGGTTCATAGCTTCCTTGATCGGGATCGGGTTTGTTTCGATGAACAGCGCGTTGATGAAGTCCAGATACTTCAGCTGCATCTTTCTCGCCGTCTCGAAGTCGCCGTTCTGACATGCCATAGCGATGTCGTGAACTTCCTTCGGCAGGATGTTGGCCATTACGGAGATGGATCCTGCGCCGCCCATGGACATGAGGGCTACGTTGATATCGTCGTTACCGGAGTAAACGTTGAAGTTTTCGTTGATCAGCTTGGAGAATTTGCAGATCAGGGACATGTTGCCGCTGGCTTCCTTGATGCCCACGATGTTCTTGTGCTGGCTGATCTCCGCCAGTGCTTCGTAAGTAAGGGATACGCCCGTTCTGCCCGGTACATTGTAAACATAAACCGGAGTGTGAACAGCGTCCGCAACCTGCATGAAGTGGTTTACCATACCAGCCTTGCTGGTCTTGTTGTAGTACGGTGTGATGACCAGCAGTCCGTCTGCTCCCATCTTCTCGTACTTCAGGCTCTGTTCGATGGCTACCATCGTGTTGTTGGAGCCGCTGCCGACGATGATCGGCACTCTGCCCTTCGCCTGTTCGATGGAAATCCGTGCGATTTCATCTTCCTCTGAAACGGTCAGTGTCGGCGTTTCAGCCGTCGTTCCCAGCACCAGAATTGCGTCTGTCTGCTGATCCACGTGCCAGTCGATCAGCTCCCGCAGTCTTTTATAATTAACGCTTCCGTCCTCATTAAACGGTGTAATCAGCGCTACCATCGATCCTCGAATCATTTTTAGTCTCCCTTCTCAACTTAACTAATATAACTTACCCTCTAATACATGAACCGACGGGCCTTCCATCATCACGTGGCCGTCGTCTTTGATTTCGATGTTCAGGCTTCCCAGCGGCAGGATCACCTCTGCGTTCCTGCTGCAAAGTCCCTTGCGGGCCGCCGTCACTACCGACGCGCATGCTCCCGTGCCGCACGCCTGCGTCATGCCCACTCCGCGCTCGTAGGTGATCATCTGCAAAGTATGATCGTCTACCACCTTCACGAAGTTGACGTTTGTTTTTTCTGCAAAGGTCGGTGCATTGCAGATCTCTTCGCCCAGGGTCTCGATCCAGTCGGCTTCCACGTCGTCTACGAAAAGCACGGTGTGGATCGTTCCCATAAAGAAGCTGCTTACTGTCATTGTATTCCCGTCCTTCAGAGAAAGTTCCAGCTCCATCAGGTCCGGCGCGTCAGATTCGACGCATACGGCAGCCGGCTCAAAGACCGGACAGCCCATGTCGATCTGCACCCGGAACGGGTCGGTGCTCTTGACTTCCACCACCATGTCGCCCGCCAGGGTCTTCACCGGATAGGAGTCTCCCATGCGGATCTTGTGATCCCTGCAGTAGTGAGCGAAACAGCGGATCCCGTTGCCGCACATCGGCGCCCTGCTGCCGTCCCTGTTGAAGAAGACCATTTCCAGTACCGGCTCCGTCCGAACGACGATAAAGCCGTCTGCACCGATACCCACGCTCTCGTCGCAAACCCTGGCAGCGAACTTTGCATAAGCATCCGCGCTCTCCTCTCCACGGGGCACTCCCAGCTGCTCGGCCAGCTCCGCTTCCTGGATGATGACGAAGTTGTTGCCACAGCCGTGATATTTTGAAATGTTGAACATACTCTTGCCTTTTTCCTTTCCCGCTGCGCTCTGTCTACAGGTGGAAAGCTCTGCACAGCGCGATCGCTGCCTTCAGTTTCTGATCCATCGCTACCGTTACGGAAATAGAGATTTCCGACGTTGTGATGTGGTAGTAGCGGATGCCGTTTTCGGCCAGGATCTGGAACACCTTGCCGGATACGCCGGAGTGTGTCGCCATGCCCACGCCTACCAGCGAGATCATAGCCAGATCGGATACTCTGTCGATGACGATATCCTTGAATTCATCCTGCTTGGCCAGCTCTGCTTCCAGCGTGTTGCCCTGCTTGTCGTCGCAGCTGAAGGATACGGTGCAGGTTCCGTCTGCAGCCATCTGCTGCGAGATCATGTCCACGTTGATCCCCAGATCTCCGAGAATGCGGAAACATTCTGCAACAGCTTTCCCGTCGGACGGTACGTTCCGCAGTGTAAAGATCGATATTTCATCCTGGATGCCCATTCCTGTAACAGGCATATCCTCTACTACGAGGTTTTCGTTTACAATCATTTCCTTATTCACGATATATGTTCCTTTACTCTTATCTTTTTCCAAAGACTTCCCTAAAAATAACTTCACATTATATTTTTTTGCCAGCTCGACGGCTCTGGTTTCCACCTTATCCGCGCCGAGGTTGGTCATTTCCATCATTTCTTCGTACGTGATCGCCTTGATCGGTCTGGCTTCCGGATACATCTGCGGGTCTGCCGTGTACATGCATTCCGCAGTTGTGTAAAACTCGCATTCCCATCCGAAGTGGGCCGCGATGCCTACCGCCGTGATGTCGGAGCCGCCTCTGCCCAGGTCGATGATGTCCTTGGTCTCGTCGATGCCCTGGAATCCGGCTACTACCGCCACCTTGCCTGCGCCGATGACCTCCTGCACTCTCTCGGTGTCGATCTCCTTCACGTTGGCGTATTCATCTGCAAAGTACGGATGCGCCACGATCTCTCTCTTGCAGCCCATCATGGACTCCGCTTCCACGCCCATGTCGTTCAGGGCGATAGCCAGAAGCGACGCCGACTGCTGCTCGCCTGCCGCCAGCAGGACTTCCAGCTCCCGTTTCGGGATATCCTGTCCGGCTTCCTTGGCCATTGCGATGAGATCCCCTGTCGACTGTCCCATGTTGCCGACAACGATCACCATGTTTTCATACTGTCCCCGCAGCGATGCGATGTGTGCTGCGACCTCCCTGAGTTTCTTCATGGAGTAAAGACTTCTGCCGTTGTATTTCTGTACGATATTAATTGTCATCGCCTCCTATTCTATTTCCAGATCATACTGATCCGCATAGCTTTCTCTTCTGATCACGACTCTTGCTCTTCCGCCTCCTGCAAAGACCACCGCCGGCCGTCCCAGCCGGTTGTAGTTGCTTGCCATGGAATATCCGTAAGCTCCCGTGGAGTACACGGCGAGCAGATCGCCTGATTTGGCTTCCGGGAGCTTGATCGTGTCGATGAGCACGTCTCCCGATTCGCAGTTCTTGCCGGCAATGCAGTAGGTATGCCATGCCGGTTCCTTGTACTTCTCCGCCAGCACAGCCCGGTAGCCTGCATCGTACAGCGCCGGACGGATGTTGTCGCTCATGCCCCCGTCTACGAACAGATAGTCCTTGGTGCCGCTCCGCTTCCTGTCTCCGATGGTGTAAAGGGTGTAGCCCGCTTCACCCACCATGGCGCGTCCCGGCTCCGTTATGAGCTTGGAAATGGAGATATCCTTCTCCTGGATACACCTCTCCGTATATTTTACCATAGTTTCGCACATTTGTCCCAGGGAAATCGGCTGATCTTCCTCCAGATATTTGATGCCGAATCCGCCGCCGATGGAAAGCTCCGTCTGCTCCATGCCGTACTCTCTCTGAACGTATGCCAGGAAGTAGGTCATGGTGTCGATGGCCTTCTCGAAAGAACGGGCGTCCATGATCTGGGAACCGATGTGACTGTGGAATCCTGCCAGGGTCACATGACTGCTCTCTGCCAGCAGCTCGATCACCTGTCCGATGTGCTCCGTGTCGTCTATGAAGATGCCGAATTTTGAATCCGGCTTTGCCGTCATGATGTATTCGTGAGTGTGGGCCGAGATGCCCGGGTTGACTCTCAGCAGCGCCTTGGTCTGAATGTGTTTCTCCATGGCGATCTCGATGAGTCTGCGGCATTCCATCACGTTGTCGATGACAAAATATCCGACTCCCAGTTCCAGAGCTTCTTCGATCTCTTTATTGCTCTTGTTGTTGCCGTGGAAATAAACCTTGCTCATGTCCATGCCGGCCCGGCTCATGCCGTAAAGCTCGCCGCCACTGACCGCGTCGAATCCCAGTCCCTGGGCCGCCAGCAGCTTGAACAGGGCGATGGACGAAAACGCCTTCGATGCATATGCGACCTCCGTGTCGAAGAGATCGGATGAAAAATGTTTCACAGCATCCTTGGCCTGTGCTATGATCTTGTCTTCGTCGTAAACGTAAAGTGGAGTTCCGAAATCATCCGCCAGCTGTCTTGCGCTGACGCCTCCGATCTGTAATGTTTCCATAATGTGTTTCCTCTCGTATATAATTGCAAAATGATGGAGGCAGATCGTACGCTGATCCCGGGATCCCGTCAAGATGGGCGCCAGTATAATAGCTCCTGCTGATAAAAAAAGAAGTCAGCAGGGCAATCCCTACTGACTGATACTCAAAATTAAAAGATGTCATATAAGTAAGAATAGCGCCCCTGCCAGGCAGACCCGGCAGACAGTCATGCAGCTATTGACTGCATGCCCACCGAAACAACACGCCTGCGGCTTCGGTTCGGCGGAGGTTGCCTCCAAGTAAGTCACAGCCCGCCGGCTACTTAGCTCTTCTTCTGCTCCGCACCTCTATCATTTTATTGATTTGTACTGAAATTTAGTATACAGGACTGTTCCCCGTTTGACAAGGGAAAATTTTAAAAAATTTCTGCGCTGTTTTCACTTCACGCTTCCCGGTGCATCCAGGCGCGTCAGAATTCCAGCCGCAGTCCCGTGTGAAGCGCCTGCACCGCCTCCGGGCAGGTTTTCTGCAGGATCGCGAACGCCGGCTGTCCGGTGCAATGTCCCGTATAGATTTTCTTCACGCCCAGCTGCACAAGCTTCCGGCTGATTTCTTCTACTTCTGCCGGCGAAACCGCCATGGAATCCACGCCGTCAGGTCCTTTCAAATGGAATCCCCCAATGACAGCATATACGTCCTTCTGCAAAGCGCGCTGTGCTTCTTTTACGATGTTGACGATGCCTCCGTGGCTGCAGCTGTTGCAAAGAATCAGTCCATGCTCCGTCTCGAAGATCACGCTCTGCTCGTGGGAGAAGTCATCTGGCTGATAGCTGCCGTGTTCCAGCTGGTACATGTGCGCCTTTCTGCCCTGCTCTTCCAGATTCGGAGTGGTGTGTGGCAGGATCCAGACGCCGGGGGCGACGCTGGTTCCAGCGGGACTGTCGTCCCTGGCGGCGTTGCCCGTATCCGCCGGTGCTCCCGGCACAAAACAGAACCGATCGGCGTGCTCCCGCAAGATTCCCCGCGGCATGCCGATGTACTCCCGTGCTCCCGCCCTCTCCGAGTAGCAGTTTTCTGCAGCCGCTTCCTGCAGATGGACCTTTGCAGAAGGATTCTCCGCGAAGAACCGGGAAAGTCCGCCAGCATGGTCATAGTGGGCATGAGACAAAAAGGCCGCTTCCACATCCGCCAGCGAAAGACCCAGCCGGGCAGCGTTCTTTGCAAAAAGCTCCGTGGCGCCCATATCCAGCAGATACTTCCCGCCGTTATATTCGATATACAACGAAAGACCGTGCTCCCCGCACAGGTCCTTCCCGTCGCTGTTTTCTACTAATACTGTGATCGTCAGCATCGCCGTCCTCCTGTTTTTACGAGAAAAATCCCCCGGTCACCACCAGCAGCAGATTGCTGTCGTACAGCGTCCCCGCGATAAAGGAGCTGTCCAGGCTGCCCACGATGGAGCCCGCCAGGCCTTCGCCGCCGCAGTTGACTACAACCATCAGCATCGCCAGGAACAGGAATACCACCAGCACGCCTCCCACCAGTCCGGTGAGGAGTCCCAGCACCCGGTCGGAGGTGTTGAGCAGTCCGTGCCGCTGCCGTCTGCAGGCCGGATGCACCAGGATCCGCAAAAGGATCGCGCAGCCCACCGTGATGATGAGGAAGCTGATGACCGTAATGATGGTGGTGGTGAGGAGCTGAACGAAGAAGTCGGACGCTTCCCCCGCTCCCGCCGAGATCCCGCCGCTGATGATATCCGGCATCCCGGCCACGGAGTTGTCCAGCGCTGCGGTGGAAATGGCAAACTTTTCCGACAGACTGTCGTAGATGCTCGTCCCCAGCGATCCGTCCTCTAAGATGTTGGCCAGAGGCTTGGCCGCAAACCACGCCAGAACCATGGCTGCCACCCAGCCCAAAGTATGTAAGCAGGTGTATACGAACCCCCTCGCCAGCCCCTTGGCCGCCGAAAACACCAGGATCGCCACCAGAATAATGTCTAAAACCATAAAGCCTCCCTTTTGACCCAGCGGAGCATGCTCCCGTTTTCTTCTGCAAAGTCCCTTCGTGGGAGCCGGAAACGGGCATAGCCGCTGTCTGTTCTACATATATTACTAAAAATTACCGAATTTCACAAGGAGGGAGTCATGGATTTTTCAAAAACGAGGAAAAGCCCGATTCTGCTGCAGGAGGTCAACCGGAAGTACGCCCTGGATCCTCTGCGGCCCATGCGCGGGTTTGTCCGGCTGGAGAATAATGCCGACCGGGGTCTGGTGACGGTCATCGTGGAAAATATAAAATTTTTTCCTGAAGGGGGATACGTGTATAAGCTGCTCTTCGCAGGCGTCCGGCGGGAACGGACCATGTATCATCTGCTGGGAAGTCTGTCCGAGCCGGCTGCGGGCGGCGGGAGAGTCCCGGCTGCAGGAGACCAGAAGTCCCGTCCGGTAACGAGCAATGAACACCAGACTACCGGAGGGCGAATGGAGGGCAGCTTTACGATCGATCCGGGGAACCTGGATGGTCGTGGAAGCTGTCTCTGGGATTTCGATACAGTCGTCGTGGCGGCTGCCTCTACGATCGACAGCCACGAACCCCTTCATCCCGTCCTGCAGGGAAAGTTTCAGATCCAGCGTCCTGCCGCATCACCCCGGACTGCCACCCCGAAGGATTACAGTCCGTTTTACAATGACTTCGTGCTGGATCGCTGCATCGCCATCGCCAGAAAGCAGCGACAGCTTGCCGATATTCGGCCATTTGCCCGCGACGCCACATCTGCCCACTGGAAAAAGGTTTTGAGCTGGGCGGATTTTCCGATCTTATCGCCGGGAGCGGAAGCGCCAGTCAAAGCCTACGGACATTTTCTCTGGGGCTGGAACGATACTCATTATTTTCTGGCAGTCCCGGGGCGCTTTCTGCCTGCCGAGCAGCCGGACGGCGGCAAATCCGGCTTCGCCTTCTGGCAGCCCATCCTGGGCATGGAGCAGATCCAGCAGGATACTTCCATGCCTTTGCAGCAGCGCCGGGAACAGACCTACGGCTACTGGATCGCTTCCATCAGCCGCCGGTCCGGGAAGATCGAGGAGTTTCCGTATAAGGGGTAGGCGGTCGGGCGATCCCGGGGTGTGGGTGCCGGCACGGTGGGGCGGCTCAAGGGGTTCCGGGGTGCCGGCACGGTGGGGCAGCTCAAGGGATTCCGGGGTGCCGGCGGCATGTTTGCGAGCCGAGGCGCCGACACGATTTTATGATTTTTGCAGCGGATTTTTCCAGAACCCGGACGCGCCGCAGACCTTTTTCCAAAAAAACTATGATTTCAGCCGGGGACTTTGCAGCAAAAAGTGGAATGGAATATTACGCCTCATCTGTGCTATAATGAAAACCTAGAATACAGAACAGAAAGCAGGACTATTTGTGACAGAGAACAATATATTATGGAGCCCGCTGCAGATCGGCGGACTAACGAGTAAAAACAGATTTGCTGTGCTTCCCATGGAATGTGCAGACGCCGCGGAAGGCGGTCATCTTTCACAGGATATGCAGATGCGGTACGACCGCTACGCAGAGGGCGACGCAGGGCTGGTTTTTCTGGAGGCTGTAACGCTGCAGCACGAGACCAGATCCCGCGACCGGCAGCTGCTGCTTGACGTGTATAAAAAAGAAAGCCGTGAGGAATGGGAAAAATTCATCGCCGCTTTTAAGGCAAAGCACCCGGATACCCTCCTGATTTTCCAGTATCATCATGCAGGGGAAACGGCCGGGAAGGAATTTTCCAGAAGAATCACGGTCAAGCCTTTGCCGCCTTTTGGCGGGGATCTCATCGATGCGTGGTACATTGACGACTATATCCATCGGCAGGTAGAAACAGCCAAGTTTCTCTACCGCATCGGTGTGGACGGAATCGACCTGAAATTCTGTCACGGTTATCTGGGCAGTCAGCTGCTGCGCCCCTATAACGACCGAGACTGGAAATACGGCGGGTCCTGGGAGAACCGGAGCCGTTTCGCCTTTGAAACCTGCGAACGGATCCGCCGCGCTGTTCCCGATCCAAAATTTCTCATCGGTGCACGGGTGAGCATGTACGAAGAAATGCCTGGCGGGCAGGGACATACCAGTGCTGACAGCTTTTGCTACGACCTCTCGGAATCCATTGCACTGCTGCAGGGGCTGGAAGCCCGGGGATGCAGCTACTTCGGCGAAACCATCGGCAATGCTTCCGTTTACTGGGAGAATATGTCCCCAGCTCCATCCTGCTCTACTAATGTGTATCAGCACCTGACCATGGCAAAAACCATGAAAGAAGCGGTACAGCCGCAGACCGTCATCATCGGAGCCGGCATGTCGGTGCTGGGCAACGGCACGCGCAATCAGCTGCGGGGCGTACAGCCGGAGCAAACGTCTTTGATTCATGTCGCGGAGGATGCTTTGCAGAACGGAGTCATGGATATGGTGGGACTGGGACGCCAGGCGCTGGCCGATCCGTATCTGCCTCGCAAAGTCCAGAGCGGACAAGCCTCGGACGTGCAGTGGTGTCTGACGTGTAATCTTTGCAGTGAGCTGGAAATGCGCGGAAAGCCTATCGGCTGCGCCGTGTATAATAAGTATTTTGCCGGACTTTTAAAGGAATGCCGCAGCGAGTTCGGCGCGCCGTCCCGGATCGTGACCGGTGACTAATAGATAATGCGGAACTTTGGCGGGGCTGCTCCCATGCAAACGAAAACTCCGCGCAACAACATCTTGCCTGCCTCGTGAAAATGTGATACTATTGTAAAGTATATGAAAAAGTATATGGAAGAAGCTCTTGAAGAGGCGAAAAAAGCCGCTGCCATGGGGGAAATCCCCATCGGCGCCGTCATCGTCAAAGACGGCGAGATCATCGGCAGAGGTCATAACGAAACGGAAACCGGATGCGATCCGACTGCACACGCGGAGATCGTGGCGATCCGGCAGGCTGCCAAACGGCTTGGAGGCTGGAAGCTTCCCGGCTGCAGCATGTACGTGACCATCGAACCGTGCAGCATGTGCGCGGGAGCCATCGTGTGGGCGCGTATCGAAAAGCTTTACATAGGCTCCATGGACCCCAAGGCGGGCGCATGCGGATCGGTGTTCAACATCCCTCAGGAAAAGAAGCTGAATCATTTCGTAGAAATAGAAACCGGACTGATGCAGGCTGAATGCAGCGGCATCATGAAGGACTTTTTTAAACAATTAAGAAAAAACAAGGCGGAGGAAAAACATCAATGAAAAGAATCAGTGCACTGGTTTGCCTTATGATCATGGCAGTATCCATTTTAGCACCATCCTGTTTCGCGGCAAAGGACGCGTCCGGCGCGCAGGACGGCGCAAACTTCAAAATAGAAAAGACCACTCCGAAGGACAACGCCAAGAACGTTTCCGTAGAAAACCTGAGTGTGAAGATCTACTTTGACACCAAGATGCTCCCGAAAGACAAGGCTACTCGCGAGGCCAACGCCAAGCAGTTCAAGCTGACGGACAAAAAGGGCAAGAAAATTCCAATCAAAGTATATTACAGCCACAAGGAAGAAGGTCTGGTAATGGTCGTTTCCGACACGGTGAAGAAGGACATCCAGATCGAGGGCAACACCGAATACGATCTGACCATCGGCAAGGATCTGCAGTCTACGGACGGCACGAAGATGGGCGTCAGCCAGAAGCTTCACTTCAAAACGCTGGACCAGAAAGGTTCCACGAGAATCTACATGCTCATGATGGGCGTGATGATCGTCGGCATGGTATTCTTCAGCAGCCGCAGCGCTAAGAAGGCCATGGAAAAAGAAAACGAAGAAAAGGGTAAATCCGAAACCGTAAATCCATACAAGGAAGCCAAGAGAACGGGTAAATCCGTAGAAGAGATCGTCGAGAAGGACAAGAAGCGCAAGGCAAAACAGGCTGAGGCCGATGCAAAGCGCAAGGCGGAAGAAAAGAAACTCCAGGAAGAGGTCGAGGCGAAGCTTCGCAAAGAAAACAACAAGAGAGTTTCCAAGGCAAGACCGATTTCTGCTGCAGGCAGCACCTACAAGGTAGATGTCAAGAAGACTGCAAAGCCTTCCGGCAATAACAACAAGAAGGGCAATACGAACCCGAAGAACCAGACCGGCAAGCAGAAAAACGCCAAGAACAAAAAGAAAAAATAAATGAGATGCGGGGGTAAGCCAGTGGCTTGCCCCTTTTTCGTAGAGAAGAGATAAGTGCTGCAAAGACCCCGGAGTGTAAGACAGAGCCGAGATTACAGCGATAAGGAGAAACCAGATGAAAAAAATTCAGTTGCACGCATATGCGAAAATCAATCTGACCCTGGATGTGACGGGGAGACGTCCCAATGGATATCACGATGTGAAAATGATCATGCAGCAGATTTCCCTCTGCGATACCATCGCAGTTGGCTGGGAGCCGGATCCGGGTTCCGAAGGAATCGGGATCCGGCTGGAGGTGAGCCGCCCGGATCTACCCGCCGATGCCAGCAACCTGGCGTGGAAGGCGGCGGAGGCGATGATCGCTGGATTCGGCGGGCCGGCGGGCGGCGTCCTCTCCATCGACATCCAGAAGAGGATTCCCATGGCGGCGGGGCTGGCCGGGGGAAGCAGCAACTGCGCCGCAGTTCTCCACGGGATCAATCAGCTCTGGGGACTGGGACTTTCGGTGAAAGAACTTTGCGAAATCGGCGCGAAGCTGGGGTCCGACGTGCCGTTCTGCATTATGGGGCAGGCAGCCGCGGAGGAGTCTTTGCAGGAAACATTTAAGGACGATCCGGACGCGTGTCACTGTGCGCTGGCCACGGGAACCGGCACCGACCTGGAACCTCTCACCGGGCTGAGATCCTATGTAGTCCTGTCCAAGCCCGCCATCGGCGTGTCCACCGCGGAGGTCTATCAGGGCATCGACAAGGAGGGCATCCCGGAGCACCCGGATCAGGCAGCCGTTCGAGCCGCGATTTGCGAAAATAATTACAAAGTGCTAGAAGAAAAAATGGTCAATGTACTTGAAAATTTTACGTTAAAGCGTTATCCTATCATTGTGTATACAAAGAACATGATGTCCGATTTATGCCAGTCCGCCGAAATCCCGGACTGCGTCATGATGAGCGGCAGTGGACCGACCGTGTTCTGTCTGTGCGAAAAGGCGAGCGATGCACAGCGGATCTGCGAGGCCATGCGCCCTCATAACCCGGAAAGTTTCGTGGCAGAAACGACGGCATAGAACCGGCATCGCGATGCAACAAGAGAGGGAAAACATGTTAAATTTCGACATCCAGAATCATAGACCCCTGCGTGAAATGGTCTATGAAGAGCTAAAAATGCAGATACTTACAGGGACGATCGTCCCGGGCACGCGTATGATGGAAGTAGAGCTTGCCGAGGAGATGGGCGTGAGCCGGACTCCGATCCGGGAAGCGATCCGGAAGCTGGAGAAGGAAGGACTCGTGACCATTGAGCCTCGCCGCGGCGCTTACGCTTCGCAGATCTCGACTGACGACATGGTGGAGATCCTGGAAGTACGCCAGAACATGGAGGGGCTGGCTGCGTTCTTTGCAGCATCCCGCATGAAGCCGGAGCAGATGCGCGAGCTGGAAGACGTATCAAAAAAATATAACGAAGCGGTCTCCGAGGGCAACATGCAGGATATGATCACCTACGACACCCGGTTCCACCGCATCATCGTGGAATCCTGCAACAACAAGATCCTGGTGCAGATGATCGAACAGCTGCAGGAGCTGGTGCTGCGTTTCCGTTATATTTATTACGATAATTTCCGTCGGGCGGAAAACATGCCGGAGGAACACCAGGTGATCCTGGAAGCTATTGAAAACGGCGATGCGGAGGCGGCCCGTCAGGCAGCTGACGTACACATCGACCGCCTGAAGGATCTGATCATCCGGGAAGGCGTGTAAAAAAGTTTTAAGAAGAGAAGGTCCCCAGAGGATTCCGAAACAGGAATTCGCTGTCGGGCCTTTTTTATTTTGGGGGAATTGCAGGAACCTCGGCCTTTAAAGCGCAGTCTGATTTGCAAAATTCAGCTCGGGCGGAATCTTTGCAGATTCTCGATTTGCTTGAAAAGTTTTGTAAAACGAAGATTTTGCAAATTCCGCCACCCATCTCCCAAACCTTCGACGAAATCCACTGCGCCGTACAAACAGGTTTCGCAATCCGCGGCCCGTCTGCATAATCGCCCGACCCCCTTCATATGTTTGAACAGGTAAGATAGTTCCCGCACCAACGAAGGAGGTTACGAATATGACAACATCGCCTTATGATACGCTGCCGACCGGGAAGCAGGCCCTCGCGCCCGCCAGCAGCAAAAGTATAGAAACACAGCCGCCGATTCCCGGAAATCCTGCCATGCCGACGTCAGGGAGTCCCGATATGCCAGACCCGATATCTTCTGCAAAGACTCCGGCGGCAGTTCCGCGGCAGTCTACCGCTCCACAGTCTCCAGCAGTTCCAGTGGCTCCGCCAATGCAGGCCGCGGATCCGGAATTCCTGCAAAGCCCGCATCCGCAGAGCTCCCCGCAAGCTCCCAACCCGATCACCGACCCGTACGGAGGATACGAGGAAATCTCGCTGGAGGAAGCGGCACGTCTCGCGGCTCCGGCAATGAGCCAGTCAACCGTCTCCAGCTCAATGGAATCAACAGCCGGCAACACCGACGCTCCAGCATCGCCCTCTGGCAACGGAGGCCCAACGGCATCTTTGACTGACAGTTCAAACAACGGGGAACCGGCAGCCAGTGCCAACGATCCGGAGCCTGCAAAGGCTTCTCCGGGGATCACAAACAGCACTCCGGTGACGCCGACAACCAATGCGCCTCCGACCGCCACATCACCGGACACCGGCAGATCAGATGTTATTTCTGCGGTCACTGCACCACGGAATGATACCTCGCCGGAAGGCGCTCCACTGGACGCCGAGCTCCACTACGACACCATTCGCCTGCGAAACCGGCAGCGGACCTGGAACTACATACTCCCCTTTGAAGAAACTCTGCTGGTTCCTGACACCATGCCGGACATGGGACAGATCCTGTTTTCGGAGGGACGCGCCACAGCCTCCCAGCCAGGCAAGACCCATTACAGCAGCGGCGATACCTACTCTGGGGAAATTCTGCTGTTCACGGTGTACCGCCCAGATGGAGCGGACGAAAGCCCGGTGGATGTAGTCCGCTCCACCATCGCCTTTCAGACCGACGCCTGCTGGGGATCGTCGGGTACACGAAAAAACACGGGATCCCAGGGAAATTCCAGATCCCAGATCAGCTCAGGGGCGCCGGATCATACCGCCTCATCCCAGTCCGAACACTGCAGCTACAATGCGACCGTTCGCCTGAAAGAAACCGAGACGACCCGCCTCAACGAACGAAAATTCCAGGTACGCGGGACACTTTGCATCACCATCACCGAGATCCGGAAAGCGGAGCTCCACGTACTCCGGGATGCGGCTGACCCGGATCTGATCCTCAGGCAGGACTCCATGAGCGCTGCAGATCTGGTATTTGAAACCGAGGAATTTGCCGACGTGGAACAGGAAATCGCCGTGGAGGAAGGCCAGCCGAGACCGGCGCGGATTTTAAAAGAAAGCTTTGCCATCACGGAAACCCACCGGCAGGTCACGTCGGGTAAACTGATCATCAACGGGATGCTGCAGACCCAGATCCTGTATCTGGGCGAGGACGATGAGGGGGAAAGCCGGCTTTGCAGCCGGAGCGAAAAGACGGAATTTACCCAGTTCATCCCTCTGCAAAGTCCTCTGGACAGCAATTTCATCAAGGTGGATTTCGGCGATGACGGGCTGAAGCTGGCCATTGAAAATCAGGATACGTTCCGGCTGGAGGGGCAGGTACGGATCCAGATCCACGGGTATGGAAACAAACAGATCCCCGTGGTTTCCGACGCTTATCACAAAGAAAAATCCATTGGATTCGAGCGAAAGGAAGTACCGCTTTCCTGTCTGAACGACGTCCTTTCCGGGGAAATTTCAGCGCGGGAAGTGGTGAGCCTGACGGAGCAGGAACAGCATCCTGACAAGCTGCTTTGCGGAAGCATCCTGCCGGGCGAGGTCTCGGCGCGCCGGGAGCACGGTCGAATCATCATCGAAGGTTCGGTCCCTGTCAGGATCCTGGCTTTGGATGAAAACAGGCGGGCTTTCGTCATCGAATCGGAGGTTCCACTGCGGGGAGCACTGGACACTTCCGCGGACACATCTGCTCTGCAGACCGCCGACCTGTTCGCGTGCTCCGCTATCAAAGACTTCTGGATCGACGCCATCAACAGCAGACAGATCGAAATCAACGTGAGCGCCACCATCGAGGTCTGGATCAGCGGAACCCGTGATTTTGCAAGCCTTGAGAACTTTACCGCATCCGAAGAAACACCGCAGCAGCCAGCTATGGCCATCTACATCACCATCTCCGGAGACAGCCTTTGGGACATCGCCAAGCGCTACCAGTGCGATGCCGACGCTCTGGTGCAGCTCAATCAGATCGACGCCGATGCTCCCCTGCCGGAGGGCACCAAGCTGCTGATCGTGCGATAAACGTGCTCCCGGCGCCTGCCCCCTCGCCATGCCGGTCAAAAACCGTCCGGAAAACTCTTTGCAGAAAAAGTTTCAGAAATCATGTATAAAGTTTCCACTCCTCGGAAAGACTCTTTGCAAACACTTGAAAACCGATGAGGAGGATGGAAACGTGAAAAAATTACAGGAACATATCCGTCTGATGTCAGACGAACGAAAATGCGTGATCGCTTTGATCCTCGTGCTGTTTATGGGGCTGCTCCTCGTTTATACATACGCGGGGGACGGCTGCCGGAACGATCATGAGGGGATCCTGCGGCTGCACGTCATCGCCAACAGCAACAAGGCGGGCGACCAGGCGCTGAAGCTGAAGGTGCGGGATGCGGTCATCGAGTACATGGCGGATCAGAAGGATCTGCGAACCGTGGAGGAAACGCGGGACTATTTAAAGGAAAACAAGAAGCGGCTGCAAAGGATCGCCGAGGGGGTCATCGCCGCGCAGGGGTACGATTATCCGGCGGCGGTGGAACTGGGTGTGCGGTACATCCCGCAGAAAACTTACGGGGACATCACCTTCCCGGCCGGGAATTACGAAGCGCTCAACATCACCATCGGCAGCGGCCAGGGGGAAAACTGGTGGTGCGTGCTGTTCCCGCCGCTGTGTCTTTTGGATGAGGGGACGGCTCCCCTTTCAGGGGATGACGCAGATTCTGATTCTGCAAAGTCGGCTGCATATGGTTCCGGTTCTTCAGAGGTCGCTGGAATTTCCGGGGATTCCGGGGCTGCTGGCACTTCCGCCCAGACCGACTCCCTGACCAAGGAACAGCGGCTGAAACTGCGGTGGAAGACGCTGGAACTTTTAGAAGGGAAATAGAGGAGAGGCGAACCCCCGCGTTTGACGCGGGGGTCGTTTTTATGCTGTTTTGGTTTCGGAGCTGGGGTGCCGTAGAGAGCCCCGACATGTTTTTATGATTTTTATAAAGAAAATGCAAGAAAATCATAGTGTGATTATTTTAATATTGGGATATTTAACATATTGTGATTTTACACCGGATTTTTCACTCAAAAAGTGGAATCAGCAGGCGCCGGGCCGGAGTCTTTGCAGTAGCACCCGCCGCAGGTGCGGACTGCGATCTTTTTATGTCCTGCCATGAATAAACCTCCTCTTTTGCTCTGCCTGTGTATAATAACAGCGGAACAAAAACGCAAGGTGAATCCGGTGAGTTTTGCTATTTGGGTCAAAAACTACACGGGCGGCGGGGATGCCGGGACGCTGATTTCAGCCCCTGGCTCTCCCGTATTCACAGCTCAGGGCGGAAATCACAGCAATGAAACCGCCGTCACGCAAAATACTGAGACAACCCACACACTCGATCAGAAAATTTCAGCCTAAACCACCACCCCGGCAGGCTGTGAGGGCTGAAATGCCTGCCGATAGAATTCACTGATCGGGACGATCAGCGACACCGCTTGCATAGAATCAGAGATTTCAGCCCGACGCCGAAAGTTAGGGGGTGCGGAGGGCTGAAATCGCCGTCCCGAGAAGCCTGAAGAGAAATCGCCGTCCCGAAAATCCGGGAGCGAAATCGACGTCCCGGAAGATCAAGGCGAGCCGTAACATTCATTGACCGCATGCATCAGCTGTCCCCGCAGATGCCAGATCAGCTCGTCGGAAAGCTCATCATATTGCCGTTTCAAGCCCATTTCCTCTGCGCAGCACAGGGGCTCATCGTTCCAGGAACCCATCGCGCCGAATACATCCGCATAGTCCGCCGCTGCGAATCCACCTTGCAGCTGTGCAGGGAGCATTCGGAGCACAGGATCGTCGATCATCTCACCAAGATCCCCCTGCAGCGCCAGGTATGCCTTTTGAAAAATCTTTGCAAAATTCTCGCAACCCATCTGCTGCGCCAGCGCTTCGATTTTCAGGAGCACGGTTTGAAATTCCTCCATATGATCCTCGAAATCCGGTTTGCCCGCGGGCGCGTTCTCCCACAAAACCTCCTCATACGCAACATTCCACCCGCTTCGCCGATCGTCAAACTCCCAGTGCGGCGTGAAATACGTCACCTGCCCGCTCTCCCAGAAGCAGGTTATGATCGCCTGAGAAGTATTTATAAATCCCAGCATTTCCCGTCTTTCCGCCTTCATTGGGATGATGAACTTGAGATCCGTCAGGCCCTCCGCTTGGCTGAAAGAAAACCACTCATCGACCGAGCGCGCCTTTCGGGATCTTTGCAGGATCCGCTTCCGCGGCAAAAATTGGAACGTCGTGGACAGCACATATCGATCCGCGCCGTATTCCAGCGGGCCGCCGCTGCAGAGCGCTTTCCGCGCACATATTACGATTTTACTGATTTGTTCGATTTCACCATTCATGCTGCCATCACTCCTTCCTCTCCAAATACTCCGGCGGGATGCGATCCGCCAGCCAGATCGTCTCGTTGCCATGGTAAAACAGCAGACCGTCCTGCCACGCCCGGCCCGCATCCACCTTTAGAACGCAGGGCGCGCTGTCGTAGCGGCTGCCCACATTTCGCGCCGTCGCCACATCCTCCGACAGGTGAACATACTGCCTGCCCTGCGGCAACAGCCCCTGCGCCATAATGGAGTCCAGCGACCGCCGCGCCGTCCCGTGATACAAAACCTCCGGCGGTCTGGCAGGCGATTTTTGCAGCTTCTCCGGTGTCGAGTGCCCGTAAAATGCCCGGATCCTGCCACCGCAGATCTCGTGACGCTTCTTATCGGAATGCCGTCCCATCTCCTCCAAGTCGTCCACCGACACATCCCGCCACATTTCTTTTTTCTGCAAAGCCTCCAGCAGACGCTTCACATCGACCCAGCCTTCTGCATCCAGCTCCAGGCCGTACTCCTGCGGCGCATGCCGGAGCGCATAGGACACTTCCCTGCTTAATTTCTGTAACATTTTTGCGTTCATTGATTTGCCTCCTTGTGCGGCATTAAGCCGTGTTTCCCTTGCATCAAATCCTCGTATTCCCGCTCCATTTCTTTCGCAAAAGCCAGCAAATGCTCCCGGCTTGTCTGCATCGTAAACGTCCGCGATTCCTTTGCAAGTTCCAATTTCAAACTGACCTCAAAAGCCCTCACCGCAGGCTGTATTATCAGCGTGAAGTCCCGGTCGTCGATCGGGCGAAACGTAACATCATCCAGGCGCCCATCGCATAATGCACGGATTTTCTCCACCAGATCCGGGACTTCGGGTTCAATGCAGCTTTCCAAATATAAATAAGTATTCGCCGTGTCATCATCGAACACCACAGGATAACCCGGATCCCGCACAAACTCGACCACAATCTGATATTTGATCCATTCACGATCCCTCGGGTCATCATTGTGGAAAAAATAAATCGATATTGAGAGATCGTGATTTCTGTCATGTAAAGTCGCCATTTGCAGTCTCCTTCATTTTTTCGTCATTGTAGCAAAATCACTTATACGGTGTCATCTTCCCTAACTCCAGCGTCGTTTCATTTAAGAACATTTTCACATCATAATAATCATTCATCCCGAGGATCACCCACATATGTTTTCCATCATAGTACATGTCTTTGAAGCCTTGAATCCGCTGCTTCACGGTGTAGTTTACCGGCACTGGCAGGACAATTTTTTTAATCAAAACTTCATCTGAATCCATCACAAAAATTTTGTCTTTCGTCATATGATACCGGTATGGTTTCACCTCCGATCGTATGCAAATATTGACTCTCAATTTATGACCGCCCTTCCTGTTCTCTTATAGCGACTCAAAGGCTTCGCAATGCTGAACTGGTCATCAATACTAGCATGCCGATTTCCAAACATAAGGTACCGTGCATACCCATCAAAATCCGATAGACATTCGAAAATAAAATCGGCTTTTTCCTTTCTAACGTACCTTACCTTCAAGATATTCTCACCATCTGAAGACACAAAATCCCAAGGTTCTCCTATCAATATGATTCCTGTAAAGCTCATATGATGTCACCTCCGCTCAACTTTTTCAAACATCCACCTTACACTTCGTCTGAAACTCCCCGAAAATAAAATGACTCATTGCTTCGCCTCTTCCACATATGACAAAAAATAATCCTGCAAATCATGCTCCATATCCACCCCATCAACCATGACATCACACTCATATGTAGTGCCGCTCAAATTGCTCGATCCATCGAGAACCCCGAAAACTCCCGAAATCGAATCGATTATCGTCTGCTTGATAACACGAAAAAACACTTCTTTCTGTCGAGTGGACAAAGTATCATAGAACTCCTTTAAATCCGCCCAATACTCATCTCCACCAGTTTCTTCTGTCATGCTATTATACATCCGGCGATAGGCATCCGTCCTGTCCAAAACCAGGCTATTGTAAACATCTTTTGTGAATTTTTCTATCATTGCCGCCCCCATTCTCGCGCGTTCGCGATTTCTCAAGCATTGCTCCTCTGCTATTTTTTCAAGATTTTCTCAGACTGCATCAAATACTTATGTATCAGCTCAGCCCGCTTGTCATCCCACTTTGATTCCACGAATTCATCATCGTACTTCTCAACCAGCCTGCAAGCGATTTCATCCGACAGAGAATCCAGTTCCTCTTTATCATCATGCGATTTTAAATACCGATACCAGTCAATTGCTTCCCGCTCATTTTGCTGCAATAAATAATTATCTTCGACTTCCTTTCGGATGAAAACGATGGTGTCGATCAACTCATTTAATATCTTTATTAACTTCTTTTTATCCGCAGTTGAAATATCACTCATTTCGATCGGCGCTCCTTTTTTACTACGCTCTCATCTCGGTAAAATCCACCTGTCCGGCATCCCCGCATTTTCCTGCAAAGTCCCCTCCCGGGGTTTTCTCGCAGCAAAGTCTCCAGTAATGCAAAACTTCTGCTGTTTACTGGAAAAATGACTGCAGAAAACTCTATTTCCTAAAAAGTCTCGATAGTATGCAAGGTTTTATAAAATTCCCTTGAATTGGCTTTTCCAGCATACATTTCCGGGCACTCTTCAATACCCATTTCATAAACTTCACCTTCACCCTCAACAATATTGTCCTTTAAAATATCCTTTAAATTTTTTTCATCAAATGAAGAATTATATTGATCCTGATATTTACGATGTAAAATCACTGTAATGTATTCCCCTGGTTCTGAAGCTCGAGTAATAGTAACTATAAAATCAAATATTATTGTTCTATAGTCATCAGGCAAGAAAAATAATGATATTGCATGAACTGAATCCCCCTTTTCATATAAACGCGAGATTTTAGAATCCAGTTTTTTTACAGATCGTATATTATTTCCTTTTTCACTGCCTATATAACATTCATTTGGCGTAATACTTAACATATCACAAATTTGATATGCATCTTTCAACCACTTAAGCCAATCTTCTTTACTTGAAGGAACTATTCCATTTATTGAATACGATATCGTTGATTGCATACTATTCTTCCTCTCCGACTGTCGGTTCTAGCATTTCTGCATTCCCCTGCAGTCACATTCCACTTTTTCTCTCCCCTTGGAATTATTTTACCAACTTATACGACTGCTCCACATACTGATTCATCAATTCGACCCTCTGTTCATCCAGTTCCGATTCGCTCAATGGTTCACCGAAATGATAATACAAAGCGTCTTTTACTTGATCTTCCAGTGCTTCTAAGTCCTCGATTTCGTCGTGCTCCTGCAAATATGTGATCCACTTCCTGGCCTGCACTTCGTTCTTTTCCAGGATATAAAAGTCGTCGTCTTTTCGGATCTGGTGGATCGTCTCCAGCAATTCTATCAAAATGTTGTACAAAATTTCCTTATCACTTTTTTTGATTTTCATATCTGCTGCCTCTTAATAAATGAAGAACTCGCCGCTTTCTGCATCTCCTGACCATCCACACGGCAAATACCCAGCCATGTAAATCTCAAACATCTGCGTCCAAAACGGATCCTCGTAACCAAAGTCTGAATAAAAGTTTAGCATAAATTGCATTATTACATTAGATTTTACATAGTCCAAAGCAATCTCTGGAAAATCCAACTTTTTTAAAACTTTACCCACTTTTGTCGATATGTTTTCCATATAGGATTCTTTCACATTCCCTACGACGACGTTCCAAAACTGATTATATTCTTTATTATGATTCAAATGCAAAAACACAGTGAAATCACCACGTCTCTCCAGGTAAGTATTTTCCCAGTCCAATGAGCGAATACTCCTGATCGCAGTCTTCTTATCCTTTATGATCCGCACCGAAAAATCAAACGTCAAATCATCGTATTGCCCGCAACGAGAAAGCCACTCACAGCTCTCGACCCGAGTCAGAAAATCATCTTTGAACTCTAACATATCCGCCACCTAATCTTCTTCCAAAGCAAACTCAATACACTCTTCCATTAAAAATTCCGGAAAACTCTCATATACAGTTTCTTTTGTTCCTCCGCTGCAATTCCATATAGAGACTACTGGACATTCCCCATCTTTCATTTCACTGGTATCCAGGCAAAAATAGAATTCCGTTCCTGTATCATAAATAATGACCAGTTCCTTCGGCAAATCAATAGATTGCCTTTCCTGCATAGTCAGCCAGATAGCATCAGGAACCTCCGAATTTTCAAAATCGCGGTTTTCTAAAATACCATAAATCTCTAAACTATCCATCTCCGCAGTGCCATAATTTTTCAAAAAGCATTTGTAGGACTCGGGAAACGATACTCCTAAATATTCTTCAGCACTTGCAATTCGATCATCCGATACTCCTCCGGTAAAATCAAAAAGTTCCTCATTGTCCTGTATTACGGCTTTTACATCATCAAATGTTA
The DNA here is from genome assembly GCA_934281605.1 of uncultured Clostridia bacterium. GTDB lineage: Bacteria > Bacillota > Clostridia > Peptostreptococcales > Anaerovoracaceae > Lentihominibacter. Next base: position 144,117 of record CAKQXD010000002.1, on the reverse strand, counting down.
TCATTTTCTTCCTCCTTCTTCTCTCCCCAAACGCTATTTTATCAATGTCTTCAGTTCTGCTTTCAATTCCTGTATTTCTTTCTCCAGTTCCACTTTATCAATTGGAAAATCAGGGATTACAGAAAAATAGATTTTCTTTTCTAACTGCATAATTTTTGCGTCTCTTATATCACTTTTCCAGCCATATTTTATTGCAACTAATTCATCTTTTTTATAGGATTCCATAACAAATCCTTTTAAGTTTTCATATAACTCTGGACTTAAATATGGAGAAATCAAGCCAAAAAGTTTTTCTGCTTCTTCTGTATTTCCTAGTTCCTGATGGATTTTCATTACAACAGCCCTGGAACTTACCACATCATCCCATAATAATTTATTCCCTGTAAATTCTATACCCGACAAAATATCTAAAACTGAGATAGCTTCCGGATAATAATCACATATATACAAAACATCTATTAAAAGGCTTACATTATCCAGATCCCTCTCTGATTTAAAGCTCAGCTTTTTCAAAATCCGATTACAGTACCGCTGAATCAATTTGATATTGGTCGAATCTCTCAGTTCTTCAATGATCGTTAAATCCATTATTTTCCTCCCGTTATTCAATAATAAATTTATCTATTTTAGTTCCCGAATCCATATCTTTTATCCGATGATGGATTTGCGAACCTAAACTTCGATTAACACTTCGATCTAACGGCGCCAGATTAGAAATATCATCTGTGCCTCCTAGTTGTCTATCTATAATATGGTCAATGTCATGATTGGCTGGAATGGAATCCTTCCCATATTCATTAATGTACATCTTACGTACATTCTTTCTTTTTTCACCCTTTACCTTTCTTACAGATGTATCAGCATTATTTAACGCTGCTACCTTCGCATCTGCCTGTGCTCGTTGTTCCGCTGACCATCCATGCTTATACTTCAGTCTTACAACAACTTGCTCTGATTCTTTAGCTGAAGCATTCGATGCTTTCGCAACCTGCGTATTCTTGACCGTCATGGCACACGTATTATGTACCAGCACCTTCTGCTCAGATACATAGTATGTGTGGAAGTCTTCTACCTCGAAGTTGTAGACGGTAACTGGAGTATCCAGTGCAACGTGCTTCGTCTTTTCGACGGTACCTGTCGTTCCGTCTTCCAGCCGGACTTTATCGCCGACTTTCAGGTCATAGGCGTTTGTCCATCCATGTCCTTCCACATAGAACGGATGCTCGTTGGTGGTCTCGATGGCTTCTCCGTTGATGGACAGGCGTACTACGCTGTCTTTCTCACGGACGAAGATCTTCTTGACCTTTTTCAGCGCCTTCTCGTGGGTCTCCGGATTTTCGGACCAGACGTAATCGCCCGCCTGGATGGTCTCGATGGCCTTGAAGCCGTCCTTCGTGTGGATCTTGGTTCCTGCGGTGAAGCAGCCGATGGTTCCGCCTGCGGATTTCTGAAGCTTCTTGACACCCTTGGAATTCCGCACCACCGGTTTCGACTGTATCTTCGCCTTGGTGTTTTTCTTCATCACCACAGTATGTTTCGGCTTGGCCTTGGCCTTTTTCGTGACCTTCGTTGCCTTGTATGCTGCCCGGGCTTTCTTGGAATACTTGACCGCCTTGTAGGTCTTGTATCCCGTCCTCGCCACCTTGAATACCTTGAACGGATTCACTACGCCCAGCGCGGCCCCGCCTGCGATGGCGGCGTATTTCTTCCAGCCTTTGTAGCCTTTTTTCTTGGCGTATTTATAGCCGTCATAGGCTCCCATGGCTGCTCCGACTACGCCCCAGATCCAACGTTCGCTGCGCTCACTCCACACAGCGTCGCTGTGTTGCTGTCCGTTTTGCCTAGCGAATCGCCTGTGGCTCTTCGGGCAAAAAGGCAGTGTCCGCTCGGATCGGTGTAACTGATCGGGTTGCCGGCACAGTAGCCGTACAGGTTCAAAGTCTCCGTCTTCGACCGGCTTCCGCGGTAGGTGTCCTGGGTCAGGAAGCTGCCGTTTTCCGGGCTGTAGTAACGGGCGTTGAGGTAGTAGAGACCGGTGGTCTTGTCGTAGATTCCTCCGCCGTAGCAGACTTCGTTGTAAAAATCGTTTTCGCCCTGCTCGGTCGTCTCACCGTAGTCGGTGTAGCTGTAGGTCTTCTGCGACGTTCCGTCCTTGCCGACCACGTTGATGGTGCTCTCCCGCAGATCCTTGGTGTAGGTGTAAAACTCTACTGCGTCGCCCTCTCCCGGTCTGGCTGTCGAAAGGATGTTATCCTCCCCGCCGATCAGGTTGAAGCTGCTGATCGCATCATTCTTGTCCTTCGTGTAGAGAACCGCTGTTCCATCGTAAAAATATTCAGTTGTATCAGAGCCTTCCTGTTTTTTGACTCTCTGTCCAAATCCATTATATTGGTTCTGCTGGGTGTAATTAACCAGTCAGCATCCTCTGATTTTCCTGCAAAGTCCCCTCCCGGGGCTTTCTCACAGCAAAGGCTTTCGCTAATGCAAAACTCCTGCTGTTTACTGGAATAATGACTGCAGAAGAAATCCTTCCGTCATCCCACTGCAATCACATCCCACTTCTTCTCTCCCCTTGGAATTATTTTAGCAACTTATTTACAACCGTTCCCTCATCCGCCGAACCAGATCTGCCCTAAGCGGATCCTTTTCCGCCAGTTCTAACGGCGAATAACCCCATGCATTTTTCGTCGTCACATCCACATAATCCTGTTCAAACCATAAATCATACAGGGGCTTCAATTTCTCATCTGAATATTTCATATTTATGAGCCACTGGATCGCAAGCACATTTTTATTGTTCAGGATGTTAATATCCACACCCATTTCGATCAATCTCCTGCATAATGCCTCTTCACTAGGCAAATCATGCAGTACGTGTCCGAGCAACACATGCAACAAAGAGTCTTTATCCCATCCCAGTGTGTGCACATCAGCACCTTCATCAATCAAATAATTTACAAGTCTATATCGCTCCTCAATTTTCGTATTCCCCGCCGCATAAAAGATCAGTGTTTTCCCATCATCTGGTTCATTCAAATATTTTTTATCATAAAGTTCCTGAAACTCATCAAATGTTTTCATCATAGCTGTTAAATATACATTCATCTATTTTCCTCCTATTCAAATCGATGTGAACGGTTATTACTTGGTAACTCTGGCCTATAGTTTATCGGATCATTATACCAGTCTAGGAATTCTTTTTTGCTCATCTCGCCCCGCATATATTTATCATGAACTTTAGAATATTTTGCGTTTGGAATATGTCCCATATCCCAGACTCCATTGCGTGGCGTTCCTGGAGTCCATTCAATGATTTCTTGAGTATTCGGATCTCGAACTACACCATGCTCATCTTTCGCTGCTTCCCAAACTTTTTCAACCAATCCCTTTCTATATGATGGTCTACTGGTGGCATAAGCTTTCTTAGTGCTTTTAGCTGTCGTTGTCTCAGCTTTGCTTGCCTTTGTTGCATTTGATGCTTTCGCAACCTGCGTATTCTTGACCGTCATGGCACACGTATTATGTACCAGCACTTTCTGCTCAGATACATAGTATGTGTGGAAGTCTTCGACCTCGAAGTTGTAGACGGTGACTGGTGTATCCAGTGCAACGTGCTTCGCCTTTTCGACGGTGCCTGTTGTTCCGTCTTCCAGCCGGACTTTATCTCCTGCTTTCAGGTCATAGGCGTTGGTCCAGCCATGTCCTTCCACGTAGAATGGATGCTCGTTGGTGGTCTCGATGGCTTCCCCGTTGATAGATAAGCGTACTACGCTGTCTTTCTCACGGACGAAGATCTTCTTGACCTTTTTCAGAGCCTTCTCATGGGTCTCCGGATTTTCGGACCAGACATAATCGCCCGCCTTGATAGTCTCGATAGCCTTAAAGCCGTCCTTCGTGTGGATCTTAGTCCCTGCGGTGAAGCATCCGATAGTTCCGCCAGCAGATTTCTTGAGCTTCTTGATTCCCTTAGAATTCCGCTGTGCTGGTTTCGACTGTATCTTCGCCTTGGTGTTTTTCTTCATCACCACAGTATGTTTCGGCTTGGCTTTTACCTTCTTCGTGACCTTCGTTGCCTTGTATGCCGCCCGGGCTTTCTTGGAATACTTGACCGCCTTGTAGGTCTTGTATCCCGTCTTCGCTACCTTGAATACCTTGAACGGGTTCACTACGCCCAGCGCGGCTCCGCCTGCGATGGCGGCGTATTTCTTCCAGCCTTTGTAGCCTTTTTTCTTGGCGTATTTATAGCCGTCATAGGCTCCCATGGCTGCGCCGACTACTCCCCAGATCCAACGCTCGCTGCGCTCACTCCACACAGCTTCGCTGTGTTGCTGTCCGTTTTGCCTAGCGAATCGCCTACGGCTCTTCGGGCAAAAAGGCAATGTCCGCTCGGATCGGTGTAACTGATCGGGTTGCCGGCACAGTATCCGTACAGGTTCAAAGTCTCCGTCTTCGACCGGCTTCCGCGATAGGTGTCCTGCGTCAGGAAGCTGCCGTTTTCCGGGCTGTAGTAACGGGCATTGAGGTAGTAGAGACCTGTGATCTTGTCGTAGATTCCTCCACCGTAGCAGATCTCGTTATAGAAATCATTCTCACCCTGCTCGATGGTTTCACCGTAGTCGGTGTAGCTGTAAGTCTTCTGTGAAGTTCCATCCTTGCCAACGACGTTGATCGTGCTCTCGCGAAGATCCTTGGTGTAGGTGTAGAAATCTACCGCATCACCTTCTCCCGGTCTTGCTGTCGTGAGGATGTTATCCTCCGCACCGATCAGGTTGAAGCTGCTGACTGCATCATTCTTGTCCTTCGTGTACAGAACCGCTGTTCCATCGTAAAAATATTCAGTTGTATCAGAGCCTTCCTGTTTTTTGACTCTCTGTCCAAATCCATTATATTGGTTCTGCTGGGTATAATCAACTGTTTCGCCGGTTTTCCCGGTAGCAGACGCCAGCCGGTTATCGGCATCGTAGCTGTAGCTGGTCTGCTTGCCTGTGATAGAATCCGTTTCGCTGATCTGGTTACCGTTATTATCGTAACTGTAAGTCTTATGCGACGTATTCCCTTCCAGATCACTGTATTCATTGGACGTTACCAGCTGATTGAATTCGTTATAAGTGTAATCCGTCGTATAATAATCGAGTGGACCCATTTCCTTATATTCCCGGATCCTGTTTCCCGCTGTGTCATACTGATACCAGTAGCTGTTTATCCCAACGGAATTATAATCGTCATTCAATTTGTTCAGCCAGGACTCTGTGAGCTGTCCCAGAGAATTGTAAGTATAATTATGGACTTCCTTATACACCGCACCATTACTCTGTCCATACCGGTTGATGGTGGTCTCCCGGGTAATCTGGCTGTTCTTGTCGTACTCGTAGTAGTGCGCTTCCTTGATAGTGCTGGTGCTGCCCGACATGTTATCGGTGTATTCGATGCCGGTCGGACGGTTCAGCTTGTCATAGGAATAGGTCCGCGTGAATATGAAATATTTTTGGTATAGTCACCCGTGCTTTTTCTGCAAAGTCTCCTCCAAAGGCTTTCTCTAAAAAAGGCTTTGGAGAATTAAAACTCCTGCTATTCATTGAAAAAATGACTGCAGAAAAATCCTTCCGTCATTCCCCTGCAGCCATTTTCCATACGCTTCCTTGAAACCCTTTTAAATACTTATATTTTAATTCTAATTAAGATGATAGACCCCACTCATAAACTGTAATTCAGTTTAAACCTTTAATTGAAGCCTAACCTCCATAAGGATTTTCCCCAGCATATTTTTACCATATCCTTCTGTTCCACAACCCCAATAATAATCATCTTTAGTCGCTTCAATAAGGCTTTCATTCTCTGTTTCAAGAAGAATATTTCTAATCTCCGAATTCTGAGCAAACTTTTCAAAAACAGCTTTTCTCATTATATCATCTTTCACTTGCTCCCAATCTTCCCTGATAGGATATTTTCGAGAGCGCCCTAAATTTGCAGCTTTCATCGGAGAATCCGCCAGACGGATTTTCTCAAAATATTCCAACTCACTAAACTTATGCGCCTGAAAAAAATGCTCACTGGTTTTCCAAAGCACTCCATTTACTATAAATCCATATGGTGCAAAATTAGAAAAACAGCCATAAGCCTCGTTTACTTTATAAAAATAGATTGCCACTAACTATCACCTCCTCCTCAAACTTGTAACCCAGTTGCTATAATACTGATTCTGTTCTTCTACACTACAACAAATCAATGATTCATCATAATCAAAAATATCAACCACATCTTTCATTAAAGCCTGATGTCCAAGAGTGACTTTATAGGCAGATCTTCCTTCTCCCATATTTAACATCATGGGAGAAGGATACACATTCCGCGCAGCACCATTACATAAAATTTGAATACCATCATGTTCCAAATCTTTCCGAATACATTGTAAAGCCTCAAAATATGATTCTGCTTTTGAAAAAAATGTTTTTGACGGAAGCTTGATTTCTACCGCAACTAAATCTTCTTCTACAGAGAACTCATCATGCAAAATAACCTCTCCCTGTATAACAGTTCCTTCATTTAATTTAAATTTTATAATCATTTATTTCCTTCCTCTAAAATTAGGATTCGCAATATATTCACCTGTAATTTTACCATGTTTCACTTTCCATGCCCCTTTAACCTCCGATCCTAAAATTCCATCTACTACAGAAATTTCTAATTGCTCTGGATGTGGCGAATCAGCCCCTAAAACTTCATTGACATTGATTCCCCGAGAAGTTTCTATTTCATATACATATCCATTTTTCCCTGCAAATTCTTCTGCGATATCTCTGCTTTTAGATGTCGATACAAAATTTCCAGGAGTGGTATTACTGGTTGTATGTGCTAATAAATCATTTCCCGTTCCTTTTGGTTTGAATCCATTAGTAAAAACCTTTTCTGGAGTCATCGAAGATCTATCCCCTCGATATACACGCTGAACGTTATTACTGCTCTTCGCAACCTGCGTATTCTTAGCCGTCGCTGCACACGTATTATGTACCAGCACTTTCTGCTCAGATACATAGTATGTGTGGAAGTCTTCTACCTCGAAGTTGTAGACGGTGACTGGAGTATCCAGCGCAACGTGTTTCGTCTTTTCGACGGTACCTGTCGTTCCGTCTTCCAGCCGGACTTTATCGCCGACTTTCAGGTCATAGGCGTTGGTCCAGCCATGTCCTTCCACGTAGAATGGATGCTCGTTGGTGGTCTCGATGGCTTCTCCGTTGATGGACAGGCGTACTACGCTGTCTTTCTCACGGACGAAGATCTTCTTGACCTTTTTCAGCGCCTTCTCGTGGGTCTCCGGATTTTCGGACCAGACGTAATCGCCCGCCTGGATGGTCTCGATGGCCTTGAAGCCGTCCTTCGTGTGGATCTTGGTTCCTGCGGTGAAGCAGCCGATGGTTCCGCCTGCGGATTTCTGAAGCTTCTTGATTCCCTTAGAATTCCGCACCGCCGGTTTCGACTGTATCTTCGCCTTGGTGTTTTTCTTCATCACCACAGTATGTTTCGGCTTGGCCTTGGCCTTCTTCGTGACCTTCGTTGCCTTGTATGCTGCCCGGGCTTTCTTGGAATACTTGACTGCTTTGTAGGTCTTGTATCCCGTCCTCGCCACCTTGAATACCTTGAACGGGTTCACTACACCCAGCGCTGCTCCGCCTGCGATGGAAGCGTACATCTTCCAGCCCTTGTAGCCTTTTTTCTTGGCGTACTTATAGCCGTCATAGGCTCCCATGGCTGCGCCGACTACGCCCCAGATCCAGTGTCCGCTCGGATCGGTGTAACTGATCGGGTTACCGGCACAGTATCCGTACAGGTTCAAAGTCTCCGTCTTCGACCGGCTTCCGCGGTAGGTGTCCTGGGTCAGGAAGCTACCGTTTTCCGGGCTGTAGTAACGGGCGTTGAGGTAGTAGAGACCTGTGGTCTTGTCGTAGATTCCTCCACCGTAGCAGACTTCGTTGTAGAAATCGTCTTCGCCCTGCTCAGTGGTTTCACCGTAGTCCGTATAGCTGTAGGTCTTCTGCGACGTTCCGGCCTTGCCGACCACATTGATAGTGCTCTCGCGCAGATCCTTGGTGTAGGTGTAAAACTCTACGGCGCCGCCCTCTCCCGGTCTTGCCGTCGAAAGGATGTTATCCTCTCCGCCGATCAGGTTGAAGCTGCTGATCGCATCATTCTTGTCCTTCGTGTAGAGAACCGCTGTTCCATCGTAAAAATATTCAGTTGTATCAGAGCCTTCCTGTTTCTTGACTCTCTGTCCAAATCCATTATATTGGTTCTGCTGGGTATAATCAACTTACCCGCATCCCCGCATTTTTCTGCAAAGCCCCCTCCCAAGGTTTTCTCTCAGCAAAGGCTCTCGCTCCTGCCAAACTCCTGCTGTTTCTTGGAAAAAACGACTGCAGAAAAAATCCTTCCGTCATTCCCCTGCAGTCACATTCCACTTCTTCTCTCTCAAGGAATTATTTTACCAACTTATACGACTGTTCTACATACTGATTCATCAATTCGAGCCTCCGTTCATCCAGTTCCGATTCGCTCAACGGTTCACCAAAATGATAATATAAAGCCTCTTTCACTTGATCTTCCAGTGCTTCCAAGTCCTCGATTTCGTCGTGCTCCTGCAAATACGTGATCCACTCCCTGGCTTGCACTTCGTTCTTTTCCAGGATATAAAAGTCATCGTCTTTTCGGATCTGATGAATCGTCCCTAACAGCTCTATCAAAATGTGGTATAAAGTTTCCTTATCACTTTTTTTGATTTTCATATCCACCTCTTAGTAAATAATGAACTCCCCGCTTTCTGAATTACCAGTCCATCCACACGGCAAATATCCAGCCATATAGATCTCAAACATTTGCTTCCAAAATGGATCATCGTAACCGAAATCAGAATAGAAGTTCAGCATAAACTGTGTTATCATATTAAATCTAATATCTGTTAAGACTGCTTCCGGTAAATCCAATTGCTCACAACTTATACTAAGTTTCTCCACCAAGTCCGGTAAATACTGCTCTCTTACCTTCTTCGTCGTCAGATTCCAAAAGTTACGATACTCCTTATTATGATTCAAATGCAAGAAAACTGTAAAATTTCCTCGTCTTTCCAAACAGGTATTTTCCCAATCCAATGAACGTATACTCTTGATTGCATTTTTTTTATTTTTTGCAATCTGTACTGGAAAATCAAACGCTAGATCTTCATAGTTTCCGCAATTCTTTAACCACTTACAAGCATTGATTTTCTTTAGAAACTCTTTATTAAATTCTAACATTTTTCCTCCTATTATGGCCTTCTTTGATTCATTCTACCTGGTATTCTTGGTACAGGAGAACTATTTCTTAAACCTTTACTAAATTGTTGCTGATATGCACTACGTACCGCAAATGCTGCATCCGGCTTGGAAAACCCTGCTTCTATAAGCGAATCATATAATGCTTTATTATAATTTCCTACTGTAGGCGTATCTCCTTCAAATGATCCTCCTTTCCTATAGTCATTCCAAAAACCCTCTAAACTAGAATGCGCTTTGTAGTGTTGACTGCCTGCTTCTGTAAAGGCGTTCCCTTTTAATTCAACACTTAGGCCTTCATTCCTTGGAATGACATCTTTGAATGCCGCATTTTGACTTAAATGATGCGCTTGTCCATTAGCACCTGTACTCTTCCGTATATCCTTATATGCGCCGACTTTTATGGATGTATTCTTAGCCGTCGCTGCACACGTATTATGCACCAGCACTTTCTGCTCAGATACATAGTATGTGTGGAAGTCTTCGACCTCGAAGTTATAGACGGTGACCGGAGTATCCAGCGCAACGTGCTTCGCTTTTTCGACGGTGCCTGTTGTACCATCTTCCAGCCGGACTTTATCGCCAACTTTCAGGTCATAGGCATTGGTCCATCCATGTCCTTCCACGTAGAATGGATGCTCGTTGGTGGTCTCGATGGCTTCTCCGTTGATGGACAAACGTACTACGCTGTCTTTTTCACGGACGAAGATCTTCTTGACCTTTTTCAGAGCCTTCTCGTGGGTTTCCGGATTTTCGGACCAGACATAATCGCCCGCCTGGATGGTCTCGATGGCTTTAAATCCGTCCTTCGTGTGGATCTTGGTTCCTGCGGTGAAGCAGCCGATGGTTCCTCCTGCGGATTTCTGAAGCTTCTTGATTCCCTTGGAATTCCGCACCGCCGGTTTCGACTGTAGCTTCGCCTTGGTGTTTTTCTTCATCACCACAGTATGTTTCGGCTTGGCTTTTACCTTCTTCGTGACCTTCGTTGCCTTGTATGCTGCCCGGGCTTTCTTGGAATACTTGACTGCCTTGTAGGTCTTGTATCCCGTCCTCGCCACCTTGAATACCTTGAACGGGTTCACTACGCCCAGCGCGGCCCCGCCTGCGATGGCGGCGTATTTCTTCCAGCCTTTGTAGCCTTTTTTCTTGGCGTATTTATAGCCGTCATAGGCTCCCATGGCTGCGCCGACTACGCCCCAGATCCAGTGTCCGCTCGGATCGGTGTAACTGATCGGGTTGCCGGCACAGTAGCCGTACAGGTTCAAAGTCTCCGTCTTCGACCGGCTTCCGCGGTAGGTGTCCTGGGTCAGGAAGCTGCCATTTTCCGGGCTGTAGTAACGGGCGTTAAGGTAGTAGAGGCCTGTGGTCTTGTCGTAAATACCTCCACCGTAGCAGACTTCGTTGTAGAAATCGTTTTCACCCTGCTCAGTGGTTTCACCGTAGTCCGTGTAGCTGTAGGTTTTCTGCGAAATTCCGGCCTTGCCGACCACATTGATAGTGCTCTCGCGCAGATCCTTGGTGTAGGTGTAAAACTCTACGGCGTCGCCCTCTCCCGGTCTGGCCGTCGAAAGGATGTTGTCCTCTCCGCCGATCAGGTTGAAACTGCTGACCGCATCGTCCCTATCCTTCGTATACAGGACTGCTGTCCCATCATAGAAATATTCAGTTGTCTCAGAGTCTTCCTGTTTTTTGACTCTCTGTCCAAATCCATTATATTGGTTCTGCTGGGTATGATCAACTTACCCGCATCCCCGCATTTTCCTGCAAAGTCCCCTCCCATGGTTTTCTCACAGCAAAGGCTTTTGCTCATGCAAAACTCCTGCTGTTCCCTGGAAAAATGACTGCAGAAAAACTCCTTCTGTCATCCCCCTGCAGTCATATTCCACTTCTTCTCTCCCTCAAGAAATGTTGCTTTTATGCTTTCTAAATCTTAGGAATTTGAATTACATTCCATTTCCGTTTCCACGGTATCTACATACGGATATTTCTCCAAGATTTCTGCAATTTCTTTGCACTTGCGTTCATACCCGCGTTCATCCAGCAATTTCCACAGTTTTCTTTCATTTTCAAATAACGACCTGCGATAATCTTTTCCCTCTTCATAATGCTCAACCGCATAATCGCTCGCATAATAAAATACGTAATCATCCAAAACCCAATAAAAAATATCAAATAAATCTTGTGTCACCTCATGAGCTCGAATGCTATTTTTCTCCATGCACACATAATGATATCCTTTCGTATCTGAATAAATGAAAGTGCCTTCATAATCATTTGTGGATTCTTCACGGTAATAAATCGTTTTACTTCCATATTGGTCTTCCGCTTCCCCCATATATATCAACAAATGATCTATATAATTTTCTTTTATATAGTGCTCCAGCTCCTTTGTTGTTAGAAATTGCATCATGCTATCGACCTCCTTATTCAGATTGACTTTCCATATAAAATAGGCTTACCTTTTTATAATTGGATTTAATTTTCTTAAATATCCATCTGCCACCAGCTCTTTAATAGGTCTTGGTAATAAATATTGTATTCCTCCTCCAGGACTATCACCCCACGGGGCTATTTCAGCTTGTGTTACATTTGGTATAGGCTTTGTAACTATAAACTCACTATAAACAGCAGCATTTGTATCTGGAGGTAATGATAATTTCCCCGGATCAACACCCGCTTGTGTAACAAAATCACTTTTTGATCTTATTTCCCCATAACGACCAAGGACTGTATTTGTCTTTAAAGTAATATTCTTCTCCGTACCTCGTACCGCCCCATGATTCGGAGGATAGTTAATGCTTCCATCATTTTTATACCAAGTAGTATTCAAATACTTTGGTTTATTTTTAGCGGATGCAGTTGTCTTAACAACTTTCTTGATTTTCTTGTTTTGTTTTTTGACAACTTTTTTAGTCTTTTTCGCTTTAGATGCTTTTGCTTTTGACTGAAGCTGCTTCTTGGCTACTGTCGTTGACTTTGGCTTAGCACGCGTCTTAGTCAGACCCTTCGTTGCCTTGTATGCAGCCCGAGCTTCTTTCGAATACTTCCCTGCCTTATATGCTCGATAGCCACCTTGCGCCATCTTTAGAATTTTTACAGGATTGACTGCACCTAACGCTGCTCCGCCTGCGATGGCGGCGTATTTCTTCCAGCCTTTGTAGCCTTTTTTCTTGGCGTATTTATAGCCGTCATAGGCTCCCATGGCTGCGCCGACTACGCCCCAGATCCAGTGTCCGCTCGGATCGGTGTAACTGATCGGGTTGCCGGCACAGTAGCCGTACAGGTTCAAAGTCTCCGTCTTCGACCGGCTTCCGCGGTAGGTGTCCTGCGTCAGGAAGCTGCCGTTTTCCGGGCTGTAGTAACGGGCGTTGAGGTAGTAGAGTCCGGTGGTCTTGTCGTAGATGCCTCCGCCGTAGCAGACTTCATTGTAGAAATCATTTTCGCCCAGTTCGGTCGTCTCACCATAGTCCGTGTAGCTGTAAGTCTTCTGCGATGTTCCGGCCTTGCCGACCACATTGATAGTGCTCTCGCGCAGATCCTTGGTGTAGGTGTAAAACTCTACGGCGTCGCCCTCTCCCGGTCTGGCCGTCGAAAGGATGTTATCCTCTCCGCCGATCAGGTTGAAGCTGCTGACCACATCGTCCTTATCCTTGGTATAAAGGACTGCTGTTCCATCATAGAAATATTCAGTTGTTTCAGAGTCTTCCTGTTTTTTGACTCTCTGTCCAAATCCATTATATTGGTTCTGCTGGGTATAATCAACTGTTTCGCCGGTTTTCCCGGTAGCTGATATCAGCCGGTTATCTGCGTCATATGTATAATTGGTTTGCTTATCCTCAACAGAGTCCACCTCGCTGATTTGATTACCGTTATTATCATACGAATATACCTTTTCAGAAGTTGTTTCTCCCAGAGAACTTTCTTCCACTGCTGAAATCAGCTGATTAAACTCATTATAATTGTAAATGTTGGAAGTATGAACATTATTCGGGCTACTCGTATATTCGCTGGTTTTATTTCCCGCCACATCAAAGGCATACAGTGTATCCGACCATTCTGCTACTTCCCCGGACTCAGTCAGTTTTCTTGACTCTGAATATGAAATCCTGCCCAGACTATCATACGCATAGTCCCTGATATCCTTATACACCGCACCGTTGCCTTCTCCGTACCGGTTTATGGTAGTTTCCCGGGTGATCTGGCTGTTCTTGTCGTACTCATAATAATGAGCTTCCTTGATGGTGCTGGTGCTGCCGGTCATATTGTCGGTGTATTCGATGCCCGTCGGACGATTCAGCTTGTCATAGGAATAGGTCCGCTTCATCCACTTGGATTTCCCTGACAGGAAATCGGTGTAATCGGTGATCTCGCCCACCTTGCCGTCGTCCGTGTAGGTGTAATCCCGCAGATCCTTTTCGAATCCGGACTTATTTACCGCCTTGATGCCGGTAAGCCAGCCATGGATATTGTACTCGAACCGCAGTCCTTTCACGCCGAGGGCGCAGTCCGGATAGTCGATGGCGGTCAGCTTGTCCTTGCTGTTATAGGTGTAGCTTACCTGATTGGCTGCGATGGTCTCTGCGCTCGGCACCTGATCGGTATCGCACTCGGAAACCCCTGTAAGACGGTTAAATCCATCGTACTCGTAAGCGGTATAGCGATAGATGGTTTCCTCGCCTCCGCTGACCTTTTTATCGGTCATGGACGTCATGTTATCCGCTTCATCGTAGGCGAATTCCGTACGAAGGGTCTTGACCGCCGTCCCGTTCTGCGGCTGGTAATAGTCGATGGCAGTGACCCGGTCGCGAACGTCATAGCTGTAGGTCTTGTAATTTCCTTCTTTCTCCGTTGCCTTGATCAGGTTGTCCCGCACATCGTACTCATACGTCGTACAGATGGAGGTACTGTCATCTTCACTGGTTCCCAGATCCTCGATCCGGATGGTTTTGTCGGTAGCATCCTTGACTACGATGCTCTTGCTGACCGCATCCTTCAGCTCTCCATTCTCCAGCAGCTGACGCGGCTCCAGCACGACGTCGGCTGTGGTATGATTGCCTTCTGCAACATCGTACTGATATTCGTATTTCGTGCCGGTCGGCAGCGTTACGGATACCATGTTGCCGCTCTTGTCAAAGGCATAATTGGTAGTGTTGCCGAGGGCGTCCGTCTGGCTGACGGCATTGCCGTCCGCATCATATCCGCTTCTGGTTACGATGGTCCCCTGGTTCACCGTGCCGTCTTCTGCTTCTGCATCTTCCCGGATATGGTAGCCGGTATTCTGCGTACCGCTGACGTAATCCGGATCGGTCACAGTCGCTGTAAGATTCCCCTTATCATCGTACACATAAAGCTCCAGCAGACCATCGTCGGCGGATAAGGTCTGACCCATGGACCACTTGGCGATGAGATCTCCCTGACTGTTGTAAGTCATATCCGTATAGAGTCCGTTCTGATAGCTCCGCACCACGTGACCGCAGTTGTCTTCATACGTCTCGGAGATGATACTGCCGTCCGGATATTCTTCTCTGGTGATGTAGGCGTTTTTCACCGGAACGGTATCGCTGCCTTTGCCCTGATAGACCTGAATATCCTGATAGCGGTAGGAAGTATGGATGGTCTCATCCATATCGCTTCCCTTCTTCACACGAGTGTCTGTGACTCTGCCCATATTGTCATAGGTGTACCACTTCTCGATGCCGTCTTCCAGCTTCTCATAGGTCACCATGCCGTTTTTATCATAGGTCTTGGCTGTATTCTGCTTTAAGGTGTTGCTGCCGCTGTACTTATATGTGGTTGCCGTGTTTCTTCCGAAGCCGTCATAAGTACTGGTGGTCTTGTAGCCACGGCTGTCGGTCTTGCTGATCTCCCGTCCCATGACATCGTAACGGGTGTCGGTAGAAATCACTTCACTGCCGCCATCCGGCGTCGGGATAGTCTGGGTGCAGGCTTCCTTCTTCGTCGTAACGCCGTCTTCCGTCAGATATTCGTAAGTATAGACGGACGTACTCTTGAGAGATTCGCCGGTGATCTGATCCTGTCCTACCACCGTCAGCAGGCTTTCCTTCGTGGTTTTCAGTTCGCCCTGAAAAGCGCCTTCCGTATAGTAGGTATTCTCTACCTTGGTTCCCGCAACATAATCGATGGTTTCCGTCACATTTCCTGCCGCATCATAGGAATACTTCTTGTAGACGGTCACTTTGCCGTCGGCGTTGGTTTCCTTCTCTGTCTTGATCAGGTCTTCCAGATGTTCCCCGTCGGCTTCCGTGTAATAGGTGTATTCGCTGAAGGTGCCGTCATCTTCTTTCTCACTGACCGGATTGTCTCCGTTATAGTTGATCTTGTTTTCTTTGGTTCCTTTCTTTTCGGTAATATATCCATCGGAGCCGATCTCATAGTATTCCGCCGTGGTCTTGGAGGAAATCATAAGATCGTTTCGATATTCGTATGTGGTGACATCGAGACCTTCTTCGCTGTCACTTTCCAGCTTATCCATATCCGTAACGCCCCGTATGCTCTTTTCACAGGAGCCGGAAACGCGGTCGAAAAAGTCTTTTTCGCCGAGAACCGCCTGACGACCGGAATACTTCTTGGTAATGGTCTTTGTATTATCCTCTGCGTAGTCGAAAGTAAACTTTTCATCATCGGGATAAACGGCTTCCGTTACCTGATCCTTGTCGTAATCGTATTTGATAATATAGGTATTCCTGCGTTCCGGTTCTCTGATCTTAGTCAGATTCTTCGGCTCCTGACTGAACAGCGGTTTATCGTACTCGTATTCATATTCGATGGTCTCATCGCCGGCAACTTCCGTCACCTTGGTCAGCAGGCGGTCCGACGCCAGCAGCGGCTTGGTGTATTCGTACTGCACCTTGCTGCCGTCCGGCATGGTGATTTCCTTTACCGTCAGCGGGTCGGTGCCATCGGTTCCGTCGTTATAAGTAAAGGTGATGGCCAGGTTGTTGTTGGTCACCATGCGGGAGAGCAGTCCCTTTCTCACATCGTGCTCGAAGAGGACGAACTTGCCGTTTCCTTCTTCCATCAGCACCAGCTGTCCGCCGCTGTTGAAGAGATAGGAAAGGCCGTCCTTGGTGGTGAGGACGAATTTGTATTTTACCGTTACGGCATTGTCCTCTCCTCCGCCGGAGACATGGACTGTCTTAGTCTTTTCTTCCGTCTCGCAAATGAGGTTGACGTAGCTTCCCAGCGAGGAAACGAACCGGCTCTGTCCGGCGTCCCTCGTGAAATGGAATATGGTCCCGTTGCCGTCCTTTAAGACGATGTGGTTGAAGTCCTGCGAGTTGTTCTCGCAGATGTTGAGCAGCTCGATATCGTAGTCATGGCTCCAGCCCATGCCGAAGACGCTGCGGCTGCTGGACTGGCTGTTGTAGGATCTCGTCAGGGTCACATCGAAGCCTTCGTTCGGGATCTCCGCATCCTTTTGCTGGTACAGGAAGTTCCCCTTGCTCTTCTCGATGAATCCGTTGCCGTTTGGCGTGTTGAATTCGGTAAATTCCCAGTAGTCCTTGGTGCCCAGGCGCTTGACGAATTCGTTTTCATCGACGGCTCTGCCGCTCATGGCTTCAGTGAAATTGCTCTGGATCTCCCGATTCGCACCGGAATCATCCACGAATTTTTTGACGGCACAGACTTTGTAATAATAGTCCTGTCCGTAGTCGATATTGATCTCGGTGAAGTATCCTGTCTTCAGATCCGATGCGATCCGGTGTTCTTCATCCGGGAAAAAGTCCTTATCGGTTCCCCGATAGACTTCATACGAAATATTGTCTGGGAGCGTCTGCGGCGCATCCCACTTCAAATAGGTCTTGTAGTTGATCTTGTCCTCGACCGAAAGATGCTTCGGTGCATATTTCTCTACTTCGGAATACAGGAACTGCTCATTGACCAGTTCTTCTGCGTACAGGGTGATTTCCAGATCCTCCACGGAAAATCCTTCTTTGACCGTTGCCTTAATGTCAAAGGATCGGGAAAATGCTGCCGTGTCGCTGAAATCGGTCACGTGATAATCTCTGCCCGGTTCGATGGTGGTATACTCTGTATCCTCTTCTGGTGCGTCCGGTTTGATCTGATAGGTAGCTGCTTCCGCAGGGGCCTGCAGCCGGAAGGTAACGGCATCGGCATAAAGGGTAAGGAATTGTTTTTCTCCCGTATTTCCCGTGATTTCATCATCTGTGAATGAGAAAGTTTCCTTCAGCCCGTTTTCGATGCGGGTCGTCGTGTATTTTCTGGTGCCGTCGTTTTCTTTCTTGATCGCCAGCACATCGTTCCACCAGACTTCATCAAAAAGCGGATTGCCGTCAGAATCTTTCAGATTCGGCTCCGTCTTGCGGTTGTTGATATACCAGTCTGCTCCGGTCACATTGCCTGCCAGCTTCAAACTCGTCTGATCTGTCCCTACAATAAATCCGCTGGAATCCAGGAAATATCCCGTTTTATCGATCTGCAGCTGTGCCGGGATGACCCGCGGCAGCAGGCTCTCGACCGGAACAGCAAATTCCAGAGTCTGCTCTGTGGTATTGCCGGCACGGTCTTTCGCCACCAGCTTGACCACATAGATCTCACCCGGTTCAAACGGTTCCCTGCGAAGATCCAGATAGGCCATCGGTTCTGTTCCATATTCCAGATCCAGTGCATATCCCACTTCATAGTTTCCGCTCTGCATGGACTCCTTCGGATATTCTTCTTCTCCTTTTTTCTTCACGAAAACATCCCACTGCTGCAGGTTGTCATCGTTGACGGCGCCGACCAGATACCCCTGATTCATCCCCTGGATGGCTACCAGCGGCGGCGTTTTATCCACGGTGCAGGTCACCTTTACAGGCGTTCCTTCGACTCCGTCTTTGCCCACGCCGCGGATGTAGAGATCCTGTGATCCTTCGGTATCCGGCACGGTGATCTGCGCTTCTCCTTCAAATGGGAGAGACCCCTTCTCTCCCGCCGGAACGATGGTCTGCCACTGTCCCGATTCTCCGAATTTCCCCTGGATATATCCCAGCTTGATGTTCTGCTGCAGTCCGTGTTTGAAGCTCCACGTGAAGTCCGCAGTGCCGCCCTTAGACTGCTTCAGCGTAACGTCAGGAGCAGGCAGCCGGTACGCTACCGTGACGTCCTTGGTGATTTCTTTGCTTCTGCCCACAGAATCCGTAAGGGACAGAACCAGCCGGTAGTTTCCGGATTTATCACAGACGTTGAGGGTATCCAGAATGATATTTTTACTTTCTGTAAAGTTTTTGGCCAGCGTCTGCTCCCAGCCGGCTTCAATGGCTGCCGCGCTGCCGGTTCCCGTCAGCTTGTACAGCTTCAGGCTGCTCCTGGCGATGTCGCTTCCGGTGCCGTCGGCATGGATGCAGATCTTGGCAGGTCCGCTGAGCTCTGTGATTTCATTTCCCGTGGTCACATCGTTAATGGTGATGCTGCCGGTCGGATCGTCGTTATCCTTGATG
This sequence comes from uncultured Clostridia bacterium, assembly GCA_934281605.1. Lineage (GTDB taxonomy): Bacteria > Bacillota > Clostridia > Peptostreptococcales > Anaerovoracaceae > Lentihominibacter. Next base: position 125,354 of record CAKQXD010000002.1, on the reverse strand, counting down.
TAGCTGAATTTCTTGACGAATTCATTACCTGCCTGATCGACGGATCTCACATGGATCGTGTAGCTGCCCGTCGGCAGACTGCGGTATGCGCTGGCCAGACGAAACGATCCGCTGTATGGCTTGGCGTTGTTCATGGAAAGCTCCGCCGGCGTTTCGTAGTCGCTGCTTTCCGGCGGCGTTCCTTTCACCGTGACCGCATACGTCAGGAACGGCGTTGTGATGTGATCGTCGGTGATGCCGGTAAACTCGATGAGCGGATTGCCTTCTGCCGTTGCCTTGCCGGCGATGCTCTGTCCGGAGCTGTCTTTCAAGGCGAATGTTTCTGCAGTCGGGATCTTGCTGTCTACATGAACGACCCCGGCGGAAACCGCATTGCCGGCTGTTCCGGAGGTGTTGACTCCGCGGATGTATACTTTATAGCATCCGTCTTTGATCTCCGGCAACTTGCCTCCCGATGTGATCGGCTTGTCCGAGCTGAAATCCTGTGCGACCGCGCCTTCCGTACCGGCCTTGTCATCGTATTTGACCAGCTTGTACTCCACCCGCGCGATGTCCGCTGCATTCAGCCCCTGCCAGGTGACTGCCGCCTGCGTTCCGCTCTTCACATAAGCAGGGCTGACTTTGACATTGGTCGCTTCGGAGGAAGTATCCGTATAGGTCACTACCAGACTCGGTCTTCTGGAGGTGGTTCCCGACCGGCTTCCTACGAAAGAGGCGTACTTCGGCGACGACGTAGTATTCTTCAGCACGAGGCCGTAATCGGCGCTGCCCGCAGCAACGCTCTTTGCATAAGAAAGCACGTCAAACGTCTGCAGCTTGCCCGTCGTCTTGGTTCCCGTAACCGTCGAAAGGGCGCTTCCCGTGCTCCCCGGACGATTGTTATAGGTCAGCTTGGTAACGACCCAGCTTTTGGCGACCTTGTAGAGGCTCAGCTTCTGCCCGGCTGTGCCGCTGCTGGTCTCGTAAGCGTTGAGCTTGGCGCTGGTGATGGTCTTACCGGAAAGACTGCTGCTCAGGCCGACGAACTGCATGTACGTCTCATAGGTGCCGGTCGTGTTCTTGCCGGCTGGCATGACTACCGTGCCGCTCTCATAGAAATTCATGCCGCCGTATTTCGTTCCGCTGATGACGTAAGCGTCCTTGAACTTGCTGTCGCCGCTCCACGTCAGGGACGGATCGATGGTGACCGGATACTGGCGGGACTTGTCGGCCAGGTACGCTTCGTCCACGGTCATGGTCAGAAGGTAGGTGTGCTCTTCTGACTTCTCTGCGGATTCTTCCTGCAGATCGTAGGTGATCTTTTCGCTGTAGGCGTTCCCGCTGGCGTCGTTCATCCACGGCGGTGCGAGGAAGGCGACGATGTCTCCGTTCTCTTCATCGTAAATGGTAATGCCTTCCGTGGTGACGTTTTTCTTGGACAGAAGGCTGCCCGTTTCCAGCCGGTAGGTAAACGTGTTGCGTTCCGGCTTTCTGGAAAGGGTCAGGGTCTCCTTGACGCCGTGTTCCTCGGAGGTGTAGGTGAGGGACGCGTCCCGATCCGACTTGCTGTTTTCGTAGACAGCGTCGATGGCCTTCTCCGTTTCCTGCTGATGCAGGTCCATCACCTTCTCGGTCTCTGATTTGACGCTGGTCCTGGCCATCCCCAAAGCCCTGACCATGTCGTCCGTCGGCGTCAGCGTGATCTGGCGGCCGTCCTTTTCCAGCAGAAGAGGCGTGTCTTCTGAGAGCTTCTGCGGCAAATACTGCTTTTCATCCCCTGTTTTATTGCGGTATTTGTAGCCCTTGAGAGATTCCTTTTCTTCTGTGGTTTCTCCTGCTTTGATCTCCACCAGCTCCGGATCGTAGTCGGTCAAATTCCCCTCTTCGTCTTGGAACCGAACCGATCCGCCGTGAAAGACGGTCATCTTCTCGCCGCCTCCCAGGCTGTAGGTCGTGGAGTTCTCCGTTTTGTCTGTCACATTTTTTTCGGTGACGTCTTCCGGGGAGATTTTCGGTTCCCCCTGCTTCGTTTCCTGTTTCTGAACCTTGCTGCCCGCCTCTGCGGCATCTGCCTTTGTCGCGTATCCCAGCTGCGGGATCAGGGTCACGACCAGGCAGCATGCCAGCACCCAGCTGACTGCTTTTTTCCAGAAACCTGTTCTGTTTTCTTCCATCTTCTTCTCCTTGCTGCCAGCGGCAGCACACATGCAGATCTGCATGCCTGAGCAATAGCCTCTATAAGTTAGACGCACGAATCGTCAAAACATTTCAAAAAATCTCAAAAAAATTAAAAAAATTTCTTTTTTTGTGAAATGATTCGGTTTCTGAGGCGTCTTATTTACAGAAGCTATTGTTACAACACATTTTTTACAGGAGAAAAAGAACATGAAAAAGAAACTGATTTGCACACTGTTGACCGCCGTTTTATTCTTGTGTACCGGCGCAGCCGCCTTTGCAGAAGAACCGGAGGAAATGCTTCCCGCGGAACCGTCAGAATACGTCATCAGCGAGGATTCGGCGGATCTGTCCGAGCCGTCGGTGCAGCCTCTTACCGTGGTAAAAATGGCCATCGGCTACAAGAAAACCTCCTCGACCAAGGTGACTGCCATCGTGACGGGATCGTCTTCAGCCAGCGCGACTTACCTGCATTCCACCGTCTGCCTGCAGAAATACAGCAGCTCCAAGAAAAAGTACGTGACCGTTTCCGGAACGACTGTGACGAAAAAAGTCACGAAGATGCACCGGATCGAACACCGCCCGGTATATTCTATCTCCGCATCGGGCAAATACCGGATCAAAGCAACCATCAAGGACAACGACACCAGCATGACCCGGTATCAGACCATTTCGTAACCCGTGGGGCTGCTCGCATATTTCACTGGGATCTGACCGGGATTTTCCCCTGAAAAATTGCCAGACTCCGCAAAAAGCGGTATAATCTTCTCCGTACAAGGAGGATTTTAAAAAGTACGAAGAAGATGAAAGCAAAAGACATTTTATACGAGAATATCGTCGAAATACATCAGCAGATCTATTATTTTGCGCTGAGCCGGACGGGGCAGAAGGACGCCGCGGAGGAGATCGCCCAGACCACGATCGAAAAGTGTTATCGCAAGCTCCACACTCTGCGAAAAACCGAGGCTCTGCGGACCTGGATCAAGCAGATCGCTGCCAATGAGATCAAGAATTATTTCCGGAGTATCAGCCGCTATCAGAAGCTTTTTCAGGGTTCCGACACGGAATTCGCGGCGGAGCTGAGCCTGATCGAGGACGGCGAGGCCAGCATTTCCCACATGCTGGAGCGGCAGGAAACGGCGCAGCTGGCAATGGAAGTTTATGAGAAGCTGGATGAGAAGTACAAAGCCGTCATCCGGCTTCATATTTTTAACGAGTACAGTTTCGCGGACATCTCCCGGCTGTACGACGTCAATGTCAACACGGTGCGGACACAGTACGGGCGAGCCATCCGCAAGATGAATGAAGAACTGGAAAAAGCAGAAAAGGAGGGAGCACGACATGACAGAGAAGAAGAATGATCCACGCAGGGATCTTTACAGCCAGATGCAAAGCGCTCACGAAGAGTTTCTCCGGAGCACGACCGATGCTCCCGTCTTTTCCCGGGAGCAGTTCGAGAAGCTGGAAAAGGGAGAAAAGCGCCGCAGCCGCAGAAAAAAGCTGAAATTCGCCGCCTGTTTTCTGGTGTTCCTGCTGGCGGGAGCATCTCTGGGAGCATGGCTCAATGCCGACGGCGCTTATGGCGGCAAGGTATTCCTGGATAAGTGCGTCCACGTGTTCTCGCCGCTGGATGTGGAGGAGGAAGTGCTGGAGGACGGCACGGTGCAGGAGGTCTACACCATCACGAAGGAATCGGATCTGGAGGAGGCGATGCAGGCCACGGATCACGAATATTCCCTTTCGTGGCTTCCGGCGGGCTGGAAATTCGAGAGTCTGATCATCGTCAGCAGCGAGGAGCAGTCCTCATGGGAATACCAGTATTCCAGCGGTTCCCGGATCCTGCTGATCACAGCGGATGCCGGCGATCCGACCAATCTGGCGGTAACGGGAGAAGAACAGGTTACTGCAAAGGATGGTGCGACCTATTACATCACCCGCGGGGATGACGATGAGCTGACGGTGCTTCGCGCTGCGTCTCAGGGGAACACGGCGCAGACCTTTACGGTCAGCGGCCCGGTCTCCCGCGATGACGCCATCCGGATCCTGCAGGGAGCACGGTGGAAGTAAGGAGCTTGCGGGCGGGCGCTTGGCAGAAATATCGGAAACTGTGGGGCAGATGGCGACGAGCCGGAATTACAAAGGCGTGGTGGATTGCCGGGCGGGGGCAGAACGTCCCCAATTCCAGCCAGGGATTGTAGCATGCCTGGCATAAGTTCTTCACCAGTCAGGGATTGGGGCATGCCCGGCATAAGTTCTTCACCGGTCAGGGATTGGGGCATGCCCGGCATAAGTTCTTCACCGGTCTGCGGCGGAAGGATGAAAATCTGGAAATTTTAGGAGGTGTTTCATCCCTGCCGCCTTGATCCAAAAAATAAGGATGAAGACCTTCCGTGAAATCAAGCTTTAGGGTGCTTTTTCATCCATAATCAAAATATTACCGGGCGTGAAGGATGAACGCGCGCCGGATGCACCCTGCCGGACCTGTCGCCCGGCTTTGCGGAAGGCTGCAGGAGTGGTGCCTACATTTTTCCGGAATTTTTCGATGAAGTAGCTGCTGCTGCCAAAGCCGGTCTCGTAGGCGATCTGGGAGACCGGCAGGTCGGTGTGTTCCAGCAGCTCCATGCTTTTACCGAGGCGATATTCCGTGATGTATTCGAACAGGGTACAGTTCATATTTTTCTTAAAAAAGCGGCAGCATTCATTGGTGCTGAGATGGATATGCTCCGCGATCTCATCCAGCGTCAGCTTCTGCGCATAGTGCTCCCGGATATAGGCGAGGGTGTCCTTAATTCTCTGACTGCGCCGCTGCCGTGCAACCTCCGCCGCGGGAGCATCATCCTCTGCCAGACTCTCCTGTAAGTGACAGACCAGTTCATTCCACAGGGAATACAGACTGCTGCAAACCGCCAGCTCCCAGCCGAAGTCTTTCCGTTTATAAACCTGCTCTATGGACTTTGCAGAATCTAAAATGTTCTTCTGCCAGGAAACCCCCGGATCCAGAACCACCGCATCGGCAGCAGAACTGCGAAATACCGGTTTCACATAGCTCCGCTCGAAGACGCTGTTGGGGAAGGACGTGAGCAGCCGCGGGCTGACGTCCAGCGAGATGAACATGGCGTCGGTGTCGTAGCGGTCGCGGATCATGTGGAGCACCTCCGGGTTGATGTAGATGCCCTGCCCCTCGTGCAGGTCGATGATCCGCTGGTCCAGAAAGACCGAGATCGTCCCCCGGACTACATAGGTCAGCTGAAATTCGTAGTGCCAGTGCCAGTTGACGAAGCCCAGCACGTTTTGCTTCAGGTCGTTTTCATGGACTGCCAGCGGGAATTCAAAGGTTCCGATCTGGGTCGTTTCCATTCGCCTGCTGTCGATGGGGATATCATAGATCTGCATCGGCACATCCTCCTTCTAAAAAATCAATATTACGATATATTATGCATAAATTATGATACATTTTCGCTTTTTCGTCAATATAATTATAACTGTGCTTACGAAGCAAATCAATCAAACAGGGATTTTACATAAAAGAAAAAGGAGGACATTCGACATGACAACTGCAACTAGTGCGAAAAGAAAATCCATGCTTTTGATGGCTTTATGCGCCGTCATGTGGAGTATCGGGGGTATTTTTATCAAGCTGATTTCCTGGAATCCGCTGCTGATCTGCGGGATCCGAAGCGTCATCGCGGCTCTGATCCTGGGCGGGTATATGTTCGTCACCAGGACGCCGGTGAAGTTCAGCAAATATTCCTTCGGCGCGGGGATCGGGCTTTCTACATCCTGCATATTTTTCGTCTTCGCCAATAAGCTGACGACTGCGGCCAACGCCATCGTGCTCCAGTACACAGCGCCGATTTTTATCCTGCTGATGTCTGCTCTTTTATTCAAGCAGAAATTACATAAACGGGAAGTGATCGTCGTTGGGATCACCATGTGCGGTATCGTGCTGTTCTTCCTGGATCAGCTGTCGCCGGGCAATATCTTAGGAAATATTTTCGGCATCTGCGCCGGCATTTTCCTGGCGCTGATGTTTGTCATGGTGGGGCGCGGCGGCAAAGACGACTCCATCCGTATGAGCGGCATCCTGTTCGCTCACTGTATCGCGTCCATCGTCGGCGTGCCGATCGGACTTACCATGACTACGTCTACAACCGGCATGGAGATCCTGTACGTCGTGATCCTGGGTGTGTTCCAGCTGGGCATCCCGTACGTGCTTTATACTGTTGCTTCGCGCAACTGCCCGCCGCTGGCCTGCTCCCTCATCGGGATGCTGGAGCCTTTGTTTAACCCGGTCTGGGTAGCTATCTTCGTCGGCGAAATGCCGGGAACCTTCGCACTGATCGGCGCAGCCATCATCATCGCCGTGGTGACCTGGTGGTGCATCAGCGAGAGCAAGCGGGAAGAGCCGGCGGCGGAATGACGAGTTCCCATGCCGGCGGCGGCATCAAAAAAGGGGATGCATGCGCATCCCCATCCTCTCTTATCTTATTCGCATTTCGCCAGCAGCTTGTCCCACTGCTTGTCTACGTATTCCTGTGCTTCATCGACCATCCAGTCGTTGCCTTTCTTGAACATGTGGGCGAATCGACCCTGCTTTTTCAGGAATTCCTCAACCGGGAGCTTTTTCTTCGGTTCGTAGCTCAGCTTCCAGACGCCTTCTACGATTTCGTAGAGAGGCCATACGCAGGTTTCCACTGCCAGGCGGCAGATCTCTGCGATCTCCGGCGTATCGTAACGCCAGCCGCGCGGGCAAGGAGCCAGCACGTTGAGGAAGCAAGGGCCCTCCGTGTAAATGGCCTTATGGGCCTTTTCATGAAGATCCTTGAAGTTTCCGATAAAGGTGGTTTGCGCCGCATACGGAACATTGTGGGCTGCGATGATCTCCGTCAGATTCTTCTTGTTCTGCTGCTTGCCCGGGATGACTTTTCCTGCCGGGGAAGTAGTCGCATCGGCAAACCGCGGAGTCGAAGACGACCGCTGGATACCGGTGTTCATGTAGGCTTCGTTGTCGTAGCAGACGTACACCATGTCGTGTCCACGCTCCATGGCGCCGGACAGGGACTGAAGTCCGATGTCGTATGTACCGCCGTCGCCGCCGAAGGTGATGAACTTGAAGTTGTCCTTGACCTTGCCTTTTTTCTTTAAGACATTATATGCCGCTTCCACGCCGGAACAGGTCGCCGCTGCATTGGCGAACGCCGTGTGGATGTAGCTGTCGTAATATGCTGTATGTGGATAGATAAACGTGGAAACTTCCAGACAGCCGGTGGCGTTGGTGATGACCGCCTTGTCTTCCGGCTCCAGGGCACGGAGAACGCCGCGGACAGCGATGCCGGCGCCGCATCCGGCGCAGAGTCTGTGACCCCCGGCCAGACGTTCCGGTTTTTCCAGTTCTTTTTTCAAATTGTAAGCCATGATTCCTTCTCCTTTCCCCGGCTATTCCGATTCGATCCTGTGATCGAAGCCGCCTTCTGCATAACGGGAATCTCTTACGCCGACATACCGGTATACGTCGCCCGGATCGTCGGTATCGTATATGATAAACAAGTCATTGTAGATTTCGTAGTAGTCTTCCACTGTGATGTCTCTGCCGCCGAGGCCGTAAATGTAGTTGATGGCATACGGCTTGTTCGGCAGGTCGTACAGGGAGTTTCTCGCTTCATTGAAGAGCGGGCCGCCGCTGTTGGAAAAGCTCTCGGCCTTGTCCATGATCGCCACTGCCTTTACTTTGCACATAGCTTCTGCCAGAGGCACGCGCGGGAACGGACGGAACACTCTCAGCTTGATGAGTCCCACCTTCTTACCTTCTGCACGGAGCCGGTCTACGGCTTCCTTGCCGGTGCCTGCGCTGGAGCCGATGACAACCAGTGCGACTTCCGCATCGTCCATCATGTATTCTTCGAAGAAACCGTACTTCCGGCCGGTCAGCTTCTCATAGCGCTTTGCAACATCCATGATGATCGGCATCGCGTCCTTCATGGCCTGCGCCTGCTGACGCTTGGCTTCCATGTAGTACGGGGAAATTCCGTAAGGGCCTACCGCCAGCGGGTTTTCCGATTTGAGCAGGTAGTTTTCCGGGTGGTATTCGCCGACGAATTCCTTGACCTCTTCATCTTCCAGCAGCTCGATGTTGGACACACCGTGACTGGTGATGAAGCCGTCCTGGCAGATCATGATCGGCAGACGGATGGTCTCCGAAATCGGCATGGCCTGTATGTAGTTATCGTATACTTCCTGGTTGGTCTCCGCATAGATCTGGATCCAGCCGGCGTCTCTGGCTCCCATGGAGTCGGAGTGGTCATTGTTGATGTTGATCGGTCCGGTGAGGGCTCTGTTTACCACCGCCATGGTGATCGGCAGTCTCGCCGAAGCAGCTACGTAAAGCAGCTCCCACATGAAGGCCAGTCCTGCAGATGACGTCGCCGTTACTGCACGTGCTCCCGCCGCTGATGCTCCGATGCACACCGACATGGCGCTGTGCTCCGATTCGACCGGTACGAACTCCGTGTCCACCAGCCCGTCGGCGATGAACCGGGAATAATACTGCGGGATCTCCGTCGATGGAGTGATCGGAAAAGCACCCATGACGTCCGGGTTGATCTGTCTCATTGCTGTTGCCACGGCTTCGTTGCCGGACATTCTGTCGCGCTTGGCCATCTACTTTTCCTCCTTTACAAAATCGATCGCATCGAACGGGCAGACCTCTACGCAGATGCCGCATCCTTTGCAGTGCTTAAAATCAAAATCAAGACGTTTGCCGTCCTTCACCGGAATGGAACTGTCGGGGCAGAACGGCACGCAAAGCAGACACTGCTTGCACTTGTCCTCCTTGAACACCGGCACGTTGACGCGCCAGTCCCCGGTCTCCACCAGCAGGGAAGTAGCCGGTTCGTAGATCTCCACGCCCGTGGTCAGCTCCTGCCAGGTGATCTTCTCGTTGATATCCTTTGCTCTTGTTTTCATGATTATCCTACCTTTACCTCTTCCATGGACTTTTTCAGTGCCTGCATGTTGCCTTCGATGAGATTTTCCTTGCCGCGGAACTTGTGCTGGAACGACTCCCTCATATCCGTGATGAATCTCTCCTGATCGATGACGTGGCTGACTTTCACGACTGCGCCCAGCATCGGCGTATTCGGAAAGTTCTTGCCCAGGGTCTCCATGGAAATCTTCTCTGCATCGATGGTGCAGACCTTGCCTTTATATCCTTTTAAAAGCGGACGAACTTCGTCCGGGGTTTTCTTGCTGTTGATGATGAGAGCGCCCTTTTCCTTCAGGCCCTTGGTCACATCGACGGATTTGAGCAGCGTCTCGTCAACGACCACCACGTAATCCGGCTTGTAAATGTTGGAGTGGACCTTGCAGTGCTCGTCCGTAATGCGGTTGTACGCTGTGATCGGCGCGCCCATACGTTCCGGACCGTATTCCGGGAATCCCTGCACGTGTTTGCCGGAGCTGAACGCAACATCCGCCAGCAGCAGACACGCAGTCTTGGCGCCCTGACCGCCCCGTCCGTGCCATCTGATCTCTACCGCTTCATTCAATCGTTTTGCCATATCTGTCAACTTCCTCTCGTAAAGAATTGTTTTCGTACTTTGTTTGCGCCGCACATAGCCGTTTGCCGGCGAGCTGCGGCTCGGTCAGCAGCGTGCCGGTATGCCAAACTATTCGGTCATCCGGCAACCTCCGGCGGCCATCATTATGTAAACCGCCATCCTGACGCAAAGAAATCGGGCACAGTTCCTCTATGCCCTGTATTAGACTACATGAACAGGCTTCATATGTCAATAGATTTTTGAAATTTATTTATGTTTTAATCACAAAAAAATCTTTTCTAATTTGTTTTCAGAACCAAACAGTTTTCTGACAATTCATCCGGCGATCCGCTCAGTCCTCCCCGGCACTCCGCTGCCTACTTGTCCACGGTGAGATCCACGAACTGCGCTCCCGTGATTTCCTGCAAAGCCTTCACCGGCAGTACCATCTGCAGTCCGACTTTGCCGCCACTGACGGCGATCTTCTCCAGCTGCTCCGCAGATGCATCGATGGCGGTGGGAAACTCCTTCTTCATGCCCACCGGGGAGCACCCGCCCTTGATATAGCCGGTAGTTGCAGTCAAAAGCTTCGAGGGGAGCATCTCCAGCTTTTTCTCGCCAAAGTGTTTCGCCGCTTTTTTCAGGTCCAGCTCCTTGTCCACCGGGATCTCGCACACGTAGTGTTCCCGGCTCTGTCCTACGGTCACCAGGGTCTTGAACACAGAACCAGGCTCCTGCCCCAGGGCTTTCGCCACAGATACGCCATCCAGAAATCCCTCCGGCGCTTCGTATTCGTGCATTTCATAGGGGATGCCGGCCGCTTCCACGATCCGGACCGCGTTGGTTTTATGCTGATGCTTGTCTTTTTTCTTTGCCATATCTCTCTCCCTTTCTCCTGCAGAACGCCGGACGTCTGCAAAGCCTTCGCAGCGCTCTTTGCAGAAATCGTTACAGCACTCCCGCCTGGCGGAGGCCGTCGTATTCTTCTCGCAGCATCGTATAGCAGCGGACCGGTTTCACCGTGCCATCGTAGATCCGGTAGATCCGCCGCAGAGTGCCCTCGTACTGGAAGCCGCATTTTTCGATGATACGCTGGCTGGCCAGGTTCTCTTCGCCGGTGCGGATCATCATCACGTCCAGGCCGATGTATTCAAATCCATAGACGATGACCTGTTTGGCCGCCTCCGTCATGAGACCCCGGCCCCAGTATTCCTCCGCCAGCGAGTAGCCCAGCTCCAGGCTGCGCACGCCGGGGCGGAACCGGTCTTCCGAAAGACCGATACTGCCGATGATCCCGCCTGAGGCTTTTTCGACAATGGCCCAGACACGGCTTTGCTTAAAAGTGGTCTCGATGATTTTCCGGGATTCCACTACGGATTCATGGGGTTTCCAGCCTGCCCGCGGGCCTACGTTAGGATTGGACGCGTAGGCGAAAAGCTGCGGGGCGTCGGATCGCTTCCACATTCGCAGATACAGTCGCTCGGTCTCCAGCGGTTTTACGGTTTGTTTTCTGATCATAGTCTGCTCCTGTTTCGTGTTTCACGCCGGCTCCCAACCGTAAACCGGCAGCCAGGAAAGCCAGCAGTCCGGCAACCTGGCAGGGCGGCGTACTCTGCTTCCTATGATACATCAGAGGACGGCCCCTGGCAACACCCGGGAAGCGTGATCAGCAACCATAAACAGCAAAAAACAGCTGCCTTGGTCTTTGCAGAGATTTCGGGGGTCTGACGCTGCGGTATCCCTGCCTGTTATCCCGATTCGCTCTCACGCCGGAGCACCGGTTTTGCATATAATTAAGTCAGTCTTTTTATAGCAAAGGAGGCTCGTTTATGTTCCGCAAAGGGTACTATCACTGCATCGTGCTTTGCGCTATCATCGCTATCGTCGCAGGGTTGAGTTACGCTAATTTCGTCGCCAATAAATTATACGAGGAAAGCCGGAGTCACCTGACGGAGATCTACACGGAGGTCAACCAGACCTTCACCACCCTTGCCACCACCAACTGGAACATGCTGATGGACTGGAACGAGTACCTGGCTTACGGGCTGGACACGCTGCCGCAGGACCGGCTGGACGAATATTTCGAGGCGGACAAGTCCCGCTGGGGCTACACCGAGGTCTACTTTCTCAAGGACACGGGCGAATACATGACGCTGGACGGCAAGCACGGCCAGTTTCCCTGCCAGCCTCAGCTGGAGACTTTGCAGAGTGAACAGCAGAACATCGTGCTGGACGTGGCGGAGCCGGACGGCAATGTGCTGACTCTTTTTGCGATCCCTGCTGCAAAGAATACGTACCGGGGATTTTCGTACAGCGCGGTAGCTGCCGGCTACAACAACGCTGCCATCAACGAAGCGCTCAATGTCACGGCTTTTTCCGGGGAGGCTCAGTGCTACATGATGGATCCTAACGGGCGTGTCATCCTGTCCACCGATAAAGAAAAGCCTCCTTTCGTCAATTTTCTTACGTATCTCAAACATCACTCCGAGCTTTCTGCCTCAGAAGTGGAACAGATGTCGGCCAACTTCGAGGCGAAGCAGAGTGGGATCATGCAGTTTCACGCCAGCGGCACCGCCTATTATCTGCTATATCAGCCGGTGGGTTTTCAGGACTGGATGATGGTAGGTGCAGTGCCGAAATCCGCAGTCAACACCAACATCCCGCAGATCCAGATCGTGACCATCATTGCCTTGTCAGCCATCTTCCTGGCGTCGGCGATCATCGGCATGGCGTATCTGGTGCGCCGCAGCAAACAAACGCTGGCTGCAAAGAACGACGAGCTGCTGTTTCAGGAGGAGCTCTTTACCATTCTGGTGCAGAACTCCCAGGACATTTTCATGCTCTATTCCATGGAGACCAAAGCGCTGGAGTACGTCAGCCCCAATGTGGAAAAACTTCTGGGCATTTCAACGGAATTCATCGGCAACGATCCGAAAAAGTTCAACGTTTGCGCCGTCAACGCAGAGGACAGCCTTCTCAACCGGAACCTGAGCCGGACTCCGGGCAACGATCCAATCCACTCCAATTCCGAATGGGCTAACCGGAAGACCGGGGAGCACCGGTGGTATCACGAGACACTGTACCAGGTGACCATCCGCGGGTATCAAAAGCTGCTTCTGGTGCTTTCTGACCGAACAAGCGAGTGGCATAATCATCAGCAGCTGGAGCTGGCTCTGGATATTGCAAAGAGTGCTAACGAGGCCAAGAGCAGTTTTCTTTCCAATATGTCTCACGACATCCGCACTCCGATGAACGCCATCACCGGCTTCACGACACTTCTGGAAAAGTCTGCCGACGATCCCGGCAAGGTGCGGGTCTACACGGCAAAGATCATGTCTGCCAGCCGTCATCTGCTGGGGCTGATCAACGACGTGCTGGATATGTCGAAAATCGAGAGCGGCAATACAGTGCTCCACGTAACGGAATTCCATCTGCGGGAGCTTCTGGATGAGCTGCGTTCCATGATCCTGCCGCTGACCTCCACACACCGCCAGTCCTTTTCGATCCAGCTGCAGAACATATATTGCAACAAGCTCTGGGGCGATCCTCTGCGGATCAGTCAGATCCTGCTGAATCTGCTTTCTAATTCTGTAAAGTACACGCCGAAGGGCGGCAATATCTGCCTGCTGGTCCGCACGCAGGAAGCCAGTTCCCATGGCAGGATCCATCTGCTGTTCGAGGTGGAAGATGACGGCATCGGGATCGAACCGGATTTTCTCCATACCATCTTCGAGCCTTTTACCCGGGAGGAAGGCAAGATCCAGAACGATGTGCAGGGTACCGGACTGGGCATGGCTATCACCAAAAATCTGGTGGAACTGATGGGCGGGCAGATCTCGGTGAAAAGCACGCCCAACATCGGAAGCCGGTTTTCCATCGACCTGGAACTTCGCGCCGCCGAACCTTATGAACCTCTCCCAGAAAACGCCATAAAGAATGAATGTATCGAATGTGAGATGCTGGAGGTAGAGGAAACAGAAACGGGAGAGCCGGGCAAAGCTGAAACTGAGGGGGACGAAAAGGATAGACCAGAGGCAAATGCTGGCAGGAAGAATGACTTGGGCGGAAATGACCAAAGCCGAAACACCGGCAACAGGCACAGCCTCATCGGAAAAGCCAAAGCGAAACTGACTCTTAAAAAGACCGACCGGAACGTTACCGTCGAAAGCAACGATCCACGCACGAAAGAAACTTTAGAAGAACATTCTATGGAGAAACGCTCCAGCATGAAGGCACTGCTCACGGACAAACTCCGCTGGAAAAAGCACCGGCACGAAACGCCTGCCGAGGAAGACTCCACTGTCAGGAAATCAACTGCGGATGCCGACGCCGCGACGAGAGATTCCGCAGATACTGGCGCAATGACCAGAGATACCGCAAAAGCTGGCGCTTCCTCAAGGAACACAGCGCCACCTGTAATGATGCCTATGATCAACGCCAGTATGGATACCTTCGATCTGGATATCCTGATGGAGGAAGGCTCATCTAAAATAACGGGCGACCGGACTTCCATGGAGACTATGGCAAGGTCACAAAAAGAAACCAGGCAGGCTCCACCGGAAGACGAACATCTTCTGGACGGAATCCATCTGCTTGTGGCTGAAGACAATGCTTTTAATGCAGAGATCCTGGAAGATCTGCTGGCATTGCGAGGCGCTACCTGCGAGATCGTCTCCACCGGCAGACAGGCTGTGAATCGGTTCCTGCAGTCCACTCCCGGACATTTCAACGCGATCCTGATGGATATCCAGATGCCTGACATCGACGGGTATGAAGCCACTCATATGATCCGTCAGAGTTCTCATCCGGAAGCATCCTCCATGACCATTATCGCCATCACTGCCAATGCCTTTGCGGAAGACATCCAGACAGCACTTGCTTCCGGTATGAACGCCCACGTCCCAAAACCAGTCGATCTGGACGTTCTGTGCCGCGTACTGCAGAATACGATGTAGGATGCTTGCCAAATCATCCGCGGAAATTCCAGCGCTCCGGCCCGCCATCGTAAAAGACCGAACTGCTGCGCAGTTCGGTCCTCGTCTTAAAACGTATGTGTTCCATATGCGAAGTGATTGCAGTGGGAGAGATCCTGGCGCAGGGCGTCGTCGCCGGTGTCCTGCGCTTCGGCCATTTCACGCCTGGCCATAACTGCCAGGCGGACCAGCTTGCGCCCCAGAGCGTGGGCAACTTCCTTGCCGTGAGTCTTGTCTTCCGTCTTGCCATAGGTGGCGACCCATCCTGCATCGAGGAAGCCCTGCATACTGCAGAAGCCCTGGATCGTATGCAGGGCGCTGTTGACTCCTACGCTTCCGCAGGTGATTGCTGCGGCGGAAGCTTTCCCGGCTCCCAGCGGGATCAGCCCCAGTGATCTGTCCATGATGATCTTGCACTGGGCCGATACATCGCAGAAAAATACCGGGGATGCGAAAATCACGCCGTCCGCCTGACGGATTTTCTCGTAGATCTCCGTTACAAAATCGTCTTTTAAAACACAGCTGCCTTTTTTCACGCAGCTCCAGCATCCGCGGCAAAGCTGAAATCCGTCTGCAGGGGCGTCCCCTGCCTGGATCATTTCCGTGGTGATTTTCAGACCGCCAGCTCCATCCATTTCAGTTGCGCCGACCTCCGGGGCCTGCGCATCTAAAGAGCGACAGCCGTCCAGTACGGCTTCCGCCAGCTGCTGTGTGTTGCGGCCCTTTCGCGGGCTGGTGTTGATCGCAAGAATTTTGATTTCTTCCATGTTACCCTTCTTTCTTCTCCATTTGTATCCATGTCGGGAATCATCCTGCCTGCTTTTTCATTCTATTCCGTCGTGCTGAGAACTTCCTTGTTCTTCTCAACCTGACTGACCTTCATCCGGGAAGCGTCCTTCGGATCCACTTCCTCCTTGAGAGCCAGGATCGTCGGCCCCAGATATACGGTCTTCAGAATCTTTCCATCGAGAGAAACCTTGCTGAACTCGGTGAAGTTTTCTCCCTTGATATAGTAGTTCTCACCGATCTTTACAACATCCGTCACCTTGATGTCCTTAACGCCCATCTTCAGGTTCGTCTTCTTGAACGGATTGGTTTCACCGTAAATGTAGCGCTTGCCGTACAGCATATCGTAGGACAGCGCCTCCAGATTCTGCTTGTAGTTCTTATCGTTCTTGTAATTCTGCTGATATTTGTTCATCATGCCCACCGACATGCCCAGACGGCTCATGATCTCCGAGTTGAGCTCGTAGGCATTGATGTCCATGTTCTTTTTCTTCATGTCGAAGTTGCTCCAGACGATATACTGAGTCTGGAAGATGCTGCTGCCGTCGGCCATGGACTCTTCCGTCATATCCAGTGCCGGAAGATGGTCACCGTACATGACCAGCACGACGTCCTCATCATAATTGCTGAGAGTGTCGGTCAGTTCCTTGACGAACAGATCCATTTCGTAGACCTGGTTTGCGTAGTATTCATACGCCCACCGCTGTTCCTCGGTCTGGTACTTGGTCACCGTGATGGCAGGGTTTTCGATCACCTGCTCCGTCGGATATTTGCCGTGTCCCTGCACCGAGATGGTATAGATATAATCCGATCCTTCCGTGCTGTTGAGCGCGTCCAGGATCTGCTCCGTCAGCAGGCTGTCCTTAGCCCAGTTTTTCGGCGTCTTCATGACGTTGTTCATGTATTCCAGACAGGTGAACGTATCGAATCCTATATTGGCGAATACTTTGTTTCTGTTGTAGAATGCGCCTCTATGGTTGTGGATGGCGTGAGTGCCGTAGCCCAGCTGCTTAAAATCATACGGAGCCGCTTCACAAGTCTTCTCCGTGAGAACGCTCTTGTACGGGTATTCGCCCGGACCGAAGAACTTGGCACTGATTCCCGTCATGACCTCGAACTCTACGTTGGCCGTACCTGCACCTACCGCCGGAACCGTCAGATAACCGGAGGAATACTCCTTCAGCAGCTTGCGGTAGTTCGGCACCGGATCCTTGGAAAATTCCACATCCTTGACACGCGTCGGATCGATGAAAGATTCCAGCTGCAGATAGATGATGTTCGGCTTGCTCTTGACATTGGTATCATCATCCTTGCCCGGTGTGTAGATCTTGTCTTTACCCAGCTCTCCATTGCTGAAAATACCCTCGATCTCTTCCTTGGAATAATCCTTTGGCTTATCGATGCCCGTGTCTATCCACGTTACCAGGAAGCTGTAAACTACGCCATTATCGCTGTATCCTGTAGCCAGGTTGGCAAAGAAAGTATCCAGTACGCCGGTCTTGGTGTTGATCCGAATCACACCAAAAGTCACCAGGGCGATGATAAGGATCGTTGCAATCACCCGCTTATACTGGATCTTCCGATCCAGCTTCGGCGCTTTGCGAAATAAAACGATCGCACCAAAAACAAGCGCCGCAATGGCGACGATGGCTAAAATCAGCGTCAGCGTCGAAAAATACGTGGTGATGATAGCTGCACCGTCCTTCATATTGCTGAAGTCTTTTACGGTAAACGGCGTCATTCGATTGGACAGGATCACACCGTTGGTGATGCCCACTGCCATCGGGATCATCCCCAGCAGCACCAGGGCGAAGATCCGCCGATGGAACAGCATCGACAGGGAAATGATCGCAAAAATCAGCAATACATTAGAAATGGCCACCAGCGGGTGCCCAACGAAAAATGCCACACTCTGGATCAGCGAATGTCGCGCCAGCGTTTCAATGACAAGATCGATGCCCACCGCGACGACAAACAGCAAAACCAGATAATTTTTCAGATATTTTCTGTAAAAGTTTCTGAGTTTCTCCATAGGTCTCTATCTCCTGCATGTTTTATATTGTTTGTTTCGCAGCTGCGACGCCGTTGGCGATGGCTGCAAATTCGTTCATATCTAAAGTTTCGGCTCTCCGCACCGGATCGATACCCGCTTCTTCTAAAATCCTGCGGATCTCGTCTTTCGGAAGGCCGTATGTGCCTGTGAGCGAGTTGAGCAGAGTCTTTCGCCGCTGACCGAAACCCGATTTGATACAGGCGAAAAAAGCCTTCTCGTCGATGAGATCCACCGGCTTTTTGTCCCGTATGGTCAGTTTCAGCACGGCGGAATCCACCTTCGGTCTCGGCACGAATACTTCCTTCGGCACGGAAACCACCTGTTCCACCTCGCAGTAATACTGCACGGCGGCAGAAATCGCTCCGTAAGTCTTATTGCCCGGCGATGCCTTGATCCGGTCCGCCACTTCCTTCTGCATCATGACCGTAATGCTCTCGGCACGGATGGAATTTTCGAGGATGTGCATGATGATAGGCGTCGTAATATAGTAGGGAAGATTTCCGATGATCTTCACATCTCCGGAGAAACTCCCTTTCGCTCGCTGCTCGTCGATGATCCCGTTGAGATCCGTCTTCAAAATATCCTGATTGATGACCTCCACGTTGTCGTACTCCGCCAGAGTCTCATCTAAAATCGGGATCAGCTTGCTGTCGATCTCGATGGCGACAACTTTCGCCGCCTGCTGAGCGGCCTCCGCCGTCAGCACGCCGATTCCCGGGCCGATCTCGATGACCAGGTCGTCTTCCGTCGGACCTGCGCCTTCTACGATCCGCTCGATGACGTTTTTATCCGTAATAAAATTCTGTCCCAGACTCTTAGAGAGCTGAAATCTGTGTTTTTCCTTGATTGCCTCGATGGTCGAGGGTGCGTATAATTTCATCTATAACTCCTGAATCGCCTTCTCGAAGGCGTCTCTTTCAATTCCAAAGCTGTTGAGCCGCTGGAGCATGACCTTGCCGTTGCCGTATCCGATCCCCAGGATCTTGCCCAGCTTTTCTCTGCGCGCGGCAGAGTCTGCTTGTCCGATGAGCCCGGCATACAGAAGATCCTCCTGTGAAAACACCGGCGCAGCCGGCTTTGCGGTAAAAGAACAGTGGGCCTTGCGCAGGGCTTCCCGTATGCTTTCCGGGTCTGCGTTCTCGATACCGATATCGTCCTTCTTCGTGGCGGAGCTGCGGTCTAAAAACGCCTGCCGTGCCTTAGGAAATCTCTCCAGGATCCTGCGGCGGATCTGCTCCCCGGCGTGGTCCGGATCGGTGAACACGATGATGCCCGGACCCTTGTAAGCTTCTTCCATCAGCTTCCAGGTCTTATTTGTTATACCATACCCATGTGTTTCTATTGTGATGGCGTCAACACTTTTTTTGATTGCCGCCGTGTCGTCCCGGCCTTCGACCACGAGGATCTCCCGGATTTTGGGCAGAGTCGTGCCCTGGTGCTTCGGGGGGCGTGCTGCGTGTTCGTTCTGCGTCATTCCTGGCTGTCTCCCTTCTTGCTGCTGTCGGCGTCGTCGCTCTGGTTGGTGATTTCCACCGGGAACATATACAGGATCTCACCCGGCTTGATGAGGCGCAGCTGCTCCCGCGCCTGCGCTTCCACGTTTTCAGGACTTTCGGCGTTTTTCAGCTCTTTCTCCAGTTCAGCTTTCTGCTGTTTCAGCGCTTTTTGCTCCTGCAAAGTGTCGTGCTGCTCTTTTTTCAGCGAGATGATGTTGAAGACCAGCAG
Organism: uncultured Clostridia bacterium; assembly: GCA_934281605.1. Classification (GTDB taxonomy): domain Bacteria; phylum Bacillota; class Clostridia; order Peptostreptococcales; family Anaerovoracaceae; genus Lentihominibacter. The sequence continues at coordinate 106,128 of CAKQXD010000002.1, read as the reverse complement.
GAACAATAAAAGGGCGAGGATCGCAAAGACGATCCCCGTGATTATTCTTCTGCGGATCCGGCTTCTGCGGATCGCCCGTTTGCCCCGGGTGTTCTGCTGTTTTTCGCGCCGTTCTTTTTCTTCTTTTTTTTCTTTTTCGGCGCGTCTTCGTTTTTGTCTCCGCTCCCGTGCTTCTGCCATGTCGATGACCTGGCTGTTATTTTTAAATTCTGTGCTTCGTCTGTTTTTACCCATGTTTTGATTATATCACAGCACATTTTTTTCCACAACAAGAGTCCCGTGAAAAATCCGACGGCAGCGTGGACAGAGAGTTTTCCCCAGGCGCAGTAGTAAAGGAAGAAGGAGACGACGAGGGTAGCGGCCATCCAGAAATGGGTCTCGATGGCGGCGCGTGCAAAGACTGCAGCGAAGGTCGTTTGGCGGGTGACGGCGCGGCGGAGGGAGAGGCGGGGATGCCGGACATGCCCTGACTGCCCGCTGCCCGATCCTGTGCGGCGGTGGAATCTTTGCAGGAGAAAGCACCGGATCTGCCAGAGGCTCTCCACGAAAACGCCTGCGGCCATCATCACCCCCACCGTCCGAAGCTGCTCGACGATCAGCGCCGTCAGCTGGATCTTCATTTCACCAGTTTTGCCAGGAAACCCCGCTCGCCTTTTTCCTTAACTTTCACGTACATGAGGGAGTTGATGACGCCGGCGATCTGTGCCCGGCCCTCGGTCAGGTCCAGCATCTGGATGTGCAGGTCCTCGCCCCGGATCACCATGGCGCCCTGCCGCAGCGACGCGCGGATTTCCTCCTCATCGAAGCTGTCGATTTCTTTGATGTCGGTGATGGTCATTTTCTCCCGGTTGTCGATCTGAACACTGTGGTTTTCCATAGCGCTTCTCCTTTCTGGCGGTTGCAGTTTTCTTATAGGAATGGTATGCGGCAGGAGGCGGCGGCAGAACCGGATTTGTGAGGAAAGTGGGCGGATGCGGGCGTTGCAAAGCCGCCGGGAACTTGGTATACTGAAATTTAAGAACACGAAACGGACGGTGACTTCATGGGAATTTCCACGAAAAAATCACATATCCTGCTGGCGGTGGCGATCGCCGGGATCTTTGCAGCAGCATCGGCATGCCTGGCGGTACTGGGCGTCGGCATCTACCGGACGGCGGCAAGCGACCACTCGCAGCAAAACCTGACCTGTGCGGCGGAATATTTGCAGACCCAGGTGCGGAGATGCGATGATACGGCGGATCTGAGGATTGCGACTTTGAGCGGCCAGGTGCCGGCGCTGGTGCTGCCTGTGCGGGAAGACGGCGAGGACCGGGAGATCTGGATCTTCGTGGAGGACGGCTATCTGCGGGCGGCGACGGTGAAGTCAGGGGATGTAGTTTCTGCAAAGGACGGAAAGAACATCACGCCGCTTCGCTCGATGGATCCGCAGATCGCAGAGGCTGATCTTCTGGAAATTTCTCTGCGGAGCGATTCTGCATCTGCCGTGAGCCGGATCTGGATGCCGGGGATCGGAGGCGATCATGAGTAAAATACATACGGACGGAAATCGATCGAAGCTGCTGGGACGGTTTTCTGGAAAAACCCGAGCGCTCATCATCCTTATCGCAATCTTCGTGTTTCTCGTGACTGCCCTGGCGGTCAGCATCAGTATGTTCCTCAAGTCGGATCATCTCGCCTCCCAGGCAGAAATGCTGGACCGCGTGGTGCGTGAAACCGACTCCCTCGCTGAAGTGCTGAAAGCCTCAGACGGCGACATGACAGCAGGGGCGCAGCTTTTATCGGAACATCGCGGCGCAGAGACAGGGGAAAACTCCCTGACGCTATACTACACGGCAAACTTTGAGCCATCGTCCAAAAGCGATTATAAATATCGTGCCGCGATCCTTTTGACCCCTGGCAAAGACGGTCGCTGCGATACCTGGCAGATCAACTGGTTTGTAAAGGGTGAACAGAAGTCATTTTATAAGCTGGAATTTAAGAGTATTGCACAGTAGGGAGACTATCATGCGACAAAGCAGAAATCACAGACAACGGCATACACGAAACCACCTGGCGCAGAGAGAACCCCTGCAGCAGTCTTGGCAGGAAACACAGAACCCATGGGAAGTGCAGCAGGCGATGACGGCGGCGCAGCGATTTCAGACAGCCGACGAAGCCAGCGGATTCTGGATCCGCGGGCGGAAGATTTCCTATATGAGCATTTGTGGGGCGGCGCTTTTCGTGTCGCTGCTGGTTTTGCTGCTGGCGTGTTTTTCGGCGATGACCTATTACTCTGCGTCACAGAAGCTGGCGCAGGCGGAGACGTCGAAGACGCACAGCCAGGAGTATTATGCGGCGGAGTCCACCGCATCGGAAATCATTGAGGCGTTTTATCAGGAGAGGCGGGACACATCCGCCAATCTGAACGGCAGGACGGTTTATGCGGCGGATCAGGGCGACATCGAAGTAACGAAAATCGATAATGTGATTTATTTTTCCGTGCCTGCAGGCGACGGGCGGCTCTTGAATGTGGAAGCCAGGGCTTCGAAAAAGCAGGTAACGGTGCAGAAGTGGCAGCTGGGAGATGAGTCGTGAATGACAGGGCGGCTGACCGTCCCGGGAGAGCTTTGATGTTCCCAGCATGTTTTTATGATACTTTAAAGGGCTGGCACACCGGATTCTCTGGTGCGCCAGCCCTTTGACTGTAATTTCCCTATGGCAAGTAATTGAGTGGATTGCGCGGTTCGCCATTGAACCGGATCTCAAAGTGCAGGTGCGGACCTGTGCTTCGACCGGTACTGCCGGACTTGGCAATCTCCTGACCCTGGTAGACTTTATCGCCCACCTTGACCAGCAGTTTACTGTTGTGAGCATACCGGGTTTCCTGTCCGTTCTGGTGATCGATCACCACCAGATTACCGTAAGCGCCGCTGTATCCTGCCCGCGTTACGGTACCGCCGTCAGCGGCGTAAACGCTAGTGCCTACGCTGCACGCCAGGTCGATTCCCTGATGGGCTCTACCCCAGCGGGATCCGAATCCGGACGACTGATGGTATCCGCCCTTGAGCGGCCATGCGTATTTACCCGAACCGACTGTAGGAGGTCTTTCCTTGGTTCCTACCAGTACGACTTCCTTGACCGGCTCAGTCTTCACGGTAGTAACCAGATTTTCTTCCTTGACCTTCTTGCCATTCTGCATCGTCACACGAGCGGTGATTTCTGAAAGTCCGTCGGAACCGGCCTGCTTGGTCTCCTTGACGCCTTCATAGATGTCTCCCGACTTCTGTTCTTCCACCTCGTGTTTCACGACTTTATCGTAAGTAACTTTTTCTACTACTTCATATGTCAGCACCGGCGCCTGCTGTTTTACGACGATGCTACTTCCAACATCCAGTTTCTTGGAGTTGATATTTTTATTGTCTGCGAGGAGCTGATTCTCGGTGACATCATACTTCTTGGCAATGCTGTGGAGCGTATCGCCGGCAACGATTTTGTGGACCGTATCCTTCTCGCCGCTGGTGCAGAGCAGATCCGTCATTTCCTTTTCGGAATGAAGATCCGACAGGTCCGTGTTGGCCGTTTTGATATCCACCTTTTCCAGGAAGCGAACAGATTCCACTTCGGTGTTATCGCCTTCCTTTGTATACTTCTCTGCAACATCCTTCAAAGTCTGCTCCGCCGTCTTTCGATCCTGCACAGCGCCGATCTTTTTGCCGTCTACATAGATGGCGGTCGCCTTGACTTTCAGGTCGCCCATGTAAGTCAAACGCTTTAGCACCTGCTCAGTGTTGTCGATTTGCGACTCGTCCAGAGCCAGCTTGCGGTGGAACGTGATATCATCCTTTGCATCGATGACGATCCTCATATTTTTCTCTTCCGTCAGAGCCGTCTGCACCAGATCCGTGATCTGGAGGACGTCATCCTTCTCCTTTACCAGACCCAGCTTCTGACCGTTGTAGGAATACTCATATGCGGTACAGTAGTTGAGCACACCGGCTGCGCCCAGAATGGCCATCATGACGATGGAAAACACCATCAGCATGCCCTTCTTGTGCTCTTCAGAATAACTCTTGATGCGTTCCAGCTTCTGACCGATCTTACTTCTCTCATAAGCGGCTTTTCGCTGGATGGAGCGGATATATGCCGCCGCATGGGCTCGCGCCTGACGCTCCTGACGTTCCTCCGCCAGCTTCGCCTGTTCTTCTTCCGTCGTCGCCTGCTTTTCAGCCTTGCTTCGGATCCCAAAGAAATCCTTCAGTGAGAAAGTCGGCCGTTTGTTGACCTCGGTTTTGATCTGCACGCCCTGTACGTTGACGATGCCTCCGCCCAGTTCTGCTTCCGCCTTGCTCTGTTCTTCCAGCCGCTTCTTCGCTTCCGCAAGTCGTCTTTTCTCCTGTTTGTGGCGTTCCTTCGCTTCCAGCTTCCGAGCTTTCTCAGCACGTTTTCTAGCAACCTTTTCCAGCCGCTGTTTCCGTACTTCGTCTTTATGGCGCTGCTTTTCCTCTGCCTTCCTGCGTGCCTTTTCGCTCTTGCTGCGAACTGCCGCCTCCGCCCTGGCCTTTTCCTGCTCGGTTTTCAGCTGCTGGATCTGCAGTCTTAGCTTCTGTTCCTGCGAAACCTGCTGCTGAGCCTCCGCCAGCTCCTGCACCTTAGCCTTCTGGCTTTCCGATAAGCGTTCTGTATGTCGTTCGGCAACAGAGGAGATGGCGTCAAACACTTTCTCCTGCTGCGCCTGTTCATTCTGCAAAGTTTCCTTCAGCGCATCCAGCTGTTCCTCCGTGGACACGCTGTCGCTCTTCGCCGGTTCTCCGAAGAAGGCTGCCTTCTCTTCCGGGGTGGCCATACCTGCAGATTCTTCCAGCGCATTCTTTGCCGGCACGCTGCCCGGCTGCTGAGAAGCTGCTGCTCCTTCCTGCTGACGCAAGTCGGATTCCTCTCTTGCCCGGCGCTCAGCTTCCATGGCATCCAAAGCTGTTTTGCGGGAAATTTCTTTCGCTTTTCGCTCCGCTTCCAGAGCTTCCAGCCGTTTTTTCTCGGCTTCTTCACTGATCTTCGCGGCACGCATCTGGGCTTCCAGCGCTTGCTGCTTCTCTGCTTCGATCTGAAGCTGACGCTGCCTTGCTTCCTCTGCCTGCCGGCGCTGCTCTGCCGCCTCTTCCTGCACGCCTTTTAAGACTGCCTGCTCTGCCGCACGGATCTGTGCATCTTCTGCAGAGCGGATGCGTGCTCCCGGCTGCGGTGCGCCTGCCGCCCCGCTATTCGGTGCTCCCGCAGATGCTCCCGGTGTGGAAGCTGCCGGACCCTGTGGCGGCTTTGACTGCTGACTTTGCTGCGGCTGTCCGGCTCGATGGTCTTCCTGCGCGCTTCGCAGGGAATCCATGGTACTTCTCAGACCCTGTATCTTTCGGAGCATTTCCTGCCCCTCTGCACTCTGAGCCATCTGGGCCAGCATTTCCTCCCGGGTCGGGCGATTGGCTTCCTGCAGCATCTCTTTCGCCGGAACAGCAGACGGTACATTTTCTGCTTCCTGTATGGTCTGCGCCACCTTCACGGAGCGCTGTGACTGCGGCATTACGCCGGCCGCCTCCAGATCGGATGCTCCCGAAGTATCCTGCGGATCCGCCTGCGGCGTACTGCCGGCTACTGGTTCTCCGCCTCCATGAGCTGTTCTATTTTTGTTCGACTTACTTCTCCAAAGCATTGACATTTTTCTCCTGTTTCAAGCATTCCCGTGTCTCTGCACAGCGGGCATTCGTACCGCATATCCATGTAATCCAGTTCGAAGCCATTGTCCGTCAGCAGAAACGCTTTTTCTGTGTTGAGGGTGCTCGCTTTTTCTTTGATTCTCTCCGAGACTTCCCTTTTATCGACCGCATCCGAAATGATGACCCGCGAAAGCTCCCGGCTTCCGGCGGACAGCTCGTCCTCGATCTCCCTGATCCGAGGCACCTTGGCGAAGACTTCTTCGCGCCGTGCATCGGCCTCTCTTTCTTCCTTCCTGCGCAGCATTTCGTAATACTGCGAGATTTCCGTGAGGGTAAGCTCTTTGCGCTTGCCGCTCTTGTCCTTGCCGGTCCGTTCTTCATACCAGTTGACCAGCACCTTGTTGACATAATTGATGTTGGGGTTGGCGATACCTGTCGTCTTCGAACAGGCTTCCAGGATCCTGTCCATGGAAAACTCCATGTCTTCGAACCAGGTGTCCATGATCTTCCGCTCCTGCTCCGTGGCGTTTCGCGAGAAGCCGAGAGCATGGAAAATCCGCTTGTACATGTGGTTCTTCTTGTCCATTTCGCTTAAGTATTTTTCTACTGCAGCCACGTCCCGAAACCCTCGCTGAGTCCAGCCGTTGATGACTGCTGCAATGTACTTGATATTTGTTTTCTTGCGTTTGACACAGTACGCATATCCGTAGGCGATGACCTCCGGAGCGGCGTTGAAATCATTGATCCAGGAGACGACCTCCATCATCTCCGTACCGCTTAAAACGCGACCGCTGGCTTTCTCGATGGCCTGAAACATCTCCTGCACATCTTTATCGCCCATGGCGGACTGCATCCCCTGATCCAGACCGGCCGGGGTCTTTGATTCCTTGTCTCCGTAGAACTGTTCTTTTAGCAGCACGAACTCTACATCGTAATCGAATTTATCTGCCGATTCGTGACGGATCTTACGGATCACACCCATCTTCTCCCAGTAGGTCCAGGCCTGAAGCACGTCTTCATGCTCCATAGACAGATACTTGGCGATTTCTTCATTGGTGATTTCCTGACCCAGCCCTGCATACATCTGCGCAAACAGATAGACCTTGACGAAATCTCCCGGAGCAACCGCCATGTATTCGGTGATGAACAGGTTCTCCACGCTCGTGTCCAGCAGGAAATTATCCTTTATCTTCTCCCGTCTGAAAGCCATTAAAACATCCCTCCGGCATCCGGAATATTCCCTGACGCTTTATCCTTAAACTGAGTGTAACGCTCGATCCATGCCACGTCAACGCTGCCCGTAGGACCGCTTCGGTGCTTGGCCAGGATGACTTCGCATTCACCCGGTTTCTCGGTGTCTTCTTTATTGTAGTATTCGTCCCGGTACAGAAAGATTACGATGTCGGCATCCTGCTCGATAGAACCTGATTCACGCAGGTCAGAAAGCATCGGCCGGTGATCCGTTCTCTGTTCCGGTGCACGAGAAAGCTGGGACAGCACCAGTACCGGGCAGTCCAGTTCTCTGGCAAGGAGTTTTAAATTTCGGGAGATCACGGAGATCTCCTGTGTTCTGGAATCCGCCTTGCCTTCCGGATTCATCAGCTGCAGGTAGTCGATGATGACCAGATCGAGACCTGCCTCCGCCTTAAGGCGTCGGCACTTGCTCTTCATCTCCATGATGCTGATCCCTGCAGTATCATCTATATGTATATTGCTGTTTGACAGCGTGTCCAGCGCCACGTTGAGATCATCCCAGTCGCGCCGTTCCAGCCGTCCTGTTTTCAAAGTCTGCAGATCCACCTTGGACTCCATCGAAAGAAGTCTCTGGGTGAGCTGCTCCTTGGCCATTTCCAGACTGAATATCATTACCGATGCTCCGCCCTTGACCGCCGCATTTCGCGCCAGCGACAGGGCAAATGCCGTCTTACCCATGGCCGGTCTTGCCGCCAGGATGATCAGGTCAGATTTCTGCATACCGGACGTCATCTCATCCAGCTGGGAAAAGCCGGTGGTGATCCCGGTAAGACCGCCCTTCATCTGCTCCGCCTTGTCGATGATGGCCAGGTTTTCTACCAGCACATCTTTGATGTGGGAATACTGGCCCTTCTGCCGGGACTGGGAGATCTCGAAGATCCCGCTCTCGGCATAGTCCAGCATCTGGTTGGCATCCATGGTGCCGTCGTAACCCTTGGTAACGATGTCGTCCGCCGTCTCGATGAGCCTGCGGACGGAAGCCTTCTCTGCCACGATCCTGCCGTACTCCATGGCGTTGGATGTGGTCGGCGTCATGGAGGACAGGGACGCGATATACGCTCTGCCGCCCACCATTTCAAGGCTGTTTCTCTTCTTTAATTCTTCTGCGACTGTCAGCGCATCCACCGGTGCATTCTTGCGGTTCAGGTCGATCATGGCCTGGAAGATCTCCTTGTGATTTTCATCATAAAAATCAGCCGGTTTCACGACCTCCATCACGTCAAAAAGTGCATCCTTGGAAAGCATGGCAGCCCCCAGTACAGATTTCTCTGCCTCCGCACTGTGTGGAGGTACTCTTCCTTCCATAAACTATCCCTTCTGTCTGCAAAATCGCCTCCGGCGATCCTGCCCGTCTTATGCTATCGTGACCGATACCTTCAGCTGTGCGGAGATCTCAGTGAACAGCTTCAGCGTTACTTCGGTTTCTCCGGCCTGCTTGATCGGGTTCTTCATTTCGATCTTTTTCTTGTCGATCTTCATGCCTTCCTGTTTCTCCAGCGCTTCTGCGATATCCTTGGAAGTGATGGAGCCGAACAGCTTACCGGAATCTCCGCCCTTGGATTCGATCTTCAGCGTGATGTTTTCCAGTTTAGCGGCCATATCCTTAGCAGCGGCCTTCTGTTCTTCCAGCTTTTCGGCTGCGATGGCCTTCTGCTTTTCCAGACTGCGGATATTGCCTTCGGTGGCTTCCTTGGCCAGTCCCTTCGGCAGCAGCATGTTTCTAGCATAGCCGTCGCTTACTTTTACTACGTCTCCGGCCTTGCCGGTACCTTTTACATCTTTCATTAAAATAACTACCATAATTTTATCCTCCTAATGTGAAGTTCCTACGAATTTTTTTCATTTAACGCATCGCGGATCTGCATGAGAATCTCCTCCGGCGACACGTCTACCTGCGCTCCCGCTGTGTTGAGATGTCCGCCGCCGCCGAATTTCTCCATGACGACCTGCACGTTGACGTCTCCCAGCGACCGGGCGCTGACTACCGTCTTGCCGTATTCATTCTGCCCCGCCACAAAGCTTGCCCGGATGCCCCGGATGGTCAGGAGCTCGTCCGCCACCTGTGAGTTGAGGATCTGCGAATTGGGATTCTGGCCCGGACAGATGGACATGGCGATGCCGCCCTCGAAGAACTGAGCGTTGGCGATGCACATGGCCCGCACTTTAAAGCTGTCGGTATTGGCCTGGAAATAGCGCCGCACGTGCTCCAGATCAGCCCCCGCGCGCCGCAGCCAGGAAGCCGCCTCGAAAGTCCGCACACCGGCCTTTACAGCAAATCGGTTGGTATCCACCATGATTCCCGCCAGCAGCGCATTGGCCTCCATACTGGTCAGCGTCCGCTTCTCGCAGGCGTACTGTATGATTTCCGTCACCAGCTCAGAAGCCGATGACGCATAAGATTCCATATAAGAAAGCAGCAGATCTGAGAAGCAGTCCTCTGCCCGTCTATGATGGTCGATGACCACGGTCCGGCCCACTTTCATGATGAGCGCATTGGATTCCACCAGGATCGGACGGTGTGCATCCACCACGATGACCAGCGAATTGTCATCCACCAGGTTGAGTGCCTTTTCGGGAGAAACGAACTCATAGTATCCCGTCTCCTTGGCCTCTTCGGCGATGGCAGTCAGCGCATCGTTGTAAGGTCCCAGCACCGCATAAACTTCCTTGCCCATGCTCTCGGCGATCCGGTAAATACCCAGGGATGCCCCAAAGCTGTCCATATCCGGGTTTCTGTGACCCATGACAAAGATCTTGGATGACTGGCTGATGAGCAGTTTCAATGCATGGGCGATGATCCGCGACTTGCCCTTGTTGCTCTTCTCCACGCTCTGCGATTTGCCGCCGTAATATTCAAAGTTCTTGATATTCTTGATAATAGCCTGGTCTCCGCCTCGTCCCAGCGCAAGATCCAGCGCATCTTCCGCGTAGTTTTCGCAGTCCGCCAGAGTCTTGCCGCCGATGCCGACCCCGATACTCAAAGTCACCGGGAAGTCCGCCTCCGTCTCGATCTCCTTGGCTTCGTCCAGAATCGAAAATTTATCGTCGATCATCGTCTGCAGATTGCCGTGAGTCAGACAGATCTCGTACAGATGATCCCGGTACCGGACTACTGCCGCTCCCAGTTTCTCGCCCCAGCTTCGGATCAGCCGGTCGATTTCCGTCGAAATCGCCAGTTCCCGCTCATCCCCGGCACTGGCCGTCAGCTCGTCAAAATTGTCCACATTGATGACCGCAATGCACGCCTTGTCATCGTTGTACATATCCTTGAGCACTTCGTAAGACGTCACATCGATAAAGCTCATCATGATACTGGCCGTCTCGCCCTCGCCGATAAATTCGGTCAGGATCTTAAAGGACTTCTCATTGCTGTCCAGATACAGATTCACATGGCTTTCCGCCGCCTCGATCAGCTCCGCCGGGCGGATCCTCGTCAGCTCGAAAATGTCCCGTCCGATGATCCCGTCGTACTTGAACACCTCTGCGATCTTGCTGCTCGCCCGCGTGATCTTCCCGTTGAGATTGACAAAACACAACGGAATCTGCGAATAATGCGCCAGCAGTTTTTCCACTCTTCCTACATACATAGTATTAACTCCTCAATCGTACTTCTTCTTCCTTCTGCAAAGCGGGCTCCGCCCGTTACACGCCTAGCGCCGCTTCTTGCTCTCATGATAGAGCAGTCTGTATTTAAAGCTGAAAATAAGGTCGAATATTCCCAGCATCACTACAATGCTTCTCGCTGCGTAGATGTACCACAGGATAATGGTCAGCGCCAGTGCGAACCCCTTCGGAATATGCTTTACATAAAAAAGCATGAAAATCACCGAAGCTCCCTGCAGATACATGACAAAGTCAAACAGCAGATCCATATTGGTATAGAACGCATTGTTTTCTATGGAGCCCGTCATGGACAGCAGCCACACGATCATATAGATCCCTACCAGCACAAAGACCGCCGTATTCGGTACATCGAATTCCCGGAACCGAGGCATCCGCTTCACCTCGCCGCGCCGCGACAGGGACTTGCTCAAGATCAGATAGCCGATGTACGATGTCAGGCACGCCAGAATCATGATGCAGGCCGGGATCAGTTTCAGTGCTGCGTCGTAGACCGCCACCAGCAGCTTGACCCGTTCAGCCATGTCGTGAGATTCCAGGTTGAGCGCCTTGACCACCGTCGGATCCTGAGCCGCCACCCTGGAGATTTCCTCCACCGATCCGTGGAGCTGGGACATGACGCCCTCGCCCACCATGGCCGCTCCCATGAAAATCACGGCTGCTGCCGCACAAATGGTGATCACACTGATCAGCACCACATCGTAAGGGTTTCTGCTCCCCTGCGAGATCCGCCGGGGCATCACCAGAAATGGTACTACTATTGCTATCAACAATATCATCAAAAGATACATTCTATTTTCCTTTGCCTTCCGTTTCCTTATTTCCATTCAGAATGTGCATAAACTCTTCGCCTGTAATGGTCTCTTTTTCGTAGAGATATTTCGCCAGTTCATCCAGCTTGTCCCGGTTTTCCTCCAGGATATCGCAGGCTTTTTTATGCTGCTTCCGTACTGTTTCCACTACTGCACGGTCGATTTCCTGCTGCGTCTGCGGGGAACAGCTCAGGGAGGTATCGCCGCCCAGATACTGGTTGTTTACCGTTTCCATCGCTACCATATCGAAATCGTCGCTCATGCCGTACTGAGTGATCATGGCACGCGCCAGTTTGGTAGCCTGTTCGATATCGTTGGATGCGCCCGTGGTGATGGAGCCGAACCTGGCTTCTTCTGCCGCCCGTCCGCCTGTCAGGGTCGCGATCTTGTTTTCGATTTCTTCCTTGCTCATCAGGTAGTGATTTCCCTCGTCCACCTGCATGGTGTATCCCAGTGCGCCGGACGTCCGCGGCACGATGGTGATCTTCTCCACCGGCGCAGAATGGCTCTGCTTGGCTGCCACAAGAGCATGTCCGATCTCGTGGTATGCCACGATGTGCTTTTCTTTATCGGTGAGGATCGCATTCTTTTTCTGGTAGCCTGCGATGACCACTTCGATACTCTCTTCCAGATCTTCCTGGGTCACGTGATGACGGCTGTCCCGCACGGCCCTCAGAGCCGCTTCATTGACAATGTTGGCCAGCTCCGCGCCTGATGCGCCGGATGCCATCCGCGCGATTTTCTGATAATCCACGCCCTTTTCCATGCGGACTTTTCTGGCATGTACTTTCAGGATATCCTCTCTGCCCTTGAGATCCGGCAGTTCTACCGGCACTCTCCGGTCAAACCGTCCCGGGCGCAGCAGTGCCGGATCCAGAGATTCCGGACGGTTGGTGGCTGCCAGCAGGATAACTCCGTTGTTTTCTTCGAAGCCGTCCATTTCGGTCAGCAGCTGGTTGAGAGTCTGTTCCCGTTCATCGTTACCCATGACTCTGCCGTCACGCTTCTGTCCGATGGCGTCGATCTCGTCGATGAAGACGATACATGGCGCTTTTTCCTTAGCCTGCTTGAACAGATCGCGGACTTTAGACGCACCCATGCCGACGAACATCTCTACGAACTCTGAACCTGACATGGAGAAGAACGGCACATTGGATTCCCCGGCAACGGCCTTTGCAAGCATCGTCTTACCGGTTCCCGGAGGGCCTACCAGCAGCACGCCCTTCGGCATGGAAGCTCCGATCTCTCTGTATTTTCCCGGATCGTGAAGGTATTCCACGATCTCCGTCAGGTTTTCCTTAGCTTCGTCTTCTCCGGCCACATCGTCAAACCGGATGCCTTCGGAGGACTGGACGTACACCTTGGCATTGCTCTTGCCCATGCCGAACATCATGGAATTGCCGCCCGCCTTGTCCATCATCTTCTTGGACATGTACCGTCCCAGCAGGATGAAAATAACGATCGGCAGCACCCAGTACATCAGCAGGGACACCCACGGGGACGTCTGGCGCTGGATCTCGCCGGAGAATTTGGCTCCGGATTCATACAGCCGCTTGGTCAGATCATCATCATTGACCATGCCGGTCTTGTAAATGATATCCTTGTCTTTTTTGTCGGTAAATATAATTTCATTGTCCTGTGCCTTGATCTCTACCTTGCCGATCTGCTTTTTTTCCGTCATGGAAATGAATTTGCTGTAGTCCACTTCCTTGACCTGACGCTGCTGCATCCACGGCATGAGAACCAGGTTGCCCAGCAGGATCACCAGCATGACGATGGTATAGTAGAAAAACAACGGCTTTTTCGGTCGTTTTACTTCGTTCATATATGGTCTCCTCTAATATACTCCTTTTTCTTCTCGAATCTTCCGGGTGCAAAACTCCCAGAATACAATTCAACATAGTATTATACCATAATCAAAGGCCTTCCGTAAACAACGGCAGCGAAAAAACAAAGCAGCTGCCCCGTTCTTCTTCGGAGGTGACGGTGATCTGCCCGCCGTGGCCCCGGATGATCTGGTCGGAAAGACTGAGACCCAGTCCGCTGCCGCCTCTGCGCTTCTTGGTCTGGGGACTTCTGTAGAAGTTTTCAAAGATGTGCTGCAGGTCTTCCTGGGAAATGCCTACACCGTCGTCGGTAACGGAGACGTAGAAGCTGTTTTTCTTCCGGTCGATTCCACAGTTTACAACAATGCTTCCGCCTTCTTCCGTCGCTTTGACGGCATTGCTGAAAATATTCTCAAAGACCTGTTCGATCCGCTTCACATCCGCTAATACAAAGTCATCATCGCATACGCCTTCTTCTACTGCAAAGCGGAACTGGCGTTTTTCCAGAGAAAACTCGCTGCCGCCCTCGTGAAAATCGTCGATGTGAGACGCGTACAGTTGCTGGGTCAGCTCTTTGCAGCTGATTTTCTCAAATTCGTAGTTGAACCGGTTGGCCTCCAGCTTGCTGAGCATGGAGATGTCATCCACCAGCCGGGTCAAGGATTTTGCCTTGCTGGCGATGGTGTCGACTGCCTTCTCCCGATCTTCCTCAGAGTGGATGATACCCTTCTGGATGGCCTCGGAATAGCCCTGGATGTAGGTGATCGGAGTCTTGAGATCGTGGGAAATGTAGGACAGCATCAGCTGGCGATTCTTGTTGTTTTCCGCCACCTTGCGCTCCGCCTGGATCCGCTCCGTCACGTCCCGGAACACACCTTCTACGGCAACGACCCTGCCGCCTGATCTTTTCTTGGTTACCAGGCATTGGAGGTTTAAAATCTCGCCGTTTTTCGACTCCACCGTGACGATGCAGTCTTTGAAATCTCCGTCAAAATCTCCCAATAGTTCCTCCATCAGTTCCCGGTCATCCTCCAGGGCGATCTCCACATGGAGCTTGCTGTTGTTGTAGAAGTCCTGCGGGGTGTAGCCCAGAAGAGCTTCCGCCGCCGGGCTGACCAGAGAAAACCGCGGGTAAGGCACCAGCACATAATAGAAGATGATGTCCTGCGAGTTTTCTGCAAACTCGGATAGATAATCTTCTCTGAGAGATGCCTCGTTATGCATCTGTAGACGATAGAGAACTGCGAAGCTGACGTTCTGCACCATCAGAAGAAAAATGCCTGCACACAGCCACAAGATGACCTGCGGGGTATTTTCGTTGTCGTAAATGAGGAAGTCGTAGAGACAGAGAAACAGACCGCTGGCACCGAACACCGCAAGGCCCAGCAGCTTGATATAGAACTGAAAATCCCACTTCACCAGAATGATGTAGAGGATCATGATAACGGCTGCCAGCTTGAAGACCAGCAGCAGCACGTAAACTCCCTGGGTCACGCCGTAATAATACATGTAGACGGCGAAAAATCCCGTGCAGATGATCCCGTATTTCAGTGCAAAGTAGTTGTGGGGGATATTTTTGATCAGGTTGCAGGCGTACACGGTCCCCACCAGCGCAGCTACCTGACAGACCTCACTGCTCAGGTATGCAAAGGATCTGACGCTGGTCGTATTGACGATCACCAGTATGATAATGCCTGCTGCGTAAGAGACACAGCTCATGAGCCATGTCCAAAAATATTTATTCATAGGACCACCTGTTATGTTATGATATATGTTGACTATAGCATATAGGAGAATTTTATGTCAATATCCGCGCTTTTTCAACTGATCCAGGCTAATGGCAGCCTGATCATCATCCTGATTTTTGCAGGGATCCCGCTTCTCATCGGCTCGGCAGCGGCCAACCGTTCGGTCTCGACGATTTCCGATTTCTTTTTGTGCAACCGGTCGCTGGGAACGGCACTGTCATTCTGTACGATCTATGCCACCTGGTGGAGTTCCTTCGCGTTTTTAGGATCGACTTCTTCGTTTTATACTCAGGGGCCTCTCTACTGGATCGCACTGGGGTGGAACGTGCTGTTCGGCATCCTGTTCTGCGTCTTCGGCAAGCCGTTATGGCTGCAAAGTCAGTACCGGGGCTACCGGACGCCTATCGATTTCTTTCACGACAAGTATCACTCCCGCCATCTGGATATGGCGGCGATCGCTTTAATGGTCGGCCTTTCGATCCCGTATATTTCCGTTCAGTTTCTAGGTGGCGGCATCATCATCGAGATGGCCACCAACGGACTGATCCCATGGCGGATCAGTGCTCTGCTGTTTTTTCTGGTCATGATCCTGTACATCTGGTCGGGCGGACTCAGAGCCATTGCCTGGACCGACAGTCTGTACTCAGTGCTGATCTTCGCCGGGATGCTTTTGATCGGGATCTTGTTCGTCCATATGACGGGCGGTGTGGAAGCGACGTTCGCAAAGCTTTCTAAGGTGCGCCCGGAGAGCCTGCACCTGCCTGATGTGGTGGACGGGACGCTAGGCGCTGGATTCTGGTTTTCGCTGCTGGTCATCATGCCGCTGGGAGAGCTGATGATGCCCCAGATCTGGATCCGGACGTATGCGGTGAAGGAGCGCCGGACGTTCCACATCATGCCGTTTTTGCTGAGCATCGCCACGCTGGCCTATCTGGGGACCATGCTGGCTGGAAACGCAGCCGCAGTGCTGGAGCCGGATTATCCGGGAGCATCGGACTACATCCTGCCCGCCATGCTGATCAAGTACCTGCCGCCGGTGCTGATGGCGTTCATCATCTGCTGTGCGGCTGCGGCTTGTCTGTCCACTGCCAATTCTCAGCTTCATTCCATTTCTGAGATTTTAACACTGGATATTTATAAGCAATATTTCGGTCGCAAGGCGCCGGAAAAGCATTTGATCCTGGTGGCTAAGGGGTTTATTTTAGTGATTGCAGCGCTGGCATATCTGTTATTATTATTCGGGAATTTATCGACGATTTTTCAGACGGCGTTTCTGGCGTTCAGCGGGGTGATCCAGCTGGCGGTTCCAGCGGTAGGCGGCCTGCTGCAAAAAAGAGGGGACGCCCGAAGTGCTCTGACAGGACTGCTGACCGGTCTGGCTGTGACCTTCCTGTTTTCCTTCTGGAAACCCTTTGTCTTCCCGGTCAGCCCCGGGATCATCGGACTGGTGTGCAATGCTGGGTTGTACTTCGGCATGAGCGTGAAGCGCAGAGGAAAATTGCTGGAGCGAAAGGCATATGGGAAAATGCCGGGATGGAAGGCGAAGATGAAACCCCTCTGGATCGCTATCATCATATGCTTCCTGCTGATGGGCGGCCCGCTGATCATCCTCCTGGATCACAGCGGCATCAGCATCGCCCACATCCCGATCCTCTACCTGTTCGTATTCGCCCTGTGGATCGCCCTCTGCATCCTGACCTTTATCGGCTGGCGGATGCGGTGGGGAGACGAAAAAGAATAACTCCTTGACCCCGATATTTCTTATGATATAATAAAATCAAGAGGAAACCGAAACACGGTTAGCCGATATTAAGCTCAATGGCCGCTATCAACTGCAGATTGAAAGGCGGTCATTTTATTTCCCGTACTATTCGGTACAGGATCAGCAAGTAAACAACATTCATGATGTGTTCTATCATGCGAACCACTCCTTTCTGGCTAATCCCAACGGATCCCCTTTTCAGGTGTGGCTAACCGCTCTCATTCGCCCCTCTTGATGTCTTATGTTATCATTTTTGGTATTATTTGTAAAGCGTAATCGTAGAAAAAGCGCAGCGCCCTTGCATCATCCTTTGCAGGATCTGCCGGAAGGCGTTACGCTTTCTCCGCTTCACTTTTGCTTACTTCTTGATCTCTTGTTTGAGTAAAGAGTATCCTGTTATTTATTTCTCGACGAGTCTCGTCTTTTTAACGACTTTCGTCATCTGATAGTACTCGAATCGCTTCTGAGTGATTTCATCCGTCGTCGTTGCAACACTTACAACTACAGTAATGATCAGGTTGATAGCCATAGCGTAGAATCCAGGGTTGATTCCGAACGGCATTCCTGCAGCGCCGCCCATTCCCAGCTGCATGATCGCATAGGAGACAACGCCTCCGATGATACCAGCGCCAACGCCGTACTTGTTAGCCTTTTTCCAGAAGAAGCCCAGGATCACAGCGATGAATGTCTGAGACAGACCGCCGTAAGCGATGGTCGTTACGTTAGCCATCAGTGCCGGGAAGTACAGAGCTACGATGGCGCCTGCGATCAGGAATACTGCTGTCACTACGCGAACCAGGGAAGTCATTTTCTTTTCTTCCAGATCCGGTTTGATGACGCCCATGATGTTCTTGGAGAACAGACCGCCAACGCACAGAGCCGACATAGCCATTACCAGGATCGCTGTCAGTGCACCGCCGCCTGCGATCACGCCGATCATCCAGTTCGGCAGAGTATCTACAGCGATAGCCAGCAGAGACCAGTCGCTGTTTTCCAGATTCGGGATCTGTGCTACTGCATAGTAGGCTGCGATCACCAGGAACGGGAACATGATCATGTACAGCGGCATAAGGATAGAATTTTTACGCAGCGTATGGTCGCTCTTGCTTGTCAGCAGCGCCTGGAAAGAAATCGGCAGCATATAGAAGCCCAGCATCTGGAACAGGATCGTGGACATGGTGAATTCTACATTGGTTTCGCCCGGTTTCGTAGAGATGATCAGCTGTTCCGGATGGGTATCAGCCACCTTGTGGAAAATACCGCCAATGCCGCCAGGCATCTTTACGATTGCCGCAATACCAACTACGATGATGGAGCATACCAGCAGGATGTCCTTCATAACGCTTACCCACGCCGGAGCACGGATACCTGCAACCGCGATGTACACGAACGCCAGAACCGTTGCGATCACAACGGCCGCGATGAAGCTTACTCCGATATTGAGGTATTCAAAGAGGATCGCCATACCGGAGAACTGGTTCTGGATCCACGGCGTCAGGAAGATGATCGCTACGATGGCAACGATTACCTGCAGCGCTTTACTGTTGTATCTCCATCCGATCACGTCGCCGATGGAAGTCGCGCCGGACAGCTGACCCATACGCCAGATGGCAGGGTTCATGAAGTATCCTACGCAGTATGCCAGCAGAATGTAGCAGATGAACCACAGACCGTAAGTCGCGCCGTTGGCATAGATGGAGCCCGGCGTACCGATCATGGTGCCGATACTGTAGATCTCACCTACCGAAATAAAGAATACCAGGAATGCTCCGAAGGAACCTCCGGCAGTCATAACGTCTCCCATGTCAGAGCTTACTGCGCCCCGCTTGGAAAGGATCGCGATCACCAGGGAAGCGATCAGAATCAGTGCAAAGATTGCAAATGCCATTATTTCTTCACCTCCTCGTTTTCGTCAGCCGCAATAAGAGCCTTCACTTCGTCCATTTTCTTTGCTTCCAGCTCTCTGGCGTCTTTTCTGTTAAGAGGATCCAGCTTGAATGCGATCAGCAGACACAGAGAAGTCAGGAACATCCAGGTGAAAATCCAGAAGTAGTTAAAAGAAAATCCAAATACGAATGGTTCGATCCGGTTGTACAGCGGGAAACATACCGTCACTGCACAGAAGGGAACGATAAAACCGATGATGATAGTAAGAATACGATTTTTCATCTTGTTCGCATCTCCTTTCAGATAAATGTGATTGATAATTACACTATCATCATATCGTTATTTTCTTAACGCTCACTATAAGGAGACTTAAGAATTCTTAAGAAAGGCTAAAAAGGGTTTAAGAATAGAACAACCCGCATACAGGATGCGGGTCGATGGTTTTTCTGCAAAGAGTACAGCTGAGGGGTTTCGGGCTGCCGGAGTTTCGAGCCGATGCCGGGTGCGCAGCTTACCGGCTGCGAACGGTTACTTCGTCGTGGAATTTGTAGCCGGCGCCTCTGATATTGTAAATGAATTTCTGGCTGTCTGTTTCTATTTTTTTGCGGATGTTGCTGATATAGACCATGATGGTCCGGCTGTCTCCCGCCAGGCTCTCTTCCTTCCAGACCAGCTCGAAGAGCTGGTCCATGCTGAATACCCGCTTCGGACTGCGGATCAGGGTCAGCAGAATATCGAACTCCTTGGCAGTCAGACTGACAGATTCTCCATTAAGCTGCACCGTCCTGGCACTCTCGTCCACCTCCAGACCATGACACTCGTAGACCGGATTGCGATCAGCCTCCGCCTGCCGCGCCCGGCGCTCTCTTCTCAGGTGTGCCTTGATGCGGGCGATCAGCTCCCCGGAATTGAACGGCTTGGTGATATAGTCGTCCCCGCCCACCGACAGGGCGATGATCTTGTCGATTTCCTCCGATTTGCAGCTCATGAACAGGATCGGCGCCGCCACCTTGTTGCGGATCTGCAGGCAAAGATCCACACCGCTGATGTCTGGCAGCATGATGTCCAGCAAAATCAGATCCGGATCCACCGACTCCAGCATCTCCAGCGCAGAAGCCGCATCATATGCCGTGTACGTCTGAAACTGCTCGTTGTCCAGAAAGGACTTGACCAGCAGGCACATCTCTTTTTCATCATCTACGATCAGGATTTTCTCATTGCTCATACTCTTACCATCTCCAAACTGCAAAGGTTACGGTTTCCTCTATTTTAACACGTCCGGGTAGTTTGGTAAACCAGAGAGCAAACCGTGCATTTATTCTATTCCACTAAATCGTGCCGGCGACTGACGCACGCCTCATACAACAACAAAACCCCGCGATACGAATTCGCGAGGTTTTTTGTTTGCATCGATTACTGTCTGAAACTAGTCAGCAGTGTAAGGCAGCAGAGCTACGATTCTTGCTCTTTTGATTGCCTTAGTAACTTCTCTCTGGTGAACAGCGCAAGTTCCTGTGATTCTCTTCGGCAGGATCTTGCCTCTTTCTGTTACATACTTCTTGAGTTTTTCAACGTCTTTGTAATCTATTGCTTCCGTTTTGTCGGCACAGAACTGGCAAACTTTTTTTCTTCTCATGCCGCCACGTCTTTTATTATTTTCCATGATTTCACTCCTCTCTTAGAATGGGATGTCATCATCGGTGATGGCTTGAAATCCTTCCGGAACGCCGTTGTCACGATCGTTGTAGCCCTGGGACTGCTGCTGCGGCTGCGCATACTGCTGTCCGCCTCCGTTTCCGCCGGATCTCGGAGCTCTGTCGCCCCACTCTAAAAATTCTACTCTGTCGGCCACTACATCTGTCGTATAAACAGTAGCGCCGTCTCTGTTGGTATAG
Organism: uncultured Clostridia bacterium; assembly: GCA_934281605.1. GTDB lineage: Bacteria > Bacillota > Clostridia > Peptostreptococcales > Anaerovoracaceae > Lentihominibacter. Next base: position 85,639 of record CAKQXD010000002.1, on the reverse strand, counting down.
CTTCCGGTCTGGATCCTTCCCTGCACCCCTACGAGTCTGCCCTTTGCCAGGAACTTTTCGCAGTTTTCAGCCTGACGGCCAAATACAGTTACGCGCGGGAAGTCAGTTTTCTTTTCCTGTCCGGATCTTACCGGCCGGTCGATCGCAACGGTAAAAGTCGCAACCGCCATCTGACTTTCGGAAATATACCTTACTTCAGGGTCTCTGGTCAGTCTTCCAATCAGTACAACACTATTCATACCGCACCCCTCTATTTCTCATCTTTGTTGATGATGATGTGTCTCATTACGTTGTCGGAGATCTTGAGTCTTCTGTCAAGTTCCTTCGGCAGTGTGTGTGGAGCCTTGAACTCTACAACCACGTAATATCCTTCCGCTTTCTTCTGGATCGGATATGCGAGCTTCTTCATTCCCCAAACGTCTACATTACCAACTTCACCTTCGCTGGCGATGATAGTCTTTACTGTTTCAACAGTAGCGTCTTTCTTATCATCTTCTAATGCAGGATCGAGGATGAACATTACTTCATAATTTGCCATCTTTCTTTCACCTCCCTGTGGACTAAATGGCGATGGGATTTTCCCATCGCAAGGACTGCGTGCAAAATCACACGCCCATATATTATACCTGAAATCCGCGAAAATGCAAGGGGAATGAGGGATTTTTTGTTTTTTTTCTGCAAAGGCCGGGGCCGGGGGATGTCGGATGCTTGAGATGTGCTGGGCATCAGGGATTTCAAAAGCGATCACAAAAATTTCGACCTGAAAAAGCTTCTATGAAAGGTTCAGGTTAAAATGCATGGAGTAATATTTCGTTGCATCTATCTCTATTACGTAATTTACTTAATAAATTTGTTCTCATCACTCTTATGTAATATAATGAGTCCACATCGATTTAAAATCAGATTTTCTATAAACCCAAAAAGGAGCTGATCCTATGTTAAAAGTATATCCCGCTGTATTTCAAAAAGAAGAAAATTCATACTGGGTGGAATTCCCGGATCTTCCTGGCTGTCATACCTGTGGAAATACTTTGGAAGAAACAATGGAACTGGCACAGGAAGCTCTCGGTCTTTACCTTATTGCTGTACTGGAAGATAAAGAAACTCTACCCCGGCACAGCAATCTTACAGAGCTGACCGCCCCGGCAAACAGGATCCTCAGCTATGTATCCACGGATCTCAACAAATATCGCCGAAATACCCGCGCCGTGAAAAAGACGGTTTCCATCCCGGCCTGGATGGCAGAAGAAGCCGAAAAAACCAATATCAGTCTGTCAAAAGTTTTGCAGGAAGGGCTGCGGGAAAAACTAGGAGTATAGCCCCGTTCTTTTTCCCGAAACCCACGAATTTCAGTGAATTCCCGCCTGTTTTATGGTAAAATAGAATCATTGAAAAGGAGGTATTTTTCATGCAAGACGAGTTACAGGCGATCCTTGAGAATCCCTGCGTTCTGACCATTTTAAATAATATGACTGAATACGTCTATATCGTAGACGAACAAGGCTGTCTCCAGTTTATCAATCCGGCTGTGGAAGCTTTCGAGAATCTGACGAATTCAGAAGTCAAGGGCAAACATATCAAGGAGCTCTATACTCAGGGAGAAAGTCCGACACTAAAGGCACTCTATGAGCAAAAGACCATTCCGGAACACGAGAACATCTATATGCTTGACGGCAAACAATATCATCAGCTGGCAAAATCCTTCCCTTTATTTGCAGGAGAAAAACTGCTGGGAGTATGCACAGTGCAGCGCGATATGACTCTGGTCAGCCAGGTATTATCAGATAATACCGCTTTACAGAAGAATCAGCAGAAAAACCCAAAGGCAAAAAAGAAAACGTTCGATTCTCTTATTGGAGAACACCCTGCATTTCAGCGAAGCATCGAACTTGCCAAAAGCGCTGCCGTTAACGACGTGCCCATACTGCTGTCCGGCTTCACTGGATCCGGCAAAGAAGTATTCGCACAGGCTATCCATAATGCCAGCCCCAGAAAGGACAAGCCATTCCTTGCCATCAACTGTGCCGCAGTTCCTGACGGTCTTCTGGAAGGGATCCTCTTCGGAACGACTAAGGGGACCTTTACCGGGTCTCTGGATAAGATCGGTCTGTTCGAACAGGCCGAAGGCGGAACATTATTTCTGGATGAAATCAACTCCATGAGCCTCGAATCACAGGCGAAGCTGCTTCGTGTCCTGGAAGAAAAAGAAATCCGTCGTCTTGGCGGCGGCTGCGATATCAAAATTGACGTCCGGATCATCAGCAGCATCAATACTATGCCACAGATCGCTCTGCAAAAAAATCAGCTGCGCGAAGATCTGTTCTACCGGCTTTCTGTCACGACTATCGTCATCCCGCCAATCAAGGACAGGCCTCAGGATATCGATCTGCTGACGAATCATTTCATCCAGAAATTCAACCGGACCTACAAGAAGAAACTGCAAAATCTTTCCCCGGAGGTTCACGAATTTTTTATATCCTATCCATGGCCTGGAAACGTTCGACAGCTAAAACATGTGATCGAATCTGCCATCAGCAGCATTCCGCCGGATCGAACAGAGATCCGCATGCATGACATGCCTCACTATCTTTTTGATGCGACTACCACCTATGTCGGGACTCTGCAGGGTATCTCAGCACCAGCTTCAGCGCCCTCTGCCCCGCCTGCTTCTCCGGCACCGGCAGCTGCACCGGTTCCTCCGGTCACTGCTGACGTATCACAGCCGGATATCTCACACCCGGACAACCTTCAGCCGGAAACACTGTACACGATCATCGAAGAGAAGGAAAAGCAGAAGATCCTGGACGCACTTCTGCAAACTGACGGCAATATTACCAAAGCGGCACGCCAGCTTGGTATCAGCCGGCAAAAGCTTTCCTACCATATGAAAAAACACGGGATCCACCGCTGATGGGATCCCGTGTTTTCTATTTCTGTATACTTTGTTTCTTTATTGTTCCTGCAAATCATCTGCTTTTGACGCTGAAAACAATGAGGCTGAGCATTATTATTGCTCCCCCTATGTATATTCCTGCTCCGGGAATTTCTGCAAGCATCAACCACCCCAAAACAGCAGTGATGAATGGGGATAAGAAAAGATAATTTGTAACTTCGTTCAGTTTATCTGCATACGTTAGCGCCTTTGACCAGGTGTAATATGCCAGAGCACTTGTTCCAATCCCCATAAATATGATTGCCACAAGGGAAGTTGTATCTGCGGTCACGATCTGTCCAACAGCTCTTGGGGCGAAAGGAAGTAATTCGATTGCTCCGAATATCAATGCGTAAGTCACGATTTCCATTGAATTGTAGCCGAGATTTTCAAGCTTTCTGTTTATGAGATTATACGCACTGAACATCAGCACAGCAATAAACGTCCATAAAGCACCTATTCCAATGCTTAAGTCACCGTCCCACAGTAATAGTATGCATACGCCGGCAAAAGCTGTTCCCATTGATATCCATCCAACAGGCTTCAGTTTTTCTCCGAAAATTTTCCATGCTCCTATTGCTGTGAATATTGGAACCGTTGCGATTATCAGGCTCGAGGTTGTAGTAGTCAAGGTTTGAAGTCCTATATTAAACACCACCACATACAGTGAGAATGCGAATGCGCCCTCGATCGCAAACAGCCAAATATGACTAAACTTGAAAATCTTTCTTATATGCGTCGCCAACCCTATTATTAGCATTACAGCTGCCGCGATAAACGCTCGTAGTGCCGTTATGGTGTAGCAATCAAAATCCTGTGCCGCCACCTTGGTAAGAGGATATGCAGCCGACCAAAAAATAATGGTAATGAACGCCAGAGTATTCAATTTGATTTTGTTGTTCATAATGTCCCCTTGAAACAGCCTAATAAAAGATGTTCCACTTCTTCTAGCCTCCTATCACGACTTCGAACCCGCACCGTTCCAGATCCGTCTTGATCCCGTTCATGTGCTCGTCTGACGGCGGATGCACATCACCCAGCGAGTACGGCTCGTCCAGCGCTTCGTATTTACCAAGGCCCAGATTATGGTACGGCAAAATATGGACGCGCTTGATCTTGTCCTTGTGCCGGGTGAAAAAACGACACAGCAGCGCGATGTCCACAGGAGTATCATTGATACCTGGGATGATCGGCACGCGCGGCGTCACATCAGTCAGTTTTAACAGCGTCTCAAAGTTTCGGTGGATCTTCTGATTAGACTTCCCGCAGTACTGAATATGCTTCTCTTCATCAATGATTTTGATATCAAAAAGCACGTGATCTATAAGATCAATGAACTTGAGCACCGGGGACAGACAAAAGTTCCCGCAGGTTTCCACAGCCGTATTATATCCTTCAGCCTTGCACATTGCACTCACTTTTTGAATGAATTCCGGATGCAGGAACGGTTCTCCGCCAGAGAATGTTACACCACCACCAGACTGCTGGTAAAAAACCTTATCCTGATTGACGATCTCAAAAACTTCTTCCGGAGTTTTCAGATCGCCAATGATTTCCCGTGCATCCTGGCGGCACGTACTGACGCACGCCCCACAGTTCTTGCACTTGCCCGGGATCTGCTCCACTCGGCTTCCGTCATGATGAAACTTGATTGCTTCGTGAATGCAGTCCGGGATACACCGCCCGCAGCCGGTGCATTTATTGCGATAATACATCAGCTGCGGATAAGGATCGATGGTTTCCGGATTAGCGCACCATTTGCATTCCATGGAACATCCCTTGAAAAATACATTTGTCCGGATCCCAGGTCCGTCGTGGGTGCAGAATTTCTGAATATTTGTAACGTAAACTAGTTGAGGCATGTGGTTTCTCCCTTACCATGCAGAAACTTCGGTACGGTTGATGATCAGATCCTGTGCTTCTTTTCTCAGATCTACGAAGAATGCGCTGTATCCGGCTACGCGAACCAGAAGGTCGCTGTAGTTTTCCGGGTGCTTCTGTGCATCCAGCAGGGTATCTCTGTCTACTACGTTGAACTGTACATGGAATCCGCCCATGACTTCTTCGGAACGCAACAGCGCTACCAGCTTCTGCTTACCCGCTTCATCTTTGATGAGCTGCGGCGTCAGCTTCAGGTTGAGCAGTGTTCCTGCTCTGCAGTCCGCGTGGTTTACATCGCAAACGGATTTGAGAACGGCTGTCGGACCATGCTTGTCATAGCCTGGGTACGGCGACATACCGTCTGCCAGAGGCTCCTTGGCCTTTCTTCCGGAAGGCAGCGCCCAGATCGCTTTACCGTGCGGTACGTTAGCCATTACCGGAACAAGACCATTTGCATAATGAGAACCGAAGATGGACGTGTAGCTGTCCGCTACATCTCCGGAGTATTTTACACAATCCTTTGCAATGTCGTCAACATATGGATCATCGTTTCCGTACTTCGGTGCATCGTGGATCAGCATGTAACGAAGATCATCGTAACCTTCGAAGTCCTTCTTCAGAGCGTCGATCAGCTCTGCCATGGTGATTTTCTTATCATCGTATACCAGCTTCTTGACAGCTGCCATGGAGTCTGCATAATCGGCAACGCCTGTTACCAGCAGTCCAGGGCCTGCAAAGTATTTGCTGCTGCCCTTGTACATGATGTCTTTACCGCTTTCCATCGGTCCGGCAACGCAGCAGTCACGGAACGGCTTAGGAAGGCGAAGCTGCTGAGCCCTCTCTGCCAGCTGGCTGCATCGGCAGGCACATCCTACCAGGTATGCCATCTGCTTTTTCACAGCAGCTTCAAATTCTTCATATGTCTTGAACGTCGTCGGATCGCCTGTGTGCAGACCCATCTGACGATTGAAGATGTAGCTGTAGCCATCGTATAATGCCCATTCTACCGCAGTCGGGTAGGAGTAACGGGAGCCTTCATTCCACTGCGTCGTCTCGCCTGCCATCTGCGGAGAAACGCATCCTACCAGCGTGTAGTTCCACAGCTCGCTTTCGTCAACGCCGCTTCTTCTCAGCATTTCCATAGCAGACTCGTCGAAGTGTACAGACGGCTGTCCCGTTCCGCAGGCAATCAGATCTGCGATCTTCAGGAGGAACTCATTGGTGTTGGCCTTGTTCACACGAATGTTGATGGTAGGCGAGTTCATCTGCAGATCCATGGTTGCCTGGATACCCATAAAGGAAAGTTCATTGACAGCATCTTCGCCTTTTTCGTTGACGCCGCCTAAGGTCACGCCGTGATACGGCTGGTATCCTACGTAAAATTCTGCTCCGTCCTTGGAGAGACCGTACAGGGATTCTGCGATCTTGAGCCACAGACATTCCAGCAGTTCCAGAGCATCCTGATCTGTCAGGATCCCTGCTTCCTTATCTCTCTTGTAGTATGGATACAGATATTGGTCAAACCGGCCGATGTTGTAGCCGGAGCTGATTTCGTCACAGTACAGCGCAACTTCCACCAGATTGATGGCCTGCACTGCTTCGCGGAAAGTCCGCGGCGGTTCCCACGGAACGCGCCGGCAGCTTTCTGCTATAGTCAGCAATTCTTGTTTTCTCGTTTCATCGGTTTCTTCTGCGGCCATCTTTTCAGCCAGATCCGCATAGCGGTCACTCTGGATTTTCATAGCTTCGCAGGAGAGGATCATGCTGCGGTAAACCTGCATCTTGTCAAAGTTCTCGATGTCGTTTTCATCCAGCTCTGCCAGTTTGGCTTCCGCTTCTTCCTTGACTCCCTTGTATCCCTTTTTCAGGATGATATTTTCAAAACCTACTGCGGTTTCACCGCCGCCTACTGTAGTCTTGTTTTCTCCGTAAACAACGCAGGTTCCTACAGCCACGTTGCGCAGCTCGTCGGACACGTTGGCCATGAAGTATTCCTCCATGGACTTGCCTCTCCAGTACGGGATCAGCTCATTACGGATGAGTTCTCTGTCCTCTTCCGTAATGGCATATGGGTCCTGTTCCCGCGTGTCGATCTCATCCAGCTCTGCCTCGACCCAACCGAAACAGACGTCAGGGCAGAAGATGAATGATTTCGGTGCTTTCCCGCTTGTCCCGACGATCAGTTCGCCCGGTAAAATGTCAATAGTGCGTTCATTCATGTAGTTTTTGAAAGATGTTGCCCGGCGGATAATCGTATCCTCCGCTTCTGTTTCTTTATAGGTACGTGTGTAAATCACGCTTCTTTCTATGTCGACGGACGGCTCGAACTTCCAGAACGTATCACGAAGATGATTGACACGCTCTGTCACTCCTTTCGTCCAGTGATCATGTTTGAATTTTGTAGTCATGGTACTCTACTCCTTTTCTTCTTTCTCTTCCGATACACGGAGCATATCTTCAAAGTCAATGTTCGGATCATTTGCTTCTTTTTTCTTCTGCAGATATACAAGGGATTTTGCAGTTGAAATACAAAGAGCGAGGATGATCACTGTCATCGGAACGCCTACGATGATCCAGATGGATTTTACGGAATCCTGTCCGCCGGAAGCGATCAGAGCGTAAGCCAGTGCTCCCATGAAGATGCCGTACAGCATTTTGATCTTCTTAGGCGGCTCGTCTTCGATGGAGCTTCCCTTTACTGTGATATTAGCCAGGGCAGAAGATGCCGGGTCAGCGATGGTACAGAACGATGTACATACCGTTACAATGAATACCACGATGAGAATCTTACCGAACGGCAGGCTGTCCAGCAGCTGGTATACGGTAGAAGCCATTCCGGATTCCTGTACGGCAGCCCATACGTCGAATGTTCCTGTGGACTGAAGATATACTGCCATACTTCCGAATACGCCGCACCATACAGCGCAGAATCCACCGGAAACGAATGTATTTACCAGGATGAACTGTCTTACCGTTCTGCCGTATGCGATTCTTGCGAGGAATACGCCGATGATCGGTCCGTATACGATGAAGCTTCCTACGTACTGGAGCCACCAGTCGGAAGACCAGTTGTCATCCGGGAACATAGCATTTGTTATCATAGTTCTCTTCGGCAGCTCAGCCAGCATTACGCCGAAGGATTCGGTAGACATGTTGAGGATGTATGCCGTCGGTCCCAGGATCAGGATCGCAACCAGAAGGAAGATGAATGCATAGCTTGTGAAAGAGGACATTCTCTTCAATCCCTTCTCGATCCCTGATACGCAGGACAGAACGAAAATAAAGGTAACGATAGCTGCCAGAATGAGCCATAATCCTCTGCCGGATGTTAATCCGCTCAGATATTCGATACCGGAACCGATCTGCATCAGACCTACGCCCATGGAGCAGGCAACGCCCGCGCACATACCGAATACGATTATAAAATGAAATACATTTCCCAGACCCCTATTGTGTCTGCCGATAGCCAGATCTGCGACCGGGTCATAAGATACATGCTTTTTAAAGTTATAAAGAAGCAGACCTAAAACGATAGCAGGCACGGAATAAAATGCGAACTGTTCGAAGGACCAGTGGAACATAGTCTGGGATACAGCCCATGTTGCCGCTGCTTCCGATCCAGGCTCTACGCCGGCCGAGCTTGCAGGTCCCATATACTGATAGATCGGTTCTCCCAGTGCCCAGAAGATGATGCCTGTACCGATAGCGCCGCAGATGGACATGGTGATCCAGCTCCACATGCTGTAATGAGGCTTGGCGTTCTCACCACCGATCCGGATATTGCCGTACTTGGTGCAGGCAAGGATCAAGCCTCCTACAAATACGAAAAAGATCAGAAGCTCGATAGCCCAGCCGCAGCTTCCGCCCATTTTATAGAGCAGACCGGTCAGCACCTCATAGGCTTTGTCCGGGAAGGCTGCTACCAGCCCAATGAAAATAACGAGTGCTCCTGCAGCAGGAAAGAAAACGCCTTTTCGCAGTTTCCCCTGCACTTTTGATTTTTGAGAATCCACTTTCATTTCTCCTTTCAAATGTTGCCTTGATAATAATTGCGATTTTTATTTCTGCCTATAACTACCGCAACTTCAATGCCAACTTCGGTAAAAAAAAGACAATTCCCCCTTCCGCATATTTTTCTGCGGTATTGAAATCGTCTCGAATCGTTGTAATTCTAATGGATCGATAAAAACTTTTTTCTGCAAAGTTTTATGCTTCGCACCGTTCGTCATTCCTTTTCTTAGTGCTTCTTAATGCAAAAATACGCAAAATATCGAGATTGTTTTCTGTGAAAATTTGCATATTTTTGCGTTTTTTTGCCCTTATTCGCTCGCCGGCATCTGCAGACCGCCCAGCATGGACTGCATCAGCTCATCGGAAAGCAGGACGTCCCAGCCGTAATAGCCATTGTCCACCATAGGCAGATAGATCACGTTCTCCGCAGTCTCCCCTGAGGAAGCAGCCTCGATCTGCTGCACGTAGAGATCCAGACACTTGGCGTTTAAGGCCGTCTTGTCCGCCACTTCCTTGCTGTAAAGGTTGTTCTTGATGAAATCGTAAGCCACTTTATCGTAGGCCGCCGACACCTGACTGAAGTCGTTGCAGGTCACCGTCACCCTGGCCACCGCCACGTCATCCTTAGTTGCCACCTTGTCGATCTTATAATTGAAGTTCTGGAACAGCGCGTCGTCCATCCGGTCCACCACGCCCTGGTCGCCCTCTACGTTGCAAATGAAGTTGATATAGGAATTGTCCATGTACTTTTCCATGACCTGGCTCTCGCCCGCCTTCAGCCCGGCGAGAAAGTCCTCGGCCGCATCGTCCGGCGTCGTCGAAACGATACTGGCCACGCCCCCCTGCAGGAGCACCGTCACGATCATGGAGATAATGCCTTTTAATAAAAACTGCATGTTCTGCCTTCTTTCTTCGCATCCCGGGGCACCGCGCCCCATCGCTCAGATTCATTTTACCAAATCCTGCTGGAAAAACAATAGCATTCGCAGAATCATGGCGTTTGATTCTGTTTTTTCGCAATGTGCCATGGTATTATGGTATAATATGATACATATAAATCAGATTTTGAAAAGCGAGTGATTCTTATGAAGAAAAAAATAAAACAGGATAGCGGGCTGCGGTACTGCAGTCCGGACGGCGAAATCGTTCTGCAAAGCGGCCGGTCGAAGAGATTCTCAAAGCCTGCGGCTGTGCTGACGTCTGCAGCTGTCATACTGTCTGCAGCGCTCTTTGCATTAGGACTGTATCTCCTGGTGGACAAGGTGGACCATGCCGCCGCCAAAGCGGATCAGGCCATCCTTCAGGAAAAGTCCAGCGCGGCTACCGACGTGGATCTTGCCAACGCTCTGCGGACGTCCGCGGCAAACCGGGTCATCGCCGACGAGACCATCCCGGCCTACAGCGAATCGCAGGTGCGGAGCATGGACGTGAGCAAGCCCAGCGGCGTGACGGAAGCGGATCTGAAACTGATCACAAAGGGCAACCTTAAGGGACTGGAAGGAGCCTTCGTCAAAGCTGAGAAAGACTACGGCGTCAACTGCCTGTTCGTCGTGGCCATCGCATCGCTGGAAAGCGCCGACGGGACCATGTGCTTCAAGCCTAATAATATGTTCGGCTTCGGCAAAAGCGGCTTTTCTTCAAAGGCCGAGGGGATCAACGTGGTATCCAAAGCCCTGGCGCAGAATTACCTGCGGCCCGGCGGCTCCCTGTACTGCGGCAAGACCATTTCCGACGTGAACAAACGCTACGCCTCCAGCTCCACCTGGGACGACAAGGTAGCGGCCCGCATGACCAGCTACTACGGCACAATCAGCAAAAATCGGAACGCTACGCTGGCGAAATTAAAATAGAAATAAACTCATCCAACACGAAAGGGGATAGAACATGACAGACAAACTCACTTTAGATAAATTCGAGGAAGCGGCGGAACTGGTCAAGAAGGTGACGCTGCCCACCAAGCTGGAATACAGCGAATCCCTGAGCGATATGACCGGCGGCAAGATCTACCTGAAGCCGGAAAATTTCCAGTACACAGGAGCCTACAAAGTCCGCGGCGCATACTATAAAATCGCCACATTAAATGACGAGCAGCGCTCCCACGGACTCATCACTTCATCCGCTGGAAACCACGCCCAGGGCGTTGCTTACGCCGCCAAGAAATTCGGTTGCAAAGCGACCATCGTCATGCCGACAGGCACGCCGCTGATCAAGGTGAATCGCACCAAGAGCTACGGCGCGGAGGTCATCCTGCAGGGTGATGTATACGATGACGCCTACGAATATGCTATGAAGCTGGCAGAGGAGCGCAATCTGACCTTCATCCACCCGTTCGACGATCTGGATGTGGCGACAGGGCAGGGGACCATCGCCATGGAAATCGTGCAGGAACTGCCGACGGTGGATTACATCCTGGTTCCGGTCGGCGGAGGCGGTCTGGTGACCGGCGTTTCCACTCTGGCGAAAATGCTCAACCCTAAGATCAAGGTCATCGGCGTGGAGCCTAAGAACGCCGCCAGCATGACGGAAGCTCTGAAAAACGACGGTCCGGTAACGCTTCCATCCGCCAACACTATCGCTGACGGAACGGCCGTAAAACGGGTCGGCACGAAGATCTTCCCTTACTGCAAAGAAAACATCGCACAGATGCTCACAGTGGACGATTCCCGTCTCATCGGGGCGTTCCTCAATATGGTGGAAAACCACAAGATGATCGTGGAAAACTCCGGACTTCTGCCGGTGGCAGCCCTGGATCAGCTGGATCTGAAGGGCAAAAAAGCCGTCCTGGTTCTCAGCGGCGGCAACATGGACGTGATCACCATGTCCTCCGTGGTACAGCACGGACTGATCCAGCAGGATCGTATCTTCACCGTCTCCGTACTGCTTCCGGACAAGGCAGGAGAACTGGTCAAGGTCGCATCCACCATCGCCGATGAGAACGGCAATGTCATCAAGCTGGAGCACAACCAGTTCGTCAGCATCAACCGGCAGGCGTCGGTGGAACTGCGAATCACCATGGAATCCTACGGCACCAGCCACAAGCAGCAGATCCTCAAGGCGCTGAAAGCAAAAGGCTACCAGCCGAAGGTTGTAGATACCAAGCTGTATTAAAAAAATCCCGCATTCAGTCAGAATGCGGGATTTTTTTACTTCCACAATTTCTCCGGATAGTGCTCGCCCCTATCCTTCATGGACTGGAGAGCGTTCTTCACGTCTTCCTTATCTTCCTTATACGTCACGCCGTACCACTTGTCATGGGAGGTCAGCACCTTGACACGCGCCTTGCCTTCCTGCACCAGCCGATCTGCAACGCCCGGCAGGAAGTACTCGCCCTTGAGCGGATTTTCCGCCAATGCCTGTTCCAGGAACGCCGGAAGGCCGTTTTGCAGCTCATCCATCATGCTCTTCGAAAATCCCCAGAAGTTCATGGACACGATGGTGTCGTCCGCCAGCGGCGTCCAGCTTTCGCCGTCGTCTTCCGTGTAGGCGATGCTGTCTCCGTGGTGCATGATCCTGGTCCGCTCGGTGACCTTTTTCAGGAATCCCTTGTCATCCAGCTCGCAGACGCCACGGGCCACGTGGCCGTTTTCCGTTACGGTGTTTTTCAGCTGATAGCCCACCATGCAGTATTCGTACACATCGTCATCCTTGTGTGTCGTCAGATAATCGTAGATCTGCACAAAGGCGTCCGGGCCGTAGTAATCGTCAGCATTGATGACCACAAACGGGCCGTTGATCAGCTCTCTGCACGCCAGCACCGCATGGGCCGTTCCCCACGGTTTCTGACGGTCTTCCGGCACTGTGAATCCCTCCGGGATGTCATCCAGCTTCTGATACGCATACTCGATCTCCATGAACCGGCCTGCCCGCTCGTCCACCATTTCCCGGAAAATCTCCCGATTCTCCTCCTTGATGACGAACACCGCCCGGTTGAATCCCGCCATCATCGCATCGTACAGCGAAAAATCCAGGATGATCTCCCCGGCATCGGTTATTTTGTCCACCTGCTTCAGGCCGCCGTAACGGGAACCCATTCCGGCCGCCATAATGATCAGCGTTGGCTGCTGTGTTGCTTTCATATCTTATCCTCTTTTCTATTGTTTTTTCTGCAAAGTTTCCTGCAAAGGTTTTCTCTCACGTCTGGCTTTGATCCGCTGCAGCACTTCGATTGCCGCAATCAGCGCCGCGAATCCCAGGCACCAGCCTGCCAGCACATCGGTAGGGTAGTGAACCCCCAGGTAGATCCGGCTGGGGCCTACCAGTACCAGCGGGATCGCCACCAGCACCGATAATGCGGTTCTTATCCTGCGATTTTCCACGTGTGTCTGAATCAGATACAGCAGCAGACCATACACAAACATACTGGTGATGGAATGACCGCTGGGGAAGGAAAATCCTCCCTCGCGCACCAGATGAACGATGTCCCCCGGGCGCGGTCTTTGCACGAAGTGCTTGATGGTCTTGTTCAGGATGGTCACCAGGATGGCTCCAGCCGAAACCGGGATCCCGTAAGTCATCCGCGTCGGTCGCAGGATCAGCAGAACCAGGCACAGCGCGATGACGAATTTCGTGTTGCTTAAATTTGTGATCCCGATGACGATGGGCGTCAAAACGTCTCCGCGCAATCCGTAAAAGAACTGACGGATCGGATCATCCACGGAAAGCGCTTTACAGCTCAAAACCAGCCACAGCAGAAAGCAGAAGCCCGCCAATGCGAAAGCTCCTGCGATCCGTCGTATTCTCGTTTGATTGGGTTTCATATCGCGATCCTTCACTGCCTACCGAAACTTGACCGCCGTTCCGTATGCGATGATCTCCGCTGTTCCGTCCATTACAGAAGACGATGCGAAACGCATGCTGATGATGGCGTCTGCGCCCATAGCCTGTGCCTCGCCGATCATGCGCATCGTCGCGATATGACGCGCTTCCGCCAGCATTTCCGTGTAGCTCTTGATCTCTCCGCCCGCGATGTTTTTAAAACCGGCCAGCAGGTCCTTGCCGATATTCTTGGACTGAACCACATTTCCCTTTACCATGCCCAGGGCGTCGATCTCTCTGCCCGGCACGTAATTTAATGTTAAAAGTACCATAACTCTACCTCCACATATATTCCACATTTATCGTATATAATGTACTCTAATTATAGACCATTCTGCAGAGAATCGCACCCATTTTTTTGCAAAAGCGTCCCGTTGAATCTATACGCCGCAGCCGTGCCGTGGTATAATGGACGCAATTATTGAAGCATAAAGAATGCATCTAAAACACAAAATAGAAACGGCATTGCCGTAAGGAGATATGTATTATGAACATTATTGCTAACATTCCCGGCGGGATCAAGATGCTCAGCTGCCTGAAGCATCTGCGCCCCAACCGGCATCACATCGAGGCTGCCAGAGCCGCCGGAGACTTTGAAGAAGAACGAAAGTGGATCCTCAAATCCACCGCAACCTGGGGGGATCACGTCATGGATCTGTTCGGGAGCACCGTTACCGTACATGGCGAGGAGAACATTCCGGAGCACGGACCTGTGGTCTTCGTGGGAAATCACCAGGGTTATGCCGATATCTTTTCCTATTTCAAAGCGTTCCAGAAGTTCCAGTTTGCCTTTGTTGCAAAGAAGGAGCTGAGGGAGATCCCGCTGTACGGCAAATGGATCGAAAGGATCCGCAGCGTATTCATCGAACGAGACGACCCGCGGGCTTCCCTGGAAGCCATCAACCGGGGGATCGAATACATCAAAGACGGCTTCTCTCTGGCCATCTTCCCGGAAGGAACCAGAAGCAAAGGACCAGACCCCGGAGAGTTCCAGAAGGGAGCACTGAAACTGGCCACCAAACCGGGGGTGCCGATCGTTCCGGTTTCCTTGAATGGAAGCTATAAGATGTTTGAAGAGCCGGGGCACCTGACGGGAGCACACATCGAGATGATCGTCCACGAACCCATCCCGACAGAAGGTCTTTCCAGAAAAGAAGAAAAAGCTCTCCCGGAAATCGTAGAAAAAATCATCGTTGACGGCGTTCGCCAGCTGCAGGCCGCCGAGCGGGAGGCAGACCATGAGTAAAAAGACCGTCATGGTACTGGGACTGGGCGCACAGGGCTTTGCAGCAGCCCGTTGCTTCGACAAAGAACCCGCCGTCGAAAAGATCATCTGTGCCGACGCCGACCCCAGCGCATTAAAACAGGTGGACAGACTGGAGAAGGGGATAGCCGTGCAAGTAGATGCTGCCGACAAGGATTCCATCGTCGAAGCCGCCCGCGGCGTGTACCTGCTGGTCAACGCCATGCCGCTCTCTTTCACCCCAAACGTGATGGACGCCGCGCTGGAAGTGGGAGCACATTACCAGGACTACGCCGCATCCACCGCCTTTGCCAAAGAATGGGTGGACAGCATCCACCGGCAGTTTGAAGAATACGGACCAAAGTTTGAAAAAGCAGGGCTTCTGGCCCTCGTGGGAACCGGCTCCGCACCGGGACTGATCTGTGCGGCGACGCGAAACGCCATGCGCTATCTGGATTCCTGCGAAACCATCCGCAACATGGTCTGGGAAGGCGTTATTGCAAAGAGATTTCAGCCCTTCTGGTGGTCGCCGGAGGTGGCTATCGAAGATATGTCGGAGCTTTCTTACGCCTACATCGACGGCAAGCTGATCCGCCGGGAGCCGTACACACACGAGATCAAACGCCACTACGACAGTATGTCCCGGGAAATCACCTTTGCAGAGCATTCCCACGACGAACCGGTCTACTACAGCCTGCATCCGGAAGAATACTTCAAGGGTGTAAAAAACGTGGTGTTCAAATACGCCGGAGCCGGCATGGACTTCGCCAAGCCTTTGTATCAGGCGGGACTGCTTTCCCGTCAGCCGGAGGACTGCGACGGGCAGCAGGTCGTTCCATACGATCTGGTGCTTCACCATCTGCCTCCTGCGCCAAAATCCAAGGCGGAGATCCAGTATTTTCTCGACGAAGGCCTTGCTCTGGACGACGGCTGCATGCTCATCGAAGCAGTAGGAAAGAAGGACGGCAAGGACATCCAGGTACGCACAGAGGTCAATGCACCGGGCTTTGCAGAATCTTATGCGAAATCCGGGATCACGGCGGAAATGTATCTCACCGGGCAGAGCGGATTCCTGTTCTCCAAGCTGATCCTGGAAGGGCACATGGAGCAGACAGGGCTCATCACGTCCGATATGCTGACCATGAAGCAGGTGGATATTTATTTTGATTATGCAAAGGATCTGGAGATCACGCTGACGACTCACGTCGAGGATGTGACGGGATGCGCGCAGACGGATCCGGATCAGTAGGGGATCGTCATACATTGCAATCGCGCCGGACTTCGTCCGGCATCACTGTAACTACAAGGGAGGAAGACAAATGGAAGTACAACATAAAATCGTAATGAGCCAGGTTATGCTGCCGCATCAGGCCAACGTAGCCGGAAACGTACACGGCGGCGAGATCATGAAATTCATGGATATGGCTGCAGCTGCTGTCGCTATGAAGTTCAGTAAAGGAAACTGCGTTACCGCGCGTGTGGACGAGCTGCTGTTTCACCTGCCGATCTTCGTCGGCGCGCTGGTGACCTGCACTGCATCTTTAGTATATGTAGGCCGCACCTCAATGGAAGTTCTGGTTCGCGTAGAGTCGGAGGATCTGGAATCCCACAGCGGTCCGGAGAAGGCTCTGTCCGCCAACTTCACCATGGTATGCATGGGCAAGAATGGCAGACCGCAGGCTATCGGCAGGGAATACATTCCGGAGACGGAACTGGAGAAAAAGCTCTGGGCAGAAGCGGAAGAACGCCGTGAAATCATCAAGCAGAGAAAAGCAGAAAAAGCTGCGAAGGCTGCAGCTGCAGCCTGCAAATAGGAATCACCCGAAACATATGCACAGGCGAAAAACATTGGAAAGACAAGGCTCTCAAACTATAGTTTGAGAGTTTTTTCTTTGCAGGAAAGCTCGATTTAGTACCGATTCTCTATATCTTTTTGTACGAAAACCACATATACTTAGAACATCCCAAAAGTGAAAGAGAATTAGAGAAAATAAAAAAGAAAAGGGGAGTATGCTATGAAGGTTTTTAAAATATCCCACTTAGTAAAGTCCGAAGATCTGAACCATCACGGCACACTGTTTGCCGGCAGAACTGCCGAATGGCTGGTGGAAGCCGGTTTTGTAACAGCCGCTGCAGAGCACGGCAGACCGCAGGACGTCCTGTGCGTCAACGTTCACGGATTCACGTTCAAAAGACCTGTTGAAAAGGGCGATATCCTGACTATCTACGGCCGGATCGTCAAGACAGGAACCACAAGCATGATGATTCACGTTAAAGCCATGTGTGAGATCGCAGGTGGTCAGAACGTCGAAGGATTCATCACCTTCGTCTGCGTCGAACCGGACACGAAGAAAAAACGTCCTCACAACATCGTGCTGGATGAAACAAACGATCCGGAGGAGCTGGAACTTCGCGAACGCGCCCTGCACGTACAATAAATACCAGAAAGTCCTCCGCGATATAATCGCAATTACATAAATGCCGGAATCCGTCCGGCGAACGAAAAAGTCCGTTCCATATTTCCATATGACAAAAGAGACCACTTCAAACCGGCAGCCCCGATTTGTGGATGGTCTCTTTTGTTTTTATCTGTTTTTTAAGCTTTACAAATTATTCTGCAAAGATACCGACGATCTTTACCTTGCCGTCACCGATTGCGCCGACTCTTTCCTTTAATTTTCCAGAATCAGGATCGATGGTCTTGAGAACATTCTGTCCGATGGTAGTCGATGTAGACGACGCCCAGTAAAGGGTATCGCTCTTGTCAAAGCACATGGAGTTATTAACCGTAGTAGACGGATTTCCATCTACTGCCGTAGTTCTGCTGATCACAAATTCACCAGTTCCCGTGGTCGGATCCAGGCGGCACAGTGCTCCCAAGCTCATCAGACCATAGACGTTACCATCCTTGTCTGCCGCCATGCTGTTGAGCATATTTCCTGCTCCCAGTCCGAAATAAGGAGAATTATTCAGCGCTGTCTGCTTCCCCGTCGTCATATCGATCTCGAACATCTTCAGGGTAGATGCGCCATACAGCTTGTTCTTTTTCGCATCGTAGGTAAGAGCTCGAATGGCATTCGTTCCAGCGGATCCTACGTTGACATATTCGTAGTTTTTGTTTGCAAAGTCGATCTTCACCAGCTGCTTGCCGCCCTTGAGGTATGCGTATACCACACCGTCCGCATTGGCAGCGCAGGCTACTTCCGCTCCTGCAGTCACCTTGGTCAGATTCGACGGATCATCCGGTGAGAAGGATACCCATCTGTTCTTTATGGAAGCATCATTCGTGCTGGCGGTCACATAACCGTACAGTGTTGTGCTTCCAGCTTCCTGAACGGTCACTTCACAGGTCGCACTCACCTTGCCGTTTTTCGTCGTTGCGGTGATCTTGGCCGTGCCGGCTGCAACTCCCGTTACACTGCCCTTATTATCGACTGTAGCGATCTTATCGTCGCTGGAGGACCAGGTCACATCCTTATCCACCGAAACGCTGACCGGCAGCACCCGCGCACTTAACTGAACGCTCTTGCCTGCGTTGATCTTTGCAGTAGTGGAGGAGATGGCGATGGAGGTCGGCTCTACCGAGGACGGAACCTTGACGGAGGACTCGCCCAGAATGTACAGATACGAGATCTGCGCACCTTCCTCGCCTATCGGATACAGCTTGATGGCCGATCCGCTGTTTTTATCGATCACGTACAGATTTCTCTGATCCGCGCTCGTATTGCACGAAGCGAAGTACAGCATATCGGAGCTTTCATCGTATGCCAGAGCCGATTCGTAAGCAGCTCTTGTAGTCACGCCGGTATCCGCCACTTTGGTGGCTACAGCCTCATCGTTAATGGTATACAGTGCTCCGTCTGCCGTAATACCGTAAATCTTGCCTTTCTTATCAGCTGCGATGTTCTGCATCTGGATTTTGTTTCCCGACGCATCGGAAATCACACCCAGTTCATAGTTTTCACCAGTGGTCAGATCCACCTGCACCAGTTTGTTGTAGTTGTATGTCAGACCATACATGACGCCACGTGTCCGGTCGAAGGCCAGATCACCCATCTTGTCAGTTACCTTAGCCACTGCTTCATAACCCTTGGTCTTTTCATCGATCTTGATCAGCCGCGGTTTCGTTTCATTGGTATAGGCGTAAATGCTGCCGTCGTACCGGTCTGCTGCCGTGATACCGAAACCATAGGACTTGCCTTCGTCATAGGATTCACAGCTGTTTTTATCTGCCGGTGCGAAGCTGATAAATTCATTCTTCACGCTGTCGAACAGCATATCCTGATAAAGGAACGCCTCCATCTGTTCCGGCGCTTCGATGACCTTCACCTTGATGGTCTTTTTCAGGGTCTTTCCCTTATCCTCCAGACTCACTGTGATCTCAGCCGTGCCGTTTTTCTTCGCCAGGATCTTGCCAGCCCTGGAAACATCGCAGACCGACTTGTCGCTGGACTCGTATGTGAAGTCATTATTGGTCGCATACACCGGATCGGTGCTTACCGTCAGCTGCAGCTCTCCGCCTGCCAGCAGTGTAGCCGAATCGCCCTGCTTGATGGTGATGTCCTTAGCAGCGATATACGGAGCTTCCGGTTCCTGACTGTAATCGCAGTAGAGAGCCGACACTTCGCTTCCCGATTCTCCGATGGTTCCGATCGGGCTGGCATAGCCGCTGGACGGATCCACGATGCACAGGCTGGCGTCCGTGGAGTTGGAGATCTGAGCCCAGTACAGATAGCCGTGTTCCATATCGTAAGTCATGGATTGCTCCAGTACCGCATTGCGACCCGTGTCGCCGATCCTGGTCAGGACGTTCGCCGCCGCTGAACCTTCTTCCGAACCATCCTTGACACTGCTCAGATCCAGCTTATAGAGGGCGGATTTACCCGTCTTGTCGCCGCTGTCGCGTGCTACCGTATAGATATTGCCCTTGTCGTCTGCCGCCAGTGTCACAAAAACCTTGTCCGTCTGCTTGTAGACCTCCGTCAGCGCGCCGCTGGACAGATCCACGATGCTGATGTTCTGGTCGCCTGTGATGGCGTACATGATGCCGTTTTTATAGTCGAAGGTCATGTCGGAAACCTTGGTGTTGACAGAGCCCAGCGCTTCCGATTCTCTGCCGGATTTAGCGTCGATCTTGTAGAAGTTGCGCTTGTCATCAGCCTTGGTCTTGCTTTCGTATGCATAGAGGTCGCCCTGATAGTAGGCTCCCGCTCCGATGGTCAGGTTGTTGCCGCTCTTGCTCTTGACCTTATAATTGTTCGGATCCTGCGGATCGATGTCGATCCATGCGTTCATGGACTGTTTTTCATTGTCCAGCATGAGGAATCCGCCCAGATTTTCGATTGGCTCCGTTACCTTCACCTTCACCGACTTGGAGACGGATTTGCCTGTCTTGTCGTCCTTGACCGTAACGGAGATATTAGCCGTACCCTCGTTGTATGCCGTCACCTCGCCGCCCTGACTGACGTCCGCGATGTCCTTTGCATCCGTCTTCCAGGTAAACGTCTGACTTGTGGCATTGTACGGCTCCGTCTGCGCCTTCATCTGCATCTTGGTGCCCTTGACCATGACGCAGTCCTCCGCTGCCAGACTGACGTCCTCCAGCTCGACGTATGGGATCTCCGGAACTTTATCCTTTGCAGGAACGGTGTAAAGACCCGCCACCTGAGATCCGATGTTGCCGATGACGCCCGCGTAGTACATCTCCTTGGCCTTGATGTCGAGGACGTACAGGGAAGAGGACTGTGCCTGGTTCACCTGTGCCCAGTAGATGTAGCCGCTGTTGTAGTCATAGGTCATGGACTGGACGTATTCCACCTTCGGGATGTTGTACTTGCTGCTGTCCGCGTCCACGGTGTCCTTGCCGCTGGTCTTATCCAAAGTCACCAGCTTGCTGTCTTCGTTGATGGCGTACAGCTTCGCCGATTTGAAGTCATCGCTCGGCACGCTGGTCATGGCAACGACCTTGCTGCTCTGCGGTCCCAGGGTAGTCGTCTCTCCGGTGTTGAGGTTGATCCGCACCAGGTTGGTTGCATGACCCGTGCTGGAAATGCCATACATGGTGTTATCCGTGTAGTCAAAGGTCATTTCCACGATCTTGCTGTCGGCCTTGCCCACCTGACGATACGTCCAGGACTTCGGATCCACCTTGTACAGGTAGCCGTTGCTGTCGTAGCAGTAATACGTGCCGTCCACATATTCTCCCGCGTAGACGAACTTAAGGATCTCCGCCTGGGTCTTGTACTTAGTCGGCTTGGCCGGGTTGAATTTGATTACCTTATTGTTGGAACTGTCATGCCAATCGTGGAGCAGGTAGCCGTACAGGTCGCCGGAGTTGGCCATGACCTTAACGCTGCAGTCGGCTGACAAGTTTGTCCCTTTAATGGTGGCCGTCACCTTGGTGTCTCCGGCTGCTACGCCTTTGATCCTGCCGTTGGTCACGGTAGCGACGTTTTCATCACCGCTCTTCCACTCGATCTCGCTGTTGTTCAGGTTCCACGGGGTCACCGCTGCAAAGATGCGGTTTTCCTGTCCCGGGAACATGGCGATGGACGTCTGGTTCAAGGTGATGCCCGTCGCTTTATCGGTACCTTCGATATTCAAAGAACCGTCATACGGGATAAAGAGTCCGGAAACTTCGCAAGCTTCGTCGAACTTGCCCACTTCCTTCGTCTTACCCGTCTTCAGATCCACCGTATCCAGACGGCTGATCATCTTCTTGGTCGCACTGTTGTAGCTGAACACGTACCAGTACATGGTATCCGTGTTGTGGTCGTAAGCCATGGACTGACGGTAATTGAGGGTTACCCAGTCGTCGGATTCCGTCTCGGAAACCTTGCCGACCACCTCGTATTTCGCATTTGTCTTATCGATCTTGCAAAGCTCGCCGTCCTTACTGAGTCCGTACAGCTGACCTTCCGTCGTGCAGCCCAGCGTCAGGATCTGTTTGCTGAACTTGCCGATATCGGTGATGCTGCCGTCGTAAATATCCATGGTGCTCAGATACGTTCCGCCATTTTTATAATTGACGATATAGAGCTTCTGATCTCCATAGTTGTAGGCCATGTCGCTGATCTCGCATTCCAGATCCCGGATCTTGCTCTGCGACCACACGCTGCCCTGCGGCGTGTAGACGCTCAGCTCCTTGAGGGCGTTGGCCGCGATCATATGACCGTCGATGTACTCTGCCGCATAAATGCCGTTGACCGATGCAACATTCTTTGCATTAGAAGCGTCCTTCTTATTAGCCTCCACCATGCCGGCCTTCAGGTTTGACGTGTCGCCCATGTTGAAGCCGTAGATCTTGTCCGTATCCAGCGCCGTCGGCTCCTTGAAGCCGTTGCTGGAAAGCCCCAGATCCATGTCGTAGTCCGTCTGGTTCATCGCGTAGTCCACGACGATCATCATGAAGTCGTCGCCGTAATCGCTCACGTCGAACTCCATGTTCTTGACCGTCTGTCCGGCTTTGTCCTGATCCACCGCGAATCTTCCGTATTCGCTGGCTCCGTTGGCGCTCTTGAAGATGACCGCTGCGATGTACTGGTTATCTGCAAAGGATGCTTTGAGGATCGTCTTGCCGTCCTTCTTTTCTGCCGTCGGCTTGCCGGAAAGCTTCGGACTTTCGTTGTCGATGGTGATCGGGTATTCCAGGGTCTGGGTCTTGTCCTTGTAGTCCAGAGTAGCCTGTACCTTGAGCGTCACCTTGGTGTTGTTGTCCAGAATCTCATCGCTGGCTCCGTTGCCTCCGTTCCACAGCTGCGGCGACCGGTAGATCCGGTAGGTTCCGTTGCTGCTGTTATAGAAGGCCTTGGTAATGTATTTATCGCGATAATAGTAGTATTCTTCGCCGTCCTTATCGTCCGTTACGGTGAAGTCCATCTGCTTCACGTTTCTAAGCAGGCTGCTCTCGAATACGTCCAGCTTGTTGCTCTCGGAAATCGCACCTTTTTCCGGTTCGTATTCCGATTCCACATACGGGTTCACACCCAGGACCGACTGCTCCGTCCACAGATAAGTACCGTAGGAATTGATCTTGCCGTCGGTCTTTTCGTGGTACTGCTGGGCGTCGAATACCGAAGCCTGGCTCCAGTCTCCGTAGAATCCCATGTACGGCAGGGAAAGGCTGATATTGTCGTAGTTTTCCGAGTTGAGATAAGTGTATCCTTCCACGTAGATGCCGTTCGGGTAATACTTGTCCAGCTCCTTCTTTTCTGCGTCGGAAAGGGCCAGATCCACCGTTACCGAAGCCGTGTCGTTGCCGGAAACGATGAGGGCTTCCTTGTCCAGATCCACGTCGTCGTTGAGCCCCGTCAGGTTGTCCAGGAACATCTGTATATCCTGGCCATTGCAAAGAGCGTCGTCCTTGTTGATGTCGGCCATGGCCTTTTCCCGGTTGCTGTAATCCTTCTTCGTCATGAGACGATAGATGTCGCGGGTATCTACTTTTTTATCTTCCGTCAGGTCGTAGTAGAGACCCAGGTCATCGCTGTCGTAGCTGACCTTGGCGTCCACCTTCCGGTCGCTGTCGCTCATGAGATAGTATTCCGAGCCGTCCTCTTCTGATTCCGTCTTGTATCCGTTGGTCAGCGTCGAAGTGGAAAGGGTATAGGCCAGGGAATCATCCGTTACATTGGAAACATCAAAGGTATACTTGAACTTGCCGGTTTTCTCCGGATCGTCGTAAAGCTCCGCCTTCGGCCGCTTGCTGCTCTCGGTGGAAACGCTGAGGTAGGCCTGGCTGGCGATGGCATTGCTGAGGTTCACCACACCGGCTCCCTGTTTTCTCGGCGAATATTCCACGCCGCTGTCTTCCTTATATGGAGTTGCCGTACTCATGAGAAGCTGATTGGTTCTCTGGTACACATCGCCTGCCGAAAGCTTCGGGAAGTTGTCCCGCAGATGCTGCTTGATGACAGCCGATGCTCCCGCGATCTGCGGGGAAGCCATGGAAGTACCCGACTTGACGCCGTACTCTCCGCCGTTGACCGCGGAAAGCACATTGCCGCCCACAGCCGTCAGGTCCGGCTTCAGGTTCAGGGACGGCGTGCATCCCCAGGAGGAGAAGCTGCTCATGGTCAGATTATCGACGCTCTTGCCTTCGCCGATAGTCAGCTTGGTGGTACCTGATTCATACTGGCTCACCATGTATTCACCGGCCGCCTTGGAGATGGAGATACACGGAATATACCCGTCTCCATCGTTGATCTTCATAGACGTCGTTCCATCCATGTTGTTGTATACGATGACGCCGACCGCTCCCGCAGCCTGCGCGTTTTCCTGCTTGGCAGTAAAGGTGATCTTGCCGCCACGCTGTACCAGCGCGATCTTGCCCCTGACGTTTGCCTTCGTGAAGTCGTCCTTCGATGCACCATAGTTGTCTACCGGTACGAATTCCAGCTCCGTGCCTCCTGCAAAGTTTTTAAGGAACTTCGTGGCGTCGCTGGTGGCTGAGTCGGTGAAGGTCAGATTTTTCTCTCCTACTGTAAAGAATTCCGACGCGTTGCTCAGGCTGGCTACCGTCGTGGCGCTGCTGTAGGACCCCGGGGAGGCCAGGATGCCGTTGTCCGGGTTGCTGGTCAGGTTGGCGTTGGTTCCCGTAGTGTTACCGTATCCAGCGTTATAGTCGTTTCCGGCTGCAATGGATACTACGATATCCGTGTTGCAGATCCGGTCGAACACCTGCTGGATCGCCTGTTCATCCCGGCTGAATCCGGCCGCCGATCCGATACTGATATTGACGGAATCACATCCCAGCATCATGGAGTCCTCCATGGCTGCCATGATGTCGCTGAAATAGGCTCCGCCGTTGTTTCCGAACACTTTCATTACGACGATCTGCGCATCCGGCGCTACGCCGCAGATGGAAGTGCTGTCGATCTTGTTCGCTGCTGCGATCCCCGCTACGTGGGTTCCGTGATCCGAGCCGTTGGCGTCGTTGTGATCCACCCGCAGGGATGCGTCGATATAGTTGAATGCAAACGGAACTTTGTTGCTCCGGTACAGCTTGCCTGCTGTCAGTCCGCTCATCTTCTGAGAAGCGTTGAGCTTGTCCAGCACGCTGCTGATCTTTTCCGTCGTCAGTGAAGAATCCGTCGTCGGGAAGCTGCTGCCGCCCTGGAAGCTCTGGTGAGTCAGATCCAGACCGGTATCGATGATGGCCACCTTGCTGCCTTTGCCCGTATATCCGGAGTTTTCCCACGCTTCCGCTGCTCCGTTGATGTTGTTGGTATCATCGGCTTTCGGCGCTTCGTAGAGAGGGGAGAGGATGACTTCCTTCACGCCGTCCAGCTGCTCCAGCTCCTCCAGATTGCCGTAAGTCGTGGTAACGCCGATCCCGCAAAGTCCAATAGTGTAATAGTAATTTACCGTTACATCGTCCACTTCATCCACGGCGTCTTTCGCTATATTTTCCTGCTTTTTCAGAAGTCGCTTCTGCGTGTGTTTCGCCCAGAAGCTCTTGGAGATTTCAGACGCTTCGTAACCGCGTTCCAAAAGGGATTTTTCATCCAGCACCAGGATGGCTTGCACCTCTTCATCCTTCTTGATATCCTCCTGCGGCGTCAGTTCCTCCTGTTCCGCCCGGCTGCCTTTGACCCGGGTCTTCTCCGTGGTCTCGCGCTCCGTAGCCTTCACGCCGTTTTTCTCGATGTCGCTTTCCGCATCTTTCCCGGACGTATCGTTTGACGCGTCCTCATCCGTTTCGGATGTCGCGGCGTCCTGATCCGTGCTTTCATTATATGTCTTCAGAGAGCCGCCATCCTTGGCCAGATATCCATTTTCTGTCTTCTGCGCTTTACTCTGACTGGCGCTGCTTTGACTTGCCGCGCTGTTCTGACCTGCCGCTCCGCTTTCTCCTGCAAAGACCGTTGCGGCCTGTCCGCTGAAGAGCAGCATTGCTGCTAAGATCCAGGCGACTGCTTTATGCATTACTTTCTTATTTGCTCTCATGCTTTTTCACAGCCTCCTTTCTTACAACGTATGCGATGCCCGCCAGCGCTGCCGCACCTATGGCGATGTAAAGCCAGATGGGCTGGTCGTCTCCTGTCCTGGAAGTCTGGTCGGATTTCTGATCTTTGTTCTGATCTGCACTGCCGGCCGATCCGTTCTGTCCGCCGTTGTTCTGGTCAGATCCAGAGCCGTTTCCGCTGCCTGCGGCTACCTGAATGGTCTGTCCCAGTACTGTGATCTTGACCGGATCGTTGACAGAATCGTAGATCTCCGGCGTACCGCCCGAAATCTTCAGCGTGCTTCCGCCCTTTGCAGAACTGGATACCTTGAATTCCAGATCCACCATTGCTCCCTGTTTCACCGGTTTCATAGCCGAAAACGCGATGACCACTTTTCCCATCGTCTTGGCGTTGATGGACACGTAAGTATCGTCCGCCTGTCCGGCTGATTTTTCCGCCCGGATCAGTTCCAGATCCTTGTCATACGTGATGGTGATCATTCCGTTTGTAATGTCGGCGTAATTGGCGTCCAGAGTACCCGTTACAGTGTCTCCAGCCTCCACCTTATTCCGGTCGAATGAAAAACTCAGCGCTTCTTTTTGATCCGCAAACGCAGCTTCCGTCAGCATTCCTGTGCATAAAAACATACACAAAAACACCGCAAGCACAGCTGCGATTCTGCTTCTGGTCAGGTTGATTGCTTTGTTCATTGATAATCCCCTTTTCCTGAAAAAAATAACGATTGATGAATGATGAATGCTTTTTTAGTGTTAGCGTTAGTTGTAACTAACCCATTTATTCTAAAAAAGAGACTACACTGGATAGCCTCTTCTTCGATCGTTTTTGATCTTTTGGTTATGTATGACTAACCGAGTCCATATTATCATTATCCCTTATTTATGTCAACAAAAATCTCTCGATGATCCCGTCCAGCACTCCCGGATTTTCAATGTCTTCCTCTGTCGTCAGGATCAAATTAGTATGTTCCCGAAATCCCATATCATGATATATCTCAATTTTTCGTTCGTTTTGTTTATCGTATTTCAAATCGCCTAAAAGACCGAGGTGCTCCCAGATAACAAACAGACCGGAATCCTTGCGAATCCAGAAATCCGGGGAGCAGATCCCGCCATCTAAATCCTGAACAGAATCATACCAGTACACGATCCCTCGATCTTCCAGCTTATTTCCGATAGATCGTTCTGACTTGGAACGCATTTTTCGTCCTGATTTTGTGGCATACTTTAAGTTCTCTGGATATAAGGTATTTTTAGGATAGTCTGCTGTTGCCCAGTTATATTTTTCTTCTGACCAGCAGATTTTTCTGCAATCCAGTTCCGTCATTTTCAGTAAAAGCTGTTTTTCCTTTTCACCCATGCCGTGTTTCTGTGTTTTACGAATCATGGTTTTCAGAATCACACATTCTTCTGAAATTCTGTGTATTGCTTCCTGTAAATATTCTTTTCGCGCTAAACGGTAAATCTTATCCTCGTCTTATTTAAAGAAATAGAATATAAGCTTCTCAATGACTTTTGTTGGGATTCTTGTTTTTACCCAGAAAATTTGTAAAACGAAGATTTTGCAAAAAATAAAAAAGAGCCCCACGGGGCTTTGCAGATGACTACATAAACCCCAGGGCTCCTATTTCCATCATTTCGTTCGAAATTAGATTGTTGTTATGTGTGTTATTTATTTGTTATTTATTGTTATTCTTTATATTTCATTGTTTTATTTCGAAGGAAACGCTGGTAGCTGATTGAAATCTATTTCTGGTCGATGATGATTTCTTCTTCAATGTGTTCGTGAGCTGTGAATGCTTCGTGCTCCTCATCTGTGATGTAGGAGTTTCCAGCCAGCTTGGTCTTCATCAGCAGTGCATATACTACGAAGCCGATCACGAAGGACCATACGTAGTTGATGGAGTTGATGAAGTTCCAGAACGGTCCGCTTACGTTGAAGTATGTCATGAGCGGGAAGATGAATGCCAGAACCCATGCGATGATTGCTGCCCAGTTGACACCGTTAGTGTACCAGTATCTGCCTTCCTTACCCTGGAACAGGGACATCATGTCGATGCGCTTGTGCTTGCAGAGGAAGTAATCTGCGCAGAAGATCGCTGCGATCGGTGCCAGGATGGAACCGTAAGCGTTCATCCAAGTCATGTAGGCGCTGCCGGAGCTGTAGATCCACCATGCCTGCAGTACGAAGAACGAAAGCAGTACTGTTGCGATAACACCAGTCTTGTAGGAGATCTTCTTCGGTGCGATGTTGGAGAATCCGTTTGCCGGAGCAACTACGTTAGCACCTACACAAGTTGTGATGGTCGCTGCGATAACGCCGAGGCCTCCCAGCAGTACGACCAGTTTGTTTTCCAGGTGATAAAAGATCATGGAAGGGTCGAACAGAGCTTCGCCGTAGGCAATCTTTGTTGCCTGTGCAAAGTATGCTCCGATGAACGCGCACAGTCCCATAGGAAGCGGCATTCCGTAGAGCAGACCTGCTGTCTGGTCTTTCTGGGAGCGAGCATATCTGGAGAAGTCCGGAATGTTCAGCGCCATTGTGGACCAGTAAGCAATGTTACCCATCAGACCTGTCATGTATACCAGAACGAATCCGCCGTTGCTTGCTACGAGGGCGTCATCTCCCGGTGTGTTCATTACGCCAAAGAATGTGTATCCTTCTTCTCCAGCCAGGTTAGCAGACCAGATCAGAAGTACGGCCATTACAACCAGCAGTGCCGGACCGCCGATGTTCTGTACCCATTTGATTTTTTCGATACCGTTGAATGCTACCCATGCAACGAAGATGAGGAAGATGATATATCCGATCATCTGTCCGCATGCAACATCTGTCATACCGCCCCAGGACGGAACACGGATCGTCCATGTTTCATCTGTGAATCTGGAACCGAAGAAGATGCTCAGCAGTGCTGCAACACCGCCGCCGCCTGCCCAGGACTGTACTGCACACCATCCGCAGGCTGTGATCGCTCTCAGGATCGCAGGAACCTGTGCGCCGATGCTTCCGAAGGTCAGTCTTGCCAGAAGCGGGAACGGGATTCCGTATTTAGTACCGATCTGCGAGTTGAGCAGGATAGGAATTACTACAATCACGTTAGCGATCGCTACGTTGATAACTGCCATCCAAGGGGAGATACCCACTGTGATCAAACTGGAAGACAGCGCCAGAGCCGGAATGCAGATAGACATACCAACCCACAGCATTGTGATGTTGTAAGTCGTCCAGTTTCTTTCAGAAATGGACGTAGGTGCCAAGTCCTCGTTATAATATTTGGATGAGGAAAGCTCAGCGCGGGCTTCTTGCGTTAATTCAAACAGCCCTCCTAATTCTGTCTGAGTAATTTTGTTCATTTGAACCATCCTTTCATGAAACATCTGCCTGATTCAAAGAGCAGATGCAGAGGTAAAATTGCGTGAAAGTTCAGCTTTCGCTAACTCCTTGCGTATTCTACTAGAGAAATTCAAGTCTTGCAAACCATAATTTGGTATTTTTTGTTGCGAAAAAAGTATAAATCAGAATACAAATATAGCAAATAATTTTCCTTGCATTTTCTTTAGCTACTTAGAATGCCTAATAGTAAGAATGGAGGGTAATAGGACATACTGGTACTAGTTACATAACTATTTTTTTAATTTTTTGGCTAAATTCTTTTATTTTAACTATTTTTTGATTAATGTCCCTTTATTTTATACATAATCACCCTTATATTACCATTTATGTTTTATTTTAAAGTGTTGAGAGAGAAATTTATGTATATTTTTATGTAACTAGTTACATAAAAGTGCTGTGCACCTTCCTTTCTTTAAAGCAAACCCGGTTTTGTCAATGCTACACTCTCATCATTGACAAAAATAAAATCCCTGATACCTAATAACATGTATTGGCAGCAGAGATTTTATAGTATGTGTCAGTTAGATTTATGTTTATTTATTTTGTGCTATATTTTTTCTTTCTGTTGACAACAGCCGTTCCTGCTGCCGCTCCGCCACTGATCAGCAGCAATGCGATCCATAACCCCAGATTCATGGAATCTCCTGTCTGAGCACTTGTGTTATTCTTACTCTGATCTGTCTTTCCAGCTGGAGTTACAGCATCGGTCTGTTTCGTGTTGAGAGCCAGGATCTGCATATGCGTTGCAGTGTCGGCACTTATGGTAATCTCTTTTGTCAAAACTTCACAATTATCCGCAGTCGCCTTTACAGTATACGTACCTGCTGCCAGATCCATTGAGCCATTCGTCACTTTCTGTCCATTGACCTCGATGCTGACATTCGATGCATCCTCTGGGGTTACTGCAAAGGACACGCTGTACTTCAATGCAGGGAAAACCGGTGTGCCGCCAGGATTATAGATGTAATCCCCGCCGTTTCCTTTGATTTCTTTATAAAACTCTTCGGTTTTCATATAGTCTAACGTTTTCGCTGTGCCTGCGGCTACGCCCTTCCCACCGGATGTAACATTTTCTTTTTCTGCAAAGTAGTTGTTTTCGAACGTGACAGAATCAGCATCAGACTTACCGACAATGCCACCAAATCTTCCATACGGAAGAGGCGCTGTGTATTGTGATAAATCAATATCTCCTGCGAAATAGCAGTGGCTAATGATCGCACCCTTGCTCATGGTTCCTGCAATTCCTCCAATATCACTGATTCCTTTTCCAATTGGAGTCAGTTTTCCTGTCGCGTAACAGTTAGTAACTTTAGAATTTTCACCTGCCTGTCCGACAATACTACCACCATGCGGTGCAGAAAATATCGTATCACCAGTATTTTTACAGTACCTTACTTCTGATTGAGCTAAAAATCCCGCAATTCCACCGGCATAAAGGCTTCCTAGATCTCCTGTTATATTAAGATTCCCCTTGTTTTCACAGTAACTTATTTTCGTATTCTTAGCGTATCCAATCATTCCCAGAGTACCATATACATAGTTATCATTGTTCGTAAAAGATACATCTGATACACAGTCAGAAAAGTTACTTTTCTCTGCATATCCTGCTATCGTGCCAAAATAAGTGTAATCTTTAGTTGAATTTATATCGATTTTCCCTTTGATATTTAAACCGGAAATTTCAGCGTTTTTAATATATCCAAAGAAACCTCCAATTAATTCTCTGCCATTGCCATACACACTGGAAAAATCCAGATTAGAAATCGTATGACCATTTCCGTAAAACTTGCCACTGAAACAGTGCTTTACATTTCCATCCGAATCAGAAACTCCAATCGGAGTCCAGCTGACTCCGCTGAGATCCAGATCTGCATTCAGCATTACAATCGCATCTGTTTTGTTATCATATTTCCCAGAATTAACGTCCTGTGCAAACTGTTGTAGCTCTGCTACCGATGTGATAACAGTCTTGCTGCTTTGCCCATTTTCTTCTGCCAACGCTGTTGTCGGTACAAAGATCAATGCAATACATAACGCCAGCAAAACACCTATAATTTTCCTTTTTGTTTCCATAAGTATTCCCTCTCACTCTTATAACAATTTTTCCAAATAAAAAACGTATCTCCCGTTTTAAAACGAAGAAAATACGTTTAAAATCTTATATATTGAAGTATGACAAAAAAAGACGTTATTCTGTCTGTCTGTCTGTCTGTCTGTCTGTCTGTCTGTCTGTCTGTCTGTCGATTTTACAGAGGATACATCCATATTGTCAACTCCTGATCAAAAAAATTGCAAATATTCTCATTTTTAAACTTGCTTTTTATTATACCCCAATCCCCCTTGATTTTCAATCACTATGAATCATGTCGTCTCCACTGCATCCTAAATATTTATTCATAAAGCTATTCTCGCTTTCCAGTGAAAATCCCTTCTGTTGTTAAGTCATAAATCATGGATGCAAGTTCTTCTGCAGACATATTTTCCTGATGATAATACCAATAGCTTACCGTAGAAAGAAAAGCTCCTAATGCATACTCAGCAAGAAAATCATTGTAATACAGATTTTTCTTTTTCATATCAGTATTGCTTACATAGTCGAAGTTTCTAAATCGATTGCAGCAACTACCTGGCTGATTGCAGTCGTTGCATTGATATTTATGCTTCTTTTATCTGTCATACTTCCCGTTCAACTCTTAAAAAAGGAGAATTCCCCCTATATCATACCTTCCTGGCAAAATAAGCAGTTTGAAAAAATGCAAAGTATCTTTCATATAAAATAGTTTCTTTTAGATTTTTCTGGGGAGTATGTATGCTGTTTCTCGAATTCTGCATATCAGTAACATGGTCAGAGATTCCATTAAGCCGATTGTCACCATGTTTCTTCACTACAAAACCATTAGGGAATGCAGATGGCAGATGACATATTTACCCCACAATATGATCCGGCGTTTCGCCGCGGCTCACTTTTTCCATAGCTTCCAGGATCATGGCGTATCCGCGGCTGAAGGAGGCGCGGGTGATGCCGCCGATATGGCAGCTGAGCAGCAGCTTTTTGCCTGCTTCCTCGGAAATCTGAAGAAGAGGATTGTCGGATTTTACCGGTTCGCCATCGATAGTATCCAGTCCGGCGCCTGCAATGCTGCCGGATTCCAGAGCAGTAACCAGTGCTTTGCTGTCCACCAGCTCACCGCGGGATGTATTGATCAAATACGCAGTATCCTTCATTTTTTCGAAAAACGCTGTGTCCGCCATATAACGCGTTTCATCGTTGACAGGTGCGTGCAGGCTGACAATATCACTGACTGCTAAAAGTTCGTCCTGCGGCAAAAACGATACGCCATAACGTGTTTCTACATCCGGCGGAGCAGGGGACTTCTTTGTATAGAACACCTTTGCACCAAAAGCACGCAAAAGCCGAGCGGTAGCTTTTGCAATATCACCGAATCCTATGAGACCCACCGTGCACTCCGAAAGCTCTGTGAGACTTCCCTGGATCATATAGTTTTCCTTGGTTTCGATCTGCTTGCCTGCCCGGACGTTCCGGTCGCCGCCGCAGACGTCCCGCAGCACTCCCAGCATCAGGAGCACCGCATGCTCCGCCACTGCGGAAGCGTTCATTCCTTTGCAGTTACATACGTAAACACCGCATTCCTTTGCAGCAGCCATATCCACGCCCTGATAACCGACGCCTTCCGAATGGATCAGCTTCAAATTTTTCATTTGCCGGATCACGTTTGCCGATATGCTCCCGATGGCATCTACCAGAATAAAGTCAGCGTCTCTGCCTTTTGAGAGAAGTTCCTCATCCGGTGCTCCCACCGGAGCGTAAACAATATCATATTCCTTGAGTTTTTCCGGGTCCGGGGCGTACTTGGCAAGCCGCCCCTCCTTGCCGATGACCAGTAATTTGTTCATGATGTCTCCTTATACTGCAAAAGCGGCACCTGGGATCCAAATGCCGCTTGCCTTCTAAGTTCTAATTTCTAAAATCCCAGTCCGAAGTTTTCCTTGACTCTCTTCATGGTCTTTTCGGCGATAGTATTTGCCTTTTCTGCACCGTCGCGCAGGATGGCTTTCAGTTCGTCTGATTCACGGATCTCATTGAAATTCTGTTTGATCGGAGCAACAGCTTCCTGGGTGATTCCAACCAGATCTTTTTTGAAATCTCCATAACCGCATCCAGCGTATTTTGCTACGATATCATCGATGGATTCACCGGAAAATGCGCTGTAAATGCTCAGCAGGTTGCTGACGCCAGGCTTATTTTCCGGATCGAAGCGAATCTCGCCGTCGGAGTCGGTGGTCGCACGCATAATGGATTTCTTGATCTTGCTGTCCTCATCCAGCAGAGAAATACGGCTGTGGACATTTTCTGCGCTCTTGCTCATCTTGGAAGTCGGATCATCAAGCGACATGATGCGTGCTCCCGATTTTAAAAATCTTCCATCCGGGATCACGAAAGTATCCTTGTATTTGTTATTGACACGCATCGCGATGTCGCGGCAGATTTCGATGTGCTGCTTCTGGTCGTTTCCAACCGGAACGATATCTGTATCGTAGAGCAGAATATCTGCTGCCATAAGGATCGGATAAGTGAATAATCCTGTCGGTGCAGATTCCTTACCTTTGCTCTTATCCTTAAACTGCGTCATTCTGGAAAGTTCTCCCGTGTAGGAGTTGCAGGTCAGGATCCAGGAAAGCTCCGAATGTCCGCTGACGTCCGACTGCACGAACACGATAGATTTCTTAGGATCGATACCGATAGCCAGATAAAGAGCCGCCACATCTAGAATATGCTTGCGCAGTTCTTTAGGATCCTGCGGTACCGTGATGGAATGGAGATCTACGATGCAGTAGATACATTCATTTTCTTCCTGCAGCTCTACGAACTGTCTGAGTGCTCCCAAATAATTTCCTATATGGATGTTGCCTGTAGGCTGTACGCCCGAAAAAACTCGTTTCATGCTTTCTTCCTCTTTTTATTATTTTTTAGAGATCCAAAGTCGTCTGTTCGGATCCGTCATCTTCTTTTACTTTTTTTGCTTTTTCTTTGGCCTTCTTTTCCAGTGCTATTTTAGCATCCTCTGCGTCTTCTTCATTGATCACTTTAGCGATGGAAATGATATTGGTATCCTCGTCAGTCCTCATGATCTTGACGCCCTGAGTAGCTCTTCCCAGCTTGGAAACTTCGCTTGCTTTGATGCGGATGATAGTGCCTTCTGAATTGATCAGCAGCACTTCATCATCATCATCGACAACGATAGCACCTACAAGAGGACCTGTCTTCTTGAACTTGCTCTTGTCGTAAGTCAGCAGTCCCTTGCCGCCTCTT
Organism: uncultured Clostridia bacterium; assembly: GCA_934281605.1. Classification (GTDB taxonomy): domain Bacteria; phylum Bacillota; class Clostridia; order Peptostreptococcales; family Anaerovoracaceae; genus Lentihominibacter. Next base: position 51,068 of record CAKQXD010000002.1, on the reverse strand, counting down.
GCCTGTACCTTGTATTCCTTGACAGGAGTCCGCTTGCCGTAGCCGTTGGTAGTCACTACCAGCAGCTCTTCATCCGGCTGTACCAGCTCCATGGATACGACTTCATCGTCGTCCTCCAGCTTGATAGCTCTTACACCGCCGGCGATTCTGCCCATCGGCCGTACATCGTCTTCAGAGAAGCTGATGCACTTGCCGTTCTTGGTAATGATAATTACTTTATCGTTACCGGTCGTCTGCTTGATGGCAACCAGCTCGTCTCCATCCTTCAGATTGATGGCGATCAGGCCTGTCTTTCTGTTGGTGTCAAACTGGGACATGGCAGTTTTCTTGATAGTACCGTTCTTGGTCACTGCGATCAGGTATTCGTCATCGCAGAATTCCTTAAACGGAATAACCGTGGTGATCCGCTCACGCTGCATCAGATTCAGGAAGTTGATCGCCGGAGTTCCTTTAGCTGTTCTCGTCGCCTCCGGAATCTCGTAAGCCTTGATCTTATGCGCTTTTCCCGTATTGGTAAAGAACATCAGATTATCGTGAGTAGACGTCATGATCAGGTTTGTCACGAAGTCGTTTTCCCGCGTCGTCAGTCCTGTGATTCCCTTGCCGCCGCGCTTCTGCGTCTTGTAAGTGTCAGCAGAAACACGCTTCAGATAACCCAGATGGGTGAGGGTAATGGCAACCTGCTTTTCTTCGATCAGATCTGCATCATCCATCTCATCTGCTGCTGCCGTGATCTTGGTTCTTCTTTCATCGCCCCATTTTTCTTTGATTTCCAGAAGCTCGTCCTTTACAACTCCCATCAGCTTCTTTTCATCAGCGAGCAATTCTTTATAGTAAGCGATTCTCTTGCAAAGTTCTTCGTATTCGCTTTCGATTTTTTCACGTTCCAAACCCTGCAGTCTGGCAAGACGCATATCTAAGATCGCCTGCGCCTGGATCTCCGAAAGACCGAAGCGTTCCATCAGCTTGCCCTTTGCATCGTTATAGCTGGAACGGATGATCTTGATGATCTCATCGATGTTGTCCAGCGCGATCCGCAATCCCTCTAAGATATGAGCTCTTGCTTCCGCTTTTTTCAGATCGAAAATCGTTCTTCTCGTAACGACTTCCTTCTGGTGCTTTAAATATTCCTCCAGGATCTGGTACAGATTCAGCAGTCTCGGCTGCCCGTCCACCAGCGCGATCATGATCATGCTGTAGTTTTCCTGCAGCTGTGTATGCTTGTAAAGGCGGTTCAGCGTGATCCGCGGGTTGGCGTCGCGTTTCAGCTCGATGACGATACGCATGCCGTTCCGGTTGGATTCATCACGAATAGCGCTGATGCCTTCGATTCTCTTGTCCTTGACCAGTTCGCCGATCTTCTCCAGCAGTCTGGCCTTGTTTACCTGGAACGGGATCTCCGTGATGATGATCTGAGATTTGCCGCGTTCCGTCTCTTCGATGCTGGCGACCGCGCGCACTAAAACCTTGCCCTGGCCTGTCCGGTAAGCTTCTCTCGCTCCCTTTTTGCCCAGGATCTGTGCGCCGGTAGGAAAGTCCGGTCCCTGCACGATGTCGATCAGGTCGTCTACCGTACAGTTTTCGTCATCGATCATCTTGACCGTAGCGTCGATGACTTCCCCTAAGTTGTGCGGCGGAATGGAAGTAGCCATTCCGACTGCGATACCGTTGCTGCCGTTTACAAGAAGATTCGGGAATCTGGCAGGCAGAACTACCGGTTCCTTTTCTTCTTCGTCGAAATTAGGCATGAAATCAACGGTGTCTTTATCGATATCGCGGATCATCTCCAGTGAGAACGGAGACATTCTCGCTTCTGTATAACGCATTGCAGCTGCGCCGTCGCCGTCCACCGAACCGAAGTTTCCGTGGCCGTCAACCAGCATGTAACGCGTCGAGAAATCCTGTGCCAGACGTACCATGGCGTCGTAAATGGAGCTGTCACCGTGCGGGTGATATTTACCCATTACTTCACCGACGATACGCGCCGATTTCTTGAACGGCTTGTCCGGTGTTACCCCCAGACCGCTCATTCCGTAAAGGATTCTTCTGTGTACCGGCTTGAGTCCGTCACGAACGTCAGGAAGGGCTCTTCCGACGATTACACTCATGGCGTAATCGATGTAGGAGTTCTTCATTTCGTCATGGATCTCATGCTGTATCATTTTCTGATCTTCAATCAGGTTACTCATCTATTCAAACTCCTCCCATCTATACATCCAGCGTTGCCAGCGCAGCATTTTCTTCGATGAATTTTCTTCTCGGCTGCACCTTGTCGCCCATCAGTGTCGTAAAGATCTCGTCGGCTGCCGTCGCATCGTCCAGCGTGATCTGCACCAGAGTTCTGGTGTTGTAATCCATGGTGGTCTCCCACAGCTGGTGGAAGTCCATTTCACCCAGACCTTTGTACCGCTGGATATCAGCCTTGCCAGGCTTGTCCGCCAGTTCCTTCATCAGCTTTTCCTGCTCTTTATCGGAGTAGGTGTAGTACACTTCCTTGCCTTTCTTTACCTGGAAAAGCGGCGGCTGTGCAGCATAAACATAACCCTTCTCGATAAGCGGCGTCATGTAGCGATAGAAGAATGTCAGCAGCAGTGTCCGGATATGCGCTCCGTCCACGTCGGCATCTGTCATAATGATGATCTTATGATACCGCAGCTTGGACTCGTCAAAGTCAGCTCCGATATTGCAGCCGAATGCCGTGATCATATTCTTGATCTCGTCCGAATTCAAGATACGGTCGAGCCTTGCTTTTTCAACGTTTAAGATCTTGCCTCGAAGCGGAAGTACCGCCTGGCGCAGACGATCTCGGCCCTGCTTGGCACTGCCGCCGGCGGAGTCCCCCTCGACCAGGAAGATTTCCGAAAGGCTCGGGTCTTTTTCGGAGCAGTCTGCCAGTTTACCCGGCATGGAAACGCCGTCTAAAACGCTCTTTCTTCTCGTCAGTTCTCTCGCTTTTCTGGCTGCTTCTCTGGCTCTCGCCGCACGCATACACTTGTCTAAAATGATCTTGGCCTGCGTCGGATTTTCTTCCAGGAACGCCAGCACATTTTCGGAAGTCGCGCTCTCTACAAAACCTCTCATTTCACTGTTTCCCAGTTTCGTCTTCGTCTGTCCCTCAAACTGCGGCTCCGTCAGCTTGACGGAAACGATGGCCGTCAGACCTTCCCGGATATCTTCCCCGGATAAGCTGTCGTCGTTTTTGAGGAATTTATTTCTCTTGGCATAATCGTTGAACACACGGGTCAGAGCTGTTTTGAATCCCACCATGTGGAAACCGCCCTCCGTCGTGTTGATGTTGTTCGCATAGGAAAGAAGCATTTCATTATAGCGATCCGTGTACTGCATCGCAACTTCCACTTCCTTGTCCTTGTCCATGACTTCGAAGTAGATCACATTCTCGTGAAGTGCCTCTTTGTTTTTATTCAGATGCAGGACAAATTCACGAAGACCTCCTTCATAGTGGAATTCTTCGTTCTTTTCCTTGCCTGCTCTTTCGTCCGTCAGTGTGATCTTGATTCCCTTGTTGAGGAAAGCCATCTCCCGCAGGCGGCGTTCCAGCGTTTCAAAATCGTATTCCGTTTCATCAAAAATTTCAGGATCCGGCCAGAATGTACTCTTGGATCCCGTATGTTTTGACGTCCCGATCTCCGTCAGCGGAGTAACGGTCTTGCCTTTCTCATATTCCTGTTTATAGATCTTGCCGTTTCTCTTGACTTCTACTTCCATATGAGTGGAAAGGGCATTTACGACAGATGCACCTACCCCGTGAAGTCCGCCGGATACCTTGTATCCTCCTCCGCCGAATTTACCTCCAGCGTGCAGAACGGTGTGAATTACTTCTACTGCCGGTATTCCAAGTTTCGGATGAGTGTCTACCGGCATACCTCTTCCGTCGTCTTCTACAGTAATGGAATTATCCTTGTGTATCGTTACGTGAATCGTGCTGCAAAATCCAGCCAGCGCTTCGTCGATACTGTTGTCTACCACTTCATACACCAGATGGTGAAGACCCCTGGAACCTGTACTTCCGATGTACATACCGGGTCTTTTTCTTACAGCTTCAAGACCTTCTAATACCTGTATCTGCTCCGCACCGTACTGCTGGAGCTTTTCGTCTTTCGCCATTCCAATTCTCCTTTCACATAAGCAACCTTTATTGTAGCATGATTTTTTTATTTGCACAAGTTTTTGTGAGTTTTGGACTGAATTCTCGACAGATTCCTAAAAAATCGCCGTAATCGACGATTTTTCCTATCAAAAAGCATATTTTCGTATGAGTTACACTTTAAATTTCTGATTCTATGGTTCCCTGCTGTATTTGAAACACCTTTCCTTCCGGCATGGAACGTATGACTTTACCGGAAATATCAGCAGTGGTAATAAACATCTGATTTTCTCCCAGAGAGCTGATAAGATAGCTCTGCCTTTCGTTATCCAGTTCCGATAACACATCGTCCAGCAGCAGGATGGGTTTTTCTCCCGTTTCGGCTTCGATGAGGCGTATTTCCGAAAGCTTCAAGGAAAGAGCGGCCGTCCGCTGCTGTCCCTGGGAACCGAATTTCCTGAGATCAATACTGTTGGCCTCGATTTTCAGATCGTCCTTGTGTGGTCCGTGACCTGTGGTGCGGTTTCGGATATCGTCGTCTCGCGAATGTTCCAGGATCTTATAGAACTCCGCTTCCGTGGAATCCGGCCCGGAGTAGGCCACGTTGGCCTCGTAGTGGATCGTCAGATTTTCCAGCCCACCGGATATGCGATCGTGGATATCGCTGCTGATCTCGCTGATCCGCTTGATAAATTCCTCCCGGCGCCTGATGATCCGGCTGCCGTACCTGGCCAGTTCGTAATCCCAGATACCCAAAACAGCAGGATCGATCTCCCGCTCTTTCAGATACATGTTCCGCTGTTTCAGCACTTTTTTATAGTCGCTCAAGTCGCTGTAATATCCGGGTTTGATCTGGCAAAGCTCCCGGTCGATGAATCTGCGCCGCTTTTCCGGCTCATCCTTGACGATTTTCAGATCCTCCGGCGAAAAGATGACGATATAGATCCGCTCCAGAAGCTGCGAGGTCTTCGAAGCCTTTACACCATCGATTTTGATGCTCTTTTTTCCGGCTTTCGTTACCAGGATCTCCGTTTCAAGCTCTTCATCATAAGCTTCCGATATGGTGTGGATCCTGCAGAATTCTTCTCCGAATCGTATCAGATCCTTGTCTCTGGTCGTTTTAAAAGACCTGGCCATGGCATTCAAATAGATGCCTTCCAGCAGGTTGGTCTTTCCCTGGGCGTTTTTTCCCAGGAAAATATTCACCCTCGGATGAAAGGATGCGTGCAGTTCCTTATAATTACGAAAATCTTTTAATGCAATCTCTTTGATATACATATTCTTACATAGTTGGAATTCTTACCGGCAGGATCAGATACTCATAGGCGTCGCCGCTGACCGGTTTTACCATACAAGGAGAAGTTCCCGTCAGGAAGTGCATGACGATCTCATCGTCGTCGATGACCTTGAGCACATCGATGACGAACTTGGAGTTGAATCCGATCTCCAGATCTTCGCCTTCTTTCTCCATGATGATTTCTTCTCTTACGTTACCTTCCTCCGACCGGGACGTGATGGTCAGCAGGTTGTTTTTGATAGTCATTTTGATAAGGTTGTTCTTACCTTCTCTGGCCAGCAGGGAAGCTCGCTCGATGCTTTCCTGTAAAATAGCTCTGCCGATAACGATATCTGTCGTGCTCTGAGTCGGCATGATATCCCGGTATTTGATATATTCGCCTTCCATCAGACGCAGCACGACTTCCGTCGTACCGATGCGGAACGTCGCTTTTTTCTTTCCAAGATAGATCTCAACATCCTCCGCATCGCCGTCTTCAGCGATGATCTTGCTGATCTCATTTATGATCTTTGCAGAAATGATGAAATGATTGTCTTCGGCACTCGTCATTTTTTCAGTGGAAATAGCCAGACGATAGCCGTCCAGCGCAACCATGGATACGCTTTCCGGATGGATTTCCGTCAGCACTCCTACAAGAACGCCCTTTGATTCATCTAAGCTGGCTGCGAACGACGTCTTCTTTACCATATCCTTGAAGATTTCCGCATCAAATACGAGATGATCCCTTTCTTCTTCCTGATCGCTTACTTTCGGGAACTCGTCTACCGGCAGGCTGACTACCGTGAACTCCGAAGAATTGGTTTTGATGAGAATGCTTCCGTCTTCTGCCTGTTCTAATAAAATCTCTTCGTTAGGCAGCTTGCGGATGATGTCTCCGAATAATTTGGAAACAACGACAGCGGAGCCGGGCTCTTCTACGTTGACCTGAATGGTTTTCTGGATGCTGATCTCAAGATCTGATGCGGTCAGGGTCAGGCTGCCGTCCGCTTTTGCCTCCAGCAGGATCCCTTTTAATACGGGAAGGGTGGTTCTTGTGGAGACAGCTTTAGAAACAGTGTTTAATGTTTTCGATAAGATTTGTTGGTTGCATGTGATTTTCATAATTTCCTCCAGACTGCCGGAGTAAAAGAAGCCGGCGAAGCCTTATTATATTTATATATATTTATAGTAGTAATAGTAGTAGGGGCTGTGTAAACTGTGGATAACCCTTAAACTCTTTGCAAACACTTGTTTTTTTGTTCTTAGAAGTTTGTTGATAACTTGTTTTTTTTGACCACAGCAATTGTGGATAAACAAATTATTCGATGTCTTTTTTCAATTGGCGTATTTCGTCTGCCAGGACTTCGTTATTCTTGATTTCCGAGGCGATTTTATCGTAAGCATGGAGGACCGTGGTGTGATCGCGTCCGCCGAAGTATTCGCCGATTTTAGGCAGGGAGCTGTCGGTCATTTCTCTGCAAAGGTACATGGCGATCTGCCGCGGATGGGAAAACTCCCGCTTGCGCTTGGAAGATTCGATGTCCGCCAGCTTGATGCCGTACTTTTTGCAGACGGCTTTTTTGATGGTCTCGCAGTTGATATTGAAATCGCGTGTGGAAAAGATATCGTTAAGATTCTTTCTGGCGTATTTCACATCGATGTGTGCCTCGAACAGCTTGGAATAACTGATGATACGGGTAAGAGCGCTCTCCAGTTCACGGATGTTGAACTTGACTTTTTCTGCGATCAGATCGATGACTTCCAGAAAGTCATTGTCGATTTCCACCTGTTCCAGTTCCGCTTTCTTACGCAGGATGGCTACACGGGTCTCATAGTCCGGCGGCTGTACGTCGGCTACGATATTCCACTGAAACCGGGAACGGAGCCGGTCGTCCAGTTCCCGCAGCTTGCTGGGGTGGCGGTCGCTGGAAATAACGATCTGCTTGCCGGAATCGTGGAGCTCGTTAAAGGTGTGGAAAAACTCCGTCTGTGTGGAATCTTTCCCTTCCAGAAACTGAATATCGTCGATCAGAAGTACATCGACACTTCTGTATTTCTGTTTAAAACGAGTCATCATGCCGCGTTCTCCCAGCGCTTTGATCAGCTCAGATGTAAACATTTCTGAAGAAACGTAGAGCACGTTCATGTCTGGATTGTGTTCCAGTATGTAGTGACCGATGGCATGCATCAGGTGGGTCTTACCAAGACCGGATCCGCCGTAGATAAACAGCGGGTTGTAGGTGGTGGCCGGCGATTCGGCAACGGCGTAGGCTACTGCGTGGGCGTACTTGTTGTTTTCCCCAACGATGAAATTGTCAAAATTATACTGTGGATTAAGGAAGTATTCTTCTTTTAACTCGTTTCCTTCCTGCAAAGACGCTGCCTTCGGTTTTTGCGTGCTGATCTGCGGTTTTTCTGCAGGGCGCGGGGAAGGCGTATTATTAGCAGAAGGAATCTGGGTCGTTCCCATGTTCAGCTGCTGCTGGATCTCCGCTTCCGTTTTGTTTTTTACCACGACCTTGTATTTTCTGTGGTAAACAGACTCAACCGCACGCTCAAACACTGGAATATAGCGCATTTCCAGCACTTCCATGATCTGCTTCTTTGACGTGGCGAAGTAGATCACGGCTGCATCCTCGTCTATTTCCATAGGAACGAGGGGAGTGAACCAGGAACGGTAGCTGACTTCCGTAACGTTTTCACTGATGTCGGCGAGAATATCTCTCCATTTTTTTTCTTCGATTTTTTTTCGCATTGCATAACACCTTTTCTTAAAAAGTGATTATATAATAACAAACATAGTTATCCACAGGCAATAGGGAATTTTGAAATGTTGAAAAATTATAAATCTCGTCAAGTTATCCACTGGTTGTGGATAAAATTGTGCAAAGTTTTCACAGGCCTGTCCACAAACACCCTCTGAGAGGCTTTTTGATGCGATTTCACGGCGTTTCCGAGGAAAAAGGTTTGACATGTCCTTTTTTCAACGGTATAATAGTTAAGCATATGTGCAAGTTGAAATTCAGAGTTGCACAAGTTCACTTAAATTTAGTAAAGGAGGAATCGGTCTATGAAAATGACATATCAGCCGAAAACAAGACAGAGAAAGAAGGAACATGGCTTCCGCAAGAGAATGAGAACTAAGAATGGCAGAAATGTTTTAAAGAGAAGAAGACAAAGAGGTAGAAAAGTTTTATCCGCATAGAGACCGCACTTTGTGGTCTTTTTGTTTCAAGACGGATAATTTAGGGAGATTATGCTAAAAAAAGAAGTACTGAGAAGAAAAGATGATTTTACCGCGATTTACCGCAGAGGCAGATCTATAGGTGAAAGATATATTGTGTTTTTTTACAGGAAGAACGATCTTTCTTATAACAGGACGGCATTTTTAGCAAGCAAAAAAGTAGGAAACAGTGTAGAGAGAAACAGGGCCAGAAGGCTCATGAAGGAAAACTACCGTATTTTGAAGGGCGAGATCAGGGAAGGATATGATCTGATTTTTATTGCTCGGAATACCATAAACGGTCAGAAAGCCTTTGACGTGGGAAAATCGATGAAGCGCGCTTTGCAGAAAGCGAAACTGTTTCAAAAGAGGTGATTTTTATGAAAAAAATCATGATTCTGCTCATAAGAGGATATCAGATTTTTATCTCTCCGCTTTTTCCGAAAACATGCAGATTTTATCCTACTTGTTCCACTTATTTTATTCAAGCGTTAGAAAAGTATGGATTTTTTAAAGGAAGTTATCTCGGTATTCGAAGATTACTCAAATGCCATCCTTTTAATCCCGGGGGGTATGATCCTTTAAAATAGGAGGGAATTACATTAATGTATACAATTTTAGGTGTTATAGCAAAACCTTTGGGGATGCTGCTGAGCCTGCTGTATGGATTTCTCCATGATTACGGGCTTACGATCATCATCTTTACACTGATCGTAAAGCTGTGTCTCTATCCGCTGTACATAAAGCAGACGAAATCGACTGCTAGAATGGCAGAGGTACAGCCTAAGATGCAGGCGCTGCAGCGTAAGTATGCCAACGATAAAGAGACGCTCAATATCAAGATGGCAGAACTTTACAAGGAAGAAAAGTTCAACCCGATGGGCGGATGTCTTCCGATGCTGATCCAGATGCCGATCATCATGGGACTTTTTGCTTTGCTGCGGAATCCGATGCAGTACATTTCAGATGACAGTAATATGATTTTCGCGTTCCATGAATCGTTCGCATGGATCGCGGACCTGAGCCAGCCGGACAGATGGATCCTGCCGATCATCGCAGGTGTAGCAACGTTTATTTCGTTCTCCATGACCCAGGCTTTATCAAGCGGTGGGGATGCCAACAATCAGATGGCGGGTATGACGAAGATGATGAAATACATCTTCCCGATCATGATCCTGTGGATGGCAAGATCGTTCCCGTCCGGACTTGCACTGTACTGGGCAGTCAGCCAGATCATGCAGATCGGATTCAACATTCATCTGAGTACTGTTCGTAAGAAGATGAAACGGGAAGCAGAAGAAAAAAGATTAATGGAAAAAGCAAAGAAAAAATAAATCTCAATGCAGATTTTGGAGGAAACGGAAATGGATTACTCAGAAAAATGGGGCGTTGACGTCGAAGAAGCGGTCAAACTGGCGCTGGTCGACCTGAAACTCTCCAGAGATGAAGTTGAGGTGACTGTTCTGGAAGAGCCTTCAAAAGGATTTTTTGGCATTGGTTCGAAACTGGCAAAAGTAAGAGTAGAGAAGAAAAAGCCGGCTGTCGAAGAAAAACCGGCGGAACCTGAGAAGAAAGAAAAGCCGGAACATAAGAAATCCGAAAAGGCGGAAAACCCGGTTTCGGGCGGCCTGGAGAAGGAAGCTAGAACGGAAGAAAAGCCTCGTAACAAAGGTAATAGAAACCAGAAGAAAAAACATAACGGAAATAGAGAGAAGAGAGAAAAGTTCACTGCACCGGATCTTGATATCGATCCAGTGAACAAAGAAGATCTTCACGATATTGAGAATCACGAAGCACTCGCATTCCTGAAGGAAATCACAGAGAAGATGGGTCTTAATCTGAACTTCCATGCGAAAGCAGGAGAGGATATTGTTTATCTGGAGATGGACGGTAAGGATTCCGGTACTATCATCGGTAAGCGGGGACAGACGCTGGATGCGATCCAGTATTTGACCAGTCTTGTGGTGAACAAGAACAGCGAGAAGTACATAAAGGTCGTGATCGATGCGGAAAATTACAGAGCAAAGCGGCAGAAGACGCTGGAACAGCTGGCAAATCGTCTTGCAGCCAAGGTTGTAAAGACAAAGAAATACGTCAGACTGGAGCCGATGAATCCGTATGAAAGAAAGATCATCCATGCGACTTTACAGAAAAACCCTAACATTATTACGAGAAGTGAAGGGGAAGAGCCGTATCGGAGAGTTATCATCGAACTGAAAAAATAGACGAGAAAGAATGCCCATACTCTGCAACTGCGTATGGGCATTCCTTGTATTTTGCGTATTTGGGAGGAATATCCTATGGAAGATACGATCGCTGCAGTAGCGACTGCCTATGGAGAAGGCGGAATCGGTATTATCCGTATCAGCGGAGAAAATGCTCTGCCGATTTTACAGGAAGTGTTTGAATTTTATGGCGACGCGGATACGTTTGTCAGCCGCCGCATGACCTATGGCAGAATTATTGACAAAGAAAACAATCAGCTGATCGACGAGGTACTGGCTGTTTATATGAAGGGACCGAAGACTTATACGGCGGAAGATGTGGTGGAAATCAACTGTCATGGCAGTATGGTTTCTCTGCGAAAAACCCTGGCGCTTGTTCTTCGCAAGGGTGCGCGTCTGGCGGAGCCGGGTGAGTTTACGAAGCGTGCGTTTTTAAACGGCCGCTTAGATTTATCGCAGGCGGAGGCGGTCATCGATATGATTCGTGCAAAGACCGATCGGAGCTTTGATGTAGCTGTGTCTCAGCTGGAGGGTGGACTTTCTCTAAAAGTGGAAGAAATTCGCCAGAAGCTTTTGGATCTTCTTGTGGATATCACGGTGAATATCGATTATCCCGATGAAGATATCGAGAAGATGACCTATGAGAAGCTGGAAGAAAACATCGTGGAAGCCCATGGCATGATCGAAAAACTTCTGGCAACGGCGTCCACCGGCAAGATGATCCGGGAGGGCATCAAGATCGCCATCGTCGGAAAGCCAAACGTGGGAAAATCTTCTCTGATGAACGGTCTGCTGAAGGAAACACGAGCTATTGTAACGGATATTCCGGGAACGACCCGCGATACTATAGAAGAAGTCCTTAGCATTCGAAATATCCCGGTATATCTGGTGGATACTGCAGGGATCCGGGAAACTTCCGACAAGGTGGAAAAAATGGGGATCGAAAAATCCAAGGAAGCCTTCAATCAGGCGGATTTTATCCTGTTTTTGCTGGACGGCAGTCAGCCGCTGGAGGAAGAAGATCTGCAGATCATGGAGCTTCTGGAAGACAGAAAGTCTCTCATTTTGATCAATAAACGGGATCTGGGGGCAGTCCTTTCTGCCGAGGAAATTTCTGCAAAGCTTCCGGCGTCACAGGTGATCGAAGCCTCGCTTCTGCAGGGGCAGGGGATCACGGAAATCGAAGATGCCGTGGAAGAGCTGGTGTACGGCGGTGAAATCACCCAGAAGGAAAGCATGATGGTCAACAATGTGCGGCACATCGAACTGCTGCAGCAGGGCAGACGATCCCTGGAGGACGCTTTGCAGATGACACAGATGCGGGAGGCACTGGACTTCATCGAAGTAGACGTGAAAAGCGCATATGAACAGCTGGGAGAAATCATCGGCGAGACGGTGTCGGATGACATCATCAACGAAGTATTCGCCCGGTTCTGCCTTGGAAAATAGAATAATTGAAATATATTTGAGGAATAGAGTTTATGGAAAAATTTTTTATGGGAAAATACGACGTCATCGTCGTGGGCGCAGGTCACGCAGGCTGCGAGGCCGGGCTGGCTGCGGCGCGGATGGGCATGAAGACGCTGATGCTTTCCATCAATCTGGAAGCGGTGGCCATGATGGCGTGCAATCCGTCCATCGGCGGCACGGGCAAGGGTCATCTGGTTCGGGAGATCGACGCTCTCGGCGGCGAGATGGGACTCAACATCGACAAGACCTTTATCCAGAGCCGCATGCTCAATACTGCAAAGGGACCTGCGGTCCATTCTCTGCGCGCGCAGGCCGATAAGAACGAGTATCACATCGAGATGAAGAAGACGCTGGAAGCCGAGGAAAATCTGCGGCTGAAGCAGGGAGAAGTAGTGGATCTGATCATAGAAGACGGTAAAGCCTGCGGCGTTGTTTTGAAGACGGGCGCCATGTATACGGCAAAGGCGGTGATCCTGGCGACGGGTACTTTTCTGGCCGGTAAGATTTTTATCGGGGAAAGTGTCTTCGAAAGCGGTCCCAACGGGCTGGCTCCGTCAAATGAGCTGGCTGCTCATCTGCGGGAATACGGGCTTCCGATCCGCCGGTTCAAGACGGGGACGCCTGCCAGGGCTCTGGCAAAGAGTCTGGATTACGATAAGATGATCCCGCAGGACGGCGATGAAAAAGTCGTACCGTTTTCCTTTATGAATGATGATCTGCAGAAGGATCAGGTGAAGTGCTGGCTGACCTATACCAATGAAACGACTCATGAAGTGATCCGGCGGAATTTTCACCGGTCGGCTCTCTTTGGCGGACAGATCGAAGGAGTAGGGCCGCGGTATTGTCCTTCCATCGAAGATAAGGTGAATCGCTTCGCCGATAAGAAACGGCATCAATTGTTTATTGAGCCGGAGGGATTGTATACAGAGGAAATGTATATCCAGGGAATGTCGTCCAGTTTGCCTGAGGATGTCCAGGAAGAATTTTATAAGACTATCGAGGGACTGGAGCATCTGGAAATCGTTCGATCGGCCTATGCCATCGAGTACGATTGCATCGATCCGCTGGATCTGAAGATCAGTCTGGAAAACCGCCACATCGAAAATCTGTTTTGTGCCGGACAGTTTAACGGCAGCTCGGGTTATGAAGAAGCGGCGGCTCAGGGATTGATGGCCGGTATCAATGCGGCATGTAAAATAAAGGAAGAAAAGCCATTTATTCTCGATAGAAGTGAGGCTTATATTGGCGTTCTCATCGACGATCTCGTGACAAAAGGTACTAATGAACCTTACAGAATTATGACCAGCAGAGCGGAATATAGGCTGCTTCTGAGGCAAGACAACGCAGATATGCGTCTGACGGAGCGGGGATATGAGGTTGGTTTAGTAAAAAAAGACAGATATGACAGATTTTTAAAGAAAAAAGAAGTGGTAGAGGCTGAAACGGAGCGCCTGAAGAAAAAGATCCTGCAGCCGGAAGCGGCGAATCCATTCCTGGAGGAAAAGGGAAGCGCGCCGGTGAAAAGTGCTGTCTCTTTGCTGGAACTCTTAAAGCGTCCGGAAATCACATATGATGATACGGCGGTCATCGACGATGTGCGGCCGGAGCTTTCGGCTCATCAGAAGACTATGATGGAAGTACAGATCAAATACCGGGGATACATCATCAAACAGCAGCAGCAGATAGAAAAGTTCAAAAAGCTGGAGAATAAAAAACTGCCGCAGGATCTGGATTACTTTTCGATCGAGGGACTGCGGATCGAGGCGCGGCAGAAGCTGGATGCGCTGCGGCCGGTATCAGTAGGACAGGCCTCCAGGATCTCCGGCGTATCGCCTGCGGATATCAACGTGCTTCTCATCTGGCTGGAAAAGCTGCGTCGTCAGAAACATTAGAAAGGGGAGTTTTCATGATTGAACAACTGAAAAATGTACTGGAAGACATGGCAATTTCCTACGATGAAAAAAAGGACGGACAGTTTGCCGGCTATATGGACGGGATCCTGGAATGGAATCAGCACGTTAATCTAACGGCCATCAAAGACAGGGAAGAATTTCTTGAAAAGCATTATATCGATTCCCTGCTGTGCGCCGGATCGTCGGAGTTCCAACGTTCTGAGACCATCATAGATGTGGGGACAGGCGGAGGATTCCCCGGAGTGCCGCTGGCAATCGCCTTCCCGGAGAAGCAGTTTACGCTGATGGATTCTTTGAATAAGAGGATCAGGATCATCCAGCAGCTGTGCGAGGAGCTGGGAATCCATAATGTCACTGCCATCCATGGCAGGGCAGAGGAGCTGGGAAGAAAAAAGGGTTTAAGAGAATCCTTTGACATATGCGTGTCCCGGGCTGTGGCCAATATGAGCACCTTGTCCGAATACTGTCTGCCATTCGTGAAAGTAGGCGGATGCTTCATCGCTTATAAAGGACCGGACTGCGAAGAAGAATTGCTGGCAGCGGAAAACGCCATCGATAAGCTGGGCGGCAGCATTGCCCGGCGCGAAAACTTTGCATCATTAGGAGTGAGAGAAAGCAGCGGATCAGAGCTGGAGCATCAGCTGATCTTCGTTTTAAAAAATAAACCGACTATGTCGAAGTTCCCGAGAAAACCGGGAACACCTGCGAAAGAGCCGATAAAATAGCAAATATCGGCTCTTTTTGTTTGATGAAATTCCTTTTTTTCGGATGGACAGGCTGTTAAGATGGAGATAAGGAAGGAGTGAGGGAGATGTTACGGAGAAAGATCAGTGAGGTGCCGGTGGAGCAGATCCACGCCAACAGGCAGCAGCCGCGAAAGCATTTTGAGGAAGAGCAGCTGGCAGAACTGCGGGACTCCATCTGTCAGTTTGGAATTCTGCAGCCGTTGATCCTGCGCAGGGAAGACGACGGTACATATATGATCCTTGCAGGGGAGAGAAGATTTCGTGCAGCTGTGATGGCGGGGCTTTCCAGGGTGCCGGCGCTGGTGAGAGAAGCTTCGGAGGAAGAAGCGGGAATGATCGCCCTGGTGGAGAATATCCAGAGAGAAAATCTGGGATACATAGAAGAAGCAAAGGCATATCAGGCCTTGATGGAAGCGTATCAGATCCCGCAGCAGGAGCTGGCACGGAGATTGGGAAAGAATCAGTCTACCATTTCCAATAAGATAAGGATCTTGAATCTGCCGGAGGATATTCAAAGACTTCTGGTAGAGCATCGACTGACGGAACGTCACGCCCGGGCTCTCTTGAAACTGGATGATGATGATATGCGCAGACAGGTGATCGAGAAAGTGATCCGCCATCAGTTTAATGTGAGACAGACGGAAAAGCTGGTGGAAGAATGTCTGATGCGGCGGGAAAAAATGGAGAGAGAAAAGAATAAAGTGATGCGGATCAGCTGCAAACTTTATATCAATACATTGAAAAAAGCATTTAACGAGATGGATCTTCTCAGCAAAGGCGCTACCTTCCGTCAGGAAGATACAGGAGAATCCTATGTGGTGAAAATCACCATTCCTAAAACCCCGGAAGAGAGGGGAGAAACTTTAAATCAGCAAAACGACATACAAGTTGCAAGTGGTCAGTGATCCATGCACTTATGACCCGGGCACTCATAGTATTACCTCCAGAAAAACATAATGTTTCACGTGAAACATTATGTTTTTTTTATGATGTTACGCGAAAACGTGTAGTAAAAAAAAGTGTGTTGTTATATAATAGAATCACTGCAGAGAAAAATTCTGCATAACTTTTTTATAAGTAGTTGAGGAGGAAAAAGTGGGAAAAGCAATAGCTATTTTCAATCAGAAAGGTGGCGTAGGAAAAACAACCACCAATATAAATCTGGCCGCATGTCTGGCCATCAAGGGAAAGAAAATCCTGATTATCGATATTGACCCGCAGGGCAATACCACAAGCGGTGTGGGAATCTCCAAGAGAGACTTGGATGTAACGACCCATGAGATTCTGGTAGAGGATAATCAGCATCCCGAGGAAGCAGTCGTTGCAACGGGTATAAAGAATCTTGACATCATGCCTGCCAGTGTTCAGCTGGCCGGAGCAGAGGTAGAACTGATTCAGCTGAAGGGGCGAGACAAGAGACTGAAGTGGGCCATCGATCAGCTGAAACCGAAGTATGATTACATCTTCGTAGACTGTCCGCCATCTCTGGGATTGCTGACCATTAATTCTCTGACGGCGGTTGATTCGGTACTGATACCGATCCAGTGCGAGTTCTATGCCCTGGAAGGGGTAAGCCAGCTGATGAGCACCATCGACATTGTGAAGAAGAACACCAACCCTGATCTGGAAATCCAGGGAGTAATCCTCAGCATGTTCGATGGAAGAACGAATCTGTCGGTACAGGTGGTGGAAGAAGTGAAGAAATACTTCCGTGAAAAGGTTTACACGACGGTAATCCCTAGAAATGTACGTCTGGCAGAGGCTCCGAGCCATGGAATGCCGGTCATTCAGTATGATCCAAAATCCGCCGGAGCTATCGCATACATGGAATTCGCCGATGAATTCCTCGCAAACGAGGAGGAACTTTAATGGCTGCTAAGAAATCCAGAGGGTTGGGAAGAGGTCTTGATGCGCTTTTTGGCGACATGGAAGTCGATGTGTTAAAAAACGATAAGCAGGAAACTCCTAAAGTGGAAGAACCCGCTGTTCCTGCAAAGCAGCCTCCGGCTGAATCTGCAGCAGATAAAGCTGCCGCAGCAGGGGAGAGCGCTAAATCTGCAGGAGATATCCTTTATGTGGATATCAACGATATCAAACCGAACACCAACCAGCCGCGTAAAGCATTTGACGAAGAAAAGCTGGAAGATCTGGCGAATTCCATCAGAGAACATGGCTTGATCCAGCCGGTGGTGCTGCGTAGTCTTGGAACAGGATATGAAATCGTCGCAGGGGAACGTCGCTGGCGTGCGGCCCGCAAAGTAGGAGTAAAGGAGATCCCTTGTATCGTCCGGGAACTGAGCGATGAAGAAAACATGCTGCTGGCTATTATAGAGAACATGCAGCGTGAAGATCTGAACCCGATTGAAGAAGCAGAGGGTATCAATCAGATGATCGATACCTATGGGCTGACTCAGGATCAGGTATCCAAGAGCGTAGGAAAGAGCCGTCCGTATATTACCAACTGCCTGAGACTGTTAAAACTCCCGGATGCTATCCAGAGCTTTGTAGCGGATGGGCAGCTTTCGGCAGGTCATGCGAGAGCCATCGTCTCTGCAGGAAGTAAAGAAAAGCAGATCGCACTGGCACAGAGAGCTGTTAAAGAAGGTCTTTCCGTAAGACAGATCGAGAAACTGGCGAAGGAAAGCAAGAACGGCAGAACCAAGGCGAAGCCGCGGGAAAAGAACGCTGATGTGAAGCGCGTAGAAAACGACCTGAAGGAAGCCCTCGGCACGAAAGTTACCCTGAACCAGAAAGGCAAGAAGGGTAAGATCGAAATCGAATACTACAGTAAAGATGACCTAGAAAGACTTATCGAACTGTTGAAAACACTGCATTAAGGGAAAATGTTTCATGTGAAACATGATAAAAGATTATGGTGAACGAAGAACGATTAAATACATTATTACAGGAAGTTATTCAGGAGGCACGGGCGTTAAAAATCCCCGTGTCTTCTTCTATTGAGAAGAACGTAGCAGTCAACGGCAGACCGAAAAAGCGGTTTGGCTGCTGCCGGAAAAAGCCGGATAGGTTTACCATCGAGATCAGCAGATTTCTGCTGGAGGCAGAAGGGTGCGGGGAAAAACAGATCCGCGGCGTCCTGGCCCATGAGATCCTCCATACCTGCCCGGGATGTTATGAGCATGGAGCTCTTTGGAAATCCTACGCGGCTCAGATGAATGCAGCGTATGGGTACAAGATAAAGAGGGTCAACACCTTTGCAGAAATGGGCATGCCGGAGCGGGAAGAAGAGCTGGCCGGCAAACGTCAGATTCGCTATATTATTCAATGTAAAAAATGCGGCAGGCAGTATCCGCGTCAGCGCTTTACGTGCGTGATGCAGAAAATCGATGCCTACCGCTGTCAGTGCGGGGGAAAGCTGGAATTGTATAAGGTGAAAAGAACGTGATGAATGAAGGTATCCAGGGTTCAGTACATTTGATTTTAACAGAATGCTTTTGCTTTTTGGAAATACTCCTCCCACACATCCTCCGGTACCAGAGCGCCTCCGGTGGCCCAGCAGATGTGGGTGGAGTTTTTTAGTGTTTCGTCGGTGAGGTGGTGAGCGTCCAGGTAGGCGTGTGCGGCGGATTCTGCATTTCCCGGAGCTCCCATAAGCTGCAAAGGTCCCAGAAAGGCTGCACAGCTGGAAGGCTCTATGCGTATGCTTTCGGTTTCACAGAGCATCCTCATAAAGTCGTAGAGGCGGGCGTCGCCTACCGTAAAGTCTCCGGAAACGATGTTACGATCCATTCGCGTTACGAATCCGGACGGACTGGCGCAGGCGAGACCGTCGGCTTCCGTGATTCCGTCGATATCAAAGTCCCGCACGTTCACTTCTCCATAACGATCCGCCGCCATTCCCAGCAGTACGGAAGGGCAGTGAGTCGGCTCTGCGAAGAAACAGTGGACGTTATCTTTGAAAATCCGTTTCAGTCCATAGGCCACGCCGCCGGGAGCGCCGCCAACGCCTGCCGGAAGATAGACAAACAAAGGATGCTCATCATCCACCGTGATGTGCTGCTCCGACAGCTGCTTTGCCAGCCGCGAGGCCGCCACGGCATATCCCAGAAACAGATCCTTGGAATTTTCATCATCCACAAAATAGCTGCGGGGATCCTGCGCAGAGAGTCTTCTGCCTTCAGCTACCGCCGCAGAATAATCGCTCTTGTATTCGATCACTTCTACACCCTTGCTGCGGAGAAGATCTTTTTTCCATTGCTTTGCATCGGCGGACATGTGGACCTTCACGCGAAAACCTACGGCCGCACTGCTGATCCCGATGGAAAGTCCCAGATTTCCCGTAGAACCGACCTGTACGGTGTACTGTCCGAAAAAATCTTTCCATTCCTGCGAGTTTAGCACAGAGTAATCATCGGTGAGGTTCAGCTTGCCGGTTTCCAGCGCCAGCTCTTCTGTATGCTTCAGCACTTCGTATATCCCGCCACGGGCCTTGATGGATCCGGCTACTGCCAGATGGCTGTCCATTTTCAGCAGGAGCTGTCCGGGGAGAACCGTGTTTTCCGGTTCTTCGGACATCTCGTTCAGGTTCCTGCAGAGTTCTTTTTGCCCATATTCTCCAAGCGCTTTATGCATCTTCGGGATCTTCTGCAAAGGCGACTCGATGATGCCGTTAGTCGCCTCTGTTTCCGGGAAGCATGCTTTTATAAATGGTGCGAAGCGTTCAAGCCGCGCCTGGGCATCTATCATATCTTCCTCGGATACCACAAGCTGAGACAGCCCGTCGGTCATATCGAAGGGAAGGTATTTATCGTTGATCCACAGGATTTCCTCCTGTCTGCTGAGTTTCTCGAATAATGGATTCTCTTCAATCAGTTGTTTCGCATAATCTTTCATAGGAACGATTCCTTTCGTGTAGGATAAATTTATTATATATGGAATCGGGGTAGAAAGCTAATTTTTATTGATGTTTTTATATATGGAAATTCATAGAAATAAATTCAAGAAAAAGTATTTACAAATAATACCAAAAGTGATATGATAGGCCAATCAAGAGGAGCAAACGAAAGCGGTTAGCCACACCTGAAAAGGGGATCCATTGGGATTAGCCTTGAAGGAGGTGGTTGGTATGATGGATTACATCTTCGGTGTAGTGTATCTACTGATCCTGTACCGAATAGTACGGGAGATAAAATGACCGCCCCTTATTAAGTTTGCAGCTTAAAGCGGTCACAAAACCCATTTAGGCTAACCGTTTTCAACGGTTTCCTCTTGATGTTATTATAGCACAAGAACTTTCAGGGTCAAGTCAAATATCATAAAAGGGGAGCTTTGATAGAAGTTCTCCGGTACTCACAATAGAAAAGCCGGGATCAAAGTCTCATCCTGGCTTAGATCCTGGCTTTTTCATTTTCTAATACACATACACCTTCGGCAGTCTCTGACCGAAGCCGCAGACTACTTCGTAGTTGATGGTGCCGGTTTCGCGAGCGATGTCGTCAGCGGTGATCTCGTAGATGCCGTCCTTGCCCATGATGGTCACTTCATCACCCAGGCGCACATAAGGCACGTGAGTCACGTCGATCATGCACATATCCATACAGATCGTCCCTGCGATCGGTGCAAATACGCCGTTAACGATGACCTTGCCCTTTGCAGAATAAGGACGGGGCAGACCGTCCGCATAGCCGATCGGGATGGTCGCAATGAGACTGTCCTTCTGTGTGGTGAACTTGCGGCCGTAACTGATGCTGTTGCCTGCAGGAACCTTTTTCAGATGGATGATGTTGGCCTTGATGGACATGGCAGGGCGCAGAGCCAGCTTGCTGCGATCCACCTCGTCGGAAGGGTAGAGACCATACAAAATCACACCAGGACGAACCATGTCGTGATAGGCGGAGCTGATTTCCATCACAGCAGCACTGTTGCCCAGGGTTCGCAGCGGGATATCGATTCCTTCCTTGATGAGCTGTTTGTAAAAGCCCATGTAGCGCTGCTCCTGCACAGTGGCGTAGGTCTTGTCCGCCGCATCCGCCGTAGCGAAGTGGGAGAAAAGACCGTTGATCTTAAAGTTGGAAAGGCCGGCGATCATCTTAACGTCTTCTACTGATGTGGTATCGTCGCTGTAACCGATCCGCCCCATGCCGGTATCCACGGCGATATATCCTTTGATGAGGATCCCCGCCTCGGCAGCTGCTTTGGAAATGGCTTCCGCGTTTTTATAGTCGCAGACTACAGGAGCAAGCCGGTGTTCAATGATAGTCCCTATGTAAGGTTCCGGAACTGGGGAGAGGACCATGATCTCCTCCAGTACGAATCCGGATTTCCGCAGGCGAACCGCTTCCGAGAGGGTAGCGACTGCGAAGGATTCGATCCCGTTGGCTCGCAGGACCGTCGCGACACGCACCGATCCATGGCCGTAAGCATCCGCTTTCACCACACCGGTGATCTTGACGCCGGATCCGACCTTTTCTTTGATCTGCTTGATATTAAAATCGAGATTGGTAATATTGATTTCAGCCCAGGCTGCGCGTAAGGCATCTTTGTACAAGTTCGAGGGCACCTCCTTTATTCCTTTATGATGATGTGAATTATTTGAGAGTTTTTATGATCTTTCATGCAGCTCGCGGAGCACGGTATCCAGCAGGAACTGAACACCGGCCGCGATATCTGCATCGTTTGTATTTTCTTCCGGCACATGGCTTCGTCCGTCGATGCTCGGAACGAAAATCATACCCGTCTGTGCGTATTTGGCGATCATGCAGGCATCGTGAACGGCGCCGCTGTCCATGACTTTGTACGGCAGTTTCAGATCCGCCGCATGCTTCGCCATAGAGTCGATGAGCCGGTCGGTCAGATGGAGCGGACTTGATTTGGAATGTTCTTTGATCTCGCAGTTCACCTGACGTTTTTCTGCGATCGCAACGATAAGATCGATGATCTCATTCATAAAGCGATCGATTTTCGTTTCATCCTTATCACGGACTTCCAGAGAGAATCTCACCGTTTCCGGGATAACGTTAGAGCAGTTTGGCTCGATGTCCATTTTACCGCAGGTAACGACTGTTCGCTTGTCATCGTCGGTTCTGACATGGGCTTCCGCAGCCAGGATGCATTCTGCTGCAGTGCACAGAGCATCGTACCGTTCTGTCATCGGAGTAGCTCCCGCGTGATTTCCCACGCCGGTAAGTGTCACCTCGATGACCCGCATGCCGAAGATGGAATCCACGATCCCGAGGCTCAGGCCTTCTCTGTCCAGCACAGGACCCTGTTCGATGTGAAGCTCCAGCATCGCCTGGACCTTGTCGAAGTCCCAGCGGACGTTTTGCAGTGCTTCCTGAGACAAACCGCCTGTGTTGTAGACGATCGTTTTGCCATCCGGTCCGTATGGCGAGAGGCTTTGCAGAGTCTGCCGGAGACTCATGCCGGAATCGTCGACCAGTTTGTCCAGGTCGGGTTCCTCATAGATGCCGGTGATGAATTTGCTGCCGGTCATGGTAGAACCAAAGCCGGAGCCTTCTTCTTCTGCAAAGATCACCAGCTCATAGTTGAAGGATGCATCCTTCAGTGAATCTGGGTTTTCTGCCAGGGTCTCCAGTACTTCCAGCGCACCGCAGACGCCGTAGATACCATCCAGCCAGCCGCCGTTTCGCACGGTGTCGATATGGGAGCCGGACAAGACGGTTTTACGTCCCGGTTTGTTGGTGGGAAGTCCGATGCGGATGTTCTGCAGCGCATCGATGGATACGCTGCAGCCGCAGTTTTCTGCTCGTTTTATGATGTATTCTCTCGCTCTGGCATCCTGCGTACCGTAGGAAAACCGGGTCACGCCGTCCTGCGGGGTGTCGGTGAAAGTTCGCAGGGTATGCAGGTTGTCAAGAAGTCGTTTTTCATTAGTCTGTAGTGTCATAAAAGCCCGCCGTTTCTACCATTCGTAGGATGCGCCGAACGGCTTTCCAGGAACGAACTTGCCCTGACCCTTATGGCCGATGTACTTGGCATCCTCTACGATTTTCTGTCCGCGCAGGAATACGGTTTCAGGACGACCTTTCTGTGCAAATCCTTCAAACGGGCTGTAGTCTACACCTTCCAGATTTGTCTTATAGCTTATAGTGCCTTCGTAAGCAGGATCGAAGATAACGATATCGGCATCGAATCCTACTGCCAGCTGTCCCTTGTTCTCAAGACCGTTTACCTTGGCCGGAGTCGTTGCGTACAGGTCTACCAGTCTGCTAGGAGAAAGTTTTCCTTCACATACGCCGTAAGTCCACAGGATGTTCAGGCGGTTCTGCAGGCTTGGTGCTCCGTTCGGAATATCTGCAAAGGATTTTCCTTCGCCGTAGCCCAGATGCTTCTGCTCTGCATAGTCGAATCCGCAGTGGTCGGAACTGATTGCGTTGAGCCATTTGCGATCAACAGCTTCCCACAGAGCGTCACGGTGTTCTTCAGTACGCAGGGCAGGGGAGCAAACGTATTTTGCACCTTCGTAGCCCGGCTTGGCCAGATCGGATTCATCCAGTACCAGGTAGTGTGCACAGGTTTCTCCGAAGACCCTCTGTCCGCGGCTGTAGGCTGCCTTCACTTCTTCCAGAGCTTCCTTGCAGGTCACGTGTACGACGTAGAGCGGAGCGTCTGCCAGTTCAGCCAGGTAGATAGCACGTCTTGTTGCTTCGGCTTCGACTACAGGCGGACGGCTGACTGCGTGATAATAAGGCGCTGTTTTGCCTTCTGCGATCAGCTGATTCGTCAGAACATCGATCATGTCTGCATTTTCTGCGTGGACCATGATGGTCACACCGGCCTCTTTTCCTTTCTGCAAAGCTTTCAGAAGGGCGTCGTCATCAGCATGGAAGAACTGTCCTTTGTAGGCCATGAACAGCTTCATCGTCGGATAGCCTGCTTCTGCCAGCTTCGGAATCTCTTCAATTACTTCATCTCTCGGATCGGTCATTACGCTGTGGAATGCATAGTCCACCATTGCAATACCTTCTGCATCGTTTTTACGATAATCATCCAGGGTTTCTACCAGACCTCTGCCCTGTTCCTGGTTTACGAACTCAATAAGAGTTGTCGTACCGCCAACAGCAGCAGCGTTGGATGTTTCGAATCCACGGGTCTTGCTGCCCTTGTAGGAGAAGGAAAAGTGCACGTGCTGGTCAACTCCGCCAGGTAAAACGTATTTACCCTCTGCATCAATGACTTCATCACCTTCCTTTGGCTGCAGTCCTTCGCCGATAGCGGTAATGCTTTCGCCCTCAGCATAAATATCTGCCTTGCGTTCGCCGTCTGCCGTTACGATGGTTCCGTTTTTAATAAGTACTGCCATGATACACCTCCATTTTGATCACTTTACAGTATGAAAAAAATCCGCGGATTTCTCTGGAATCCCATGGAAAAGCGCGGAGCGAGATGCCGCCGCTTTTTACAGCTGCGGCGTTCTCTTAATAATATCCTCTCTGCCAGGGCCGTTAGATACGTAAGTGATCGGGAAGCCGATAAGCTTTTCGATCTCGTTTACATAGTTTTGAGCCTCAGCAGGAAGTCTATCAAATTCACGGATGCCGGTGATGTCGCATTTCCATCCCGGCAGTTTCTTCAGGACAGGCTTTGCTTTTTCCAGTCTGGCTGTGGTCGGGAAGCGAGTAGTGATCTCGCCGTCGATCTCGTAGCCCACGCATACCGGGATCTCGTCCAGATAGCCGAGAGGATCCAGCACGGTGAAAGCAACTTCCGTCGTGCCCTGTGCCATGCAGCCGTACTTAGTAGCAACAGCATCGAACCAGCCGACTCTTCTCGGTCTGCCGGTTGTCGCGCCGTATTCGCCGCCGTCACCGCCGCGTTTACGCAGTTCTTCCGCTTCTTCTTCGTCCAGGATCTCGCTGACGAACGCACCGCCGCCAACAGCACTGGAGTAAGCTTTTACGACTGTGATGATATCTTTGATGGCATATGGCGGAACACCTGCACCTATGGCACTGTAAGCAGCCAGCGTGGAAGAGGACGTAACCATAGGGTAGATGCCGTGGTCAGGGTCTTTGAGAGCGCCCAGCTGTCCTTCCATCAGGATCTCTTTACCTTCTGCCAGAGCTTCGTGGAGAAACTCGGAAACGTCGCAAACGTAAGGAGCGACCATTTCCTTGTATTCCATCAGAGTTTTCATAATGTCATCCGGATCCAGTTCCGGTTTATTGTAAAGGTGTTTCAGCAGAATGTTTTTCTGCACGCAGACGCGCTCTACCTTGTCGCGCAGTTCTGCTTCGTCCATGAACAGCTCCTGTACCTGGAAGCCGATCTTGGCGTATTTATCGGAGTAGAAAGGCGCGATACCCGACTTGGTGGAGCCGAATGCCTTGCCTGCCAGACGTTCTTCTTCGCATTCGTCGAAGAGGATGTGGTATGGCATCAGGATCTGAGCTCTGTCGGAAACCAGGATCTTCGGCTTCGGTACGCCTTTGCTTACGATCTCATCGATCTCTCTGCACATGTAAGGGATGTTGAGGGCAACGCCGTTTCCCAGGATGCTGGTGGTGTGGTTGTAAAACACGCCTGACGGCAGCATATGCAGTGCGAATTTGCCGTAGTTGTTCTTGATGGTGTGACCTGCGTTGCTGCCACCCTGGAAACGGACGATGATGTCGGCTTCCTGAGAAAGCATATCCGTGATCTTACCTTTTCCTTCGTCGCCCCAGTTGGCGCCTACGATAGCTTTGACCATGTTTGAAATGTCGCGATGATGCCTGTCTTTTTTTCTGCAAAGCGTCCGGCGGACTCTTTGCAGGAGCATCAGCGCTCTCCTTTCTATGAATAATCTGTGAGATATAATTTCTATGAGGTCGGAACTGCCTCGGCGGCAGTTCCGGTTATATGCTCTTGAACGGGTTTGGATCCGCTGTTTATACGTTGATATCGGCCGTCATGCCCAGGGCTTCCTTGTTGGCGTCCAGAACCGGCTGCACGCAGTTTTTGAGAAAGGCTTCCGTCTGGCTTTCGGCACAGCCTGTGAAGTTTTCCGGCTTCATGATGGCCAGCAGCTTTTCTTTGGTCGTGTGGAAGTCAGGGTCTGCCGCGATCCGGTCAAGCAGATCGTTTTCTGCGCCTTCTTCTTTGACGCGCTTGCCGGCAGCCATGGAGTGCTGACGGATCTTTTCGTGGAGCACCTGACGGTCGCCGCCTTCTTTTACAGCGTCCATCATGATGTTTTCCGTGGCCATGAACGGCAGCTCGCTCATGAGGCGGGCGTGGATGACTTTCGGGTAAACCACCAGGCCGGATGTGATGTTCATGTAGAGCTCCAGGATGCCGTCGGTTGCCAGGAAGCTTTCGGATACGCTCAGCCGCTTGTTGGCGGAGTCATCCAGCGTCCGTTCAAACCACTGAGTGGAAGCTGTGATGGCCGGGTTGAGCACGCCGGAGATCACGAAGTTGGAGAGGGCCGCGATACGTTCGGAACGCATCGGATTTCTTTTGTAGGCCATAGCCGAGGAACCGATCTGGTTCTTTTCAAACGGCTCTTCGATTTCTTTTAAGTGCTGCAGCAGACGGATGTCGTTGCTGAACTTGTGGGCACTCTGTGCGATGCCGGAGAGAATGTTCAGCACGCGGGAATCCACTTTTCTGGAATACGTCTGTCCGGATACCGGATAGCAGCCGTCGAATCCCATTTTTTCGGCGATCTTGCCGTCGATCTGATGTACCTTGGAGAGATCTCCGTCAAAGAGCTCCAGGAAGCTGGCCTGTGTGCCGGTAGTTCCCTTGGATCCCAGCAGCTTCATGGAGTCCAGGATGTGATCCAGATCCTCAAGATCCATCAGGAGATCCTGCAGCCACAGCGTAGCACGTTTGCCGACTGTCGTAGGCTGTGCCGGCTGGAAGTGAGTAAATCCCAGAGTCGGCTGTGCTTTATGTTCTTCTGCAAAGTTTGCCAGATTGGAGATGACGTTTATGAGTTTTTTACGGATCAGTTTCAGTGCTTCTGTCATGATGATCAGGTCCGTGTTGTCGCCGACATAGCAGGAGGTCGCGCCCAGGTGAATGATCCCTTTGGCTTTCGGGCACTGCAGTCCGTAAGCGTATACGTGGGACATGACGTCGTGGCGAACGATCTTCTCGCGTTCTTTGGCTTCGTCGTAGTTGATATCATCGGCAGCGGCCTTCAGTTCTGCGATCTGCTCGTCAGTGATGGGAAGACCCAGTTCCTGTTCCGTTTCTGCCAGTGCGATCCAGAGTTTTCTCCAGGTCCTGAATTTCATTTCCGGGGAAAAGAGGTATTTCATCTCTTTGCTCGGATACCGTTCGGAAAGGGAACTTGTGTAGCTTTGTGTGTTTTCCATAATACTCTCCTTTTATTCTCTATCGCCGCAGGGGCTGTGGATGGGATTGCCTTAGCCGGATGACAGTGTGACTGGAATGGCTCAGCCGGAATTGCCAGAGCTGTGACTTCCTGACTGAGATTGCCTGAAGCCGGAACCGCCTGTATCGTCAGACCTGCCGGATTCAGCAGGGTGCCGGAATCCCCCGAAACAGCCCGCCGGACGCGGGTTTGCACCTTCTTCTGCCTGCGCAGAAAAATACATAGTGATTATACCATGAAATAGCAGGGGATTACAATATTTTCAGGAGTTTTATGGGAGGCGTGGAGCTAAATCTTCGTTTCCCGGATTTTCTCGGCAAAAACGAGAAAATCCGGTTGAGCAGTGCAGTGCGCTTTTTGCAAAATCTTCGAATCACCAAATTTTCAGGTGAAATCGAGATTTTTTTCGTAAGTGGCTGGATGCTGCTCTGTGGTGGAGGAACTGGCGTCTCGATATGCCTTTGAAAATATTGAATTTCGAGAAATAGAATATAAGCTCTTTGCGGCCATCAGTGAAAATTCTCGATTTGCTCCATAAATTCTGCGAAACGAAGGTTTTGATAAAACCAGCCGGGACAAAGTCTTTGCAGATTCTCGATTTAGCAGAAAAAAAGCCCGAAACGAAGATTTTGCAAAAACGAAGAGAGCCGCCAGCCTGATTCGTGTAGCGAAGCAGCGAGGAATGTGGTATGCTGTGGACAGTAGAAAGAGCAATAGCCTCGCATGTTAATCTGTGTTGCTTGTGGCAACGGGCGGGGAGTGACTACAATGATACCGACGAAAGGAAGGTGGTATCATATGTTAAACGAAAACTTGAAAGCGATCCGGAAGGCAAAGGGATTGTCACAGGAGGAACTGGCCGTTAAGGTGAATGTGGTGCGGCAGACCATCTCGAAATGGGAGCAGGGATTATCGGTGCCAGACTCGGATTTGTTGATCGCCTTGTCGGAGGCTTTGGAAACGCCGGTGAGCACTTTGCTGGGAGAAACCGTGACGGAAGCGGAGTCGAAGTCGGACGATCTGAAAGCCATCGCCGAGAAGCTGGAAGTCATTAACCTGCAGCTGGCGCAGAGAAAAAACGCGAGACGAAAAGCGAGCCACTGGATCCTGATCCTACTATGCGCAGGTATCGCTGTGGTCTTTGCAGCACTGATGGCGTGGGGCAGCCCGTACTTGAACTGGGATTACAGCGATCCGGAGACCGCCGTTACCGGAGTAGCGCTTCACGCATTGGAATGGCTGTTTGTGCGGGTGGCGCCTGTGATCTTCATCGCTGCCGCTGTTGGAGTTTTTTTGACGCGGAAGAGGGCGTAGGGTAGGCAATGCGGCAGGTTCTGTGGTATGATGTGTGTAATATAGAGGTAATAATACAACGAGGAGGTTGGTTATGAAGGCACATAAATACTGGGCGATCGGGGCGGCGGTCGCGATGGCAGGGACGTTTTACACGGGATATAAGTACAATGGCAAAGCCCACAAGGCTCTGGGGCTGGCGGCGCTGGGCTGCATGGCTGTGGCGACGGGCATCGGCTACAAGATGATTTCCGGAAAGACTTCCAAGGCTTCTGAAAAGGCCGAATAGGGGAGAAAGCGGGGCATCGTATGACGGCGGATGAAGTGATAAAAGAGGTCGCGGCGCTTTGCAGGAATTTTGGTGCAAAGAAGGTGATCTTATACGGTTCGCGGGCTATGGGAAATGCGAGAGAGCGCAGCGATATCGACATTGCTGTCGCAGGTGTGGAGGATTTTGATCTGCTGAGAGAAAAGGTGGACGATCTGCCAACGCTTTTTACTGTGGATCTGCTGAATCTGGACACGTGTAAATATCAGTTGATTCTGGAGGATATCAGAGACTATGGACGAGAAATTTAAGGAATTTACAAGAAAATTACATGAGATTTTGAAGCCTCTGGGGTATCGGAAGGAAGGAGCTAATTATCGGATATTTGGTCCGGATGGACTCTGCCGGATCATCAACCTGCAGAAAAATCGCTGGAATACGGCGGTGCATTGTGAATTTACGATCAATATCGGAGTCTATTTTGAAAAAAATGAAAAAATCACTAACCGCAGATTTAAAGAATATGATTGTCAGATCCGAAAGCGGGTCGATGAGAGAGATATGGGTGGAGTGAAGCAATGGTGGCTGATAGATCCGACGACGGATTTAGAAAAACTTTTAGCAGAGTTGCTGCCTATTCTGCAGTATATTGAGGAGTGGTTCAGCCATTTTCCATCGAGGGATGAAACCATTGTGAAAATTTTGGATGGATCAGCACAGCAATATTCCGAAGATATTATCATGAACAACGATACGAAAAAATTGCTGGCGGAAATAGCCGGGTCGATTTAAGTAATAGAAACTATCCTATAAAACACGAAAGAGCGTATCGAAAGCTGAGGTTTTCCTCAGACGATCGAACGCTCTTTTTTATTTTTTGCCGTTTTTTACTTTCAGGTTGAGAGACAGGGGCACGACTCGGAGTTTTCTGTGATCCAAGTTGTTTGGTACTTGGATTTCCACAGGTGACGCCGGATCAGGTGATTGCTCTCCGTCCCCAGGTGCAAACCCTATTTCTTTTTCTTCGGCGCCATGTGGATCGCGCCGCCTTCCAGCTCTTCCAGCGCTTCGCCGACCGCTTCGTTGTAGGTCGGATGAGCGCGCATGCCTGCCAGCAGTTTAGCAGGAGTCAGCTTGTTGGCGATGGCAGTTGCCATTTCACCGATCATATCCGTAGCGCGGGCACACATCATCTGAGCTCCCAGGATCTCATTCGTGTCTGCGTGGGCGATGATCTTTACAAAGCCACGCTCTTCCTTGGAAATCAGGGATTTGCCGTTGGCGCTGGTGATGTACTTGCCGACTTTCACCGGTGTTCCGGAAGCCTTGGCGTCCTCTTCGGTGATGCCGACGGAAGCGATCTCAGGGCTGGTGTAGATGCAGGACGGTACGATAGAAAGATCCACGTTCGGAGCGTGTCCCGCGATCTTTTCTGCCGCCGTGATGCCCTGTGCACTCGCTACATGGGCCAGCTGGATTCCCTTGACAATGTCGCCGATGGCGTAGATACCAGGGGCTCCCGTCTGTCCGTAAGCGTCGGTCTCGATGAAGCCTCGCTCCATGGTAATGCCCAGGTCGTGAGCCGTCTGTGCCGCTGCTTCCAGATGCTTCGTCGTCAGAGCTGCATCTCCACCGGTCACGTCAGCCAGATCGGCAGGATCCAGGAACAGGCCGGCTGCATTTGGTTTTCTCCCCACCGCGCAGAGCACGTACTGCGAGGATACCGACTGTTCCTTGTCTTTTTCTGTATAGTGGCAGATGAACCCGCCGGCAGGATCTTCTTCGATCTTCGCGAGAGACGCCCCCGTATGGATGTCTACGCCGCGCTTTTTCAGGATCATCTTCAGGTTCTGGGAGATCTCTTTGTCCAGGTTGGCCAGCAGCTTCGGCAGAGCTTCCAGGATGGTCACTTTGCAGCCCAGTGCCGAGAAGACTTCTGCGAATTCCACGCCGATAACGCCGCCGCCGATTATGGTCAGGCTTTCCGGGATCTCTTTTAATGCAAAGAGCCCGTCGCTGGTCAGCACGCCGTCCAGCTCCATGCCTTCTACTGGCAGCTTTGCAGGATACGATCCGCCTGCTAAGATGATGTGTTCGGCTTCATAGAAGGCTTCTGTCGCGCCGTCTTCTGCAGGCTCGGCAAAGGTCACTTTCACCTGGCGGTCTGCCAGAAGGGTTCCGGTGCCGTTCAGCATCGTTACGCCGTTGGCTTTCAGCAGCTGTTCCACGCCGGACACCAGCTTGTCGATGGTCTCCTGCTTGTAGTCCAGGACTTCGCCGTAGTTGACGGTCACGTTTTCTGCATGGATGCCGAACCGGCCGCCCTCCAGCACTTCCCGGTACAGGTCGGCCGCGTGGAGCATAGCCTTGGTCGGGATGCAGCCGCGATTGAGGCAGGTACCGCCGAACCGGTCCTTTTCGATGATTGCCGTATTCAGTCCCAGCTGTGCGCCCTTGATGGCGGCAACGTAGCCGCCCGGGCCGCCGCCGATGACGATCAAATCAAAATTGCTCATAGTTTCGTTCCTTTTCTCCGGGGGTCACCCGGCTTTCCGTTCAGGCACAGCCCGAATCTGTTTTTCTTAAAAATCTTCGCCCTTTACAGCACTTAAAATATCCGCCAGCATCTGCTGTTCCTGCGGATCTGCCGTTTCGTGAGCTGCGAGAGCATCGCAGATGGCGTCCTTCTGATAGATGACGCCTGACAGGTATTTCGGCAGTGCCAGCATCAGCTCCGGATTCAGGGAATCGGAATAGAAAACCGCTTCTTTGATAACGCCTTTTTCCACCGCAAAGCACAGATCCACACCGCCCCAGTCGAAACGGAAGGACATTTCGTTCTCAAAATTCGGGTTGTGACCGTAGAGCCATTCCCAGGAAACGAATTTTTCTCTGCCTTCCTGCAAAGCCTGCTGATCCAGGTCTTCTTTCGTCAGAGTGCCGGCACTCAGTCCGTACACTTCCTCAAAGGATGCTTTCAAGGCTCCCTTGAGTCGCTCTACCGTCAGGTCCGGTACGAATTCCACCAGGTTGGTGACACGGCTCTTGACAGAAGAAACGCCCTTGGATTTTAATTTGTCTGCCGAGACGTTCAGATACTGTGACAGTTTGGTCACATCCACGTTGAGCATCAGCGTGCCGTGGTGGTAGCAGTATTTATTCTGCTTGTAGAAAGCATTGCCTGAGAATTTTTTGCCGTCGGCAAGAATATCGTTTCTGCCGGATCGTTCTGCCTGGATTCCCAGTCTGCGCATGGCGCCGATGATCACGTCCAGCTGGCGCCCTACGTCATAATTGTCCTTTTGTACGAGGAAGGTGAAGTTGACGTTCCCTAAATCGTGATAGACGGCTCCGCCGCCGGAAAGTCTGCGCACCAGATGACCACCGCTTCCCTCCAGCTCTGTCAGGTGGCATTCCTTCCATGGATTCTGGTTTCTTCCTATAACGATGGTATGCTCGTTCTGCCACAGATACAGGATGCATTCAGTGTCTCCGCAGTGGAGCATCAGGTATTCTTCCATGGCCAGGTTGGCATACGGGTCGTAAGTTGTGCTTTCGATGTAGTTGATTTTGTCGATCATAAGTATAAGTACTCTCCTGTGTATAAAAGAAGCGGCCGCGCGTCTTCTTGGCGGGCGGCCGCCGTCTTCTGTTTCGTTCTTTATTTCAGCTTTTCAGTCAGGCTTCACCCCTCGGTCAAGCCCTTCCCGGCTGTTTCCTCGGCCGGGAGCGCCTAGTCTTCAAACTGATACCGCAGATACGGATGTCTTGCAGCGCCGACTTCGTCCAGTCTCGTTACCGGAGTCTTGGTCGGTGCGTGGTGCAGTCCTTCCGGATCTTCCGACGCCTGCGCGTGGAGCTGGCGGAATACCGCAACCGCTTCGTCCAGAGTTTCGCGGGATTCTGTCTCCGTCGGCTCTACCATCAGCGCTTCCTCTACGATGAGCGGGAAGTACATTGTAGGCGGATGGATGTTGTTGTCCAGCAGTCCCTTGGCGATATCCATAGCGGAGATGCCGGTGTTCTTCTTCATATCAGCCAGGCACATAACGAATTCATGCATGCAGATGTCGTCGTATGCCATCGTGTAAAGATCCTTCAGCTGGTTCATCATGTAGTTGGCGTTGAGCACTGCGTTGCTGCTTGCCTGCGGGATGCCTTCCTTGCCCAGAGTCAGGATGTAGGTCAGAGCCTTGACCACTACCAGGAAGTTTCCGTAGAAGCTCTTCATCTCGCCGATGCTGTTCTCCGGCTTTGCAAAATGCAGAGCATCGCCTTCTTTTTCAACCAGTACGGACGGCAGGAACTGTGCCAGTTCCTCTTTGCAGCCGACAGGGCCGGCACCCGGACCGCCGCCGCCGTGAGGCGTCGAGAACGTCTTGTGCAGGTTCAGATGAACGATGTCGAATCCCATATCGCCGGGACGAACGATACCCATAACGGCATTCAGGTTAGCGCCGTCGTAGTAGCAGAGTCCGCCGCAGTCGTGAACGATCTGGGTGATCTCGCGGATGTTTTTATCGAAGAGGCCGACCGTGTTCGGGTTGGTCAGCATCAGTCCTGCGATGTCGTCTCCAGCAGCTTCCTTCAGCTTCTCGATGTCTACGCAGCCGTCTTCGCCGGACGGGATGCTGACAACGGTGTAGCCTGCCATGGATGCGCTGGCCGGGTTGGTTCCGTGAGCGGAGTCCGGTACCAGGATCTTGGTCTTGTGAGTGTTGCCTTTGCTGGTGTGATATGCTTTCATCAGCAGCAGACCGGTCAGCTCGCCGTGTGCGCCGGCAGCCGGCTGCAGCGTCATGTGCTGCATACCGGTGATCTCGCAAAGGTATTTTTCAGCCAGAGCGATGACTTCCATGCAGCCCTGAACCGTGGATTCCGGCTGCAGCGGATGGATCTGGTTAAAACCTTCCAGCGCCGCGATCTGCTCGTTGACTCTCGGATTGTATTTCATAGTGCAGGAGCCCAGCGGATAGAATCCGTCGTTGACGCCTCTCGTCTTGTGAGCCAGCTCCGTATAGTGACGGGAAAGCTCAGGTTCGGAGAGCGCCGGCATGTGAAGCGCTTTTTTCCGCGCGTCTTTTTCCTGCGGCAGGACTACAGGTACATCGCATTCGGGAAGAATGGCGCAGCCTCTGCCTTCTCTGCTTTTTTCAAATAACAGCATGGGTTACACCTCCTTCACGATACGAACCACCTGATCCATATCTTCTTTTGTATTCATTTCGGTACAGCACCAGAGGATCCGGTGATCGTCCAGCTTCTGTCCGCCCAGGATGCCTTCTGCCTCTAAAGCAGCCAGCACCTTGTCGGTGTCTTTGTCGGATGCAGTGACGAATTCATGGAAGAAGTCTCCCTTGTTTTCTACTGCAAAGCCTGCTCCTGCCAGCTCTTCTGCCAGGTAGTGGGCTTTCGACATGCACTGGGTCGCGGCCTTTTCCAGTCCTTCGTTGCCCATAGCAGCCAGGTAAACGCCTACTGCCAGCGCACACAGCGCCTGGTTGGAACAGATGTTACTGGATGCCTTTTCACGACGGATATGCTGTTCTCTGGCCTGCAAAGTCAGCACGTACCCTGTCTTGCCGTCAGCGTCTACCGTCTGTCCTACGATACGGCCAGGCAGCTTGCGCATCATCTTGTCACGGCATGCCATGAAGCCCAGGTAAGGGCCGCCGAATGCCATCGGAAGTCCCAGAGGCTGGCCTTCGCCGACTGCGATGTCAGCGCCGTATTCCGCCGGAGTCTTCAGCACGCCCAGAGAAATCGGGTTCACGCCCATGATGTATTTTGCACCGGACTCGTGAACGATCTCGCCGATGGCTTCTGCGTCTTCCAGGTTGCCGTAGTAGTTCGGGTGCTGGATGTAAACGCAGGCAACGGTCTTATCCATGTGTTCCTTCAGATAGTCCACATCGGTCAGGCCGTCCTTTTCTGGAATGATCTCCAGTTCCATTTCGTTGCCGAAGCAGTATGTCTTGATGGTTTCCAGCGCATCCGGCAGGATCGCTGCGGAAACCAGAGCCTTGTTTCTTTTTCTGTCGCGGCACATAGAGATGCCTTCTGCGGCAGCTTCCGCTCCGTCGTATACAGAAGCGTTGGAAGCGTCCATACCGGTCAGGTCGCAGATCATCGTCTGATATTCGAAGATGGACTGGAGCAGACCCTGGCTGATTTCAGCCTGGTATGGAGTGTAGGCTGTCTGCACGCTCTCGTTGGAGAGCACGCTGCCTACGACAGCCGGGATATAGTGGTTATAAGCGCCCGCGCCGCGGAAAATGGAAGAGAACACTTTATTCTTTGCAGCGATTCCCTTCATGATGCGGCTGACTTCCAGCTCGGACTTGCCTTCTGGAAGATTGAGGCCGTCTTTTAATTTCATTTCGTCCGGGATAGCAGCGAACAGGTCATCCATGGAGGAGTAACCCATGCTCTGGAGCATTTCCAGCTGCTCTTTACCGGTATTTGGGATGTAGCTTCCCATCGATCGATCACCGCCTTTGCTTATTCTTCGGATTCTTCTACAAACTTTTCATATTCTTCAGCGGAGAGCAGTTCTTCTTCTTCGCTGATGTCAGTTACCTTGATGAACCATGCATCGTAAGGTGCTTCGTTGATGCTTTCCGGAGCGTCCAGCAGATCTTCGTTGATAGCGCTTACTGTACCGCTTACAGGGGAGTAAACGTCGGAAGCAGCCTTAACGGATTCTACGTCGCCGAATGCTTCGCCAACGGATACTTCGTCGCCTTCTTCCGGCAGGTTTACGAATACCAGGTCGCCCAGTTCGGACTGCGCATAGTCAGTCAGACCGATGGTAGCAACGTCTCCGTCTTTCAGGACCCATTCGTGGGATTTTGTGTATTTCAGTTCAGCTTTCAGTTCCATGATAGTTAATCTCCTTTCAATCATGCGTAGTGTAATAATGCAGCGCTGCAGCGCGTACCGCAGCATAATGTATCGAGTTGCAAAGACGCCTCGCATCGAATGAGCGGCGGAGCCGCCTTTGCAGAAAAATCAGTGTTATTTCGCTCTCGTGTAGAACGGCAGAGGTACGATCTCAACTTCGACCATGCGACCTCTTACGTCAACGATCAGCTTGTTGCCAACTTCGGCATATTCCTTGTCGATGAGGCCCATGCCTACCGGTTCGCCCAGGAACGGACAGTGTGTGCCGGAAGTGGTGTGGCCGATTTCCTTGCGGCCGTCCGGTGCGGATGCGTCTTCCACGTAGATCGTCTGCTCTTCACGGATGATGCCGCGGCCGGTTACCTTGAGGCCGACTCTCTTGATGGTCGGTGCGCCGGCTTCTTCCATAGCGGATTTGCCGATGAAGTCGTCTTTTTTCATCTTTACGGCGAAGTTCAGTCCTGTTTCCAGCGGCGTTACGTCGTCGTTCATTTCGTGTCCGTAGAGCGGCATAGCAGCTTCCATACGGAGGGTGTCACGAGCGCCCAGTCCGCAAGGGATCAGGCCGTCGTCCTTGCCTGTTTCCAGAACCAGATCCCAGAGCTTTTCTGCCTGGTCAGCCGGTGCGTACAGCTCTACGCCGTCTTCGCCGGTGTAGCCTGTCTTGGAAATGATGCAAGGGATTCCGCCTACTTCGCCGTCAAATACAGCGTGGTAGTATTTCGTCGGAATCTTGTCTTCCGGAGTGATCCGGCGCAGGATCTCCATGGCTTTCGGTCCCTGCAGAGCCAGCTGTGCATACTGGTCTGATACGTCTGTAAAGGTCGCTCCCGGGAGCTGATGATCCAGCATCCACTGGAAGTCCTTGTCCTTGTTGGCAGCGTTGACTACGATAAAGTAGTGGTTGTCTGCCTTTTTGTAAACGATCAGGTCATCTACTGTGCCGCCGTGCTCGTTGCACATCGGGCTGTAGCGCGCCTGTCCGTCTACCATATTGGTAAAGTCGTTAGTCAGCAGATGCTGCAGGTTTTCCAGCGCTTTTTCTCCTTCGCACAGGATCTCTCCCATGTGAGAAACGTCAAATAAGCCTGCTTCCTGACGAACGGCCATGTGTTCTTTGATTACGCCTGCTTTGTACTGTACCGGCAGGATGTATCCTGCGAAAGGTACCATTTTACCGCCTGCTTTCACATGGGCGTCGTAAAGCGGTGTTTTCAGTTCCATTGTTCAGCCTCCTTGCTTTCTTGGATCGGGTGTAATATAAGTCTGTGGTCTGCATACTGCAAGCAGAGGTCTTCCGGCGGAGGGAGGGTGGTTTCCGGTTGCCCGGAGGACCTGTTCTGTTACAGCAATGTGTGAAGAATTCAGAACTCTGACGAGCCTGACAACGCGGATTGTATCCGTATCCGCGTTGAAAAAAAGACAGGGCGAACAATCCCTGCCTGGGATCACGTTTCCCTGTCTAAATGACAATCCAGAGGTCCGTCCAGATCCAGTTCCTTTTACCTGAGAGTTTCAAGGCGCTTTTTCACGGTACGCTTTTGCCCCTTCGGTGCCGCTCTGAACCGCTTCGCGAGATGCGAAAGCAACATAAGCAGTCTCTCCTGAATCTTTCATCCGGAGTATTTGTGATGTTCTATTATTATAGCGTGGAAACCCTTGAAATGTCAATCAATTTGGGCTCGCGAGAGGGCGATAGGAAATAGTGGAACTGAGAAAACGGAAGGTTTGGCTGAAATGGTGAGAGAGGAGGGAAATGGCTGGACGCGGTTCTGATTTATGCTAGTCGTGGCGCTTGTGATTGTTTTCCTGTAGAGGGGCAGTGCTCGTGCTTGCCCTCGTGTGAAGGGGTGGTGCTCGCGCTTGCCCTCGTGTGAAGGGGTGGTGCTCGCGCGAAGGGCGGGAGAAGAGAGATCCTCGCAGAAAACGACAGGAGCTTACAGGATTTATTGCGATTTCTATCTTGAAAAGGGGTCGGCACCTGTGGTAAAATAATATGCGTTAAGTCCTCATAGTTAAATGGATATAATAAGCCCCTCCGAAGGGCTCGTTGCAGGTTCGATCCCTGCTGGGGACGCCACGAGACCAGAAGAGCCGGAAACCTTGTCAGAGGATTTCCGGTTTTGCTTTTGGGAAAGAGACGACCTTGGGCAGATCTCTATCGTAGATCGCTGATCATGGAGCGGGATAGCTGAAGCGGTCGGCTGGAAATCGGCGGCAGATCGCCGGAAGAGCGGCAGCAAGACAACAGAATAGGCCTCTATAGTTAAATGGATATAACAAACCCCTCCTAAGGGTTAGTTGCAGGTTCGATTCCTGCTAGGGGTGCCAAGTGCAAAGAAAAAAGAACCACGTTCGGGAAAAGACGTGGTTCTTTTTTCTTTGGGCAGTTTGAAGGACTCATTGCCTCCGGAGGAGCCACCTCTTGCGCGGCATGAGATCTGAACGGCTGCAAGTTATATTATGCGTACAAATAAAAAGAAGGAGCCGGCAGGTAACCTCTGCAGCCGGCCCTGCAGAATGCGTCGGATTACGTTCCTGGAAGCCGACATGCAGCATATTGTTTTTGAAATAAAAAAGTGCTCCAAAGGAGACTTTCCGCAGGTGGCCTACAAAATTCATAAGGCCACCGAGGACTTGTCTCCAGAGGAGCTACATCTTACGTGGCATGAGATCTGAACGGCTGCAAGCTATATTATGTGTACAAATAAAAAGAAGAGGTCTGGAGATAACCTCTGCAGCTTGATTCTTAGAATGCGTCTGCTAGAATCAAGCGAAGCCAGTTATCAGAAGACCTCTTCTTTTTATTTTTTAATGATATGTTTGCAGCCCTTCCAGATCTCATTGATCACAACCACCGAAAGCGCCGTCGCCATCATCTTCCCCCACATCGCCATAGAAAGCGGCGCGGTTTCAAAGACAGCCGTTCCGACCTGAGTGATCAGGAACTGCAGCACCAGCACGATGAGGAACACACCCAGCATAAGCTTGTTGTTGAGCAGGTTTTTCCACATCGGTGTGTCGTCCAGTTCTCTGCAGTTAAAGGCGTTGAACAGCTGGAACAGCACGAACAGGGTGAACAGCACCGTTGCTTCTTCAGAAGGTGCAGCTCCCAGGAAGTTGGTGAAATGCTGCAGCATGAACACGATGGAGATGAAGATCCCGTTAGCAAAGATCCGGGTCAGCATTTTCCGGGAAATGATGTTCTCGTTTCGCTTCGTCGGCGGGTGTTTCAGCAAGTCTTCACGGATCGGTTCCAGTCCCAGGGTCAGAGCCGGAGGTCCATCCATGATGATGTTGATCCACAGGAGTTCCAGTGCGGTGAAAGGAGCCGGGAAACCCGCTAAAATAGAAGCGATTACAACGACAACGGATGATACGTTTACGGTCAGCTGGAACTGAATAAACCGCTTGAAGTTCTCATAGATCCCGCGACCCCACTGTACCGCTTTGATGATCGTAGAGAAAGAGTCATCCAGCAGGACCATGTCGCTGGCTTCTTTGGTAACCTCTGTTCCGGCGATTCCCATAGCGATCCCTACATCGGCGTTCTTGATAGCCGGCGCATCGTTGATGCCGTCGCCCGTAACGGCAACTACATTTTTTTCTTCCTTTAATATTTTTACGACACGCATTTTGACCAGCGGAGTGCTTCGTGCGATAACGCTGATCTTAGGAAGCTCTTTTTTTAGTTCATCATCAGACATAGCTTCGATTTCAGAAGCTTCTACCGCCCGATGTCCTTCCTCCAGCATGTGGAGCTCTTCGGCGATGGCGCGGGCCGTCCGGATGTTGTCGCCTGTCAGCATCTTCACCTCGATGCCGGCGCGGCGGCAGTCGCGGATGGAGTCGTACACATCCGGGCTGAGCGGATCGGAAATCACTACGAATCCGTCATAGTGGAGGTCGCACTCTAATGCCTGCTGTTCCTCGCCGTCGAATCCTGCAAGTTCTTTGTGTGCAAATG
Source organism: uncultured Clostridia bacterium (assembly GCA_934281605.1). Taxonomy (GTDB): domain Bacteria; phylum Bacillota; class Clostridia; order Peptostreptococcales; family Anaerovoracaceae; genus Lentihominibacter. The sequence goes on along the minus strand of CAKQXD010000002.1, from coordinate 11,372 downwards.
CTAGGAGACGTCCCGCTTTGCTCTGGAAGTCCTCCATCAGTTCCTGGATATGAGAGGCTTCTTCGGCAGACACATTGTTGCAAAGGGAAAGGATCTTTTCCGGGTTTCCTTTGGTGTAAAGCATCAGTTTGCCGTCTTCGCTGACGATAGTACTCATGTCTTTGTTCTGTGAAGAGAACGGGAATACGCGGACGATATCGGCTTCTTTACGAAGCTGCTGATAATCGGTTCCGGCCTTGTGGGCAGCTGCCAGAAGGGAGCATTCTGTCGGGTTTCCGATGAAGGTCCAGCTGCCGTCCTCCCAGGTGATATCGGCATTGCTGTTGATGCAGTAGTTGCGCAGCAGGATCCGCGCCGTTTTCCGGTCGATGGCAGAAGGCGCGCCTGCCGGAGTGTCAGCCTCTGCCGCCGTCCCCGTTTCATTCTGCTGCGAAGGAGCCTTAGCAGGCGCCTTTGCAGAAAGCGACAGGTCTTCCGGCTCCAGGAGCTTGCCGTCAGTGTAGATTTTCTGGACGGTCATTTTGTTTTCGGTCAGGGTGCCGGTTTTGTCGGAACAGATGATATTGACGCAGCCGATGGTCTCACAGGCGATCATCTTCTTGACCAGGGCGTTCTCGCGGGACATCTTGATGATATTGAGGGCGAGGGACACGGCCACGATAGTCGGCAGACCCTCCGGCACGGCGGCCACGATGAGGACGATGCTGGTGATGAAGGCGTCAGACACGGAGTTTAAGCTGATGGTGTGGTTCATGATGAACTCGATGACCTGTATCAGGAACACGATGCCGGCGGCGGAGGCTCCGAGAACGGTGATGCCTTTGCCTAGCCGGTCCAGCTTTTCCTGAAGCGGAGTGGTGGTCTTTTCGATGGAGGAAAGCTCCTGGGCGATCTGGCCGAACTCGGTGTCATTGCCGACGCCGGTGACCAGCATAGTGCCTGTGCCGCCGGATACGAAGCAGCCGGAGTAGAGCATGCAGGCCCGCTCTGCGACGGGTGTGTTTTCCTGGCAGGTGAAGTCTGCGGATTTTTTCACCGGGAGGCTCTCGCCGGTGAGGGCGGATTCGTCGGTGGACAGGTCGTTGCCTGCCAGCAGTCTGCCGTCGGCCACGATCTTGTCGCCCGTTTCGATGAGCAGGACGTCGCCGATAACGATGTCTTTCTGGGCGATCAGCTGAGGTTCACCGTCCCGCAGGACTTTGATGAGAGTGTCTTCGTTGATCTTGCTGAGAGCTTCAAAAGCTTTTGCGCTCTTGCCTTCTGTCACGATGGTGATTGCCACCGACAGGAAGATTGCCGCGAAGATCCCGGCGCATTCGAGGAAGTTGTACTCGCCGCCGGTGAAGTAGCGGGTGATGTTGACCGCCAGGGTGATGATGGCCGCAAAGATCAGCATCAGGAGCATCGGTTCCGTCGATGCGTCCCAGATCCGTCTGGCCATGGATTCGCTGCTGGTGCGGAGGAAGGTGTTGGCGCCGTACTTTTCGCGCGACGCCTGGACCTGCGCCTCGTTAAGGCCGCGCTCCGGGTCTGTTCCGGTGGTCTTTAAAAGCTCCTCCCGGGACATATAAAATGCGTTGTTCATAAATTCTTACCTCCTGAACCTGCAGAAACCTGCATAAAAAAATCCGATACAGCGTGCTCTCTTGCTGCATCGGATCATATGTCGTAAATAAAGAGACTTCCCGTACAGCAATAAACCGTACATGAGTCTCGTTGATTAAGACAAGCCAGACGATTATTCCGGCACCCTTCAGGCGGGTCGTCGCCGGTCGTCGGTATGTTGGCTTGTCACGCATGGGTATGCGCCACTACTCCCCCACGAACTTTATAAATATGATGTCATTGGTTTGACTTGGTTCTGACTATAGCATGCGAAATGCGGGTTAGTCAATGCTAATCGGCGAGCGAAAAAGCGGTTATTTTTGGAAATTTCCCCGAGGTTTTTTGATGCAAAGAAAACGTCGGGGGTATACTGGATGAAAAAAGTCTACAAAATATTGAAATCCGTTCCGGTTTCTCCTTGACTTTTGTATAATAGGCTCGTATAATAAAACACGTACCACCCACATATTGTGGTTGATACATGAAAAATACAATAAAAGATTCAATATATTGGAAATGGATGCAAAGGCTGCAGGTAGCAATAAAAGGACTGGGAATTCTGGAACTTTGCGTGTTTTGCCGCCTTTTTTGTTTGCCATTAGACCGGTGTTGGGTCGGGGATTCCCGGCAGACAGGGTACGATATATAGTATATGAATGAATAGATAACAGGCAGGAGCGCAGAAAGGAGAAACCATGGGAAATGATGTAAGGGTAAATGTAATCAAACGGAACGGTGAGGAGGTTTCTTTCGATCTGCTGAAGATCGTCAATGCCATCAAGGGCGCCAACCAGGAGGTTGAACCGATTTACCAGATGAACGAATATCAGATCCAGGCGGTTGCGGACAATGTTGCGGCCAGGATTTCGGAGATGACTCATGCGGTCCATGTGGAGGACATCCAGGACCTGGTGGAGACGTCCATCATGGAAATGCGCGGCTACGAGGTCGCTCAGAAATACGTAAGATATCGTTACAAGCGGGAGCTTTCCAGAAAGTCCAATACCACGGACAACGGGATCCTCTCCCTCATCGAGCACCTCAACGAAGAAGTCAACCAGGAAAACTCCAACAAGAACCCGGTCATCAACTCCACCCAGCGCGACTATATGGCGGGAGAGGTCAGCAAGGATCTGACCATGCGTATCCTGCTGCCGGAGGAGATCGTCAGAGCCCACGAGAAGGGGATCATCCACTTCCACGACTCCGACTATTTCGCACAGAAAGAACATAACTGCGACCTGATCAACCTGGAGGACATGCTCCAGAACGGCACGGTCATCAGTGAAACCCTTATCGAAAAGCCCCACAGCTTTTCCACCGCCTGCAACATCACCACTCAGATCGTAGCGCAGGTGGCAAGCAACCAGTACGGCGGACAGTCCTTTACATTATCTCACCTGGCGCCGTTCGTAGACGTGAGCCGTGAGAAGATCCTCAAGGCGGTCATCGAAGAACGTCAGGATCTGGGCGAGGACATGGATCAGGAGATCATCTCCAAGATCGTGGAGCGCCGCCTGAGAAAGGAAGTCCAGAGCGGGATCCAGACCATCCAGTATCAGCTGATCACCCTGATGACCTGTAACGGGCAGGCGCCGTTCGTCACCATGTTCATGTACCTGGACGAGGTGCCGGAAGGACAGACGAGAGACGACCTGGCCATGCTCATCGAAGAGGTGCTGCTGCAGAGGATGCAGGGCGTCAAAAACGAGAAGGGCGTGTGGATCACGCCGGCGTTCCCGAAGCTGGTCTACGTGCTGGACGAGGACAATGTAACGGAAGATTCGAGATACTGGCATCTCACGGAGCTGGCTGCAAAGTGCACGGCCAAGCGTATGGTGCCCGACTATATTTCTGCAAAGGTCATGCGTTCCCTCAAGAAGGGCGATGTGTACCCGTGCATGGGCTGCCGTTCCTTCCCGACGGTGGAGGACAGCCAGAGAAATCCGGATGGCTCGAGAAAGTATTACGGCCGGTTCAACCAGGGTGTTGTGACCATCAACTTAGTTGACGTGGCCTGCTCGGCGGAGGGCGACATGGATCGCTTCTGGCCGATTCTGGAAGAGCGTCTGGAGCTGTGTCACAGAGCGCTGCGGTGCAGACATGAGCGTCTTCTGGGAACCAAGTCGGATGTGGCTCCGATCCTGTGGCAGCACGGCGCGCTGGCTCGTCTCAAGAAAGGCGAGACCATTGACAAGCTGCTGTTTGACGGCTATTCCACTATTTCCCTTGGGTATGCGGGACTTTGCGAAATGTGCGTCCGCATGATCGGCAAGACCCACACGTCGCCGGAAGGCCAGGAGTTCGCTCTGTCCGTAATGCAGAAGCTCAACGACAAGTGTCAGGAGTGGAAGGCTGCCGAAAACATCAGTTACTCCGTTTACGGCACTCCGATGGAATCTACCACTTATCGTTTTGCAAAGTGTCTGCAGAAGCGTTTTGGTATCATCAAGGGTGTTACGGATAAAAACTACATCACCAACAGCTATCACGTCCACGTTACGGAAGAGATCGACGCTTTCAGCAAGCTGAAATTCGAGGCAGAATTCCAGAAGCTGTCGCCGGGCGGCGCCATCAGCTACGTGGAAGTGCCGAACCTGCAGAACAACATTGAAGCGGTTCTGTCCGTGATGAAGTTCATCTATGACAATATCGTGTACGCGGAACTCAACACCAAGAGCGACTACTGCCAGGTATGCGGCTACGACGGTGAGATCAAGATCGTGACTGACGATGCCGGCAAGCTGGTCTGGGAATGCCCGAACTGCGGCAACCGCGACCAGGATCAGCTCTTCGTGGCGAGACGGACCTGCGGCTACATCGGCACCCAGTTCTGGAACCAGGGCCGGACGCAGGAGATCAAGGATCGCGTTTTACATTTATAACAACGAAATAAGCAAAAGTGCTCCTCCGGAGACGAAGTCCTCGGCGATCCCTGCCGACGCATTCTAAGGGATCGCCTGCGGAAGCCTCCTGCGGAGCACTTTTTTATTTCTTTCCATACAGATGCTAAACTCGCGATACCTTTGAAGCGTGTGAGAGCGGCAGGCTTTCTGGAGACTGGTCCTTGTCGTTTCACGTCGTGGTTTTGCTTTTCGTGCCTGGGAGGTGGAGTTCTCTAAGGGAGTATGGTAAAATAGTAAAAATTACGAGTATTATTTTCAGGAGACGATTGCAGGAGAGGGAAGCTTATGAAACACAAGATCATACCCATGATAGTATGCCTGATGCTGTGCGTGGCGCTGATGCCGGCGGCAGCGTATGCAGATAATGCAAAGACGATGCCTGTGGAACCGCCGGGAATCTGGACGGATCATGCGGCAGCGGCCTTTGCAGGAGGAAGCGGAACGGCAGAAGACCCGTATCAGATTGCAACGCCGCAGCAGATGGCAAAGCTGGCGGCAGATATCAATTCAGGAGATGAGAGCAAGAAGCACAGCGGGGAGCACTTCAAGCTGACGGCGGATCTAAATCTGTCGGCTCATCGCTGGATCCCCATCGGCTCAGGGGACTTATCGCTGGGGCATTATAACTTTTCCGGGTATTTTGATGGAAACGGCAAGACGATCACGGGTCTGTATGTGGATGAAAGTCAATTTGGATTTTGCGGGGGACTTTTCGGGATCGTCTATGGATACGAGATCAAGCATCTTACCGTCAAAGATGCTTATGTAAAAAAAGATGCGAAGAATTCTTATGATTATGGAAAAATAGGCATTCTGGTGGGAGCAGCATGTGGTAGCAAAGGTAGTGAGATCAATATAAAAGATTGTTCGGTCAGTGGTACCGTGGAGAGCAAAGGCAATTATACTGGAGGTCTGGTCGGAGATAGTCATCGAGGAATTTATGAAAACTGTACGGCGGACGTAAAAGTGACAGGTTCCCACTCGACAGGAGGTTTTGTCGGGCAGGATGATTTTGGAACCTATAAAAACTGTGCCGCACGGGGAGATGTTAGCGGAGCCAAAACAGTTGGAGGTTTCGCAGGATTTCTGTCGGACGAGAGCCAGGTAAATCGCTGCGCGGCTTTCGGCAAAGTTACTGCAAGCGGCAATACTGCAGGCGGTTTTGTTGGGATGATTACGCATTTGGGAACAATCAGTAATTGTGCAGCTTTCGGTGATGTAGTGAGCACGGTGGAGGGCGTCGAGCCGCAGGCAGGCGGTTTTACAGGATACATCCAGCATAGCACGATTTCCAACAGTCACGCGGCAGGAACCATAACCGTGGCTTCTTCAAGGTACAAAGCCGGAGGATTTGCTGGAGAAACATATTATGACACTGGTGAATTTCACTCGTCCTCTTTTGATATCGAAAAAAACGCAGGGCTTCAGGCAATTGGCGGAGAAACGCCTGCTGATACAGACGGTGTGGAAGCGGTTCCCACGCAGACTGTAAAAACTAATATCTGCAAAGACTACTATGGCAAACATATCCTAAAAGCGGTGGCGGAACGGCCTGCCACCCGCACGGAAGACGGTCAGAAAGTCTACTGGAAATGCGAAAACTGCGGGCTGCTCTTTGCAGATGAAAACGGCATGCAGCAGATCGAAAAGCCGGAAGTGATCCCGGCAACGGGCGCAGAGGATCCGGGGACGGGTGAGGCTGCAGCAGCTCCTGCAAAGGACAATGCGGACAAATCCGCCGAGACCGGTGATGACAGCAACGTCGTACTCTATGGAATTCTGGCACTGCTGGCGGCCGGCGGCGCAGCAGGGATGCTGTACAGGAGACGGAAAGCATAAGGATGCAATAAAATATAATGAAGCGATAATCAAAGGGATCGTATCCAAAAGGATAAGGTCCCTTTTTTATGGAGTAGCACCAGCGGATAGGCGGGTGTCGTTTCACGTCGTTTTTTTGCTTTTTGTGCTGCTGTAGGGGGGGTTGTCAGAAAACTGTGGTATAATAAAACAAACTATGTTTACTTAATCGCTTTATATCATTAAAGGAGAGCACTATGAAAAAACGATTTGCGGCGGTGCTGACGAGTCTGCTTCTGATCATGCTTCTGGTGCCGACGGCGGCTTTTGCGACCGGCGGACACACGGTGAACGGAGATCTGAATCTGACGAGCGGTACAAAGCTGGAGGATGACGGGTATACCTGGGATGCATCGACTCATACCCTGACGATGCAGGATCTGACGGTAACGGGGAATATCAATCTGCCCAATGCGGAATGTACGATCAATGTGAAGGGGAATTGCAGTGTTGGGGAAATCAGAAGAGATGACAGCGGTGCAGCACAGGCAGTTACGATCAAAGGGGAAACTGGCGCAGTATTGAATTCCTCGGTATCAGTGCCTGGAAGTCTGACGTTAGATTCGATTGTGTTGACAGGGGATAGAATTTGGAACAGCACCACGAATCCGGGGTATATTTTAAAAGTGGAAAATAGTAATATTACCTTGCATCATCAGCTTATGTGGATGACTGCAGATGGAATGGAACTTATAAACAGTAGTTTCAAACTTGATTCCAACACTGATTCGGGGCAGTTCTGGGTGCAGAAGATAGCCATGGATGAGAATTCCATAGTGGAATCATATCGACCAATGCAGAACTATGGGAACTTCACACCAAATGATCTGGGAGCAGTGAATAACTATATCGCAGAACCGGCAGGCGGAAGCTTCCAGAATAAAGGCCCATCGCCAAATGCTGCCGATCACTGGCTGACTGTAGTAGATAAAGAAGGCAATGTGGCCAGCCACTTCATCCTCAGAGCTCCGAAGGAGCAGTGTGAGATCAGCCTCAAGGCTTCTCCGGCTGAGGGCGGAACGGTCAGAGGCGCAGGCTCCTATAATATGACTTCTACGGCTACGGTAAAAGCAGAAGCGAATAAAGGCTATCACTTCGTACAGTGGGAAGATGAGCAGGGAGTGGCAGTGAGCAAGGATGCTTCCTACACTTTCCAGGTGACGCAAACGCAGACCCTGACAGCTGTCTTTGCAAAAGACAGCGTAACGCCGGCGCAGCCGGGAAGTTCGGATCAGGGCGGTTCCAATGATAATGCTGTTGCGACAGGCGACTCCTCCCACATGGAACTGTGGATCGCACTGCTGGCAGCAAGCATGCTGGGCATTGCAGGGACAGTTGTGTTTAGAAGACGCAAAGCATAAAAAGTTTTCAATATCCAAGAAAAGGGATCATATCTGATGGTATGGTCCTTTTTTATGTCGTTTCACGTCGCAATTTTGCGTTTCGCGCCAGAAGGGTTGTCCCTGTTCGGGGGTCATGTTACTATCGTGAAAAGCAATAAAGTAAAGGAGAGTTTCCATGAGATTGACAAAAGAAGCCATTACGGAACTGGAACGGAACCCATATGTCATAAGATCTGGCCCGGATCGGATCACCTACTCTCGGGAATTCAAGCATCATTTTATGTGCGAATATCTCGCAGGGAAGAAACCGACAGAAATTTTTAGAGCTGCGGGATTTGACCCTCGTATGATAGGCGCGAAGCGCATTGAACGTGCCAGTGCTCGCTGGCGGAAGGAATACGAAGCAGGGACTCTCGTACTGGAGTCCGATACTCTGAAGAAAAACGCATAAAACGAAATGAAAAAGCTGAGCTGGGGCAATTTAACTGTGTGTTGCGCCTTGTGCTCAGCTTTTTTCTTTGCGGACTTTGAGATTTTGGATAGCCGGACAGTCGATGATGGGGATTTGGCAGGCCCTAGCGGATCCCCTCCAGCCGCCGGAATGCGTACTTGGTGATATTGCTGGCGTTGATGACCCCCACCATATCGCCGTCATTCAGGACCGGCGCTTTCTTGATATGATGATCGGAAAGCACGTGGCAGACAGTTCCCAGATCGTCCGACAGGTTTACCGTGATGACGGATTTGCGGGCGACGTCCCGGACTTTGCAGTGCATCAGTTCCTGCAGCTTTTCATCAAAATCCATGGTCATGAGAGACGACGGATTGACGTAGAGAGGGTGCTCGGCGGCGAGAAACCGCAGGATATCCCCGTCGGAAATAAACCCGATCAGCGACCGGTCGCCATCGACCACGGGAACGCCGCTGATGCCTTTTTCCGTCAGCAGATCCAGCACGGCGGTCAGGCTGGCGTCACCGCTGACTGTGTAGACGTCCTTTTTCATAAGCTGCGGCAGGGCAGGGGCCTTTGCAGAAGAAGCAGGGGCAGCCTTCGTATGGATGTGGAACGCGCGCCGCAACAGGATGATCTGCAGCAGCACCAGCCCCACGTGAAAGAGGATGGTGGCTTTGCCCATTTCGATGCCCCACACGCAGGTCATGGTGTACGGGATCGAGCTGACCGGCGACACGCCCAGGTTGGATTTAACGGACATGGCGATCCCCAGCGTCATGATGAGGAACCCCGTCACGTACACCAGGAATCGCACAAAAATACTGGTTTCTTTCGTTTCTTGCTTCATTTTTATGCCTCTTTATTTTAGATTTTTTAGATGTTCCATAAAAACATTAATACGTTCTTGACTATTCTTAGCTTGTGGTGAAAGAATAGAACCACAATAATCCGCGACTACATAAGCAGCGTCATTTCCAGATGGAACCAACATGGCAGCAAACAAATTGTGGAGAAAATATTTTTTCGCGTCTATATTCGCAACAGATGAACCAGGTTTAGTTAATTGGATTGCTTCATAATTTGCAGGAACAATACTATCTAAATCCGCAAGTGTTGCTGCGTATTCAATGACAAATAATTTGGCTAAGCTGGCAGGAAGCTGTTGCTCGTTTTCTCGCTTTGAAATAAATATATTGTCATTAGAAAGGTCAACTAATATGAGGGATTTTGCATTATAAAAATCTTGAAAGGAAATTCCATTCAGCCAAGAGTTGATTTTATTCTTCTCATTGCGAAAATTGTCAGGTTTCATTGCCCACAATACAAAAGCAACACTAAATATTATCAAAACAAGAAAAATACAGATACCGCTTACATGGAATTTTTTTCTCTTATAATTTCTTCTCATCTACTTAATTCACCTCCCTAAATGTACTTGAAAATTACTTGTTAGTAAGACCAATCAATAATTAACATCTATACACTCCCTAAAACCAGATGGATCACCTAGTTTTGCTTTGTCAATATTTTCTCGCAAATAATTACGAGTAGCGTCATCGCACCTGTCTTTTCCCATATATGGCATATCAAATGCTTTTTCCAATTCTTCTAATGCTTTTTCGGCTCTTTCCGGATTTGTATTATAAGTGTCAAGCCATTCTTTCATCCATGAATATTCCCACAAGTTAGAAGCTCTTGTTTCACCATAGCCAACTTGGAAAGAAGCCCCTGTATCTTCATTTTCCAACTTTTTAGGAAGTTCAACTCCATCTGGCCAATCCAAACTGTCAATGGTTGCAAGATATTCTTCTTCGATATGCTCAAAGTCTGTAAATCCTCTTGAATCAGATGTAGTATCAGAATTAGAACACCCCGCAAACATTAAGCATATCATTAAAGTAAAAATCATTCCTAAAAGAATTTTTGTTTTAGCAGATAATATTTTCATATTTATTCCTCCAATTTCTTAAACTTTTATCTAAGTGCTAATGCAGGTTCCAGTTTTGCTGCTTTTATTGCGGGCAATAACCCGCCTAATAATGCAACAATAACAGAAGTTATTACAGCTATGACAGCCGAAAAAATAGGATAACTTGGTGCTGTTATTGGTGAATCAGGTGGAAGCAATACACTGATACCTTCAACGATAAGTAGCGAGAGTAAAATTGACGCAATGCAAACGAATATTGAAATAATCAGTTGCGTACCTAAAACCAAAGTAACAATATTTGCGCGGGAAGCTCCTATTGCTCTTCTAATCAACAGCTCATGTGTACGTTGTTCTAAAGAAGATAAACCTATGTTAATCTGTCCCAAAACAGAAACAAACAATAATAAAAACGATGTTACTAAAAGTCCTAGTTGAAGCATAGCTAATACAGAATCATAAGCATTACCAATATCGCTTCTTCCTGTATTTTCTAAATGACCTCCTATTGTTTCTTTCAAAATATCTTGTAAGGCAGAATACATTTGTTTTGTTGTAAGTCCATTAGTCATGTGCCAATAAATATTTGCACTTTGTACTTGCCACATATTAGGAACAAGCTGTTCTATTGCTTGTACGTCAATATAGATTGTAGGTATATCCTTTCCGTCATTTACAATCCCAGTTACGTTAAACGGTGTTAATGCAAGGCTGTTTTTTGGATTACCTACGGCATACGAAGTATTGAAATAGGATTCAGCCTCTTTATTTACTACCATACAAAGAATATTGTTTGTTTCGGAGGAGTAAAACCGATTTCCCGATGACATAGGTAAATTATAGACTTTATTGTAACCTGTTGTTGTGAAAATGACATCAACAGGTATAAAATCTTTATAAAGTGTGTCATTTTTATCTTTCAATGATGAAAGGGATGGAATCGGTGCAAAGCTTATATTTTCCTGCATAGACAGAGTAACGGCTATCGAGTCATCTAATTGCTGTACTTTTATCAAAAAATTCTGCATTTTAGCGGCATCTTCAAAACGGCAATCCATTATTGAAAAGGAGTATGTTGGAACCCAACCGTATATCTGTGCATTAACAGAAATTAAATACTCTTTACCAAGAGTACCAACCAAAACGGAACCTATCATTGCTATAATTCCTACAAGCATAGAAATACTGGTTAAAATATTGCGGAGAGGAGAAATACGAAGGTCTTTAAGAATCATATTTAACACATTGAAGCCTCCCTCCGTCCATTTCAAAAATTGTAT
>CAKQXD010000001.1 GCA_934281605.1 uncultured Clostridia bacterium | reverse complement strand
GAACACAGAAGTTAAGCTCCTTAGCGCTGATGATACTTGGTGGGAGACTGCCTGGGAAAGTAGGACGCTGCCGTTTTTCTTAAAAAACAGCCTATGTAAGTAGGCTGTTTTTTTAGCGTTAGCGTAGAAAAAGGGACAGCGAAGCCGAAGGCGTAGGAGAGAGCGGAGCGAACGTTGCCGTTTTGGTTAAAAAAGAAGTTCGCGAAAGCGGACTTCTTTTTTTATATCTGCACGGGACAGCTGGCGTAACTTGGAGTGTAGTCTTACAGCCAATAATATCGCGGTTCCTTATCAAATGGTCTCTTATGTTAGTTTTTGCTCTTTCTCAGCTTTTCTGTTTCGTGAAATTATCCTGCATGCCGTTTTGGCTGTCGGTCAGGTTATTTTATCGGTCATACATACGGGAAAATCTCCATCAACTCCCCCTAAAAAACGACTCTAGCAGGATTTTGAATCCCGTACTATCCATACAAGACGCATACGATCAGGATCAGGGTATTTTTTCTGTTTCATAAGGAAGAGTTTACCAATAAACTATCCGCAGGCCATCATGTGACTTTAGTTCAGGGTATTTTCATCGGTTGGGCGTAGCCCCAAGCAAGGTGATCAAACGTAGCTGATCGGAATTTTTTAGCTGCGAAGCAAAAAACTCTCGGACTTTACATACATTTAACATGTTAAACATGTGTATTTGATACTGGTCGCTTAAAATAAGGAGGAATACGATAGAAGAAAACGAACGATAAGAGACAGGAGGAGATGCAGGAGATGACTTATGGTGTGATCGATGTGGGATCGAACACGATCCGGCTGGTGATCTACGAATTGAAGGAGAATCGGATCGAGTCACTGTTCAGCAACAAGAATACTGCAGGACTGATCGGGTATGTAAACGATGGAGAGCTGAGCAGGAAGGGGATTCGAAAAGCCTGCGATGTGCTGAATTCTTTGCAGAAGGTCGCGGCGCATGCACAGGTGGAAGAGCTGTTCGTGTTTGCGACGGCGTCGCTGCGAAATATTGCCAATACAAAAGAAGCTGTAGAGGAAATCGAAAAGGAGACAGGGCTTGATATCGATGTGATCAGCGGTCACGATGAGGCTGTGCTTGATTTTGAAGGGGCAGCGCATGCACAGAAGCTGAAAGACGGCGTCATGGTGGATATAGGAGGCGGCAGTACGGAGGTCGTTGCCTTTGCAGATGGCAAAATAACCGATGCGGTCAGTCTGGAATTCGGTTCGCTTTCCATGTATAAGACGTATGTATCCCGCCTGTTCCCTAAAAACAGCGAAGAGAGAGCGATTCGAAAAAAGGTCGAAAATGAAATCAAAAAAGTCAAGTTTTTAAAGAAGAAGCAGTTTGCTGATATGGTGGGGATCGGTGGAACGATCCGTGCGGTAAAAAAATTCAACAATGATCGTTTCGGACTTCCGAAGGAGAACGATCGTATCCTTATGGATCAGATGCATCTATTACTGGAGGATCTGCAGGAAGAGGAGAAGCTGACGTTAAACAAGATCCTGCGCGTTGCTCCGGATCGTGTGCACACCATGGTGCCGGGGATGATCATTTTAGACACGCTTTGCGATTATTTCGACTGTGAAGAGATCCGCATGAGCAATTTCGGTGTAAGAGAGGGGTATTTATATAAAAAGGTGGTAATGGGGAAATGAAGAATACGATTTACACGCAGAACAGAGAGCTTTCCTGGCTTCGGTTCAATGAAAGAGTCCTGGAAGAGGCAAGAGAAAAAGATGTTCCGGCATTTGAAAAATTGAAATTCATTTCTATTTTTACCAGCAATCTGGATGAATTCTTTATGATCCGTGTCGGGAGTCTGTACGATCAGACGTTCCTGCCGAAACCGCAGATCGATAATAAGACGGGGATGGATGCCGCCGAGCAGCTTTCGGAGATTTTCCGTGCGGTAGCACCTTTGTATAAAAAGCGTGATAAGATTTACAGAGAGGTTGCGGGGCTTCTGTGTGAAAAGGGGATCGCTCATCCGCAGATGGAGAGTCTTACGGCCGAGGAGCGAAGCTTTGCGGAAAAATACTTCATAGCAGATGTACTCCCGGTTTTGTCCCCGCAGATTATAAATGCACATCATCCTTTCCCGCATCTTGTCAATAAGGCAATCTACATCGTGCTTCAGCTGAAGATCAGCGACAAGACGGCGTATGGTATCATCCCGATGCCGGCGATGCAGGAGCGGCTGATTTTCCTGCCGGGAAACGGGATGCGGTATATTTTGCTGGAGGAACTGATTTATCAGTATGCGGAACGGGTTTTCGACAACTGCGAGATTCATGCAAAGAGCATTATCTGCGTGACGCGGAATGCGGATGTCAACGTGGACAGCCTTCCGGACGAAGATGAGGATTTTCGTCATCATATGAAGAAGGTGCTGAGAAAACGTTCCAGACTGGCTCCGGTGCGGCTGGAACATTGCGGACCGATCCATGACAAACTGGAAAAATTCCTCCGGGGCAAGCTGGAATTGAAGAAGGAACAGGTTTTTCAGAGCAGCGCGCCGCTGGAAATGTCCTATGTGTTCCCGCTTTTAGACAAGGTTCCGGATCGGATCAGCCAGGCTGTCACGTATGTGCCGTTTGAGCCGCAGGTGCCGCCGTGGTTCAAGGCTGGCGACAGCATGATCGATAAAGTGATGCAGGAGGATCGGATCCTTTCTTATCCGTATGAACAGATGACTCCGTTTTTGCAGCTGATCAAAGAGGCGGCGCTGGACCCGCGTGTGCTTTCTATCAAGATCACGATCTATCGTCTGGCCAGCAAGGCGGCTTTGGTAGATTATTTACGTTTGGCAGCGGAAAACGGCAAGGAAGTAACGGTGCTGATGGAGCTGCGGGCGCGGTTTGACGAGGCCAACAACATCAACTGGTCGGAAAGCCTGGAAGAAGCCGGATGCACGGTGCTGTACGGGCTGGAAGACTACAAAGTCCACTCGAAAGTGTGTCAGATCACGCTGATGGAAAAGAAGAAGATCAAGCGGATCACCCAGGTGGGAACCGGTAATTACAACGAAAAAACAGCGAAACTGTACACTGATCTTTCGCTGATGACAGCTGATGAAGAAATCGGAAACGATGCAGCTGTGTATTTTAAAAATATGTCGATTGCAAACATCAATGGTCATTATGATCGTCTTTTTGTAGCTCCAAACAGCATGAAAGACAAGATCCTGGCGCTGATCCAGGGTGAGATCGATAAGGCGCAGCGAGGCGAGCCTGCAGAGATACTGGTAAAGATCAATTCCCTTACGGATCGCAAGACCATCGATGCGTTAAAAGATGCTTCTCAGGCAGGTGTTCGCGTACGGATGATCATCAGAGGAATCTGCTGCATGCTTCCGGATGTGGAAGGTTATACGGAGAACATTCAGATCACCAGCATCGTTGGCAGGTTCCTGGAACATTCCAGAGTCTATTGCTTTGGTGCGGGAGACGATCGTAGCATGTACATTTCTTCAGCGGATTTTATGACGAGAAATCTCAATCGAAGAGTGGAAGTCGCATGTCCTGTGAATTCTCCACAGATCAAAAAAGAGATCCTGGAAATCCTGGAGCTGATGCTTTCCGATAATGTCAAGGCGCGGAATCTGCGCTACGATGGTCTGTATGAGAAAAAAGGGATCGGTGAAGGCGGAGAGCGGATCGACAGTCAGCAGGAACTGATCAACAGAGCCATCACAAGGGCTGCAGCACCGTCTCAGAGCCGTAAAACGGCGCAGGAGACGCCGGTGAAAGATGAAGGATTCTTCAGTCGTTTAAAACGGGCGATTTTCGGGTAGGCCGATCGACCATAAATAATAAAATTTATTTGTTTAAACTTTGTTTATAAATCATACGCAGAATCCTTAGAACTTCCCTTTATAGTGATACCTGTAACAAGGGAGGTCAGATCAATGAAAAGCAGAAAACGGATCATTTGCGACAATTTATTTACACTGTTCAATTTCCTGAACTTTGCCATCGCGGGGCTGCTGTTTGCAGTCGGCGCATATAAAAATATGCTGTTTCTTGGTGTTATTATCCTGAATATTATCATCGGAACGGCTCAGGAACTGAAGGCGCGGAAGCTGGTGGAAGAGCTTTCGCTGCTCAACCGTCCCTCGGTCAGACTCTTTGCAGACGGGTGGGAGCACGCGGCGGCTCTGGAAGATCTGAAGCAGGGCGACGTCATGATCCTGCAAAGCGGCGACCAGATCTGTGCCGATGCAGAAATCTTTTCCGGTACGCTGGAGGTCAACGAATCCCTTTTGACAGGGGAGAGCGACGCCATCGTAAAGGATACGGGAAGCGGGGTGCTTTCGGGCAGCTCCGTTATCTCTGGAAAGGCTTATGCCCGGGTTCTTCGCGCAGGTGAAGACAGTTATACTGCAAAGCTTTCTTCGGAGGTCAAGAAGATCAAGCAGGCGGAATCGGAGCTTCTGGGTTCCATGAAAAAGGTCACTAAGTTTACCAGCTTCCTCATCATCCCGCTGGGGATACTGCTGTTTCTGGAGGCTTTTGTGATGAGAAGCGAGCTGGTGGATTCGGCGATCCTTTCTTCGTCGGCTGCACTGCTGGGCATGCTCCCGAAAGGGCTGGTGCTCCTGATCTCCGTATCTCTGGCTGCAGGCGTCATTCGTCTGGCCAAGATGAAGATACTGGTACAGAATATCTATTCGCTGGAAACGCTGGCGCACGTAGACGTTCTTTGTCTGGATAAGACGGGAACGCTGACCGACGGCAATCTGAAGGTCCATTCGGTGATTCCGGCTACTTCGGTATATGAACCGGGAGCACACGGGATCGGCCAGCGGGAAGGCGGATCGAAGCAGAGCAAGGACGGCAAGATTCACGTGGCTGATCTGACCATCGAGCCGGAAAACTGGCGGGCCTGGAAGGGCGACAAGGAACTGCATCTGCCTAATCGGGAATTTGAATTGCTGCGGTTTCTAGCGGAGAATCCCAACATCGTGTTCTCGAAAGAAACGCTGTTTGAAAAGATCTGGGGCTATGATTATGTGTCCGATGCGGCGACGGTTTCGGTGCACATCAACCGTCTACGGGAAAAGATCGAAGAGGATGCGCGAAATCCGCAGATCATCGAGACTATCTGGGGCGTAGGTTACCGGCTTAACGGGTAGGCATAGTATTTACAGGCTTGGATCATATATGGAAATTGTATTGCTGGAGGCGGGAAAGAGCGAATTCCCAAGATAAGGGAAACGGCTCTTTTTTTATTTGTTAAAAATTTGTTTACTACAACAATTTGTAACTGGTTTCATTTTGTGCTTGCAACTAAAATATAAATATGCTATAATGATCGCAGAAAAGTCAAACAATTCAATGACACTTTAATGCAATCAAAGGAGAACCGCTATGGGACATTTACAAGGAAAAACCGCGATCATTACCGGCGGTGGAAGAGCAGTATTAAGTGACGGGAGCTGCGGCTCTATTGGATATGGTATTGCGACAGCATACGCGAAAGAAGGCGCCAATCTGGTCATTACAGGACGTAATGTCAAGAAACTGGAAGATGCGAAAGAGGAACTGGAACGGCTGTATGGAATAAAAGTCCTGCCGGTAGCTGCTGACGTCAGCGCTGGATCGGACAATGAAGCAGCGGTACAGAACGTGGTAAAACAGGCTGTGGATGCATTTGGCCGGATCGACGTGCTGATCAACAATGCGCAGGCATCGGCTTCGGGCGTGACGCTGGAAGATCACACGACGGAACAGTTTGACCTGGCGATTTACTCGGGACTTTATGCAGCTTTCTATTACATGAAAGCATGCTATCCGTACCTGAAGGAAACCAAGGGCTCGGTCATCAACTTTGCATCAGGTGCAGGTCTGTTCGGCAACTTCGGACAGTGCGCTTATGCAGCTGCCAAGGAGGGCATCCGCGGGTTGACTCGTGTAGCAGCCACAGAATGGGGTCCTGACGGCATCAACGTCAACATTGTATGTCCGCTGGCATGGACGGCGCAGCTGGAGAACTTCGAAAAGCAGTATCCGGACGCTTTCA
The DNA here is from genome assembly GCA_934281605.1 of uncultured Clostridia bacterium. Taxonomy (GTDB): domain Bacteria; phylum Bacillota; class Clostridia; order Peptostreptococcales; family Anaerovoracaceae; genus Lentihominibacter. Next base: position 438,591 of record CAKQXD010000001.1, on the reverse strand, counting down.
AGGCGAATGTAAAGATGCCTCCGGCAGGACACTACGGCAATGTAGAAACGGAAATCGGACGCGCATGCGTACAGTTATCCTCGCCGGATTTCAAGTTCATGAGCGGCGAGACCATCACGCTGGAAGGCGGCATGGGACTGCGCCCGTAAGGAATCTTTGCAGCCTAAAAAAGAAAACCCTTTTTACTATGTTTCAAATAAAAAAGAAACCTTCTCATATCCTCAGAAGGTTTCTTTTGTTTGTAGAGAAGCGAGATCCAGGGAGCGGACTTTGCAGGATGGATAGGAAGAAAAATGTAGCAGGTAGAAATACAACATTGTTTCGTATTAAATTCCCAGATTGCTAAAAAAGTAGTGGTGGATGGGAAGTGAATTGTAAAAATCTTGAAGAAAAGGAAGCTGGATTTCCTGTATATGGATTTTATGGCGGGATTTTTAGTGGATTTGTAGGAAATGATTTGTATCACAGCAGAAATCAGCTTAGATTTCCCGTGGGATTTCCGGTTTTGAGGAGTTTTGATGGAATTGCGGGAATCTACTTCCCATCGAGGCTTATCTTTTGAAAAACTGGGAATTTAAATATCAAGTCTATCAAAGAAAAGAATAAAGGTAGAGTGGTTTGGTTTCTGTGATACCACTTTTTGTGAGGAATGGGTTATATAAAAAGCTCTTTGTTTTTTAGGCGATCGTCATGCAATTCGCACCCTGGAAAGTGCATTTCGCACTATTCGGGGGGGGTGTCGCGGGTGATGGTGATACAATGGTGAAAGGTATGCGGAAAGAGATTAAAATTAGAAATAAAATATGGAAGGAGGAGAAATGGAGAAAAGTACGATAAAGAGGAAAATCGGAGTATTCCTTATGGCGCTGGCGATGATCGTAGCGATGATTCCGAGCTGGTCGGTCACGGCCAATGCGGCGACGGATTATGGTCTGGCGGTCGGTGGTAAAGCGGTTACTAGTGATAACACAAGAGGAAAAGGATGGAGTTACGATCTGAGTACGAACACGCTGACGTTGAATGGTTATAGCTATTCCGGAGAGGGCTGGAAATACTACAGTTTCAGCGGAGGTATTTATTCTTCGTCCGACTTGACGATTGAACTTGAAGGTAACAATTCCATCAACAATACATTTTCAGATCCATATTGTTGGAATTGTGGGATTTATGTGAAAGGTACTCTTACGATTAAGGGAAATGGCTCTCTCTCAACTCAAGGTGGTGGAGAGAAAGGAAGCTATGGAATCATGGCGGGTGGTCTGACTGTAAATAGCGGCACGATCACTGCGATAGGAAAGACCGCAAATGATAGCTGCGGTATCGTGACCAATGATGAACGGAAAGATATGACTGTGAATAATGGTACGATCACTGCAAGAGCAGCTATTGCCACAGGCACCAGTTGTGGTATCCGATGCTCCGGTAATTTTACCATGAATAATGGCAAAGTGAAAGCAGTATCGGAAGGAGTGACTAATGAACGCGGTGATAGTTGCGGTATTAACTCAGGCAAATCGATTTACTGCCGGGGAGGAGTGCTGGAAGTAGAAGGTCAGACAAAGGCGATGTATAGCAGTCACACTACTTACCCGACAGGATATACTCCGGGAGACACGACATTCCGTACATATGATAGTGCCACGGATGAGATGTACACTGTGTCTGAAGCCAATAAAAATGGCTGGTATAATTCAGATGTCATAGTCACGGCGAAATCCGGATATAAGATCGGAACAACGGATAAGCAGTTTGACAAAAGCATTTCCTTTACGGATGAAGCGGGCAGCGGAGTGTTCTATATTAAGAAAATTTCGGATGGCACTATCTATAAAGGAACTATATCCTACAATCTGGACAAGACAGCACCGACAATTAGCAAGGTAACGGATGGCGGGATATACTGCGTATCAAAGTCGATTACAGTAAATGACAGCCATCTGAAAGAAGTGAAAGACGGAAATACAGTACTTGGCACATCAAAGGGAACATATACTCTCTCAGCTGGAACACACAATATCACAGCAACAGACCTGGCAGGTAACAGTACGAGCATAACCGTGACGGTAAATGCATCCCATACACCGTATGAAGATGATGGAAACTGTGCAACAGCAGTAACATGTAAGGTTTGCGGAGATGTGCTAACCCAGGCGAAATCGCATCGCTATGCATGGGCATCAGGTCCGGAAGGGCACTGGATGGAATGTAAGAATGTGGGATGTGCATCGAAAACGACATTGCAAAGTCATGTGCCTGGTGCAGCTGCAACGGAAGATACAGCACAGACCTGCACTGTATGTGGCTATACGATCAATCCACCGTTAGGTCATGTGTGCCAGAACCATCTTCAGAAAGTAAATGCGACGGCAGCGACTTGTACGCAGGATGGCAATAACGAGTATTATAAATGCACATGCGGGAAAATATACTCTGATACGGGTGCACAGAATGAGAAGTCTGAATCAGACTTCACCATCCCGGCAACGGGTCATTCCTACGGCACTCCAGCATACACCTGGAGCGAGGACAATATGAGCTGCACTGCAGTGAGAACGTGCGAGAAATGCCAGGATCAGGAGAAGGAGACAGGAAAAGCCGTTACAAAGGTAACCCCTAAGGATGGCTGCAAAAGTCCGGAGACTACTTTGTATACCGTGACCTTTAAGAACGGTGTATTTGGAGAGCAGACAAAGGAAGTCGTGACGAAGGAAGCTGACGCTCACATGCCATCGGAGTGGATCGTAGACAAGGAAGCGACGACAGCGGAAGCAGGCAGCAGACATAAGGAATGCACTGAATGCGGCACAATTCTGAAGACAGAGACGATCGCTAAATTATCGGATTCTAAGGCGAATACAAACCCATCGGGCAAGAATGATGCAGATAAAAATGCAGGGGAAAAATCGGCATCAAGTGTTCCGGGAACAGGGGATAACAGCCTTGTTGATTTATGGGCTCTGCTGATGGCAGTCGCTGTACTGGGCGGCGTTTATGCGCTTTGCAGACAGCGTAAAGTCAGATAAAATCAGAGAATCAGAAGCGACGGCAAAAGCTATATAAAACAAAAAATGATGGAGGACAGCATAACTGAAATGCTGCTCTTCATCTTTTTTATAGGCTGAGTTTTGGACTCTGGCAATGGCGCTGGATCTGTGGTATTCTGGGATTATGAAATTGACATGAGGATACGCGATGGATATCACATTATTTTATCAGGAAAAAGGTACTGGCGAGCCGTTTCTGTTTCTCCACGGAAACGGGGAGGACAGTTCATATTTCCAGCATCAAATCGAATATTTTAAAGGCAGGTATCGGGTGATGGCACTGGATACGCGGGGACACGGCAAGTCTCCACGGGGTGGAGCACCGTTTACTATCGAGCAGTTCGCCTGCGATCTGTATGAGTTTATGCGGGAGCACGGGGTTTCGCGGGCGGTGCTCCTGGGATTTTCCGACGGGGCTAACATCGCGATGAAGTTCGCCATGAAGCACCCGGATATGGTCCGGGCGCTGATTTTAAACGGAGGAAATCTGGATGCCAAGGGCGTGAAGCGGACTACCCAGCTGCCCATAGAGATCGGATATCGTATCGCATCCCACTTTGCAGAAAAATCGCCGGACGCGAAGAAAAACGTCGAACTACTGGGGCTGATGGTCAACGATCCCAACATCAGGCCGGAAGAGCTGGCAAAGATCATGGCGCCGACCCTGGTGATCTGCGGAAGCCGGGACATGATCAAGGAATCCCATACGAGAGAGATCGCGGCTAATATTTCGGACGCAAAGCTGGTGATCTTAAAGGGAAATCATTTTATCGCCAACAAGTGCCCGGCGGAGTTTAACCACGAGGTAGACGAGTTTTTAGAAGAGACAGAACAGGAAAGATAGACTTTATATGGAATTTGAGAGGATACTAGAGTGATTGGAACGGGAACGATCATCGGGGAGCTGATCGGGATCGAGCAGGGGTTTGAACGCTTCGGGGAGTGGCTCAAGCGAAAAACAGGAAACAGCGGCGACGCCAGCTTTGTCAATGCTTTTGTGACTGCCACGCTGACTCTTTCTATCGGGGCCATGACCATCGTTGGGGCGCTTCAGGACGGTCTGCTGGGGGATTATTCCACCCTGGCGGTGAAATCCGTGCTGGACTTTATCATCGTCGCCGTGATGATCTCGTCGCTGGGTAATGGCGCAGCGTTTTCGGCCATCCCGGTGTTTATTTTAGAAGGGGGCGTTACTCTTCTTGCAAAGGTGGTGTCGCCGGTGATGACGCCGACGGCCATCGCGTATCTGTCCTTCATCGGTTCGGTGCTGATCTTCTGCATCGGGATCAATCTGGTGTGGGGCAAGAAACTGAATGTTGCCAATATGCTTCCGTCGGTGGTGCTGGCGGCGTATGTGCCGTGGGGGTTTTAGGGAAGGAGTTTCAGGGCTGAATTTCAGGCGGTGCTGGATTGTTGCGACCTAAATCTTGGAATGGAAGAATTTTTAGGCAAAGGGGAAGCGGCGCTTGCCGGACTTGGTGTAACAACACCTGTCATTTTGTTTTTATCAGCTTTTGCTGCCGGGACTGGTGCAGGGCGCACAACCGATCCTAAGCTATAATCTCGGAGCAGGACTTATGGAGCGGGTAAGAAAAACGTTTTCTTACCTGTTACTTTTAGTATGGTACTTAGAGAGTATTCGGTAAGATCGCTTCGGACATATCTGTGTCTGCTCTGTATCTACGGAGTCCAGGTTGCGTGTCAGTATAGTTTCGTAGCACTCGATCAGGCTAAAACAGCTTTTTGTGGTATAATGTGTTATCATGAAATGGGATAAGGGAATGTAAATGTTAGGATGGGCACGATCGAGATGAAGATAAAACAACAGAAGCAGATTAAAGCATTTTTAGAAAAAGAGCTGGGCGCGAAGCGAGGCGATGCGTTGTTTGCACGGCAGGACAAGGCACTTAATGAACTGATCAAAAATACGATGGGAAAGTCGGAGAATCAGATGAAGACTCTGGCACAGACGGTGCTCCCGCGGATAGCCCTGTATCGGACTTTGCAGGAAGACGGGTTCTCGGAAGAGGACACTTATGAATACCTGCGGAAGTATATGATCGATATGGTTGCGGCGAAGAAGCATGCATCTACGGCGAGGATGGAGGATGACGTGACTTATGGAGGTCTGAAAAAGATAGGATTTACGCGGACCAAGACGCTGGGATACGGCGGAAACTGCTGCGATTTTCACTTTTTCAGGAAGTGAGGGCAGAGCCTTTGCAGGAAAAATAAAAAACGACTTGACGAGTAACCGTTCGGTAACTATAATAATGGTGACCGAACGGTTACTTTTGGTGAAAGGGAGACGTTATGGCGGCAGATACAAAAGAGAAGATTTTAGAAACGGCACTGGAGCTGTTCGCACAGAGCGGGTATTTGGGGACATCCATGAGCGACATCGCAAAGCAGCTGGGGATCACCAAGGCGGCACTGTATAAGCATTATGCCAGCAAGCAGGCGATCCTGGACCGGATCGTGGAACGGATGGAAGAGATGGACTACGAGCGGGCCGAAGAGTACGACATGCCGGAGACCGAGCCGGATGGCTTTGCAGAAGCGTACATGCATACGCCTCTTGCAAAGATCCGTGCTTACAGCATCGCACAGTTTGACCATTGGACGAAGGAAAAGTTTTCAGCTGATTTTCGCAAGATGCTGACGCTGGAGCAGTACCGGGATCCTAAGCTGGCACAGCTTTATCACGACTATCTGGCTACAGGACCGGCGGAGTATATGGCGGCGATTTTTCGCAAGCTGACGAACAGCGATGAGGATGCCATGCAGCTGGCACTGGACTTTTACGGACCGATGTATCTGCTTTACAGCATATATGATGGTGCAGAGGACAAGGAGCCGGTTGCGCCGCTGCTGGCCGCACATATCGACCGGTTTATCGACCGGGTGGAGTCCGGTTACAGAAAGGACGGAGAGCCGCAGTGCTGATCGATAAACGGTAATGCGCTGCGCTTTGTTTTTTGAAAGGAGAGCGAAATCATGAAACTATATTTTGGGAGCACGGTCACGACGGTGACAACGCTGATGATTTTGGCAATGCTGGGGTTTATCGGGTATTCGGTTTACAATCACGATGGGATCGCATGCTGGGGTCGCAGGAGCATGATCCTGCTGGTCTTCGGTCTGATCGTTTGCTGTTTTGCGGCGACGCGGGACGGACTGGATAAATCCGTACAGCATGTCATCGACGGCAGCTGTGCGCCGGGACTGTTCCCGCTGGTCAGCATTCCGACTATCATAGGCTGCATCGGTGCGCTGCTGATCATTGTGGCGGCTGTCGCTACGCCTATTGCAAAGACGCAGGCCGCACGGGAGCTTTGGTTTTACATCATGTCCGGCGGCGTGGTGCTGAAGGTGGTTACGATGGAGGTAGCGCGGGTTTTTGTGGGGTGAAGGGCAAGCTCCAGAAGAAATCGCTGGAACTGTAAAAATTTTGATGAAAAGCAAGGAGGAAAATACTATGTCAGAACATAATATTATCATTCGTCTCGAACAGGAGGTGGACTACCGGGAAACGGAAAATTTGACGCGTGAGGCGTTTTGGAACGTATACTGTCCGGGCTGCAAAGAGCACTTCGTACTTCATCGCTATCGAAAGGATCCGGCGTTTGTGCCGGAGCTGGACTTTGTTATGGAACTGGACGGTGAAATGATCGGCCAGGTCATGTATGTTCGCTCGGAAATCCAGTGCGACGGTGGAAAAGAGGGGCAGAGAGCCATACCGATCATGACGTTTGGACCCATCGGCATTGCGCCTGCATATAAGCGACAGGGCTATGGAAAGCGTCTGCTGGACTATTCCATGGAGCAGGCGAGAAAGTTAGGCGCGGGAGCACTGGCCATCACCGGAAACATCGATTTTTATGGAAAATCCGGGTTCGTCCCGGCCAAGACGAAAGGCATTCGCTACGAAGATGATCCCGATGCGGATTATTTTCTGATCAAGGAACTGATTCCGGGATTTCTGGACGGCATTTCAGGCAGCTATAAAGATCCGGAAGGGTACTTTGTCTGTGAGAAAGAGCCGGAAGAATTTGAACGGTTTGAAGCCACTTTCCCGCCAAAAGAGAAGTTGAGACTGCCGGGGCAGATCTTTTAAGGTGCAGGAATTGTGATGCGGCCGGGGATGTGGTATGATGCAGAGAGCTAGTGCTGCAGGACGGTTCGGGAGGTGGTTACGGTCATGGAACGATATATTGCTTTATTGAGGGGCATCAACGTGAGCGGGAAAAACAAGATCCCCATGGCGGAGTTAAAAGCGGGATTTGAGGCCGCTGGCTTTGAAGGAGTTAAGACATATTTCAACAGCGGTAATGTAGTGTTTTCCAGCGATGAAGCGGATACCGGGAAGCTGGCGGATCGGATCGAGAGTCTGATCCGGGAGCAGTTTGATTTGGAGATCCCTGTCTTTGTTATGACAAAAAGCGCACTGGAGGATATTCTTTGCCATGCTCCCGACTGGTGGGGCGGCGCAGATAAGGCAATCTACGACAACCTGATTTTTATGCTGCCGCCGACGACCTTTGACGATGTCTTTGCGGAAATCGGAGAGCCAAAAGCGGGCATGGAGCAGATTCAGCCTTATAAAAATGCCATCTTCTGGTCCTTCAGCAGGAAGGACTATCGAAAAACCAACTGGTGGTCGAAAACCGCCAGCATGGATATCGGTAAAAAGCTGACCATACGAACGGCGGGAACGGTAAGAAAAATCGCTGGAATGTAGCGGCGGTTTCGCAGCATTTGAACGCATTTTGCCGTATTCGGACGCTTTCGACCGCGCGGAGAGACACGAAAAAACGATATACAACAACGGAGGAAATTGATTGATGATACAGACGATTTTATGGGATGTAGACGGAACGCTGCTGGATTTTCTGGCGGCGGAGGAAGCGGCTATCAGGAAGCTGTTTGCGGAGTTTGGAATGGGCGAGTGCACCGATGAGATGCTGGCGCGGTATTCCAAAATCAACCGCTCTTACTGGGAGCGGCTGGAGCGCAACGAGATTACGAAACAGCAGGTTCTGGTGGGGCGTTTTGAGGAGTTTTTTGCATCGGAAGGACTGGACGCCGGCGTGGCTGCAAAGTTCAATGAAAGGTATCAGCATGCGCTGGGGGATACCATCGTGCCGCGGGATGACAGCCTGGAAATCGTCAGGGCGCTGCGGGGCAGAGTGAAGCAGTACGTGGTATCCAACGGAACCGTTGTTGCACAGAATAAAAAGCTGAAGCTGTCGGGACTGGGCGAGCTGATGGATGGGATTTTTCTGTCGGAGGAGCTGGGCGTGGAGAAGCCTAATGTGGAATTCTTTGAGAAGGTTTTTGACGCTATCGGAACGGTAGATCCTGTGGGTACGTTGATCGTCGGAGATTCCCTCAGCAGCGATATCCGAGGGGGAAACAACGCAGGGATTTTGACCTGCTGGTACAATCCAACGGGCCAGAAAGCGCCGGAGGATCTGCGGATCGATTACGAGATCACGGATCTGCATCAGGTGTTTGATTTGCTGTGATCTGTGGCTGGTTTTCTGCGCATGCCCAGGAGCCCTGCAAGGTCGGCCATGACCCAGCCGATGGGGATCGCCAGCCAGATGCCGGTCTCGCCGAGAAACGGGGAAAGGATGTAGGCGAGGGCGACGCGAAGTCCCAGGGAAATGACGGTCAGCACCAGTGAGATTTCTGCCCGGTTGACGGCGCGGTAGTAGCCGTAGAGCAGGAACAGGCAGCCGATGCCGCAGTAGCAGGCGCCTTCTATTCGCAGGTACCAGACGCCCGACGCGATGATAGACGTTTCCTTTGCACTGACGAAAATCTGCATCAGCGGAGCTGCAAAGATCACGACGGCGGCCGAGATCACGAGGCAAAAGCAGATGGCCAGAAGAAAGGCTTTGCGGGTGCCCTGGCGGATCCGTTCGCGGTCGTTGGCACCGTAGTTCTGGGCGATGAACGTCGAGTAGGCGTTGCCGAAATCCTGCACCGGCAGGTACGCGAAGGTGTCGATTTTGACGGCTGCTGCAAAGGCGGCCATGACGGTGGAGCCGAAGCTGTTGACCAGACCCTGGACCATGAGGATGCCGAAGTTCATGACCGACTGCTGGATGCAGGTCATGGAGGAGAGACGGCCGATGCTTTTGAGGATCTGGCGGTCGAACTGAAGCTCGCTGCGGGACGGGAGCACGCTTCGGCAGCGGAGCAGGACGTAGGCGGTGATCCCGATGGCGGACGCATACTGGGCGATGATGGTTGCAAAGGCGGCTCCGGCGATGCCCCAGGAGAAGACTGCGACGAAGAGCAGGTCGAGGGCGATGTTGAGGATCGAGGAAACTGCCAGGAATACCAGTGGCACGGTGGAGTTTCCCAGCGCCCGGAGCATGCAGGCGAAGAAGTTGTAGAGGGCCGATGCGATGAGTCCTGCGAAGATGATGAGCAGGTACTGGCGCATGCCGTCCCAGACGTTTGCCGGTACGCGGAGGAATGTGAGGATCGGATTTAAAAACAGGTAGACCAGCGCGTTGAGCAACAGGGTCACGCCCATGATCAGCACGAAAGCATGAAAAATGGAGCTGCGCACAGCCGGTTGGTCCTGCTTGCCGCGGTAGATGGAAAACAGGGCGCCCGAACCGAGGCTCAGCCCGATGAAGATCGAAGTCAGAAAGGTCATCAGCGTATAGGCGGAGCCCACTGCGGCCAGGGCGTTTTCACCCAGGATCCGGCCGACGATGATGGTGTCTGCGATATTGTAAAACTGCTGCAGCAGATTTCCCGCCATCATGGGGAGGGCGAACAGCAGAAGGGATTTTGTGATATTGCCGTGTGTCAGATCGTGAAACATAATGTAGATATTATAGCGGTTTTTCAGGGAAAAGGCAATCGTATAGCGACCTGCCGACAGGAATGGCTGGTGGAATATCCTGACTCCGCTATGTGGTCACATTCAGGATGTTCGGGTCTCGTTAAAATAACGCAAAGGTTGGATTATGATGACGGAATGGATAGTTTTGTGGGTGATATGGCTGGCAGCATCGGCAGGAATATCGCAATCGCTGAGGCAGATGGTGTGTGGGATAGTTTTGGCTGGGAAATGAAGGGGGTATTTCGAGGTACAGGAGTTCGGGGGAGGCGATTTATAGAGAAAATAACCTGTGGATGAAAAATTTTTCGGATTGCGGTATTTTTTGCTGACGGCCGAAATGTGGGCAAGCCGAAACTATCCGAGAAGGACTTTGCAGGAGGGAAATAGGGTATTATAGAGTTGCAGGGAGTTATAGTGACGCTGGGTCGGATTGGTTACCAACTATAGAAGTGTGTTAGGTAGACTGCATTCGCTGAACAGTCCTGATAGACCCAGGCTGTCCAGTTTTGACGGAGCCAGTCGGTAGAGATGGCGTGAGATCCAGAAGTGGAGCACAAAGATTCTAGTGGAAGGCAGAGTTCCAGAGCTCCGGCATGGTATCCAGAGATGCAGTGTATTGCGAATCTGCTTTCAGTGTCGGGGTATTCGGTCAGCATGAATTCTACTTTTTCTTCAAATGGTGGTTTGCCAGGAAAAGAGAAGATGGTGCCTGCATATAAAACAGGTTCTTTGTAATCGATTAATTTCATTGTTGACCTCCTGTGATAGTGTTATGAATATATTGTAATATAGCGGGAGGTAAGATACAATAGTCGTAATTGTTGAGGACGATGATAACGAGGGGAAAATATGGAGTTTATCACAGATACTACAATACAGGTGTATTTTTTCTATGTGACGGATAAGGATTTTAATATTGAAGAACTGGGTGAAATTTTGACATTGAAACCGACGGATGTTCGACAAAAGGGAAGTGTGATTCAGCCTGAAGCGTGGATCAGAAAAGATCTTAGTGAAGAACAGAGGAGTAGACTGCTGGAGAAAACAGAGAGTAAAAAACGAAGGGCGCTATTTCGCAAGGCTTCTCGTTGGAAATTTGAGCTGGAACCAAAACATTCTTTGGATTTGAATGAATGCTTTCGGGAATTGGTGGATGTTTTGCAGGAGCATGTGGATGAAATCAAACTGGTTAATAAGCGTTATGGAATCACTCCTGGATTTGAAGCTGTTATTGAAATCGCAGCACAAGATCAGAGACCGGAATTATATTTGGATCAGTCGATTGTTCAGTTTGCAGGTGAGATCGAAGCGGGATTTGATATTGACTGGTACTTTATGTATGAGTGATTTTAAAAGCTGGGATATTGAATTCCCAGTTTTTGATTTTTTGCAGGTATATGGGAACTTTATGGAATGGAGTCGTGAAGAGTTATTTATTGAGTTCCAAGATTGTGTGAAAATGGTATGAGGATGGGAAGTGGTGCCAGGAGCATTTGGCGGGGAGTTCCGAGATAAAGAAAAAATGTCTGGTGATGGGAAGTTGGCGAGGTTCTTTGCAAAGAAAATGGCAGGCGATGTATATGAATTTCAGGTTTAGTTCCGAAATAGAGCTAAAAAATCAGTAACTGGGAATTCAATGTTGTTCAGGGGTGTTTGGAAATGCAGTGAGTTCCGATTTGAAGGGGATTTTTAGGAACCTGGGAATTTAACAATTCTGCGGCCGTAATGAGGTTGAGGACTCAGGAGGGCAATGCATTTCCTGCCGGTGTTTGCAAAACAAGTTGGCCAGAATACTGTGAGTCAATGGGCAGGGCAATCAGATCGGCTTCTTGAGGGCGCTGGCGGAACGATTCCGCAGGCGCGAAGCGGCGAGGACTAAGTGAGGCCAGCGCCCTCAAGAAAGTCGGAACTGGTAACTTGGAATCCGGTCAGTTTTTGCCGCAAAGACCTGTCCGGTTTTCTGCCGCCGATTCTTTGCATTTCCCGGGAAAATGTGTTACAATACCCTCAAACTATGATTTTTATATTTATTACTGGAAAAAAGGCTTACAGTAAGGATTGAAAATGAAGGTTTTATTAATCAATGGCAGCCCGCATCAGTTCGGGTGCACGTATACGGCGCTGAAGGAAGTGGCGGATTCGCTCAACAAGAACGATGTGGCCACCGAGATCTATCATATCGGCGCGGCGCCGATCAGAGGATGCGTGGGCTGTGGAAGTTGTTTCGCTACAGGCAAGTGCGTATTCGACAAGGATGGGGTCAACGAGATCTCAAGGCGCCTTGTGGAATTCGACGGGATCGTCGTGGGATCGCCGGTGTACTACGCCGGGGCATCCGGACAGCTTTGCTGCTTCCTGGACAGACTGTTTTACAGCAACTACAGAAGCGGCAAGATGGACGGCAAGATCGCAGCAGCAGTCGTTTCCTGCAGAAGGGGCGGCGCCAGCACGGCCTTTGACCGGATCAACAAATATTTTATGATCAACAAGATGACCGTTGCAACATCGCAGTACTGGAATCAGGTACACGGTAATTCACCTGAGGAAGTCAAGCAGGATGAAGAAGGCATGCAGACCATGCGTACGCTGGGAGAGAGCATTGCGTATTCGATCCGCAATAAGGATGCGGGACTGCGCGAGCGCGTGAGACAGCCGGAATATGAACGTCCGGTCATGACCAACTTTATTCGTAAAAAGTAGGTGATGTCATGCAGAACGGAATCGACTTGAGCCAGTTTTACCAGGGGCTGGACGCGCTGTTTCAGAAAAAGGACAGCAGCGAGACCATGCGTTATCTGGAGCGCTGGCTGCAGGAAGCAGAAAACAAACAGGATTCCTCCGGGATTGTTGCGGTAAGCAATGAGCTGGGAGGACTTTGTCGTGCTATGGGCCAGATCGACCGGGCCAAGAATCTATACCGGACGGTACTGACCAATTTAGAACACATGGGGCTGACCCATTCAGAACACTACGCGACGGCGCTCATCAACACGGGGGATGTGTACGTCAACTCGAGAGAGTTGAAGGAGGCTTTGCAGTATTTCCTGCGGGCGCGGGATCTCCTGGTGGAGTGTGGGCTTGCGGGTGACTACCGGATGGCGGCGCTCAACAACAACATCAGCATGGTCTACCGGGATACCGGGGAGTTTGACAAGGCAGAGCAGGCGCTGGACATCGCCTTCCGCATCATCAAGGGGATCCCGGAATGCCGGGGCGAGCTGGCCACCACGTACATCAATCTGGGCGAGCTGCAGGTGCGGCAGAATAAACTGGAGATGGCGCGGGAAAGCTTTGAAGAGGCGTGCCGGATGTTCGAAGCCGATGGTGGCGGCGATGTTCATTACTCGTCGGCGTGTGCAGGACTGGGACAGGTCTTCTATTTGAAGGGACAGACGCAGGAAGCTATCGCCTGGTATGAGAAGGCGCTGGCGCTGATGGAGCGGGACTTCGGCCGGACGGAATACTACCGGGTGCTGGAGGAAAATGTGGCAAAATTGAAAGGAATGGCATAATGAAAGGACTGGAGCTTTCCAGAGCATATTTTGAAGAATACGGAAAACCTATGATCGAGACGCAGCTGTCTCAGTACAAGCCGTATCTGGCAGCGGGACTGGTGGGCGAAGGCTCGGAATGTCTGGGCTTCGACGATGAGATCTCTACGGATCACGATTTCGGTCCGGCGTTCTGCATCTGGGTGCCGGAGGAGATTTATGCAAAGGCTGGCGCCGAGCTGCAAAGAGCTTACGACAGCTTGCCGGCTACTTATCAGGGTTACACGAGAATCACGTCGGCGCAGGGCGGCGGCAGGGTCGGCGTTATCCCCATCGAAGGGTTTTACCGCAAGTTTACGGGACTTTCCCAGGCGCCGCAGGACAACATGGAGTGGTTTCGGATCCCGGAACGCTTTCTGGCAACGGTGACCAACGGAGAGGTCTTTGCAGACAACCTGGGAAAATTCTCAGAAATCCGGACAGCGTTAAAGGGCTTTTATCCGGAAGACGTATTGAAGAAAAAACTGGCCGCCCGGTGTGCTGTCATGGCGCAGGCGGGGCAGTACAACTACGGCAGATGCATGAAGCGCGGCGACAGCCAGGCGGCTTATCTGGCCTGCGCGGAGTTCGTCAAGACGGCCATGTCGGCCATCTACCTGCTCAACGAAGCGTACATGCCGTATTATAAATGGATGTTCCGGGGAGCAGCGCAGTTTACTGTACTGCAGGATGCGGTGCAGCTTCTGGCGGAGCTGACGCAGATCTCGGACAGGCCGGAAAACGGCGGTCGCAAGGAGCAGATGATCGAGCGGATCTGCGTTGCTGTAGGCAGTGAACTGAACAGGAGAGGATTTACCCGGAGCACGGAGGCGTTTTTGCAGGTGCAGGGCGAGGAACTGATGCGGGGGATCCGCGATGCACGACTGAAAGATCTGCATATCATGGTGGATTTTGACTAGCGGAGTCTTTGCAAGAAAAAGGGAGATACTAATGAGATGAGATATGTAAACGATGCAATCAAACGAAAGGACAGCCCGAAGGACGAGCTGATCAACCGGATCATTGAGATAGAATGGAACATGTTCGATCAGGTGACTAACACCGGCGGACGGGCGGCATGTCAGGACGACGAGTGGACCTTTTATGTGATGCGGTTCAGCCAGTTCGCATCTTTTAGCGAAGTGATGCTGCAGAGCTACGAGCAGGATCTTTACCAGGCGCAGAGGGAAGGTCGGAACGTGATCACGGAGAAGTACGGTTACATGATGGAGTACACGGATCCGGCGTATTTTGACCGGGAACTGAAGGCGGTGCTCCCGCAGATTTCTGCTGCAAAGAGTGAGCTGGTGGATCGCGTGGTCAATCTGCTTTTAGGCTTTGAGAAGGCGTTTGACGAGCGGTATCCGGGGCTTTACAGCAAGAGCAGGCCGCTGCAGGGAACCCAGACGGCGGACGTATCCTTTCATATATACACCATAGGAGAGCTGAAGACGTATTCGATGCGGACGCTGGAGCTGTATTATCAGCATATCGCCGGGATCGATCCGGCAGACGAGAACCACAATCCATCCTTTGTGATCCACCGGATGACGACGAGTTTTTACGGGTACGGATCCATGGATGATGCGGAAGCGAAAATCCGAAGCCAGCAGTAATCTTTGCATGGAGCGCGGCGGTGCCGCAGGGGGAGATGTGACATGAAAGACGGAAAAAAGCCGGAAACGCAGCAGGAACTGTATTCCATCGGAGAAGTGAGCCGGATCTGCAATGTATCCAAGAAGGCCCTTCGGTTCTACGACAAGATCAACATCATTTCGCCGGATTATATCTGCGAGGAGAATAAGTATCGGTACTACAACAAGGAGACGCTCCTTATGGTGCCGGTCATCAAGTATTTCAAGCAGATGGGATTTAAGCTGGAAGAGATGAAGGAGTTCCTGGAAAGTGACAACTATGAAGTGCAGGAGCGGGGATTCCGGAGGAAAATCGACGAGCTGAAACAGCAGCGGGAGGACATCAACGTCGCCTACACGTCCGTCTGCGACTGGTACGATCTGGTCATGGAGGCGGAGAGCGTGCTGGAAAACAACGTTACGGAGGTATCGGTCAAGTACATTGAGATGCATTCCGTATGCTACATGGAGCAGACGTTCACCCATAATTATATGGAGTCTATCATCAACATCGACTGGACCAATTATCTGGAGGAGATCGGACATGCCATCACAGGTCCGGTCTGCATTCATTTCCCTGACGTTAAGGAGAAGCTGGCAGGAAAGCCGACGAAAGCATATGTGTTCCAGCGGGGAGCACGGGAGATCGACGACAACAGGACCATGAGTTTTGGCGGCAAGATGATGCTGTCGGCGTATCACATCGGATCCCATGATACCATCAATGAAACGTATCACAAGATATTCCGGTGGGCGGAGAACCACGGCTACAAATGCGGCAATTCCTCCATCGAGCGGTACGTGACCGATTACTGGACCATCCGCAAGACCAGTGATTTCGTGACAGAAATTTTTGTGGATATTGTAAAATGATTTTAGCTTTTTAATTTTAGGAGAACGCGTATGAACTTTAATGATATAAAGGATTTAAATGATCTGCAGCAGATGATACAGACTGATCCTCAGGATATGGAAGGCAAGATGCGGATCATTCAGGAGCTGGTGCCTGGCAAACAGATCACACTGGCTCACGTGATCGGAGGACCGAGACCGATCGTTTATAAGAAACTGGGACTGAACCCTGATGTGGATTACGGCAATTCTGCCATCGGCATACTGAATATGAGCCCGCCGGAGTCGGCTGTCATCGCCAGCGATATTTCCATCAAGACCGGTGATGTATACCTGGGATTCGTGGACCGGTTCAGCGGGACCCTTATCATTACGGGACTGCTGTCGGAGGTCAACAGCGCGGTGGAGGAAGTCGTGCGGTACTTCCGGGATGATCTGGGATATTCCTGCTGCGAGATCACCCGCCGGTAGAAAGGTTGCCCTATGAGGAAGATTATTTTTATCGGACGAAGCGAAGCAGGCAAAACGACCCTGACCCAGGCGCTGAAAGGGGAGCATATCACTTACCACAAGACCCAGTACGTCAATCACTACGATGTGATCATCGACACGCCGGGAGAGTATGCGGAGACCAAGGAGCTGGGCGGAGCACTGGCGGTGTATTCCTATGAGGCGGACGTGGTGGGGCTTCTGATGAGCGCTATTGAGCCCTATTCCCTGTATCCGCCTTGTGTGACGTCGGTCTGCAATCGGGAAGTCGTGGGCATTGTAACCAAGATCGATCACCCGATCGCCAATGTGCGGCAGGCGGAGGAATGGCTTCGCCTTGCGGGATGTCAGAAGGTGTTCCACGTCAGCTCTTACACCGGTGAGGGCGTTGCGGAACTGCTGGAATATCTCAGGGAGGACGGAGACGTGCTCCCGTGGGAGGAAGCCAAAAAACGGGACGATGAGTACGGTCGATAGAAGCATACCCTTAGGGGGAAGGTTTAATTGTGGACTGTTTAAGAACAGAATAGAATATGCAAATATGGGAGCACGGAGGAGCTTTTTCTGAAGATTCAATTTCAGAAAAGGCTCTTTTTTGTTGGAATTGCAAGGGATTTATCGATTTTGTAAAAATGAATCGTTTTTATTCATTTTTGAACAAAAAATGACGTTTTGTTGCCAGAGCACAAAAAATAACGCTGGAAAACATTAAAAAACACACAGTTTTTTGGAAGGATTTTTGGGATTGACATTCCTCATAGGAGTATGGTCTAAAATAAAGGTAAGAATGTAGGATATTGGGATTCTAACTATTATTATATAAAAGATGCGTAGAAACGGGAGCATGCCAGAGAGTTTGGCGGCAAGTACAGATGCTCCGACCTGTTCAGGTAACGATATAAAGTTTTTATAGAGTTATTCGTTATGTTATGTTGCAATCATTCATTTAAAAAGGAGGAGTATTATGAGCGATAGTGCAATGACTGCGCCAAACAACGCGTTAGCGGCAAAACAGGCGCAGGAAAAATCGTACCGTAAAAAGGGTATCTTCATCGCACTGATGTCAGGTTTTCTGTATGGTGGATATACGGCATTCATGACACAGGGCATGGCAACTGGTGTATGGGTAGACTATTATGGTGGAACAGGAGTGGCAGCAGGACTTTCTGCATTCGCACTTGTTTACACACTGTCTGCAGTAGGTGCAGCAGTAAACGATATCTGTTCCGCAGTATGGACACTGATCTATGCAGCGATCATCGGAAGACTGGGTGACTTCGCAAGATCCATCAACACGAAGCCGGGCAGAATCCTGATCGTGGCAGCGATCATCGGTGGACCTTTAGCTTCCACAGCTTATGTAATCGGTCTGCAGATGGCTGGATCCATCATCGTTCCGATCGCAGCACTGAACGCGGCAATCGGCGCGATCATCGGAAGAATCATTTACAAGCAGAAGCTTAGCGGTGGCATGATCCTCGGTATCGTGATCTGCTTCGCGGCAGCTGTAATCATCGGTCTGTTCGGATATGGTATTCCGGAAGGCGGAATTGCAGGTATCTTCGGAAATATGAGCGGTGAAGCTGTTATCGGTATCATCGCAGCATTCTGTGCAGCATTAGGCTGGGGTATCGAAGGTGCTGTAGGCGGATATGCATGCTGCATGGTCGATACAGAAGTTGCTATCTGTATCCGTCAGTGCACATCCGGTATCGTAAACGCTGTTATCCTGTGCTCCCTGCTGTCCTTAATGGGCGGAGACGGAATCGGTTCCGGACTGGCTCTGGTAGGACATGCTCTGGCTGACGGACCGTCCATCTGGATGTTCTTCATCGGTGGTGTATTCGCATCCTGGTCCTTCAAGTTCTGGTACAAGGGTGCTTCCATGTGCGGTGCTGCTTTAGGTATGGGCTGCAATGGTACATACGCATTCTGGGGACCGTTATACTGTCTCGTTGTATGCGGACTTATTTTCGGCGGAGAAGGATGGAACATCGCATGGCCAGGCTGGGTAGGAGCTATCATCATGGTAATCGGTATCTTCGTTCTCGCTATTTCGCAGCAGAAGGCAACAGAGAAGGAGGCGTAGAAACATGAGACCATTATTCTTTTCAGTACTGAAGTTCTTTACAGACGGTAAGGAAGCATGCAGAGCTGATGTACAGGGTGCTCTCAGAGCAGAGTACGGCAGCTTCAAGGCATTCAAGGATCACGCTATGGACGAGGCTCTGATGACAGCGTGCTCCAACGGACTGATCGACGAAAGCCGCTACGAGCTGGACGACCAGGGTAAACTGGTGATCTACTACAAGGCCAGCCAGGAAGGCATCGACACGATCAACAATTACATCAAGGACTAATTTTAAATTAGTGATAGTAAGTATCCGAAAAAGGGTGTTTCATCCTTTTTCGGTTTACTTGTAAAGAAGCCCGACACTGCCGCCGCAATGAAAACGGGATGGCATGTGTCAAAGATTTTTCAGGAAAGGAGATTCTTGTTATGGCAAGATATTATGCAGAACAGGCACTGGGTATGCTGGAAACGATCGGCATGGTACCTGCACTGGAAGCATGTGACAAGATGCTCAAGGCAGCAGAAGTAGATCTGTTATCTTATGAAAACGTAGGATCTACCCTGGTAACGATGTTCATCAAGGGAGATGTTGCTGCTGTAAAGTCTTCGATCAAGGCAGGTGCAGAAGCCGCAGAAGCCATCGGTACATTAACAGCGACCGATGTCATTCCAAGACCGATCCGTCCGATCGGGGATGTAGTATCCATCTACGATGTAGATACTCAGTGTGACGAAGAACTGCTGGAACCTGGCGCGATCAGAACAGAAGCTCTGGGCATGATCGAAACTTTCGGTATCGTATTCTGTATCGAAGCAGCCGATGCAATGTGCAAGGCAGCTGATGTAGAAATGATCGGTTTTGAAAATACCGCATCCGGATATATCTCGGTGCTGGTAGAAGGAGACGTTGGAGCATGCAAAACTGCTGTTGCAGCAGGAATTAAAGCAGTAGAAGCAATCGGACATGAGGTTTACAGCTCCACGGTCATCGCAAGACCGCACGAAGGACTGAAGAAGATCACATGCCAGTATTCGCTGGACAAGCTGCTTCCGTATCCGGCAGAATAAAAAATCTGGATATGATGACGAACTTATAAAGAAAAGGAGAGATGCAAATGAAAGTGAATATCATTGATAACGATTTGCTATCGATCCAGGAAGCTCGTATCTTGGCCGAAAATGCTTATGAAGCGCAGCAGAAACTGGCAACCTTCCCACAGGAAAAGCTGGACGAGATCGTCGAGGCTATGGCGCAGGCGGCTTCGTCTCATGCGAAGGAACTGGCAGTGATGTCTGCAGAGGAAACAGATTACGGCAAGTGGCAGGACAAGTTCATCAAGAACAGGTTTGCCTGTGAATACCTGCCGGCTCATCTGCGGAATATGCGGTGCGTAGGCGTTATCCGCACGGATCAGGAAAAACAGATCATGGATGTAGGAGTGCCAATGGGTGTTTTAGTAAGCCTTTGCCCGGCGACAAGTCCTGTTTCCACGACCATATACACAGCGTTGATCGCTGTCAAGTCCGGCAATGGCGTTTTGTTTTCACCGCATCCAAGAGCGCAGAAATCCATTTCCAGAGTGCTGGACATTCTGATCCAGGCAGCCGAAGGCTGCGGACTCCCAGAAGGTGCGCTGGCATACCTTCACACCGTGACCAAAGCGGGAACGAAGGAGCTGATGGACCACAAATGGACTTCGCTGATCATGAACACAGGCGTTCCGGGTATGCTTCAGGACGCATACCATTCCGGAAAACCGGTGATCTACGGAGGGACAGGCAACGGGCCGGCGTTCATCGAACGGACGGCGGACATCCATCAGGCAGTCCAGGATATCATAGCAAGCAAGACATTTGACAATGGCGTCGTATCGGCAGCGGAGCAGTCCGTTGTCGTGGACAGCTGCATCGCAGCAGAGGTAAGAGCCGAATTTGAAGCAAGCGGAGCTTACTTCATGACAGAAGAAGAAGCAGAACGTCTCGGGAAGCTGTTCTACTTTAAAGACGGCAGCGCCAATCCGGAACTGGCCGGAAAGGCGGCGGAGGATCTGGCCCGCTGGGCGAAGATCGATGTTCCAGCCGGGACAAAGGTACTTCTGGCAGAACAGAAGTATGTATCGGAAAACAATCCGTACTCGAAAGAAAAACTTTGTCCAGTTCTCTCCTATTTCATCGAGGACGATTGGATGCATGCCTGCGAGAAATGTATCGAACTTCTGTTATCAGAGCGTCACGGACACACGCTGGTGATCCACTCCAAGGATCCTGACGTGATCCACCAGTTTGCCATCAAGAAACCGGTAGGAAGAATGCTGGTCAATACCCCGGCCGTATACGGCAGCATGGGGGCGACCACAAACCTGTTCCCGGCATTGACACTGGGAAGCGGTTCCGCCGGACAGGGCATCACCTCGGACAACGTATCGCCGATGAACCTCATCTACGTGAGAAAAGTAGGCTACGGTGTTCGCCGGATTGAAGATCTGGGTATGGGAAGTCCGGCAAACGCTACTGCGAGCAGACCGGCTGCAGCAGATGATGACAGTCTGAGAAGACTGCAGAGACTGCTGGAGGACGCACTGGCAAGTATCAATAATCAGTTATAGCTTATTCGTTTTTAGATAGAGAAAGAGAGGTAATAGATTTGGATATTCGTGAATTTTCAAATAAAATTGCAGAAGCAACGAAAAACATGTCTGATGAAGAACGCACTTCTCTGATGAAAATGTTTGAATCCGTTTCCGGAGACATTTCCACAGTAACACCGGCTCAGGCTCAGCCGGCACCTGCTCCTGCAGGAAGCCATGAGCATCCGGCTTACTACTCCTCCATCGCTGCAGCAACCACTCAGGTTGACGAAGATGGAGTTCCAGTAGGACCGACAGAGCGTCTGGTAAGACTGAAAGAGAATTTCTTAAAGCAGGTTCCGTCCATTACGACTCACAGAGCGCGTGCGGTAACGAAGATTACCAAGGAGAACCCTGGTATGCCGAAGATCGAACTTCGTGCAAAGTGCTTCCGTTACTGCTGTGAAACAGCTCCTCTGGTGATCCAGGACAACGAACTGATCGTCGGAGCACCGAACGGCGCACCGCGTGCAGGAGCTTTTTCTCCTGATATCGCATGGAGATGGATGGTGGATGAAATCGACACTATCGGCAGCCGTCCGCAGGATCCGTTCTACATCTCTGATGAAGACAAGAGAGTCATGAGAGATGAACTGTTCCCGTTCTGGGAAGGCAAATCCGTTGACGAATACTGCGAAAGCCAGTATCGTGAAGCAGGCGTATGGGAACTGTCCGGCGAATCCTTCGTTTCCGACTGTTCTTACCACGCAGTAAACGGCGGTGGAGACTCCAACCCTGGATATGACGTGATCCTGATGAAGAAGGGCATGATCGACATCCAGAATGAAGCCAAGGCTCACCTGGCTGAACTGGATTACGAAAATCCTGATGATCTGGATAAGATCTATTTCTATAAATCCGTTATCGATACGACAGAAGGCGTTATGACGTATGCACGTCGTATGTCCGAGTACGCTGCACAGCTGGCTGCTCAGGAAACAAATCCGCAGAGAAAGCAGGAACTGCAGAAGATCGCAGAAGTAAACGCCAAGGTGCCGGCTCACAAACCGGATACTTTCTGGGAAGCGATCCAGGCTGTATGGACCATCGAGTCCCTGCTGCCGGTAGAAGAAAACCAGACTGGTATGTCCATCGGTCGTGTTGACCAGTACATGTACCCTTACTACAAGGCTGATCTGGACGCTGGACGCATGAACAACTTCCAGGCATTTGAACTGGCTGGATGTATGCTGATCAAGATGTCCGAAATGATGTGGATCACAAGTGAAGGCGGTTCCAAGTTCTTCGCAGGATATCAGCCGTTCGTAAACATGTGTGTCGGCGGTCTGACTCGTGACGGCAGAGATGCTACCAACGAACTGACTTACCTGCTGATGGATGCTGTAAGACACGTAAAGATCTATCAGCCATCCCTGGCATGCCGTATCAACAACAAATCGCCTCAGAAATACATGAAGAAGATCGTAGACGTAGTTCGTTCCGGTATGGGATTCCCTGCATGCCACTTCGACGATACTCACATCAAGATGATGCTGGCAAAGGGCGTTTCCATCGAAGATGCGAGAGACTACTGCCTGATGGGATGCGTAGAACCGCAGAAAGCAGGAAGACTGTATCAGTGGACTTCCACTTCTTACACGCAGTGGCCGATCTGTATCGAACTGGCACTGAACCACGGTGTTCCACTCTGGTACGGCAAGCAGGTCACTCCTGATCTTGGAGATCTGGATCAGTATCAGACTTATGAACAGTTTGATGCAGCTGTTAAGGAACAGATCAAGTACGTTACCAAGTGGACTGCTGTAGCAACAGTGATATCACAGCGTGTGCACAGAGATCTGGCGCCGAAGCCGCTGATGTCCATCATGTACGAAGGATGTATGGAAAAGGGCAGGGACGTATCTGCAGGCGGTGCGATGTACAACTTCGGACCTGGTGTTGTATGGTCCGGTCTGGCAACTTATGCAGATGCCATGGCAGCCATCAGGAAACTTGTATTCGATGACAGAAAATACACACTGAAGCAGCTGAATGAAGCTCTGAAGGCTGACTTCGAAGGATATGATCAGATCAAGGCAGACTGCCTGGCTGCTCCGAAATATGGTAACGACGACGATTACGCAGACCTGATCGCAGCAGACCTGATCAACTTTACAGAAATGGAACACAGACAGTACAAGACTCTGTACTCCGTACTGAGCCATGGTACACTCTCCATTTCCAACAACACTCCGTTTGGACAGCTGACTGGCGCATCCGCAGGCGGACGTAAGGCGTGGACTCCGTTATCCGACGGTATCAGCCCGACGCAGGGTGCAGACTTCAACGGACCGACAGCAATCATCAAGTCTGTAGCAAAACTGTCCAACGACAATATGAACATTGGTATGGTACACAACTTCAAGCTGATGGCAGGACTGCTGGATACGCCGGAAGGCGAAAACGGCATCATCACACTGCTGCGTACAGCATGTGCATTCGGAAACGGCGAAATGCAGTTCAACTACATGGACAACAACACGCTGATCGATGCGCAGAAGCATCCTGAAAACTACAAGGATCTGGTTGTCCGCGTAGCAGGATACAGTGCATTCTTCACAGAACTGTGCAAGGACGTACAGGATGAAATCATCAGCAGAACGATGCTGACCAAGTTCTAAATCAGGATTTGATTTACAGACGGGAGTAAAAAATGAGCGATAATAACGTAATCGAAAGAAAAGCGTTCATATTCAACAAACAGAAATACAATATGTATGATGGACCGGGCGTAAGAACTTTGGTTTTCTTTAAAGGATGTCCACTTCGCTGCAAGTGGTGTTCGAATCCGGAGGGACTGGAACGGAAATATCAGATCATGTTTAAACCGACGACGTGCGTGAGCTGCGGCTCGTGCGTTCCCGTTTGTCCACAGAAGATCCACAGCATATCCCCGACAGGCGAGCATATCATCGATCGCGACATCGACTGCATCGGATGCGGTCAGTGCGTGGAAGCCTGTGTGCCGGATGCCCTCAAGGTGGCTGGTCAGCAGGTTCCTATCTCGGAACTTCTCGAGTACGTTGAGCAGGACAGAGCGTTCTATGAACAGTCCGGCGGCGGCGTGACACTGGGAGGGGGAGAGGTAACTTCCCAGCCGGAAGCGGCCATCAACCTGCTGCAGGCGTGCAAGCAGGAAGGTCTCCACACGGCCATCGAAACGTGCGGCTACACGAAGAAGGAGACGATCCTCCGCTTTGCGGAATACGTCGATCTCTTCCTCTTCGACTTAAAGCATATCGATCCGGACCGGCACTTCGAACTGACAGGTGTTCGCAATGAGATGATCCTGGAAAATATGGAAGAGCTGATCATGAAGCGCAAGCACGTGAAAGTGCGTATGCCGATGCTCAAGGGGATCAATGACAGCGAAGCTGAAATCAGAGGAGTTATCGAATTCCTCAAACCATTTAAGGAATTCAAGAATTTTGAAGGCATCGATCTTCTTCCGTATCACAAGCTGGGCGTCAACAAGTATGTGCAGCTGGGAATGGATTACCCGATTGAAGGGGATCCAAGTCTGGACGATGCGGATCTGGATCGGATCGAGGGTTGGATCAGGGAATACGATTTCCCGGTTTCCGTTATCAGACATTAGCAGTAAGAAAGGTGATACCGAATGGGAATCATGAATGAAAAACCGATGGAACGAATCATACAGGAGTCGGTTCCAGGCAAACAGGTGACCATCGCGCATGTGATCGCATCGCCGATGTTCGACATCTATGAACGTCTGGGTATCGACGACAAAGGCGCCATCGGGATCCTCACACTGTCACCATACGAAACCGCCATTATTGCTGCTGATATTGCAACGAAGAAAGCGGATGTAGAAATCGGATTTCTCGATCGTTTCACAGGGTCCGTTGTAATCTCCGGCGATGTGCAGAGCGTGGAGACGGCACTGAAAGCTGTAACCGACACTCTTTGCGATGAACTGGACTTTACGACAGTACCAATCACGAGAACGTAGTATGAGAAAAAAGCGAATCATGGTGATAGGACCCAAGGGATGTGGAAAAACAACCCTTGTCAATTCCATAAACGACTACGACGGTCCGCTGCGGAGGACGCAGGATACGATATATGGTAAGAACACCATCGATGTTCCAAGCGCCTATATCGAAAACGCCTGGATGTACAAGCACATGATCGCGCTGGCGCAGGATGCCTGGTGCATGCTGCTTCTGATCGATCAGTCCAGGACCGCAGAGGTCTACTCCCACGGCTTTGCCCGCGCATTCCACTGCCCGGTGATCGGGGTCATCAGTAAATGTGACCTGATGCCGGAGAACAGAGAGATCTGTGAGAGGCAGCTGGAGAAGACGGGAGTGCGGGAACCGTACTTTGCAGTAAGCGTGCCGGAGGACAGAGGCGTTGCGGAATTGAAACGTTATTTATTAGAGTTAAAAGAAAGGAAAGGGCTTACATGAAGTTCATAACGGAAGAAGACTTAAGGGACTTATATAAGAAACAGCCCTTTACGGACTACGACCTGAAGGAGGGGGAAAGGCTGACGCCGGGAGCCAGACAGTTTCTGGTAGACCGGGGCGTCGACATGTACGACCGCAATGACCCGATGGCTGTGCTGGAAGCGCAGAAGAAGGAAAAGGCCAAAGCGGAACAGGCAGTAAAGCCGGAAACCTCTTCTGGTTGCAGGAATGGGAAAAAGCTTTGCAGCAGGATGAAAGCGCTGCAGTCTCTTTTCCTCCTGACAGCAAGAGACCTGCTGGATACGGATCTGTGCCTTTCCCAGCAGCTGACGGGACTTTACCGGCAGTTTGCCGCACTCGGCAGCGTGTCCGAGGGCAAGTGTGAGGCGGCGGGACTTGTGTGCAATGCATGTACCGGGATGAACGGGGAAAACTTTTCCCAGTGCATCGGCGACTGTTTTGAGATCACTGAGTTTCACATGCAGATGCCAAAGGGCAGAGAGATACTTTTGCTGGACAGACTGCGCAGCGAGCTGGAATGTTTCAGTCTCGATGCACAGGAACTGATCGCAGATGAGAAGCTGTGTCAGACTCTGGAAGCCAGACTCAACGAGATCATCAATACGATATCGCAGATGATATGCGGTGCGATGGGAGGTAAAGAATGTCAGAGAAAAGCGTAGCGTTCGAATACTGTGACAAGATGGTAGAAGACTTCGAAAAGGTAATCGAACATCCTGTTCGCGAAAAATCTTCTGTGTACTATACCGGAGTCGATCTGGGAACCGCGTGTGTAGTGATCGCAGTTCTGGATGAAAACAAAAGACCGGTAGCAGGCGCATATCGTTATGCGGACGTAGTCCGGGACGGCATGGTAGTGGATTATATCGGTGCCGTTCAGATCGTAAGAGAACTGAAGGAGCAGATCGAAGAGCAGCTGGATACCGAGCTGATCTATGCGGCAGGAGCGATCCCGCCGGGAACGGATCTTTTAGACTCGGGTGCAGTCAAGAACGTGATCCAGGGCGCAGGTTTCGAATGTACGAATCTGCTGGATGAATCAACGGCTGCCAACCAGGTGCTTCAGATGAAAAACGGAGCTGTCGTAGATATCGGCGGCGGTACGACCGGTATTTCCATCTTAAAAGATGGAGAAGTGGTGTACATTGCAGACGAGCCTACAGGCGGTACTCATTTTTCACTGGTGATCGCAGGAGCTTATGGGAAGTCTTTTCAGGAAGCGGAAGTTTTCAAGAGAGACGAATCTCATCACAAGGAACTGGCACCGGTCATCAAACCGGTGGTAGACAAAGTATCTTCGATCATCAGCAATCACATTAAAGGACATCAGGTCGATGAAATTTCACTGGTCGGTGGTACCTGCTGCTTCACAGGGATCGAAGATATGATCGAAAAGAAGACAGGGGTATATACCCATAAACCACACAATCCGATGTTTGTGACGCCGCTCGGTATCGCACTGAGCTGCAAACAGGAAGAGATGTAGACAGGAGGCGCTGACGTGGAGATTAGAATCATAAAATCACCTTCGCCGGGTACTGTGGACATCCTGATGCGGCGGAAAGGATCTCTGAAATCAGAGGTGCCGCCGGTGATCGATGCCATCGGCCTGGTACAGGGCAGGATGATCGAAATGGTCGTCGCTGCGGATATCGCGGAAAAAGCTGTTGGCGTAACCGTAGAGGATATCCGGGGAAGCTGCCCGCAGAACATGATATTGCTGGCGATCTTCGGCGATACAGCGTCTGTAGAGTCAGCACTTGCACAGATCAAACAGGAAGCGGAAGGAGGAAGCAAGTACTTATGATTACAGCTAGATTAACGGATCACATCTGGTCCACAAGAAAAGCAGAATCCCTCAACGGCCTGAAACTGATGCAGGCTGAAATCATCGGAGGCGGTACGGATACAGGCAAGAAAATCATCGTTGTTGACATTATCAGTGCAGGAATCGGCGACAGAGTTGTCGTAACGACCGGTTCTTCTGCCAGAAGAATGCTGGGCGATGACAATATGCCGGTCGATGCCGTCGTAGTTGGAATCATCGACGAAGATTGTGAATTTGAATGATGAAGTGAGGTATGAGGATGAATCTTTTAGATCAGATAAAAGATGCCGGAATCATTGGTGCGGGTGGAGCAGGTTTTCCTACCCATGCAAAACTCACATCAGAGGCAGAATACATACTGATGAACGGAGCGGAATGTGAACCGCTGCTGCGCGTTGACCAGCAGCTGATGGCAATTTACCCGGATGAGATCATCAAGGGTTTTGCAGAAGCCGGCAGACTGGTAAACGCGAAAAAAGCGATCATCGGTATCAAGAGTAAACATGGAGAAGTCATCGAACTTCTTAAAGAACGGATCAAAGCTCTTCAGCTGGACGGATACGTGGAGGTGGGAGAACTTCCTGACGTATATCCGGCCGGTGACGAGCAGGTGCTGGTATACCAGCTGACCGGAAGAGTCGTTCCGGAAACAGGGATCCCGATCATGGTAGGATGCGTCGTAGTCAACTCGGAGACAGCACTTAATATCTACAAGGCTTCCCAGGGAATTCCGGTAACGGAGAAGTACATCACTGTAACAGGCGATGTACCAAACCGGGTGACAGTAAAGGTTCCTGTTGGAACACCGGTCATAGATGTGCTGAAACTTTCGGGAATCGAAGATTTCACCGACTATGCAGTCATCGACGGCGGTCCTATGATGGGACCTGTGAAGACGGATATCGGCGGATTCATCACGAAGAAGAACAAAGGCTTCGTGATCCTGAAGAAAAGCCATTTCCTGATCCGTAAGAAATCGGTCACGATGGAACAGGCGAGAAGAGTCAACAAAGCGACTTGTGAACAGTGCCGGATGTGCACGGACATGTGTCCGCGTTATCTCCTGGGACACAACATGCAGCCGCATAAGATGATGAGAGTTCTCAACTATAAGATCGATGACCTGGAAGGACAGAAAATTGCACAGCTCTGCTGTCAGTGCAATATGTGCGAACTGTTCGCCTGTCCGGCAGGTCTCCATCCTAAGATGGCGAACCTGTACTTTAAAGAAAAACTGGCAGAACAGAAGATCAAATATAAGCCGGAAAAGACGGAGTTCGAACCGCGTTCGATTCGTCCGTACCGTCTGGTTCCGAGCAAGCGGCTGATCGCAAGACTGGGACTTCGTGATTTCGATCTCCCGGCGCCGATGACGGACATGGAGTTCTCACCGGCAGTGATCCGCATTTCCACAAGACAGCATGTGGGTGCGCCGGCAGCTCCGGTAGTAAGTGTCGGACAGCAGGTGCAGGCCGGACAGATGATCGGGCAGATACCGGAAGGCAGCCTTGGGGCTGCGATCCATACAAGTATCAGCGGCACGGTCAGCGAAGTGACGGCAGACTATATTGAGATAAGGAGGAATTAAGATGCAGAGAGCAATAGGAATGGTTGAATTCAACAGCATCGCCAGAGGCATTTACGCTGCAGACCAGATGGTAAAGATTTCTGAAGTAGAAATCGTAACGGCAGCATCGACGTGCCCGGGCAAGTACATCGCCATCGTTCACGGTGATGTGGCAGCCGTTGAAGATTCTGTCCGCATCGGTGAACGGATGGCGGAGGAGTTCTTTGTAGATTCCATCGTAATTCCTAATGTAGATCCCGGAGTATTCCCGGCGATCACAGGAGCAACGATGCCGGACCGCGTACAGGCGATCGGGATCATGGAATCTTTCTCCCTGGCAACAATGATCATCTGTGCAGATCAGATTTTAAAAGCAGCAGAGCTGCAGGCGATCGAACTTCGTCTCGGTAACGGACTGGGCGGCAAGGCATACTTCACCTATACCGGTGATGTGGCAGCAGTCAGGGCCGGAACTGATGCAGGCGAAGCCATCGCACAGGAGAAGGGTCTTCTGGTAAATTCGGAAGTTATTCCTTCCCCGTCAGAACTGTTAGTACCATCTCTTCTGTAGGATGTGTATTATCATAGATAACAATTTATTACTTGAAGCAGTGCGATAGATGAAAGGATGTGGACACATGAAACGACTGATTTGTGCAAAAGAAGTTGAAACTTTTGCTCAGCAGGGTCAGAAAGTAATGTACATCGACGCAGACACGCTCATTACGCCATCCGCAAAGGATGCCGCAGCTGCAGCTGACATTGAATTTAAAGTTGGCGCAGAGCCGCAGGCAGAATGCTGCAACACGCAGCCGTGTGACGCAGCTCCGGCTCCGGCACAGACTGCAGGCGCATGTGCTCCGGCAGCACCGGCAGCAGGCGGAATCGACAGCGAGCTGATCTACAAGGCGCTCAAGACGCTGATGGATAAAGGCATGCTGGGAAGCGTAATGAATTCCATCGGTCAGGACGTTCCTTACGTATCCGAAAGCGACGGCAACGGCTTCGTAAAGCTGGTTCGCAGCAATACAGCCAAGTGGGAACCGCTGGATACAGGAAATCCTGCAGACAAAGTATTTTACAATGAACTGATCGGTGCAGATGACGGGTCGGCAATGAACGCAGGGTTCATGACCATTGAAAACTGCAGCTTCCCTTGGGATGTTGCCTGTCAGGAAATTTATTACGTCGTAGACGGTACGCTTACGGTGGAAAAGGACGGACGGATCTTTACAGCAAATCCTGGAGACTGCCTGTTCTTCCAGAACGGTGCAAAGCTCACCTTCGGATCCCCGAACAAGGTAACTGTTTTCTACGCAACTCACTAAACGATAAGGAGGTCAGCGAATGGAAGCATTAGGAATGATAGAAACATACGGACTGGTTCCTTCCATCGAAGCAGCTGATGCCATGCTGAAGGCGGCAGAAGTAAGACTTCTGGAAAGAACATTCGTCAAGGGTGGTCTGGTTACCATCACAGTAACAGGCGACGTAGCGGCTGTAAAGGCATCCGTCGATGCCGGAGCTGCAGCAGCTGCAAGACTGGGCGAACGTTGTCTGGTAACACAGCACGTAATCCCAAGACCGCATGTTGAAGTTGGCGAAACCATCGTAAATCCGATTCCACTCATCGAACGTGCAGAACACGAACATGACGACGATGATGCGGAAGAGGATGGTCCCAAATAAAGAGGAACCTGAATCAGATTCAGAGCTGACAGAAGAGGAAGCAACACAACCGGAACAGCCGGAAGAACCTGCTGAGCCTGTAGAAAACGCAGCGGCAGAAGAACCCGTGAAGGAGGAATCTTTGCAGCACGTAACGGAAGCAGCCGAACTCACGAAGGAATGCGTGGATCGTCTGGTAGAAGAAAACGGAGCTGAGAAGGCCCTGGCTGAGGTTGGTAAATGCAGAGTCGTGAAACTGAGAAACCTGGCTAGAGAATACGACGGCCTGCAGATCGCCGGAAGAGAGATTTCCAAGGCGAACAAGACGACCCTTCTGGAAGAACTGAAGAAATACTATAGCAAGAAAAACTAATTAAGAATGTAAGAAAAAAGGAGGTGCCATAGTATGCAGAATATTGATTATGATTTACGCTCTGTACAGGAAGTTCGCGACCTGGCAAGACTGGGTCAGATCGCAACAGAAAAGATCGCAAACTATACAGAGGATCAGATCGATAGAATCATACGTAATATGGTTCGCGTTGCCGAAGAAAATGCTGTTTCACTGGCACAGATGGCAGTAGAAGAAACAGGCTTCGGTAAAGTGGCAGATAAAACTTATAAAAATCACATGGCTTCTACATTACTGTACGATGCCATCAAGGACATGAAGACGATCGGGATCGTAAGCGAAGATCCGATCGCAAGAACGATGGATGTAGCAGATCCGGTTGGTCTGCTGATGGGAATCGTGCCTTCCACGAACCCTACATCTACAGCGATCTTCAAGTCTATCATCGCGATCAAGGCTAGAAACGCTATCGTATTTTCACCGCATCCATCCGCTGCAAAGTGCACACTGAAAGCAGCTACTCTGATGCGCGATGCTGCGGTAGAAGCTGGAGCACCGGAAAACATCATCGGATGCATTTCCATGCCTTCCATGCCGGCTACAGATGAACTGATGCACAGCAAGGAAGTTAAGATGATCATCGCAACAGGCGGTCCTGGAATGGTTAAGGCTTCCTATAGCGCTGGTAAACCGGCACTGGGCGTAGGCGCAGGAAACTCTCCGGCATACATCGAAAGAACAGCTAACGTACAGCAGGCTGTTACAAACATCATCGCAAGTAAGACATTCGACTACGGCACGATCTGCGCATCTGAACAGTCCATTATCTGTGAAGAATGCAACAAGGACGCTGTAATCGCTGAACTGAAGAACCAGGGCGCTTACTTCATGAGTCCGGAAGAAACAGATAAAGTCTGCAAGCTTCTGTTCAAAGCCGGCGGTCACGCTATGAACGCCAAGTTCGTAGGAAGATCTCCGCTTCACATTGCAAGTGCAGCAGGAATCAACGTTCCGGAAAACACGACAGTCCTCATCGGACCTCAGGGCGGTGTTGGCGACGGCTATCCGCTTTCCTTTGAAAAGCTGACAAGCGTTCTGGCATTCTATGTAGTAAACGACTGGCATGAAGCATGCGAACTGAGCATCGAGCTGTTACAGAACGGTATCGGACATACCATGAGTTTACACACAGAAAACAAGAACATCGTTCTGGAATTCACGAAGAAACCGGCATCCAGAATCCTGGTCAACACAGGAAGCAGCATGGGTGGTACCGGCGGAAGCACCGGCCTTATCCCTTCCTTCACATTAGGTTGCGGAACATGGGGCGGCAGCTCGGTATCTGAAAACGTAAGTCCAATGCATCTGGTAAATATCAAAAAAGTTGCCTACGGTATCAAAAACTGTGCTACACTGGCAGCAGACGATCCGACATTCAACCATCCGGAACTGGCTAACCTGAATGCAGCTCCTGCAGCAGGCGCTAACATCGGATTCGCTCCGATTCATCCGGAACCGGTTCCAGCAAGCGGAGCACCGATGGCATTCGCTACAAATACAGTAGCACCGGCTCAGGTATCTCCTGCTAACTGCGGATCCACGTCGGCTTACCTTTCCCCAGCTGACTACCAGAACAACAACAGCGGCATTTCCTACGGCGTAGGATGCAACAGCTGCAGCAGCAACGCAGCAGCACCGGCAGCAAGCGATCAGCCGATCGACGCTGGCCAGCTGAACGACATGATCAATGCTCTGGTAAAGGCAATGAAGGGAGAATAGGAATATGGCAAGCAAGGAATACGAAGCAGTCCTGAAAGCGCTTCTGGAAGCTGTACAGCAGGTAAACTCCAGCAGCCAGCAGGCTCCGGAAGGAATTCCGGTAGGTGTTTCCAACCGCCATATCCATCTTTCTCAGGCTGACCTTGACACGCTGTTCGGACCTGGATATCAGCTGACGCCGATCAAAGATCTGACACAGCCGGGACAGTTCGCCTGCAAGGAAACAGTAACGATCTGCGGACCTAAGGGTGCGATCGAAAAGATCCGTGTATTAGGACCTGTTCGCAGCAAGACACAGATCGAGATCCTGACAGGAGACGGTTTCAAACTGGGAGTCAAGGCTCCGGCAAGACTGTCCGGAGATCTGGCAGGAACACCGGGAATCACGGTCATCGGTCCTAAGGGATCGGTACAGACGACAGAAGGTCTGATCGTGGCACAAAGACATATTCACATGCTTCCGCACGAAGCAGCCGCTTACGGCGTGCATGACGGACAGATCGTCAGCATCCAGGTAGACGGCCCGAGAGGCGGAACGCTGGCAAACGTAGCGATCCGTGCTACGGACACATCGGCTCTGGAATGTCACGTAGACACAGAAGAAGCCAATGCGATGGACATCAGTTCATCCACACGGATCAAAATCATTAAGTAAATTAAAAAAACGTGTTAAATTTTAAATGAATGTTTTTTAGGAGGAAATTAAAATGACTAAGAACGAAGCATTAGGAATGATCGAAACAAAGGGTTTAGTTGGTTCTATCGAAGCTGCAGATGCTATGGTAAAGGCTGCAAACGTATACCTCATCGGTAAGGAATTCGTAGGCGGCGGACTGGTAACTGTAATGGTTAGAGGAGACGTAGGCGCTGTAAAGGCTGCTACAGACGCAGGTGCTGCTGCTGCTCAGAGAGTTGGCGAACTGCTGTCCGTACACGTAATTCCTCGTCCGCACGTAGAAGTAGAAGACATTCTGCCGCAGAAGGCAAGCAAATAAGTCGAGACGATCATTACGTTTTTAGCTAGTTTTATAAGAGGTGGATATGGTTCATATCCACCTCTACTACTATAAAGTGCGATGGAGCACATGTTCGAGAAAAATTCGAGAAATAAAGGTAAGAGTATAAGGGTAAATCGGATGAGTAACAAGAAGAATATCTGCCAGGATGCAGATCAGGTTCTGGAAAAGTACATAGAAGAGCTTTCGGTGGATACGTCCCATCACCGCATGCTGAAACAGGAAAACAAGTGCGGATACGGACTTGCAGGCGTTTGCTGCAAACTCTGTTCCAACGGACCGTGCCGTTTGTCTCCGGCAAGACCGAAAGGAGTCTGCGGAGCGGATGCGGATACCATCGCAGCACGTAACTTCCTGCGTCAGGTGGCGGCTGGTTCAGGCTGTTATATCCACGTGGTGGAGAACGCTGCAAAGGAGCTTCGCCAGATCGCAAAGGATCGCTGCCCGATCAAGGGGCAGAAGACGCTTCACAGGCTGGCAAAGGAGCTGGGGATCACAGGATTCAGCGACTGGGATATCGCCGGTCAGATCGCAGATCAGGTCCTGGAGGATCTGAGAAGACCACAGGATGAACAGATGGAGCTGATCAAGAAGTTCGCCTATAAGCCGCGGCTTGAGGCCTGGGAAAAGACGGGGATCCTGCCGGGAGGCGCCAAGGATGAGATCTTTAACGCTGTGGTGAAATCGTCCACCAATTTGAATTCCGATCCGGTAAATATGCTGCTGCACTGTCTGCGGCTGGGTATTTCCACGGGAGCATACGGACTGGTACTGACCAACTTACTCAATGATATCATGCTGGGCGAAGGAGAGATCGGTTTTGACCAGGTGGGTATAGGCGTCGTAAATCCTGATTATGTAAACATTATGGCGACAGGACACCAGCACGCTTTCTACAATGATTTGCAGGAATATCTGGTGACTCCGGAAGTTCAGAAACTGGCAGAACAGGCAGGAGCCAAGGGCGTCCGCCTCGTGGGATGCACCTGCGTGGGACAGGACTTCCAGCTGCGCAAGGCGGCATGTACGGAAGCTTTCTGCGGTCATGCCGGAAACAACTACACCAGTGAAGCAGTTCTGATGACAGGCTGCATTGATTTAGTAGTCAGTGAGTTCAACTGCACGATCCCGGGAATCGAACCGATTTGTGATGAGCTTCAGATCCCTCAGATCTGTTTAGATGATGTGGCCAAGAAACCGGCGGCGGAATCTGTACCTTATCATCATGAAGAGCGGAGAGCTATCAGTCAGAAAATCGCAGCAACGGCTATCAGCGCTTATGCATCTCGAAAAGAACATGTCGCATCCACAAGGATTCAGCAACTGTTATGTCAATTAGGCAGAGAGCTGGGCTGCGGGGCACCTCGCATCAATCCGATGCAGGCTCATGGATGCCCGGATGCGATCACAGGTGTGACGGAAGTCAGCCTGAAGAATTTCCTGGGAGGAAGCTGGGAGCCTTTGATCGATCTGATCAAGCAGGGTAAGATCAAGGGGATCGCAGGCGTCGTGGGATGCTCTAATCTGAGAGCGAAAGGCCACGATGTATTCACTGTGGAATTGACAAAGCAGTTGATAGCAAAAGATATTCTGGTACTGTCGGCAGGATGCACCTGTGGCGGACTGGAAAATACGGGACTTATGAGTCCTGCGGCGGCTGAGCTGGCCGGCGGCGGTCTTAGAGAAGTCTGCCAGTCGCTGGGGATCCCGCCTGTACTCAACTTTGGGCCATGTCTTGCCATCGGCAGGATGGATCTGCTGTGCGGAGAGATCGCAGCAGAGCTGGGCGTAGATTTCCCGCAGCTTCCGGTGGTGCTTTCGGCGCCGCAGTGGCTGGAAGAACAGGCCCTGGCGGACGGGGCGTTCGCACTGTCGCTGGGATTCACTCTTCACCTGGGACTGCCGCCGTTCGTAACGGGAAGCCCGGTGATCCACGACGTCCTGGCAAATCAGATGAAGGATATCACAGGTGGTCGGCTGATCGTGGATACGGATATCACATCTTCGGCGGACAGGCTGGAAGCCGTGATCCTGGAGAAGCGTGCCGGACTGGGACTATAGAGCAGCAGGGAGGAAAGGCGATATGAGTAGTACATGGTACAATCGTTGTGTCTGCGTATCCGACGCCAACCCTGCTATCATCAAAGAGCAGGATCTGTGCGTGGAATGCGGTCACTGCCTGGCGGTATGTCAGGAACAGACGGGCGTAGCGGGTAAAACATTTGAAGAAAAAATTGGTCTTGAAACGGAGAAAAACTGCGTGAACTGCGGACAGTGCAGTGCGGCCTGTCCGGAAGAATCGATCCATCTGCGCAGTGAGATCCAGCAGGTGAAAGATGCTATCGCTGATCCATCGAAGCACGTGGTGTTTTCCACGTCTCCGTCGGTTCGTGTCGGTCTGGGTGATGCGTTCCTGGATCGTCCGGGAACCTTCGCAGAAGACAGGATGGTAGCAGCGCTGCGGGCGCTGGGTGCAGATCGGGTATTTGACGTGACATTTTCTGCGGATCTGACCATCATAGAAGAAGGCTGCGAACTGCTGTCACGGATCTTAACAGGCAGCGGACCATTGCCGCAGTTTACAAGCTGCTGTCCGGCGTGGGTGAAATACGTAGAGGAATATTATCCGGAGAAAATCCCGCACCTGTCATCGGCCAAGAGCCCGATCGGCATGCAGGGCGCGACCATCAAGACCTATTATGCAGCGAAAGCCGGCTGGGATCCACGGAATATCGTTACGGTAAACGTAACGCCGTGCACGGCTAAAAAAGCTGAGATCCGCAGACCGGAACTCAACGATGCAGGCAAAGTTCTGGGGGTTCCTCAGATGAGGGATAACGATTATGTGATCACAACGAAGGAACTGGCGTCGTGGATGGAAGAGGCAGGGATCGACTTTGGGAGTCTGCCGGAATCGGAGTTTGATTCTATTTTAGGCAAAGGCTCGGGAGCCGGGCTGATCTTCGGCAACACGGGCGGCGTCATGGAGGCAGCGCTGCGGATGGCATACAGGAGTCTGACAGGCGAAGATGCTCCGGCGGAGCTGTTTGATTATAAGCCGGTACGAGGACTTACGGGCATTAAAGAGGCTGTGGTTCCTGTGGGCGATACCCAGATCAAGGTGGCGGTCATTTACGGCACGGCCAATGCGGCAGAGTTTCTGGCAGGGGATATTTCGTCCTATCATTTCGTGGAGGTCATGACCTGTCCAGGCGGCTGCATCAGTGGAGCAGGGCAGCCGCAGATGCATCAAATTCCAGTACTGGACAGCGTGCGAAAGAGCCGTATCAGAAGCCTTTACAAGGCTGACGAGCAGATGGCTTTGCGAAGCTCCCAGGACAACCCGGAGATCCAGCGGATCTACGCAGAATTTTATGAGAAACCTCTGGGGCAGCTGAGCGAAAAGCTGCTGCATACCAGTTATTTTGAGAGATAAATTTGAGCTATTCGAGCAAGAGGGGGAGACTTATGAAAAATTTTAACATCAGCACCAACGTATATTTCGGAGAAAATTCCCTGGGCATTCTGGACACCCTCCAGGACAAGCACGTTCTGATCGTGTGCGACAGCTTTATGGAATCCTCCGGAATCGTAGATAAAGTCAAGGAGCACCTGGGAGCTTGCCAGGTGGACGTATTCAGCAAGGTGGTGCCGGATCCGCCGATCGAGATCGTTTCGGAAGGGATCCAGTGCCTGCAGAGCTGTAAGGCGGACGTGATGATCGCTGTGGGAGGCGGTTCGTCCATCGATGCTGCAAAGGCCATTCGTGAACTTTCCAGTCAGCTGAACATCGCACATATACACGAGTGTTACGCTATTCCGACTACAAGCGGTACAGGTTCGGAAGTTACGCGCTTCTCCGTTATTACGAACGCACAGGAAGGTGCAAAGTACCCGCTGGTCAACGATTCTCTGCAGCCTATGGTTGCGATCCTGGATCCGGAACTGGTGGAAAGCGTTCCGCCTGCTATCACGGCAGATACCGGTATGGACGCTTTGACTCATGCGCTGGAAGCTTATGTTTCCACAGAAGCCAATGACTTCACCGATGCGCTGGCAGAAAAGGCTGTTACATTACTGATGAAATTCCTGCCGTTTGCCTACACCCACGGCGACGATCTGGAAGCCAGGGAAAAGGTGCACAATGCATCCTGCCTGGCAGGCATGGCCTTCAATAAAGTAGGTCTGGGGATCAGCCACAGTGTCGCTCACACCATCGGCGGCAAGTTCCATCTGTCTCACGGCAGAAGTAACGCCATCGTGCTGCCTCACGTAATCGAATACAATGCACATCTGGATGGACCGGAAGAAACGGTCGCTGCGAGAAAATATCAGAGAATGGCCAAGCTGATCGGGCTTCCGTACAGCAATGTACCTCTGGCGGTCAACAGCCTGATCCGCAAGATCCGCGAGATGGAGCGCCTCTTCGGCATCCCGGAAAACCTGAAAAAAGCGGGTATCGAACCGGAAGAGCTGATGAAGCACAAGGATGAGATGATCCACGATGCGCTGGCTGACACATGCACCAAGACGAATCCCCGGATCGTGGGTGCCGCCGACATCGAAGGCATCTTGAAACAAGTTGGTCCTCTTTAAAAATTTCATATAAAGTGAACGCAGAAGAACTCGCCTCTGCCGGATGAGTGGGATATCCGGTAAAGGCGGGCTCTTTTGCTTTTTTGCAGCAAATCAGTTATACTGTATCTAAGAAGTCAGTGGCGAAATGAGAAGGAGAAGCTGTGTGACAAGGAACTCGAAGAAATACAGGCAGGATAAGAAGATTTTGCTGACCGTTGCAGCGCTTATTTTGTGTGCTGTTGTCTGCCGCCTGTTTTCACGTTTTGATGTTGTGGATGATGCGCTCAATTATTTATGTTCGCTGCTGCGATCGATCATTTACATGGGGATCATCATCACGTGGGGCGTTTCGGTCAGAAGGCGTGTGCTCAACCGTTCCGTCCGCAGATATCTGATGGCAATAGCGGCGCTGCTGCTGTTTTGGTTCGGTATAAGAACCTGTAAATTTTTATTCCTGGAAGGGATCCCCGCGCTGCAGTATTACTGCTGGTACGGCTATTACATCCCGATGATACTGATCCCGCTGATGGGGATCTATCTTGCGTTCTGTCTTGGAAGACCGGAAAATTATACGTTGCCGACTCCATTAAAGGTGATTGCAGTTCCGGCGATCCTGTTTATTTTATTGATCCTTACCAATAATTTTCATCAAAAGGTCTTCGCGTTTCCGTTTGGGATGGAAGATGCTGAGTGCATTTATGTACATAAACCACTTTATTTCGTGTGCCTGGGCTGGATGTTGGCGGAGGTCATCGCTTTTTTGACCCTGCTTTTGGTGCGAAGCCATGTGCCGAACAAAAAAAAGCGGATCTGGGGACCGGTGATACCGGCAGCGGCAGCTTTTTTATACTGCATCGGATATCTTATGGGGATCAAGATCCTTTTCATGATCGCAGGCGATATGACAGCTGTTATGACTTTGATCATGCTGTCGGTCTGTGAGATCTGCATCCAGAGCAGATTGATCCCTTCCAATACAAGGTACAGTGAGCTGTTTCATGCCTCGACGATAGGAGCGCAGATCGTAGATACATCATACAACATACGTCTTGCATCGGATAATGCAAAGGAATTCTCAAAGGAAATGATGCGCTGCACGGAGGAAGGCCCTGTTGAAATGGGAAATGAGAGGCTGTCCGGAGCACCCGTTGCCGGGGGACATGTATTATGGGTCGAAGATATTTCCATGGTGCAGGATGTCTTGAAAAAGCTAGAACGGATCAGTTCACGCCTTTCTGAAAACAACAATCTTCTGAAGGCAGAGGTAGAACTAAAGGAAAAGCAGGCGCAGACGGATGAACATATGCGTATTTACGACAAAATAACAGAAGAAGTGGCTCCGCAACTGCAGAAGCTGGAGTCGCTGCTCACCTTCTCAGAGGATCCTGCTAAAACAAGAGAAAATCTGGGTCTTGTCTGTGTGATCAGTTCTTATATCAAGCGGCGGAGCAATCTGATCCTCCTTGGAGAGGAAGCCAGCTTTCTGCCGGCACAGGAGCTGGAATACTGCCTTCGGGAATCCATGGAAAATCTAAGACTCTGCGGAGTAGCGGGTTCGTTATCGTGCAGATGCAAAGGCATACTGTCAAAGGATTCTTCGGTGGCGGCATACGCCTTTTTTGAAATGATACTGGAAGCTGCGCTCCCGACGATGAATGCGATCCTGGTCAATCTTACAGTAGAATCGGAATCTGTTGAGATGACATTTTCCATATCGTGCGACTTGTCGGCCATCGTGCCGGATCGCGAGTTTCTGGCACAACATAATGCTGCAGCGATCGTATCTAAACAGGAAGATGACGTGCATATTGCATTCCTTTTACCAAAAGGAGGTGCTGCGAAATGAGGTCGATATTTGCTCTTTCCGATGCGGGACATTCACTGGTGCTGATACTGCTGTTCCTTGCTTTGCTCTTTCAGTTGTTTGTGTTCTGCATAGGGTACTTTTACAGGGCTAAGTGGGCACACTGCAAAATGTTATCCATACTGGCAGCAATATCCTTTTTATCGCTTGGTTTTCTGGCAGCAGGTACTGCCAGACAGACATTTGATGAGCCCATGTGGACGATTACGCGAAAATGGATGGATATTCCGGCAGCAATAGTATTCGTCTTC
Organism: uncultured Clostridia bacterium; assembly: GCA_934281605.1. Lineage (GTDB taxonomy): Bacteria > Bacillota > Clostridia > Peptostreptococcales > Anaerovoracaceae > Lentihominibacter. Next base: position 398,116 of record CAKQXD010000001.1, on the reverse strand, counting down.
ATCGCCCTTACTTCAGGATATGCATGCTGGATCCTGTGGCATGAATGGAAATACAGGAAGTCTACCATCACGAGGGCGTCTGTCAGAGAAGGCGCGGATATGATGTCGATGGGCCTTTGCTTTTTCAAGGAAGCCGGGCAGCTAATACTGGTGAACCTGAAAATGGAGAAGCTCAGTGAATTATTATGCGGAGAGGCTTTGCAGAATGGAGAAAGCTTCTGGCAGACGATTTCTCAGGGCGATCTGAAATCAGGAGCACGAAGGAGCAGGATCATGGATGTACCGGCAGTGATATTGCCGGATGGAAGTGCGTGGATCTTCGACAGAAAGATGATCTGCCTGAATGGCGAGGAAATCTTTCAGGTGACTGCAATGGATGCAACGGAGCTTTATGGCCTGAGCAGTAAGCTGAAACGGGAAAACTCCGTGCTGCGCAGCATGAATGCGAGGCTAAAAGTGTACGGCCGCAGGGTGGATGAACTCACAAGAACGCAGCAGAGACTTGCCATGAAGATCCAGATCCATGATTCCATCGGGCAGAATCTTATGATGACCAGGTATTATCTGGCGCAGGAAACACAGGGAGCATCCAGGCAGGATCCCGCTCCGATCCTGCAAAGGTGGCTGCACACGATCGCTTTGCTTCGCCGTGAAGTGGCGCCTGATGAGTCGAAGGGAGCTTTTCAATACCTTACCGATGCAGCTGAATCTGCGGGAGTGGAAGTTTTACTGCAGGGAGAAATGCCGGAAGATGACAGGTCGGTGGAGCTGATAACCGCGGCAGGGGCAGAGGCCCTGACCAATGCGGTCCGTCATGCCGACGCAAAGCAGCTCAGGGTAAACGTTTCGCAGACTGAACTGGTGTGCAGCGCTGTCTTTATCAATGACGGCAGACGACCGGCGAAGCCTTTGCAGGAGGGCGGAGGACTGAAAGGACTGCGCAGACGCATCGAAGGAGAAGGCGGCACGATGACCGTCAGTGCCGATCCGGAATTTACACTGACGGTAACGATCCCGAAGGAAGGAAAGGTGAATGTGATATGACCAGAAATGTACTTATCGTTGAAGACGATCCTATGGCACGGAAACTCTTTGAGATCATACTGGAAAGCAGCGGACGGTATCATCTGGAAGCATCCATTGAAAGCGCATCGCTGGCGGAGTTTTACTGCATGACTAATCCGATCGACCTGATTTTGATGGATGTGTGCACGGCGCTGCATGCCAGCGGTCTTGACGCGGCAGCCAGGGTGAAGGAAAAGTATCCGCAGATCAAGATCATCATAGTAACCAGCCAGCCGGAATGCGATTTTATTGATCGGGCAAGACTGGGTGGCGTGGACAGTTTCTGGTACAAGGATCCGTCTGAAGATATCCTGCTTGAGATCATGGACAGGACCATGGCAGGAGAGTCGATATACCCGGATACGACTCCGATGCTGAAGCTGGGTATGGCCAGCAGCATTGAATTCACACCGAGGGAACTGGAGGTCCTGCGTGAGCTTACCAGCGGCGATACGGATGACATCATAGCCGAGCGGCTTCATCTGTCGGTGCACACTGTCAAGAAACATATCAAAAACATGTTCCAGAAAACCGGATTCACGTCAAGGACGCAGCTGGCAGTCATGGCCAGGGAAAGCGGACTGGTGATACGGGGATTCTAACGATACAGGGTAGAGACACCTCTTTGATCATAAGGTCAGGGGGGTGTTTTTGTTTTGTACGAAACAGTAAAATGAAAAAAGTACTCTTTTGGGTGATGTGTCATGACAATGGAATTGTTAGAATATTTCCAATAAAACAAATGGATCATGGAGCACGATCATGGATCGTTGATAAGAGCCAATCGGGGAGGTGGTCTATTGCGGATCGCGGTAATAAGCACACAAAATCGCCTTCTGTCAGGAGCGATCATCAAGTATATGCAGGAGCGGAGCGAACTGAGACCTGTACGTATCCTGGAGGATAATGATGAGGAACCGCTTAAAACCTGCAAGTCAGTTCAAGCGGACATTCTGCTCATGGAGGTGAATCAGATACCGCCTTTTACCTTTTCGCAGCGCAGAAGTGCGGTAGCCCAGATCCGAAAATGTCTGCCATCGTGCAGGATCGCATTTATCTGTGATGAAAATGCGGATCCTGAGGATGCGAAGAAAGTGAAGGAACTGAACAAGGAGGGCGGAATCGACACATTCTTTTACAGTTCTGTAACGGGAGAATATCTCGTTGATATGCTTGATACGTTATAACACAGGAAAGTTATTTCACATATGATTTAAGAAACTATTTCAAGAGAAGGAGAAAGACAATGAAAAAATTAGTTATGATAGTACTTTCGCTGATGCTGGTATTTGCATTTACTGCATGCGGAGGAGGCGGTGATTCCGGAGACAAGAAAAGCGAAAAGTCCGATCCAAATGTAATAAATACCGGAGAGTACACGGCAGAATACAAGGGCTATGAAATCGTAAAAGACTCTAACGGGGATGATGCTATCGTAGTGACCTGGAACTTTACCAATAATGGAGAAGAATCGAAATCGTTCGGATGGGCGTTTGAATACACTCTGTTCCAGGATGGCGTAGAGCTGGGATACAGTACAGTATTTGTTGGAGATTCCTATGATACCGTAGATGAGAATCTGACGAAGGATGTCAAGCCGGGCAGCTCTCTGGAAGTAAAGTCCACTAACAAACTGGCCAATCTTGAAAGCCCTGTAGAAGTTGAGATCGGAGATCTTTTAAGCGATGAGAACGATACTCTGGAAATCGATATCACAAAATAAATCGATAGGATTGTCGGGGGTGAATTTATGAGAAAAAAGATTATGATCGCAGCAGCGATCCTGGTGATGTGTTTTGCATTTGTCTCGTGTGGCAAAAGCATGGCAGACAGTCCGTACGTAGGAACGTGGAAGGCTGTTAATGCGAGCTACAGTGGCATAGAAATGTCGGTAGAGAGCATCATCGGTGGTGAAATGACATTTGAACTGAAGGATAACGGCAAGTGTGTCCTGAACGTTGCAGGCGAGGAGGATTCAGGCAAATGGTCTGAGAACGAAGATGGCTTCAATGTAGAAGACGAGTTCGATTTCAAGGTAGACGGTGATAAGGCAACCATGGATTATAGTGGGGTGACCATAACCCTGGAAAAACAGTAATATATTTTTCTCTCATCAGCCATAAATCGTCACCAAGACGGTTTATGGCTGCTTTCATAATGGAGAGTAGTATGGCTGCCTGCGTGCCGGGCATTTCGGCAGTGTGCAGCAAATCAGGAAGGAGCAGAATATGGGGCTTATTAAAGCGGCAGCAGGTGCAGTAGGCGGAATGATGGCGGATCAGTGGAAGGAGTTTTTCGTATGTGATGCCATCGACGATGATGTGCTGGTAGTCAAGGGAAGCAAACAGGCATCAGGAAGATCGTCGAATACGAAAGGTGAATCAAACGTTATCTCCGACGGGTCAGCCGTTTCCGTTGCTGACGGACAATGTATGATGATCGTTGAACAGGGGCGTGTCATAGAGCTTTCGGCGGAACCCGGGATCTTTATTTACAAAAACGATCTTTCGCCGTCCATATTCGCAGGAAACCTGAAGGATGGTCTCAAGGGGGCTGCAAAGGATGCCTGGGATCGTTTTAAATTCGGAGGTGGTCCGGGAAAAGATCAGAGAGTCTATTACTTCAACACCAAAGAACTGCTTGGAAACAAATACGGCACGGTCAATCCGATCCCGTTCAAAGTCATGATCGATCCTTCTATAAACAGATTCCTGGGGATCTCGGTCCGCTGCAACGGAGAGTATTCGTACAAGATCGTAAATCCAATGCTCTTTTATACGAATGTCTGCGGTAATGTACAGAACGAATACAACAGAGAGGAAATCGACAGTCAGCTGAAGTCAGAGCTTCTGACAGCACTGCAGCCGGCTCTTGCAAGAATATCCACAAAGGGGATCGATTACAGTGAGATTCCTCTTTATACGAGGGATATCACGGAAGCACTCAACGAGGAGTTATCTTCCCAGTGGGCTGAAAAAAGAGGTCTGCAGGTCGTTTCGTTCGGTGTCAATTCCATATCTGTTTCAGACGAAGATAAACTGAAGATCCAGAACATGCAGCAGGCCATATTCATGTCAGATCCGAGCATGGCAGCAGGAAACATAGCATCAGCACAGGCAGATGCTATGCGTACCGCGGCCGGTAATGAAAACGGAGCAATGATGGGATTCATGGGCATGGGCATGGCAGCTCAGGCAAGTGGATTGAATGCAGGCAATCTGTTCCAGATGGGACAGCAGCAACAGCAGACTCAGGCCGCGGCACAGCAGCAACAGCAGGCTCAGCCAGTACAGCAGCCACAGCAGGCTCCGGCAGGCGGGGCAGCTCCTGCACCATCAGCAGCAGGAAGCTGGACCTGCAAGTGCGGGACAACGGCCACCGGCAAATTCTGTCCGGAATGCGGCAGCCCTAAGCCGGTAGAAACACAGGGATGGACCTGCAGCTGCGGCGCAGTGAACAAAGGTAAATTCTGTTCGGAATGCGGTGCGAAGAAACCTGAGGGAGCGCCACTTTATAAATGCGACAAGTGTGGATGGGAACCGGAAGATCCGACGAATCCTCCGAAATTCTGTCCGGAGTGCGGTGATGTTTTTGATGAAAATGATGTGAAATAGGAGGAGTTGACCATGGGACTTTTTGATAAAAAATTCTGCGATGTATGCGGAGAAAAAATCGGTATGCTGGGAAACCGCAAACTGGAGGACGGCAATCTCTGCAAGGACTGTGCGAAGAAGCTTTCTCCTTGGTTTGACGACAGAAGACACAGTAAGCTGGAAGAGATAAAAAGCCAGCTTCAGATGCGTGAGGAAAATCGCAGTCTGGTAAGTTCTTTCCATCCTGGCAGAGTTATCAGATCAGACAGATACAACCTGTACATAGATGAAAGACAGCAGCTGTTTGCCGCTTCGGTAAACCTTGACAGGGAAGATAACCCGGATATTATTTCCCTGAGCCAGATCACAGGATGTAATCTGGATGTGAATGAAACGCGTACGGAGGAGTACCGTACAGATCGTGACGGAGAGAGAGAAAGCTACAATCCGCCGCGATACAGTTATTCGTATGATTACTATTTTTATATCTACCTGAATCATCCTTATATACATGAGATGAAGCTGAAACTCAACTCTATGGATATTTCCGAGGATGACCGCAACCGTCGCCATGATGTAGAGCGGGCAGGACAGGAGATGATGAGTTATCTGCAGAATGTGACTGGATGTACGGTCGGTGGAATGGGCATGAACCAGGGCATGGGCATGCAGTCTGGAATGGGCATGAACCAGGGCATGGGAATGCAGCCTGGAGTGGGTATGAACAACCAGGGCATGGGCATGCAGCCTGGAATGGGCATGAACAACCAGGGCATGGGAATGCAGCCTGGAATGGGTATGAACAACCAGGGCATGGGCTTGCAGCCTGGAATGGGTATGAACAACCAGGGCATGGGCATGCAGCCTGGAATGGGCATGAACAACCAGGGCATGGGCATGCAGCCGGCAGCAGGCATGAACCAGGGCATGTCACAGAACGTGAATCCACAGGGCGGTATGGGAACTGCAGCAGGAGGAATGGGAGCTGCAGCAGGAGCCGCTGCGGGAGCAGCCTTTGCAGGAAATGCTGCCGAAGGCCCATGGGTATGTCAGTCATGCGGAGCAACCAATGCCGGCAGATTTTGTGAAAGCTGTGGTAGTCCGAGAAAATAGAAGCGAGAACTGACGAAAGTGAAAAAGGAGGTTCTTATGAAAAGAAAGATACTGGCAGCCGTTCTCGTGCTTGCAATGTGTTTTGCATTTGCAGGATGCGGTGGAGATAGCGGCGATAAAGACAAAGCCAAAGAAAAGCCAAAAGTGACATCCATTACAGGCAGCTGGGAGTGTGAGGACATCGAAGTTACTGATAATGGCAAGAAGGTCAGTAAAGATACGATCAAAACTATGTTCGGCAAGGATTTTTCCAGTGCTCTTAAGCTCACTGCCTATGGTGACGGCTCAGCGGATATCAATATGATGGGCGATGAGGGAGTCATTTCCTGGAGCGAAACGGAAGACAATGGGTACAAACTTTCTTATACCGGTTCAGAGGCGGAAGGTGCTGGGGAGATGAATGCGAAGCTGGACGGCGACAAACTGATCGTAACTGTGAAGGAAACGTATTTGTCGGACGGCAAGGAACAGGGCATGGAGATGAAATTCACGATGAAATATCTCGGGAAGAAATCCAAGCTTATCGAAGGATGGGACGTAACGCTTGATGATGATGAAATCTACGCCATGAGCAATGCCATGGTAGGAGGTGCATGTGTTGAAGCGGACGGAATGCTGTACGGAGATTACGGCGGCAAGGAATGGGGCAAAGGAGCCTTTACAGCGGCCAAGATCAAGGACGGCAAGCTGAAAGATAAGACCGTCATCGCCAAGGATACCAAAGCCAGTTGTCTGTCCGTATATGACGGAGATGTTTACGGCATTCTCGACAAGGAGAAGATCGTAAAAGTAAAAGCCGGGAAAACCAAGGCTGAAACTCTTTATACGGGAGCTTGCGACTATATGCAGGTGACGAAAAACGGCATTTATTTTACCGATGAAAACGATAAATACTGCAAAATGGGTCTTGATGGAAAAAACAAGGAAACTGTGCTGGATAAGGGAGTCTTTTATCCATATCAGGTCAGCTCAAAATTCCTGATCTATCAGGATGATGCCGACGGGGAAACTCTTCATGCGTACAACATGGAAGATGGCAGCGACACGAAGATCTCGAATTTCGTTTCCTATGAACCGATGCTTCGTGGGGACTACCTCTACTTCTATACGCCTGGAAACGGAGAAAATATGCAGTTCATGTGCCGCGTAGACATGTATTCAGGCAAAGTGGATAAAGCCGAGGGAGCAGCTATCGTGTATGACTATTATGTGACGCCGAAATATATCGCGGCCGCAAAGGGTGGATTCGTCAAAATCAAATTCAGCGAATGGGATACTTTTTCCAATACAAGCAGTGCAGGAACCAAAGCCTATCCGGTCTACAGTAACGGAAAGACCTGGATCGCAAAAGCCTACGGCGAAACGTATATGGATACGAAAACATTTAGTACAGAGGAAGGAAAGAGCATAGGATTTACGTACGTGAAGGAGGAATAGGAGGCTTTTATGTCAAATCAAATGGAGTATAAATGTCCGGCATGCGGTGGAGCGCTCGCTTTTGATTCAGCGAGCCAGAAGCTGAAATGTCCGTTCTGCGACAGTGTTTACAATCTGGACCAGTTTGAACAGCAGCAGCCCGATCCTGCACAGCAGGGGCAGGCTCAGCAGGGAGAACAGCCTGCACCTGGAGGCATGAACTGGAATGTGGAACCGGGCAGTGAATGGGCTGCAGGCGAAACAGATGATATAAGTGTTCTCTCCTGCAACTCGTGTGGTGGAGAAATCGTATGCGAAGATACGACCGCTTCAGCAACCTGCCCTTACTGCGGCAATCCGGTAGTGCTCAAAGGAAAGCTTTCCGGTATGTTAAAGCCGGACTGCATCATACCGTTCAAGCTTGATAAAAACCAGGCAAAGGAAGCGTTGAAGCGTCATGTTGCCCGTAAAAAGCTTGTACCTGCTCTTTTCAAAGATAAAAATCATATCGAAGAGATCAAGGGTGTGTACGTTCCTTTCTGGCTGTTTGATGCACAGGTAGCAGCAAACATCAGCTACAAGGGAGAGCGGACCCGCACATGGAGCGATGCGAAGTACAAGTATATCGAACACAATTATTACAGGATCTATCGAGCGGGATATGTGGCATTCGATCAGGTCCCGGTGGATGGCTCTAAAAAGATGGCGGATGATCTGATGGAATCCATCGAACCGTTTGATTTCTCCCAGGCGGTGGATTTCAAAACGGCTTATCTGGCCGGATTCATGGCAGATAAATACGATGTGGATGCGGAAACAAGCATCAATACTGCTAATGCACGGATCCGGTGGAGTACGGAGGATGCTTTTCAGAGCACGGTGCAGGGATTTACAGGCGTGACTGCGGAAGAATCCTACATAAATCTGCAAAATGGTGTTGCCAGATATGCTCTTTATCCGGTATGGCTGCTCAACACAAGATGGAACGGGGAGGACTACATCTTCGCCATGAACGGGCAAACCGGTAAGTTTGTTGGCGATCTTCCGCTGGATAAAAAAGCTTACCAGAGGAATTTCGCTGTCCTGGGAGGTATATTCAGTATAGTTGCAAGTGTTCTGGCCTTTTGGGCAGACTACATGTTTTTCTAGGAGGTGGCAGAGATGAGAAATAAAGCAATCACGATCATATTGGCTCTGCTGCTGACACTGGGGTTAGCTGCGGGTTCAAGTTTTGCGGCAGAGAAAACGTCATATTTTATAGACGATGCATCTATCGTCTCTTCGGAAACCCAAAAGGAGATCGATTCGCGTCTTGCCGACATCTCAAAGGCACAGAAGTCCGGCGTATATCTTATGACTACCGATGATTTTCAGGGAATGACGCCGCAGGAATTCGCAGATTTCGTATATGAAGAAAACGGCATGGGATATGGATCTTCTCACGACGGTATTATTCTGGTCGTGAATTACGATTCAGGCGATTGGGCTATCAGCACGACGGGAAGCGGGATCTCTACCTATACGGATGCAGGACAGGAATATCTTATGGAAAATGTCACAAAAGATCTTCGAGAGGATCCTCCTGCAGCGTTTTCAGTCTATGCCGACTTGTGTGAAGATTTCCTGATACAGGCGGCAAAGGGAAAGCCGTACGATGTTGGAAACATGCCAAAAGACTTTAATCTGTTAATCGATATCGCTATCGGTATCGTAATCGGGCTTCTGATCGCGTATGCCATAGTAAAAAGACAGAAAGATGCTTTAAGAAGTGTGCGTCGCAGGGTAGCGGCCAAGGAATACATGAGATCGGGAAGCCTTAAGCTGACAGCTCAAAATGAGCAGTATCTGTACAATACAGTAGATCGTATTGAAAAAGAATCTTCGTCCGGCGGCGGCAGCAGCAGCGGCGGCAGTACGACACACACAAGTTCGTCAGGAACGACCCATGGCGGCTCTTCCGGAAAGTTTTAGAGGTACCTCATATGACAGATGTTAAAAAAGTAATCGCTTTGAACCGTCTTCGTGCACAGATGCTGGATGAAGAGGTTTCTCCGGCACAGAAACAATACTATCTGGAACTGGCGCAGTGGCTTGAAAATCAGAATATACAGACTGCAGAGGAGGCAACGGAATCCATTAAAAACACACCCTATTACGACGGGGCTGCTCTGGCAAAGGAGCTGGATGGGATCCACCTCAGGATACGTGCGGCACGCGAACTGGGGTACGAAGACGTGGAGAAGATCCATTTGCAGCGACGTGAAAAGCTTCTTTCAAAGGGGCTGCAGGCATATGCTTTTTCACAGGAATGGATCGATGATTATAACAGGGCGCAGGAGGCATCGGTCCGGTATATGGAGCGAAAGGAAGTCTTCGGACGTATCTTCCGGGCTTACATCCGCATCTGTGGAAGCCCGCAGCGGGAACATCGTCTGGAAGCAGTCAAGGATATGAAGGCAGCGCTTTCTGAACTGGAACAGATGGGCGTCTCGTTTGAAGAGTTGGCACAGCAGAAAGCATACAGACAGCTGACCATGACCACCGAAGAAGGAATGGCACGTTTTGTCGCTTTTGTCGAAGAATTCAAGAAAACGGGAACGGCCGCAGGCGCAGTGGATCTGAACCATTTAAAGAAAGAGCAGGAGAGGATCGGGCGCTGGGCCAAGGAGCATGCTGCACAGCTGATCGCTGCAGGAGCACAGGAACAGTGGAACCGAGCCAGCTGTATCGCTGTGCCGTCTGATGATCCGATGGGATATGATTTTATCGCCATGAAGGAGGTGAAGGTCTGATGGATATGATTTGGCAGGCTACTCTGGATGGGTATGTGAAACTGCTCTATGACAATGATCCCCAGGGACCTTTGCTGGAAAGCATCCGTGATTTCGAAAAACGATTCTGCCAGGTTGCAGAGGAAAACCGCGGCAATCCGGATGTGGCAGGGGTGCTGAGCCGTGCAGGGCTTCAGGATGAATATAACCGGCTGTACATGGCGTCGATCAACAGAAACAATGACTATAGTGCCGTTTCAGCGGAGGATCAGCCGCAGGTATTCGATTATCAGAAAGAACAGCGACTTCCTACTGTTCATGAGTTTTTAGACAGCTACAGGCTGGTGTACGAGGAAATAAGACCTAATGCCAGAGAAGCGACGAACAGAGCTTATGAAAAACTGTTTGAAGTGGAGAAGCGAACGGACGATCTGATCGAAGCACAGATGATCATAGAGCGGGAGAAGCTGATCCTGAATACGGTGATCGCAGATTACAAGGAACTGGCTGAGGATTTTCTCAAGGCAGCCGATCCGAATTACGAGATCACATCTTCCGTTGTAAAGCTGTCGGCAGGGACTTACGCTTCAGCAAGCAGTCTGGACGAGATCACTTATATGGGTGAGATCGCCCGAGGGAAAGCCGATGATCTGGCGGTACAGAACCTTGTAAAAATAGAGCTGATGGTGCAGTTCATGTCGTTGATTTACGCCTGGGAGCATACGAAGCGAAAGGTCCGGGAAGGAGGCCCCCGCATCGGGGAATATGCACAGGCCATGGTAGTGACTCGTGAGAAAACACGATCCTGTTACAGGTTTATGAGCCGTGATATGGGAATCGACTTCGATAAAATGGAAAGTACGCCATTTTATCGTATCATGCTTTTGAACCCGAAAGGGCTTGATGAACTGTGGCGTATCAAAAAGGTGATGCATCCGGATAATATCAAGGCGTCCAGGTACGTTTTATTTGAAGAGATCCTGCCGGACCGGAGCCTGGAGGATATCCTGCTCTCACCGCAGAAGGTGCCGTATTACGAACCGGTCGATACGATCCACGATGATCCGGGACTGGATGATGAGTATCTGGCTATTGCTGCGGAGCTCAACAAGGATATCCCATATTTTCGCAGAAACAGGACCGATGCCGAGCTTCGCGAGCAGCGAAAGGCTGCAAAGAATGGCTTTTCGTCAGAAAAGCTTTTGCAGAACATGAAGCAGCTGAATCAAAAGCTTTCTCAAGGAGCAGGTGGAGCGGCTGCAGGGGCTGCCGGAGGTTTTACGGGTGGTCTTAGAAATATGAGTCCGGATATGAAAAAGACACTTGGAAAGAGTGCTGCAAAAGGCGCAGCGGCTACGGCTGCAAAAGAAGTGGGGCGCGGTCTTTTGCGAGGGCTTTTCCGAAAATAAAAGTCTTTGTCATAGTTCTGATGCGAAGGGGATGGTGATCATATGAACAAGAGATTTCTTGCTTTGCTGGCCGCTTTGATTTTGTGCCTGGGACTTATGGCATGCGGCAGCAGTGAAAAGAAGGAAGCGGAGAAATCCACTAAGGAAACTGAGATGGCCGCCAGGAAGCAGTGGGATTTTACGGATAAGACGGGAATGATCCATGGAGATTTTGCAGATAAATCATTCTACAAAGGAATGGAGTACCAGGAAGACAGGACAACGTGTCTGGCGATTTGCGGCGACAGTTTAACGCCTGGCCAGGAGATCCGGATCGTCATTACGGTAAGGTGGGAGTCCGATCTTTCAGTATCTGAAGAGCAGATGAAAAATGCGGCAAAATCTTATGTGCCAGCCAGGATGCTTACCGAAGAAACGCTTAAAAAATACGGTGCGGAAGGCTGCAGGATCTCATATCAGCTGGGTAATGATGATATGGGAAGCTGGTCCTGGTCATGGAATGATATCCTGACAAAACAGCCGCACGGTGCAGAATCTTCGGAAAGATGTATTGTCTGGATCGAGTCTCATTTTTATCCGGGAGATGAAGAGTTAGTGACATATCAGCTGGACCAGATCGGTTTCAACTGGGATGTATATCAATCGTTAAAGAAATAAGAGTACAAGAGGTGATGAAATGAAAAAGAAATTACTGATGATCGTTATGGCAATGGTTCTGTGCTTCGCACTGGCAGCCTGCGGAGGCGGCGGCGACAAGGAAAAGGACGACGGCATCGATCCGAATGCAACGGTTACCAAGGAGCAGTATGATAAGCTGAGTGACAGCAAGTGGTACGAGATGTCTCCAGAAGAAATGGAACAGTTCCTGGGCGTAAAATATGTGGAAGATGAAGAATCTACCAAGGACTGGGGCGATGGATACCTGGTAGTCGACTTCCCGGGACCGGATGATGATTCCCGTGTTCATGTGCTGTTTAAAGACAAAGAAGGAGACGGTAACATGACTGCGACCAGCCTGAGCCCGACGGGTCAGCTGATGGGCGACTAATGAGAATAGGAAGCGGAGCTGTATAAAATGATATGGCTCCGCTTTTTCGCTTTTTTAAAAGGAAAAGGAGGGACATATGAGAAGTAAATTCAGGATGTTGACCATTATGGTCACGACGATTGTAATGATATTTGTGTTTGCCGGATGCGGCAATTCTGCCAAATCTGTCAAGGGAGAAACTTTTGACGGTGGAAACATAGAAGTTTTCGTTCCGGAGGGCTGGAAAGCCTTTCACGGTGCAGATGTTTTCGGTGATTATGAGGAAGGGTATGATCCTAATACGGTAAGTATCGGCAAAGGAGCGGAAAGCGAGCTTGATTTGTTCAACAAGCCGATGGTGCATATTACGTATTCTGGAAAGGATAGAACTCTAAGCATGCCGTCTAAGGAACTGTACAAGGATGGAAAAGATATCGAGGATATCAAGACAAGCGATCATACCTGGAGAGGATACACTGCAACGAGCGTAGGATATCCGATCGCAGTGCTGTTTACAGAAGATGGTGATGAGCAGATCCAGGTGGCTGTCACACTAGAAAACGGTGATGAGAAAATAAGCCTGGAAGATGCGGATGTGCTGGCGATCCTGGAAGGGATCAAGGTGAAAAAATAGAACCGGGGGATACACTGTAGAGCCCCCCGGAATCTTCGTTCTATTTCTTTAATTTCAGTCCTTCCTGGAAGGCTTCGCCGACGCAATCGGTCACTTTATAGTAGCCGTGAGTGTAAGTATCGAAGGCGATGGCATTGACCAGGGACATATCCAGATGGCCGTTTACCAGTACGCTTTCGTCAGCCGTCACGTTTACGACTTTGCCGATGACGCCGCAGCTGCGGGAGCCTGAGGTGATCACCGCTTCCAAGGAATTCTACGACTGCGAGTTTTCCTAGTATTCTGCAAAGGACGGCGCCCACGGCGTCAGCATCTGCAAGACGCTCTCCTATAGTATAAATAATATTTATAGCAGTATAAAAGGCTGGTATTGTACTTACCCAGTAAAATGCGATAAAATACCATTGAACAATGATATAGAATTTTAACTTTCTATCAAATTTAATTATAGCATAAAAGGGATAAGGAGGGAATAACATGGAATATCTTACATTAAACACAGGAGCGAAAATGCCGCAGGAAGGGTTCGGTGTGTTTCAGATTCCGGATCAGGAGCAGTGCGAGCAGGTGGTGTATGACGCCATCAAGGCGGGCTATCGTCTGATCGATACGGCGAGAGCGTATTACAATGAAGAGGCGGTCGGCAAAGCCGTGGCGCGTGCCATCGCGGACGGTCTGACGACGAGAGAGGATCTGTTCATCACGACCAAGGTGTGGGTCAGTGATATGGGATCGGAAGGAGAGGCTTATGAGGCGGTGAAGGCGTCTCTGGCAGAAGGAAATCACGGCATCTTTACGGATCCGGAGCTGGTGGCAATCGGTGAAAAATACGGCAAATCTGCGGCGCAGGTGGTTCTGAGATGGAACGTGCAGCGCGACGTTTCCATCATTCCGAAGTCTGTTCACGTGGACCGAATGGAGCAGAACATCGACATCTGGGATTTTGAGCTGACGGAAGACGAAATGACCAAGATCTCTGCCAAGGATCTGGGTCACAGCGAGATCGTGGATCACGGCGATCCGACGTTCGTGAAGTTCATCTGGCAGTATCACGCAGAATAGGAATCTGATCAGGAGTAAAAAATAGAGAGCGTATTGGGAGCACGCCGCCGGGGCAGGCAGGGAACTGTTTGTTCTGGCGGTTTTTACATGGCTGTAAGGGGAACGGAACGAGCGTGGTACAGAGAAATATGGTATACTATGCTCATAGACAAGAATCTGATACGGGAGTGAGACTATGATCGACAACATATTAGTACGCGGAGCGAAAGTGCACAATCTAAAGAATATTGACGTGGACATCCCCCTTCATAAGATCGTGGGGATCGCAGGTGTTTCCGGCTCAGGGAAATCCTCCCTGGCGCTGGGTATTTTATATGCGGAAGGGTCGCGGCGGTACCTGGAGGCCCTGTCCACCTACACAAGACGGCAGATGACCCAGGCTTCGGAAGCGGCGGTGGATGAAGTCCTGTACGTTCCGGCGGCGCTGGCGTTGAGGCAGAGACCGGGAGTCCCGGGGATCCGGAGCACGTTTGGCACGGGCACGGAGCTGCTCAACAGTCTGCGGCTCATGTACTCTCGTCTGGCCAGTCATCGGTGTCCCAACGGTCATTATGCAAAGCCTTCTCTGGCGGTGGCGGCGGGAAAAGCGCTGGTCTGTCCGGAGTGCGGCGTATCTTTTTACGCTCCGTCGGCGGAGGAACTGGCCTTCAATTCTCAGGGAGCATGCCCCGAATGCAGTGGAACGGGAATGGTTCGGACTGTGGATATGGATATGCTGGTGCCAGACGATTCCCTGACCATTGACGAGGGGGCGGTGGCTCCATGGAACAGCCTTATGTGGTCCCTTATGACCGACGTCTGCCGGGAAATGGGCGTTCGAACAGACGTTCCGTTTCGCGACCTGACGGACAAGGAAAAAGAAATCGTCTACCACGGTCCTGCAGAAAAGAAGCATATCCTGTATCAGGCGAAGAAGTCCAATCAGGCCGGCGAGCTGGATTTCACGTATTATAATGCGGTGTACACGGTGGAGAACGCACTGGCAAAGGTCAAGGATGAAAAGGGCATGAAGCGGGTGGGAAAATTCCTCAAGGAAGACGTTTGTCCTGCGTGTTATGGGACGCGTCTTTCCCAGAAAGCCCGGTATCCGAAGCTGCGGGGGATCACCCTGGATGAAGCGTGCACCATGGCTCTCTCGGATCTCGTGGACTGGGTACAGGGCGTGCCGGGGTCTTTGCAGGAAGAAATGCGACCGATGGCGGAAAGCATCTGCGACTCTTTTACCAATACAGCGAAACGGCTGATGGAGCTGGGATTGGGATACCTTTCCCTGGATCGGTCGGCAGCGACTCTCTCTACAGGAGAACGTCAGCGGATGCAGCTTGCTCGTGCTGTACGCAACCGAACGACTGGAGTTCTCTATGTGATGGACGAGCCGTCTATCGGTCTGCATCCATCCAATATCAAAGGGTTGACCGGCGTTATGAACGATCTGGTGGCTGATGGAAACTCCATTATTTTAGTGGATCATGACACCCAGATTTTGAAGGAATCCGACTGGATCGTGGAGATGGGACCGCAGGCAGGTGCAGCGGGAGGTTATGTGATCGCACAGGGAACTACGGATTCTATTGTGAGGGATCCGGCATCTCAGATCGGTCCGTTTCTGTCAGGTGAAGCGGAAAGCAGGATCCGAGATGTGATGGATCCTGCCAGCATGTTCGAAGAAGGAACGATACATCTTGCGACGGGAGCTATCCATACGGTCAAGCCTCTTACGATCGACATCCCCAAGGGCCGTCTGACGGCGGTCTGCGGTGTATCCGGTTCCGGGAAAACCACCATGGTTCTGGAAAGTCTGGTACCAGGGCTGCAGGCACAGCTTGGAAAGAAGACTTTGCCGGAGCATGTGAAGGAGCTTCTCGCAGACGGGATCGCTCATGTCAAGTTGATTGATGCGACGCCGATCGGTATCAACGTCCGTT
The DNA here is from genome assembly GCA_934281605.1 of uncultured Clostridia bacterium. Classification (GTDB taxonomy): domain Bacteria; phylum Bacillota; class Clostridia; order Peptostreptococcales; family Anaerovoracaceae; genus Lentihominibacter. The sequence goes on along the minus strand of CAKQXD010000001.1, from coordinate 382,101 downwards.
CTACGGTGGCCACCTATGCCGGAGTGCACGATGAACTGCGGAAACTTTACAGTAAGACTGCAGCTGCAAGGGAACGGAAGCTGAAAGCCGGAGCATTTTCCTATAACACCGGCTCGCTGCGCTGCCCGGAATGCAACGGGACCGGCGTAGTGAACCTGGACGTGCAGTTCCTGCCGGACGTCAACATCCCGTGCCCCGACTGCAAAGGCTCCCGCTACAGCGATGAGGCATATGAAGTGAAGCTGACCAATAAGGCGGGAGATAGTGCATCCCTGCCGGAGCTGATGGCCATGAATGTGGATACGGCTATCGAATTTTGCAAAGATATGAAAAGCGTCTGCCGGAAGCTGGAGGTTCTCAAGACCCTGGGGCTGGGGTATCTGACTCTGGGAGAAGAAACGCCGAGTCTTTCCGGCGGGGAGGCCCAGAGGCTGAAGCTGGCCAACGAGATCGGCAAAGCCCAGAGCGACTCCGTGTTTGTCTTTGACGAGCCGTCCATTGGACTCCATCCGCTGGATGTACAGGTATTGCTGGGTGTGTTCCAGATCCTGCTGGATCACGGCGCGACGCTGATCGTCATCGAACACGATCTGGATGTGATCCGCAATGCAGACTATGTTATAGATATGGGCCCGGGCGGCGGAGAAAGCGGCGGCCGCATCATCGCAACCGGAACGCCGGAGGAGATTCGCTGCGATAAGAAGAGCGTGACGGGGAGATATTTGTAGGGGGCAGAGAACTCTTTGCAGGATAGGAAGGAATCATTGAAATGAAAAAATACTTTTTTCCGCTGGTGCTGCTGGTGGCGTTTGAAGCAGTTGCTGTGGCTTTGTGGCTGACACGGGACAATTTGTTTTATCTGTTTAATTTCAGTTATATCGGCGTGTCCATTTCGCTGGGCGTCTTTCTTTTCGTGAAGGAATACCGGCATGCCCGGAGGATCGTACAGCTGCTGGTGGGGCTGTACATGCTGGTGTATCTAGGACTGATCTGCGGGGAAAACATGCAGATCGAGGGGTTCTGGTATTATCTGTTTACCGGGGTGTTTGAAGCGGCGACCATCCATTATGCCGTGGCCAAGATTTTCGGGCCGCTGCTGTTCGGCCGGGGCTGGTGCGGCTATGCCTGCTGGACGGCGATGGTGCTGGATTTTCTGCCATTTAAAGTTCCGGGGGAGGCTGTTCAGACTCGCCGGAATATCGGCTGGATGCGGTACGTGATGTTCGCAGTCTCGCTGTTTTTTGTGGCAGCGCTGTTTCTGGCTCATGTGGGAAATATCGAAAAAATCATGTTCTGGTCATTCATTATAGGAAATCTTCTGTACTATGTGCTGGGGATCCTGCTGGCCTTTGTCTATAAAGACAATCGGGCGTTTTGCAAGTATCTCTGTCCGATCACGGTGTTTTTGAAGCCGATGAGTTATTTCGCGCTGATCCGCGTGAAATGCGATGAAAGCAAGTGCATCTCCTGTGGCAAATGCCGAAAGGTCTGCCCTATGGAAGTGGATATGCTGGATCCATCCCGGAGCCGAAAAAATGGCACGGAATGCATTTTGTGCCTGGAATGCAAGCGAGTCTGCCCGCGGGATGCGCTGTAGAGAAATAACGCAACTGCAAGTTGCTTGCGGGAGAAGAAAAGCTGATGTACCATGTCCTTATGGAGGAATGAACGATGGAAACGAAGGATATTATTTTGGAGCTCCGCACAAACCGCGGAATGTCGCAGGACGATCTTGCGGAAAAGGTGATGGTGACCCGACAGGCGGTGTCGCGCTGGGAAAATGGGGAGACCGTGCCCAATACGGAAACATTGAAGCTGTTGTCGAGGGTGTTTGATGTTTCGATCAACACGCTTCTGGGAATGCCGAGACAGCTGGTCTGCCAGTGCTGCGGGATGCCGCTGGAGGATTCTACGATCAGCAAAGAGCCGGATGGCGATTTTAATGAAGAGTACTGTAAATGGTGCTATGCGGACGGGGAGTTCAAATACACCAGTAAGGAACAGCTGATCGATTTTTGTGCAAAGCATATGGCAACTGAGGAGTGGACGGAAGAACAGGTGCGGGCGCATATGGAAGCTGTCGTGCCGAAGCTGAAACACTGGAAATAAAGACATATAAAAAAGCCCCCACGCATGAGGGCTTTTATTTTACTTATTTCTTCAGCTTCAGACCTGCCTGGAAGGCTTCGCCGACGCGTTCGGTCACCTTGTAGTAGCCGTGAGTGTAGGTGTCGAAGGCGATGGCGTTGACCAGGGACATGTCCAGCTCGCCGTTTACCAGCACGCTTTCATCAGCCGTTACGTTTACCACTTTGCCGATGACGCCGCAGCCGTATTCGCCGCCCTGGTATTCTACGAATTCACATTCCAGGCAGAGCGGGAACTCATTGATGATCGGCGCGTCTACATTTTCTGCTTTGCTGGCCGTCATGCCGCTGCGCTCGAATTTGTCCGGAACATCGTTGCCGGATTCTATGCCGAAGTAATCCGCTTCAACCATGTGAGCTGCGTCTGCAATGCTTACGGTGAAAGCGCCTCTGGCCTTGATGTTTTCCACTGTCTTGTGGGTTTCCGTCAGCTTCAGGACCACGTGGCCTCTGGACTGCATGGAGCCCCACGCCGCGTTCATTACGTTTACGCTGCCGTCTTCGTTATACGTTGCGATCATTAAAACAGGCATCGGGAAAATGCCGTCGGTATTGTTGACTTTCGCTCTCATTCTTAAGTACCTCTTTTCTTTGATAAATTGACAGGATGTCATATCCTACCTATAATTATAATCGGAAACGAAGGGATTTCAAGTAAATCATTGATATTTGAAAGCCGGGTGATCTATGAAACACAGTCCTGCCATTCGCAATATGATCTTTTTCGATGCTGCGCTGCAGGTGCTGACGGGGGTCTTTTTTGTCCTGCAAAGGTTCTGCGGCGGGGGCTGGCTGCTGTCGGTCTATGTGACGCTTTTGATGGTTACGTATCATTTCGTTATGAGGATCGTGGTGGGGCTGGCGATGACGGTGAGATACCGGAACCGGAAGTTTGATCTGGACTCGCCGGGGTTTCGGCTGCACTCTTTTGAGCCGAGGCTGTATGAGATTTTGCAGGTGAGGAAGTGGAAGGGGAAACTGATCACAGCAAAGCCGGAACAGTTTGACGTGAGACATCTGAGCGCAGAGGCGCTTTTGCATAATATGGTGCAGGCGGAACTGGTACATCGCATCATCATGCCCCTTTCCTTTGTACCGCTGCTGCTGATCATCCCTTATGGGACAGCTCCGGTTTTCGTGATCACGTCCATAGCAGCATGTCTCATTGATCTGGCATTTGTGATCATTCAGCGATACAACCGCCCGCGGGTGATGGGGTATTTAAGGCGAAGAGCTGCTATAAAATAGGGTTGATTTAGAATAGGTGTAAAGAGTAGTAAACAGATTGTCCATAGTTTCAACCTATGGCAAACCACTATTTTTATATATTTTTCAAAAGAATCTCCTGCCGATATAATAAGGGCATCGACAAAACAGATTAACTTACTATGAATTGGAGGAGATTATAAATGAGTACATTAAAGACACCGTTTCGATATGATTTTGTAGGAAGCTTTTTAAGACCGCAGGCCCTGAAGGACGCCAAGGAAGCGTATCAGGCAGGCAAGATCAGCGAGGAAGAATTCGACAAGATCACCAACGATGAAATCACAAAGGTCGTTGCCAAGCAGAAGGAACTGGGATTCCACGACATCACAGACGGCGAGTTCAGAAGAACGTTCTGGCACCTGGACTTCATGTGGGGATTTGAAGGGGTTGCCCATGAAGCGACGGGCAACGGTGTGGACTTCCACGATGAGCTGGCGGTACTGGATGACACATATCTCGTAGGCAAAATCAAGGCGAAGGCCCATCCGTTCGTCAAGTACTTTGCATTCTTAAAGCAGTTCGAGGACGAAAACACGGTAGCCAAGTACACGATCCCGGCTCCGGCGCAGACGTTCCAGCAGATGATCGTACCGGCAAACCTGGAAACCACGAGAAAGTTCTACGAGACCAACGAAGAGCTGATCCACGACATCGGCGTGGCGTATCAGGACGTGATCAGGCAGTTCTACGACGCTGGATGCCGCAACCTTCAGCTGGACGACTGCACGTGGGGCGCTATCGTCGGCGATGCTGCGAAGGAGCGGTACAAGGCTCTCGGCATCGATCTGGAGGATGTGAAGAGACAGCTTCTGCAGGTCAACAATCTGGCCCTGGAAGGAAAGCCTGCCGACATGACCATCACGTCCCACATCTGCAGAGGAAACTACCATTCTACATACTTTACCAGCGGCCCGTATGACAGCGTGGCAGACTACGTCTTTGCAGAAGAAAATGTGGACGCTCTGCTGCTGGAATACGATGATGAAAGATCCGGCGGATTCGCGCCGCTGGCCAAGGTTTCTCCGGACAAGAAGGTCGTTTTAGGCTTGATCACAACAAAGTCCGCAGAGCTGGAAAAGAAAGAAGACGTGATCGCCAGAATCCATGAAGCTGCAAAGTACATTCCGCTGGACAGACTGTGCCTCAGCCCGCAGTGCGGATTCGCATCCTGCGACGTGGGCAACAAGCTGACCGAGGAAGAGCAGTGGGCGAAGCTGAAGCTGGTAAAAGAGATCGCCGAAGAAGTCTGGGGAAAATAGAGTACAAAAATAATATAAACAGCATAAAAAGCAGAAAAGTCAGGGTGAAAGCCTTGACTTTTTATGTTTAATAAAATTGACAAACATGCGTATTTAGTTTAATATATTAAACATAAGAGGTGAGATCATGAGTAAGAAAACCGTAGTAATTTTACCAGAAACGCAGAGAATATTAGAGAGGATGGGCGATCAGATCAAAACAGCCAGATTGAGAAGGAATCTGGCGACAGAACTGGTTGCAGAACGAGCGGGGATCAGTCGCGCCACCTTATGGTCAGTAGAAAAGGGATCACCGACTGTAGCGATCGGAACCTATGCGGCAGTGCTTCATGCGCTGGGCGGCATGGATAAAGACCTGGAACTGGTGGCGAAATATGATGAACTGGGCAGAAAACTGCAGGATCTGAATCTGGTTACCAGGAAGCGGGCAAAAAGGGGATAAAAAATGGAAGTATTCGTATATGAAAACTGGAGCGATACAAACCCGGAAAAACTGGGAACGCTGTTTGTAAGCGGGAACAAGGGAAAAGAAGTGGTTTCCTTTGAGTACGATGAGGACTGGCTAAAGGGACATCCATGTTCCTTTTTCTTTGATCCTGATTTAGCGTTATATCAGGGGAGGCAGTATACGCCTTTAGGAAAAAACATGTTTGGTGTTTTCGCGGATTCCTGTCCAGATCGCTGGGGAAGACTGCTGATGAAGCGCAGAGAAGCGATTTTAGCAAAAAAAGAGGATCGAAAGCCAAAGCGACTGACGGAGATGGATTTTCTACTAGGGGTGTATGATGAAATGAGGATGGGCGCGCTACGCTTTGCAGAAAAAGAAAACGGTCCTTATCTGGCCAATGACCGGGACCTGGCAACTCCGCCGTGGACAACGCTGAGAAAGCTGGAATCTGCATCGCTGGCCTTTGAGAAAAACGAGGATGGACTGGAGGAACGATGGCTGAAACAGCTCGTAGCTCCGGGATCTTCGCTTGGTGGAGCAAGACCTAAAGCGTCTGTGGCAGCTCCAGATGGTTCTTTGTGGATCGCAAAGTTTCCAATAATTTGATTGACTTTGAGCTGGCTGCATCAGCCGCTTCGATGTATGAAGTACCGGATAAGCAGGTCTGGAATATCATAAACGATATAAAAGCGACCGTGGAAGAGAATTGGAAAAAGCTTGCAAGTCAGTTTGGAATTACCCGCAGTGAAACAGAGCATATGGCGCCAGCCTTTGATATGCGATTTAAGGGGTAATTTAGCAAATAAAATGCAACATTTGAAATTTTCAAAAAATTCTTGCATTCCGTAAAACTCCGTGCTATAATACAGTTACAGAAAAGGAAAAGCAAAGTAGAAAGCAACAGCGGAAACGATGCTTTCCGATTTTGAAAAAACAGCAACTTGCGCGAAAAGAAGAGTGAGAAGAAAATGCGCAAGCTAAGAAAGAAGGTGGTTCCGCCAGAAATGATTCAGAGTGAACAAATATAATACCAGTCGCGGATGTTGAAACCCCGGAGGTCAGGATAGCTCAAGCAATGAGAAGGCCGGCACGGAAAAGGCAAAGCGGAAACTTCACAGAACCGGACGAGCAGAAGACGCAAAGGCGGTCAGAGGATCGCAAAAGAATCGCAAAAGAATCGCAAGGGATTGTAAGTCACAGGCATCAGAGGTCAGAAGATGAAAGCTTTGGGGCAGGAAGTGTTTCAGCGGAAGGGCTGGTATTATTATTTTTTTTGTGTTTTTGAAAAATTTTTGGTGGCACGAAATGGCAGAATCAGATTGCCATTCCCGTCGGGAGCATTTATAATAGAGAAAGCAAAAAAGCAAATAACCGTAGCGATGGAATTATGCGGAAGGAAATAGATCATGAAACTGAAAATCAAAAGCAGAACGATACTTGGAATTATTTTTGTTATAGCGGCGCTGGTGTGCCTCCACGGATTCTCTACGGCGATGTCCCGCGAGGACGGCCATACGACTAAGACCATGGAGCAGATCGAGAAGGCTGTCTTCCTGCAGAACGGCAAGGTGGATGAGGACAATGAAGGCAAGCCGGTTATCGTGCGGGGCAAGCTGCATACTGCCAAGGAAGCGCATGATACGGAGATGGATCTGACCTTTGATTCTCCGTACGTGGAACGTAAACTGGAGGTCATCGGAGAAGACGGCAAGTGGACGGAAGACGAGGATGGTGCGGCAGCCTTTTTTGGAAAGGCTACGCTGGGCGAATTCAAGCTTTCCAAGGACTTTTTAAAGGATATTAAGTTGACAAAGGGTTATACCGAGTTCAGAGAATCGGAGCTGGGTGATCTGACGGTCAAGGAAAAATATGTTTATGAGTCGGATTCGAAGCGGTATCTCTATTCCTATATTCCGGACCGCAAGGAACTGACGCTGGTGGGGACCCAGGACGGCAAGACTTTGCAGGAAATCCGCGGCATCGAATGCGTGCGGGAAGGAAGTCTCTCCAAGGCTGATTTAAAGACCGATGAAGACGAGCTGAATATGCCGTATCTCATCGGAGCAGCGGCTCTGTCGGCATTGTTCATCGTGCTGGCATGCTGGATGCTGGGGCTGTTCTCCAAGCGGAAGAAAGAGGAGGAGCCATCGGTTATGGATGAGGAATGGCCGGAAGAAGACCTGGGAGAGGATTCCATCGACCGCTGGTTAGATGAAGAGATGCAGGATGCTGCAAAGACCGATGCAGAGGAAGAACAGGAAGAAGCGGCTGCAGATCCGCAGAACATCGAGCTGTTAGATGATCTGGAAGCACTGCGCGCAGAACTGGAAGGCCGAAGAGAAGAACATAGAGAGGAACAGGAAGAATCCGAAGAGACGGAAGCAGAGCCAGAAGAACCGGCAGAGGAAGAACTGGACGTTGTGGAATCAGATGAAACACCTGCAGAAGAGGAGGATTCGGAAGAGACTTGTGAAGAAGCACCAGAGGAATCTTTGCAGGAAGAAGAAAATGCAGAGCCGGAGGCTGATGCTCAGGCGGCAGAGGCTGTAGATACTGCAGAACATGAACCGGCAGATAATATAGAAGAAACTGTGGAGGAAGAAAGTCCAGAAGAACAGAAAGAGCATGAATCCGAAGGCTCTGATGAAACGTCAGAAGAGGACGAAGTGCCTGAAAATCCAGAGGAGCCGGCAGAAGCTGATCCGGAGGCGGAAATGCTGGCGCTGCTGCAGAACAACTGGGCTGCCAAACAGCAGAAAAAGAAGACTGCCCAGACCAGCAGCCTGAAACAGCGGGGCAGAAAAAAGCCGCAACAGAAAAAATCCGGCAAGTCGGGCAAGAAAAAGCAGGCCAGACGGAGACGGTAAGGGCTGCAGAGCAGAAAAGAGCCAGTTCAGTTATTTCACACAAACTTTACAATCTTTTGGTTGACATCACCAAAAAAGTGTGGTATTTTTGTTAAGAAATCAAGAATAATACAAACCGTTGAGGCGGAGATCAAAGCAGTAGATGCGCCCACAGAGAGCCCGGGATGGTGGAATCCGGGTGGAGATGCAGATTGCCAAATGGACCGCTGAGGGCGCAGTGAACCGTGCCGGGATTTCGATCCGCACCAAGTATTCTGCGACGTGAGGGCATACGTCAGTTGCCGGGAATATGATAGTATTTCACAGAGAGCATGGAGAAATCCATGAAACAAGGTGGCAACGCGGGAACTTTAACTCGTCCTTGACAGATAGATATATCTGGCAGGGACGTTTTTTTTATGAGCCGCCTGTATCTTTGATACAGCGCGCGGCTCAAACGCAAGAATTGCGCGGCTTCAGCCGCAGTGCAATTCTTCTGCGAAACTTACCAGAACTACAGGAGGTAAACAACATGTATCCAGATTTGCAGACAGTAAAACAGATCGCAGCGGACGGGGCGTACAAGCGTGTGCCGGTGTGCCGCGAGATTCTTTCCGATACGTATACGCCGGTCGAGGTGATGCGGATTTTGAGAAAAGCCAGCAGACACTGCTACCTGCTGGAGAGCGCCAGCCAGGAAGAGGCATGGGGCCGGTATTCCTTCCTGGGATACGACCCGACCATGGAAATCACCTGCCTGAACGGCGAGGTGACCATCCGGGAAAACCTGGGAGACGGTACTGAGACAGTGACGACAAAACATGTGGATCATCCGGGAGACACCCTCCGGGAGATCCTGGCCAGATACAAGAGTCCGGTCATGGAAAAAATGCCGACCTTCACCGGCGGCCTGGTAGGCTACTTCTCCTACGACTACATCAAATACAGCGAGCCGAAGCTGAAGCTGACCAGCGAAGGACAGCAGGATTTCCGGGACATGGACCTGATGCTCTTCAATGAAGTCATTGCCTTCGACCACTACAGACAGAAGATCCTGCTGATCACAGGCGTTATGACGGACGACATCGACAATTCCTATAAAAAGGCGGAAGAGACTTTGGACGAGATGGCGAAGCTGATCCGCGAAGGTGAGAAAGAAACTTTCCCGACTTTGCAGTTAAAGACGGAAATCAAGCCGGTCTTCCCGAAAGAACAGTACTGCGACATGGTGGAAAAAGCCAAGCAGTACATCCGCGAGGGAGATATTTTCCAGGTAGTCCTTTCCGACCCGATGAAGGCGGAAGCGGAGGGCAGCTTGTTCGATACTTACCGGGTGCTCCGGGCGGCAAACCCGTCGCCGTACATGTTCTACTTCTCCAGTGACGACATCGAGCTTTCGGGAGCATCCCCGGAAACCCTGGCCAAGCTGGACAACGGCAAGCTGAGCACGTTCCCGCTGGCGGGAACACGTCCGCGGGGCAAAACGCCGGACGAGGACAAAGCCCTGGAGGCGGACCTTTTGCAGGATGAAAAAGAGCTTGCGGAGCACAACATGCTGGTAGACTTAGGCCGAAACGACATCGGTAAGATCAGCCAGATCGGAACCGTAAAAGTAGAAAAATACATGGAGATCGAGCGATTCTCCCACGTGATGCACATCGGCTCCACGGTGACCGGGACCATCCGGGAGGACAAGGACGCGGTGGACGCGGTAGACGCCATCCTGCCGGCAGGGACCCTTTCGGGAGCACCGAAGTTCCGGGCGTGCCAGATCATCGACGAACTGGAAAACAACAAGCGGGGCGTGTACGGAGGAGCCATCGGCTACCTGGACTTTGCAGGAAACCTGGACACCTGCATCGCCATCCGACTGGTCTATAAAAAGAACGGGGCCATTTGCATCCGGTCCGGCGCGGGCATCGTAGCCGACAGCGTGCCGGAGAAAGAATTCGAAGAATGCGCCAACAAGGCCAGGGCCGTGATCCAGGCCATCCAGGAAGCAGAGGAGGGATTAAAATGATTTTGCTCATCGACAACTACGACAGTTTTTCCTATAACCTGTACCAGCTCATCGGCTCGGTGGAGCCGGACATCAAGGTGATCCGAAACGATGCATACACCATCGAGGAGATCGAGGCCATGAAGCCGGAAGCCATCATCCTGTCGCCGGGCCCGGGCAAACCGGAGGATGCGGGGGTCTGTATCGAGGCCATCAAGTACTTCACCGGCAAGCTGCCGATCTTCGGGGTGTGTCTGGGACATCAGGCAATCTGCGAGGCCTTCGGCGGCACGGTTTCTTATGCAAAGGAGCTGATGCACGGTAAGCAGAGCAAGGTGTATCAGGGCGGCGTCAGCCCGCTGTTTCGCGGTATGGGGCCGGAGTTCAAGGCAGCTCGTTATCACTCGCTGGCGGCCCGCGCGGAGGACTTTCCGGAAGTCTTAAAGGTAACGGCGGAATCGGATGACGGCGAGATCATGGCTTTAGAACACAAGGAATATCCCGTCTTCGGCGTACAGTTCCACCCGGAATCGGTCATGACGCCGGACGGTAAAAAAATGATAGAAAATTTCATGGAGGTAGTGAGAAAATGATCAAAGAAGCGATTATCAAACTTTCGAAAAAAGAAGATTTAACATATGATATGGCGGAAGCTGTTATGGATGAGATCATGAGCGGTGAGGCCACTCCGGTGCAGATGTCGGCATACCTGACGGCTCTTTCCCTGAAGGGTGAGACCATCGACGAGATCACGGCGTCGGCGGCAGGCATGCGTGCTCACTGCATCAAGCTGCTCCACGACATGGATGTGCTGGAGATCGTAGGAACGGGCGGCGACGGCTCCAATTCCTTCAACATTTCCACGACGGCGTCTCTGGTCATCGCGGCTGGCGGCGTTCCGGTAGCAAAGCACGGCAACAGAGCGGCGTCTTCTAAATCCGGTGCGGCCGATGTGCTGGAAGCGCTCGGCGTAAACATCACCATCCCGCCGGAACGGAGCGCAGAGATTTTGAAAAAGAGTAACATCTGCTTCCTGTTCGCTCAGAACTATCACGTAGCCATGAAATACGTAGCGCCGATCAGAAAAGAACTGGGCATCCGGACGGTATTCAATATCCTGGGTCCTCTCAGCAACCCGGCAGGCGCCAACATGGAGCTGATGGGCGTGTACGATCAGGAGCTGGTAGAGCCGCTGGCACAGGTCATGGCCAAGCTGGGCGTGGATCGCGGCATGGTAGTTTATGGACAGGACAGCCTGGACGAGATCTCCATGTGCGCGCCGACTTCCGTGTGCGAGATCAAAGACGGCTGGTTCCAGTCTTACGAGCTGACGCCGGAGCAGTTCGGTTACAAGAGATGCGACAAGAGCGAGCTGACAGGCGGCACGCCGCAGGAAAATGCGGAGATCACAAGAAATATCCTGTCGGGCAAGGAACAGGGTGCCAAGCGTCAGGCGGTCTGCCTCAATGCGGGGGCAGCCCTCTACATCACCGGCAAAGCGGACACCATCGAAGCGGGCGTTCGCATGGCGGAAGAGCTGATCGACAGCGGCGCGGCGGCACAGAAGCTGGAAGAATTCATTGCAGAAAGTTTAAGGTAGCAGGATGAATATATTAGAAGAAATCGCAGAAAGAACGAGGGCGCGGATCACCGAGGAAGAGGCTGCAAAGCCCCTGGCGCAGCTTGCGCAGGAAGCCGAAGCTTTGCGGGAAAAAGAGCTTTCGCAGGGCGTGAATCTGCCGCTGGAGCCTTTGCAGGAGGATGCTGCAAAGACCGATGCAAAGTCCGTTGCAGAGAGCTTCGCTGGGGCCGGCGGAAGGCCGGGGAGATACCGGTTTTACAAGGCTTTGCAGAAGGAGGGGATGTCCTACATCTGTGAGGTGAAGAAAGCGTCGCCGTCCAAGGGGCTGATCGCGCCGGATTTCCCGTATGTGAAGATCGCCAAGGAGTATGAAAAGGCGGGGGCGTCGGCTGTTTCGTGTCTGACGGAGCCGTATTATTTCAAGGGATCGGATGCGTATTTGCGGGAGATCGCAGAGACGGTTTCCATACCGGTGTTACGTAAAGATTTTACGGTAAACTCATATATGATCTACCAGGCGAAGGTGCTGGGAGCGTCGGCGATCTTGCTTATCTGTGCGATCCTGGACGATGAGCAGCTGGCGGAGTATCTGGCGCTGGCGGATTCTCTGGGGCTGGACGCGCTGGTGGAGGCTCACGATGCGGAGGAAGTAGCTCGGGCGCTGAAGGCCGGAGCGCAGATCGTCGGGGTCAACAACCGGGATCTGAAAACTTTTGAGGTGGATGTGAGAAACAGCATCCGGCTGCGGGAGCAGGCTCCTCGAGATGTGCTTTTCGTGTCGGAGAGCGGCATTAAGACCAGCGAGGATATTCGTAAACTCTATGAAAATGAAGTGGATGCGGTCCTGATCGGTGAGACGCTGATGAGAAGCGAGGATAAAAAGCAGGCGCTGGAGACCCTGAACGGAGGAGCGCTGCGATGAGCAATTTGGATGACTTTAAGCAGGATGCGCAGCGCCTTGCAGGACAGAATACCAGGATCAAAGTCTGCGGGCTGAAACGACCGGAGGATATCGAATCGGTCAACCTGGCAAAGCCGGATCTCTGCGGCTTTATCGTGGAATTTCCTAAAAGCTCCCGATGCGTCAGCAGGCAGCTTTTAACGGAACTGACGGCGGAGCTGGATCCGGAAATCATCCCGGTGGGGGTGTTCGTCAATGCTCCCGTGGAACTGCCGGCAGAGCTGGCGGAGACCGGTGTGATTCGGGCGATCCAGCTGCACGGACAGGAAGACGAAGAGTATATCAGGCAGCTTCGGGAGCTGGCTGGTGACGATATCCCGGTGATCCAGGCCTTTTCCATTAGGACGATGGAAGACCTGAGACGAGCGGAAAAGAGCAGCGCCGACCATATATTGCTGGACCAGGGCAGCGGCGGTACGGGCAAGACCTTCGACTGGAGCCTGGCCGAAGACTTTGCACGACCATTCCTATTGGCCGGAGGCCTGGGAACGGACAACCTGGCGGAAGCCATCGAGCGGCTGTCTCCGTGGGCGGTGGATCTGTCCAGCAGCCTGGAGACCGACGGACTCAAAGACAGAGAAAAGATCATAGAAGCTGTGAAAATCGTCCGCAGCTGCGGGCAGTGAGAATAGGTAATGAGGAACAGGAGGAAGACATGACAAACGGAAGATTTGGCGTCCACGGCGGCCAGTACATCCCGGAAACGCTGATGAATGCGGTGCTGGAGCTGGAAGAGGCATATTTGAAATATAAGGATGATCCTGAGTTTAACAGGGAACTGGAGGAACTTTTGAACGAGTACGCGGGGCGGCCGTCCAGGCTGTATTATGCGGCTCATATGACGGAGGATCTGGGCGGCGCCAAGGTTTATCTGAAGCGCGAGGATCTCAATCACACGGGATCTCACAAGATCAACAATGTGCTGGGGCAGGTGCTCCTGGCCAAGAAGATGGGTAAGACCCGCGTCATCGCGGAGACCGGTGCAGGACAGCACGGCGTGGCAACGGCGACGGCGGCGGCTCTCATGGGCATGGAGTGCGAGGTGTTCATGGGCAAGGAGGATACGGAGCGTCAGGCGCTTAACGTATACCGGATGCGTCTCCTTGGTGCAAAGGTCCATGCGGTGACTTCCGGCACGGCGACCTTGAAGGATGCGGTTTCCGAGACTATGAGAGAGTGGACCAACCGGATCGATGACACTCACTATGTGCTGGGGTCGGTCATGGGACCTCACCCGTTCCCGACCATCGTGCGGGATTTTCAGGCGGTGATTTCCAGGGAAATCAAGGCGCAGATGCTGGAGAAGGAAGGCAGACTTCCGGATGCGGTGCTGGCCTGCGTCGGCGGCGGCTCCAACGCCATCGGGACTTTTTATAACTTTATTGAAGACAAGGATGTACAGCTTATCGGCTGCGAAGCGGCAGGACGCGGGATCAACACGGCGGAAACGGCGGCGACCATCGCGACGGGACGGCTGGGGATCTTCCACGGCATGAAGTCCTATTTCTGTCAGGATGAGTACGGGCAGATCGCGCCGGTTTACTCCATTTCGGCCGGTCTGGATTACCCGGGCATCGGGCCGGAGCACGCTAACTTATACGATACGGGCAGAGCGCAGTACGTGCCGGTGACCGATGACGAAGCGGTAGACGCTTTTGAATATCTTTCCAGAATCGAAGGGATCATCCCGGCTATCGAAAGTGCCCATGCCGTAGCCCACGCGCGCAAGATCGTCCCGCAGATGGACAAGGATCAGATTGTGGTCATCACCATTTCAGGCCGCGGAGACAAGGACTGCGCCGCCATCGCGCGTTACAGAGGGGAGGATATTCATGAATAAGAAAATAGCAGAAGCATTTGAAAACGGGAAAGCCTTCATTCCTTTTGTGACCTGCGGGGATCCGTCTTTGGAAGTCACGGAGCAGATCGTATACGCCATGGCGGAGGCCGGGGCTGATCTCATCGAGCTGGGCATCCCGTTCTCTGATCCGACGGCGGAAGGCCCGGTGATCCAGGCGGCCAACGTGCGTGCGCTGGCAGGGGGTGTGACCACTGACAAAATCTTCGACATGGTGGTGCGGATCCGTCAGAAGACCGACATTCCCATGGTGTTCATGACTTACGCTAATGTGGTCTATTCCTACGGCACCGAGCGGTTTATCGCAAAGGCTGCTGAGATTGGTATGAACGGTCTGATCCTGCCGGACGTGCCTTTTGAAGAAAAGAAGGAATTTGACAGCGTCTGCAAAGCCTACGGCTTGGATCTGATCTCCCTCATCGCACCTACGTCTCACGAGCGGATCACGCGTATTGCAAAGGAAGCGGAAGGCTTCGTGTACTGCGTTTCATCCCTGGGCGTTACGGGGATGCGGTCGTCCATCACGACGGACATCGGCGCTATGGTAAGCCTGGTCAAGGCTGCAAAAGACATTCCGTGCGCTGTCGGTTTCGGCATTTCCACGCCGGAGCAGGCCGGGGAAATGGCCGCAAAATCTGACGGAGCCATCGTCGGATCCGCTATCGTCAAACTCTGCGAAAAGTACGGCGCTGACTGCGTGCCACATGTAAAGGAATACGTGGCGGCCATGAAGGAAGGCGTGCGGCGAGGGTAGCGGAGAGAAGCTGCTTGAGGCGTGAATGCTGGCATGAGAGCGCTGGCAGGCAGCCGATACAATAACTGAAAAATCATTAACCTTTTAGAAAACGATCGCTTGGAAGCTGTGGGAAGAGCGATCGTTTTTTTGATGGATAGCCGCGAGCGGGCGAGCGAAAATTGATTTCAGTCAGTCTAGAGATGGTTAGGGGTGATAGTTGACTGAAAAACAGAGTGCGGTCGTCCAGCAATGAAATTTAACGCGTCCTGCGACAACGGTTTCAGTCAGTTTGGATGCTATTGAGGGCCAAGACTGACTGAAACCGCTTTGTGAGTGGTTGTGAATGAGCGTGACAATGTGTTGACTTACAAATACTGGATGGACTTTCCGTCAGTCGGGTGATGGTTAGGGGTGCCAATTGACTGAAACCTGGAATGCAGTCGTCCGGCTGTGAAATTTAACGTGTCTTGAGATGATGGTTTCAGTCACTTTCAGTCATCTAAGGAGGGTCAACTGACTGAAATGAGTTTTGGGCGTTATCCTGTCTCTTTGCCCGCTCGCTTTTTTAAAACTGTTCTGTCTGTATTTGTTTGAGTTTTTCTCGCTTGCATGAACAAGGCTGTTAGGGTATGATTAAAAAAAGTGTGCGAGACGAAATCTTTGATTTTGTAGCTGTTCATCATGCGAGGGGAGGTAATTTATGAAGGATAGATTATCGAAGAAAGCGGTGCTGATCGAGGCTCTTACGGGAATCGTTCTGCTGACTTATGTGGGATATCGGATTTACCGATGCGCTGTCACAGCTGTTCCTCTGGACGTTTTTCCGTTTATGATTTTTTGCGTGGTTGTCGTTTTGCTTGGTTTTACTGCAGCAGCTCTCTGCGAATATTTTTCATCCCGGAGAAAAGATGGGATGAGTTTGCGCAGGGTCGCCCGACACTTGATCGGAGGCGTTTTACTGGCGGTCGTTATCATCATAATATGTGTTGTAATTCTAGTGGCTGGTGGGTTTGAGAACTCTTCCGATGACGGTTATATTAGCTCAAATCCTGATAGAGCGATCATGAAATATTTGCAGGAAGACAGAGGCGTTACTGCCTCGAAAGATGACTTGGAGCAGATGGTCGCCGGGGACTTTGCAGAAGGAAATGTACAGTATTACGTGATGAAGGAATCGGCAAGCCAGGATTCTTCTGGTGCGCCGATCGTATACGTTTTGAGCGTCACAAAAGAAAAGGATACGTACCGCTGCCAGAAGGTCAGTGCGGATGTTTCGCTGGAGTCGGAAAGCGTCATTCCAGTTGGCGATTTCTCTGTTCATGCAAAGACGGATGCCGCGGGTGAGGTGGTTATTTCTGTTAAAAGGGATGGCGAGCAATAGGAAAACAGAAAAATGGGAGGCGAATCCATATGTATGGAGCGATTTTAGGAGATATGATAGGGAGCCCGTATGAGTTCGATCAGGGCGGGAAGTCGAAGGAGTTTCCGCTGTTTATTGAGTCCTCGCATTTTACCGACGATACGGTGATGACCGTCGCTGTGGCTGATGCGCTGATGAAAACGACAGGGGAGCCGGACGATGAAGTGGTGCGGGAAGCTTTGGTGGATCGGATGCAGTTTTGGGGCAGGAAATACCCGGATGCGGGATATGGAGCGCGATTTAAGAAGTGGCTGCAGCAGGAGTATCCAGAGCCTTACGGCAGCTATGGAAACGGCTCAGCTATGCGCGTTTCCGCGGCGGGATGGCTGGCGGAGTCTTTGCAGGAGGCGAGACGACTTGCCCGGCTTTCGGCGGAAGTGACCCACGATCACCCGGAGGGGATCAAAGGCGCAGAATCGGTGGCAAGCTCCATTTTTCTGGCGCGGACGGGGCATGACAAGGAAGAAATCCGAGACTATGTTGTGAAGGAATTTGGCTACGATTTGAGCCGCACCTGCGATGAAATCCGCCCGGAATATCATCACGTGGAGTCGTGCCAGCAGACCGTGCCGGAAGCCATGACCACATTTCTGGAAGGGGAATCCTTCGAGGACGTGATCCGTACGGCGGTGTCTTTGGGAGGCGACTGCGATACCCTGACGGCCATCGCCGGGAGCATGGCGGAGGCGTATTACGGCGTGCCGGAGGCTTTGAAGGAAGAATGCAGGAAACGACTGGACGGGGCGCTGCTGCAGGTGGTGGATGCATTCGCGGACTTTACACGAGAAAATAATTGCGATATAATTCTATCATAAAAATGATATCGGAGGGTAGGGTTATGATCATCAAACCATCTACAGCATTGCGCAATGAATACGCACAGCTGTCCAGACTGGCGAAAGAGTCTCAGGAACCGATCTATATTACGAAAAATGGCGAAGGGGATCTTGTACTGATGAGTCTGGAAGCATTTGAACAGAGGGAACAGCTGCTGCAGCTTCGGAGCCGGGTTCTCCGAGCGGAGGAAGAGCGGGTACGCGGAGACAAGACTGTCGGTATTGCAGAGGCAAGAAAGATGCTGAAGGAGCGGATCGATGAAATATGAAATCAGGATTTTGCCGTCTGCATGGGAAGATTTGAAACAGATTGAAGACTTTTATCGTGTGCAGTTTGGGGAACAGACAGCTTTAAAAGTGATAAATCATATTTTAGATGTAATAGAACGCCTGGAACAGTTTCCGGAATCAGGTTCGCTGATACCTGATTTATGGTTGAATGATCAGGATTTTCGTATGATCATATGCCAGCGTCATGTTGCGCTGTATCGTGAGATCGAGAATGTGGTATATATTTATCATGTTGTCGATACCAGGACACAATATACAAAGCTTTTTTACGGGCAGATTCTGGAAATATCTGAAGAACCTGAATGAATGAAAAAATAAAAGGAGCACTACAATGTCAGACTACATTACAACCTATACGGGGAATCACATAGATCCAATGAATCCGGATCCGGCTGCGATTTCGATCCGGGATATCGCTCATGCGCTGTCACTGATCTGCCGGGGCAACGGTCACGTGCGGAGTTTCTGGTCGGTGGGACAGCACTGCCTGGACTGCGCGCGGGAGGCGGAGGCGCGGAAACTGCCGGAGAGGATGATACTGGCGTGTCTGTTGCACGATGCGTCGGAGTGCTACATGTCGGACGTGCCGCGGCCGATGAAAAAGCACATGCTGGATTACCAGCAGCAGGAGAAGAAAGTCCTGAAAGTCATCTTTGAGAAGTTCCTGGGCTCGGATCTTACCGAGGCGGAATGGCGGGAACTGAAGGAAATCGACGATGCGCTTCTGTGGCACGATCTGGAGACGCTGCTGGCGGAGATGCAGCACGGGCCGATGCCTGATCTGCACATCAAAATCGACTTTTCCTTCCGGCCGTTTAAGGACGTGGAACAGGACTATCTGGAGCTGTTTTACCGGTATTACGGAGCATCCACAGGGCGATAAGAAGCGTCAGAGTCTCTGTAACAGGAAATGCGATCCAGATCCCAGTCATACCATAAAGCAGATCAAGCAGCCAGAAGGCGGGAATCAGCAGAAGCATCTGCCGCAGGAGCTGGAGCAGGATACTGCGGCCAAGATGACCGGTTGCCTGAAACCGGGTTGCGATCATGGTGGAAATGCCATTGAACAGGAAGCTGGAAGCCATGATTTTCATAGCGGGAATCCCGAAGGAAAACATGTTTTCCGAAGCAGCGAACATGGTCAGTATAGGGATAGGAAACAGAAAAATCAGGGCAGTTCCCGTCAGCATCAGGATGGAAACCCCGATGGTCCCGCAGCGAAACGCCTGCTGCATACGGACGGTATTCCCAGCACTGTAATTGAACCGTATAATAGGCAGACAGCCCTGAATCAGACCATTGATAGTCATGACGATCAGCTGCTGGATTTTAAAATATGCACCGAAAAAAGCGATCGCCGTAGTGGAATAAGCAACCAGAAACAAATTGACGAATGTCACCATAAAAGCCCCCAGCACGTTCATGATAAAAGAGGGAAGCCCCAGGGCAAATATCTTTGCATAAATAGAATATTCCATGTGAAATCCGTGTATCTTTGCACGGACTTTTTGTTTCGTTCCAAAGAGCATGATAAAGGCGAGGATCATGGAAAACGTATACCCGGCTACTGTTGCAATGGCAGAGCCTGTTCTCCCAGATGGGCGACGAAAATGCTGTCCACCAGATTATATGAGTATTGAAAGAACATGGAAATCAGTGGCGGCAGCGACATCTGGAGCAGCAGCCTGCTGATCGGCAGATAAGCCATTTTATTTTGTGCGATATCTGTGTTTTGCATATGTAACGAGTCCTTTTGATTCCATAAAAAAACCACGCAGAATATATCGTTTCTACGTGGCGAAAAGTTGACATTATAATCAGGAAAAATCCACTCTCATTTTCCAGACTCATCATACGCTTTCTTTATAGGGCTGTCAAGATGATTTCTTTTAAAATTTTATACGAATTATCCTGTTTTTTCCTGCAAAGAATATGATATAATTTCTGTACATCATAGTTGATTGGGGTATCATACGATGAAAGACAAAACTACATGCAATCGCAACGCGCGCAGGACGCGGGCGCTGGTCGAGGGGGCTTTTCTGGAGCTGATGAAGGAGAAGCCGTATACGAAGATTTCCGTGCGGGAGATCACGGAGAAGGCCGATATCAACCGGTCTACGTTTTATCTGCATTATCAGGATATTTACGATCTGCTGGATCAGGTGGAAGCGGGCGTCACAGACAGCGTTGCTGAGGCGATCCGGCGGATTCGCAGGGAAGATTACGTGCCGGGAAAGCATCCGTTTCACGTGCAGGTGTTTCAGGAACTGATGAAGCACGAGGAGATCTTTCGCATTCTGTTCAGCAAGAACGGCGATATCGATTTTATTTACAAGCTTGCGACGACCATGGGGGATGGCCTGTATGCGGGCTGGAGTTCCTATTATGGCGATAAGATCCCGAAGGAGATGGAAATGTATGTATCTTATGTGGCTTTCGGCATGATAGGGATGCTTTTGAAAAATCTACAGTTAAATGCTGAATGGCCGCCGGAAAAAATGGGTCATCTGGCCGGTGAAGTCACCAACTGGCTGGACGAGGGTCTGCGCGGTTCCGACAAGAAAACACGGCACGAAGTGAAATAAATTTCGTCAGTTTTATCTAATTTCCCACAAAAAAACTCAATTTTCTAACAACACATTTGACCAAAGTGTCCATATCTGAACACTTTGGTCTTTTTTAATGGTTGAGCCTCTGAAGGTGTGCTGATAGAATTTTCACAAAGAAAAGGAAGGGCGACAGCCCGGAGATATATGCACTAAAAAAGGGAGGTATTTCAAATGTCTTTTACACGCAGAGATGACAGAGGCTATATCATGCCGATCACATTCGGTCCGAATTCCATCATGTATCCGGAAACCGGAAAAAAGTATAACGAACCTGGTGAGATCCACGTGGCTTCCATCACGTATGAATCCGACAGAGAAGCCATCGAAGCACTCCTGCCGGAGTGTTACACACTCAACGATCCATATGTAACGGTAGCTGTGTGCGAGTTCACTAACCTGGGTTACATGGCCGGTAAAGCTTACAATCTGATCAACGTCAACGTACCGGTCCACTTCAAGGGTGAACGCGATGATCTGGATGCGGATTACATCATGGTTATGTTTGAAAACCACGGCGATCCGATCATGGGCGGACGCGATACCATGGGATACAACAAGGTATACTGCGAGATCCCGAACATCGAACATTACAGTAGCAAATACATTGCAAGAGCTAACAGCTGGGATTTCCGCTTCATGAAGATGGAACTGGATATGTCCAAAGAAGCTCCGGATCTGAAAACTTTGCAGGCGAACGAAGCGAGAAGCCAGGGCAAGGTGAACTTCAAATATCTGCCGCACGTAATGGAAAAAGGGGAAGAGCCGGCACTCAACTACACGAAACCGGCAGTAGCTTATCCAACGATCCTGCCGAAGTGGGAGCAGCCGGATGATTATCCGTATGAACTGCGCAAGCCGGAAATCGAATACGGTGGCGGCAAGATCGAATTCATCAAGCCGACCTGGGAAGAGATGCCGACAGACTATCATATCGGACTTGGTCTCAGCACGCTGGAATGTAAGCGCGTGATCGCTGCAAAACACGTGGTTTACGATGATCCTTGCATCTACAACACCTGCTACAGACTGCGCTAATTTTTCTGCAAAGCCGTCCCGGAGGCTGTGATGACGACCATGGTCTTTCGGGCTGTCGGGCGGCAGCATAAAGTGCACAGCTGCCGCCTTTGCAGTATAAAACATCGTAAGAATTACATTTATTAGGAGGTATGAAATGGAGGCACTGGGAATTATAGGACTGCTGGTCGGGATCGGCGTACTGATCCTCATTAGCTACAAAGGACTGCATGCAGTTCCAACATCGCTGATCGCAGGTGCTGTGATCCTGATCTTTAACGGGATCAATCTCTGGACAGGTTTTTCAGAACTGTGGATCGGTGGTATGGCGACGGTCTTCACAAAGTATTATCTGCTGTTCCTGGCATCGACGCTGTTTGCTAACATGATGCAGGCGACGGGAGCTTGTGAGACGATCGCGTACAAGTTTGTGGAATGGTTTGGAAAGAAACACATTTTGACTGTTATCGCGCTGCTTTGCTTTATTCTCTGCTACGGCGGCGTAAGCTTCTTCGTTATCATGTTCGCAGTTGGACCGATCGCGTTCGCGCTGTTCGAAGAACTGAACATTCCGAGAAAGCTGATCATCCCGGCAACGGCTGCCGGTAACGGCGCATTCGTTCTAGCAGCTCCGGGAAGCCCGCAGATCCAGAACGTTATCCCGACAGAGCTGGGTACAAGTCTGATGGCAGCACCGATTCTGGGAGCGATCATGACTATTGCAGGTACTGTTCTGTGTATCGTATGCGTAGAATATATTTATAAGAAAGAAATGCGTAAAGTAGAGCTGGGGGAGGCTCCAGGATGGAATTCCCTTGGTAATGAAGCGACTCTTAGCGGCAAAAGAGAGAAAAACGCTGGTCTGTTCGGCAGCTTCTTCCCGATGATCGTCATCATCGGAATCATCGTAGTATGCAGTATGGCCATCGATGATATCGACGCTACGATGCTGGCTGTTATCGCAATGTGCATCGGCATCATCGCAACTATCGCATTCAACTTCAACTGCCTGGAAGGCGCCAAAGGCAAGCTGTTCAAGGACTGGGCAGCAAACAGTGCTGTTGGCGCTGCCAACTCGGCTCTGGTACTGGGAGCAGTCGTTGGATTCGGCAGCCTTGTATCCGGTACAGACGCATTCGCCAACATCATCAAATGGCTCATGGGTCTGGATATGAGTACTTACTGGAAGGGTGTTATCTCCACCGGTACTATCGCTGGTATCTGTGGATCGGCTTCCTCCGGTGAACAGCTGACGATGCAGTACTTAAGCGATTACTTTATCAATTCCGGATGCAATCTGGACGTGCTCCACAGACTGATCGCCAATGCATCTATCACTTTCGATGCACTGCCGCATGCAACAGGATGCTTCCTGATGTTCTCTTACTACGGAGTCAACCATAAAATCGCTTACAAATATGTATTCCTGCTCAACGTCGTGATCCCGGTATTAGTTGTACTGGTAGCAACACCGATCTGTACGGCATTGTTCTAAGGGAACATCTAAAGACTGTTCCGAAATGGGAAGAAAACCTACAAAAAGTCAAAAAGTGTTCTGAATTCAGAGCACTTTTTGTTTTTATAAAATACTGACATAATTCTATTTTCCTCTTGCAATCCTTATGAAAATCTGCTAAAGTACATCAGGTAAGATAAAGACAGTTCGTGACCATCCTGTCTATAAACAAAACTAGGGATTTTATTTCGAATATTTTTGAGATCTAAGAGATGTTCCCAGGGTCAGCCTTGCGTGCATCTCTTTTTCTTTTGGCGTTTTGAGAACGCCTTTCCCTTGCTTTGCACAACGAAAATAGAGACGGTCGCGATCCTATAGAAAAGAAAGGACGACGTATGGGACAGATCGAAAATCCGGTTCGCTACAGCGTGATCACGGAGAAAAATCCGCGGGAGATCGTCATGCTGCGTGGCAGCGGCTGCCGTTTTTTACGGTGCCGGTTCTGCGATTATCACCTGGATTCTTCGCGGGATCAGGCGGCCAATGACACAATCAATAAAGAAGCTCTGAGCCATGTGACGGGGCTGTATCACAGCCTGGAGGTCATCAATTCTGGCAGCTTTCTGGAGCTTTCCGCGGAAACCATGGCGGAGATCGAGCGGGTATGCCTGGAGAAGCACATCACCCAGTTGCGGTTCGAGATCCACTGGATGTACCGGGAGCATGTGAAAAAGTGGCGGGAGCACTTTGCAGAAAAAGGGATCACGGTAAAAATAAAAATGGGCGTGGAGACGTTTGACGACGCTTTTCGAAGAGAGGTGTTCGACAAGGGGATGGAGGGCGTCACACCGCAGGATGCTGCAAAGGCGGCAGATGAGGTTTGTCTTTTGTTCGGCGTAACGGGGCAGACGGCGGAATCCATGAGATACGACATCGAGACGGGACTGAAATATTTTGAGCGGATCTGCATCAACATCATGGTGGAGAACACGTCGCAGATCCAACCGGATCCGCAGGTGATCAAGATGTTTGTCGACAATTTTTACGAGACATACAAGGATGATCCGCGAGTAGATATTTTGCTGGAAAATACGGATTTTGGAGTAGGAGGAAAACGAGATGAATGAGATATTATTAGTGGCAAGTTTGTTTGTGATCTACGGATGCGTGCTGCTGGCGTACCGGCTGTTTGGCAAGAGCGGACTGTACTGCTTTACTGCTATCGCGACTATCACCGCCAACATCGAGGTGCTGATCATGGTGAAAGCCTTCGGCATGGAGCAGACGCTGGGAAATATCCTGTTTGCATCCACCTTTCTGGTGACGGATATCATCAGTGAGATCGAGGGGAAAAAAGCGGCCAAGAAAGCGGTCAACATCGGGATATTCACTTCGGTGTTTTTCATCATCGTTTCCCAGTCCTGGCTGTTGTATCATCCGGCGGCAAGCGACTGGGCGCAGCCGGCTATCCGGGAGATCTTTTCCAATACGCCGCGGCTGATGCTGGTGAGCGTTCTGGTGTACGCCATCTGCCAGCGGTTTGACGTCTGGGCGTATCACAAGTGGTGGGCTTTAACAAAGAAGCGGTTCAACGGGGATTCCCGGAGGGCGCTGTGGCTGAGAAACAACGGCTCCACCATGATCTCCCAGCTCCTCAACACGATCCTCTATACCTTTGGAGCATTCTGGGGCATGTACGAAGTACCGACGCTTATCAGCATTGCTCTTTCCAGCTACGTGATCTTCATCGTCACCAGCATCGCCGACACACCGTTCGTCTATATGGCGAGAAAGATCCACGAGAAAGGACTGGTGAAGTAGGCTGTGCATTATTTTTTCCGCTCTGCACGGTAGACGAGAAACGGCAGCTTTTCCTGTCCGACCTGGTGATGAAATTCCATTTCCCGGCCGGAAGTCTGGCCGATGATTTTGGATTCGGTTACTGCAAAGCCGTTTCGCTGCAGCGAGGTCTTTGCATAAGAAAAACTCATGCGCTCCGTCATCAGATCGGGATGCTCTTTCTGAAACGCCCTGATGCTCCGGGGCGTTTTGCAATAGTCCAGAAAAAGACCGATCAGCGGCGCGTCCTTTGCAAGCCAGCGTGAGAGGACGTCGTAAGGCGGCTGGTTGTAGGTGAAGATGCAGTTGTTGGTGGAAAAATCGTCCAGATACAGGTCGACGCTTTCGCTGCGGAGGGGAAGCGCATTCAGATTGCCTGCGATATACAGGATCGTGGCAGCGGCATCCTGCAGGTATTCCTGGAATTTTGCGATCCGGGAAAGGGATGGATCGGTGATAATAATCGTGGTATCTGCGTCGAATTTTGTATAATACTGGAGCAAAAAATTAAAGGTGAACGGGCCTGCCAGCATGGTGAGGGAATCCCTGGTCTGCGGGATCTGATGATACATCCAGAGATAAGATTTCTCCATGAGGGAGCGATACTCTTTGCCGTATTCTTCTGTGATATAGGCTACGGATTCAATGTTTTCGTAGGCTTTAAAGGGGGTTACATCAGTGTGCCCGGAGCAGAGCAAAATGCCATCCTGAATGGTGGCATGGTAGCCGCAGGAACAGGAAAGTGAAGCGTCCAGAATATGGATTCCGTTCAGGTGAGCGTTCTGCATTTGGAGCGGAGCATTGCAATGCGGGCAGGCCAGCTTTTCCAGAAACATCAGGGGGATTCCTGGCATTCTTTTTTTGAGGGAAGCAGTTTCTGTTTTTTGTGTGGAACGGTGGATTTCCTCATCCAGATCTTTGATGGTTTGCTGCAAAGTGTCCAGATCCTGATTCAACTGCAGTTTTTTCTTGTTCAAAAGCTCCAGAAATTGCCGGGATACCGACTGATCCTGCAGCTGGGAGTTCCTTTGCAGAAAGAAGAGAAGCTCAATTTCGCTGAGGGAAAAGTGAAAAGCTTTATAGCGAAGGATCTTCTCCATATCCTTCATGCAGTCATCGTCAAAAACGTACTGGTTGTTGCGGCGCTGCGGCGTTAAAAGTCCGCGTTCTACATAATAGCGGACGGCGGACACATTCATATTGTATTTTTCTGCAAAGGCTCCGATTCTCATAAGCTGTTCCTTTCTTCTACTGCTTTTATTATAGAACGCACCTTGCGCAAAAGCAACATCTAAAGTATACTTTAGATGTTAGAGAGCTTTTCTCTTGCAGTCAACCGTACTTTATCTGTTATGGTGAAAAAAAGATTCTTTTAAGGAGGAGACTATCATGAAAAAAGTTGAAATCAAATCAGGTGAATTTCGTTTTGTTGGAAAGCTTTTGACAGAGGAAGCGCCGGAAACGTGTCGCGTATTTGAAAATATGCTGCCGCTGAAGAGCCAGTTCATCCACGTGCGCTGGAGCGGGGAAGGTATCTGGATCCCATACGGCGATCTGCGGACAGGTCTGGATTACGAAAACCATACGTCTCATCCTGCAAAGGGAGAGATGCTCCTGTATCCAGGCGGCATCAGCGAAATGGAGATCATCATGTCTTACGGCAGATGTATGTTTGCCAGCCAGCACGGGCAGCTTTCGGGGAATCATTTCCTGACCATCATCGAGGGACTGGACGATCTGTATGATTTCGGCCGCAAGGTACTGTACGATGGTGCACAGGATATTGAAATCACTTTGCTGGAAGACTAAAGGTTTGAAATACGGAGGAAGAGATTATGAAAATCGTAGTGATCGAGCCGCTGGCGGTAGAGGAAAAGCGTTTCCTTGAAATCGCGCGGGCGGCTGTTGGGCAAGAACATGAAATCGTCTGCTATGATACACGCACGACGGACGTGAAAGAGCTTGGCGAGCGAGGCAAAGACGCGGATATCATTGCCCTGGGCAATCTGCCGTTTCCGCGGGAGGTGCTGGAACAGTGTGAGAACCTGAAGATGCTGGCAGTAGCCTTTACAGGTCTGGATCACGTGGATCTGGCTTACTGTGAAGAACGCGGCATCAAAGTCCAGAACTGCGCTGGATATGCGACGACCGCTGTAGCGGAGCTGACTTTCGGGCTGATGCTGGACGTATACCGGAATATTTTACCGTGCGACGAAGCGGCCAGAGCAGGCGGCACGAAAGACGGTCTGGTGGGATTCGAGCTGGAAGGCAAGACTATCGGTGTGGTAGGAACAGGAGCCATCGGAGCCAGAGTCATCGAGCTGGCCAAGGCATTCCGCATGAATGTTCTGGCTTACAATCGGACACCGGGCAAGGTCAAGGATGTGGATTATGTGGCTCTGGAAGAGCTGCTGGAAAAATCCGATATCGTTTCCCTCCACGTGCCTTTGACGCCGGAAACGAAGGGTCTTATCGGTGAAAAAGAGCTGGCGCTGATGAAGCCGTCGGCTATCCTGATCAATACAGCACGCGGCCCGGTAGCAGATACGAAAGCCCTGGCGGACGCTTTGCAGTCCGGAAAGATCGCAGGCGCCGGAATCGACGTGTTCGATGCAGAACCGCCGCTTGACCCGGCGGATCCGCTGCTTCACACGCCGCACACCGTGGTGACCCCGCACGTTGCTTTCGCAACGAAGGAATCCATGATCAAGCGAGCCATCATCGAGTTTGATAATATCGCAGCGTTTATTGAGGAGAGGAAATAAATCGATAACAAAAAGGGACACAGCATTTTTATTTTATGCTATGTCCCTTTTTCATTGCGCTGTTTTCATCCCGCCTCGATCCTCAAACCTCGTCTTTTTCCCTCCCGCCCCGCATACACTGAATGGGGAAGGGAGGTTTTTTTGTGAAGAAGAAACGGAAGGTATGGGAGAAGGTTTTATGCACGGCTGCTGCGGTGGCGGTGCTGGCAGGCGGGGGATTTTTAGGGGTGGAGAAGTTTCATCCGCAGAAGCGGTCTTTGCAGATCATAGATGGGCAGGCGCAGCAGACTTCTGCAAAGACTGATGCCGAAGGCTCGCAAAAAGCGTCCGCCGAAGGCGGCATGAAAATCGACGCGAAGGCCGCTGTGCTCATCGACGGAAACAGCGGACGGGTACTCTTTGCACAAAATGCGAAAAAACACCTGCCGCCGGCATCGGTCACCAAGGTTATGACGTTGCTTCTAGTGCTGGATGCCTGCGACAAGGGGACGATCGCCGTAGACGATAAAGTGACCATCTCGGAGAACGCCGCGTCCATGGGCGGCAGCCAGATGTACCTGGAGCCGGGGGAGCAGCACACGGTGGAGGAACTGTTGAAGGGCGTCATCATGGCCAGCGCCAACGACGGGGCCGTAGCTTTAGCTGAGCACCTTTCGGGCAGCGTGGAGGAGTTCGTGGACGAGATGAACGCCAAGGCGGCCGAGATGGGACTGAAAAACAGTCATTTCGTCAATACCAACGGACTGCCGGTGGCAAAACATTACTCCTGTGCATATGATATAGGGATGATATGCCGGCAGCTGATGACCTACGAGTTCGCCCGCGACTGGTTCACCGCATGGCAGGAGGACATCAAGGTAGGACTGCCGGGGAAGGAAAAGGACTTTACCCTGACCAACACCAACAAGATGCTCCGGACCTACCGGGGAGCCATCGGCGGCAAGACCGGATTTACCCAGGATGCAGGCTACTGCCTGGCGGAGGCGGCCCAGCGGGATAACACCAGAATGATCGCAGTCGTGCTCGGCTGCAAGGACAGCAAGGTGCGCTTCGCCGAGACGGCCAGACTCCTTGACCATGGCTTTGCATCGTATGAAACGGTACCTGTAGCGAAAAAAGGCCAGAAGCTGCGGACTATCACTCTGCCGAAATCCGATCAGCAGGAGGTGGCGGCCGTGCCGGAGGATACCATCGCGGCAACCGTGAAAAAAGGCAAAAAAGCGCATATCACTAAGAAAATCTCCATCGACAAGTCGGTGGCGTGTCCTGTTAAGAAAGGTGAAAAAGTGGGGATGATCCACATCTATAACGGGAAAAAGAAAATCGGCTCTTATCCGCTGGTGTCCGACCGGGATGCTGAAAAAGCTGGATTCATGACCCTTTACATACGCATGATAAAGAATCTCGTATGAATCCAGGAGGGGAGGAATCCCTGTGAGCGGTAACTATTATTACTTGTTTTTCGCCGGATACTACGCGACGGAGCGGGCGGCGGACGTTCTGCAGCAGTATGGTATTCCCGCACGGGTCGTCAAGTCTCCGGTGATGCTGCAAAGCGGCTGCAGCTTCGCGGTTTTGATGGATCTCAGCGATGCGGAGAGGGCTGCAAAGGTGCTGTCGCAGAACGGTCTGCGGATCCTGCACACGATCATGAGATAATGTGGATAATTTTTGTTTTTTTCGTAAAATCAGCATAGTTTTATGCTGATTTTATTTTACACTAAATAGCCGAAAACCTTGACATTTCAACGTTTATGAGGTATAATTACTTATATTTTTCAGTCAAAATTCGCATTTATTTTTATAGAAAAACAGGGTATACAAGGAGAAAATTATGTCAACCACAAAAAATCTACAGCTATCAAGAAGTCTCACGGTTCTACTTGCCATCGTGCTGTTTTCCACCGTATTTATGGTGCTTTCGATCCAGCGTGACGGTTATGTTTATGCAACCGGTGAAACCGGTCAGGTCACTGCAACTTCACTGTATGTGCGGTCTGGCCCGGGTACCAGTTACTCGAAGATCGGCACGCTGAAAAAAGGCAAGACTTTTACGGTGACAGGAACGGGAAAAGACAAGTCAGGCGTCACCTGGTACCGCCTGAACTACAGCTCGAAAACGGGTTATGTATCCTCAAAGTACGTTTACATAAAACAACCTACGGTAACTGCCGTAACAAATACGAAGGGCAAGGTGAATACCCAAAGCGGATCACTGACGGTCCGCAGCGGAGCGGGTGCTTCCTATTCCAAGCTGGGATCTCTGGCGAAAGGCAAGACATTTGACATCACCGGCAAGGCGGCGGATAGCAGCGGCGTCACCTGGTACCGCCTGACGTATAACGGCAAGACCGGCTATGTTTCTTCTGTATACGTTAAAACAAGTTCGACAAGTAACGGTGGCGGATCGACCGTCAAACCGGTTACTAATATGAAAGGAACGGTTAATACGGCCAAGGATCCGCTGACGGTTCGCAGCGGTGCAGGCTCTACTTACAGCAAGCTGGGTACGCTGGCGAAGGGCAAGACCTTTGATATTACGGGCCAGGCTACCGACAGCAAGGGCGGTATCTGGTATCAGCTGAATTTCAACGGTAAAACCGGATATGTATCCGCACAGTATGTCAAGGCAACCGATGGAACGACGACGAATCCTGACACAACTCCGGATACACCGTCCACAGGTGATGTTACGTTCCAGCTGGGAACGGTAACGACCTCCAGCAGCTCTCTGAATGTAAGAAGCGGAGCCGGTTCGGAATACAGCAAACTGGGCACGCTGCCAAAAGGCGCTTCCGTTACAGTGACAGGATCTGCTAACGATAAGAATGGAAAAGCATGGTACAAATACGCGTTCAGTTCCAACAAGACAGGCTATATCTGTTCTGATTATGTGAAGCTGACGACGGTCAAATCGGACAGTGCGTTTGAATCGTATATGACGTCACAGGGATTCCCGGAATCCTATAAGCCTGGCCTGCGGGCTTTGCATGCGGCACATCCGACATGGACGTTTAAAGCGGTAAAGGTCAGCGCAAGCTGGACACAGGCTCTCAATGCAGAAACGAAGAGTCCGGGAACTAATCTGGTCAGTCCGTCTGCACCAGTTAGATATCGTTCTACTGAACCAGGAGCATACAATTCCTCGACTAAAACATGGGCAAAATTTGATGGTGGATGGTATCCTGCAAGCAAAACAGTAGTAGCTTACTACATGGATCCGAGAAACTTCCTCAATGACAACGGAATCTATCAGTTTATGATTCACCGTTATGACAGCAGCCATCAGAACGCTAATACGGTAGCGGCAGTCGTGAAAGGAACTTTTATGGAAACGAGAAAACCGGGCGGCAACTACAGCAATTACGCTTCGCTGATCAATGCAGTAGGAAAGTCCTCCGGCGTCAATCCGAACGTTCTGGCAGCCATGATCGTGCAGGAGCAGGGGGTGAACGGGACAAGTCCTCTGATTTCTGGTACATACAGCGGCTATAAAGGTTATTACAACTTTTTCAACTATGGTGCTTATGCAACTTCTTCTCATAATAAGATCGTCAATGGACTGATTTACGCCAAGAACCATGGATGGAACAGCGTGTACAATTCTATCAAGGGCGGCGCTGATTTCTATTACAGTGGATATGTTTCCAAGAAACAGGACAACTATTATCTGAAGAAGTTCAATGTCAACAACGGTACGTCAAAGCTGGCAACCCATCAGTACATGACCAACGTACAGGGTGCAGCAAGTGAAGGAAGTCTGCTTCGCAAATCTGTAGGCAGCAGCTCTTCTTATTCCATCACCTTTGAAATTCCGGTATACACTTCAATGCCTGCTTCCGCTTGTCCGCTGCCATAAGGCGGCGTGCAGGCGCATAGGATAGAAGACAGCAGAAAGAGGGGATTTTATGACTTACAGTGAAAAAAAGGATCAGTTCTGTGACAGACTTCTGAGGAGGATCATCGTGTTTCTCGTGGTGGCAGCCTTTGTAGTGCCGCTTCTGACGCCCAGCGTCTTTGCAGCATCCACCGTCTCCATTTCAGGCGGAGATCAGGTCAAAGGCGGCGAGACCTTTACGGTAACGGTCACTTACAGCGGAAGCCAGATCGGCAGCGTCAACGGAAGCATGACCTACGATACCAGTAAACTCAATTACCTGTCCGGCGGCAGCAGCAGCGGGAATACAGGGTACATCCAGCTGCGGGAGAACGGAAGCAAATCGATTTCCTTTCAGATCAAATTCCAGGCCGTGGGAGACGGCAGCACTACGCTGAAGGTAAGCACATCGGAAATGTATGATGTGAATGATAATGCTCTGGATAATCCGTCGGCGTCCAAGACGGTGAAAGTCATCGGCAGTGCGGATTCCAATGAAGTGATTACAGAAACGGAGACCCAGACGGAGGAAACCGTCGAGCTTCCGACGGAAGAAGGCGTCGATGAAAAAGGCGATGAGGGTGAGATGACAGGCGGATTCCTGCTTCTCATCATTTCGGCGGCAGTTCTGGCCGTGATCATTGCTGTGATCATTACGATCCTGCTGAAAAAGAAGGGCGGCAAGGGTAAAGGCCCGAAAGGGCCGAAAGGTTCGAACGGATCGACAGGTCCGGGAACGACTAATGGAATCAGCCATGATTCTTCTTCTACAAAGGCTGCTGAGCAGCGTCGTGAGGCCAGCGCCGATACGATGATGTTCCAGCCGGAGCGCAGCGAAGGTCTGATCGATGATCGTTTGAACGGCGGTCTGGATGAGATGCAGCAGAACCAGTATGTGGAACCGGACTATGCGGATGAGTGGGATCCTAACCCGGCGGCAGCACCGGAGCAGCCGACCGTCAGCCGCAACACGAGAATGTTCCGCAAGGAGGACTTCGATAAAGAGCTGACAGCCTGGGAAGATCAGGAAGATCGCTGGCCGGACGACGACCAGTGGTAGACAAGCCCTAAAATATACGGACTGCACTTTGCAGAAAAAAGAGAGGACACAGCCAGAAGCCGTGTCCTTTTTTGATGAGTTTATTTGAGATTTTCAGGGTTGAGGCAGGCCAGTTCCGGCAGGGTGAAGATGCCGTCTTTGCGGATCAGCACGTCGTCGAAGTAGATTTCGCCGCCGCCGTATTCCGGCCGCTGGATCATGACCAGATCCCAGTGGACTGCCGATTTGTTGCCGTTCGGCGCGTCTTCGTAGGAGGCTCCCGGGGTCAGGTGGAAGCTGCCGCAGATCTTTTCATCGAAGAGGGTGTCCTTCATCGGCTCCAGGATGTACGGGTTGACGCCCAGGGCAAATTCGCCGAAGTAGCGAGCGCCTTCGTCGGTGTCCAGAAGCTGGTTGATCCGGTCGTTGTCGTTGGACGTGGCCTTGACGATTTTGCCGTTTTCGATCTCGAAGACGATATTTTCATAGGTAAAGCCCTGTTCCTCAGACGGCGTGTTGTAGGACACGATGCCGTTCATGGAATCCTTGACCGGAGCGGTGTAGACTTCGCCGTCCGGGATGTTGCATTCGCCGGCGCATTTGATGGCCGGAATGTCCTTGATGGAGAAGGTCAGGTCTGTGCCGGGGCCTTTGATCTGGACTTTATTCGTGCGATTCATCAGATCTACGAGAGCGTCCATAGCGCGGTCCATCTTGCCGTAATCCAGTGTGCAGACGTCGAAATAGAAGTCCTCAAAGGCTTCCAGGCTGGTGTTGGCCAGCTGTGCCATAGAGTTGTTCGGGTAGCGGAGAATGACCCATTTTGTCTCGTTGACCCGGTAGTCAAGCGTCGGGCTGGTGAGCCGGTAGTACATGTTCAGCTTGTCGGACGGCACGTCGGAAAGCTCAGCCGTATTGCCGCCTGCTCGAATCGCGATGTAAGCCTGCATACCCTTCATCTTCTGCAGACTGCATTCGTTCATAAACTCGATCTGCTCCTCGGTGCAGTCCAGCAGGATCTCGCGGGTAACGGCGCTGTCGCGGATATCCACATAAGGTAGCCCTCCCTTAGCGTAAACCTTCTTGACAAGCTGCCGGACCAGGTTTTTGCAGCAGTCGCCCTCGTAATCGATGAGCACTTTATCGCCAGCCTGCACGTTGCAGGAATAATTGACCAGCAGGTCGGCCAGTTTGATGATTCTTGGATCCATAAATAACCTCCTAAATATATCTGAAATTTTATTGATTTCTGTAGCATATTATACCCTGAATGTGGTATTTTTAAAAGGGTAACTATTTTGGAGGAATTATGAAGCACGTTTTTATTATGAACCCTGAATCGGGCAAGGTCAGAAATCGTAAACGCCTCATCGCGGAAATTCAGGAGGCGGCACAAGAGCTTGGCGCCGATTACGAAATATATTTCACCAAAGGACAGGGTGACGGCGGTGCATACGCCAGGGCGCTCTGCGAAAGATACTGCAAAGACCCCGGCGAGGGTGAGGTCGGGTCAGCAAGGCTGCGTATCTACGGCTGCGGCGGCGACGGGACGATAAATGAGCTGGTCAATGGATGCTTCGGATACAAAGGCGTGGAGATCGGTGCTATCCCCATGGGAACCGGCAATGATTACATAAGAAACTACGGCAAAGCCGCTGATTTCAAGGATATCCGGCGGCAGATGCGCGGACGGTCGGTCAGCAGTGACCTGATTGGATTCCGTGCGGTTTACAATAAAAATATTACGGAAGGTTACTGTGCCAACATGTTCAACATCGGATTTGACTGCAATGTGGTGGACCTGACTTCCAGAGTTAAGCGCTGGCCGCTGGTGGGCGGATCACTGGCTTATCTGATTTCTGTATTTCTGATCCTTATCCGCAAGAAGGGTGCGGATCTGCGGATCGAATACGCGGATGGACGTGTGCTGGACGGGAAGATCCTGCTGATCGCCATCGCCAACGGCTGTTATTGTGGCGGCGGTGTCAAAGGCGTGCCATACTGTGAACTGGACGATGGGCTGATGGACGTCAGCGTGGTCAAGAACATTTCCCGCACCAGCTTTATTACCCTGTTTCCAAGCTATGCCAAAGGTACTCATATGCAGAGACACAAGATCCAGGCGCAGAAGATCATTCAGTACAGCAAGGAAACTTCCCTGAAAATCACCGCCAATGGAGAAAGCCTGCGGCTTTGCACCGACGGCGAAATCACCACTCAGAAGACCGTGGAATTTTCTATCGTGCCGGACGGCTTCCGGTTTGCAGTGCCGGAAGGACTGTAGCAGTGGGTGGCTTGATGGCTGCTTGGTGGTAAACGAGCGGGTGAACACGTCGGTTTCATCCTTAAATGCGTTGAGATTGGATTTATGGATGAAACAGCCTATTTTGAGACGTTTGACAGAGTGCATTCATCTATAAATTTGAGGTAATGGGCTATTTGGATGAAAAACATCCTAAAAACTGGTAGATTTTCATCCTTATCCAATAAGCCATATTGAGAGTCCAGAAGAGACGACTTCCCGGAGTGGGAAACCTGACAGCATCTGCAACAAAACAGTTGCAACCAGTCTTGATTTCATGTATACTAATTAGTGTTCGCTGGTCAAACAACAGCCAAAACAAATTCAAAACACTTTGGAGAGTTGTCAGAGTGGTCGATCGTGCAGCACTCGAAATGCTGTGTCCTTAACCGGACCCAGGGTTCGAATCCCTGACTCTCCGCCAAAATAAAATAGTACCCAACAGGGTACTATTTTATTTTTAATGTGGGGATTCTCACAACTGAAAAATCCAAACCAGCTAAAGCTGGGGGATTTCTGTAAGGCACCTGCCAGCGGTTCGCACAGCTCACTGGGCTAGGTGCTCTCCGAAAGGGCCTGAGCGTTAAGTAAGACAGTCCAGCGGACGGTCTTATAGCGAAGTGTTCGAGACGAAGCGGATGAGGAGTCGAAGAACGGCAGATTGCGAAGCAATCTGTATAAATC
Organism: uncultured Clostridia bacterium; assembly: GCA_934281605.1. Classification (GTDB taxonomy): domain Bacteria; phylum Bacillota; class Clostridia; order Peptostreptococcales; family Anaerovoracaceae; genus Lentihominibacter. Next base: position 346,861 of record CAKQXD010000001.1, on the reverse strand, counting down.
CCTGACTCTCCCTCTTACGCCTTAAAATCTTCCCCCAAATGTGATATACTAAGACTGTTAAAATGTAAAATCAACGCAGGAAATGAGGTGCAAATATGCCGGATAAGAATTGGCAATTTGAACTTGAAGAATATATAAAGCAGGGCGAACCTGGACGAACCGAAAAAAGCGAAGCTTGGCAAACAGCTATCGGCTTGCAGGCAGTTGACGGACTTAATACGTCCCAATATTTGCTGGATACTGCAAAGGATCACATTGAAGGTAAAATCACCATAGATGAAGCACAGAAACGGATTTATAGCTATTATGAGCAGCGTTCTGTCCGAACTGAAGTGGAAAACGAAACTAAAGAGGCGGATATTGTTTCGGCAAGAATCGCAAAACTATTAGGCGAAAAGACTTTCCAGTTCTCTCCTGTCGAGTGGATTACCATCCATCGCAGACTGTTTGAAGGTGTCTTCGACCACGCTGGGCAAATACGCGAGTATAACATTTCTAAAAAAGAATGGATACTGAACGGCGAGTCGGTTATCTACGCTGATTTCAACAGCATAAAAGAAACATTGGATTATGATTTCACCACCGAAAAGCAGTTCTCTTACGAAGGCCTTTCGGTTGAAGCAGCAGTAAAACACCTTGCAAAGTTCGCATCGGATATTTGGCAGATTCATCCCTTCGGCGAAGGTAATACAAGAGCAACCGCTGTGTTTATGATAAAGTATATGAAGACTTTTGGGTTCCATGTCAATAACGATGCGTTCCGTGAAAATTCCTGGTATTTCCGTAATGCACTGGTCCGAGCAAACTATAACGATTTGCAAAAGGATATTCATTCCACCACGAAATTTCTGGAATTATTTTTTGCAAATCTTCTGCTCGGCACAAATCATGAACTGAAAAACCGATATATGCACGTTGATTTTGTGGATGAAATTACTTCTCAAAGTATCAACTCAAAAGTTTCAAAGTATCAATTTGATACTTTAGACTGTACTTTAGAAGAACTAGCGGTTTTAGAACTGGTTGTAAAGAAACCAACGGTGAAACAACAAGAGCTTGTTGAAGCTACCGGAAAATCAATCGCAACAATTAAGCGAATTATGAAATCACTTCAAAATAAAAACTATATCCGCCGCAAAGGCGGTAAACGCTACGGCAAATGGGAAGTTTTAATTTAAGATATAGGAATTGTGAGGTATCGGAGTAAAACCACATTTTTACGTTGCAAAAAGTGTAACGTTTTACATTTTTATGTTGCAAAAAATGTAATTCCAATAAATATATAACGAAGGCTAACGTCTCCGCCCGCCAATCTCCGCTCCCATAGCCCCGCTTAAAATCAGCACGGCGCCTGCGATCTGCAGAGGGAGCATGTATTCCTGAAGAAAAATCACAGAGAACAGGATCGCCGAAAGCGGCTCCAGATATCCCAGAATGGCGATCGTCTGGACTCTGAGTTTTCCAATGGAGGAGAAGTAGAGAAAGCACCCGATACCGGTATTGACAAAACCAAGAATAAGGAGAGGCAGCAGGTCAGAGCTTTGCAGATCAAAGTGCAGACCCTGCTGATACACCACATAGATGAATACTGCTAAAAATGCGATTGTCAGCTGAAGGGTGGCGTTTTCCATGCCGGAGATCTCCTCGGCCTTTTTGTTGCAGGAAACCATGGATGCGTACATCAACGCTGACATAAGGGCACAGAAGATCCCGATCCAGTCGGCGGATTCGTGAAATGCATTGCTGTTGACCAGGATAATGCCCAGAAATACCGCGAAAAAGCAAATGAGTTTCTGCCGGGTCAGTTTTTCATGAAACAGTACGGGCGCCAGAGCCATGACGATGACGGGTCCGCAGTAGTACCCAAGGGATGCGATGCTGACGCCGATCCGCTGGTATGCCTCGAATAGAAAGAGCCAGCTGACGCCCATAGAGCACCCTGATAAAATCAAGAAAACAAAGGATCTTCGGTGCTTTAGAAACGTAAATTTCTGTCCGCTTACCAGATATAAAATAATCAAAAAAATGCTTCCGATGAGCGTTCGGAACATGACGATCTCCCGGCTGGTCATGGTGATCATGCTGGCGACGATCCCGTTGCTGCCAAACAGCAGCAGTGCCGCCACATATCGGAGCGTAGATTTATTCATATCGCTTTCCCTCATTTCTTCTTATTTTCCTTGAAAACTCATACAAAGCTAGCGTATCATAGAATCAAACATGAGAAAAACGAAATTATATCATATATAACATGAAGAAAGTGAATGGATAATGGAACAAAATATCTCAAAATACAAGGCATTCGTTGCAGCGGTAGAATCTGGCAGCATTTCCGAGGCTGCCAAGATCCTGAGCTATTCCCAGTCTGGGGTCAGCCGGATGATCGCAGACCTGGAGCAGGAGTGCGGCGTTTCTCTTCTGCAAAGAGGCCGGCAAGGGGTCGTACTCACGTCCTCCGGTATGGAACTTTTTCCATATGCGGTGAATCTCTGTCAGGAGTTCGACAAGCTGCAGATGAAAGTGGATGATATGAACGGCATCCAGTCGGGGATCATCCGCATCGGGACATTTTCCAGCGTGGCCACCCACTGGCTGCCAAATATCATAGCTGTTTTCGAACAGGATTATCCCAATATTGAATTCGAGCTGCTTATGGGAGACTACGAGGAAATAGAGCAGTGGATCGCAGACGGACGCGTGGATTTCGGCTTCCTGCGGCTGCCGACCCACAAAACCTTTGACACCATAGAACTGCAAAAAGACCAGCAGATGGTCGTGCTTCCGAAGGACCACCCACTGGCGCACGCGGAGAAATTTCCGGTGAAATCTTTGCAGGACGATCCTTTTATCATGCTGGAAAAGGGAACAAAGGCAGAAATCACAGAGATCTATCTGAAAAACGGATTGACGCCGAAGCCTAAGTACACTACATTTGATGACTATGCAGCCCTGTCCATGGTGGAGAAAGGGCTGGGCATCGCTATTTTACCGAAGCTGATTTTGCAGCGGGTTTCGTATGATGTGGTGGTAAAACCTCTGGATGTGGAAGCGTACCGGACAATCGGGGTCGCTATGAAGAGCGAGAAAGAACTGTCGCTGGCTGCGCAGCGTTTTCTCGAGTATCTGGACTGCAGGGAAGGGGAGAAGGAGGATCACGATGAACTTTGAACTGTTCGATAATCTGTTTCAGGTAGGCGTGCTGGGCATGTTTTCACTGATCTCGGGAATCAGCGCGATCCGGTATAAAAACCGCTGCTGCCTGATTCTGGCGTTCGCATACGCATGCTTCGCCATGGGGACGCTGTATTATGCCATGTATCTGGCTATCATCGGCAGGGTGCCGCAAGTTTTTTATGTGGCGGAGATCTCATGGCTGGCGTCGTATCTGTTTTTACTGGCTTTGCAAATCGTGCGCCTGCAAAGCCGGTCGCTCCGGTTTTCGTGGATTGCTGCGGGCGGAGCCCTTTGCATGGTGATCGGCGTTTGTATCGCGCAGATTTTCGGTCCGTCGCTGCTGATGATCGCCCTGTTTGCGCTGACGGCGGGTGGGGTGACGTATCTTACCATATTCCATATGCGAAGCGGGGCGGGATCCTGGCAGACGGACATCTGCATCCTGGTCTGTCTTGTGCTGCAGGTGGCGTTGTACCTGGTGTCCGGTGCGATCAGGGATTATACGGAATTCAATGCGTATTTTGCGGTAGATATGCTGCTGACTACTTCTATGGCGGCACTGATGCCGCTGGTCCTGCGGGAGGTGAGTGACAAATGATATTTCAGAAATCACGGTTCTGGCAGTTTGTGCTGTTCCTGCTTCTGGGAATGGCGTCGTATCAGGTCTCGGCGTATGTCAGCAATGTTTTCACGGTGTACTATGCAACAACGGAAACGATTGCCGCCGTTGAGATCACACCGGTGTGCGAGGAAATCATGAAATTCTTGCCCGTGCTGTTTTTCCTGCTCGTTTTCAGACCGGATCCGGGAGAGATCACTCCGGCTGCAATTTCCGTTGCCGTAGGATTCGCAGTTCTTGAATCTGCTCGCTATGTGGTGGAAAACAGAGGGGAGGGTCTAGTGTTTCTGCTGATTTCCGGGATCGCTGGCGCGGCGCTCCATATTCTGTGCGGGATGATGATCGGACTCGGGATCACCTATATATTCCGTCACCGCTGGCTGATGCTGACAGGCACGGTGGGGCTTCTGGGCGCATGCATCGGACTGCACGCCATCTACGATCTCCTGATCATGGCAGACGGCGGCTGGAGGATCGCAGGCTATGGGTTTTCCCTGGCGCTGATCGCGTTCCTTCTTTCTGCAAAGAGTCTACTGCCGAAGCTGAAAAGATTGCTGCAGTAGGCTATGCAGCTGTCCCAGGTGACCTATCGGAAATTTTCGGAATAATCTGTAAAAAAAATGGACGAAAGCGGCGTTTCTATGGTATAATAAAGAAAACTGTTATAGCCGACATTCTGCAAAGGAGGTCCTTATGAAACCGAGAAAGAAGACGTTTTTCGTTCGCGTACAGAACCTGCATGGGATGCCGCTCCCTCAGAGCTGTTCTTCTGCAAAGGCGGAAGCCATGGTAGCGGAAGGCGAGGCTGTATGGGTGGAATCCGCCGCCAAGCCGACGATCCAGCTGACCAAGCCGTGGAGCCCGAAGGGGATGTTCTATCATTAGAGATTTTTTATTCTAAGGAAGAACCTTGAATCTATACTTTTCTTTTTGCAACTTGCGGGATATAATGAAAGCAGTAAAATATTCTAGCGAGTAACGAGGTTTGAAATGAAAAAGAAGAGTATTGCAGTTTTGCTTTTAGTAATGATGCTGGTGTGTTCTTTTACTGCCTGCGGCAGCAGTGCGGGATCGGTCAGTGATGACAGTCCATTATCCGTATCGGATGATGCCGGTACACAGGATGGAAATCAAACAGCTAGAAGCAGTAAAGCCAGGAAGAAAAAAAGTCCAACCATGGAGCAGTATGTAGTTGGAACCTGGTCGGGACAGGTAGATGTGGCGAAAATCATGTATCAGGGCTTAAGCGAGGAACTTGGAGTAGAGCTTTCTCCTGATCCGGAATACTGTGATATGACCATGACGTTCAATGCGGATAAAACCTGCGCTATGGAAGTGGATACTACTGGATTTGCAAAAGCTGCCGGAAAATGTGCAGAGCCGTATACCAGTGCGATTTTTGGCTTTGATACGGGCAGTCTGGTGGATTTGATCATGCAGTATGTTGCCAGTGATATACCTGTTGATACAGGCCGGGAAACGGGTACATACACAGTGGACAATAAAAATTTGACCGTGACGATCACAAACGGGGACGGAGGATCGGATACCATGTATCTGACAAAAGACGGGCTGCAGTATCAGGATCATGAAATCAATCAGGTGATTTCTTTTCAGAAGCAGTAGTGTTATGGAATTGCCTGTAGTGATTCATCCTTATAGTTCTCGAATCTGGAAATAAAGATGAAACAGGGTGATTCCAGGTCGCTTGAAATTGGGTTTCATCTTAGATTTTGATGACCGAGGTGTTATGGATGAAACTTCGCCTAAATTCTGGTAAATTTTCATCCTTAATTTCCCCAGGCCTTAACCCAACAGAAAGGAAACTGCATGCAAACCATCGACCAGGCGCTTGCCAAACTGCAAACGTCCCGGTTTCGCGCCAAATTTCATTTGACACAGAAAGACCGGGACTATATCATGGAGAAAGGCATGGACACCATCCGCATCCATGCCGAGGATTTTATTGCAAAGCGGCTTGCGCCGGCGGATATTCCCAACGACGGGAAGCAGACGCCCATGCGGGGCCATCCGGTATTCCTTGCACAGCACGCCTGTGCCTGCTGCTGCCGGGGCTGCCTGGAAAAATGGTACAGAGTGCCCAAAGGCAGAGAGCTCACCGAGGATCAGCAGCGCCGGATCGTCAACCTTTTGATGGCATGGATCCAGCGGGAATACAAGGGCGGTGACAGAGGCGGCAGATAGATGCTGGTTGGCAACGTTCCGCCGACGGCAGGAGGCGGCTTTGCAGGAAGAAAGAGAGGATTTTATGGGAAAGAAAAAGACGGGCGCTATGCCGACTTCGGCGCCGAAACAGAAAAAGAAGATGGTGATCGACATGACGAAAGTCGAACTTGCGAAAGCGTATCAGACTCCGGGATTTCGGACGGGGAAGCACATGACGGCGAAGGATCGTCCGCGAAAGAAGGACTGGAAACGGGAGTACGAAAAAGAATACGGCAAAGGATCGGGGAGATTTCACGGCAGCGGCTATGACGATCGAACCGGTTCTTTTTTTATGAAAAGTTTTGCAGGCGTGTGGATGTAATTTTTTTAATATAATTTCCAGAAAAATCCTTGAAAACAACACAGGAAACCGATAAAATAAATATGTATGGAGGGGTATGTTCCCCCTCTGATATGCCACTATATGAATTTTATATGATTAGAAAAGAGGGAAGACAATGTTTACAAAACTGACTGAACAGTTAAAAGCAAATCCGAAGACGATTGTTTTCACAGAAGGTACTGACCCGAGAATCCAGGACGCTGCAGCGAAGCTGACTGCAGAAGGCATCCTGAACGTAATTCTGCTGGGCAACCCGGACGCAGTAAAGCTGTCCGCGGCTGACGCTAACTACGACATCAGCAAGTGTGAAATCATCGATCCGCAGCGTTATGAAGATATCGATCCGATGGTAGAAAAAATGGTTGAGCTGAGAAAAGGCAAGATGACGGAAGAACAGGTTCGCGACGCGCTTTCCAAGGGCAACTATTTCGGAACTATGCTGGTTAAGATGGGCAAGGCTGACTGCCTGCTGGGCGGCGCTACTTACTCCACAGCAGATACGGTTCGTCCGGCTCTGCAGCTGATCAAGACAAAGCCGGGCAACAATATCGTAAGCTCCTGCTTCATCATGGTCAAGGGCGATCAGAAGCTGGCTATGGGAGACTGTGCGATCAACATCGCTCCGAACGAAGACGAGCTGGTTGAGATCGCTATCGAAACAGCTAAGACTGCTAAGGTTTTCGGCATCGATCCTAAGGTTGCAATGCTGTCCTACTCCACTTACGGTTCCGGCAAGGGCGACATGGTTACGCTGGTTGCCAACGCTACTAAGAAGGTCAAGGAAGCTGCTCCTGATCTGGCAGTTGACGGCGAGCTGCAGTTCGACGCTGCTGTTGCACCGGAAGTTGCTAAGGTTAAGTGCTCCGATTCTCCGGTTGCCGGACAGGCGAACACATTCATCTTCCCTGACATCAACGCTGGTAACATCGGCTACAAGATCGCTGCACGTCTGGGCGGATATGAAGCAATCGGTCCGGTTCTGCAGGGTCTGAATGCTCCGATCAACGACCTTTCCCGCGGATGCAACGCTGAGGAAGTTTACAAGATGGCACTGGTAACAGCTGCTTTAAGCTAAGGTAATCAGCGAGGCGAAGCTGTGCGAAACGAGTGCTTGGCATGACGACGAGCGACTTAACGCTGGCCGAAATTGATCTAGAATAAAAAGATTAGAAAAACCGATCCTGCGGGATCGGTTTTTTGTATAAGGAGAACCCCGCATCGGTCACATACTTCAAACAGTTTCAAACCATCTCTGTTCGCCCAGCGCGGAAACATTGCCTGCAATCCAGTTCCGAAAAGAAGATTACAGGCTTGCCGCTGCCGGATAATTGCCTGATTTCTGCGGATTAACCGGAATCACTGTTGATGATTGTTTCAGGGTAATAGAAACGGGAAAAATACCACAAATGATATCGAATACTATCGGAAAAGATATTCCAGCACTGATGGCTCATTGCTGGTTCAGTTAGAATACCACGATCGTGGATTTTATATGTCTGTCCGGATATTTTGAGATGAAAATTCGGTGATTATTTGAGGCTGGGGGACTGAACCGACACGGATTTTTATCGAAATGAAATTTGCCGGGAAATATAATATCCTGTAAGCGCATCAAAGGTTACTATCGCGTTATTTTTCTCGCACCACGAAAGCTTGACTTGGTGAAAACTGTTCGGAGGAGACTTTGCAGGAGGAAAAGGGGTATTTTTACCGTGCAGCATAAGAGAAGAGAGCGTGAGGCTGGCGTGATTACTGGCGGGATGAGCCTGGTAGTGCGATTGTTTTTCTGCGGAAATCTGGTATACTGTAACTGCGAAAGGAGCGCCGGGGAGACCGGCGTGAAGGAAGAAAATCCATGGAATTGTTTCATTTATCCGACCTGCATCTCGGCAAGCGGGTCAACGAGTTTTCCATGCTGGAAGACCAGAAATATATATTAGCGCAGATCCTGCGTCGGATCGACGAGGAGCGTCCGGACGGGGTGATCCTGGCGGGGGATATTTACGATAAGCCGGTGCCGCCGGCGGAGGCTGTGGAGGTTTTTGACGAGTTTTTGTTTGAGCTGTCGCAGCGGGGATTGCAGGCGTTTATCATCAGCGGCAATCACGATTCGGCGGAACGTCTGGCGTTCGGCGGGCGGCTCATGGAAGGCAGCGGGATCCATTTCGCACCGGTTTATGATGCAAAGGTCGCTCCGCGCCGTTTAGAAGATGAGTTTGGCGCAGTGGACGTCTTCCTGCTGCCGTTCGTCAAGCCGGCACACGTCCGGCGATTTTGTGAAGAAGAAGCGGCTGCGCCGCGATCGGAATCCTCCGAGGAAACTGGGGAGGCAGCTGCTGACCTGAACCAGTCCGAAATAAAAACATATACCGATGCCATCCGTGCCGCCATCGCCCGCATGGACATCGATTCGGAGCATCGTAACGTGCTGGTGACCCACCAGTTTGTCACCGGCGCAGTACGGTCCGACTCGGAGGAAATATCACTGAGTGTCGGCGGCACGGACAACGTGGATGCCGCCGTCTTCTCAGACTTCGATTACGTGGCTCTGGGGCACATACACCGGTCGCAGAATATGAGCGGTGGCGTCCGACAGTCGGAAGCAGGTGATGATTCAGACTCAGCCGAACCGACCACAAAACTCCCCCTGATCCGCTACTGTGGAACTCCGCTGAAATACTCCTTTTCCGAAGCAAATCACGAGAAATCCATCACGGTGGTAGAGCTGGGAGATAAGGGCGATGTGGATATCCGGACCATCCCGCTGAAACCTTTGCGGGACATGGTGGAACTGCGGGGGACCTACGACGAACTGACGGCCAAAAGCTTCTATGACAACACTTCATACCCGGCCGACTACGTCCACATCACCCTGACCGACGAAGACGATATCCCGGAAGCCATGGGCAGACTGCGGGTCATCTACCCGTACCTGATGAAACTGGACTACGACAACCGGCGCACCCGGACCAGCAACGAGATCCAGGGAGCATCCGCCATGGAGGAAAAAACTCCGGGGCAGCTGTTTGCAGAATTTTATGAGATGCAGAACAATGCCCCGCTGTCGGATGAACAGAAAGAGTTCCTCGACAGCATGATCCGGAGCATCTGGGAAAAGGAGGGAGCACGATGAGACCTTTGAAACTGACCATGTCCGCGTTCGGCCCATATGCCGGGAGCACGGAGGTGGATTTCACCAGTCTGGGCGACCGGGGGCTGTACCTGATCACGGGCGACACTGGCGCCGGAAAAACCACCATATTCGATGCCATCACCTTCGCACTGTATGGCGAGGCAAGCGGGGAAATTCGGGAATCTTCCATGCTCCGTTCCAAGTACGCGGATGCCAAAACACCGACTTTTGTGGAGCTGATTTTTGCACTGGGCGGGAAAGAATACCGCGTACGTCGCAACCCGGAATACGAACGCCCTAAGGCTCGCGGCGAGGGATTTACGCTGCAAAAATCCGACGCAGAACTAGTGCTTCCGGACGGCAAAGTCATCGCCAGACAAAGGGAAGTTAATCAGCAGATCGTCGAGATCCTGGGTATCGACCGAAGCCAGTTTACCCGCATCGCTATGATCGCTCAGGGCGACTTCCGCAAGCTGCTTTTCGCCAGCACAGAAGAGCGAAAAAAGATCTTCCAGAAGCTGTTCCACACCCACTTATACCAGAGCCTGCAGGACGAGTTAAAACGGGCCTCCGGCCAGCTGCGAAAGCAGTTCGAGGGAGCATTGGCCAGCGCGGATCAGTACATGGAAGGGATTCTCTGTGCAGAAGATCATCCTCTTTCTGCAAAGATCGCGCAGGCGCGGGAGCACCAGCTTCCCGTCTCGGAAGTCGTGGGGATTTTAAAGGAGCTTATTGCATCCGACAAGGCGTCGGAAGAGGCTTTAGAGCAGGTGGAACAGGAGCTTTCTGCAAAGATCTCGTCAGTAGATCAGACTCTGGCCATCGCCCGGGAGCAGGAGAAACAGAAGAAATCTTTAGCATCTGCAAAAGATCAGCTGACAGAAGAAAACAGCCGCATGGAACAGCGAAAAAATGCGCTGGAAACAGCTTTAAAAGAAAAGCCGCGGATCGAAGAATTGACACATCAAGCGGCGGATTTAAAATCCCAGCTTTCGGAATATGAACAGCTGGATTCGCTCATCGGTGAAGTATCACAGTTAAGCCGGAAAATCTCTAAAAATCAGCAGGATTTTGATCAGAAAAGCAAGAAGCTGGAATCGCTGCAAAACACATTACGGGAACAGAAGCAGGAATTGGAATCCCTGCAGGACGCAGGGGAAGAGGAAGCGAAGCTGACGGCACAGTGTGATAAACTGCAGCAGCGAAAGTCGGATTTACAGGGACTGGAGGCAGATCTTGACGGGCTGACGCAGCTGGAGAAAAAGCTGGATCGGGCGCAGCAGGAATATCGTGAGAAACAGTCTGCGGCGGAAGAGTTGCAGGCAGCTTACGATCATATGCGGAAAGCTTATCTGGACGAGCAGGCAGGGGTGCTGGCGCAGGATCTTACAGACGGTCAGGCGTGTCCAGTCTGTGGTTCGACCCATCATCCAAATCCAGCGAAAATCTCCATGGAAGCACCAACCAAGGAACAGCTGGAACGGACTGAAATTTTGGTTGGTCAGGCTGCCAAGGCGGCTGGCGACGCCAGCCGGAGAGCGGGAGAGATTCGCGGTCGCGTGGATGGACAGAAGCAGACTGTGATGAAAGCAGTAAACGAACTGCTGGAAGTTTCGGCGGATCTTGAGCCGGAATTCTTGACAGCAGTCGACGAAACTGCCGGAAGCGGCATAGGGGACGCTTCCGACCTCTCCAATATCCAGAAAACACTGCAGGCACAGCAGCAGGAGACAAAAGCCGAGCTGGAGACTTTGCAGAAAGAACTGAAAGACGCCGCGGAGCGGAGAAAACGGCGGGCAGAGCTGACCAAAAGCATCCCGGAAGCAGAAGAAAAACTGAGACGACTGGAAGCAGATTTGCAGGAATTAAAAACGGCGGGAGCATCGCTGACCGCACAGAAGAAAGCAGCAGAACGACAGCAAAAGACTTTGCAGGAGAAGCTGGCGTACCCAACGAAGTCAGAAGCCGAATCAGAAATCCGCAGACTGACGCAGGAACAGAAAACGCTGACGGACGCCATTGACGCGGCGGAGAAGGATTTGCAGGAGGGCGAAAAGCAGCTGGCGGCACTGGAGGCGACGATCGCTGGAACGGAAAAACAGCTGGCGGAGCACGATGAAATCGACCTGGCGGCAGAGGAAGCGAGGCGGGAAACGCTGGAGATCCGGCAACAGGAAGCGGCTGCACAGAAGCAGGAAATCCATGCGCGAGTGGCGGCCAATCAGATCACCCTAGAAAAAATCCGGGAGCGGCAGGCGCAGCTGGGAGAGGTCGAGACCAGATTGAGATGGGTCAAGTCACTGGCAGATACGGCTGGCGGCACGCTGCCGGGCAAGGAAAAAATTATGCTGGAAACCTATGTGCAGATGGCGTATTTTGACCGGATCATCGCACGAGCCAACGTTCGGTTCCTGGTTATGAGCGGCGGGCAGTATGAGCTGAAACGGCGGCGGGAAGCCGAAAATAACCGGAGCCAGAGCGGGCTGGAGCTGGACGTGGTGGACCACTATAACGGCAGTCAGCGGAGCGTGAAAACTCTGTCAGGTGGTGAATCATTTAAAGCGTCCCTATCGCTGGCGCTGGGGCTTTCCGATGAGATACAGGCGAGCGCTGGCGGCATCCGCCTCGACACCATGTTCGTGGACGAAGGGTTCGGATCCCTGGACGAAGAATCTTTAGCGCAGGCCATGGAATCCCTGGCAGGGCTGGCCGACGGCAACCGGCTGGTCGGCATCATCTCCCACGTGCCGGAGCTGAAACAGCGGATCGAAAAGCAGATTTTAGTTCGCAAAGACCGCGGCGGCGGCAGTCATGTGGAAGTGCGGGGTGAGTAGAAGAGACGGGAGTCGTACAATCCGGCGGCTTGCGCAGAGCTTGATTCCATTGTAGCTTCTGTATAGGTCTTGATTCCACTTGCCAAAGCTGATTCCACTTTTCGCGGGGAATTTATGTGTCAAATTTCCAGTGTAGATCTCTATGAGACAGAGATGTACTATGATTTTCACTCAAATAAGGATTTAAAATCATAAAAACGTGTCGGAGAAACAGCTCCATCGATGTAAGATGCAGGGATGGATAAGTATACGAATCATACAGTCGATTCAGGCAGTCGCGGCCTCTGCATTTTTTAAACACTTTCATCCTCGGAATATGTTATAATAATAGAATCTAAAGTGAAGCGTCAGGGGAGGAAGTGGTGTTATGAAGAAAGAGGAAGATAGCATCTTAAAAGACGTTATAGGTATTATAGGTGCGTTCTTAACCGCCTATGGTTTTTTCCTGGTTTGTGTGCTGATTCTGCCGCCGCTTCCTCTGCTACTTCTGGCACGTCCGGCGCATCCACTGGCAGTTGGTCTGGCTCCACCACATCTAATTCCATCTACATACCGCCATCCAGCAGCTGCGAAGACGACGACAGCATCGCTCTCGACATGGAGGAAGCCATCGATGATGATATCATGATCCACGGCGGAAATCCATTCGACTGGGATACCCGCAGCGACTACCTGGACGCCCCATTCGGATTCGGCGGCGATGATGGCGATGGTGGGGAGGATTGGTAAAGGAGTTTAGTTTTTCTCTTAGCTACAGCCTTTGTCAAAATATTTCCACATTTCCCCCTAATATGCTATAATAGACACTAGAGTGAATCGATAAAGCCGCTTCATCCCGTATGGCAAGCGGTGAAACGCAAAGAACACAAGGAGGTCCCCATGCAAACCTTCCATCTCCTGACCAGACATCTTTCAATACTTGAAAACGATCCCATCGGCGAATGGATGGATCTTAATCACGACGACGACCCGCTGGGCGATTCGTTCATCCTGCCATTTTTTGTCTACTCGCCTGCAGTGGAAAAATTCATTGCAGACGTCTATCATTTCGCGGCTGTATGCCCGGAATTCCACATGAAAAAACACGTCCAAACCCTGCAAAACAACAGCATCACATCGGTATTCGACGCCGACGCATCGACCCTCGATGCTCACTGCATTTTGGCCATGATCATGCACGTCATCCGCGGAGAACGCTTCCGCGAAGGCTACCTGGTTGACGCTCTGCAACACGGACATATGAAGAACTGGCTGGAACGGCTCACAGAGCTGGAAGGCGAAGCGATTTAGGGGATGCAAAGCGTGTACAGAAAAGTTTATTTATCATATATATTTCATAGAAAAGTTTTTACAAGGAGAAGTCTAATTGATTACGTTGATAAATACGATTGTAGGAGTGATAGGGATTGCTGTAGGCATAATAGGGTGGAAATCATTGTCGGCGAGCAAGATTAAGAACAAAGCAAAAGCTACAGATAGTGCAACAATTCAACAAGCCCAAACTATAAATAATGGCTTATCATCGGTGGATGTTATTAACTTAACTGAAGACATTGTAGATAAGAAAATAAGGGAAAAAACAGATTTGAACGATAATAAAAATCATTTTATTATAAAATATATGGGTATAGGGGGTGTGCTTTTTAGTCATGGTAAATCGTATGAAATTAATTTGTCAAATTTACAATGTAAGCTTGTAATCTCCAGTGCATGTAGCAATAAATACTATCCGAATAAAATAATTTGTTCTATCATTGATGATGCAGGAAATAGAATACCTATATCTGTTAGCAATACAACTATTGATATAGTTCCACTAAGGATAATGGATGGATTCTATACAAATGTAAATAATGGAATATTTAAAGAGGCAGAAGTTTTTGAAAATCAAACTGTGATAGGATATTTAAAGAATCGCAATATTTTATACGTTAGTTTCTATAAAAAAAGCAATCGACCCTTTTCAATTAGAATCGTGGCGTATGGACCTCAAAATAGCGATAAAAAGTTTAACTAGTGTTGAAGCTTAAAGAACTAAAAATTATTCATATGTAAAATTGAATAATTTGATAAGATATGATACATTAGAATTATAGGAATATTGATGTTAATTTAATAAATGATTTCAGGTGGATTACTAAAGTGGCAATGAACTATTATTTTACAAAAGAAATATATGATAAGGATGCATTATTGAAAGCCGCATATCATTTTACAGATATTGCATATATCCATTTGGATGTAGACGAGGAAAACTTTATCGTAGCTATAGAGGCAAAAGAGAAAGGAAATCAAATAAAAGAAAAGGAATTTCAAAATGAAATTCTAGCCCAAATGGTAAGAAAACAAGTGGCAGAGGAAACAAAAACGGTTCGGGAACTTATGTTAGCCAAAGCTTTTTCTTCAACAATTATTGAAAATGATCAAAAGGATTCTACTCCTATTCAAATTACAGATGATAACGATATAGCACCTGAAAATATTTTAAAAGATTGGTTTGAAACATATGAGTGATCTTTTCCTTAATAAAAAAGTATATTCCTTAGAAATGATAAACAAGGCATCTCATGCGTATAAAGAACTGGCTGACATAAATTATACAAATAATGAGCAATATCATATTCTAAGCTTTAAAAATTGTCAATATGACGAAGTATTGACTGCAAGGGAATATGAAAACTATGTTATTGATTTGATGGTAAGCAGAAATGGCAAGTAGTTTAAATTTCCTAATAATTACTTTACTAATAATTGGATGTTGTTTAGCAACATATTCAGACATCAGGTATGGCAAAATCAGTAACAAATTAATTATGATATATGGGAGTGTACCATTTCTCTTAAATGCATTACAAATAATGCGGGATGATGCAATAGTTACTTATGCGGTTAATGCATTGATTGTTATTATAATAGCTATTTTATTATATTCCTTTCATGTTTGGGCTGGTGGAGATTGCAAAATGATGATTTGGATTGCTCTCTCGACTCCGGCTGATTTGTACTGGATTATAAGTGGGAAGATTTATGTATTCTGGTGGGTTTATATTTTCATCTTTTCCTTTGGATTCATATATCTTTGCGTAGATAACATTAGATTGTTCTTCTGTGAAAAAGATATATTAAATAAAGAGTTCATAGAGGAATTAAAAACAAGCTTGTATCGATATTTGAGAACGATTATCTATCTCGCTGCAATAGGACATATTTATTTAATTTTTATTTTTCCACACATCAAGCTTCCTATGGCAGTATATACAATAGCATGTATTGTGATAGTATTAGTAACGACTCACATAAAATTATTGGCTAATAAATGGATTGTTGGTGTAGTTGCTTTAATCGATTTGATCTGTGTTATTCTGACTAGAAATATCACAATCAATACTTTATGGTATTCATATGTGGTTGTGATTATATTAATGATACTGCGAACAATCTCAAAGGTATTTAATTATGAAGATATTAAAACCAAAGATATTGAGCCAGGAATGATTTTATCACAAGAATCCTCTATTCTATTTCAACAGTCTAGGGTACAGGGGCTTCCGGGCATATCGGATGAGACTTTGAAATCAAGGTTGACGAGAGACGAAGCTGATGCTGTAAAACGCTGGGGCAAATCAAAATACGGATTAAAAATCATAAGAATTGTAAAAAAGATGCCGTTTGCAATTTTTATCACAATTGGCTGGATTGTTTACTTTATTTTAGGATGTGTTTACTTTGATAATTAAGTTTGATAACTACAATTTAGGGAGAAGAATAGTATCGATTGCTTTCTCGCAAGAAATTGAAAAGGATTTAAAAAAGAATAGCCTAGATGCACTTTTTATAGGCGAAAATTATATTTACTTTTGGAAAGATGAAGTTAAGCTTTCAATATCCAAAGAGGTAAGAACTAAGTTAGGATATTGTGATAATTACGATGTATTTCAAATTGATGAATCCGGTAATGCCTATTTATATTATAGCAATGAGTCGATTGATAATGTATTTTTAATTACTGGAAAATGCAACTCGAATTGTTTCATGTGTCCAACTGGAAATGCAATACGACGTAATGGAGAAAATGCAGATATACAGGAACTTCTTAATATA
The DNA here is from genome assembly GCA_934281605.1 of uncultured Clostridia bacterium. Classification (GTDB taxonomy): domain Bacteria; phylum Bacillota; class Clostridia; order Peptostreptococcales; family Anaerovoracaceae; genus Lentihominibacter. Next base: position 330,431 of record CAKQXD010000001.1, on the reverse strand, counting down.
GTAAAGCATATTCCTTCTGATGCTAAACACTTCACAATTACAGGTGGGGAACCTTTTTTAATGGGAAAAGAGTTGTTCTCACTTTTTAATGCCTTAAAAAATAAATTTACAAATACAGAATATCTTTTGTTAACAAATGGACGAGCATTAAGCTTACCTGAATTTGCGGCAATATTTCATGAAACAGCACCGTTAAATATGGTGATTGGTATTCCTCTTCATGGACATAATGAAGAATTACATGACAGGATTACAAGAACTCCGGGAGGATTTAAGCAAACTGTTACGGGTATTAAAAATTTATTGAATTGCGAAAGACGTGTAGAAATAAGGATTGTGGTTAGCTTATTAAATTATAAATACATATATGAAATTGTACGATTAATCATATCGGAGTTTTCATCTATCAATTCAGTAAAAATAATGGGACTTGAGATGACTGGAAATGCAGCGATTAATAGAGAGTTAATATGGATAAGCTATCGCGAGGCATTTCAAGCTTCTAAAAAAGCTATAGTGGAATTAATCAATAATAAAATAGATGTCGCATTATACAATTTTCCACTATGTGCCGTAGATAAATCATTTCAAATGTTATGTAGAAAAAGTATAACTGATTACAAGGTTCGATTTGCGGATGTGTGTGATATTTGTACCCTGAAAGATGCTTGCGGAGGAGTATTTGCAGGATCATTTTTACTGGCTGAAAAGGATTTAAATCCAGAGGTGTATGGATGATAAATTATTTTAACTTTAAAAAACTGAATGGACAGTATTTACTCACAAACGACTTTGGTAAATATGCTTTTTTAACGCCTAATGATTTTCATGAGTTGATCACAAATGGAGCGGTAACAGATAACAATCTTAACGATGAGTTATGCAGAAAGAAGTTTGTTTATACCTCCAGTCTAAAATCATTTGTTGATAATAATACATACCTAATGAATGATGCAAAAGAGTATTTGTTTCATCCTACGCAACTGCATATTTTTGTAGTTACGAATGTGTGTAATATGCAGTGTGTTTATTGCCAAGCTCAAAATGGTAGAAGCATACCTAATGGATTTATGAATGAAGAAACTGCGAAGCGAGCTGTAGAAATAGCAATGCAATCTCCATCTAATCATTTACAATTTGAATTTCAGGGTGGCGAACCTCTTCTTAATTTCGAAATTATTAAGCTTATAGTCGATTATTCGAAACAAATTTCTAATGGAAAAATGATCGATTATTCAATAGTTTCAAATTTAACTCTCCTAACAGATGATATGTTAAATTATATAAAGGATAATCATATTTCGATATCAACTTCCGTTGATGGAAATATAGAGCTTCATAATAGTAACCGACCGTATAGGGATGGAAGTGGTTCTTATGAGTCAGTGTGTCAATCTATAGATAGAGTAAAAAAAGAAGCGTTGAATATAGGTGCATTACAGACAACAACAAGACAAAGCTTAAAGAATTCACATCAAATCGTTGATACATATCTTGAATTGGGCTTTCACTCTATTTCCTTGAGGCCGTTGACTCCACTTGGTTGTGCTGAAAAGGATTGGAAGGAAATTGGGTATACTGCAGACGAGTTTGTAGAATTTTATAAAGAATCATTTGATTATATTCTGGAACGCAATAAATATGCCTATTTTCGAGAGGGGATTGCAAGCATTTTTTTAAAGAAAATATTTGAAGGATACGGAGCCAATTACATGGAACTAAGATCGCCATGTGGTGCAGCTTTAGGGCAGATTGCTTATTATTATGATGGCAATGTGTATACTTGTGATGAGGGACGAATGGCATCTGAAATGGGCAATCAATCATTTTGTTTGGGCAATGTACATGATACAGATTATAATCAGTTAATGGATAATGACATTTGCAAGGTGGTTTGTGCTTCCAGTATTTTAGAATCGTTACCAAGCTGTGCGGATTGTGTATATCAACCTTATTGTGGAGTATGTCCGGTTGTCAATTTTACATTAAATAAGGACATATATGAAAAAGCGCCTGATGGATATCACTGTGCAATTAATAAAGGAGTGTTAGATATTTTATTTAATAAACTGCAACAGAATGATGAGTACACAGTAGATACATTTTGGAGGTGGATCAAATGATGGCTTTTTATAAAAGAAATCCTAAGCGATATGTCATAATATTGTTTGCTATAGGGATAATCTGTTTTTTGGTTAGCGCAGTAGTTAGTTTCCATATTCCTGAACGAATAAATAGGAACGTGGATAAGGAAATAAAAACTCCTGAAGGTACATATGAAGGAAATTTGGAGTTTGGGATAGTAAGCGGTGAGGGGAGATTCACATGGAACAATAAAGATTCGTATTCGGGAGAATTTTCTGGTAACGAAATAGATGGTAAAGGGAAACTTATTTTTAGCGATGGAGGAAATTATAGTGGAGAATTCCAAGATGGAATACGCAGTGGATCAGGAGAGTTTAAATGGAGTGATGGAAAAACTTATGTAGGGGATTGGAGTAATGATAATATAACAGGCGAAGGAACTATAACGTACACAAATGGAGATACTTTAGAAGGGTATTTTACAGAAGGAAAATTCATATCTGGTGTATATACTACAGCAAATTCCAGTGCTCATTATAGAATTGTTTTTGATCAGGAACGTGTTACAAATGTTAAAATAGAATATGCTAATGGTATTATCTATAATGGTGAATATAAGGATAATGCGTTTAATGGAGAGGGAACGTTAGTATATAGTAACGGAGATAAATATTCAGGACAATTTGTTGATGGAAAAAAGGTTGGAAATGGAGAGTATACCTGGAATGATGGCTCGCATTATACGGGGAATTGGAAAGACGATAAAATGGATGGAGAAGGGGAATATTTTTATCCTTCAGGTTCAAAGGGATATAAACTAAAAGGTAATTTCACTAATAATCGTCCTGATGGTAAACTTGACTATTATATTAGCGAATCAAAAAGCTATGAAACTGATTGGTCAAACGGTAAGTGTATAAAATTGACGGAGTAGAACAATGAAAGATAACGATTTGATATTTCCTAAAGTTAATAAAGCGTTAACAGATTTTTTAAATGATGAAGACGGTAATATTTCCAGAAAAAGACTAGTCTCCATAGGCTCCTTTATATTGCTAATGAGTATAATAAATTTTGATACTGTTTTTGCACATAGATCACATGCATCACATACTAGTCATTCATCGCATTCGTCAACTTCTTATATAAGGGATCACACGAACCATAGTTCGCATTCGGATCATGGCTCCCATTCAAGTCATAACTCACATACATCACATTCAAACACGACATCGCATTCAAATTCCGCGTACAGTACAGAAGGAGATGTAGAATATGCGCCGAGTATTTCGGAAATACCTGAATACTCAATTTCCCCAATAGAAAATGGGAGTGTGATTGATTTATCGACAGCTCCGTTGGCTGTTGATGCTTCTGAAGCAAATTCTACGCTTTTAAATATGGATTTGCCAATACCAGATACAAATAGTGTTGATGCAATGAAATCTACAGGATTGGAATTCAATAGCAGTTTGATTGATAAAGGCATAGTCGTGGGATCAACGTTAGCTGGATCGGCTGCTATAATTGCAGGTGGCGCGGGCACCATACATATTATAAAAGATAAAAAAGCGGCTGCTAAAAGTAAAGCGGCCGCAAGCTCCTATTTATCTGAATTTAATGAAGACTCCATAGAGCATAAGATTGAGGAACTAAAGGGTGCATCAGATTTAGACACAACAAAAACATTTCTGAAGGATTTAGCTGACGAAAGTGTTCTGAATGATAAAAAACTTGATATTATTCAGTGTATAGAAAACATTGGTGATTTACAGAAAGCTATAGATAATAATCCGAATCAAAAGGAGTTAGTAGATCGTTTCACAAGTTATTTTATCCCAGAAACTATAGGTATTCTTTTAACATATGTTCAATACATAAAAGATAATGCACCTCAAAAAAGTCAGGATGTTATTTATAAAAAATCAAAAGAGTCTTTGAGAGCTTTGAATGAAGCATTACAGGAAAAAATACAGAATATTTATCAGTATTCGACTATGGAAACTGTAGCCAAAGCAGAAGCGTTAAATAAAATCTTAGAACAGAATGGGTATACAAAAGAAAAAATAAATGGAAAGGAAGGAAAGATCTGATGGATACTAAGGACTCTCAAACAATACAAGAAATGAATTTGAAAACTCCAGAAATGAGGAGTGTTATGGTGGAAACTGCAACTTCGGTATTTAACGCTGGAACCATTGATGAAAATATGATGTCACCTGAAGATAAGGATAAAATCAACAAATTAACTGAAGAAATTAATCTTACTAACACGGATCAAGTAATGAAATATGGGGTCGCGGCACAAAAAGGAATTTCCAATTTTTCAGTAAGTGTTTTAAATAAAGTTCGGACTAAAGATTTAGGTAATGTAGGAAGTTCTCTAAAAGAATTGACCGTATTTTTAAATTCCAGCACAATAGCGGAAAAGAAAGGTTTTGCCGGACTCCTTCAAAAAATGAAAAAGGGAGCCGATTCTATTAAGGCGAATTATGCAAAAGCAGAAACAAATGTAAAGCAAATTGAAAAATCTCTTGAACAACACCAAGTGACATTAGCGCAGGATATTTCTTTATATGAGCAAATGTATGAACTAAATTTAAGCTACTATCGTGAGCTCACAATGTACATTATTGCGGGGAAAAAAGCTCTTGATCGAGAACGTAATAATACGTTGCTACAACTAAAAGAAAAAGCAGAATTGACACAGCAGCAGGAGGATATGGAAAAATATAAGGAATATGTAGATATATGTAATAGATTTGAAAAGCGTTTGCATGATTTGGAACTGAGTAGAATAGTTTCCTTACAAATGGCTCCTCAAATAAGAATGCTGCAGAACAATGATCAAGCATTATTTGAAAAAATACAGTCTTCTTTAGTAAATACAATTCCATTGTGGCGTAATCAAATCGTTGTCCAATTAGGGTTAGATCATACCAGAAACGCTATTAACGCACAAAATGAAATAACAGAAGCAACAAATGCTTTAATTAGAGAAAATGCCGAAGCATTAAGAATTGCTACAGAAGAAACAGCAAAAGCAGCAGAAAGGCCTATTGTAGATATTGAAACACTTAGAAAATCAAATGCAGAGTTAATTGCATCAATAAGTGAAGTTATTAGAATTCATGAAGAGGGCGCAAAACAACGTAAGGATGCACAGGAAGAGTTTATAAAAATTGAGGAAGAGCTGAAAACAGCACTTCTTGATACAATTAAATAATTTCAACAACTTGTTCCATGATAAAGGATTTGAAAATGAAATTTAAAATTAGGGTTAATGCACCTGCAATTCTTGGATTTGTTGGGATATGTTTTGTAGTAATGCTGTTGTCTATGATTGCAGGCGATTTCACCAAAAGAATATTTATTACATGGCATTCATCTCTTACATCTCCTTTAACATATTTACAATTTTTCATTCACGTGCTAGGGCATGCAGACTGGTCACATTTTTTTGGAAACATGGTATATATCCTATTGTTAGGACCAATGTTGGAAGAAAAATATGGTCGGAAACGTATTTTACAAGTGATGGTAATAACAGCCTTTATGACAGGGGTAATTAATTACATGTTTTTCTGGCATGTTGCCATATGTGGAGCTAGCGGAATTTGTTTTGCCTTTATTATATTATCATCATTCACCGGTGTTAAAGAAAAAGAAATACCGCTTACTTTTATAATCGTATCTGCTATTTTTATAGGACAACAGATTTATGAAGGAATAGCCTATGATGATAATATATCTAATATTACGCATATAGTTGGTGGGATCGTAGGCGGGGTTTCAGGTTATTTGCTTAATAACATGAAAAATCACACCCCCACAGGAGACCAACATGCCTAAAAATAACGTTATCTGGGAACTAAATAACTACTCGACCGACGTGATGACGGGCGGTTCAGATCGATATGCGCAGCTTTATTATCAGTTGATCGGCAGCCTGAAAAAAGCGGATAGCGTGGATATCATCGTATCTTTTTTGATGGAATCGGGAGTGAAGATGCTTCTTGAGGAACTGGAGAATGCGCTTCAGAGGGGTGCGAGGATCAGGATTTTGACTGGAAATTATCTTGGAATCACACAGCCGTCCGCGTTATATCTCATCCGCAGGAAACTGGGGAAGCAGGTCGATTTACGATTTTACAATGAGAAAAACAGGTCTTTTCATCCCAAGTCTTACATCTTTCACTACGAGGATCACAGTGAGATTTACATAGGGTCATCGAACATATCCAGGAGCGCGTTAACGTCCGGAATCGAATGGAATTATCGTTTCAGCAGCCGGACAGATCAAGCTAATTATGATAAGTTTTTTCACAGCTTCGAAGATCTGTTTGAGAATCATTCTATTGTGATCGATGATGAGGAGTTAAAAAAATATTCGAAGAGCTGGCACAGACCGGCAGTAGCCAGGGATCTGCAGCGATATGATGAGGATCCCAATGATCATGATTCAGATCAGGATGCAGCTGTGGATAGCAACATCACACCTCTCTTTGAGCCTAGGGGTGTGCAGATCGAGGCGCTTTGCGCGCTGGAAGATACCAGAGCAGAGGGGGCGCGTCGTGCGCTGGTGGCAGCGGCAACCGGTGTGGGTAAAACGTACCTGGCAGCCTTTGACTCAAAAGAATACGCGCGAGTGCTCTTTGTAGCACACCGGGAGGAGATCCTGAAGCAGGCGGCGCTATCTTTTAAAAACGTCAGACACTCGGACGACTACGGATTTTTTAACGGCAAGGAGAAAACCACAGACAAAGACGTGATCTTTGCATCAGTGGCAACGCTGGGCAGAGCCCCATACCTGAACGAGAAATATTTTGCACCGGACTATTTTGATTATCTGGTGATCGATGAATTTCATCATGCGGTCAATGACCAGTACCGGCGGATCGTCGACTATTTTAAACCAAAGTTTCTGCTGGGTCTGACGGCAACGCCAGAGAGGCTCGATGGTCGAAACATCTATGAAATCTGCGACTACAATGTTCCCTATGAGATTTCGCTAAAAGACGCCATCAACAAGGGCATGCTGGTGCCTTTTCACTATTACGGCATCTATGATGACACCGATTATTCTGGTCTCCACATCGTTCACGGCAGATATGATGAGAGGGAACTGAACGAAACATACATCGGGAACGTGCACAGGCACGATCTGATTTATAAATATTACTGCAAATACGGTTCGCGGAAAGCGCTCGGTTTTTGCTGCTCCAGGGAGCATGCGGAAGAGATGGCGAAGGAGTTTTCTGCGAGAGGAATCCCATCGGCTGCGGTTTACAGCAATGGGAACGGTGAATTTTCGGAGGACCGGGCGTCCGCCATCCGGATGCTGACAGACGGAGAAATCAAGGTGATCTTTTCCGTGGATATGTTCAACGAGGGCGTAGATATTCCGGCGGTCGATATGGTGATGTTCCTGCGACCTACCGAGTCTCCGATCGTGTTTCTGCAGCAGCTGGGCAGGGGACTTCGTAAAAGCATGGGCAAGGAGTTCCTCAATGTGCTGGATTTCATCGGAAATTATGAAAAGGCCGGTCGGGTGCGTTTCCTGCTGACGGATGGTGCGACATCTGCAAAGAGTCCTTATGACCCTTCTGACAGGTCGAATTTCCCGGACGACTGTCTGATCGATTTTGATATGAAGCTGATCGATCTGTTCGAGGAAATGGATAAAAAACAGATGAAGCTTAGAGACAGGATCCGCAGTGAATTTTACAGAGTGAAGGAACTGCTGGGTCACACACCGTCTCGGTTGGAGTTGTTCACCTATATGGATGATGATGTGTATCAGAGTGCTGTTGGCAATTCGAAGGAAAATCCATTCAAGAGATATCTCGAGTATCGAAAACAGCTTGATGAAATAACGGAGGATCAGGAGCTGATTTATGACAGCATTGGCCGGGAGTTCATCAGCCTGATCGAAAATACGAACATGACGAAGGTCTACAAAATGCCTGTTTTGATGGCATTTTACGATAACGAAAAAGTCCGCATGGCAGTGACGGAGCAGCAGCTTCTAACAAGCTGGAAGAAGTTTTTCCGCACCGGTACCAACTGGAAGGATCTTGAGACGGGAATCGATTACGAAAAATTCTGCGGGATTTCCGACAGTGAACATATAAAGAAAATCTTGAAGATGCCGGTGCATTTTCTGCTGCAGTCCGGGAAAGGATTTTTTATTCAGAAAGAAGGTGCAGCACTAGCTCTTAGAGAGGAACTGTCAGAGGTGGCTGAAAATCCTGTATTTGCAGAGGAAGTCAGGGACGTGATCGAATACAGGGCAATGGATTATTATCAGAGACGTTACAGAAAGAGTGAGACATTATGACCATATTAACCAATAAAACTGCATCGCCGGATCGGACGATTTCATACTACGACAAGAATGCTGCGGATTTTGTGACCACGACGCAGTCGGTGGATTTTCACGAGGTGCGGGAAGTATTCCTTTCATATCTGCCTCATAACAAAACGCATATTCTGGATTTCGGGTGCGGTTCCGGACGAGATGCAAAGGCTTTCATGGAGATGGGATACTTGGTGACAGCCGTAGACGGATCGGAGGAAATCTGCAAAGCCGCTTCAGAGTATCTCGGCACGTCCGTCAGATGCATGCTTTTTCAGGAACTCAATGAGGAAAACATATATGACGGTATATGGGCATGTGCCTCGATTCTGCACCTGCCGAAACAAGAACTGTCTGATGTAATCTGCAAAATGCGAGATGCATTAAAGAAAGACGGCGTGGTCTACACATCGTTCAAATACGGCGACTTCGAAGGCGAAAGGAACGGACGGTACTTTACCTATTTCACCGAAGAAAGCTTTCGCGAGCTTCTGTCGCAGATCCCGGGATTGCAGACAGAAAAACTGTGGATCACCGGAGACGTGAGAGAAGGGCGCGGAGATGAATGCTGGCTGAATGTGATACTGCGCAGGTGCTAGAGCGGGGCAGGGAGCTTTGCAGAAAAGATTGATTTTAACCTGACGTATTCATTACATTTTAATATAATGGATGAGACTGCAGCCAAAGATTATTTAGTTCAGCATAATAATTATTTTAAGCTTACTGCATATAGAAAGAATTATGATAAGCATTCGGCTGGAGAAAATAGCGATAAGTACATCAATTTAGAATTTGCATACCTTGTAGATATAGCAGTGATTGACATGTATCTTCGATATAGAATTGTACATATGGCGTTGGACATTGAGCATCATACAAAACACAGGACGAATAGTGCAGTAACAAAAGCTTTGATGACCATTCCAGGGATGAATTCAAATTTTAGAAAGAATCGAATGAGTAATGCAAGAATTCAACAGATAGTCACATTGTTTTATATGCATAAAACAATGGTTGAAAGTGATGGAATTATAGAATCCGAAAGCAAGGAACTTCATAAAATTATAGATAGGATTCATAAGCATTATAGTTACTATGATGCAAATCCTATGATTAAAGGAACGTTTGATTTTTTAAAATTTATAGTTGACAGTTGGTTTGGTGCAGTGTAGAATATATGTCACATAGAAAAAGTGTAACTTTTGCAGAGCGGCATTGTGAAAACGATGTTAGCTCTGTTTTTCTTTATATGGACGTTGAAACACTTTCAAAAGCGCACTTTGCATAAGCGGAATTTGGAACGCTCAAAAAGTGCACATTGAGGAGGGGAAAGTGGACATTCGGCCGGAAAAAGTGGACATTGAGGCGTTCCTGTCTCAGAAAGAGACGAATTTTTCTAGGCGGACCAATGTTCATATTCAGAACTTATTCCATGAATACGGTTACGATGTGATCTTTGGGAGAAGTGCAGTCATGGACCTGCTTGGACTAAAAAGCTCTGGTACGTCTAAACTGCTTTCCAATCTAGTGCAGGCGGGTATCATTGAGCCGGTGTCCGGGCATGGGAAGGGGAAATATAGGATTCATAAAGCGTTAATTGAAATCCGGTACCTGTGTGGACCGGATTTTTCTGTATACAGAGACAGCGAACAGAGTTGACAAAAGACAAGAAAAAGAATAATATATAAGTATCAATTGATACTTATATATTGAGGGGCAATGGGAATGAGTAATACGAATGCACGGATAGAAAGTGAATTAGAAGTCAAAACGTATCTACAGAAATTACAGTATGCGCTGGATCAGGGTAGTGAAAGATCTTAGATTTCCAAACCGAAGTGATATGCGTGAATTTGGTAAGGTATATAATGGTCAGGATGATGTATATATTAAAATCAGAGTGGAATTATTAAATGCATACGGTCAGACTACCACGTTTGTAATGTCTTTTCATTTTGCAGAAAAAGCCTTTACCCCAGAAATGTTTCCATACAGAAAAGCTTAGGAGGTGTTCCCATGAATATGAAAACAATAAAAAGCAAAACATGTTTGTGTATGTGTTGTATGGAAGAACATGAAGTAAAAACAGTTCTTGTTGATGAAAAAGCGGCATTTAAAAGAAAAACTGTAGAGTATGATGCCTTATACTTATATTGCGATAAAGCAGAAGAATTGTATATGAATGAGCAACAGATTCAAGAGAATGATATGCGTTTAAAGGATGCTTATCGCAAATCGGAAGGACTGTTAACTTCTTCTGAAATCATTGCTATTAGAAAACAGTACGGTATTACTCAAAAGGATCTTTGCATCTTATTAGGATGGGGCAGTAAAACCATTACCAGATATGAAAGTCATCAGGTCCAGGATCGTGCGCACGATACGATTTTAAAAAAGATCAGTCATGATCCGGAATGGTTTTTATCCCTGTTAGAAGATGCTAAGGCAAATTTATCTCCAGAAGCATATCAGCAGTATCAGAATACTGCGATTATTTTGTACGAAAAAAATCAGGATCAGTATCTCCGCAGAGCTATTGAAGCCAAATATGCCAAATTCTATGGAAGCAGATTATTTCATGGGAATGCAGAACTTTCACTTGATAAGGTCGTTGATGTGATTCGATATTTTGCAGCATCAGATCGAATCATCAACCTGTACAAGGTCAAACTTATGAAGTTAATGTGGTATGCAGATGCATTATCTTACAAATTGAGAGGCTATGCTATTACAGGACTGGTTTATAGAGCATTACCAATGGGAGCTGTTCCTGTAGGGCATGAAGCTATCATTGATCTGAAAGATGTTCCCTGTGAAGAAGTTGAAATAGGTGAAACCAATGCATATCATTTTGCATTACAAGGTGCAATTGCTTTTCCAACATTATCAGTAGACGAACAACAAATTCTGGATAAAGTGATCCAGCGGTTTGGCATGATGACGAAAGATGATATCATTGAGTTTATGCATCAGGAAAAAGCATATAAACAAACAAATTTATGGGATGTTATTTCATTCGATTATGCAGCATATCTGCAAATCTAGTATAGCATCCCCCTACCAACGCAAAACCCCGCCTCAGCAATGGTCAATTACGACACATATCTAAGACGGGGTTCTCTGTTCTTCGTGTTTCTTATTCTACAACGCACACGTTGGCAGCGCGGGACTTGCCGCTGTTGTGTGGATCTTCTTCAATTTCAAACGTCACTTTCTGACCTTCTTTGAGGGTCTTGAACCCGTCGGCCATGATGGAAGAGAAGTGCACGAACACATCGGCGCCGCCTTCATCATTGGCGATAAATCCAAATCCTTTTTGCTCATTGAACCACTTAACAGTACCATTACACATAGATCTGTACCTCCTTAAAAATTTTTCTTCAGATCTACCGATAAAAAACCGCAGCGTATGAATCAAAAGTTAAAAATTGATCCATAAGCTACGGTAATCAATCTATAAATTCAGAATACTCTTATAGTATACATGATTTTCCAGAATAAAGCAATCACCAAATGAGCGATTCTCTCACAAATTGTCCGATTCTTTTTAACACATTTTTTTAGTCCATCACTTCCGGAGCACCAGTATCACGATCGCTCCCAGCAGGGAAATTCCGGCCATCAGCAGCAGACACGAGGTAAGTCCGAAAGCGTCCATCATGGCGCCCAGGCTGATTCCTGCAAAGGATGCTCCCAGGTACGACCAGCCGTTGACGATGCCCACTCCGGTGCCGCCCAGCCGGGTCCCCAGGATGTCGCCGGGCAGGTTAAAGAGAGGCGCCTGCACGCCCTGGATGCATCCGCCGGAGAAGAACAGCAGTGCGCCCAGCAGGACGACCCCGCCCGGCAGCATCAGGATGCGGATGCCGAAAAAGTAGATCACCAGCAGTCCCACAGTGCTCACGAGAAATCCGATGAAAATGGTCTGCCAGCGTTTGCCATGGAAAACCGTATCGGAAATGTGTCCCAGGGTAATGGAGAAAAAAGCTCCGCCCCAGTGCATGGCGGATGCTGCGATGGTGGCTGCCATGAGAGCCATCCCGAAGCCGCCGTGTTCGCCTCCTGCAAAGATCCCGTCGGCGCTTTCACTCAGTCCACCGTCAACGACGGCTCTCGGGGTTATGAGGATCTTGACGATCCAGTTGACCAGCCCCCAGCGGACGAACTGGCTGCAGATGGTGGCCAGGGCGGTCAGCAGGATGGCCGGATGCTTCATCACGTCGGCATAATCCCGCAGACATACGGTATCCGGTTCAGTTGGTTTTGATGCTCCGGCTGTTTCCGGCAGGCCTTTTATCTTAGTCAATTCCGTTACTTCCGCATCTCCAGAACCCTCCGGAGCACTCTTTGCAGCATGCTCCCACTCCACCGTGAAGCCATATTGCTGGGGCGTGTCCTTTACATAAATACAGAAGACCACAGACCACATGAGAAGCAGCAGGGCAGGGAGAAAGAAGGCCGCACGCCAGCTGAGAAAGGTGATGGCGAAGCCGGCTACGGGATAGATGATGATGCCGCCCAGGAAGGCGAAGGCGTCGAACAGACCCATAAACAGACCCCAGCGTTTCTGCGGGATCCAGCGAAACAGCACGCTGCAGCCCGGCGACCAGCCCATGGACAGGGACACCGCGTTGACCGCCCAGCAGATGGCGAAAGCCGTCATATTGGACGAAAGACCGAAGCCGATGTTGGCAGACGTTGCGCCGATGGCTCCGATGAACATGAGCCGTTTCGGGCTGTACCGGTCGCCCAGGTACCCGGAGAAAAACTGCCCCAGACCGAAGCCCAGGGTGAAGATCGTAAACAGGATCCCGAAGGTGGCGTTGGACAGATCGAAGCTCTGCTGGATCCGGTCGGCGGCCACGCCCAGGTTGTTGTTGCAGGTGAAATAGAACGTATACAGCGTGATCATAACAAAAAACACCCTGAGCTGCACAGGGTGAAATTCGTTTTCTTTCAGGATGCGGGAATCTTTTGCCAGCATATCAATAACCTCCTGTTGTCCTGTTGTTTTTTGCGGGGCGCGTGTCGGTCCCTTTATTTGATCGCCCGGTAGCCCATCATGGCGATGGTTTCGTTGCCGATCTGACGCTGGAACTGCTTTTCTTTGCCGGTGGTGCTCCCGATCCTCTTCTGAGCGTCCACCTCCATGCCGCCTTCCAGCAGATCCGCCTTGACGTGGGCGAAAGTCATCTTTTCCGGAATGAAATTCGGCTGATCCTCCCGGAACGTCCGCAGGCTCTTTGGACATTTGCGATAGTCTGCGAAGAGGCCGACGGCGCAGCCGTTTTTGCGGATCAGCGGCGTGATCTTGTCATACTGACTTTTATTATATGTGAAGATGCAGTTGTTGGACGAGAAGTCGTCCAGATACACGTCGATGCAGTTTTCCCGCAGCGGCAGCCGGTCCAGACTGCCGGCCAGATAGACCGTCTGGCAGTCGAATTCCTTCATGTATTCCTGCAGCTTGCGGATCCGCTTCAGGGACGGATCGGTGATGATAAAGATGGCGTCCCGGCTGAATTTCTGGCAGTAGCGGGAGAAATAATTCCCGGAGAAAGGGCCGCCCATGATGTTGATGCTGCCCTCCATATCCACGTGATCCGACATCTGGTGGTACATCCACATATAGACCTTGTCGATGAGGGTGCGGAATTCGTTGCCCAGCTCCTCGGTCACAGCGGACACCAGATCGATATTTTCGAAGGCTTTGAATGGGGTTTCTTCCGCGTAGCCGTCGCAGAGGATGACGCCGTCCTTCAGTTCATTTTTATAGCCGCACTCGCATAAAAATTCGCCATCGCAGATCTTGTTGTCACTGATGCTGGCCGACTCCAGTTTCAGCGGTCTGCCGCAGTCCGGACACACCAGATAGGGCAGGAAAGTGAACGGGATGCCGTTGGCGCTGTGATCCATCTCGTAGTTGATCTGAGAAAAGCTGCGGATCTCCGTTTTCAGCTCTTCTATCGTATTGTGGATTTTCTGTTCTTCTTCTTCCAGTTCGACCTGTTTCTGCTTCAAAAGACGCGAAAAAATGCCCAGCACGGTCTCATCCCGGAATTTCGTGGTCTTTTCCAGGAAAAAGAGAAGCTCGATCTCTTCAAGCGAAAAACGGAAAGATTTGTACTTTAAAATCTTCTCCATGTCTTCCATGCAGGACGGGGTAAATACGTATTGATTGTTTTTCCGTTCCGGTGTCAGCAGGGCACGCTCCACGTAATAGCGCACGGTTGTGATATTCAGGCCATACTTCTTCGCAAAATCACCGATTTTCATATTCTACTGTACTCCATGTTCCATAAGTTTTATTCCGTTGGTTTCACAGATCCACGCATCCCCGGGCTTCGGAAAAACCTGTTCCCGGCTCAAGGTTTTGCATAAATCCAGCAAACATATTTATTATACTAGAAAACTTAGGGTGGGGCAATATGAAAGATTCTCTTGCGCCGCAGCCTCTGGCTCTTCCTGCAAAGTTTTCGCCGGAGATCTTTGCAGGAGATGGCGTTTACCTCTTGCGAAATCGTGCAAAATATGGCATTATAATCTATGTATGTTTTTATACACAAATATACACAAATTTCCGGGAGGAGAATTTTACATGGAAAAATTAGGACTGAATGAAATCAGAGAATTGTTTTTAAGCTTTTACCAGTCTAAGGATCATTATCGGAGACAGAGCTTTCCGCTGATCCCGCAGAACGATAAAAGCCTTCTTATCATAAATTCCGGTATGGCGCCGCTGAAGCCGTACTTTGCAGGAATCGAAACGCCGCCGAGCAAGCGTATGACCACTTGCCAGAAGTGCATTCGTACCGGCGACATCGAAAACGTAGGATACACGTCCAGACACGGTACGTTCTTCGAGATGCTGGGAAGCTTCTCCTTCGGAGACTACTTCAAGAAAGAATCTCTGACCTGGGGCTGGGAATTCATCACACAGGTACTGAAAATGCCGACGGACAAGCTGTGGGCTACCGTATACGAAAACGATGACGACGCTTATGCCATCTGGCGCGATGTGATCGGTATGCCGGAAGATAGGATCGTACGTCTGGGCAAGGACGACAACTTCTGGGAAATCGGAACAGGTCCGTGCGGTCCGTGCTCCGAAATCTATTTCGACCGCGGCGAGAAATACGGCTGTGACAATCCAGACTGCAAACCGGGCTGCGACTGCGACCGCTACGTTGAATTCTGGAACCACGTGTTCACACAGTTCAGCCGTGACGACGAAGGAAACTACAGCGATCTGGCACATCCGAATATCGATACCGGTATGGGGATCGAGCGTCTGGCGTGCATCATGCAGGGCGTAGAATCCATTTTTGACGTAGATACTATTAAATACATCCTGGATGCGGTAGTGGCTAAATCCGGCGTGGAATACAAGGACGGAGCTGCAGAAACGGATATTTCCATCCGTATCATCACAGACCACCTGCGTTCCATGACGTTCATGATCGGCGATTCCATCCTGCCCGGCAACGAGGGCAGAGAATACGTACTGCGCCGTCTCATCAGACGTGCAGCACGTCACGGACGAATCCTGGGAATCGAAGGACCGTTCCTGGCAGAACTGTCCGAGAAGGTCATCGAAACTTCCGGGGATGCGTATCCGGAGCTGAAACAGCGCCGCGATATGATCAAGAAGGTCATCGCTGTAGAAGAAGAAAAGTTCGCATCCACCATCGACCAGGGTATGAAGATCATCAATTCCTATATGGACGAGCTGAAAGAAGCTGGAAGCAAAACGCTGGACGGTGAAAAGGCGTTCAAGCTCCACGACACTTACGGCTTCCCGATCGACCTGACTCGCGAGATCCTGGAAGAATCCGGCTATGAGATCGACCTGGACGGCTTTGAAAAGGCCATGGAAGAGCAGAAAAAGCGTTCCCAGGCTGAGCAGGAAATGGACGACGCCGGCTGGGATGAAGTAAACGCAGAGCTTTCCGTAGAGGGCGACACCAGCTTTACAGGATACGGAACCCTGACCGATACAGGCGTGATCAAAGCCATCGTCGGCGCAGAAGGCAACGTAGAATCGGCTAAGGCCGGTGAAACCTGCCGCGTGATCCTGGATCAGACTCCGTTTTATGCAGAAAGCGGCGGTCAGGCTGCAGACGCAGGCGTGATCAAGACAGCAGACGGCGAAGCGGAAATCATCGACGTAACCAAGACAAACAACGTCTTCATTCATAAAGTAAACGTAACCAGCGGAACCCTGAAGGCAGGCGACAAAGCGGACTGCCAGGTTCTGATCCCGCGCCGCAACAGAACGGCTGCCAACCATACGGCGACCCACCTGCTGCACAAGGCTTTGCAGGAAACTCTGGGTGAACACGTAAAACAGGCAGGTTCCTCCGTAACAGCGGACGGCCTGCGGTTCGACTTCAACCATTTCCAGGCTATGACTGCGGAAGAGATCGCAGCTGTAGAAGCCCGCGTCAACGAGCAGATCAGCCTGTTCATCGATGTAACGACGGAAGTAAAATCCATCGAGGAGGCTTCCAAGGAAGGTGCTACAGCGCTGTTCGGTGAAAAGTACGGCGACGAGGTAAGAGTGGTTTCCATCGGCGATTACAGCAAAGAACTCTGCGGCGGTACTCATGTCAAGAACTCGGGACAGATCGGTGCGTTCCACATTCTCAGCGAATCCGGCGTTGCTTCCGGTGTGCGGAGAATCGAGGCAGTGACAGGTCAGGGCGTACTCGGCAAATACGTGGAGGACGAAGCTCTCATCGCAGATACGGCACATGCTCTTAAGGCGAAGAAGGATACTTTGATCGACCGCAGCGCATCCCTGATGGAAGAGGTCAAGACGCTGAAAAAAGAAATCGAAGAAATGAAGAAGGCTGAGATCAGCAAAGGCTCCGGAAGCCTGCTGGAAGAAGCTAAGGATATCAACGGCATCAAGCTGATCGCCAAGGAATTCGCAGACTACAGCATCAACGATCTGCGTGGACTTTCCGACCAGATCAAGGCGGACAACAAGGGAGTGGCTATGGTCTTTGCAGCGGTTTCCGGCGGCAAAGTGACCTTCCTGGTTTCCCTGACGGACGACCTGGTACAGCAGGGACTCCACGCCGGCAAGATGATCAAGGAAGTAGCTGCAGCAGCTGGCGGCGGCGGCGGCGGCAAGGCTGACATGGCGCAGGCAGGTGCAAAGGATCCATCCAAGGTACCGGCTGCATTTGCCAAGGCTGAGGAATTGATCCAGGGATAGCAACTCGTTAACTAGCATAGAGAAGAATAAAAAAGCGGATCGGATGAAACGATTTTTGACGCGATTTTGATCCGCTTTTCCATTTTCTGTGATAGTTTTGTGGAATTCCATGATTTGTTATTGTCAGCACACCGTTTTTGGTGTTATAATCTTTACATAGTAAGTAGGATGGAGGTAAAGCAATGGACAGACAGACCAGAATGTATGACAACTTCGACAGGGTAGAACAGAGAACCATCGAAGAAATTTTAAATATAGTATATGACGCTTTAGAAGAAAGAGGCTATAATGCGATCGATCAGATGGTAGGATATATTTTATCCGGTGATCCATCTTACATAACCAGCCACAACAATGCGAGAAACATTATGGGCAGAATCGAACGCGATGACCTGGTAGAAGAGCTGATTCGCGCTTATCTCAATAAATAGATCAATAATCGTATACGAGCTGGCGTAAACAGCTGAACATTTGAGAAACAGCCCCGCGGCAACCGCGGGGTTTTGTTATGAACAAGAGAGGATAATTATGAAAAAACTTGCATTGGACGTAGGAGATAAGACCATAGGCGTTGCGGTGAGTGATGCGCTGAACATCACAGCTCAGGGTGTGACTACCATTGAGAGGGTAGGGATCCGCAAAGATGCAGGCAAGGTGATGGACTATATCAAGGAATTCGACTGCGATACGGTAGTGATTGGTTTGCCGAAAAAGCTGGATGGAACCGACAGCCCGCAAACGGAAAAGGTCTATGAATTTAAAACCATGCTGGAAAACAAAATGCGCAGCAGCGGGATGGGGGATGTGAACCTGACGTACTATGATGAACGTCTTACTACTGTTATGGCGGAAAAAGTTCTGATCGAAGCTGACGTCAGCCGCCGTGGCAGAAAAAAGGTTATCGACAAGCAGGCAGCGGTGATCATCCTGCAGGGATATCTGGATTCATTTCAGTAAGCTTGTAAAAACCGGTAGTTTGCCTGTGAAAAAAGTATCTTTTCGATTATTCTTGGATATGATATAATCAGTATACAATTGAATTTATCTAAAAGAGGATAAGAGAGGAGAACATTAATGAAACATTTAAAGAAAATCTCTGTACTTGCAGCAGTATTGGTTGTAGTAACTATGGTTCTGGCGTCCTGCGGCGGCGGCAGCCTGAAAGACGATCCGGCAGTAGGCAGCTGGGAAATGACTGAAGTGGAATATTCTGGACAGACACTCTCTGCAGATGATTTGAAATCTACTGGACAAATGAGCGAAATGCCGAAGCTGACAATCAACGAAGACGGAACTTGCACATTCTCCTTCATGGATGAAGATGGACAGGGCACTGTTTCCGCCGGTGAAGATGGCAAGTATGATATTCAGGATGATTCCGATCAGACTTTAACATTCGAAATCAAGGATGGAAAACTTCGTCTGGACTACTCTGAAATGAGTATGGTTATGATTTTTGAACAGAGCAAATAAACAAGTGAAGAAGACAGGAATGTTGCAATGACGTTTCTGTCTTTTATAAAAGTATGGAGGTACAATATGAAGAAGATAATTACATTAGTAGCAACTATTATGCTTTTGGTTACCAGCACTTTGGCTTTGGCTGGATGCGGAAGCACAACGCTGGAAGATTACGTCAATGGAGATTCGGATGCACAGCAGCAGCTGTCTGATCTGGAAAGTTCTCTGGGTGAAGGTGGTTCCGTAACGATCAAAGACAACAACATTGAAATGATTTACAAATATGGTGAAACCTATGATGACGCAACTGTAAGCGCAATGAAAACGCAGCTGGAAAAAGGAATGACCAGTATGGATTCCACATTCCAGGGCCTGGTTGATGAACTGAAAGATGAATCCGGTATTGATGATGCCAGCATGACGATTATCTATCAGGATGCCAGCGGAACGGAGTTATACAGTAAGACGTATAAATAAGATGGGAAGAAACGCAACTATTCCTATAATCATAATTAAGGGAATAGTTAGGAGCGTTTCTCTCGATATTCTGTAAATATCCCGATTAATATAAAAACACTGAGCGTCTCCGGCGGTTTGCAGTTTCCGGAGCAGCCCAGTGTTTTTTATATTGGAACTATTTAAATATTGCGGACAAGTTTATTGTTCATCGGACGATCTGACACGCACTAATGCTTGGATGCTTCTGGAATCCTGTTCAATCTGTATTGGCATTATGTGCGGTATTATAAGTCCTCTGGAATGGAAAGCACCATGCCCGGGTGCAGATCCGATGCCTGAATATCGTTGACCTGACAGATTTCATAAACTGCCTTACGAGTATCGGTGTTTTCATCCTTATAGGTATCCGCGATGCTCCAGAGCGTATCGCCGGAAGCCACCTGTACCTGAGTGTAAGTCTGCTTGGTCAGTGCGACGGATGTATTGAGTCCAGTCAGTGCTGTAAAGCCAGCTACGCACAGTCCGATCATAATGATCATAGATGTAATAAAACGGAACTTGGATTTGATCCGGTACTTTTTTCTCTTCTTACTGGTGTTCTGATGAGAACCTGCGCTCTTCGGAATATAGTAATTGGTTTCGTAAGTGCTGTATGCGTTCATAGTTACTGCCCTCTCTTCCCCATTCTTTTATAAACGTTTGTTCGTTTTGTTAAGGATAGTATAGCAGAATATTTGTTCGCCGTCAATGCTTTTTATAAACGTTTGTTCGTTTTGTTTTATTCTTGCTGATTCCAGTCCAGGCACTATTCAAAGAATCTGCGGCAGCCTGAGCTTTCTGCGTTTTTCTCTTTATTTTTCTCCATCAAAAAATCCGCAGCCATAAGAACATACGGTTGCGGATTTTTCAGTTTCTGTTTTTATAGTATTGTCGGACAGAACTCCCCTGCCCTGTTTATCGTTCAGGCTTTTCCATTCAAGCTTTATCTTCCCGGTTGTTCACGCAACAGATTTCATCACAATTTTACATCAGCTTCGTCTCCTCCAGCTTTTCAGAGAAAGCAGCGTTGAGGCGGATCACAGGTTTTCTCAGCAACAGTCCCAGGATCAGGGACAGGATCAGGAAGATCCCCAGCTTCGCCAGATCCAGCCAGTAGTCCATGCCGTAGAGACCGCCGACTGCTTCCCGCAGAGCTGCCATGCTGTGGGTGAACGGCAGCATCGGATACACGATCTGGAAGAACCGCGGCGCTACTTCTATAGGGAACGTACCGCCGGTTCCGGCCACCTGCATTACCAGCAGCACAACACTGATAGCTTTGCCGATATCGCCGAAGGATACGGTCAGCGTATAGATGATGTTGACGTACACGATACTGCTGAACCAGCACGCCAGCAGAAACAAAAACGGATGTTCACACTGGATCCCCAGATAGAACAGATCTCCCAGCGCGATCAGAGTGCTTTGCAGCAGTCCTACGATGAGGAAGCTGATGTAGCGCCCCAGATACAGCTGCCGTGATTTCACGCGGGTCAGCCCGCGGATACAGTTCTCCGATACGGTGACTTTCATCATGGCTACCAGTATGATCCCGCCGATCCAGATGGCCAGCGTGGAATAGAACGGAGCCATAGAAGATCCGTAATTTTCGATTTTATAAACGGCGTGGGTTTTCAGGTCTACCGGCGCCGCCAGAAAATCGCTGATTTCTTCTTTGTTTTCAGCTACCAGAGTTTCCAGCTCACTGAAATCGTGATTCTGCTGCATTTCCTTGAGTCGTCCGGAAATCGCCGAAACCTGCCCAGACGCCTGATTCAGCAGATTGGCGGATCCGCCCAGTGATTTCTGCAAAGACGCTAGATCGGCTGCTGCTGATCCCGTTAGCTTCGCGATGTCCGAGGCGCTGTTCTCCAGGCTTTTGTGAAGACTGGTCAGGCTGTCCGCCGTAGTTTTCAGCGATCCTGCCAGATCTGTGAGGGTCGCTTTCAGATTTTCCTCGTAGCTTCCCTTTACCTGATCGATGCTCTTCTGACTTTCTTCGATCAGCTTCTGCAGATCATTTTGGGCCGTCTGACTGGAAGAAGAACTTTTGCGCAGAGACTTTGCAGAAGTCTGAAGGCTGTCCTGAAGCTCTTCCTGTGCAGCGATACAGCTGTCCAGCTTGGCCAGCACCGGAGCGGTCTTTGCAGAAAGCTCCGGATGAGCCTGATCCAGAGATTCGACGGAGTCGCGCAGCTTCTTGTATTTGGTAATGAGATCGCCCGTCTGACTGCTCATGGTATCCAGCGTTGCAGCGGATTCTTTGGATTTGGTGCCGTGATTTGCAAAGGCGGTATCCACGGTGGACGCCATCTGTTTATAATAACTCTGGCTGGATGTCAGCGCTTTATTGATGTCATCGGTGGTGCCGGTGATGGTGTCGCTGATATCCGTCAGAGATTTTTTGATTTCTTCCAGCGTTTTTTTGTTTTGCTTCGACAGTTCCTGGGTCTGATCCAGTACATCCGTAGTGGATGCCAGCAGATCGTGGGTAGAGCCAGTCAAGGATGCGAAGGAATCCAGAGTGCCTGCTGAGAGAGACAGATCTGAGGAAATCTGGTCCAGATTGCTGATCAGGTTTGCTGCAATGGAATCTGCGCCGTTGGCCTGCGCCATGTTGGAAATGGACTGCATGATAGTCAGCAGGGATTCCGACAGAGTTTCGATGAATACCTGGTTGACCTGCTTCTGGATGGCCGATGCGCCCTTATCAGTCACCTTCGGCGCGATGGCATTTTCCTTGGCGTTGGAATAGTAGAAGATCTGCGGTTTTTCAATATCCTCAGAGAAAATGCTCATCATGTCGCGGCTGAAATCCTTTGGAATAACGATAGCCGCATAATATTCTCCCGATTTAACGCCATGGATGGCCTTGTCCTTGGTGGTGAAGATCCACTCCATCTGGGTGTTGCTTCGCATCATGGAGAGTACCTGGTTGCCCACATTGATTTCCACAGGGATCAGTTCTCCGTCGTAGCCTTCGTCTATGCTGGCTACGGCTACCTTCAGATTGCCCGTATTTTTATAAGGATCCCAGCTGGCGGCGATGTTGAACCATGCGTAAAGGCATGGGACCACGGTGATGCCAACGATTGCGATGATGGGGATCACGTTGTTGCGAATCCGGAGAGCATCGTATTTGAAGATTTCCCATATGTTTCTCATTGTTCTTTCTCCTCCTTGATACTCCTGGTCAGATCATCGACGGTCATGCCGTTGATTTCCAGCTGACGATGCATTTTATCGTGAATGTATTCCACGATAATGAGATAACCGCAGATGGCGATCAGCGAAATGATCCACAGGATCAGGAACACCAGACGGGATTCCAGACTGAACATGAGGATCAGCAGAAGCAGTGGAATAACTATCATGCAGAGAAATCCCCAGCGGATCAGTTTCGGATAATGCTGCTCAAACTGAACGGATTTTTCAAGAAGTTTCACCTTGCTTTCTTCATGCTGCAAAAGCGCTTTCAGCACAGCGTAAAATCTCCGGTTCGTTTCTGGCGAAACAGGTACTTCTCCCAGCATCAGCTCCGACTTTTCCAGATGGCGGTCGAACATGTGATTCAGGTTCATGATCAGCGGGCGGATCACCAGGCCGGTGAAAAATGCCAGGGCTACGAAGACCAGCAGGCAAAGCAGATCTTTGACGAACAGCTTGCCGTAGAATCCCGCAATGGCCTCCCGCATAGCGTCGATGCCGTAGCTGAACGGAAACAGTGGATACAGCTTCTGGAAAAATGTCGGCATCATTTCGATCGGATAGGTACCGGATGAACCCGGGATCTGAAGAATGATCAGAAGCACGGCAACGGCCTTTCCGATATGTTTAAATGTGATAGCCAGTGCGTAGATAATATTGACGTATACTAGGCTGCAGTAGATCCCTTCCAGAACGAACAGCAGCGGATGGGCACATTGTACGCCCAGAAGCAGAAGATCGCCTAGACAGACGATGAAGCCCTGGATGGCGCCGGCAGCCATAAACAGCAGCCAGCGACCGAAGTAAGCCTTGGTCGGATCCAGCCGTTTGCGGGAGATCCCTTCCGGATCCACTTCCTGTTTTAAAATCGACACGAGAATCAGCCCTCCTACCCAGAGAGCCAGATTGGTATAGAACGGCGTCATGCCTGTTCCGTAATTTTCTACATTGTAAACGACCTTGGATTCCAGAGAAACCGGGGAAGCCATGAAATCGGCCACTCGGTCGGGATCGATGCCTTCCAGCGTCAGCAGTTTCTGGTAGGTTTCCGAGCTGTGGAGGGCATTGAGATCGGTCTGGATCTTTTCCAGGTTTTTATCCACACGGCTGAGATACTGACCGGTCTGTTCCAGCTGCTTGACGCTGGTGCCCAGCCCTGCATCCAGCTGCTGCAGGATGGTTCTTCCCTGCTCTGTCAGCGGTTCGATCCCGGCCAGCGCAGTGGAAAGACTGCCGTTGACGTTAGCCAGATCGTCCAGAATACGGTAAAGCTTCGGGATCAGATCCTGCAGAAGATCCTGTTTGCTGGTCTGCAGGGATTTCTGACTTTTTGCAGAAAGATCTCCGAGATCCGTACGCGCATTTTTAGCAGAGCTGGTCGTTCCATCGACTGTTTTTTTACTGCTCTTTAAAGAAGAAAGCAGCGTATCATAGCTCTGGGTCTGGCTTTTGATATCCTTGATCTGCTGCGACAGATCTGCATCGCTGCCGGCGCTGTCTTCCAGAGCAGCAAGGCTCTTGAGCAGATTCTGATTTTTCTGCTGCAGCTTTTCTGCTGCGGCGATATTGTCATCCAGTGCAGCGGATACTTGTGATCCTGTGGTCTCCAGTGCACCCAGGCGTGTCGCTGCCGTTACGGAGAAGTTGGTGAGAGATGTTTCGCTTCCTGAAAGTCCCTGTGTCAGAGAGCCGCTGAAATTTTGCAGACCGTCCCGGGCCTGCTGGAACAGCTTCTGTGTATCGGAAAAAGCGCCGGACGCGCCCTTTGCAGCAGAATCCACGTCGTCCAGAGAAGCGATGGCGTTCTGCAGTACCGGTTTTGATTTGGCTACCGTATCCTTGAAGCTGCTGATGGTTTTCTGATAATCCGCCAGATTGTTCCGTACATTCTGGATCGTGGTCATCAGCTGTGCATCGGCGGAGTTGAGGTCAGCCGATACGTTGTTGGCTGCCTTCTGGATCAGCTCAGAAATGGCCTCGGACGCTACCGCGGAGAAGGTATCGTTGATCTCCTGCTGAATGGTTGTCGCGCCGGTATCAGTGATTTTCGGTGCGATGGCATTTTTCTTTTCGTTGATGTAATAATCCAGCTTCGGGCTTTTGACTTCGCCGGAAAGAACACTCAGCAGCGAGTTGCTGAAATCGTCGGGGATGACGATGGCGGCATAGTATTTTCCGGAGCGAACGCCTTGCTTCGCCTGCTTTTCATCGACGAAAACCCAGCCCAGCTGTTTGTTTTCTTTGAGATTTTTTACAATGGTATCCCCTGCATTAAGGGAAATCATATCGGAAGACGCCCCTTGATCGCTGTTGGCAATGGCGACCTTGATCCCTGCCGTGTTGCCGTAAGGATCCATATTGGCCGCAATATTGAACCAGGCATATAAAGATGGCAGGAGGCAGACTCCCACCATGACTAGCGCCGCCGCCCGGTTACGGGAAAGGCGCTTCAGATCGCGTATGAAGATCCGAAATGCTGTTTTCATTCATTCTCCTCCTGCTTTGTTTTTAACTGCATCCTTCGGGTCAAAAAAACCTCCCTGCGTTCTGTTGCAAAGAGGTCTTCTGTTGTCTTTTTTTACTTCATTACATTTTCATCAGTTTATCGTACCCTTTGTCCAGAACTTTGGTAAGCCGTTTGCGGAAAATCACGCAGAGAACACATAATATAACTGCGATGCCTGCAATGATACCCGCACTTACATAACCGCCGGTTCCGATCTGTCTGCCGATGAGAAGGCTTCCCATCATGCCTGGGGATCTGCCGATCAGCGATACTACGAGGAACGGCTTCAGCTTGATCTCAGAAAGTCCTGCCACATAGTTGCAAAGATCCTTCGGTACGCCCGGGATCAGGAAGATGAAGAATACGATAATGACAGCTTTTTTGCTGTTCAAGTGTTTCAGCCACTTCTTGATTTTCTCTTCTCCAAAGATCAGATGCATAGCATCGTGCCCCAGAAAACGGGCGATATAATAGGTCAGAACAGATCCGACCAGCGCTCCGATCAGGGAGTACAAATACCCCAGCCAGAAGCCCCACATATAACCGGCTGTAAACTGCAGCCACTGTCCCGGTATGACGCAGATGACGATCTGCAGCACCTGCCCCAGAAGATAAAATAGCACGCTCTGTGCTTTATACTGATTAAATAGCGCCCGCACGTTTTCCATGCTGGAAAAGCTTTGAATCAGATCCTTCTGGAAAAAGTACAGGTACAGTGGGATTCCAACGATGATCACTAAAAATAGGAGCATCTTAAAAATTGCAGAAAACACCTTGAATTTTTTTCGCAGTGCTGCTTTACGTTCACTGTCCATTATCACACATCTCCTTGTCCGATATCTGACTGCGGGATTCCGTTCCGTTCCATCGTTTCTCGTATCAAATATCCAATATTCCCTTCTCTTTTAATGCCTGCATTGCCTTGATCACACCGAACTTGGAATGTTCGTAGGTCAGACCGCCCTGGAAGTATACGATGTATGGCTCCCGGATCGGACCGTCCGCCGAAAGTTCGATGGAAGACCCCTGCACGAATGCACCGGCCGCCATGATGACAGGATCTTCATAACCGGGCATATCCCACGGCAGAGGCATTACCTGCGAATCCACCGGTGCAGCTGCCTGGATGCCCTGACAGAATGCGATGACCGCTTCCGGACTGCCAAGCTTGACCGCCTGGATGATATCGCTGCGCAGATCCTCCGGCTTCGGGCATACTTCATAACCCAGAAGCTCGAAAGCCTTGCCGCAGAGCACCGCGCCCTTCAATGCACCGTTGACCGTCTTCGGCGCAATAAACAGTCCCTGCAGGATCGACCGTGTCTGGCCGAAGGTCAGCCCGCATTCCCCGCCGATCCCAGGGGAAGTCATCCGGTAGGAAACCTTGTCGATCAAATCCTGTCTGCCGGCAATGTATCCGCCGGTCAAAGCCAGACCGCCTCCCGGATTTTTTATTAAGGAACCTGCCATCACGTCGATGCCCACGTCGGTAGGCTCCTGGATGTGCAGGAATTCTCCGTAGCAGTTGTCCGCCATGCAGACGATATCCGGATTGATGTTTTTCACAAAAGTGGTGCATTCCTTGATCTCTTCGATGGAAATGGCCTTGCGCCAGCCGTAGCCTGTCGCACGCTGCAGACATACCATGCGGGTCGCAGGACCGATGGCTTCTTTCAGCGCATCGTAATCAATGCCGCCCTCCGGCGTCAGCTCCACCTGCTTATAGGAAATGCCGTATTCCTTGAGAGAACCCTTGCCTTCTCCCCGCAGACCGATAACTTCTTCCAGCGTGTCGTAAGGACCGCCGGTGCAGTAGATCATCTCATCTCCCGGACGGAGGATCCCCATTAAAGTCAGGGTCAGGGCGTGAGTGCCGTTGACGATGATAGGTCGAACCAGCGCCGCTTCCGTGTGGAAAATATCGGCATAGACACGTTCTACCGCGTCACGTCCCGGATCATCGTAGCCGTAGCCTGTGTTCCAGGAAAAATGCATGTCCCGGATGTTGTTGTTCTGAAAGGCTTCCAGAACCTTGTACTGGTTGTATGCCATGGTGTCGTCCAGCTCCTCAAAGTGGGATGAAACCTGTTTTTCACTTTCGTTGATGAGATCCAGAATGGATTCTGCAATGCCGAATTTATCTCGTAATAATGTATATGTGTTGTTCTTCATTCGATTATTCCTCGTTGTCCTTGTTGCTGTCCTGTTTCTGTTCGTTTTGATCGATCGCTTCTGTATACATCAGCAGCGCATCCGTTAAATAATTATCCGGATGGAAGATACTGATAACTATATCACCTTTATTTGTAGCGTCTGTGTTCTTAATAAGGTATTTGTCTAATTTTTTCTGCACATCAGTGGACACGCCCTCCAGATAGGATTTGTCGCTGGAGTCAATAGGATCCTGCCACCGCAGTACCGGATAGCCGTCGTTGCCGTAAAGTCCGGATGCGTCTTTCATAAAGGAGATGCTCAGAGCAGACGACATGCCGCTCAAAGTGCTTCCGGAAACACCTGTAGCGCATTTCTGGATATCAGCTTTACCCTGCCCCTTATTATCTCCGATCCCAGCTTTGATCGTATCGTTGAGATAGAAGTTGTTTTTGATATTCGCTTCCGTTGGATCTTTGGTATCGGCTACGAATTTCCCGATGACGCCGCCGCTGACATCAGCATTTTTAATGGTTCCGGAGCTGTAGCAGTTGGCAATGACGACTCCCTTGCTGCCGGCGACACCGGCAACGCCGCCAGCCCATGCTTTGGTCAGCTTCTGGCTTTCCTTTTGTTTCTTCACATCTTTTATCGTGATGTTTCCCGTGCTGTAGCTGTTGGTGAGAGTGGATCCGTCTGCATTCATATAGCCGATGACACCGCCGGTCGCTTCCGCTGCCGACTTGATATTTCCAACGTTATAACATTCGGAAACAATAGCAGCTTCTGCTACGGATCGTCCTGCGATCCCGCCGGTTCCAAAAGTTGCTACTCCGCGCACAGAAGAAGAGACATCTCCTTCGTTTCCGCATTTTTTCACGGTTCCGCCCCAGTTTTCGCCGACTACGCCGCCGACTTTATAGGTCCCGGAAATATCACCCCGGCTGACGCAGTTTTCGATCTTGCCTCCGTTGTTGCTGCCTACGATCCCACCGGTTTTCTTGCCTGCCTTGATATCGATCTTGGCGTTGCAGCCCGATACGGATGCCGCAGCATCCAGACTGCCGACGATACCGCCGCATTCGCCTCCGGTAGATACGATAGATCCTGCAATGTTAAGATCTTTGACTTCTCCTTTCAAGTAGCCAAAGAAGCCAATGTAGTCCGCATTGGACTTGATGATCATATTGCTGATGGTGTGACCGTCGCCGTCAAAGGAGCCTGCGAAGCAGATGCTTTCACTCGTGCCGATCGGGGTCCATTCCGTTGTCATTTTGATATCTTTTGTCAATTTGAATGTTACGCCTTCAAAGGTTTCTGTTCTCGTCGGTTTCCAGCGTGCTACCTGCTCCTGATTGACTAGGCTGGCCAGTCCCAGCAGCTGTTCTTCAGACGTGATCCGGTATTCCTTTTTCGGATTTTTATAGTCGAACCAGGACGTGTCCGGCGTGCCGCTTGCGCCCGCTTTTTTCTGGTTGAGATCGCTGTCCTCACCCGTATCCTTCGCACGGTCCTTTGCATCTTCTGTATCCTCAGAATCCTGCTGCAGTTCGTCTTCATCCTTCAGATCCTTTGCCTTTTTAGAAGCCTTTGTTCCGCTGGCATCCCGCTCTTCTGCTGCCTTCGTCTGCTGCGAAGCCTGACTGCTGCCGTTCTTATCGGTCTTTGCAGCGAATGCAAAGGATGCCCCGAAGGTTCCCAGTATGAATATGATCAATACAGATATGACGCTTGCTCGTTTCATTCCGTTTCGTTCCTTTCTGTGCCTTCTTTTCTCTCTAATTCCCATTCCATGTCCCTGACCAGATCGCGCTTTACGTTCATTTTATGCGCCGCATACAGCTGGGTCGTGGTCACCTGCTCGTGATCCATGAGCGCCTGTACATCGTAGATGGAGTTGCCCCGCCCGATGAGACTGGTGGCCGCCGTGGCCCGCAGCTTGTGAGGGCTGTAGCCTGCCTTCCGCGAAGTGGAAAGTCCTATGGACGTATATTTTTTCACCAGTTCCCGAATCTGACGCTCCGTCATCCGCTTGCCCTGCAGCGACAGGAACAGCGCGTCCTTGTGGAGCTCATCCAGCTCCTCGTCGGGTCTGCGTTCGTTTTCGATATAATCCGTCAGCGTTTCCGTCACCGAGCGATTCAGCGGCATGATCGTCTCTTTATCCCGCTTGCGGTAGATCTTGAACTCCCCGCGGGAGAAATTAAAGGATGTGACGTTCAGCTGCTGCAGCTCGAACAGCCTGAGCCCGTAGGTGAGAAACAATAGCAAAATCGCTTTGTCCCGTTTCTTCGTCTTGTTCCAGTACTGCCGCTCCTTCGGCGTCAGGTGGTCGCCGCTCTCCACGGCGTCCAGCATGATCATCACCTCGTCGTCCTGCAAAGCCTTGATCTCCCGTTCGCTGGCCTTCGGCACCCGGATGGGATCGAATCCCTCCGTGATGTTTTCCTCCATTCTGCCTTCCCGGTACAGTTCCTTGAACAGGACTGAAAGAGAGGATTTCTTTCGCGCCAGCGTCCGGTTGCCGTTCTGAAACAGGACTTCCTGACCGTTTTGCATCACCTTGTATTTCCGGCAGTGGTCCAGAAATTCGTTGACGTCCGCTGCTTTTATTTTATTAAAATCTTCTTTTTTTATGTCTGCGGGTTTCTCCGCCTCTGTCAGATCCGTCTCTTCGATGAGATACTGGCAGAAATGAAGGATATCTCCCAGGTATGCCACCCGTGTCTTGGACAGGACGTTGCCCTTCAAATAACGAAAAAAGCCCTTGAAGCACCCAGGAAGCTGATCCTGGATCTCCTCACATTTTGAAACGATCTCATGTTCTTTCAAAACGATATTATCGGGCTTGTCACTTTTATTATGGAGTTTTACAGATTTTTCTCCAGCCATCCCGTGATCCCTTCTACCGCAGTTTCGTCATTCGGATATTCCGATATGTCATACCACTTTATTTTATCATATCTGCGGAACCACGTTAACTGTTTTTTCGCGTAATGTCGTGTGTTTTTTTTCACATTGTCGATGGCTGTCTCCAGGGAGCACCGCCCGTGAAAATAAGCCATGATTTCCTTGTAGCCGATGGCTTTCATGGAGATGTGATCCTCCGTCAGCCCCATCCGCATCAGCTCCTCCACTTCTTCTAAAAGCCCCTGCTCCACCAGCACTTCTACCCGCCGGTTGATCCGGTCGTAAAGCTCCGCCCGGTCCCGCGTCAGTCCGATGAGGATCGTCTCGTAATCCGAGGTCTCCTGCTGCACCTGCTGAAAAGGCTTCACATTCCCTTCTCCTTCATGGAGACGTTCCAGCGCCCGGACGATCTTTTTTATATTATTGGGATGGATCCGCTCTGCGGCATCCGGGTCACGCTCTTCCAGCATTTTATGCAAAGCGGCTCCGCCTTTTTTTTCGGCCAGCTGTTCCAGGTCTCTTCGGTACTGGCTGTTCTCCGGCGCTTTGGAAAAGTCCATTTCATACAGGAGCGAATTTAAGTAAAGCCCCGTTCCGCCTGAAATCACCGGCAGCTTGCCGCGGGACTGGATGTCTGCGATGGCGTTCTTGGCCAGCTTCTGATACTGGGCCACCGAAAAGTCCTCTCTGGGATCGATGAGATCCACCAGATGATGAGGCACCTGTGCCAGTTCTTCTTTCGTCGGTTTAGCGCTGCCGATATCCATGTATTTATAAAGCTGCATCGAGTCGCAGGAGACTATTTCTCCGTTAAAAGCTCTGGCGATCCCGATGGCGAATTTTGTCTTGCCGACCGCTGTCGGCCCTGCGATTGCAATGATTTTACCCATTTTTATCACCTTTACACACGTTTGAACATTTTTTCGATCTCATACCGCGTCATCCGGATAAACGTCGGCCGCCCGTGCGGACAGGAAAATGGATTGACGCAGTTTCCAAGATCCCGGATCAGCGCGTCGATTTCAGCCGCTTCCAGATGATCTCCGCCCTTGACTGCCGACTTGCAGGAGCGCATGATGATCCGGTCCAGCACTTTCTGGTTGGTCAGATCCGGTTTTTCCTCCAGCTCCTGAAACAGGTCGTTCAAGAAGCTTTCCGCTTCTTCCAGCTCCATAAACGCCGGGATCTCCCGGACGATATACGTTTTATTTCCAAAGTCCTCGATAGCATAACCCATAGCTCGGATCTTGTCGATCCAGTCCTCTTCCGACTGAGCGATGTAAGCCGCCACGTGGAACTGAAGCGGGAGCATCAGCGTCTGGCTGATTTTCTCCTGGGATTCATATTGATTCCGAAGTTTTTCATAAAACACCCGTTCGTGAGCCGCATGCTGGTCGATGAGATAAAAGCAATCCGCATCGCACGCCATAATATAAGTATCAAAGATACTGCCTAGATAATTCAGATCCTGAAAATCAAACAGTCCGGATTTTTTCTTCGGTTTAATGCCCGTTTCTTCGACAAACGACCGTTCTTTTTCGTCTTCCTGCTTCTCACTCCTTAAACTTGACAATACATTTTTTATGTCAACCTGACCGCCACCCGTCTGGAATTCTCTTCCTTTTTCTGCAAGCTTCTCTACGGTCTCCGGTTTGTATTCATGCTTCGGTTCTTCCACCCGTACAGAGGTTTTTCCCTCTTGCAGAGACCCTTTCGGCGTTTTGCTGCTGTCTGCCGTTGCTGTTGCGCTCTCAGGCACCTCAGCATCCCGTTCCCGCACCTGGCGGATGTTCTCACCGCGCACCTGCGGCAGCGACTCCTTGGCTTCCAGAGCCTGCCGCACAGCCTTTACGATAAAATCGTGGACTTCAAAATCATCGTCGAAACGAATCTCTTTTTTCGTCGGATGGATGTTGACATCCAGCTTCTCCGGCGGAATGTACAGGAATAAAAAGGCGATGGGAAATCTGCCGTGAAACAGTTTTTCCTTATAGGCTTCATCGAGGGCCCTTTCCAGGACTTTACTTGAGATGACTCTTCCGTTGACGCAGAAAATCTGCCTGCTTCGGGAGTTTGCCGACGCCGACGGCACCGAAATAAACCCCTTGACGATGAGATCCCCGCTGGTGCGTTCTACCGGGAGCAGATCCCTGCCAACATCGCTGCCGTATACGCTGACGATACTGTCGAAGACATTGCCCTTGCCCCTGGTGGTGAACACCTGTTTTTTGCCATTGATCAAGGTGAACCGAACATCGCCGTAAGCCAGTGCGATGCGGGACACCATGTCGATGATCCGGCGCGATTCTCCGTTATCGGAGGACAGAAATTTCTGTCTGGCAGGGACATTATAAAACAGATCCCGGACGGTCACCGTCGTTCCTTCCGGACAGCCGATGCCCTCGTTGGCCAGGATCTCACTGCCTTCCGTCACTACACGGCGTCCCATCTTGGCGTCCGCCGTCTTACTGATCAGCTCCACTCTGGCTACAGCGCAGATGCTTGCCAGCGCCTCGCCGCGAAAGCCCAGAGTGCCGATGGCGTCCAGATCTTTCACGCTTGTGATCTTGCTGGTGGCGTGGCGCAAAAACGCCGTTTCCATGTCATCCGCTTCGATGCCGCAGCCGTTGTCCGTCACCCGGATATAACTCTTGCCGCCGTTTCGGATCTCGACCGTGATCTGATCGGCACCGGCGTCGATGGAGTTTTCCACCAGTTCTTTTATGATCGAAACCGGGCGGTCGATGACCTCGCCCGCCGCGATCTTGTCTGCTACGTGTTTCTCTAATACATGAATCATATGATACCCTTATTAACCCTTATAAGTACTCTTTCAATTCCTCTAAAATCTGCAGTGCCTGGGACGGCGTGGTGTTCATCAGATCCAGATCCCGCAGTCTCTGGGGGATGGCGTTAGGCGCCAGATCGAAGAGAGAAAGCTGCTGCTCACCGTCTTTCTTCGGAGAAGCCTTTGCAGTAGTCCTTGCAGTAGAAACGCCTGCTTCCTCGGCGACCTGGGACGTGCCCGTCTCTGCCTCCTGCAAAGAGCCTGCAGTCCGTTCCGTATGTGCCACTACAGCGTCCGCCGTGCTCCCGTTCTCTAAATCCGCGAGCCGCTCCTGAGCCCGCTCCAGCAGTTCCTTCGGTGCTCCCGCCAGTTTGGCCACGTGGATGCCGTAGCTGCGGCTGGCGCTGCCCTCGACGATTTTATGTAAAAAGACGACGTTGCCGTTTTCTTCTGCCACGTCCACGTTGAGGTTTTTCGCACCCTTCAGCGTTCCTTCCAACGCCGTCATTTCGTGGTAGTGCGTTGCGAATAACGTCCTGATTTTCCGACCGCTGCCGCACAGGTATTCGGCCGCCGCCCAGGCGATGGAAAGACCATCGTAGGTGCTTGTGCCCCGTCCGATCTCGTCCAGGATCACCAGGCTGCGGGAAGTCGCCGTGTTTAAGATATACGAAAGCTCGCTCATCTCTACGAAGAAGGTACTCTGTCCCTGCGCCAGGTTGTCCGACGCACCGATTCTGGTAAAGATCCGGTCGCATACGCCGATCCGCGCCCGCTCGCACGGTACGAAACAGCCTGCCTGGGCCATAAGGACGATGAGGGCAGTCTGCCGCATATAAGTTGATTTACCCGACATGTTGGGTCCGGTGATCAGCAGCAGGCTCTGGTCGTCTTTGTTGAGATACGTGTCGTTGCTGACGAAAATGCCGTCCCGGATGGTCTGCTCTATGACCGGGTGCCTGCCCTTTTCGATCCGGATCACGTCGCCGTCGTCTACCTGCGGTTTGACATAGCCGTACTTTTCGCTGACCTCTGCGAAAGAAGCCAGCACATCCAGGGAGGCGATGGCTCGGGACGTTTTCTGGATCTGACTAATGTACTGCTGCAGATCCTGACGCAGTTCTAAGAACAGGTCGTATTCCAGCTGGTTGATCTTGGTCTCAGCGTTGAGCACAAGACGTTCCGTCTCCTTTAATTCCGGGGTGATGAACCGCTCGCAGTTGGATAAGGTCTGCTTGCGGATGTAATTCTCCGGGATCAGATCGTAGTAAGATTTGGTCACTTCCAGATAATAGCCGAAGACCTTGTTGTAGCCGACTTTCAGGTTTTTGATACCGGTCCGCTCCCGTTCGCTGCCCTCCAGTCCGGCGATCCAGGCCTGGGCGTCGGCGATGGAGTTTTTCAGCTCGTCTAGTTCGTCCGAGAAACCTTCCTTGATGAGGCCGCCTTCTTTGATGGTGAATGGCGGATCGTCCACGATGGCTGCGTCGATGAGGCTGCGAACTTCTTCCAGAGAGGAGATTTCTTCATCCAAATCCTCCAGCAGACGGCTTCCGCACTCTGCCAGCTCGTATTTGATGTCAGGAAGAGCGCTGCAGGATGCGCTGAGGGCAATGAGATCTTTGCCGTTGGCACTGCCGCAGGCGATCCGTCCCGTCAGTCGCTCGAAGTCGTAGACGTGTTTCAGCTGTTCCCTGATGTTGTTGCGGGCCAGGACGTTGTCCGTCAGGTATTCCACCGCATCCAGCCGGAGGGCGATCTCCGTTACGTCGTTGAGAGGCTCCTTGATCCACTGCTTCAGTTTACGTGATCCCATCGCCGTACCTGTCTTGTCCAGCACGCCCAGAAGAGAGCCTTTTAATTTTTTTTCGAACAAAGTTTCCGTCAGTTCCAGGTTCTTGATGGTCGATTTATCTAAAGACATGTGCTGCCCCAGCGTATAAGTGTTTAGGAAAGCGATGTGACCCAGGTTATTCTTCTGAGTGTCCAGCAAATACAGCAGCAGAGATCCCAGTGCGAATTCTGCCGGGGAATCCTCCTCCACGCCGATGCCCAGCAGCGCCGATACGTGAAACTGCCGCTTGATGGTGTCCCGCACCGCGTCAGGCCGGTAAAACTCATCGGCGGCGATGTTGAAATACGCCTCCGTCACAGGCTTCATTTCTTCCGTGTCGATCTTGTCGTCCGTCTCCTGGTTGACCAGGACTTCCCGGGCGCTGATCTTGACGATCTCGTTGACCAGGTTTTCCCGCTGGTTCGCTCCGCGGATCGTCGTCAGGTTCATCTCCCCGGTGGAGACGTCGCAGTAAGCCAGACCGATGGAATCCTCCCCGGCATAGATGGACGCGATGTAGTTGTTTTCTTTTTCTTTCAGCATGCTGCTGCTAAGCACCGTGCCCGGCGTCACGATCTGGATGACCTCACGCTTGACCAGGCCCTTTGCAGAAGCCGGATCCTCCGTCTGCTCGCAGATGGCGACTTTGTGCCCCTTCTCGATGAGCCGTGCGATATAGGTGTCTGCAGAATGAAACGGCACGCCGCACATGGGTGCGCGCTCTTCCAGTCCGCAGTTCTTCCCGGTCAGCGTCAGCTCCAGTTCTCTGGAAACCAGCTTGGCGTCTTCAAAAAACATCTCGTAGAAATCGCCCAGGCGGAAAAACAGGATACAATCCTGGTGAGCCTCCTTGATTTCCATGTATTGCTGCATCATCGGTGAAAGTTTTTTTGCTGCCATCCGCTGTTCCTTTCTCTTCGTTCTTCCCTAAATCTCTTTTCTCGTTTCTTCGACCTTCTCAAATACGCGCAAGATGCGGAGAAAATCATCCCCGCACCTCACAACATCACAGGCCTTTACGGCCGTTTTCTCATTCTTATTTTTTATTATATGCTTCCAGTCCCAGACGGATCAGTTCTACGCCGCGGCGCATCGCGTCTTTATTGAGAACGTAGGCGATACGCATTTCGTCGCTGCCCAGGCCCTCCGTCGCATAGAAGCCTTCGGCCGGTGCGAACATCACCGTTTCACCGTTGTCTTCGAACTCCGTCAGCAGGAAGATGAGGAATTTCTCCACGTCGTCCACCGGCAGCTTGGCCATCATGTAGAAGGCTCCGCCCGGCTTCTGACAAACGACTCCTGGGATCTTCATCAGTTCCTCGTAGGAAACGTCTCTTCTGGATTCGTATTCCGCCTTGACTTCGTCGTAGTACGCTTCGTCCAGGCTGTAGAGAGCTGCCGCTCCGATCTGATCCAGCGTCGGACAGCAGAGTCTGCCCTGGGCGATCTTCATCAGCCCGTCCATCAGATCCTTGTTCTTGCTGGCTACGCAGCCCACTCTCGCACCGCATGCGGAGAACCGCTTGGAAACGGAATCCACTATGACCACGCGGTCAGCCAGATCGTCCAGCATACCGAAGGATACGGCTTTGCGATCGTCATAGGCGAATTCCCGGTACACTTCGTCAGCGATGATCCAAAGGTCGTGTTCCTTGGCGATCTCTCCGATCAGCTTCATATCGTCCATGGTCAGGACGCGACCCGTCGGGTTGCCCGGGTTGATGCAGCAGATGCATCTGGTGTTCGGTGTGATGGCCGCTTCGATCAGCTCTTTTTTCGCGAAGTCGTAGCCGTCCTCAGCTTTCGTTGTCACAGGAACCACCTTGCCGCCTGCCGCCGTGATAAACGTATGATAGTTGGTGTAGAACGGTTCTGCGATGATAGCTTCCTCACCCGGATTCAGCACTGCGGTAAACACCATGCTCAATGCTTCCGATCCGCCGTTGGTCACCAGGATCTCGTTACGATCGTAGTGGATGTCGTACCGTTCAAAATAGCGGCAGATGGCATCCTGAAGAACCGTTTCTCCACCGGACTCGGAATAGGCAACGACCTTCTTGTCGAAGTCCTTGACTGCTTCCATGAAGCACTCCGGCGTCTCAACATCAGGCTGGCCGATATTGAGATGATACACTTTCTTTCCGGCAGCTTCCGCGTCGATCGCATACTTGTTGAACCGCCGGATCGGGGAATGCCCCATGGCATTCACTCTTTTTGATAATTCCATTTTGTTCCCTCCCATTAATGAATAATAGTGATCATTCCAGCTCCGCATGGGAATGCGCAACCAGTTTCCGGATCGCGTCTTCACTGATTCCTTCCTGCGGCGGCTGTTTTTTCATATAAAGCAAATATTCGATGTTGCCCTTGGCTCCCGTAACAGGAGACCAGGTCACCCCGTGGCTGTATAAGCCGTTTTCCATTCCATATTCGATAACATTTTCGATTACCTGACAGTGAACCTTGGGATCACGAACGATGCCTTTCTTTCCTACCTGTTCTCTGCCGGCCTCAAACTGTGGTTTCACCAGACATACCAGACTTCCGTCTTCTCCCAGCAGTCCCGCAGCCACCGGAAATACCAGCTTTAGCGAGATAAAGGACACGTCGATGCTGATGAAGTCCACCGGTGTTTCGATGGTTTCAGGATCCAGATATCTGACGTTGACCTTCTCCATGTTGACGACCCGTGGATCGTTGCGCAGCTTCCAGTCCAGCTGACCGTAGCCCACGTCGATGGCAAAGACCTTCTTCGCCCCGTTTTTCAGTATGCAGTCGGTGAAACCGCCCGTGGATGCGCCGATGTCCACCGCAATATTGTCCTGCAGGGAAAATCCATAAAGATCCAGCGCCTTTTCCAGTTTCAGACCGCCCCGGCTCACATAGGGGCAAAGAGCTTCTTTAATGGTAATTTCCGCTTCTCTGTCCACCGGTGTGCCCGGCTTGTCCACCCGCTGTCCGTCCACGTAGACGAGACCCGCCATGATGGACGCCTTGGCCTTTTCCCTCGATGGGAACATATTTCGTTCTGTCAGTATGATATCCAGTCTATCTTTCGCCTTCAAGTTCTTTCTTGATCCTTTCTGCAATGGCTGCGGCATCCAGACCGTATGCGTGATACAGCTGGTCGCAGCTTCCGTGTTCTATAAAGGTATCGGGCCAGCCCATGTTGACGACCCGTGTATTTTCATTGATCAAAAGTGCGTCGATCTCTTCTCCTGCGCCACCAGTCAGGACGTTGTCCTCCAGCGTTACGATCAGGTCGTGCGCTTTCGCAGCTTCCTGCAAAGCGTCCGCATCCAGCGGTTTCGCAAATCGCATGTTCACCACGCCGACTTCGACGCCGTGCTTCTTTAACAGCTCCGCTGCGTCCAGGGCTTTTTCCACCATGGAGCCCAGCGCCCAGATGTCCGCATCTTTGCCTTCCCGCAGACGAATGGATCTGCCGATTTCCAGCGGTTCTCCGTGGCATGCTCCGCCCAGCTGCGGTGCAGTCCCCCTCGGATACCGGATAGCACAAGGACCGTCCAGCTTTGCAGCCAGTTCCATCATGGATTCCAGCTCCGCTCCGTCCTGCGGCGCCATCACCGTCAGGTTCGGCATGTGTTTCAGATAGCTCAGATCGAAAACACCGTGATGGGTCTCACCGTCCGCTCCGACGATCCCCGCCCTGTCGATGGCGAACACCACCGGCAGATCCTGCAGGCAGACGTCCTCCATGATCTCATCGTAAGCTCTTTGCAGGAATGTGGAGTATATGGTCACAAACGGCTTATAGCCGGCCTTGGCCAGTCCCGCCGCGAAGGTGACTGCATGTCCCTCGGCGATGCCGACGTCAAACGTCCGTTTCGGGAACTCGTGACTGAACTTGGCCAGTCCCGTGCCCTCCAGCATGGCCGCGCTGACGGCAACGATCTTGTCATTCTCTTTGGCCAGCTCGATCAGCTTGGAGCCGTAGACGCTTGAATAGGACGGCTTGCTGCTCTTGGAAAGCAACTGTCCCGTCTCCATGTCGAACGGCCCGATGCCGTGAAATACGTTGGGGTTCAGTTCCGCCTTGCTGTAGCCTTTGCCCTTCTGAGTCATGACGTGGATCAGCACCGGTCCCTCGGCCTCTTTCGCCAGTTCCAGAGTCTCGCAGACCTCCTGCAGATCGTGACCGTCGATTGGTCCGAAGTACTTGAATCCCAGCTCTTCAAACAAAACACCGTCGATGACCGCGTATTTTATGGAATCCCTTGCGTGCTGCATCCCGGCTACCATGCCTTCGCCGATAAGAGGCACCTTCGAGATATTTTTCTTGATCTGCGCCTTCATGGAAATGTATTTTCGCGATCCCCGCAGACGACCCAGATAGTGGGACAGTCCGCCGATATTAGGCGAAATGGACATTCCATTGTCGTTGAGGACGACGATCATCTTGGTATTGAGATGAGCCGAGTTGTTAAGAGCCTCGAAGGCCAGCCCGCCTGTCATGGCCCCGTCGCCGATGACGGATACCACGTTGTAGTCGTCTCCTGCCAGATCCCTGGCTGCTGCAAGTCCCAGACCCAGCGACAGAGATGTGCTGCTGTGCCCCGTATCAAACAGGTCGTATTCGCTGTCTCTGTGCTTCGGGAAACCGCTCATGCCGCCGTATTTTCTCAGAGTATCGAAGCCGTCAACCCGTCCCGTCAGGATCTTGTGGACATAGGTCTGATGGCCCACATCCCAGATGATCTTGTCCCGGGGTGCATCGAAGCAGCGATGGAGGGCGATGGTCAATTCTACCGCTCCCAGATTGGAGGACAGATGCCCTCCTGTTTTCGATACTTTCTCGATGAGAAAATCCCGTATTTCATATGACAGCAGCTCCAGTTCGTCGAAGTCCATGTCCTTCAGATCCTCGGGGAACTGAAACTGCTTCAGATAGTCCTTCATGTCAATTACCTCGTCTTATATTCCGTCTATTTTCCTCTGACTTCCAGATCCTTTGCCAGTTTGGTCAGCACTTCTGCATTGTCGTAGTAGCGGGCCAGCGCATTGATGGCTGTATCCGTCAGCTCTGCCAGGTGCTCCTGGGATTTTTCCAGACCGTAGAGCGCTGGGTAAGTCGCTTTCTTATTGATGGAGTCCATGCCGGTCTTCTTACCCATTTTTTCTTCCTCGCCGATAACGTCAAGAATATCGTCGCAGATCTGGAACGCCAGTCCCAGGTTTTCCGCATAGATAGTCAGCTGTGCCAGCATCTCGGAATCGCAGTTACCCAGCTGTGCGCCGGCACGAACAGCTGCTACGATGAGAGCCGCCGTTTTGGTCAGATGGATGTAGTCGATCATTTCCTGGGAGCAGTTCTTGTCCTCCGCTTCCATGTCAGCCACCTGTCCTGCCACCATGCCGCGGCAGCCTGCGCCCTTGCTGATTTCAAAGGACGCTCGAATCCTCTTTTTCAGCGCATCCGGATCGTCGAAGTACAGGAGCATGTCCTGATTCATGGCTTCAAAAGCGGCAGCCTGCAGACCGTCTCCTGCCAGGGTCGCCATGGCCTCACCGTATACTTTGTGGTTGGTCGGTCTGCCTCTCCGCAGGTCGTCGTTGTCCATGCACGGCAGATCGTCGTGGATCAGAGAATAGTTGTGGATGTATTCCAGAGCGCATGCATACGGCAGAGCCTCTTCGATCTTACCACCGCAGAAATCACACGCCGCCAGCAGCAGCACCGGACGGATCCGCTTACCTCCCGCCGACAGACTGTACTTCATGGATTCATACAATGTAATGCTCTTGTGATCGATATCCGGGATGAAATCCATCAAATGATCTTCCACCAGTTTTCTGTAATCTTCAAACGTATACTCCTTCATAACACAACTCCTCCTTCTTCCCGGTTACAACTAACTCCTTACTGCGCCTATTTCGTCAGGGTTTCGATCCGCTGCTGGGCGTCCTGCAGCATCTCACTGCATTCCTTGTAGTAACGGATCCCCTCTTCATACTGTTTTATTGCATCTTCCAGGGTAATATCCTCTGCTTTCAGTTTAGAGGAAATATCCTCCAGCTTCTTCAGAGATTCCTCGAAGTTCTTCTTTTCTTCTGCCATTTAAGTTACCTCTTTTCCGGTTTTCTTTCCCGCCGACAGGATCATGGCTTCTGCAAAGCCTCCGGAGCCCTCCAGGCTCACTTTCTGATCCTTTTGCAGTTTTGCCACTTCCCGGATCACGCAGCCGTCTTCATCGGTCAAAATCGTATAGCCTTTCTGCAAAATCCGCTCCGGATCTGCCGCCTCCACGGTCTCCCGCAAAAGCTCCAGTCTGCTGCGGCAGGATGCTGCCTTGGCCTGCAGCTGCTGTTTCATCTGTTCCATTATGTGATCTGCCCGCATCTGCTCCATTGCGATCCGTCCACGGATATCCCGCTCGAAGTTCTCCATGCTGCAAAGTGCAAGCCGGCGCTTTCTGCTCTCTAGCAGGTGCTCCAGCGACCGTTTCAGGTCGTCTCGGTATGCAGTCAGTGTATCCTGCAAAGCCTTCGTGTCCGGTACGGCTGCATCGGCTGCTGCCGTCGGCGTCTCCGCCCGCAGATCTGCTACGAAGTCTGCTATGGTAAAATCCGTTTCATGCCCTACAGCAGAAATCACCGGGATCTTCGATTCGTAGATGCTCCGGGTTACGATTTCCTCGTTGAAGGCCCAGAGTTCCTCCATGGATCCGCCACCTCTGCCTGTGATGATCGTATCTACATCCTGGTAGTTTGCATTGAGATCCCGGATGGCGGCTGCGATCTGACCCGGTGCTCCCGGTCCCTGTACCAGAACAGGGTAGATGAGCACATCCACGTAATTATTTTTCTTCTGTATGATTTTCAAAATATCCCGCACCGCGGCTCCCGTTTCTGATGTGACGACCGCCACCTTGTGGGGAAAGGCCGGGATCGGCTTCTTGTGCATGGGATCGAACAGCCCTTCTTGGGACAGCTTCTGCTTCAGCTTCTCAAAAGCCACCGCCAGTTCGCCTTGCCCCGCTGCCTCCAGATCGGTCACGTTCAGGGAATAGCTCCCACCTCGCTCATACAGGTAAATGTATCCGCTGGCGATAACTTCCATCCCCTCCTGCAGTGCGCAGGTGATCTGCGCCACCCGGTCGGACGGCAGGAAACAGTTGATCCGGCTCTTTTCATCTTTCAGGGAAAAGTATACATGTCCCGATCCGTGGAATTTCAGATTGGAGACTTCCCCTGTCACCGAAACGTTTCCCAGTATGGGATCCGTCTGCAGGATCCGTTTGATGTAGCTGTTGAGCTGCGATACTTTAACAGGTTTTAACCCCATAAATATTTTCCTCCCAGCAGAGCCGTTCCCACGGCGTTGTCCTGAGAGAGCATTTCGTCTCCAAACACCGCTGTGACGCCCTTGCTGTTTAATGTTTCTATCATATGGCTGCGAAGGAACCGGCTCGATGCCACGCCTCCCGCCAGAAGCACATGCTTCTGACCGCTGTGCTCTGCGCACTGGACGATCATGTCCGATGCGGCTTTACCGGTCTTAGTGAACAATTCCGTCGCCAGCGCATAGGTCTGCAGCTTTTTTTGCAGGTCGTGCTCCCACGTCTGCGCAGTGCTGCCCGGATCGGTCGTTTCATCGTCCCGTGCCAGCCCCAGCCGGTCGATCCTGGTACGCGCCTGGGTATCCAGTCCCGAAAGATTGAGCCAGCCGTCCTTCGCTTTGACAGGCGTCAATCTGCAGGCCTCCTTTGCAGCCAGGAGCATGTCCCTGTCCGCTCCTGCAAAGATCGTTCCCGGGTTCTCAGCCTTCTCAGCTTCGCAGAATTTCTGCGCCATCTGATCCAGCTGTCCTCCCGCCGGAAACTCCATGCCGAGGGCTACTCCAACCCGATCCAGCACCTGTCCAAAGGAAATGTCCTTTGTTCCGCCTGTGATGTGCATGGTGTAGGCGACCCGTTCCGCGGGATCTGCCGGATGCGGCTTTTTCGCTTTTTTTGCAGAAGCGCCGTTATCGTCCGCTCCCTGCTCCTTTGCAGAAGCACTGTTATCGTCTGCTCCCGAACTTCCTCCAAAATCCAGCTTCGGCATTCCGTCTTTCCGCAGATCCGTCTCGGATACGTCCAGTACCTCACACGTTCCTCCGGAAAAATGACATGCCAGGAACCGATCCACCGTCTGAAACGAGCTGTAGGCCCGGATCGCTTCCATATGTCCTTCCTGATGAGAAAAACCCACCAGCGGGATATTCATCGCAGCGGCCGCCGACCTGGCAAACCCGCTGCCCGCCAGAAACACCGGCATGTAAGACCCTGCTTCCGGGCGTGGCCGAAACGAACAGGCAATAGCGCTGATCTTGCCGTCAAATTCTGTGCGCATTTCCTCCATCAGCGCCGGCAAATTCTGTATATGCTGAAAAAGGGCGTCAGACTGCCGCAGCCCCCGTTCGCCCTGTTTTACGGTCAAAAACCTGCGCAGATCGCAGATGATATGCTTCTCGCGATCCACCACTGCGATCGACGTCTTGTAATTGCTGGTGTCGATTCCCAGAATATAGTCCATCGTTACTGCTCCTGCGATGCATTGACGATAGCTCCCAGCACGCCATGGATAAACTTGGACGACTGCTCCGTGCTGTATTTTTTAGCCAGATTGATGGCTTCGTTGATAGCGACAGCCTGTGGCACGTCCTCGCCGTATTTGATCTCGCCCAGTGCCAGACGCATGATGGCCAGATCCACTTTCGGCATCCGGTTGGTCTTCCAGGAGCGGCTGTGGGCGTTGATGGATGCGTCGATTTCCTCCAGGTGCTCCACGATGCCGGTCAGGATGGTGATACCCCGCTGCAGGTTTTTGCTCGGGAGCTTCTCACCCGCCAGCTTTCTCGCCGTCTCCAGATCCATAGTTCTTGCTGCATCCATCTCGTACATGATCTGCATCAGTATTTCTCGTATTTCATTTCTCGTCATTTACTTCTATTTCCTCCGCTGGTATTTCTACGCCTTCTACATGTATGTTCACCGCAGTCACCTTGAGCTCGGTCATTTCCTGTACCTCGTTCTTGACATTCTCCTGAATGTCCCAGGCCACCGCCGGTATTTTCGCATGGTATTTCACGATGATGTGAACGTCGATCTCCACGCCTTCTTCTGACTGGTTGACCTTGATGCCCTTCCAGGTCAGCTCCTTGCCCAGAAAGTTCTTGGACAGGGCGTTGGAGATGCCGCCGGAAAGGTCGGACACGCCCTTTGTCTTGAGCGTCGCGTTCACAGCGCAAACTGCGATCACCTCGTCTGAAATTTTTATGATACCGTTATTTTGTCGTCCGGCTGCGTTCATTACAATCACCTCACACGCTATTATACCAAATCCCGCCTGTAAATACAAACTTATTTGGAAACGTCCTGCACGACGATTTCACTGGCTTTGACGCTGGTCTGGCGCATGACGATCTCGCAGATTTTGGTAACGGTCTGCTGATCCAGCTTTTCCGTGTTCACAGTCACGTTGACGCCGCTGTCGCTGATGACCACGAAGGATTCCGGCAGACCTTTGTTTTTAATGAGGGTCTCCACCGTCTTCTCCTGCTCCATATAATTCAAAAGCCGCATCTTCTGGGCTGTGGCCTCCTGCTTTTCCTTCTTGGTGGACGCTGAATCCTCCGCATCGGTCAGCATGGAAATGATCTTGTTTCGGTCCATATCCAGCGTTGCCCGCAGCTCCTGAAAATAGGAATCCTTGTTTTCTAGCTGAGCCACATCGTCGGATGCGACCAGCTTGGCTTCTTTGCTCTTGCTGCTTTTTTTATCCGCCGCGCTATCCTCGTCATCCACGCCCAGACTATCCACCAGTACATCGCCATCGTGAAGCGGGATGTCGCTGTTTGCCGCCTTGTCCGGCAGCAGCCTGCCGCTGGCTAAAAACGCCCCGAAGCATACCATGAGAGCCGCAAGGCCCGCTACCAGTTTCTTGTTCTTTCCGA
This sequence comes from uncultured Clostridia bacterium, assembly GCA_934281605.1. GTDB lineage: Bacteria > Bacillota > Clostridia > Peptostreptococcales > Anaerovoracaceae > Lentihominibacter. The sequence goes on along the minus strand of CAKQXD010000001.1, from coordinate 285,452 downwards.
GAAAATCCCGGTATTTCTTTTTACTGCTCATTGTTCGTTTCCTCCTTGTCCGAAGCGCTGGTTTTCTCGAAAACCTCCACGTTGGCCGACGAAATGTCGAAGACCGCCATGACCGCCTTGATCAGATCGTTTTTCACCACCGGATCACCGGCCCCTTCCGCCGTCACAATGACGCCGGCTACCTGATCCTTTTCTCCGTACTGCAGCATCACGTCCACGGCTCCCACGCCGTCGATATCGGATAAAATGCTGCACAGCTCCGTCTCGGTGCCTCCGTCCGAGTCGATGATCTGCTTCCTGCCGTCCCGGTTCTGGGTGAACACGTCGAAGGACAGAAAGAGCACTGCCAGGATGATGAGAACGGCCGCGGCCTTCATGAGTTTTTCCCGTTTTTCGGGATCGTTTTTCCATTTTTCCAGCAAAGGTTTCGCCTCCTTGTTCAGTATATTGTCGCGAGCGCCGGGATATGCCCCGGGATTTCTGCAAAGAGTCCGCGCTGGGTTTGCTGAAGCCGGGGTACATGGTTCCTCTCGGCAGTCAGATAACCTCTGGCAGACGCTTTGCACTATGCGCCGCCGGTCAGCCTGATCACCGGATATAAAATCGTCGCCATGATCACCAGGGAAAAAATAAAATGCAGGTACTTGCCCATGGACGAGTCCGGCAGCAGCATTTCGATAAAGGTCAGAGCCAGCAGGATTATAAACAGGCTGCGTACCCAGTCTTTCATCAGCTCCATTGTCCACCACCTCCCATCCCCATGATGATAGCGATGAAAATGAGAAACATCAGCGCGCCGATGGACAGAACCACCGTCATGGTGATAGCCGCTGATCCCAGCTCGCTCAGGGAATCGGAAATGTTTTTGCTGGCCACCGGTTCCGCTGCGATGGCGGTGATCTTGTAGATGACCGCTACCGCCAGGATCTTTAAAATGGGGAGCACCAGCAGTGCCAGGATCAGCAGGATCCCCGCCACGCCGATGGCGTTTTTAATCAGTCCCACGCAGCTGATGACCATGTCCAGCGAGTCCGCTGCAAAGCCTCCGACGATGGGCACGAAGTTGTCCAGAGAGAATTTCGTCGTGTTGATGAGGATGCCGTCGGCCGCTTTGGTGACGATACCCTGGATCGCCGCGATTCCAGTGAACACCGTCACCGCCAGACCCGTGAGAAAGACTGCCCCTTTTCGCAGAAAGGTCGCCAGTTTTTTGACATAATCCTTTTCGGTAATGCTGTTGATCATGGTGAAAATTGCTGATAAAAACACCAGCGGCAGGATCACATGCTCCATAAGAGCTGAAAACCCGGTGACTGCACCGGCAATGGCCGGATCCAGAATGCTCCCGGAAGAGATCCCTCCCATGGCCACCAGAAGCGGGATCATGATGGGCAATAGAATCTCCATGGAATGGGTCATGGTCCCCAGTGTTTCCTGACAGTAGTCGTAGCTCTGATAGAAGTTTCCCATGCAGAGGGCGATGATGACGCAGCTGCAGATCACCGTCCCCAGGGAGGACACCGTCCGCTTGCCGAAGGAATCTGAAAAGTTGGTGAGGAGTCCGATGAGGATGCAGACCGCCAGGATCTCGCAGCCCAGCATCAGGGAGGATTTGACTTCCAGCAGAAACAGATTTTTTAAGTTTTCCAGGATCTGATCCGAATCTAAAATCGCCTGTCCGTTGAGGAGCCGATCCACCAGGTCTTCCACCGAAAGATCCTCCAGCACGCCGCTCTGCTGCGCCGCATCCGCGAGGGAATCCTCCAGCTCCGAAAGATCCATGGCGTCCATCTGCTCCTCCAGCACCGTTTCGTAGTCCATGCCAGCCTCCTTTCGTAGAGTTTGTTAGCCTGTTTTCGACAGCCCGAAGCCCCGGACCGCTACTGCAGCAGAGTCCCGATCAGTTCCAGGATCGCCGATAAAATGGGCAGTGCCAGATAGAAGATAATCACCTTTCCCGCAAGCTCCACCTTGCCGCCTACGGCGCTTTCTCCCGCATCCCGGCAAAGCTGGGCCGTCAGATCCGTGATGTACGCCACCGCCAGCACCTTGAAGATCACCGGAAAAAACGTCTTGCCGTAGGGAACGCTGTCGTAGATGCTTTGCAGAAACACAAAAACCTCCGTCAGCTTATCCAGGATCATCAAAAACAGCACAATTACCGTAGCTAGTATTATGTAAATCGAAAACTCCTTGTGGATCGACTTCATCAGCGCCGCCAGCATGACGCCGACCAGCGCGATCCCTGCAATTTTCAGGATTTCCATGGCATTCCCCTAAAACTCTAAAAACGTCTTTACCGCGTCAAAAAACTCGGTAATCATCTGGATCACCAGCATCAGTACCACGATCACTCCCGCCAGCGTGGTCAGCATGGCCTGCTCTTCCCGCCCGGCCTTGACCAGCACCTGATTGAGCACCGCGATGGCGATGCCGATGCCCGCTATTTTAAAAATGATGTCGATATCCATAAGACTCCCCTTTTCTATCAGTAAATTCAAAGCACCAGGATGGCGGCCACCACGCCTGCCGCCAGTCCCAAACTCCGGTACAGCTTTCCCATCTTATATTCCTGCTCCTGAGCCTTGCGGATCTGCTGCTCCAGCCGGTAAACCGCCGGTTCCAGGATCTGCTTTTGTCCGCTGGTATCGCTTCGCCCCAGTCCCAGAAACAGGTCGGTCAGGATCTCCGTATCCTCCGGCAGCAGCGGGCAGTCCAGCTCATTCTTCTGCAAAGCCTCCTGCCAGGCGTTTCCCAGCGGTCTCTGTGCTGTCAGTCCTTCGGCACATTCCTGTAAGATCTCCGCAAACCAGCAGCGTTTCTGCAATCCCGCCCGCTGAAAAACCTTGACCAGAGCATCTTTTCGGTATGCGATATCCAGATGGAGAAGCCGGATCAGTTCCAAGGTATTTTCCAGTTCCGTCCGCCTCGTTTTATAGGTGGAAGCCTTGCTGAATCCCAGCGCCGTGCAGCCTAAAAACAGAAGGATCCCGGCGATGATCTTAACCATGGGACACCTCCGGCAGCTGCAGGATTTTCTCCACTGTGCCCGTGACCGGCTGCGCCGACAGAAAAATCAGCGTCTCGAACACGCGATCCGTGATGAGATCGCCGACTGCCGACTTTGCAGCATCCTCGAAGCTGCTTCCGTGGATGGTCGTGATGATCTTCAACCCGGCACTGAGGGCTGAACGGATCGCCGCCGCATCCTCCGGTTTGCCGATCTCGTCCGTCAGAACCACGTCAGGAGACATGGCCCGGATCAGCATCAGGATTCCCTCTGCTTTAGGGCAGCCGTCCAGTACATCGGTTCGCGGTCCCAGATCATAGCTGGTTTTGCCGTCATAACATCCGGCGATCTCCGACCGCTCGTCGCAGATACCGATGCGAAATCCCCTGCAGCTCAAACTCCGTGCCAGATCCCGCAGTATGGTCGTTTTCCCGCATTTCGGCGGAGAGATGATCAGCGTGTTGCGGACGTTCATCTCGGTTATAGCAGCAGAAACCCCTGCATTTTGAACACCTTCGGGCGGAGTCTTTGCAGGAGACAGCACCGCTCCCAAAATCTTGTCCGATGATCCCGTGATCTCCCGGCTGCGCCGAATGTTCAGCGACGAAACATCCTTGATAAGGTGCACCTGGCCGTTTTCCAGTGTCACTCGTCCGCAGATTCCCACCCGGTGGCCGCCCTCTATGGTAATATAGCCTCGGGCCAGCTCCTCCTCGTAGGCGTAATACGAATAATCCAGCAGCCGATTCAAAATCTCTTCCAGCACCTCCGCCGTGATCTCGTCCCGGTCGCGCAGACTGTACTCTCTGCCGCCGCTGATGAGCAGCGTGTCCGTATCGGTCCGGATCCGGATCTCCTCCAGCTGGTTCATCGCCCGTTTGGGAAGCTTGTTGATCCGCTCTCGCATTGACTCCGGCAGCTTTATTAAAATCTTGTCGATCGGCGATCCGGGTGCTGCCGGCGTCATCGGGTTTCTCTCATAATGTTCCATACTACCGCCCTCTTTCTCTTTCGTGCTTGTCTTAGTACAAGATATTCCTTGTCCCAGGATTTATGACAAGAAAAAAGAGAGCTGTCCAGTGAAACGTCTGAACGCTCTCTTGTGTATATCATTGATTTTTTGTATTGATCTTGATGAAATGCATTTACATCAGGCGGCTACACCTCTAAAAATCATCATCATCCTCAAAGCCCAGCGGATCATCCAGGAAATCACTGCGCGTATCCCAGTCGAAAGGATTTCCGCCTCGAAACATGATAGCGTCGTCGATGGACTCTTCCATATCCAGTGCGATAGCATCCTCGTCTTCATAATCGGCCGGTGGTTCGTAGAATTCAGTGGTCGATTCTAAATCACCCGATTCCCACTCAACTTCCAGATCATCGTAATCATCCAAAAGCTCGGATTCATCAGGCTCCTCATCGAAATCATATTCTTCCTGATCTTCATAATTCACATAGCCCAGATCCTCAAGATTCAGAACGATTTCCAAAGGCGCTTCCGCCTCACGCCGTCGCTCCTCCATCTGCTGCACCGCAGCTTTCAGATCCTTTTTCGTCAAATGATCATGCATCCAGTTCAGATAAAATACCAGCAGCGCCGGATCCATAAACTCCTCCTCCGGACGCAGCGGTCTGCCCGCCGGCTTTGACTGACTACGTTCAAACTGCCGCATCAGTCGCACATAATTATTATCCTGCAGCAATTTTTCATGAACAAAATCCCGCATGAAATCCATGAGCCTGTTTTCCAGAAACGCCATTTCAAATCCATCGGAAGATTCGCCTTCTTCCAGGTGCAGGATCTGGGTAAACTCTAAATCAAAATCCTCATTCCACGGTACATATCTTAGTAAAACATCGGAATAATCCTGTATCTCAAATCCCATCGCCGCATCTAAACTGTATCCCGGCAAAATTTCCGTTCCAGCACAGCTAGCTTCTTTCGAAAGTCTATTTGGATAAAATTTCTGCTCCATACCATGCTGAAAAATTTGCATATGTTCGCACTCCAAAAAACACTTCGGCTTCCCAGCAAGGTTCTTAAAATGAAAATACACCAGCACGATCATCTTACCTTCATCCGGGATCTGAATCACTTCATGTTTATAATATTCGATTTCGCTGAACTGCCCTTTGAAGTGGATCCCCGCCGGTTTCTCCGATTTTGCCGTCTTCTCTTTTTCCTGCAAAGGTTTCGGCGTTGCTTTTTCCGTCGTTTGGGGATCTGCATCCTCCGGCACCAGAATCCTTCCATTTTCATCGCAGTCAAAAAACACGTCCTGCGCCAGCAGCACTTTCATCAGATCTTTTTTCTCTGCGCTCATATCGGCGTCGCATGCCGGACAGATCCCGTCAGGAATATCGTACAGATTCCAAACCTTCCCGCAAGACTCGCAGGTCACCAGATAGTCGAAAATCGTTTTCTGTTCCATAGCTACACCTCCAGTCTTTGCAGCACTTCCAGGATATATTGAGAACGAAAAGTCTCCCTGATCTGTCCCATTGCCTGCTGCAAAAGTTTCGTCTGCCGCGGCCAGCTTCCCGCCAGCCTGTCGATGGCTTTATGCAAAGAAAACTTAATAAATTTTTCTTCTTCTGCCGTAGCAAGCCCCTGCAAAATGCTTTTTGCTTTCTCCGGATCACGGTCCTGCAAAGCCTTTGCATAACCTTCTCCCAGACAAACCGCACACCAGGCACGCAGATGCTTTTCGCCTTCGTGAAGCTCCTTATATTCCACCAGCCTGCTGGCATCCATTTCGCCGTTCAGATCCTCTGGATGATCCATCCATTGATGAAGCTGCTGGACCGAAATGTAACCGTCCGGAACTACCACATTTCCCGAATCGTTCTGATCGATCTTATAATCCAAAGCCTGCAGTATACGGATCAGCCGGTTACGCTGTTTCTTCACGCCGCTCTCGCACCAGGGGCAGAGGCCATGATACATATCATAGAGATTAAGTCGTGCTCCGCATCCTGGGCAAGTCACCAGGAATCCGCCAGCCTCGGCAGGGACGGTATAGGTATTATTATATAACTGGATCTGTTCGGTTTTCATGATTGGCTCCTTTTCCGAATGTACTTTCATTATACCCTACAGGAAATATTAGGCAAGGTATTTTAATCATTACCAATTACTACAAGAAAAAAGGAGCTTTTGATGAGCTCCCAAATACATTTATTTTACAGTCTATATCTTATTCTCCAGATATTCGAATACCGCTTCTTCTACAGTGGCATTCAGCGACTTGTTTTGTGAAATCGAATAAAGCGCCAGCTTTTTATGAAGCTGCGGGGCGATGCGCACGTTGAAACTGCCCTTATATGTTTTTTCCGGCTCGGTTCCATTTTCAGCACACACTTCCAGATAGTCGTCGACTGCACCTTCAAAATCTCGCTGCAATTCCGTAACGCTTTCTCCTTCATACGAAATCAAACTGTTGATTCCCAGCACTTTCCCATACAGCAAAGCATCCTCGCTTGAGTATCTCAACTTTTAAATAGAATCCTTTTCCCAAAGCCCTCAAAACAATTTAAGGATGAAAAAATGGAAATTTCTAGTCCGCTTTCATCCTTCGCTGCTATTGATCAGACTTATGGATGAAGAATATAAAAATTCGCCTCAAAAAACACTCGAATCATCCTTATTCCTCACTTTACAGGCTTTAAGGATAATCCGTCGCTATCCCCTCAAATAAAAACACTACGAGCCATTCCTTCACCCTATTCCTTCTTCCGCTTCTTCGGCACGGGGACCACCTGTTCCAGCACCGGGAGTACCTGCTCTACCAATGCCCTGTCTTCTACATCCAGAATATAATGTTCCTTGGCTCCGTCGTAAGGAAATCCGCAGGGAGCATCTGACAGCAATTCTGCAACTTCCGGCAGTTTTTTAACAAAAACGGTATCATCACAGACCAGGAGCACCGGCTTATCGTTTAAGTAAGCCATGTATTCTCCAAACATTTTCCGGTAGCGTACCTCACCAAATCCCTGGATCTGATCGCATACAAATTCAATATATTCTTTCGTTGTTGCCATAATTTCCTCCTTCAAACCTCTTCAAATTTAAAATTCCAGAAATATCTCCAGGATAGATTCGTTATAAAAAGAGCATATCCGCATCTTATATTTTGCGCAGCATATGCTCTTTTCGTTTTCTCTATTTTCTTTCAGCCCTATTCTTTTTCCGCCTTCCTCTCGCCCTTCCGGCTTTCGCGGCGGTTTTCCTTCTTGTCGTCCTCTTCTTCCTCGTCCTCGTCGTCCTGCGGCGGGAGGATCTGCATGGTGATCTGTTCGATTCTCCGGTCGCGCACCGAGTCGATGGTGAAGCGGTAATTTTCAAATTCTACCACCTTGCCGACGTCTCCTTCGTCCGGGATCTCGCCCAGAATATCCAGGATGAATCCGCCGATGGTCTCGCTGTTTTCCGATTCCAGATCGATGTCCAGCTCCTCGTCGATATCATCCAGATCCATGCCGCCGTCCATCACGTAGGTGTCTTCGCCTACCTTCTGGATCACCGGCTCATCTTCGTCGAATTCGTCGTCGATATCGCCCATGACTTCCTCGATGATATCCTCCATGGTAACGATTCCCGAGAAGCCGCCGTATTCATCGATCAGGATAGCGATATGCTGCTTGGTCGTTTTCAGCTCCGCAAACAGGGAGTCGATGTTCTTGGTCTCCGGCACGAAGTACGGTTTCCGCAGAATGTCGCGGAAATCCACGTTTTCAAACCCGGCCTCCTTGGCCTTGATCAGGTAATCCTTGATATACAGGATCCCGATTATATTGTCACTGTCATCTTCGTACACCGGGATTCGCGAGTAGCGAAGCTCCATCATCTCGTCAATGTAGTCTTCCGTCGGCGCGTTGATATCGATACAAAATACATCCGTTCGCGGCGTCATGACCTCGTAGGCCAGCATATCGTCAAAGGCAAAGATACTGGTGATCATCTTCTTGCCTTCTTCCTTCAGCTCGCCGCTTTCCTGTCCGGCCTCCAGCATGGATACCACGTCGTCCTCGGAATATTCTCCGTCCACCACGTCCGTCCGCTGTCTGCAGATCTTCAAAAACAGAGTTACAAACACAGATAAAAGCCATACGAACGGTTTAAAAAAGGTAGCGATAACCTTGATAGGCTTTGCCACGGCCATAGCAATCCCGTCCGCGTGGAGCATGGCCAGCCGCTTCGGGAACAGTTCCCCCAGCACCAGCATCAAAAATGACAGCACCAGCGTAATGACGATGAGCGCCATTTCCTGCCCGTAAGGAACGCCCCAGCCTTCCAGCTTTGCTCCGATAGGTCCGGAAAAGCTGAACGCCGCCTGTGCACTGGAGAAGAACCCTGCCAGCGTGATCACGACCTGGATAGCCGATAAAAACTTGTTAGGATCTTCGATCAGCTTTGCCAGCGTCTCCGCTTTCTTGTTTCCCTCCTGCGCCAGCGTCCGGATTCGGTTTTTATTCACCGATACGATGGCGATCTCGGCCGCTGCAAAATACGCGTTGACCGCAATCAGTACGAGTAATAAAATCAGTTGGCCCCACATGGGCCCAGCATCAGATGACATGTGTTTCTCCTTTCTCATCCAACGATAAAAATTTTATGCAAACTATTTCTGCTTCCGCAGTATAAAGTTCTCTGCTACCGGCTCTTTCATCCGGATCCTTACGATCTGCTGCGGATGGGGCGCCGATTCGATGTCATTGCCTTCTTCATCCTGCATGAAATCCAGGGTTTGACTGAAGAAATCCCTGCCCGGTCCGAAAACCTCGATTTCATCTCCTATGACCATCTTGTTGCGCTGTTCCACCACGGCGATTCCCGTTTCCGGATCATAGCTCTTGACCATGCCGATAAAGCTGTAATCCCGCGTATAAGCGCTGGTCTGATAGTTCTGGTCTTCGTTGGTCGGCTTATTGAAATAAAAGCCTGTGGTAAATTCCCGGTGACTCGCCTTGGTCATATCCTCATACCACGCCGGATCCAGTTTAAAATGCTCCGGATCGGCATAGTATGCGTCGATGGCTTTGCGATAAGCGCTGACCACAGTAGCCACGTAGAACACGCTCTTCATCCGTCCTTCGATCTTTGCAGAAGAAACCCCTGCCTCGATCAGCTCCGGCAGATGCTCCAGCATGCACAGATCCTTGGAATTAAGGATGTAAGTCCCCCGGTCGTCTTCCTCTACCGGATAGTATTCTCCCGGACGCTGCTCCTCCACCAGCTTGTATTTCCATCGGCATGGATGAGCACACTGACCCCGGTTGGCGTCTCTGTCGATCATAAAGTTGCTTAAGAGACACCGCCCTGAATAAGAAATGCACATGGCCCCGTGAATGAAGGACTCCAGTTCCATTTCTTCCGGGATGCTCGCCCGGATCTGACGGATCTCATCCAAAGTCAGTTCCCGCGCCAGCACCAGTCGTTTCACACCTTGAGCGTGCCAGAATTGAGCCGTCACATAGTTGGTCATATTGGCCTGGGTCGAAAGGTGCAGCTCCGCCTCCGGCATAGCCTCCTTGATGAGGGTGATCACGCCTGGATCCGACACGATAAACGCATCGATGGGAATGTGGCGGATCTTCTCCAGATAGCTCCGCAGCGGCTCGATATCTTCGTTATGAGCAAAGATATTCATAGCCATGTGGCAGCGAACACCCTTGCTGTGAGCATACGTCACGCCCTCTTCGATTTCCTCGATGGAAAGGTTTCCGGCGCCCGCCCGCAGGCTGAACATTTCGCCTCCGAAGTAGACTGCGTCTGCACCGTAGTCCACCGCGATTTTCAGTTTTTCCAAATCTCCCGCAGGAGCAAGTAATTCTATTTTTTTCATGATTATGAGTTCTTTTCCTTGTCGATCACGCTTATGGATACCCCGTCACCCACCGGCAAAATGCACGTATCTGCATATGGCAGGTCGGTGATATAGTGAATGAATTCCCGCATCTTGCGGATGCTGGTCTTATATTTTTTCCCCGGATCATATTCGTCGGAAGCCGTCATGCCCTTCATCAGCACGTTGTCGCAGATGATCATGGCGTCATCGTTGCAAAGCGGCAGCGCCAGATCCCAGAAAGCCTTGTAATGGCTCTTTGCAGCATCGATAAAGACCACGTCGAAGCCACCTTCAGGATCGTCCTTTGCAGCCTCTTCTTCCGCCATCTGTACCAGTACATCCCGTGCATCGCCGGAACGCACTTCCACCCGATCCGAAAATCCCATATTCTCTATGTTATTCTTCGCGATCTCAAAGGTTTCCGGGTTGGATTCGATGGTCACCACCTGGCAGCCGCAGCCTTCTGCAAAGCAGCATGCCGAGTAGCCCACCGCCGCACCGATCTCCAGGATCCGCTGTGGCTTTTTGATCCGTAAAAGATTCATCAGGAGTCCCTCTGTGTCCCGCAGGATGATGGGCACGTGCTGCGCCTCGGCAAAGGCGCGAAGCTCCTGCAGATCCTTGTTGTCATTCTTGTAAAAGGTATTGATAAACGCTGTAATTATGCCATTCGTGATATTCATATTAGTACCATTTATTTTCTGAGACAGCCTTCTGATGTTCTTCGTAGGTCTTTGAATAGATGACCGATCCGTCCTTCTTGGCAAAGAAGTAATAGTAATCGCTCTTTTCGTAGTTGAGAACATCGTCCATGGTGCCCGCAGACGGCGAGCACACAGGGCCTACCGGCAGTCCCGCATTTTTATATGTGTTGTATTTGGAATCCACCTGCAGATCCGCGCTGGTCACGGCTACACGCTTTTCCTGCAAAGCGTACAGCACGGTGATGTCGCTCTGCAAAGGCATGTTTTTGTTCAGACGATTCATGAAAACACCGGCGATTTTTGCCCGGTCTTTTTCAAACAGGGATTCGTTCTCTACAACGGAGGACAGTGTCAGGAACTGGTGCACTGTCATATTGCTGGATTTGATGTCCGATTTCCGTTTAGATAGCACCTTGTCCGTGTGATCCAGGATCATTTCTGTCGTTTCCTGAATGGTTGGTTTTTCGCTGGTCACAAAATAAGTTTCCGGATACAGATAACCCTCCAGCGGGTACATGATGCCGTCAGTCAGGATCTCATCAGTCAGGAACCAGTACTTGCTGATCAGCTCATTTAAATATGTTTTGTCCGCCCAGGCTGCCAGGATCTCGTCCTTGGTAAACGGCAGCTCCTTGGCCATAGCTTCCGCTGCCTGCGGCGCTGTCGCTCCTTCTATGATGGTAAATTTCTGTCGGGAAATATAGTGAACGTCTCCTTCATTGATGGCCTTCATCATTTCCGGCAGGGTCATGGACTTGTTGAAGATATAGGTGTTGGCCTGCAGCGAATCATATCCGCTGAGACGAACGTGGACCTTGGCGCAAAGGCTGCTTCGCACCAGACCTTTATCATCCAGGATCTGAACGATGGCGGCTGCTCCGCTTCCCTGGGGGATGGTCACCGATATGTCCTTATCGCTTTTGCCGTCTACTGCTCCGATCCCAACCAGATAAAACAGCAGCCCTGCCGTCAGCAGAACCACTAAAATCCCAATGATGATCAGAAGTGTTTTCAGTTTGCTGCTAAAAATCTTTGACATCTAGTACCTCTCTCTTGTGCGTTTGACCTGCCCCCGCTTCGCAGGGATAAACTTGCTAAATTAAAAGTCTTTAATTGGGGCAGGTCATAAAAAGGGGACGATGACGCCCCCTCTTTGCTTGATTCCTGTTTAAACTCTGACTTATTTGGATCTTCCGAGATAGTCGCCTGTTCTCGTATCGATCTTGATGATCTCGCCTTCTTCGATGAAAATCGGAACCTGGATCACTGCGCCTGTTTCTACTGTAGCAGCCTTTGTTACGTTAGTAGCAGTATCGCCCTTAACGCCCGGTTCTGTTTCGATAACCTTCAGGTCTACGAAGTTCGGAGCTTCTACCTGGAATGCATTGCCCTGGTAGAACTTGATCGTAGCTTCATCGTTTTCTCTCAGATATTTCATCGCATCTTCCACCTGGTCAAATGTGAGCGGAATCTGATCATATGTTTCTTCATCCATGAAGTAGTACAGTTCACCGTCGTTATATAAATACTGCATCGTCTTTGTTTCGATGTGTGCTTTCGGGAACTTGGCATCCGGGTTGAAGGATTCTTCCTTGATAGCGCCAGTCAGGATGTTCTTGTGCTTCGTTCTTACGAACGCTGCGCCCTTACCCGGCTTAACGTGCTGGAAATCCAGAACTACATGCGGATCTCCGTCAATTTCAAATGTCATACCTTTTCTAAAATCGCCTGCATAAATCATAAACTTCTCGACCTCTCTTTATATTTAAATTATAATCAAACTCTTTTGAGATTTTACAGCATTTATTATACCAAATTCTGTGATGATTGCCAAGTCCTCAATACGAACTCCGAACTTATCCGGAATATAGATGCCCGGCTCTACCGTGACCGGCATGTATTCTTCCAGCACTTCGTCGCTCTTCGGGTTGAGAGTCGGCGCTTCGTGAACTTCTGTACCTACACCGTGACCGGTGCCGTGAATATAATAGTTGCCGTAGCCCGCTTCCTTGATGATGTCGCGTGTCGCAGCATCTACATCGCTGCAGCGAACGCCTGCCTTGCATGCCGCCAGACCTGCCATCTGGGCGTGGAGCACGATGTCATATACCTTGATCTGCTCTTCACTCAGGTGTCCGATCCCGATGGTACGGGTCATGTCTCCGCAGTAGCCGTCTACGATAGCTCCGAAATCCATCGTTACAAAGTCACCATCTTCGATCACCTTGTCGCTTGGTTCTCCGTGTGGCTGAGTCGTATTGACTCCGGACACGCAGATAGTCGGGAAGGAAAGTCCCTCCGCACCGTAGCTCATCAGCGTCTTTTCGATTTCATCAGCAACCATTTTCTCGGTCATGCCAGGCTCGATAAACTGCAGGATATGGGTGAAACACATATCCCCCATGGTTGCAGCTTTGAGGATCTTCATCAGCTCGTCAGGCGTCTTCACCATGTTTGCCATTACTTGTCGCCTCCAATCATCTGGTCAATGCCCAGATCGGAAACTTCCGCTAAAATCTTGTATACGTCCGCCATCATCATGGAGAAACGCATCTGGCACTGCAGATACTGTGCTGCCGCCGGATCCTGCATCAGGATGCCGGAAAGCTGCTGCAGCTTGCCCAGGGCTTCCGGATCCATCGGCTGTCCCATGGCCTGCGCTGCCTGCATTTCAAACTGCTGTTTGAGGAAATCGTTCAGTGCTTTTTCCAGCTCCGGATTTCCTTCAATATCCTTTTTTCTGGCCTGAAACTGTTTATATTCTTCTGACTCTTTTACCGCTGTTGCCAGCGAATGAGCCTGGTCATATACGTTCATTGTGGACTCCTTTCTCTGTCACCCGCAGGGTGACATTGACGTCCCCCGGGGGACTCCTTTCTATACTTCCAGGAAGATCGGCAGGATGACCGGACTTCTCTTTGTCTTTGCATAGATAAACTTGCGCAAACCCTCGCGAACAGCCGTCTTCATGCCGTTCCAGTCCTTCATATCCTTTGCGATACATTCTTCCAGGATCTCTTCTGCCTTGCGGCAGGCTTCGTCGATAAGATTTTCATTTTCCCGCACATAGACGAATCCGCGGGAAATAATGTCCGGTCCCGATGCGATCCGGTTGGAGTACCTGTCGATGGCGGCAACCAGGATGATCAGTCCCGACTCCGACAGCAGTCTTCTGTCGCGAAGGACGATATTTCCTACATCGCCGACGCCCAGACCGTCTACCATGATGCCTTCGCCCTCGGCTACCTTCTCCGTCTTCACAGCCTTGTCTTCAGAAACTGTCAGGCAGTCTCCGTTGCTGAGAAGGAAGATGTGATCCTTGGACATTCCCAAAGTCTGAGCCAGTTCTGAGTGAGTCTGTAAATGACGGAACTCACCGTGTACCGGCATGAAGAATTTCGGTCGGATCAGGGAGTGCATCAGCTTCAGTTCTTCCTGACAAGCATGACCCGATACATGGATATCGGCAATATCAGAATAGATCACCTCTGCACCTTTTTCTATCAGCTTATTGACCACATTGGATACGGTAAGTTCGTTTCCAGGTACCGGAGACGACGACAGGATGACTCTGTCTCCCGGCTTGATCTTGATGGACTTGTGCTCCGAAGAGGCCATCCGAGCCAGCGCTGACATCGGTTCACCCTGGCTTCCTGTTGTGATGATGACCATCTCTTTATCGGGAACGTTCTTAGCCTTGTTGAGATCCACCAGCATATTGGCCGGTATCTTCATGTAGCCCAGTTCCGTCGCCAGTTCGACAACGTTGACCATGCTTCTGCCGGAAACCGCCACCTTACGACCGCATTCTCTTGCCAGATCCACGATTTTCTGGATTCTGTGGACGTTAGACGAGAATGTGGCGATGATGATACGGCTGTTGCATCCGCGGAAAATGTTGCCAAGGGTCTTGCCCACTACCCGCTCCGATGCAGTATAGCCCTGCCGCAGTACATTGGTACTGTCAGCCATCATCAGAAGCACGCCTTCCGAACCGATCTGCGCCAGTCTGGCGAAGTCGATCGGATCTCCATCTACCGGCGTGTAGTCGATCTTGAAGTCTCCCGTGTGGAAGATCTTTCCGGCCGGTGTAGAGATTGACAGGCAGATGGAATCCGCTATGGAGTGAGTGATCCGCAGGGCTTCCACCGAGAAATGCTTCCCGATCTTGAAAGTCTGTCCAGCCTTCACCGTGTGCATCTTCGCTTTCATTCCATGTTCTTTTAATTTGTTTTCGATCAGTCCCAGCGGGAATCTGGTGCCGTAGATCGGTACGTTGATCACCTTGAGGAGATACGGCACGCCGCCGATATGGTCCTCGTGTCCATGGGTGATGATCAGGCCCTTGATTTTCTTGCTGTTTTTCTCCAGGTAGGAGAAGTCCGGTATCACCTTGTCGATCCCGAACATATCGTCGTCCGGAAAGGACATCCCACAGTCCACGATGATGATCTCATCTTCGTATTCCAGCGCTGTCATGTTCTTTCCGATTTCGTGAAGTCCTCCCAGCGGGATGATCTTCACCGCCGGCGCAGCTTTCTTCCGTCTTCCCTTGGAAGCTGCGCCTCTTGCAGCGGCACTGCCGGCCGCCTTTCCTGCCCTGCCGGCTGATTTGACAGCCCCTGCTGCCTTACCGGCGACAGATTTGCCCATGGCAGATTTTCCTGCCACGGACTTGCCTGCATGATTCTTTGCAGAAGAACCGGACTTGGCGGAAGCAGTCTTTCGGTTCGTGCCCTGTCTTCCGCTGCCCGAAGGCTTGCGACCCGTGTTCTTATGACCGGATCCGCCGCCGCGGGAAGCATTATTCTTTCCCGCCGGCTTTGCAGGTTTCCTTGATGTCGTTCTCGTTTCTTCGCTCATAATGTCCTTCCTAAAATCGTCCAGGAAAAGAGCATATTATTTTACCACGATGTTGATCAGCTTGCCCGGTACGGCGATGACTTTCACAACATTCTTACCTTCGATCAGCCCTTTTACCTTTTCATTTTCCATAACGGTCTTTTCCATCTCTTTCTTGGAAAGTCCGCCTGCAATATCTAATTTTTCTTTGATTTTTCCGTTTACCTGTACAACGATCTCAACAGTATCTTTTACAAGGGCTTTTTCGTCGTATTCCGGCCAGGTCTGGTCGTGAACGGATCCTTCGTATCCCAGATGTTCCCACATTTCTTCCGTTACGTGCGGTACGAACGGAGCCAGCATGATGATCAGATCCTTGATGGCTGCACCGTACAGACCCGGATTGATCGCACCTTCCTTGTAGCGATACATTTCGTTGACCAGTTCCATGATAGTACTGATGGCCGTATTGAAGTTGAATCTTTCGCCGATATCGTCGGATACCTTCTTGATGGCGTAGTTGAGCCAGTATGCCATGCTCTTATCTGCATCGCCCTTTACTTCATAGCTGTCAGGCACTTCGCTGAAGTTCTGAGAGAAGTCGTATACCATACGATATACTCTGTTGATAAACCGGAAGCTTCCTTCTACGCCCTTGTCGGACCAGTCCAGTTCTCTTTCCGGCGGAGCCGCAAACAGAATGAACAGTCTTGCTGTATCTGCACCGTACTTCTCGATGATTTCCTTCGGGCTGACAACATTGCCCAGGGATTTACTCATCTTGGCACCGTCTTTGATAACCATGCCCTGAGTCAGCAGATTCTTGAACGGTTCTTCCGTGCTTACCAGTCCCAGATCATAAAGTGCCATCTGGAAAAATCTTGCGTACATCAGGTGGAGGATCGCGTGTTCAACCCCGCCGATGTACTGGTCTACGTTCATCCAGTAATCTGCTTTGTCTTTGCCGAACGGCGCTTCTGTATTCTTCGGATCGCAGTAGCGCAGGAAATACCAGGAGGAATCCAGGAACGTATCCATGGTATCCAGTTCTCTCTTAGCAGGCTTGCCGCAGACCGGACATGTAGTGTTTACAAAGGTCTTGCTGGTTGCCAGCGGAGATTCGCCCTTGCCTGTGAACTGTACGTCAGCAGGCAGCAGAACCGGTAGATTTTCTTCCTTTTCCGGTACCCATCCACAGTCGTCGCAGTGGATCATCGGGATCGGAGTTCCCCAGTATCTCTGTCTGGAGATCAGCCAGTCTCTCAGCTTGTAGTTGATGGACTTCTTGCCGATCTTCTTTTCTTCCAGGTAGTCGATGATCTTCTCAATGGCTTCCTTGTTGTTCATGCCGTTGAACATTTCGGAGTTGATCATCGTTCCTTCTGCAGCGAATGCAGCCTTCAGATCGTATACGTCAACTTCCGGATCATCGGAATCTACTACCGGGATGATCTCCAGGTCGAATTTCTTCGCAAAGTCAAAGTCTCTCTGGTCATGAGCCGGTACCGCCATGATCGCTCCGGTACCATAGTCCATGAGAACGTAGTCAGAGATGAAGATCGGAACCTTCTTGCCCGTCAGCGGATTGATCGCATAACGGCCTGTGAACTGTCCCGTCTTCTCGTTGGTAGTGGAGGTACGTTCGATGTCGCTCATGTGCTGCACCTTATCCACATAAGCGTTTACAGGCTCTTCGTACTCGCTGCCTGCTACCAGCTCCTTCAGATAAGGATGCTCCGGCGCCATTACCATATACGTAACTCCGTACAAGGTGTCAGGTCTCGTGGTGAAGACGTCCAGACCCTTGTCAAAACCATCTATTTCAAAGGTCACTTCTGCACCGATGCTCTTGCCGATCCAGTTCTTCTGCATCAGCTTGACCTTGTTCGGCCAGCCCGGCAGCTCTTCCAGATTGTCCAGGAGTCTTTCAGCGTAGTCGGTGATCTTAAAATACCACTGTGATAAATCCTTCTTGCCAACCAGCGTCTTGCACCGTTCGCACTTGCCGTCAACGACCTGTTCGTTGGCCAGTACTGTCTGGCAGCTCGGGCACCAGTTTACAGGATTTTCTTTTTTATATGCCAGTCCCTTTTTATAGAACTGGATGAAGATCCACTGCATCCACTTGTAGTAGTCAGGATGGCAGGTGGCCACTTCTCTGTCCCAGTCATAGGAAAGACCAAGTTCTTTCAGCTGTTCTCTCATTTCTCCGATGTTTTCCCATGTCCATTTGCTTGGTTCTACACCGTGTTTGATGGCAGCGTTTTCTGCTGGAAGTCCGAAGGAGTCCCATCCCATCGGATGGAGCACGTTGAAGCCCTTCATCTTCTTGAAACGGGCCAGCACGTCGCCGATGGAGTAGTTTCTCACATGTCCCATGTGGAGCTTGCCTGACGGGTACGGGAACATTTCCAGAACGTAATACTTCTCTTTATCCGGATCTTCTGTTACCTTGAACACATCATCCTTTTCCCATTTGGTCTGCCATTTTTTCTCGATTTCGCTGAAATTATACTTGTCTATCATTTTCTTCCTCCCATTAACCGATTGTGAGGCTTTCGCAGTCGCCCCAGATTTTTTCGATGTTATACTTTTCTCTCATCTCTACTGTCATCACGTTGACGACCACATCGCCGTAATCCATGAGGATCCAGCCGGAGCTGCGGGTTCCTTCCACGCTCTTAGGGAACACGCCTTCCGGTTCCAGCAGATCTTCTATATTGTCCACCAGCGCCGCCATCTGCCGCTCACTTCCTCCCGATGCCATGACAAAATAGTCTGCAAAGGAAGATTTCAGCGCAATGTCGATCACCTGTACATCGATCGCTTTTCTTTCATCCAAAAGCTTCGCGATCTTCATCGCCATTTCTTTTGATTCCATTAGTAGTCTCCTTTATTTGTTGGCCTCAGGGCAACATTGACGCGCCCCGGGGTGCTCCTTTATTTGTTGGCCTCAGGGCAACATTGACGCGCCCCGGGGTGCTTCTTTATATCTTCACATGCTTTGATGGTATCCGGATCCACCGATGCTCCCGTGCTCCGCACGTACTCCATGGACCATTCCATACATAAAATGCACGCTTTATCCAGATCTTCTTCCGCCGCCTCGCGCAGTGCTCCCACCTGCGGGTAGTCTCTGCCAGGCTCGATAGCGTCGGCCAGATATAAGATCTTCTCCAGCCTGCTCATGCCCTTCCTGCCCGTGGTGTGATACCTTACCGCGTTGAGTAAATCCTCGTCCTGCATGCCGTAAACGTCCGCCAGGACCTTTGCAGCGATCTTGCCGTGAGCCAGATTGGGGTTATCCGCCAGCTTCTCCGGCAGGCCGTATCTCTTTACCAGCTCCGCCGATTCCTCCGGCGAAATGTTCCGCATCATATCGTGGCAAAGTCCCGCCAGCTCGGCTTTATCCGGGTCTTCTCCGTACCGCTCCGCCAGCTTTTTCGCTTCGGCTGCTACGCCATAAGTATGTTTCAGCCGCTTCGACTTCAAATGCTCCTTGATAAACGGTTCGATGACCGTCTTCCAGTGCGCGCAGTCCAGGGATCCGTCCTCATAAAGACCTCTCTCGCGGATATAGGCTTCCACGTTTTCCGGCAAAAGTCTCTCTGCCGATTCTCCGCTTCGGATCTTCTCACGGATCTGCGTCGAGGATATATCGTACTTCGTATTATTGATATTCACCACTTCGGTGTTGAATTTCTCACGCACCCGCGCGATGCATTCCGCCAGCTCATCCTCTCTGTAACCGGGCCGCGTCCCGATGAGGAACCCATAGTTTGTCAGCAGTTCTTCCGCCATCATCCACAGCTCGATTTTTAAGAACGCATCGGTTCCCGTGATGAAGTACAGTCTGGCGTCTTCCCCGTATTCCTTCTGCAAAGCCCTCAGCGTCAGGTACGTGTACGATACGCCTTCTGCATCCAGTTCATACGAAGAGACGGCAAAGCCGGGCGTGTGCTCCGTCGCCAGCTGCAGCATGGCCAGACGGTCTTCGCCCGAAGTGATCTTTTTTCCAAGTTTAAAAGGCTGGAGCCTTGCCGGAATGAAGATGACTTCATCCAGCCCGCCCTGCTTCATCGCGTCCTCCGCCAGATGGATGTGGCCGCAGTGGACAGGGTCGAAGGTTCCGCCTAAAATTCCGATTCGTTTCATGTTTCGTTCCGTGATCCTCCCTCCATTGTACTATACCGGAGAGATTTTTTCCACTTATTTCAGCTTCAGTCCCAGTTCGTCAAGCTGCTGCTCGTCCACCAGTCCCGGCGCTTCGCTGACCATGCACTGTGCGTTCTGGTTCTTCGGGAAGGCGATGACTTCACGGATGGACTTTTCACCCGTCAGCAGCATAACCAGACGATCCAGTCCGTATGCCAGTCCTCCATGAGGCGGTGTGCCGTACTTGAACGCTTCCACTAAGAAGCCGAATTTCTCGTCGATGGTCTCCTGATCCATGTCCAGCGCACGGAACATGTCTTCCTGCATTTCCTGATCGTGGATACGGATGCTGCCGCCGCCCAGCTCAACGCCGTTGAGCACGATGTCGTACGCATTGGCCTTTGCAGCGATCGGATTGGTCTTCAGCAGCTCAGCGTCCTCTTCCTTCGGAGACGTGAACGGGTGATGCATCGCCTGATAGGAGCCCGTCTCTTCGTCGTACTCGAACAGCGGGAAGTCTACGACCCACAGCAGCTTGTAGTCGTCGTCCTTCAGCAGTCCCAGTTCGCCTGCGATATGTCTTCTCAGGAAGCCTAATGTATCGAATACCACCTTGTTTTTATCGGAAACGATGAGGATCAGATCTCCGTCTGCCGCTCCCATCTTGGCTGCGATTTCCTGCAGCTGCTCCTGGGAGAAGAATTTATTAACGGACGAAGAAACCTCTTCGCCGGCAACCTTCATCCAAACCATGCCCTTGGCGCCGTAGCTCTTGATGGCTTCCGTCAGCTTGTCGATCTTCTTTCTCGTATAGTGCTGTGCTCCGCCTGTGATGCAGATGCCACGCACGCTGCCGCCTTCTGCAATAGCGTCGGTGAACACTTTGAACTCGCAGTCCTTCACCATGTCGGTGATATCCTGCAGTTCGAATCCGAAACGAACGTCCGGCTTGTCGCTGCCGTACCGTTCCATAGCTTCATCGTAAGGGATCCGCGGGAACGGCGTCTGCACGTCGATGCCCTTCAGTTCTTTGAAGACTCTCTTTAAGAAGCCTTCCTGCACTTCGATAACGTCGTCCACGTCCACGAAGGACATTTCCAGGTCGATCTGAGTGAATTCCGGCTGACGGTCTGCTCTCAGGTCTTCGTCACGGAAGCACTTTACGATCTGCATATAGCGGTCCGTTCCGCCTACCATCAGCAGCTGCTTGTAAGTCTGCGGTGACTGCGGCAGTGCATAGAAATGACCCTGGTTGACACGGCTCGGTACCAGATAGTCTCTGGCGCCTTCCGGTGTGGACTTGATCAGCATAGGCGTCTCCACTTCCGTGAAGCCGTTTTCTGCGAAGTAGTCTCTGGCCAGCTTGGTCAGGTTGTGACGGAAGGTCAGGTTGTCCTGCATCTTCTTTTTACGCAGATCCAGATAACGATATTTCAGACGCAGATTATCATCTACGTTGTCGTCGTCCTTGATGTAGATCGGCGGCGTGTCCGCCTTAGAGTAGAGGATCATGTCGTCTGCGATGATCTCGATATCTCCTGTCGGCAGATCGGCGTTCTTGGATTCTCTCTCCGCAACTACGCCCCGGATGCCTACCACGTATTCGCTGCGCAGGGAATCAGCCTGTTCGAACAGCTCCTGCGGGATCTGGTCGTTGAACACTACCTGAGTGATACCGGTCTTGTCTCTTACATCGCAGAAAATCAGACCGCCCAGATTTCTTCTCTTCGCTACCCAGCCGTTGAGCACGACTTTTTCACCGATATTTTCTTTTCTCAGTTCCCCGCACATGTGGGTTCTCTTGTATAACTTCATTGCTATTTCTCCTGTTCTGTCAGCATTTCTACGATACGATCCAGCGGCACCATGGTCTGTTCGGAAGTGGCCATGTCCTTGAGCTGCACACTGTTGTTTGCCAGCTCGTCGTCACCGATGACGATGGTCTTTTTCGCCTGGATCCTGTCGGCATATTTAAACTGATTCTTGATCTTGCGTCCCATGATGTCCATCTGCACGGCAACTCCGGCCTGACGCAGCTCGTGCATCATTTTAAGTCCTGCCGCCTTGGCGCTGTCGCCCATGACTGCGATGAACACGTCGGCTCCTACAGGTTCCGGGATTTCTACGCCGCAGGCTTCCATGGTGAGGAGCAGACGCTCTTTGCCAAGTCCGAATCCAACGCCCGGCGTTTCCGGTCCGCCGATCTCTTCCACCAGATGGTCGTAACGACCGCCGCCGCAGACCGTTCCCTGTGCGCCGATCTTAGTCGTTACAAATTCAAAGGCTGTCTTAGTATAATAGTCCAGACCGCGGACGATCCCCGGATCCACCACGTACTCGATACCCATGGCGTCCAGATTTGCCTTCAGCTGCTCGAATGCGTCTTTGCAGTCGTCGCAGAGATAGTCCAGCATCATCGGTGCTCCCTGTACCAGTTCGTGGCATACCGGCGACTTGCAGTCTAAAATACGCATCGGGTTCCGGTCAAAACGGTCTTTGCAGGTGTCGCAAAGTTCATCGTATTTCGGCTTCAGGAATTCCCGCAGTGCCGCTCTGTGGTTTTTACGGCATTCCGGGCAGCCCACGCTGTTGATGCGAAGCTCGATATCCGTGACCCCCATCTGCTTCAGGAAGTCGCTTGCCAGTGCGATGATCTCCGCATCGGCCATCATGTCGTGAGTGCCGAAAGTCTCGATCCCGAACTGGTGGAATTCTCTCAGCCTCCCTGACTGAGGCTTCTCATAGCGGAAGCACGGGGTGTTATAGTAAAATTTCGTCGGCTGCGGTCCTGCGAACAGCTTGTGTTCTACGTAAGCCCGCACCACCGGAGACGTGCCCTCCGGCTTTAATGTGATGTTCCGTTTGCCATAATCCTGGAAGGAGTACATCTCCTTCTGGACGATGTCCGTCGTGTCGCCTACGCCTCGCTGAAACAGCTCGGTGTGCTCGAATACCGGCGTGCGGATCTCCTGAAATCCGTAAGTCCGGCAGATCTCTGCAAACGCCTCTTCGATATAGTGCCATTTGTATGCCTGATCCGGCATCATGTCTTTCGTGCCCTTCGGCGCATTGGTCAGCATAACTTACCTCCATGTATTTTTTCCAAAAAAACCGTTTTTCTTGCGCTCTGTCATCTCATCGATCCGCTCGATGTAGATCTCGTAGTTGGATACGTTGGCGACGCGCTCCAGCCGGTTCTCCGCCGGAAACCAGATCTTGCTGATGCCTCCGGCGCCCAGTGCCAGAATGGACTGCGCCTCCTCCATGATCCTGATATTATAAACGGACGCCGCATCGTCTCTGCAGAATCCGATGTTCTCTGTGTTGCCTGATGTATGTTTCTGTCTGTAAAGATAATACGGACGGTATCCCTTCGCCCGCAGCGTCTCCATGGCATAGGAAAGCATCTCCTCACGCAGCTCTTCGTTGCGGTAGTTGAACTCTCCATCCATTTCTTTTAGTCTGGATGCTCTCTTCACCGCCAGAGTGTGGAGGGTGATGTTTCCCGCTCCCAGCTCTACGATCCGGTCAAGACTTCGTTTGAAATCTGCAAAGTCTTCTCCCGGCAGTCCTGCGATCAGATCGGTGTTGATGATCCCCGGGCCGTGTTCCTTCGCCACTGCAAAGGCTGCTTCTACGTCGTCCACTGTATGAGCTCTCCCGATGATATCCAACGTCTCCTGCTTCATGGTCTGCGGATTGATGCTGATGCGATCCACACCGTAGCGTTTCATGACTTCCAGCTTGCCCGCCGTGATGGTGTCTGGCCGTCCCGCTTCCACAGTAAATTCCTTTACTTTCGACAGGTCGAAATGCTCTGTGATCTTCTGAAGAAAAGCTTCCAGCTGTTCTTCAGCTAATGTGGTCGGCGTTCCGCCACCGATGTAGATGGATTCGATCTCGTAGCCGTCTTCTGTTACGCCCTTTCCTGCGAATTCGATTTCGTGGAAAAGTGCTTCCAGGTATCGGTCGATCTCCGGTTTCTTCACCTGGTTGGAAGTGAAGGAGCAGTATAAGCACCTGGTCGGACAGAACGGGATCCCCAGATATAAGGACAAGCTGTTATCCTTCGGTCTTCCCGTGATTTCCTGCTGGTACTGGTAGATTTCCAGGACCAGATCCGCCTTTTCAGGCGACATCAGATAATCGTCCAGAAGAATCCGTCTCGCCTTCGCCGGATCTCCCGTCTTTCGCACTAATTCACTGGCCATTTTGACGGGACGGATCCCCGTAAGGATGCCCCATTTAGGCTGTTTACCCGTCAAGGCCTTCAGATCCCGGTAGATCTGCCTTTTGACCGCATCCTTATCGCCGTCAAAGACGCAGACGGTCGCCATGTCCTGTACCGACTGCTCTGCCACCTCGGCGATCTTTGCAGCAGCCTGCTGCAGCACGCCGAAAAACGTCTTCTTCTCCGTATCGCCCGCCGGATCCTTTGCAGAAGCCTCGGCCGAACTCTTTGCAGGAAGATCGTCCGGCACTTCTAAAGCCCCGGAGATCTCGTATTCACCCGGCTGCAGAAACACCTTGATCAGCTCTTCATATTGATTGATTTTTTCTGTTCCGTAAATACTGCATCTATACAAAAGGATTGTTCTCCTTTTCAAAGCCTATGCTGGTCGGGCCCATATGTCCTGGGAACACGTTGGTGTCATCTGGCAGCAGGAACAGCTTCTTGCGGATAGAATCCATGATCTCGCGGTAGGATCCTCCCGGGAAGTCGGTTCTGCCGATGGACTGGCAGAACAACGTATCGCCGCTGAACAGGGCCTTGGCGGCTTCCACGTAGATGCACATTCCGCCGGTTGTGTGTCCCGGCGTATGGATGAACTTTAATGTAGCGTCGCCCACCTTCAGCTCGTCGCCGTCGTTTACCAGGATGTCAGCCTTGGTGGAATACGGCACGCCGAATCCAGGGCTCTGGTTCAGGTTCGGATCTTCCAGCATGGCTTCTTCGTCCTTGTAGGCTACGACTTTAGCATCTGGGAAGTCGGCTTTGTGCTCGTTGACTCCGCAGATGTGGTCGGAGTGACCGTGGGTCAGGATGATGTACTTGATCTTCACGTTGTTCTCCTGCACTTCCTTGGTCAGGACTTTATTGTAACCGCCCGGATCTACGATGAATCCTTCGTTTGTGTTTTCGTCTACTACTAAATAAGTGTTTGCCTGCAGCGCTCCGCTGGGCAGATTTGTGATACGCATGTAAAACTCCTTTATTTGTTGCCCCTTGCGGGCAACATTGACGCGCCCCGGGGTGCTCCTTTATTTGTTGCCCCTTGCGGGCATTATTTCCTTAAAAATTTTTCCGGCTGTCCAGCAGGATCGTCACCGGACCGTCGTTTAAAATATCCACCATCATGTGAGTCTGGAATACGCCCTCCTCCACACGAAGTCCGTCCTGCCGCAGCTCTTCGATCACCTTCTGATACAGGCGATCCGCCTCTTCCGGTCTGGCTGCGGAGGAAAAGCTGGGACGCTTCCCCTTTCGCACATCCCCAAGCAAAGTAAACTGGGACACGGCTAAAATATCGCCGCCTACATCCTTGACCGAAAGGTTCATCTTATCGTTTTCATCTTCAAAGATCCGAAGACCGGCTGTTTTCGATGCGATGTAGGACGCATCTTTTTCCGTGTCGCCGTCTCCGACTCCGATGAGGATCATCAGACCCTTCCCTATTTCACCGCTGACCCGGTCGTCTACCGTGACGCGGCTCTTTGCCACTCTCTGTACTACCGCTCTCATGATTTCGTCCGATACGCCTCCATGATACCCGGGACATTCTTCAATGACCGGATGATTTTCTCCATCTGCTCCTTGTTCTGAATGGACAGGTTCAGGTTGATGACAACAGTCTCGTCTTTGTTTGCCTTGGCGTTGAGACCGGAAATATTCACGTCCAGATCCTCGCAGATTTTCGAGATACTGGAGATCATGCTCTTCTGATCCTTGGCAATCAGCGTCAGCTCCGCATTGAAGGACTTGTCCTGCGTGTTGTCTGTATCCCAGCTGACGTCGATGAAGCGTGCCCGCTCCTGTGGAGGCAGGGATTTCAGGTTGTCGCAGTCCCGTCTGTGAACGGAGATGCCGCGGCCCTTGGTGATAAAGCCGATGATGTCGTCTCCCGGCACCGGATTGCAGCACCGCGCCATACGAATCATCAGGTTATCCACCCCTTCTACCTTCACGCCGGATTTCTCATTCTTCCGCATCTTCCGGGCGTTCTGCGCTCTCCGCTGTGCCCGTTCGCTAATCTCGTGGAGGTTGTCCAGCAGGCTCTGCTCTTTTTCCGCCGCTTCCTCATGCTTCTCTTCCTCTTCGTAGCCGAGGAGCAGGTTCATCAGCTTGCTCTGCAAAGTTCCCCCGTTGGAAAGCTGAGTGTACAGCTCATCCGAGTTCTTATAGCCTAAAGCTTTGACCGCCTTATTAACGAAAGCATTCTTCAGAAGTTCTCTCGGATCATAGCCTTTCTTTCTCATATATCGGTCGATCAGGTCTTTGCCCTTGTCCACCGCATCCGTTTTGTTTTCTTTTTTCAGCCACTGACGGATCTTATTCCGCGCAGAGCTGCTCTTGGCAATCTTCAGCCAGTCGATGCTAGGTCCCGCCGCATTAGGATTGGTAACGATCTCGACGATATCGCCGTTTTCCAGCGGGTGGTCGATGGTGACCATCTTGCCGTTATCTTTGGCGCCGATGCACTTGTAGCCGACGTCGGAGTGGATCTTAAAGGCGAAGTCCAGCGGCGTCGCGCCTGCCGGAAGCTCTATAACGTCTCCATTTGGCGTAAATACGAATACCTGACTGGAGAACAGATCCATTTTCAGCGATTCCATGAATTCCTTCGGATCGTTGGCGTCCTTCTGCCACTCCAGAGCCTGACGCAGCCAGGACAGATTCACCTCTTCCTTGTCGGAAGTGATTCCTTCTTTGTATTTCCAGTGAGCTGCGATACCGTATTCTGCGATCTTGTGCATCTCGTAAGTCCGGATCTGGATCTCAAACGGCTTGCCGTTATCCCCTACCACTGTCGTATGGAGCGACTGGTACATGTTAGGCTTCGGCATGGCGATATAGTCCTTGAACCGGCCCGGGATCGGAGTCCACATGGTATGCACCAGACCCAGCACAGCGTAGCAGTCCTTGACGCTGTCCACGATGATCCGCACCGCCATCAGGTCAAAGATCTCATCCAGCGTCTTATGCTGAAATTTCATTTTCTTGTATATGCTGTAAAAGTGTTTGGAACGACCGTAAATGTCGTAGTGGATATCGATGTCCTTCAGGGCATTGTCGATCCGTTCCACCACGTCGTTGATGGCGTCTTCTCTCTCATCCTTGCGCTGGCTCACCTGCTCCGCCAGGTCGTAATAGGCCTCCGGCTCCAGGAATTTCAGCGCGATATCCTCCAGCTCCATCTTGATGGCGTACATACCCAGACGAGCAGCCAGCGGCGCGTAGATGTCCAGCGTCTCCCGGCACTTTTCGATGATCTTGTCGTGGGTCATGTAGTTGATGGTCCGCAGATTGTGAAGCCGGTCGGAAAGCTTGATGATCAGGACCCGGATGTCTTTGGACATTGCCAGAAACATCTTCCGCAGGTTCTCCGCCTGCCGTTCCTCTTTGCTCTCAAATTTCAGGGAGGCCAGCTTGGTGACGCCGTCTACCAGCATGGCCACATCCTCCCCGAAATCTACGATCAGTTCTTCTTCCGTGTAGGAAGTATCTTCGACGACGTCATGAAGAAGTCCCGCCACGATGGTTTCTTCGTCCATTCCCAGATCAGCCAGGATCTCCGCCACCGCCATGGGGTGGATCAAATACGGTTCCCCCGATTTTCTCAGCTGACCGCGGTGCATTTCCTCCGCCACATCGTAGGCGTGAGCGATCAAGTCGATATCGTAATTGGGATTATATTCTAAAATTGTATCTAAAAACTCGCTTCTTTTCTTCATCTTCGTCCGTCAACCCTTACTTTTTCTGATTTCCTTTCACATACCGTTTGGAACGTTTCTGATCCATGGTGTTCTTCGGCTTCTTAGGAGCCTCCTTCTTCTCGGCTCCTTCTTCCTTCTGCAAAGCGTCCGCAGCGGACTTTGCAGCATCGTCGGAAGCGCTGGTCTGCGCGGCTGTATCGTTTGCCGCATCAGAAGCCTTAACTGTATCATTTGCAGGATCCGCAGCGGTCATCTCAGAAACTTCTACTGTTTTTTCCAGTTCATCGTCCTGAATCTTGGCTTCTTCCTGCTTCTTGGACTTTTTCTTGTCCTTCTTGCTGTTCTTGGTCGAAGCCTTTACCTGTTTCTCGTACTTGGAAACCTTCTTGCGCTTGCTGAACTCATAATACAGCGGGCTGCACATCGCGATGGAGGAATATGCTCCGGCGATGATGCCGACCATAAGCGGCACGACGAATTCGCGGATAGCAGAGCCGGACATGATCAGCATCGGCACCATAACGATCAGGGTCGTTGCCGACGTCATCAGGGAACGTCCGATAGTCTGGGTGATACTCTGGTCGATGAGCAGATCCAGCTGCATGCTCCGCTTGAGCCGCAGGTTTTCACGGATACGGTCGAAGACTACGATAGTGTCGTTGATGGAGTAGCCGACTACCGTCAGGATACCCGCAATGAACGGGTTGTTGATCGTGACATTGAAGATCGCATAGAATGCGATAACGATCAGCACGTCGTGGAGCACGCCCAGAAGCGCCGCTCCGCCGAACCGCCACTGACGGAACCGGAACCGTATGTAAACCAGCATACAGATACCGGCAATCAGCACTGCCAGGAATGCATTGTTCCGCAGTTCTTTGCCGACGGATGGTCCGAAGAGTTCTTCTGCTACGACGTCATCGTCTGTTGTTCCAAATTTTTCATTGATCGTACTGATAACCTTGGCTCGCTGGTCGCTGTCCAGGGACTTGATGGTACGGATCACGATTTCCTTGTTACCGTCGCCGGAATAGATGATTTCCGGATTCAGCTTGTAATCCTTGATGGCTTTTTCTACATCGGCAGTCTTGACTTCCTTGCCCATATCCATCTGGATCATGGTGCCTCCAGTGAAGTCGATACCGTAGTTGAGGCCTCTCGCTACGCCGAATACCAGGCCCAGCGCCAGGATCACAACGGAAATAATATAAAATATCTTTCTATAACGAATAAAGTGAAGTTCTTTCTTGATATGGAATGACGCCTGGCCGTTCTTCTTGATACCAAACATGCTGTTCTTGGCAAACTTCCGGCTGTCCGCCATGATGCCAACGTAAAGCTGGGTCACTACAACCGCTGTGAAGATACCCACTACGATACCGATCATGAACGTCCATGCGAAGCCCTTTACCGAGCTGGTTCCGATCTCATACAGGATGACCGCTGCGATCAGCGTCGTTACCTGGGAGTCGATAACTGTAGCCATGGCCCGCTTGAAACCTTCCTGGGTCGCCACGCGTATGGTCTTGCCCGCACTGATTTCCTCTCGTA
Source organism: uncultured Clostridia bacterium (assembly GCA_934281605.1). Lineage (GTDB taxonomy): Bacteria > Bacillota > Clostridia > Peptostreptococcales > Anaerovoracaceae > Lentihominibacter. The sequence goes on along the minus strand of CAKQXD010000001.1, from coordinate 256,404 downwards.
TTCGTGCGAAGATGATAACGTTGGCGTCCACCGCCATGCCGACCGACAGGATCAGACCTGCGATTCCCGGCAGAGTCAGCACGCTGCCCATCCACGCCATGATATTGAGAACGATGATCACGTACAGCATGAGAGCCAGGTCAGCTGCAATACCCAGTCCTCTGTAAGCTACTACCATGAGGATCAGGATCAGAGCCAGACCGATCATGCCTGCGTATACGCTCATTTCCAGCGCGTTGTATCCGATTTTCGCCGACTGTACCGAGGAATTGACTTCTTCCAGAGTCAGCGGCAGAGCGCCACCTTTGATCAGAGCTGTCAAGTTGGACGCTTCTTCCTGTGAGAAGTTTCCAGTAATAGTACACTTGCCTCCGCTGATCGGTCCCTTATTTACCGATGGTGCGGAAATGATCTGGTTATCCAGCAGGATCATGATCGCATCATTGTTCACACCTTCTACAGAAGACTGTACGGCACCGCTGTAAGCCTTGGCCGTCGCTTCGTAGAATGCATCGGCACCTTTGCTGTCGAATTCCAGTGCTACTGCATATCCGGCAGAATCCTGATCGGTGGTCACCGCTGCATCTTTGACATCTCCGCCATCCAGCACGATGGTCCCGTCCGCCAGTGCGAACTGCAGCTGCGCCGTTTTACCGATCTGTTCGATGGCTTCCTTGGCATCCTCTGCTCCGGGCAGTTCCACACGGATCCGCTTGTCACCTTCAATGGTAACGACAGGTTCTGCCAGACCCATCTGGTTTACTCTCTCTTCGATGACAGCCTGCGTCTGCTCCATAGCTTTCCGCAGCTCATCGCCCTTGAGATCCGTCTTCGCTTCCATAACGACGTAAACGCCGCCCTTGATGTCCAGTCCCAGTTTCATCCGATCCTGAATCGGTTTCACCGGTCCAATACCGCATACGGTCACATACCATCCCGCAACGATAATGAACAGAAACACTACCGCTAAAACGCGTTTCCACTTATACTTCATCTTTGCCTCCGTCTTTTGTGATTCGTTTTTCAGGGCATACTAATACCCATTTAATCATACTGTTGATATTCTACTACTTTTTGTAAAGTGAGACAAGAGTTAACACGTTGATTTTTCGTACAGTTTACAGAGTTTTCCCGGATTTATCCGATTTCGATGTTTTTCGCGGTTTGCTCAATTACCGAGAGGCTCCATTTACACCGCAAATTCCACCAAAGCATCCCGTTGCCACCGGGATCAGATACAGCCACATCATCTTACCCAGCGAGAACGCCTCCGCGAAGATCCCCTGCACCGAAACTAAAATGATCGCCAGAAACAGGATCGCCGCCGTGCCACCCGCCAGCAACCCTCGCTTCAGAAAGATCCTTCCCTCTAGCATTCCCAGCACCAGCGTGGATACACTCAGGATCACCATCAGTGCTCCAAACGTCCAGCTCTCCCGAAATCCTGTAAAATTCACAAGAGCCGCCAGTGCAAAGGTCAACGCCACAAACAGCACCAGCGCCATTACATAAGCCTTCAGACTTTTTCTCAATTTTTCCATGGTACACCTCCCTTTGGAGTATATGTAAGGATTCTTCAGAGGATTCTATTGAGATTTCCACAATTCCAAAATCTCAGACAGGTTACGATAGTCTAAATCCAATTTCAAGAAAATCTTCTATAAAAATCCCTCCTTTTATCCTGCTATGGCCTCTCCTATCAAGCTAACTACCCTAGAGGCCAATTTTATTTCCAATCGTGGTATTCTCCTCGAACGAACTGTAATTCATTTCCAATAAACTATCCGAAAACGCTCTCTCACGAAAATTCAGGGTAAAATACCGTGATTACACCGCCGCCTCCCTACCGCCGTAAGCACACTGCCACGCGAACTCTTTGCAGGAACAGCAAAAGTATCAGGATAATTGCCAAGCTCTAAATTTTAAGGAAGCCCCGGCAATCCAACAGAATCAAAGCAACTTTGTATTTTCTGCAGCAACAAAAAAGCTGCTATGATATCATGCCTACGCACAATTCATAACAGCTTTTATTCTCCATTATCTTGTCCCGTAAAGAACCTGCAGCGATTTAAAAAGTCTATTTTTCTTCTTCTGCTGCTTCCTCTTCAACTGCTTCAGCCTCAGCCTCTTCTGCCGGTTCTTCAGCTTCTTCCGGAGCCTCTTCCTCTACCGGAGCAGCCTTCTTCAGCTTCTTAGGCTTGCTGGATTTCTTTACTTCTGGTTCTTCAGCTTCTTCCTCGTGAGCCTTAGCTGCAGGTTTTTCGCTTTCTTCTACAACCTTGGAAACAGCCCATCTCATGATTTCGAATTTTACTCTGTCAGCGCCAACCTGGATCACCAGGGAGTCTTCCTTAGTCTTTACGACTTTGCCGCAAATACCGCCGATCGTGATGATTTCATCCCCAACCTGCACGCCGCTTCTCATGGCGTTAACTTCCTTTTCTCTCTTCTTCTGAGGTCTGATCAGCAGGAAGTACATTACCGCAATCAGGATGACTAAAGGTAAAATCGTTGCCCAAATGTTTCCGTTCATTAAAGATTCCTCCTAACGGGTTTGTAATTTATACTATATCCATCGATAACACATATATCATGGTGCCGGCGATGGGGGTCGAACCCATACGGTGTTGCCACCACGGGATTTTGAGTCCCGCACGTCTGCCAATTCCATCACGCCGGCTTAACGAGAGTTATTATATCATCGAATGAGGGGTATTTCAAGGACTTTCTGCGGTGGAGCGCCATAGATATTTGAACTATTTTCACTCTTCCGCTGCTTTAACAGTCGGTACATCGCTCACCTTTGTCAGTTCCACCGCCTCCTCACCGTTTTTGATCAGATAAAAAGTACCCTCCGCCTCGACCATCGTTGCAATAATATTCTGATCTTCATCCAGCAGCGCCAGGCAGTCCTTATTGGTTTTTCGGTATTTCCGCTCCGTCATGCTGGTCGTGTTAGTGTAGAATCCGTAGACATTTCCCTCCTGCTGATCCATGATGACGTAATACTCCGCATCATCGCTCTCCTGCTGTCCCAGGACATACGTCCCCTTGAATCCCTGCCCCACATCGGCCTTCACGGACTTCTCCGGCTTCGGACTTTCAATCACCAGAATCACAACGATCGCCAGCAGCATCACGATCAAGGTTACGATGACCGCATCAAATTTGAGTTTGTTTTTCATGGTCGGGCTCCTTTCGGCTATTCTCATATTGCTCAGCAAGCAACAGTACGTTTTCCATCGCCTGTCTTTCCGCTTTGCATAAAAGATGCTCCATCAGCGACTGATCACCGTTTTTATTATAGACTTTGAAAGCCTTTCGGTAGCTCGACTTCGATTCCAGAATAACCGGAAGCAGGCCGTTGTTAATCAAACACTGGTTCAAAATCATCCTTCCCGTTCTCCCATTGCCATCTTTAAACGGATGAATCCTCTCAAATGCAATGTGCGTCTCTGCCGTTTTGCAAAGAATCTCTGCCACATCATTGGATTGAAATTGTATATCTGTGAGAAAATCATCAATAAGCTCTGCCACTCTGCTGTGAGACGGCGGATAATACACTGCTTCCAGCTGATTGCCGATATACACATCCTCCGTACGCAGCCCCCTCGGTTCTCCCGTAATCCCGTGATTCAGATCGAGAATCCAGTCAAGATCGATCTGCCGCGGCTGGAAAGACAGATACTGTTTAATCGTATCATGAAGCCGTTTCGCCTCTTCGTATTCTGAGAATTTGTGGCCCGAGCGCACCTCATCGTAATCCAGGAAACTGATTGTATCATCCAGCGACAAAGTATTCCCCTCTAAAGCATTGGAACTCCAGCAAAACGAATAATGAAACACATTCAAAAACGGCTCTCTGATGAGAGGATTATTATAATATTTTTTTACATCAGGAAGCATCGCCTTCAGCTTTTGAAAATCTTCCTTTATATCGATCAATGTACTCATTGTATCCTCCTCCCAGCAGTTTTATCCCGCCGCATCCTCCTTTTCAACATTCTAGCACACATCCAATGTTTATACTATCATCATATTTTAAATGGTTATTTGTAATTTTCCATATTTTCCACAAAATCATATTGCTGTATCAACCGCTCGGCTATTGTATCATCTTTGCTTATAAGAACGGTTTCTGTACTATCCCAGGCAATTAGTTCCAGCTCCGCTAACGGATGCTGCAAAGTAACCGGCCTGTGCCATATTCTCGAGTTACCTTCAGCCTCCGGCAATGCATACTGCAAAATCTGCTCCTCTGACACGGACTTTGGAAAGGCTGAGAGTACACCCCAGATCCATTGAAAATCTTCCTGCTGTATGATTTGTGTAAGCTCTTCCCCTGTCACATAACATGCTTCACCAGAAAAGAACTGACGAAGCATTTCATTCCGCGGATAACATTCATAGTCAGTAATCAGCCAGTTGTAATCATTTTGTATATTGCCAATCAAAGGAAAAATGTTACTTAACTGAGTTGGAATCCATTCCTTATTGTCGATTATGACACCTTTCATAATTTACCTTTCTTGTTTTTCAATAAATCCCGGATCCAATTAAGAACTCGTAACCGGTACAATGCAGAACATTCTCTTTTCCCTCTGCATTTTTAAAAGAAATTGTACTTCTTCTAGCTCCCGCATGGAATTAATTTTGTAGTTTTTCCAAAGAGCACAATCACATTTTCTTTTTAGCCCTTTGATACTTTTGAAATCTAGTTTCCTATATTTTCCTCACAGTTGTTCTGTATCGTACATTGCATCTAGTATCCGCTCCTCCATCCGATCGCCCGAGTCTGCATATGCACGACACCCGCCAGCTATTACAACATTATCTAAACTTCCTCCAGCCTGCAAGATTCTGAGTGCAAATTGATAGCGCACACGAATAAATTCTAAAAAACAATTTTGCCCTAATTCACTACCGCGCAGCGATTCCAATAAATCAAGGGTGTTGCCGATTTTTTCTAATAACTGGTCTCTTAAGAATTCTGCTCTTTCTTGGTTCCTATTCATAATCACATTTTATCTTATTCATATGGAAAAACATACAAACGTTTTCTTTCCTCCATGATAATGGTGAAATCATCCTACGTCAATTCACTTTTCACAAACACAGCATAAATTAACATTTTTATCCATATACTGTTTGTTTTGATTTGACTTTTTCTTTTTTCGCTGTATAATAAAAGAAACGAGAGACCGATGAACGGTCGCTCTTAATTTTGGGAAATAAGAATTACCCGTCCTTAGGCATGCAGGACGGGTAATTCTTTTATGGGATTACTTAACGCTTGATCTGAAGGATCAAGGTGATCAGCAAAACAAGGAACGTCCCAACACTTAACAGGTCAGGAAGAGTTATGTACGCAGATTGTACATCTTCCAGTTTCCTTCCATGCAAAGATGAAAAAAAGGAAATTATTAGAAGGGTTTTCATCCAAACACGGCCTTCCACACGACATTCAGATGAACGCCCCTCTCCGAAGCACTGTTTCGAGGCGTTTTCATCTCTAATCACAGAATAAAGCGATTTAAAGATGAAAGGCCACATCACCGCCAGCCTGCAATCCCCCATCGTCGCCAGGAAGCATCACAGCACCGCCAGTGCCGCCGACGCTTCAAGCAGCCTGCACTCAAACCGCCATCCCTCCATACAAAGCCATACATCAAGCAATATCACTCAAGCACTCCCTACACATTCACAACTTCCAGCTCTTCTTCCTGGATCTTTTCCATGTGCTTTTTCGCGAAGATCCGGTACATGATCGGGATCACCAGCAGCGTGGTCAGGGTCGCGTAGAACAGACCGCCGATGCAGACGATGGCTACCGGCTGCATCATTTCCGCACCGGTGCCGAAGCCGATGGCCAGCGGCAGCAGGCCCAGGATCGTGGTGATCGCTGTCATAAGGACTGGGCGCATACGAACGGCGCCCGCTTCGATAACGGCGCTTTCCATATCCATGCCTTCCAGGCGGAACCGGTTGATGCAGTCAACCAGCACGATGGCGTTGTTGACCACAACGCCCATCAGCATGACGAATCCCATCATGGAAACCACGCTGACGTCCTGACCGCAGATCAGCAGCGCCAGCATCCCACCCGTAAATGCCAGCGGGATGGTAAATATAACGATAAACGGCGACCGCAGCGACTGGAACTGAGCGACCATGACCAGATATACCAGGATCAGTCCCACCAGCAGCATGAGCATCATCTGCTTCATGGAATGCATGATTTCCTCGTTTTCCCCGCCGTAGTCCACCTTGACTCCGCTCGGGATCAGCTTTTCTTTCTTGACCATTTTCTGCACGTCGCTGTTGACGTGAGTAATATTATAACCATCTTTAACGGAAGCCGTCACCGACAGGCTCCGCTTCTGATTATCGTGATTGATCTCGCTCAGGGATGCGGTCGTCTGGATGTCGGCGATGGAGCTTAACGTCACCTCCGACGAGCCGGACGAGCCCGAGGAGGCCGACGCAGACGATCCTCCTGAAGCCGCCGCACTTCCTGATCCGCCGGACAAACCAGCCCCAGCGGACGATCCCCCAGCTGCACTCGAAGAAGCCCCGCCCGAAGTCATCAGCTTCATATTCTCCAGATCCTCCCGCGTAAACTTCCCGTTCGTAGAATTTTCCACCACAACATCCATGCTGGTATCGCTCTCCGACAGAGTCGTCGCCGTCGATTCCTTGGTCAGCTTGGCAGAGATCTGCTGATACACCTGTGCTACCGTCAATCCCTGCTTCATGGCCAGATTCTTGTTGACTACAACATGCAGTTCTTCCGAACTATCCTCATCGATAGTCGAAACATCCTCCAGGCTCTTCATGCCCTTCAGCTTGCTTTCGATAGCAATGCCCGCGCTTCGCAGCTTAGTCAGATCCTCGCTGTATAATTTGATGTCCACGCCGGATCCGCCCATCATGGACGACATATCCATATCCGCAGACGTCACGATTTCACAGTTATATTTCTTCGCCAGCTTGTCCATCTTCTTGGCGATGATCTTTCCGTTGTCCGCCTTGTCCTCATTCAGAATGATGTACACCATGGTGCTGGTCACATCCTGCGTGCCGGACATGCCCATCATGCTCATGGTATTGCTGGAAAGCATGGCTCCCACGGTTTCCACTCCGTCCACCTTTCGCACTTCTTTGACGATCTTATCCGTCGTATCGGATGTCTCTTTCAAGGTGCTCTCCTTCGGCATCTGGATCGTCGCAGAGATCTGCGGCGTCGACATGGACGGCATAAAGGACAGTCCCCGCATCAGCGCCAGACCGGAAGAGCCGACCAGAAGCACCACCGCAGCGATCAGCACGATTGCCCTATGAGAAAGCGCCCAGCGAACCGCCGTCCGGTACTTGTCCATAAACCGTCCCGTCTGGCTCAGCGCCGTCAAACGCGTTTCTTTCTTCAACAGGCCCTTTGACATGGCCGGAACCACAGTCAGCGCGATCAGCAGACTTGCCAGAAGCGAGTAAGCCACCGTCAGCGCCAGATCCGTAAAAATATCCCGTGTCATACCATCCACAAAGATGATCGGCACAAACACGCAGATGGTCGTCAACGTGGAAGCCGTGATGGCTCCAGCCACCTGCACCGCCCCGGAAACCGCAGCCTGCACCCGGCTGTATCCCATGGACCGCAGACGATAGATATTTTCCACCACGACGATGGAGTTGTCCACCAGCATGCCGACTCCGATGGCCAGGCCCGCCAGGGAAATCATATTCAAGGTCACGCCCGAGAAATACATCAAAACGATGGCGAAGATCACGCTCAGCGGAATGCTCACCGCCGTGATGATCGTCGGCCGCAGATCCCGCAGGAACACCAGCAGGATCAGGATCGCCAGGATCGCGCCCAGCAGCAGATTCTGCAGCACCGAATTGATAACGATATGGATATAATCTCCCTGGTCGTACAGCGTCGTAAAGGACAGATCATCATCCTTGTATTCCTTTTCCAGCTGAGCGAACTTATCCGAGATATTGGCAGAGACGTCCGCCGTCGCATAGCTGGACTGCTTCGTAAAGCTGAGGAGCACCCCGTTGTTCCCGTTGATCTTAGCATAAGTCTCCGCATCATCGTCGGTATAAGTCACCGTCGCCACATCCGAGAGGCGAATCGGATCCACTCCGTCGATTCCCATATCAAATAAAATCAGATTTTCCAGCTCATCTTTATTTTTAATTTTATCCCCTACGCTGACCAGCACCTCCGCCTTGCCGTCGGTGATATAGCCGGCCGGCATGGAAAAGTTCTGCGCGCTCAAAATCGCCGAGATATTCTGCATCGTAATGACACCTGTCATATCTGCACTGGCCAGAGCCGCCTCTTTGGAACTTTGCAGCTGACTGAGAGCCGACTGCAGCTGATTGACCGTCGACTCCACCGTTCCCTCGGCCGACGTCAGATCCGCGTACTTGGATCCCAGCTCGAAGTTCATGGCCGATCCCTGGGAATCCAGCTCTTCCAGTGCCTTGTCGATCTGCTTCAGCTGCGCGTCCGCCTGATCGATCTGCGGGACAATCTGATCCAGCGAAGCCGGGTCGATCCCCAGTGCCTTCAGCTGACTCTCAACCTGCGGTCCCATGATCGGATCATCTTTATACTTCTTATACTGTTCATACAACGCCTTGATGGCCGGTCCGTTCTGTTTCAGCGCCACCAGCTGATCCCGGCTTTCCTGCAGCTTGGTCTTCGTGGCCGCCAGCTGCTTTGCAGCCTGAGACTGACCGTCCTTGACCGCCTTCTTGCCGTCCTGGATCTGCTTCTTGCCGCTCTTTGCAGCCGCCATGCCGCTCTTCATCTGGCCTTCCGCATCGCCCATCTGCTTGTTGATGGCCGCAGCAACCTCTTTATTGATCGCATCGATCTTGTCCTGCGACAAGACGATCTGTATATTATCGTCAACCATGCCCATGGTGGAAACCGAAGCGACACCCTCGACGCCCTCCAGCGGACTTTGCAGATTATCCTTTGTAAACTGAGACACCTCGCCCGACGACTTGTCCTCCATACCGACCGCCGCCGTCACCACCGGCATCATGTCCATGCTGATCTTCATCACCACAGGCGTCCCCGCCGTGTCCGGCAGATTGCCCTCGATCTGATCGATCTTTTCCCGGATGTCCACCGACACCGAATCCATGTTGACGCTGTCCGAAAACTCCAGCTGGATCATGGAATAATTGGCCGCCGACACCGACGTGACATTCTTGATATTGGAAAGCGTCGCCATCTGCTGCTCCATCGGCTTGGTAATCTCTTCCTCCGCCTCCTCCGGGCTGGCTCCCGGATACGCTGTCATGACGATGACATACGGCGTGTTGATTTTCGGAAACAGATCCGGCGTCATCTTCGTCAGGGCGATCACCCCGAACACGATCACGATGACCACCGCGACCAGTACGGTAAATGGCTTCTTAATGCTGAACTTTGAAAGCATCTAGTCCTCCTGTTTTAGCTCTTGTCAGGCTCCATCCAGAACCCCCTGTGATGATAAATAACTACTTGCCGTTATAGCGCCGGAACTCCCACCGGCTCCCGTTGAACACATTCATGTCCACATATTTTTTCCCGTCAGCGATGTACTGCGACTTCGCCTTGAACGTATACTGGCAGAACGTCCACTTCCGCCCGTCCGGCAGCTTCGCCGAAAGCCCTGGATCGCTGATCCAGATCGGATAATCATCGTACCTGCCCGAAATGTAATTTTTGTAAATATATGTATTAGTGTAGATAATCGGTTTTCGCCCGTACTTGGCCTCAAACTCGTCCAAAATCACATCCAGAATATCGTACATCTGGCTTTTGCTGGGATGGGAACTGGTATAGGCTCCGTAAAATTCCACGTCCACCACCGGCGGCAGCATCCCAAACCGCCAGTGCACCTGCTTGATAAAATTCTCCGCCTGCGACTTGCCCGGCGTGTCATAACTCATAAAATGGTATGCCCCCACCTTCATATCCGTGCCATTGGCTTCCCGCCAGTTTTTCTTAAAATTCTTGTCCACGTGAGAGCTACCCTCAGTCGCCTTGATAAACGCGAAACTGATGTCCTCCGACGCCAGACCTCGCCAGTCGATCTCCTTCTGATGCGCCGACACATCGACGCCTTTCACCGGATACGGCTTGTCCGGATCCACCTGCGACTCCACGCGGTACAAAATCACATTCTGTACCAGCCCGCCGATAAGAACCACGACCAGAACTCCCAGGAAGATGAGAAACCCTTTCTTTCTGCAAAGGCTGCTGCTCTGCGATGACCGGGTATTTCGGCTTCGTCCGGCACGTCCGTCTTTTCTTTTCTTTTGATTCCTGCTTTGTCTCATGCTCTATTCTCTGTTCGGCTCCTTGCCCGATTCTTTTTTCTTCTCCTCTTTTCCCCGAAAGATCCCCGTTATATTCTGAACGCTCATGGCCGCCAGTTCCTTTAAACACTGCTGCATAAATTCCTTCGTGTCTTCGTCCATATGGGTCACTGAACGAAGCAGCGCCGGGATGTTCTTCTTCCAGTCGTCCCGAATCTCCGTAAAGGACTGGATCCCGTTTTCTTCGATCAGATCATACAGTCCGTCCACGAACCGCTCCCGTTCCTCTTGCGAAAGGGATTCGATCCACTGGTTCAGAGTCCGGTCGAGATACCGGGCGTCCGCCGCCAGTCGATCCGGATACACGAAATCGCCGTCTTCTACGATCCACGAATAGGGATCGTGCTGCAAAAGGCCGATTCCCCGGCTCTTGACGATGGTAAATTCCTCCTGATTTTCAAACAGCATGCCGATCAGAGACGACTGGGGCACCGTCTTTTCCGTCCGCGGTAAAATCGCCTGAAACGCCTGACTGTCCAGCACGTTCTGTGCGAATCCCGGGCCGTCGTGGGAATAGATCTTTTCGATTCTCTTTTGCGTCCGCTGGCCGCAGTTTGCCCCGGCATAAACCGCCAGATTGCCGCCCTTGGAATGACCTCCTATGATCAGTCTGCCCCGGCAGTGAAGCGACGCCTCGTCCAGATACTTTGCAGCAGCTTCCTGCGACGGTACCGGATACTGAAAGGCCATGTTGAAGTCCTCTTTCCAGCCCACCGGAGACGCATCCGTCCCGCGAAAAGCCACGTAATGCAGATCCTTTGCAATGCGGAAGGTCACCGCCGCAAACTGCTTCTCATCAGCTGCATTGGTCTGCTCCCGGTAGCCCATGACCTGAACGTCCCGAAACCTGGGACTTGCCGCCAGCGCAGCCAGAAAGCTCCTGCAGCTTTCCCCGTCCCAGACGCCGTCGAACATCTTTTCAAAACACTCCGCCCGAAACAACTCCGCCAGACGCACGCCGTGCCAGCCGCCCAGCTTCGTCATGTCCCGCGGCAGCTGAAAATACGCTACTTCCGAGAGGATCAGACTGTCCACCCGGTTCAGCGGTTTCACGTCAAAAGAATTCAGCTGTTGCTGCCCGTAGGATACGATGTTGTTCATGGTCATCTCCTGTTTTTAAAGATATTTCCCGTGTTATAAAAAATGCCGGAACCAATCGATTCCAGCATTTCAAAATGGTGCGGCCTACCGGACTTGAACCGGTACGGTCTCCCACACGCCCCTCAAACGTGCGCGTCTGCCTATTCCGCCAAGGCCGCATATATTGAATTGATTTATACTGAAAAATCAGTACCTCTCTATTGTACGGATTTCCATCCCTTTTGTCAATGATATATTTCCCTGTTTTGCGGAAAATTTACAAAAAATTTGCCGCAAAACAGTTTCTGTTCCTAAACATCCTAAAACAGCAGCCCATCCAGCTGTTTTTCCAGTTCTTCTAATGTCCCAGAGTTGTCCACGATGAGGTCTGACCGCTTGCGTTTTTCGTCTTCGCTCATCTGGCAACTGATCCGGTCGCGCACCGCCTGCTCCGATACCTGATCCCGGGCGCAGACCCTCTGGATCCTGGTGTCCAGATCTGCCGTGACCAAAAGCACCTGGTCGCACCGATCCTCCAGCCCTGCCTCAAAAAGGAGCGGTGCATCGATGAGGATCCCCGGGATCGCAGCCTTTACAGAATCCGCAGACTCCCCGTTCTCCAAAACCGCCTGCGCGGCCTTTGCAGCCTCTTCCTCGGCCGCCTGATAGGCCGCCACCTGGCGATCCACCTCGGCGATGATGTGCTTCAGCATGATCTCATCCAGCTTTTCTTTCTTCTCCTGCGCCGAGAACGCGATGGCTCCCAGCGCCTTACGGTCCAGGCTGCCGTCTGCCCGCAGAATCGGTTTTTCCGGCTCGCCCATCTCGCCTTCCGGGCCGAATACCTGATCCAGCACCGGCAGTAAATCACTGCCGTCCGCCGTCAGATCACGTCCGATCTGATCCGCATCCACGTGGACGTAATTTCCTTTTTTCAAATACGCTGCTACGGTTGATTTGCCCGTTCCGATTCCGCCCGTCAGTCCGATGACCGGGATCCTGCCGCATTCCCTGCTCTTCTCTTCCATTTCTCCTGTATCCTTGTCTATTTCAGCTCGTACCAGCTGTTTCCCTCGTTGAGGTCCGCCTTTAATTTCACCGCCAGCTCATAAGCCGATTCCATGTTTTCTGTCAGCAGTTTTTCCACGATTTCCTGCTCGTCCGGATAGGTGTTGATGATCAGTTCGTCGTGCACCTGCAGGATCAGCCGGGATTTCAGCCCCTGCTCCCTCAAAGCCTGAAACACCTTGATCATGGCCAGCTTGATGATGTCGGCCGCGCTTCCCTGGATCGGCGTGTTCATAGCCAGACGTTCGCCCACCTGCTTCACCATGTAGGCCGATGCGTTGATCTCCTTGATGAACCGCTTCCGCCCAAGCAACGTGGACACGTAGCCGTGGTCTTTGCAGAAAGCTACCTGCTCGTCCATAAACTCCTTGACGGCGGCGTGCTTGGCGAAGTACGCCCTGATATAATCGTCCGCGTCCTTCCGCGTGATGTGCAGCTCCGATGAAAGACCGAAAGCGCTCATGCCGTAGATGACGCCGAAGTTGATGGCCTTTGCCCGGCTCCGCTCTTCCAGCGTGATCTCGTCTTCCGGAACCCCCAGCACCCGCGCTGCTGTCGCCCGGTGAATGTCCTCACCGTTGTTAAAGGACGCGATCAGCGCCTCGTCGCCGGACATGTGAGCCAGTACCCGCAGCTCGATCTGGGAATAGTCGGCGCCTACCAGCACGCAGTTTTCCTCTGGAATAAAGGCCTTCCGCAGCTTCCGCCCCATCTCCTGCCGAATAGGAATGTTCTGCAGATTCGGCTCCGTGCAGGAAATCCGCCCCGTCGTGGTCACCGTCTGGTTGAAGTGGGCGTGGACCTTGCCGTCCGCCTTGCTGATGAGCGGGATCAGCCCGTCCACATAAGTGCTCTTCAGCTTAGACACCGTCCGGTACTCCAGAATCAGCGGAATGATGGCGTGCTTGTCTCGCAGCTTTTCCAGAATATCCGCGCTGGTGGAATAGCCCCGTTTCGTCTTCTTGCCCGCCGGAAGCCCCAGCTTTTCAAATAAGATATTGCCCAGCTGCAAAGGCGAATTGATGTTGAACTCCTCGCCTGCCAGCCCGTAGATCTGTTGGGTCAGCTCCTCGATCTGTTCTGCCAGGATCACGCCGAATTCCTCCAGCGTTGCCTTGTCCGCCCGGAAGCCCTCCCGCTCCATAGAAGCCATGACTTCCACCAGTGGAAGTTCCGCCTCATACAGAACTTTTTCCAGCTTCTGTGCCGCGATTTGAGCCTTCTGAGCATCTGCCAGGTTGAGGATCGCCCCGCACACCTGACAGCCATAGGCCATGTAGTTTTCCGTCGGATCCGAGAAAAGATCCACCTGTCCGTTCTCCTCCAGAAACTCCTTTTCATCTTTCAGATTCTGGTGCAGATATTCCGTCGCCAGCGCCGCCAGATTGTAATTGCTCCGGCTGGAATCCAGCACGTACTGAGCCACCTCCGTATCAAACGCCGTCTCGAACCGCTCCAGCCCGTGACACAGCAGCATATAATAATCGTCCTTAAGGCTGTGGCCCACATAGGAAATATCCTGCGCCGCCAGCCATTCATAAAATCCCGACAGTTTTCTGCAGTCAAAATAGTAATACGTCTCACCGTTGACAGCCGCCACACCTTCGATCTGCGGCACGTCCAGGTGGTTGTGATCGCCGAACACTTTGACAGTCGTCTCTCCCTGCAAAGTCAGCTCTGCCAGCTTTTCATCCGTCTGCACGCAGACCCTCGTCAGCTTATCAACGTCGATAGCCAGAGTCTTTGCAGCAGCTTCCGCAGGCGCTCCCGCTCCGGCGTCGCCGCCTCTCTGGACGTTTAATTTCTTTAAGAACCGGTTGAATTCCAGCTTTGAGTACAGCTCGATCAACGCGTCGTAGTCCGGCTCCGTCACCTTGTATTCTGCAAAGTCGATGTCGATGGGCACCTGGGTGTTGATGGTAGCCAGCCGCTTGCTCATCATGGCCAGCTGTGCGTGCTCCTCCACCTTGGCTTTCACGCCCTTAGGCTTCACGTCGTCCACGTTGGCGATGAGGTTCTCCACGCTGCCATACTCTAAAATCAGTTTGGTGGCCGTCTTTTCGCCCACTCCCGGGATCCCAGGGATATTGTCCGACTGGTCGCCCATCAGTCCTTTGAAATCGATGAACTGGGTCGGTGTGAATCCGTATTTGTCGATCATGGCTTGCTTATCATAAATTTCAAATTCCGTCACGCCCTTGCGGGTCAGGATGATCTTGGTAACGTCTGTGGCCAGCTGCAGCTCGTCCTTGTCTCCCGTAATGATAAAAGGCTCCAGACCGTCCTCCTCCGCCTCCGTGGCGATGGTCCCGATCAGGTCGTCCGCCTCGAAGCCTTCCATCTCCACCTGCTTGATGTTCATAGCCCGCAGCACATCCTTTAAAATAGGGATCTGCATGGCCAGCTCCGGCGGCATCTTCTTTCTGCCCGCCTTGTAAGCATCGTAGGCCTTGTGGCGGAAAGTCGGCGCCTTCAAATCAAACGCGATAGCCATGTACGCCGGCTCGTAATCCTTCTTTATTTTTTCCATCATGTTGAGGAATCCGAAGATTCCCTGGGTAAAAATCCCGTCCTTTGTGATCATGGGATTTCGCATCGCATAATACGCCCGGTTGAGCAGGCTGTTTCCGTCTATGATCGCGATTCTGTCCATACTTTCACCTGTACTTTCTGTTTTGATCTATTTCAGTTTCCGACCGGTAAACCAGTACACCATGCCGACGAACAGGCCGCCGCCCAGGATGTTGCCCAGAGTTACCGGAAGGAGATTTTTCACGAGGAAATTCCCAGCTGTCAGAACCGATACGTCGCATCCTGCCAGCTGTGCCAGACCGCTGTCGGCCGCCGCCACGATCCCTGCCGGAATAAAATACATGTTGGCGATACTGTGCTCAAATCCGGAGATCACGAACAGCCCGATGCAGAACCAGATGGCGAAGATCTTGCTCACCGTCTCCCGTGCTCCCGTGGACATCCACACCGCCAGGCATACCAGCCAGTTACACAAAATACCACGCACAAAGGCCTGACCGAAGCTGAGCTGCACCTTGGCCTGAGCGATCCTGATCACCGATGCTCCCAGAAGACCGCCGCCGGTTTCCCATAAACCGCTGGCTCTCATGAAAGCCACCACCAGCAGTGCTCCCGCGAAATTTCCCAGGTACACCAGTACCCAGTTGCGGAGCATGCCGCTCACGCGGATCTTCTTATCCAGTACGCCGATGATCATCAAGCTGTTGCCTGTAAACAGCTCTGCACCGCACAAAACCACCATCATCAGTCCTACCGGGAAGACCGCCGCCGAGACCAGTTTTCCCAGCCCTAAACTGTCCGGATCCGCCAGCAGATTAAAGGACACCATCTGAGACGCCTGCGCGCCGAATGCGATATAAGCCCCGGCCAGCACAGCCCAGATCAGCAGCCTGAAAGCCTTGCCCTCCGCCTTTGCAACACCCGAATCCGATACCTTCTCTAAAATCTCTCCTGTCGTCAATGCACTCAAATTCCTTACCTCTTTTTTCTCTAAAATTCTCTTATTTTCGCAAAAAGCAGGAAACCCTGCATGATTGCTCATACAGGGTTTATTGTATCATATCCTTTTTATTTTGTCATCAGCTTGCACACTGCATTGGAGAATGCCACCGGATCTTCGATCGGCAGTCCTTCGATGAGGAGCGCCTGATCGTATAACAGATTAGCGTATTCGGCGATGCTGTCTTTATCAGCTGCATATTTTTCCTGCAAAGTCTCCAGGATAGGGTGATCCGCATTGATCTCCAGTACACGCTCCGCCTGGACCTTCTGGTCGGTTGGCATAG
Organism: uncultured Clostridia bacterium; assembly: GCA_934281605.1. GTDB lineage: Bacteria > Bacillota > Clostridia > Peptostreptococcales > Anaerovoracaceae > Lentihominibacter. The sequence goes on along the minus strand of CAKQXD010000001.1, from coordinate 240,052 downwards.
AGTTGAGGACTTTTTCCATTTCGATGGAAAGTCCGCCCTTGGAGGTCAGGCATACCGGGTGACTCTTGAGTCTCTGGGTCAGCTTCACGTCCGTTACCTTGTCGCCGAGAGCCTCCTTCATGGCAGCCAGCAGATCCTTGCTTTCCTCTGCCTGCTTTTCTGCCTTTTCCTTTTCTTCCGTCGTTTCGCCCAGATCCAGATCGTCTGCGGATACCGACTTGAATTCCTTTTCATTGTAGGCGTGGAGCACCTGCAGCGCGAATTCGTCGATGTTGTCCGTCAGGTACAGGATCTCGTAGCCCTTGTCCTTCAGCAGTTCCGTCTGCGGCAGCTTGTCGATCTTGTCGATGCTTTCACCGCTGGCGAAGAAGATGTACTTCTGTTCTTCTTTCATTCTGCCCACGTATTCTTCCAGGGTTACCAGCGCGTTTTCACTGGAGGAGTGGAACATTACCAGATCCTTGAGTGTTTCCGCGTTGGCGCCGTAGCTGTCGTACAGTCCGTATTTCAGCTGCAGGCCGAAGTTCTTATAGAATTCCAGATATTTGTCTCTATCGTTTTTCTGCATATTGAGCAGCTCGCTCTTGATCTTCTTTTCCAGACGCTGCGCGATGGCCTTCAGCTGCCTGTCATGCTGCAGCATTTCTCGGGAAATGTTGAGGGACAGATCCTGAGAATCTACCAGACCCTTTACAAAGCTGAAATAGTCCGGCAGCAGATCCGCGCACTTGTCCATGATCAGCACGCCGGAGGAGTAGAGCTGCAGCCCTTTTTCGTAGTCCTTTGTATAATAATTGTACGGAGCCTGGGACGGTATGAACAGCAGGGATGTGTAGCTGACAACCCCTTCTACGTTGGTGTGAATTACCTTTAACGGATCCGCGAAATCATAGAATTTTTCTTTATAGAAGCTGTTGTAATCCTCGTCGGTCAGCTCGCTCTTGTTCTTCTTCCAGAGCGGTACCATACTGTTGAGGACTTCCAGTTCCTGATAGCTTTCGTATTCCTGTTCTTCCGGTTTCTTGTCTTCATCGCCCGGCTTGATCCGGTGCTTGGAAACCATCATCTTGATCGGATAGTGGATATAGTCGGAGTACTTGCGGATCAGCGTCCGGATCGTATACTCGTTGAGATAATCTCCGTATTTTTCATCTTCCGTATCATCCTTTAAGTGGAGGGTGATCTCCGTGCCGTTATCAGCCTTCTCCGCATCCTTGATGGTGTAGCCGTCTGCACCTGTGGATTCCCACTCGTAAGCTTCGTCGGAACCGTAAGCCTTGCTGACTACCGTCACCTTGTCGCTGACCATGAACGCCGAGTAGAATCCTACGCCGAACTGACCGATGATGTCGATTTCTTCTTTCTTGTCCATCGCAGATTTGAAATCCAGGGAACCGCTCTTAGCGATGGTGCCCAGATTCTTCTCCAGCTCTTCCCTGGTCATGCCCATGCCGTTATCGATGATCTTCAGCGTTCTGTCATCTTCGTTTCTCTCGATCAGGATGGAAAAATCATCTCTCGAAATTCCCGTATCCCCTTCTGTCAAACTATGATAATACAGCTTGTCGATGGCATCGCTGGCATTGGATATCAGCTCACGTAAAAAAATCTCCTTATGTGTATAAATGGAATTGATCATGAGATCCAAAAGCCGCTTCGACTCTGCCTTAAATTGTTTCTTCGCCATGTTTCTCTTCCTTCTTTCTATAGTAATCTCTGTCGGTTGCACGCCCGGTGCTAGACTTCTATGTTCGAAATCCTGTTCTGGATCGACCGACTCGAAATGCCTGCGCCAGATTCTGATTGCTTCGAGCGTGTTAGCACTCGCTTCACAAGAGTGCTAACACTATAATAGCCTAAACTTCCGAAAAATGCAAGAGCTTTCCCGAAGTTTTTGAGAAAGATTGGTAAAATAGAGTGACCTTCCGCCTGCACCGCCACCCATTACAATCCAAAAAAGAAAAAATCCCGACATGCCGTCAAGGATATAATTCACGCCCTATCTTTCAATAGGGGGGTGCCCTGTTCCAGCATCTGCCTTCCGTTCCAAGACGGCCCGACATCAGCAATTCAGAAACTCCGGACTCCCAAGGTTATAATGTAGGTTGAATTATACCACCCCAACGCACACTTCAGGATTCTAAAATCAGTTTATGTAATTTCTATTAAATATTATAATACATTTCACCGGAAATACAAGCAAAATATGTGACCACTTTTTACTAATTATAAATTAAAAATCATCCGATTCAAATTCATACTTTTTTTCAATCAAATATTTGCCTTTCTTGTTAATATATCCATACGTTGCTTTTTCTCCATCTTTTTTAGCTGGTGAGGCTACAAGAGCTACGCCATCATTGAAAGGAAGTAAAACTTGACAAAATTGTGCAGGGATTACCTCTTGTCCTGTTTCATTCAAAAATCCAGATAACGTAATTGTATCATCCTCAGAAAAATCTTTATCCACTTCAAATACAAGCATATGATCATTAAAAAAGTAACTAGAAACGCTCTGTCCTATCCCATATCTTTTATTTGGTTTAATTACCCATTTTCCATTCGCATCCACATATCCAGCATTTTTGGTCTTTTTATCATACTGATATTTAGGGCCTCTATCAAAATCCCACCCTTTTAAAGTATCGTTAATATTTTCATTACACCTTTCCAACTCAGAATCAATTATAAATCCTTTAATATTATAGTCATTTATAGAATCTTCTGGAATATATTTTCTATCCAAATTTCCTACAATGGCATACCCATCTACAAAATCCCCCGCAGAATCAAACTGAGGATCAATAAAAAACTCTCCTGTCGCATCTATATACCCCCATAATCCATACGGATGATATTCATCTTCTATGGCAACTGCCGCCAGCCCGTCTTTGCTAAAATACGACGAATCACAAAATTGAGGTTCAATAACATAATTACCAGATTTATTAATATATCCACGTAATCCTGTATCCGCATCTGTTACTAAAGCTAATCCTTTCACAAAATAACCTGCATACAAAAACTGCGGCTCGATCACATATTCTCCAGTCTCATCCACATATCCCCAAAGTTCCTGAAAGTCTCCTTTCTCACACATCGGATACAGCCCTTCCGGCATTTCATTCAAGACATCCTCCTCGCTCTCACCACAGCCGGATAGTATCCCAACTGTAATCAGCAGCACTGCCACCACAACAAAATATTTTACATACTTCATCTCCTCTTCCTAATTACAGCAATTTTAAATTCAACTTATTATACCAATATATATTATGCTTTGTAAACACATGCACTATAGATTATTGATCTTATATTCATAAATTTATCTATTCTTTTGTCACCATGATCGAATTTGCACTCGATAATATAGAAATATCCGATTCAGAAGCGTAAAATCCCGGCAATGCCGGGATTTTTTACAAATTCTATAGAGAATGTCAACAAACGCAAAAAACCTCTTCTACCGGCAAATAACCAGTGAAGAGGTTTTATTCACATTACTTGTTATGTAAATTTGCGATCCAAAGATGCAGTCTTTCCTATTCCACTTCCTCCAGATCAACGCTGCAGTTGTGGTGAACTTTCTGCACGTCGTCGTTATCTTCCAGAATGTCGATCATCTTCTTCAGCTGCTTCAGATCGTGAGCATCTTTTGGAGCGGATTCCATGGACGGTACGAATTCCACATCGGAATCTACCATTTCGTATCCAGCATCAGTCAGCGCACCGTGTACTGCTGTGTAGTTTTCCGGAGCGGTCTGGATCTCATAACTGTCGTCATGTGTGATCATGTCATCAGCGCCAGCTTCCAGAGCAGTTTCCATCAGAGCATCTTCGTCGATGTCGTCAGTCTTTTCGATGATGATAACACCCTTTCTGGAGAACATGTAGGATACGCATCCCGGAGCACCCAGGTTGCCGCCGTGCTTGTCAAATGTGGATCTTACTGCCGCCGTCGTTCTATTACGGTTGTCCGTCAGCGCTTCTACGATAACAGCAACGCCGCCAACGCCGTAACCTTCAAAGCTGAGTTCTTCATAGGACTCGCCTTCCAGTTCGCCAGTACCCTTCTTGATCGCTCTCTTAATATTATCATTCGGCATACCGATGGCTTTCGCCTTTTCGATTGCAACACGCAGTGTTGCATTGTATTCCGGATCTCCGCCAGCCTTTGCTGCTACGATGATCTGTCTGCCGTATTTTGTAAACATTGCTGCACGCTTGGAATCCTGCGCAGCCTTTCTACCTGCTATTGTACCGTGTCTACCCATGGAGACACCTCCTAACTTTCTAAATTTTTTATCATAGATTCGTTTAGCATTATACACCCATTTTTCTGTAAATTCAAGAGGTAAGACAAATTCCCGCTCACTCCAACTCCAGCTCCTCCCGGCTCGACCTCTCACCAGACATTTCAGTCAGTTTCTCTCAGAATAATCCCCCAGACTGACTGAAACACATAATCACCAGCAAAGCTTGCCATTCCAGACCCAACTGTCCGTCAGCTGTTTCAGTCAGTTGCATCCCCTATCTCATTCAAGACTGACTGAAAACCCGTGGCACTAAAAGCATCCAGCACTTCGAGCACAATCTTCATTTCATTTTTTCAGTCACTTTTCCAGCATTCCAACCCGTAAACTGACTGAAACACAACTTCTCCCAAAGTGCCAGCTGCCCTGCATTCCAACCCTTGCATCCCATTTCAGTCAGTTTCCAAGTTATTGAACCATTAAACTGACTGAAACACATATAAGCCTATAAACCCTGCCGCTCTAGCCTTCACCTCCCGACTTTCATTTCAGTCACTTCCCACCTGTGCATCACACCAGACTGACTGAAACCACAAACTACCAGCCATCCCTGGATAGACCTGCTGAAAATTCATCCTTACCACATGCTTTCAAGCAAATAAAGATGAAACGCCCTCCATAAGAGACCCTGCAGGAAGTGCATTCATCCTTAAACCTGCGCCACCGGGATTAAGGATGAAAACCCGCCTAATTATTTCCAGTTTTTCATCCCTAGCTCTTGCGCGGAACTATGGCTTCAATGATACCGCCTATACAACAAACTCCATTCCACGCAGATGCCCCCTAAATGCTCCCCGCATCTAAACGTCTAAGCATCCACGCGAAGTTCTCCTCATGCAGCCCACAACAGCAAAACCCTGCGCTTCGCGCAGGGTTCCATTTCATACATTCCCTTCATCTCGCAATTACTTGCCTGTGGTCGGCTGTAATTCCGCGCGTTTATATGTTTTTGATGCTTTTTCGTCAGCCGTCTGCGGATTCTTCCGCTTTGAGCCGGACTGACCTTTCTTTTCCAGATTCTTGTGAGCCGTCGCCATCATCAGCTTGATTCGGTTCAGCTGGTTGACGTCCGATGCGCCCGGGTCGTAGTCGATCGCCGCGATATTGGCCATCGGATTCCGCTTCCGCAGTGCCTTCATCATGCCCTTGCCCGTTACGTGATTTGGCAGACAGGCAAACGGCTGCATGCAGACGATGTTTTCCACGCCGTCGTCGATCAGATCCACCATTTCACCGGTCAGCAGCCAGCCTTCTCCGCACTGGTTGCCCAGAGAAATGATTTCCGACGCCTTATCCGCAATGTTCTTGATCCGCATCGGCTGGTGGAATCGCTTGCTCTCTTCCAGCGCCTTTCGCATCGGCTTCCGGAAGAATTCGATGACCGCGATCGCCGCCTTGTTCATCATCATAGCCTGATAAGTTCCCGACAGATGACGGTAGTTGAATTCTTTGCTGTACATGCCGTACAGGAAGAAATCGGTCAGATCCAGAACTACCGCTTCGCCGCCTTCGCTCTCGATGATGTTGACGATATCGTTGTTGGCGTTCGGATGATACTTGACCAGGATCTCTCCTACCACGCCGACACGAGGCTTCTGAATATCCAGAAGCGGCAGCTGATCGAATTTCTCCACGATCACCTTCATCAGTTTCTTGTATTCCTTCATATCTCCCGACATGATGTTCTGACGGATCATGTCGCAGCATTCTTCATAAAGCGCATTGGCCGAACCCGGTACCTTCTCATACGGACGGGTCGCATACAGCACGCGCATCAGCAGGTCGCCGTACATGATTGCCATGAGGCCCCTCTTGATGATCCCCTTGGAAAGCTTGAACCCAGGGTTCTTTTCCAGTCCCGCCATGTTGACGGAGATAACAGGGATCTGTTCCATGCCCATGTCCTTCAGGGCTTTTCTCAGCAGAGACACGTAGTTGCTGGCACGACATCCGCCGCCGGTCTGACTCATGAAGATCCCCACCTTATCCAGATCCACTTCACCGGACTTCAGATAGGAAATGATCTGTCCCAGCGTCACGATGGTCGGATAGCAGGCGTCGTTGTTGATGTACCGCAGACCTTCATCCACCGCGTTCTTATCCACGGTCGGCAGCCGCTTTACCTTGTATCCCTCGCATGCCATAGCCGTTTCGAGGAACTGGAAATGGATCGGAGACATTTCCGGGATCAGGATCGTGTAATCCTTGCTCATCTCCTTGGTAAAGTACACTCTTTCATACGGCTTGTCGTCGTCTGTATGTACTACGTGGTTCTTTTCCCGTTCGTCCATCGCCGCCTTCAGCGAACGAATACGGATCTTGGCGGCGCCCATATTGGTGCCCTCGTCGATTTTCAGAACCGTATATAATTTATTGTTTTTCTTCGTGATTTCTTCCACCTGGTCGGTGGTTACCGCATCCAGTCCGCATCCGAAGGAATTAAGCTGGATCAGCTCCACATCGTCGGTCGTTCCCACGAACGTAGCCGCCTTGTACAGTCTGGAGTGATACATCCACTGGTCCAGAACCCGCAGCGGCCGCGGCAGTTTCTCCATATCCGCCACCGAATCCTCCGTCAGGACCACCATATCGAAGGATGTGATGATCTTGTCGATACCGTGGTTGATCTCCGGATCCAGATGGTACGGTCTTCCCGCTAGAACGATGGACTTCTTGCCGTGAGATCTGGCGTAAGCCAGCGCCTCCCTGCCCTTGGCCTTAACGTCCGCCTTGAACTTTGCATCCTCTGCACGAGCTTCCTTGATGGCCGCCCGCACTTCGTCACGGGTGATCCCCCGATCCTCCAGCAGCATCTTATAAAGCTCCCGTTCCAGCTGCGCGTCGTTGTCATACGGCAGGAACGGATGGCTGAAAGTCACATGTTTTTCCTGGAACACGTCGTCCATATTTCCCGCGATCACTTCCGGATACGTGGCCACGATCGGGCAGTTATAATGGTTCGGCGAACTGCTGTCCTCCTGGCGCTCGTAATTGATGCTCGGATAGAAGATCCAGTCCACATCCTGATTAGCCAGCCACTTGACATGCCCGTGCACCATCTTTGCAGGATAGCACGCCGTATCGGAAGAAATAGTCTCCATGCCGTCCTCGTACAGCTCCTTGCTGGATTTCGGCGAAAGCACCACCCGGAATCCCAGCTTCGTAAAGAACGTGTGCCAGAACGGATAATTTTCATACATATTCAGAACGCGCGGAATACCAACGGTCCCGCGAGTCGCTTCTTCCTCGCTCAGAGGTTCGTAGCCGAAGAGTCTCCCCAGCTTGTATTCATACAGGTTCGGCAGTTCGTGATCTGCAGCGACCACCTTGCCTTCGCCCCGCTCACAGCGGTTTCCCGTGAAGAACCGGGTGCCGTCGTTGAATTTATTGATGGTCATCATGCAGCGGTTTTCGCATCTGCCGCACCGGATATGACTGGTTTCTACCGAGAAATCGTCCAGATCTTTCAGCTTCAGCAGCGTGGAAACTTCGCCTTCCTTCGTCTGCTTCTGCGCGATCAGCGCCGCACCGTATGCTCCCATCAGCCCTGCGATGTCCGGACGAACGATATCCTTGCCCAGAATATCCTCGATGGCCCGCAGCACAGCGTCGTTCAGGAACGTACCTCCCTGCACCACGATCTTGTTTCCGGCTTCCTCCGGATTCCGCAGCTTGATTACCTTATAGAGCGCGTTCTTGATGACCGAATAGGACAGCCCCGCGGAGATGTCTCCGATGCTGGCGCCTTCCTTCTGCGCCTGCTTTACCTTGGAGTTCATAAACACGGTGCACCGGGTCCCCAGATCCACCGGAGCGTCTGCAAAGAGCGCTTCCTGGGCAAAGTCCTTAACGTCCAGGTTTACGGATTTCGCATAGGTTTCGATGAACGAGCCGCACCCGGAAGAGCAGGCTTCGTTGAGCATGATATTGTAGATCGCACCATCCTTGATACGCATGCATTTCATGTCCTGACCGCCGATATCCAGAATGAAATCGACCCCCGGCAGGAATTCCTCCGCCGCCTTGTAATGAGCCATGGTTTCGATCTCGCCCAGGTCAGCCTTATAAGCCGCCTTGATGAGATTTTCCCCGTATCCGGTGGTCGTCACCTTGGCTATGTATGCGTCCTTCGGCAGCTTGCTGTAAAGCTCCCGCAGCATGTTCATTGTCGCCGCCAGAGGCTTTCCCTCGTTGCCCACGTAGTAGGAATAGAGCAGGTTCTTATCCTGGTCGATGAGAGCCGCCTTGGTGGTGGTGGAACCTGCGTCGATTCCCAGGAACACCGGCCCGTGAGCCTCACTGATATCCTTTCTCGGGATGGTGTCCTTGGCGTGGCGCGCGCGGAACGCTTCGTATTCTTTTTCATCTGCAAAGAGAGGTGCGATGTGTTTCGTATCAGAAAGCTGTGCCGGGTCGGCATGCTCTGCTTTTTGCAGGATTTCTGCGAAGGAGATCTCATCGGATTTTGTAGCCTTCATAGCCGCTCCGATGGCAACGAAATATTTGGAGTTTTCCGGGAAGATGATCTCATCATCCTTTAATTCCAGCGTTTCGATGAACCGCTTCCGCAGCTCTGACAGGAAGGACAGAGGTCCCCCCAGGAATGCGACCTTTCCCTTGATGGTATGACCGCATGCCAGTCCGCTGATGGTCTGATTGACCACCGCCTGGAAGATGGATGCAGCCAGGTCTTCGATGGCTGCTCCCTCGTTGATCAGCGGCTGAATATCGGTTTTAGCGAATACACCGCACCGCGCCGCGATCGGATAAATCATGTTATGTTTTTTCGCAGCTTCGTTAAGTCCCTGCGCATCTGTATTCAACAATACTGCCATCTGGTCGATAAACGCTCCCGTACCCCCTGCACAGGTTCCGTTCATTCTCTGCTCGATGGTCTGTCCATAGAACGTGATCTTAGCGTCTTCTCCACCCAGCTCGATAGCGACGTCAGTCTGAGGAATCAGCGCCTCTACCGCAGCACTGCAGGTGATGACCTCCTGCTCAAACGGAATGCCCAGGAGATTGGCCAGCGAAAGACCGCCCGATCCTGTAATGACCGGACGCAGTTTCACGTCACCTACTTCCTCGTACATTTTTTTCAGCAGGTCCACAACGGTTTCAAACACGTTGGACATATGTCGTTCATAACGGCTGTACAGGATGTGATCCTCCTGATCCAGCAAGATCAGTTTTACGGTTGTTGATCCGATATCTATACCTAATCTCATATAGTATCCCTTTCTCAATCGTATTTTCTTTTTATTTTCTGACTATGGTTTGTTGTTCCGTTCCAAACCCATATCATATATATAATATATATATGTAGATTAAATTTTCTTTAACTAGATTAGAATCTATTGTATACTAGAATCATGAAAAGTTCAATCACAAAAAACACACTTAAAGCAATATATCGACTTCTCGACCGGGTTTCTCCTCTGGATCAGGACTGCGGACAGCTTTGCGGCGCCGCCTGCTGCACCTGCGGCAGTGAAACTGATTCCTCTGATTCCAAGGGCGAAGACGATTTTGGTATTTATTTGCTCCCCGGAGAAGAGAAGATGTTCAGCCGAAAAGAGGAGTGGCTAGGCTGGGAGAAAAATCATGCCGAAGACTACGAGTTTCCGGACAGCTGGCACGGGACTGTCTATTTTCTTCACTGTAAAACAGCGCCCTGCTGTCCGAGAGAAAATCGCCCTCTCCAGTGCCGTTTCTTCCCTCTGGCTCCTCACCTGGATGAAGACGACGTCCTTCATATGGTCTATCAGGACAGTGAACTGCCCTACGAGTGTCCGCTGATTTCCCGGGAAATCCCTCTCAACGAGGACTTCATCCGCGCCACCTATACGGTCTGGAAGCATCTGATCCAGGATCCTCTTTTGTACGATCTTGTTGTCATGGATTCCGATTTTCGCATCGAAGATCAAGGCGATGAAATCCAGTATTTATATCCATGATTCTATTTTTTCATTCCAGTTCTAACCAGAAATCGAATCAGAAAAAACACGAAAAGCCTCCGGAGATAAACCCATCGCCGAAGGCTTCTTTGCAGTATTCAAATTTTCTACCTAATACGACGTTTCCGCCAGAATGTCCAGTCTGCGGATCTCCGTCCGGTACAGATGCTTTAACGCGATGGCGAAGTACACCGTTCCCAGCAGCTCTGCCAGCGGGAAGGCGAACCATACCAGATCTACGCCGCCGATGGCCGCCAGAATCCATGCCAGCGGCAGGATGCCTACCAGCTGACGGATCAGTGAACCCCACAGGCTCAGAAATCCGTGGGCCGTTGCCTGGAAAATCGAAGACGTCATGATACCGAAAGCTGCCGGCAGGAAACACAAGCTGATGTAACGCAGTGCCGGAATGCCGATATCGAACATCGCCTGATTGTTCTGCGAGTTGAACATCGCCAGAAGCTGGCGCGGGAACATCTGGAATATCACAAGTCCTGCTGCCATGATAATGAAGGCGATCAAAAATCCTTTTTTATAAGTTTCCATCAGCCGCTTCCGGTTTCTCGCACCGAAATTGAAGCCCATGATCGGGAGCACGCCCTGATTCAGACCGAAGACCGGCATAAAGATGAAGGACTGAAGTCTTCCATATACTCCCATGACCGCAACTGCAGTCTCTGTCATAGTCCCCAGGATGATGTTCATACCGAACTGCATAATGGATGCGATGGACTGCATCAGGATAGACGGAGCGCCGACTGCATAGATATCACGAATAATCCGTCCGTGAAACTTCCATCCCCAGAGTCGCACCTTTACCGCATGTTTTCCCTTGAACAGAACGATCTGCCCCACACACATGGAAAGGAACTGCCCCAGCACCGTAGCTACTGCAGCACCTGCAACGCCCAGCTTCGGAAACGGTCCGATACCGAAAATAAACAGCGGATCCAATATAATATTGGAAACACCTCCGATGATGCCGCAGACCATTGGAATGATCATATTTCCCGTCGCCTGCAGGATCTTCTCCGTCGTCATCTGCACGATGCAGAACAGAGATCCGATGGTGATGATCGCCATATATTTCGTACCGCTTTCTACGATAAACGGCGTATTGGACATCAGATGCATGAACGGACTCGATAAAAAGATTCCGATCAGCGCGAAAAACATCCAGTTGAAGAACGAAAGCCGGTAGCCGTGATTTGCCGCCATATCCGCTTCTTCATAAAGCTTCGCACCCAGCCTTCTGGAAATCAGCGAGTTGATCCCTACGCCCGTTCCGATGGTGATGGAAATCAGCAGCATCTGGATCGGGAAAACGTATGTAACCGCCGCCAGCGCCTGTTCGCTGATCATCGATACGAAAAAGCTGTCTACAATGTTATAAAATGCCTGGATCAGCATGGCGATCATCGCCGGCCAGGACATGGTAAGGATCAGCCGCCCTACCGGCATCTCCCCCATACGCCGCATCCGCATATCGTGTTTCGCATTTTCTGCAGCGTCGTACTCCTCTTCCAGCTGCTTAAAATCCTGTTCCTGACTCATAGTTCACCTCTTCTAAAATTCATACTAAAAAGCATAAAAAATTTTGCCTCTGATATGCAGCACATCCGGGCAAAATAAAACTCTTTCCTCACAACGCCCCAAACCGCCGCCTTCTATAAGCCACCCTTCAAAGCGATGCTACAATAGTACCACCACGCAACCCAAAAATCAACCCCCATTCCAAAGATAATAAAGAAGCACTGAAATAATTGAAAATTCAATAATCCAGTGCCTCTTTTCGTTCTATTTACGCAGCCTATTCTCCCAGCATGGTTCTGCTGATGATTTCGTTCTGTACTTCTTCACAAAGTTCCACAAAGTATGCGCAGTATCCTGCGACTCTCACGATGAGATCCCGGTAATCCTCCGGCTTCTTCTGTGCCTTGCGCAGCGTGTCGTTTTCGACGCAGATAAACTGCATTTCGCCGTTGCCCATAGCCGACGATGTCTTCAGCAAAGTCTTCAGCGATCCTCTGCCCTGCGGCTGCGCCAGGAATCCTTCGCTGAACTTGAAGTTGTGTGCCATTCCCAGGCTCATGGACTCCACGTTGATCTTGGAAACGGATTTGATGATAGCCGTCGGACCTTCGTACAGCACCGCTCCGCCGTCACGTTTCAGTCCGCCCACGCACATGTTGATGAACGGCATATATCCTGCAAAGTACGTTGCCGTAGCTTCCGGCGTATACCAGATGACTCCGAGCATTTGATGAGGAAGCACCCCGTCAGCTCGAAGGCCTCCTGAGGCGTCAGAACACCCTCTGCGATGTCCTTTGCATAACATGGATACATGTACTGGTCTACGCGTCCCAGCGACGTGCTGCACTGGTTTTCTTCGAGGGAAAACAGGGACTGGATCGTCCACACAGCCTGCAAAGACTCCAAATGGGCTTCTGCTTCTTTCAGGATGCCGCGGATGCCCTTGCGGAAGAGGATGATGTCGTAACCCGGGCTGGAATCGCCTCCGCCGCTGGTCACATGATAGGTCAGATCTGTGATGGCAACTTCCGCGCCGTATTCCCACAGGCCTTCTTTTCTTAATTCCTTCTCGCAGGCCTCCGCCAGGGACTTGCCTTCCCAGAACGGGAAGATCTCCTCCCGCATGATCTTCTTGTCTTCTTCACTGATGTAATACGGATCCTGGGGACGAGTCCCGATGGTATCCAGCTCGTCCCGCACCCACTCCCAGGCGGTATCCGGCGAAAATGCCCCTGCCCGCGGTTTGCCGCACGGATGGCCGACGATCAGCTCACCGTCCTGAATGAGAATCGGCGCCGTCTCGCACGCCCGCCCGGAAACCCTTCGCTCTGCGCAGATTCCGCGGAATATCGGGAAATTCTTTCGCTACTTCCGTGTAGGCTATCGCCCGTCCGATGGTGATGCTGGGAACTGCCTTGAGAAAATTCTGTTTTAAATCCTGTAAACGGTCTGTCATGACCGATGCCGTGTAAGCCATACACCTCGCTCCTTATCCATATCGTTTTCGTTTCGTTGTTATATTGCTGTTATGTTGCTAAGGATATTATACGACTTCCCCTATAGGAAAAGGTCAAGAACCCAAAAACGCAAAATGCGCTGCGAAGACGAATACCTCGCCTCCGGAGCGCACTTTGCACGTAAATACCAGGCTTACTTCAAGATAACCAGTTTTACTGCGCAGACAGGGCCTGCTCGAAGCAGACCCGTCTACAATATATGTGTGATAGATTTGATAGATTTCTCTTTTTATGCAAATCAGTCAGCAACCTTTGTTCTGTAGATGAATTTTACGGTTCCATCCATGCCGTCCGGCACCTGTGTGAAGGTGTTGTAGGCCTTGCCCACAGCTACCATTTCACCGGCGTTGTTGACCGTACCCTTCAGCTTGTCGTTGTACAGGCTTACGATCTTGCCGATGCCTTCCTTGTAGAACTGGCTCATGCCGTCGTTCAGCTTCTTGGATCCTGCATCCAGCTGACCGATACCGCTGATGAGCAGCCCCGACTTGGAGTACAGCTCGTTCATACCTGCCGCCAGTTCGGAAGCACCTGCGGAAAGCTGAGTTTCACCGGCTGCCAGTTCAGAAGATCCGTCAACCAGTGTCTTCAAACCAACGGAAAGTTCACCTGTTTCGCTGGTAGCTGCACCAAGCTGTTTTACCATTTCCTGAACGCCTGCAGTAAGCTGACCGGAAACATTCGTGAGGCCAGGGTTCTTTTCAGTGCCATTGCCTGCCATAGCGCCCTGCAGTTGTTTTGCACCCGCTGCAATTTTCGCTGCACCGCCGCCAAGTTTTCCAGTCGTATCCAGGGACGCTGAAACCCCGGTCTGCGCTTCCTCGGAACCTTCAATCAGAGTTTTCAGTTTTGTATAATCAGCATCATTGATCGTCCCTGCAGTATGCTGTTGCTCCAAATATGCCAATGCCGTCTGATCTGCAGTAGCTCCCTGATCCAGGGTTTCCTTCGCAGTTTCCATGCCTGCTACCAGACCATCTGCACCTTTAACAAGACCCGGATTTGTCGCTGTACCATCTCCATTCAAACCGGCATTAATTGCTACCACATACTGACCGATGGCGCCTGCCGCCGTATTCAGCTTCGCTACGCCGTCACTCATATCACCCAGCTTGCTGTTCAACTGACTCGAAAGGAACTGGCTTCCTGCCGCCAGATCCTTACTGCCCTGCAGAGCTGCTTTCGTGTTTTCATCGATCTTTGCAGCGCCCTGATTCAACTTGCCAACACCGCTTGCCAGCGCAGCCGAGCTGCTGTTGAGGGTTTCGATCCCCTTATACAGAGTATTAGTTCCGGAAACCAGCTGCTTTGCAGCATTGTCCAGCTGACCGATCTGGCTGTCCAGATCGCCGACTCCCAGCTCGCTCATGTCGATATCCTGGAAGAAATCGTTGGTTACCACCGTCATCATATCCTCAGGAGCGAATTTTTTAGCGTCTCCTGTGATTTCCACGGTGCTGCCGAATCCCAGTTCATCTTCGGAAATTCCCAGGTTGTCAGCGATTCCAGGAGCCGCCATGCCCACGATAAAGGATTTCTGTCCATCGTCGATGACTTTGCCGCTGCTTACCGTTACATTCTGGAATGTATCGTTTTCCAGAACCATGCCGGTCAGAACGACGAACGGCACTTTGATACCCTGGTATTCCGCATTGTTGGTATAATTGATGACGATCTTCACCTTACCGGTTTTGCCGGAAAGATCTGCGCCTTCCACTTCCTTGCCATCCAGGTAGTACTTGATGTCCATGGAGATCGGAGCGTCTTGATCCGTCTTGCCCTGGTAATAGATGTCGTTGCCCTTTGCATACCAGGAAAGCGTACCGTCATCTTCCCGCTTGAACTTTTCCTTGCCCTTGACGTTTTCTATGTTTGTCAGAGTGGAAATGTCCTCGATCTTGTCCTTGCCGGACTTGTTTTTCAGGTGATCGCTGACGATGAGATCCGACTGGCTACCGTCGGACTCCGTTACCACGTACACCGTTTCATCTTTTGTATTGCCGCTGTCCGTCGCCGCGAAAACCGGAGCTGCCGTCATGGTGAACGCCACTACCGCAGCAGATGCGAAGGACAGAATCTTCTTTCTCTTGAATTTCTTTCTAAATTCTACACTCATCTCTGATACCTCCTATTCAGCCGTATCCATAATCGGAGGGATCGCTCCCTTACCGCCTGTATTTCCATTACCATCTTTGTTGATGAACCCCTTGCTCGTCTTGCAGATCAGCTTGTCAAACAGCATGAACATGGACGGCAGGATGAACATAACAACCAGCATACTGATGATGGCGCCGCGTGCCATCAGCGTGCAAAGCGAACTGATGATGTCGATGTCGGAATAGATCGCAACACCGAAAGTCGCTGCGAAGAATCCCAGTGCACTGACCATAATAGATGGCATCGACGTCGAATGTGCGATCCGCACCGAAGTCCGCTTGTCATTGCCAAGAAATCTCTCTCTCTTGTACCTGGTAGTCATCAGTATCGCATAGTCTACAGTAGACCCAAGTTGTATCGTGCCGATACAGATCGAAGCGATAAACGGCAGCTCCGTTCCCGTAAAGTACGGGATCCCCATATTGATAAAGATCGCCAGCTCGATGACCGCTACCAGGATGATCGGCAGAGAAACCGACCTCAATACAAAAGCGATGATCAGCAGGATCGCCAGGATGGAGATAGCACTGACGACCTTGAAGTCGCGATCTGTAATATCGATCAGGTCCTTAGTGCAAGGCGCTTCTCCAATGAGCATGCCCTTGTTATCATACTGTTTTACCACCTGATTGATCTCGTCGATCTGCTTGTTTACCTTGTCGCTGGCTACTTTGTATTTGGAACTGATGATCAGCAGCTGATAATCGTCGCTCTTGACGATGCTGCCCACCTCGCCCGGCAGGATCTCGTCAGGAATCGCAGGTCCGAGAGCACTTTCCAGTCCCATAGTATATTTAACACCGTCTACCTTGTCGATGTCGCTCATCATATCATCTACATCTTTTTTATCCATATCTGCATCCACCAGCAGCATATGAGTCGTATTCATATCAAAGTCATCTGACAATTTTTCATTGGCCACTGCAAACGGCAGCGTCTGCGGCACACTCTTATCCAGGTTGTAATATACGCTGGTATGAGTATATCCAAAGAGCGCCGGTATCAGCAGCACGATGAAGATGACAGCAAAAATACCAGGCTTCTTCGTGATCTTTGCAGAAAGCTTGTCGAATTTCGGTGTAATGTTCTTGTGACGCGTCTTCTCGATAGCCCTTTCAAACGTCAAAATCAGCGACGGCAGGATCGTGATACAGCCGAGCACACCAAAAATAACGCCCTTTGCCATAACGATACCCAGATCCTTGCCAAGCGTAAACGTCATGAAACACATAGCCAGGAAACCTGCAACCGTTGTGATCGAACTTCCTGTAATAGATGCGAATGTATTGGAAATCGCCTGTGCCATGGCAGCATTCTTATCTTTCGACGGATCCTGCCGCTGCTCCTCGTAACTGTGCCAGAGGAAAATGGAATAGTCCATGGTTACCCCCAGCTGTAGCACCGCACTCAGCGCTTTCGTAATGTAGGAAACCTGCCCCAGGAAAAAGTTGGATCCCAGGTTGTATAGTATCGCCATACCGATCCCCGCCATGAACACCACCGGGATCATCCAGGAATCCATAAAAATCGCCAGAATGATACAGCAGAGCAGTACAGCCAGACCTACATAAATCGGCTCTTCCTTCTCAGCCAGCTCCTTCAGGTCCTCTACAAATGCGGTCATACTGCTGACAAAACACTGTTTCCCGCCGATCTGCCTGATCTTGGCCACAGCCTCCAGACTGCCGTCTGCCGAAGTTCCCTCATCGAAAAACACCGCCATCAGCGTCGTATCCCCGCTGTTGAATTTCTTGTAAACATCATCAGGCACCATCTCAAGGGGCACCGACGAGTCCACAATACTGTCGTACCAGATCACGCTGTCCACATGATCCACATCTTCAAATTTGCTCTTCAGAGCTGAGACGTCCTTCTGGTCCATGCCGTCTACCATGACCATGGCGAAACCGCCCTTCCCAAAGTCATCCAGCAGGATATCCTGACCTTTGATAGTCTGGATGTCATCCGGCAGATAACTCAGGACGTCGTAGTTGATCCGCGTCGCTATCATACCAAGGACAGACGGGATCAAAAGCAGTACGGCAACCACCAGAATCAGCTTCCGTTTCCGCGTGATCGCCTCACCTAGTTTCAACATAATTTCTATCACCCCATATCTTGAAAAAATCTACAGCGTAAGTTTACCACCCTCCCATTTAAAACCAAATAATCAAAAAAAAGACCATGCACAAAATTTGTGCATCGGTCTTGATTTGCCCAATGGATTTTTTCTGTTTTTTTCTGCAAAGCGCGCTCCGCGCGTTCCGGTGCAGGCGTCGGACGGGACCCGACCCCGTCACTCCGCCAGCAGATTTGCAGCTAATCCAATATCTCACGGGCGCTGTCGATGGCCTGCTGCAGCGTACCACGAAACATGTTATCATACAATGCCGCCATGACCGTCGGCGTAGCCTTCATGCCATCCCTTATCCACTGAAAGGTGGCTCCGACAAACGCATTCCGATAAAAATCCGCAACCGTTTCCCTGACCAGTTTGCTGACTTCCTGGCCCGCCGTTTCGATCTCGATAAACTGAAGTGCGTAGACACCGACTACCTGCTGTACATAGAATTCAAGTTCTTCTTTTCGCGTGGAATAGTAGACGTGTTCGATCATCTTTTTCTTTTTTTTCAGATACGACAAAATGTCAAGAAAGACTCCCTTCCAGTCCGCCTTGACCGAGTATTTTTCCAGGGTAGCATCCGCTTCTTCCCGGAAGATGTATCCCAACAAATCGTAAATATCCTGAAAATGATAATAAAAGGTATTTCGCGTCAGTCCGCACCGGTCGGTAATGTCCCGCACGGTGATTTTATCAAGCGGCCGTTCCTCGAGAAGGGAAACGGCCGCAGCTGCCAACGCTTTGCACGTTAAATTTGACATGTTTTATTGCTCCTGTTTTACACTCCTGTTGAGTTTATGCTTTCCAGAGTCCGTGGAGATTGCAGTATGCATAAATGGCTTCCACCTCTTCACCGCCCAGTGCAAATTCCACCTTAGGTGCTCCGGTATGATCCAGATATTTGATCTGACTGCCATTCTTAGTCTCAACAGCGATCCATGCGATATGGTGCTCTTCCGTCATTGGATGCTCTACGCTTCCAACGCTTACAATCAGCTTGTCTCCATCCTTTTCAACAACCGGTACATGCTTTTCCTGTGCAGCATCTGTCGTGTTCGCTACCAGTTCAGTCATCTTCTGACCGCAGCACATTACCGGAACGCCCTTGTCCTCTACAAAAGTTACGATGTTCTTACAATGTTCACAAATGAAAAATCTCATGTTTCTTACCTCCTTAAAATGATCTCTATGATCCTCATGCCGGGTCTTATGCTTGCCGGATTGCCGGATTGCCGGATTGCCGGATTGCCGGATTGCCGGATTGCCGGATTGCCGGATTGCCGGATTGCCGGATTGCTTTGCTCCGATCCGCTTTTCGGCCTATTTGCAGTTCTCCGCATCGCCCGCATTTACTTTACCTTTTTAGTATACTTTAATTATACCCAATTACTCCACAAAGTCAAGCAC
This sequence comes from uncultured Clostridia bacterium, assembly GCA_934281605.1. GTDB lineage: Bacteria > Bacillota > Clostridia > Peptostreptococcales > Anaerovoracaceae > Lentihominibacter. The sequence continues at coordinate 221,046 of CAKQXD010000001.1, read as the reverse complement.
TTTTTGAAAACTTTTTTTAATATCTTGCTGCAATCCGCCTATTCCCCCTCGATTACATGAGAACTTCCATCTCAAAATCTGTTTCAGTCAGTTCCCCACCCTAATCTTATTTACACTGACTGAAACTCGCTGCCAACTGCTCAGCCAGTAAATCTCTCTAACCAGTAATTTTTTCATTTCAGTCACTTCGACCCCCTTATCTCATCCTAACTGACTGAAATATCCTGCTGCAGTCCGCCACAACTTTATCTAGGTCTGTTTTCTCACAACCTTCCTTCACATTTTCAGTCAGTCCAGCCCTCTCACACAGCAAAAACTGACTGAAACCATTCTCGAAACGCCCCACCGTCTTCTTCCAACCACAAATCAAAGCAACTGACGGAAATATTACAATAACTGACCTTATCATTACAAATCAAAAACTTTCCTTTGACCCGACCGCATCTCCACCTATATAATCACACTACCCGATACCCACCCAACAACGGAAAGGAGTTTCCCATGATCACGACCACTCTCATACAGGACGAGCTACAGGAAATGAAAAGAATCCATAGCCGCTGCCAGAAGCGCAGCGCCTCTTTGACCTGCCGAAGTCTCCACACGCGGTTTGAGCATGGGAAGCCCCGCCCTTACACACTACTAAACGGGAAGCCAAAATACATCTCCAGGAAGGACACCTCCCTGCTTCAAAATATCATCCAGGCCAAAGCTTTGCAGCAACTACAGCCGCGAATCGCCCATAATATCACCCTGCTGGAACAGCTCTCCCATGGATACACTTCGCTGCCCGAACTGTTTTCGACTGAATTGACCGCACCCATCATCCAGGATATTCGTGCGACTCTCACCGGCACGACGCAGGAGAAATCCAGAATCGCACAAGCACTGGACTACCTGCAAGGCGAACTCTATCCCTCGCTACAAGATCATGCGACCAATGCAGAGATCCGACGCTGGCTCGCAGAACCTTACGATCCAAACCCTATCCATCCAGAACAACTGATCCATCGCACACCTGGCGGCATCTACGTCCGTTCCAAGTCAGAACTGCTGCTGGGGACCCACTTTGAATACTGCCATATTCCATATAAATATGAATTTCCTCTTTATCTGGAAGGGAATCCCGTCCGTCCCGATTTCACCATTTTACATCCTAAAACCCGTAAACTGCTCTACTGGGAACACCTGGGCATGATGGACATCGAAAACTATGCGATACAGAACCTTCAGAAACTCCTCCGATATTTCGAATGCGGCTTTCTTCCCTATATCAATCTCGTCGTTACCTACGACCGAAACGGAACCCTCGACATGTCTCAGGTTGAAAAGATCCTGTCAGCTCTGGATTTTTAAATTTGACTCCCAATCCTTAAATTTTTCGGAATTTCCTATTGACAAAAGTCCCCCGCAGGTCTAACATAATTATAGTTTCATAAACATCTTCGGGGCAGGGTGAAATTCCCGACCGGCGGTAAAGTCCGCGAGCGCTGCAGCGTTGATTTGGTGAGATTCCAAAACCGACAGTACAGTCTGGATGATAGAAGATAACAATGCGTGTGACACGTTTGTTTTGTATGCATCAGCTCTGAAGCCACTGGTTTCAGAGCTTTTTTCATAACAGACATGTAGCAGGAAGCCTTATTTCTCCTGCAAAGCGCTCTGCGAGCATCTTGTGCAAAGTGCTCCGCACCTTCAAAAAACAACTGCCCCGATCCTGCCGGATCGGGGCTTTATTCATATCAACAGAAAGGATATCAACATGACCAATAGCGACTATATGAAACTGGCCATCCAGCTGGCCTTGCGAGGTACCGGCCACACCAGTCCCAACCCGCTGGTAGGTGCAGTGATCGTAAAAGACGATCAGATCATCGGACAGGGATACCATGCACGGTACGGCGACCTCCATGCAGAACGCGCCGCGCTGGCCGCCTGCACCCAGTCGCCGGAAGGAGCCACCATCTATGTGACACTGGAGCCCTGCTGTCACCACGGCAAACAGCCGCCATGCACCGATGCTATACTCGAAAGCGGCATCAAACATGTGATCATCGGATCACGTGATCCCAACCCGCTGGTCTCCGGCAAAGGATCCCGGATCCTTCGAGAGCACGGTATAGAAGTAACAGAAGACTTCATGCGTGAAGAATGCGACGCCATAAATGCGATCTTCTTCCATTATATCCAGACAGGAATGCCTTACGTCACGCTGAAATACGCCATGACGATGGATGGCAGGATCGCAACCAGAACGGGAGCATCCCGCTGGATCACAGGAGAAAAAGCAAGAGAAAACGTCCATAAAGACAGGAACAGACATGCAGCTATTCTCGCAGGGATCGGCACGGTGCTTACCGATGATCCCCTGCTCAACTGCAGGATCAAAGGCGGCAAAGATCCTCTTCGAGTGATCTGCGACACAAAACTGCGGATTCCGCTGGATTCTCAGATCGTCCGCACAGCAAAAGAGATCCCGACCATAATAGCTGCAGGAGAAGATCTGGACCAGTCGATTTCATCGAAGTTGACTGCCCTTAAGGCTGCCGGCTGCCGGATCCTGCCTCTTCCTTTAAAAGACGGGCACCCGGATCTGCACGCACTGATGGAAGCCCTGGGAAAGGAAAAGATCGACAGCGTCCTCATAGAAGGCGGAAGCCAGATCGCCTGGTCTGCCCTCTCCTGCGGGATCGTCAATAAAATACAAACCTACATCGCCCCGAAAATCTTCGGAAGCCAGGAGGCGCCCGGTCCTGTCGGAGGCGCCGGCGTAGAGCTCCCAGCAGAATGCTTTGCACTGGGAACGCCTGCTATCCGTATGCTGGGTGATGATATCCTCATAGAAAGCGAGGTGATTTCATGTTCACAGGCATCATCGAAGAAATAGGAACGATCAGGACCATCAACCGCGGAGCAGCCTCCGCTGTTCTCACCATCGCAGCCGAAACAGTGCTGGAAGACGTTCACCTCGGTGACAGTATCGCCGTCAACGGCGTATGCCTGACAGTGACCAGCTTCAGCAAAAAGCAGTTTACAGCAGATGTAATGCACGAGACCTTGAACCGTTCCTCACTGGGAACTCTTCGTCCCGGCAGTCATGTCAATCTGGAACGAGCCATGAAAGCAGACGGCAGATTCGGCGGTCACATCGTTTCCGGTCACATCGACGGCACCGGGACCATAACCGATATCAAAAAAGATGACAACGCCATATGGTATACCATAAAAACACCGCCGGAACTGATGCGATTCATCATAGAAAAAGGCTCCATTACCATAGACGGCATCAGCCTGACCGTAGCGCGGGAAGACAAAGACAATTTCCAGGTTTCCATCATTCCCCACACCGCCGCGAAAACCATTCTTTCCGAAAAGAAAAACGGCGATATGGTCAATCTGGAAAACGACTGCGTCGGCAAATACGTTGCGAAGCTTTTGCAGCCCTATCAGGGAAACAGGAGCGGAGATCTTCACTCAGACGGCAGCAGCGACACCAGTTCACATCCCGCACCGTCCGGGATAACAGCAGAATTTTTATTACAAAATGGATTTTAAAGGACCACAGGAGGTATTACAATATGTTTCAATTTAACACCATCGAAGAAGCTTTAGAAGATCTGCGCCAGGGAAAAGTCATCCTCGTAACCGACGATGAAGATCGCGAAAACGAAGGAGACATGATCTGCGCCGCAGAATTTGCAACGACCGAAAACGTGAACCTTATGGCGAAAGAAGCCAAGGGTCTCATCTGCATGCCTATGAGTGCAGAGTACTGCATGAAGCTGCAGTTTCCGCAGATGGTCAGCGAAAACACCGACAACCACGAAACAGCGTTCACCGTTTCTATCGACCACGTGGACACCACTACCGGCATCTCCGCAGAAGAACGCGGAATGACTGCAAGAGCCTGTGTCGATGAAAATTCCAAGCCGCAGGATTTCCGCCGTCCCGGTCACATGTTCCCGCTGAAAGCCAAGAAAAACGGCGTCCTGGAGCGAAACGGCCACACGGAAGCCACCGTCGATCTTCTTCGCCTGGCAGGTCTTAAGGAATGCGGACTCTGCTGCGAAGTAATGCGTGAAGACGGTACCATGATGCGTACCCCTGAACTGATCGAACTGGCCAAAAAATACGATATGAAATTCATCACTATAAAGGGACTGCAGGACTACCGCAAACGCCATGAAAAACTGGTGGACTGCGAAGCAGCAGTCAACCTTCCGACAAAATACGGCAGCTTCAAGGCCTACGGCTACGTAAACCGTCTCAACGGAGAACACCACATCGCCCTGGTCAAAGGCGACATCGGCGACGGCAAGGATCTTCTTTGCAGAGTCCACAGCGAATGCATGACGGGAGACACCTTCGGATCTTTGCGCTGCGACTGCGGCGATCAGCTGGCAGCAGCCATGACCCAGATCGAAAAAGAAGGCAGAGGCATCCTCCTCTACATGCGCCAGGAAGGCAGAGGCATCGGTCTTATCAATAAACTCAAAGCTTATGAACTGCAGGAAAAAGGTCTTGATACCCTGGACGCCAATATTGCCTTGGGCTTTGCCGGAGACCTGCGCGAATACTACATCGGCGCACAGATCCTCAGAGATCTCGGTGCAAAGGAACTGCGTCTTCTGACCAACAATCCGGACAAGATCTATCAGCTTTCCGATTTCGGCATGGAGATCACCGAGCGCGTCCCGATCCAGATCAAAGCCAATAAAAACGATCTGGTGTACCTGCGTACCAAGAAGAGCCGCATGGGCCACCTGCTGGAAGACATGTAATTCATACCGCTAACACTCATAAAACGAAAGGAAAAGAACATGAAAGTATATGAAGGAAAATTAGTATCGGAAAAAATCAGAGTCGGCATTATCGCAGCACGTTTCAACGAATTTATTACATCCAAGCTCCTCTCCGGCGCTCTGGACACGCTGAAGCGTCACAACGTAGAAGATGAGGACATCCATGTAGCATGGGTCCCTGGTGCGTTTGAGATCCCTCTCATCGCCTCCAAGATGGCTGAAAGCGGCAAGTACGATGCCGTGATCTGTCTCGGTGCAGTGATCCGCGGAGCTACCAGCCACTACGACTACGTCTGCAATGAGGTTTCCAAAGGCATCGCTCAGGTTTCCCTCTCTACAGGCATTCCTGTAATGTTCGGCGTCGTTACTACAGAGAACATCGAGCAGGCCATCGAACGTGCCGGCACAAAGGCAGGAAACAAAGGTTCCGACTGTGCGGAAAGTGCCATCGAAATGGTCAACCTCATCCGCGAAATGGCATAATCACGTTTTATGTAAACACGAGTCCTGCAAATCGATAAACTTCACGATCACAAAAATGCCGCTTCGGCCAGTCTGCATCACCTTGCAGACCGCCGAAACGGCATTTTTTATAGGACAAATATTATGGTTTTATTTTATAAGCTTTCGATCAGGCGTTTAAAGCACTCCCATACCCGCTGCGTCGAAGAAATCACCACATACTCACCAGGGGCATGAAGATCACGGATATCTGGTCCAAGCGAGATCATGTCCAGTTTACGATCCACCTTCACTGCAAACTCACACGGTTCCAGACCTGCATGCAGGATCATAAAGGATGGATCCTTTCCGTACAGTTCTCTGAATACATCCTCGAACTTCTTCTTTAACTGTGATTCCGAATCAAACTCCCATGCAGGACAGTCAGACATCACTTCATAGATTCCATCGTATGCCTTGGTCAGCGAAATGATACGCTGGAACATTGCTCTGTGCTGACTTTCTTTTGAACTTCTTGTCATGATCCAGATCTCTGCAGAATCATTCTTTATGGAGATAGTTCCAAGACTTACAGAGCTTTCTACGAACTGCGGGTAGTCCTGATCTCTTCTGATGATCCCGGTTTCTGTGAAATCAATGTAATCCAGCACCCTTCTGCTGGAAGCCTCATCGAGAATATGATCTGCAGCTTCCTGCGGAACAGCTTCCAGTGTGATTCCCGGATCATTTACACGATACTCATCTGCAAATATCCCGCTGAAGCGTTCTATTACAGCATCCATAGCAGCTTTATCTTCCTGTTCGATCCCTATTACAGCTTCTGCATTACGCGGGATCGCATTGTATTTCAGACCGCCTGTGATATCGCTCAGATCGAATCTTACATTTTCCTCTAATGCTCTTAATACACGGATCAGCAGCTTATTGGCATTGGCGCGACCTCTGTGGATATCCTCTCCGGAATGTCCTCCGCGCAGCCCTGTGATTTTGATCGCATAGTACTCTTTTTTATGTTCTGCCGGAACTTTTCTGATTGGCAGATTGACTTTTACGACCGGGCCGCCTGCGCATCCTACAACGACTACCCCTTCATCATCACTGTCTACGTTGATAACGTAGTCGCCCTTTAACCGCGTGAAATCGAAGTTTTCAATTCCCTGCAAGCCTCGTTCTTCATCAGATGTACATACGAATTCGATCGCCGGATGTTTGATAGAATCATCCGCCAGCAGCGCCAGGCCGAACGAAACACCAATTCCGTCATCAGCACCTAAGGTAGTGTTTTTCGCAATGACACGATCATCTTCCACCTCAAACACGATTGGATCCTTCGCAAAATCATGCTCTACATCTCCGTTTTTCTCACATACCATATCCATGTGCGCCTGAACGATCACACCTGGATGGTCCTCATAGCCAGGAGTGGCTTCTTTACGGATCAGAACGTTGTACCATTCATCCTGCTTGTATTCCAGACCATGCTCTTTGGCAAAGTTCACCAGGTAATCCGACACTTCCTTTTCATTTCCCGATTCACGCGGGATGAATGTCAGATCTTCAAAGTAATGGAACACATCAATTGGTTCTGTATTTGTTAATAGTCTTTCTTTCATCATCTTTCTCCTCAATCTGCTTTAATACAGGAACACACAAGCTAATACAAGTACCAGTACGGTAACGATCGCAACGAACACTAACAGCTTCCACACGAAGCGTACCCATGTTCCAAAAGAAGTTTTTGTCATTGCCAGAACACCCATCAGCAGACCGCATGTCGGTGCGATCAGAGAGATCATCGCATTTGCAGACTGGTAAGCAATAATAACGATTTCTCTTCCTACTCCCGCGAAGTCAGCAAGCGGCGACATGATGCTCATGGACAATGTTGCCAGACCGGAACTGGACGGAATGAAGAATGATAACACCAGGAAGATCAGATAGTTCATTCCTGCAAATAATCCGGAAGACATGCTGGATACTGCAGTTTCGCAATAATGTAACAGGGTATCGGTGATGGAAGCATCCGACATGATCACGGACACACCACGCGCTACTCCGATGATGATCGCAACGCTTAATAAATCAGCAGCACCCTTGACGAAGATATCCATGAAAGCATCTACCTTGATTCTGTCGATTACAGCTACTATGATGCTTGCAACCAGGAATACTGCGGTCAGTTCCGGGAACCACCATCCCATAGTCGGCCAGATCGTAACGCCCAGGTCTTCCCAGGACAGTACGCCCCAGATCATGATAAGGAAGGATAATCCGAATACGATCAGGATGAGTTTCCGTTTTAAAGTGAATTCAGGCAGATCATTTTTGTCAAACCCGTTTCCTAAGAAGAACTTTTTATTTTCTTCAGCCTGTGCGTAAACCAGGGATTTCGTAGGATCCTTCTGGATTTTCTTTGCGTAATGCATCGTAAATATGATGCCGGTCGGGATGTAGATGCAGAGAAGTATAATGCGGATACCGATTCCATCTGCCATGGAGATCCCTGCGAATTTACTTGCGATAGCAACTGCAAACGGATTTGCAATGGATGCCATAACACCCAGTGCTGCACCTATTTTTATAACAGAAAGTCCTACCAGCGAGTCATATCCTGCTGCGATAAAGATCGGGATCAGGACCGGGAAGAACGGCAGTGTTTCTTCTTCGATACCAAATGCTGCACCAGCAACGGAGAAGATCAGCATCAGCGTAGGGATCAGCATGATTTCTTTTCCTTCTAACCGCTTCATCGTAGTTCCGATAGCAGCATCCAGTGCGCCAGTCTTCATAACCAGTGCGATGTATCCACCGATCACCAGACAGTATAAGATAATATCAACGGAATCCATGAATCCTGTGATAGGAGCCATGATCACAGCCCACAGTCCCTGTGGATGAGATGCGATCGTATGGAACGTGCCGGCAATAGGCTCCAGCTTGTCCGCATTCGGATCTACATAATCATACGCACCCCCTGGAATGATCCAGGACAGTACAGCTACGATAGCAATAATGGCCATGATGATAACATATGAGTTTGGGGTTTTTAATTTGAATTTTTTCTTTTCCTTTTCCATAATAACCTCCTCAAAACAGTAATTGATTTTCCGAACTCATAATATCGCAATATCCATGCCAAATAAAAAAACAGCAAAAAAGTCATAGTTTTATGCGAAAAAAATAACTTATTTGCTGCCGGATGAAAAATCTTTTTGAGATCTATTTTGAGCCAAGTCGGTTTTAACTTATTTTATTTTTACATGCAAGTCGTTTTCGCCTTATTCAATGCATGCGTTTTATTTATAAGTCGTTTTCGCCTTATTATATTTCCGTGCAAAGTCTGTAGATAGCATTGGCATAAATTTTTGTTGTTTTGATCAACGTATCGATTTCCAGAGATTCATCAATCTGTTCCCAGGCGATCCCTTCTCCCGGATAATGTGCACCAAATGCTGCAATATTGGCCATTACCTTCGAATAGCTTGCACTGGTTCCAGAAACCGGCTCACTGTCATCTCCCGTTACTTCCCTATAGCTTTTTAAAAGCGCTTCGATCAGAAAATGATTTTTCGGCAAATACGTTGGCGGCCAGTAAGAAGATTCATTGATTTGAAAGCCTTCTTTCTCGAATGTCGAGTTGATCACCTCGATCGCCTGATAATAATTAGCTGTAATAGGGAATCTGCAGTCGATCCGGATCGTCAGCGTTCCTTCTTCAAATGCCAAGGTCCCCAGATTTAAAGCTGTTTTTCCAGTCAATTCGTCCTCGTATCCGATACCCATCCGTTCCCCGTAAATATCAAAGCCGATCTTATCGCAAAGAAACTCCACGACTTCACGCAGATCTTTTGAACCGAATTGAATATAACGCAGGAAATCCAGCATGATCGCGATACTGTTGATCCCCTTCTCGATAGAAGCACAATGCTTTTCCTTTCCGAAAGCCTCCAGCATCACTCCGTCATCCAGAAGCTTTGCATTGATATCATGACGGCTTTCCGAAATATAAACTTCCATTTTCTTTAAGATATCTGTTTTTCTCTGTGTCACCAGCTTTGCACTGCAATATCCCGGAACCAGATTGTCCACTTTGCCGCCATGCATGTACTCGATGTATTCTTCCCCATCCTGTCCGATTTTTTTCTCGAATTCAAACATGCCTAGTGCCTTCTCCGCATACGTGACAGGAAAATGCCCATCTACAGAAAATCCTGCGATAGGTGGATTTTCGTGCTTCATGTATACATCCATATCCGAAAAGTATCTCCGGTTATCCGTTCCGATGATCAGACGGACCTTTCGTTTCAGGTCGCATTTTGATTCCTTTACAGCTTTTAAGGCATAAAGCACCGCGATGAGAGCACCTTTATCCACCGCAGAAGAACCATAGATCCTTCCCTGATCTACGATTCCTCCGTAAGGATCGTATTTCCATTCGTTATCGTCTTCATCATTGACGTCAACATGTGAGAAAATGCCTATGTATGTATCGCTTTCCCCATACTCGGCATATCCGCAGTATCCATCCAGTTTCTTTGTCCGAAAACCCATTTCCTCTGCCAGCTCCAGAACATAGTTCAAGGCATCATCCATCCCTTTTCCATAGGGCATTCCGTCCTCGGCTTCGCCCTGGATACTTTTATACTTGATCAATGTACTAATATCCGACACCATCTGATCGGTATTTGCTTCAATCGTCTTGTAAAAATTCATATCGTTCCTTTTTTATCAATTCATGTTGAAAGTGTCCCAAACCCTTGTTATATTTATATTATAAAGTAATACTTTTTACATTTGAATGGGTTTTTATAAATTATGAAAAAAAATTTCTATAAAAATATACTGGAAACCATAAGAGAGCCTCTTTGCGTTGTGGATTCCAACGAAACGATCCTGTATCGAAATCCTGCGTTCGATCAGCATTTTCAAATTGATGAAAGTGCTGATTTTCATGCGTTTTCTCATCTTCCGGAAAAGTACACGTCTATATCCCTGATCCAGGAATGCATTCGAGACAAGAAATCCGAAACGCGGGTTTTACAGGAAGGAACTGATGCTCCACTGGAAGTATCCGTCACTCGCCTCGCAGAAGACCCGGGTGAAGCGGACTGCTATATAGAGCAGATCCTGGCTTTTTCTGCCAAAGCTTCTGATCGTCCACAAACATCCCAGTCCTCTCTCTCATTTGATGAACTGGTGATTTCAGACAGGGCCATGGCAGATATCAATCAGACCATCTCCCGGATTGCCTACTTCGACTCTACCATACTGATCCAGGGTGAGTCCGGCACCGGTAAAACGGCTCTTGCGCGCCATATCCATAAAAACAGTAACCGCGCACAGAAACCTTTTGTTACTATCAACTGCGGATCTATCCCCGAAAGCCTCATTGAATCGGAACTGTTCGGATATGCTTCCGGAGCTTTTACAAGCGCCAGTAAAAAAGGAAAGCCCGGTCAGGTGGAACTGGCCGACGGAGGAACGCTCTTTCTTGATGAAATAGGACTCCTGCCATATAATCTGCAGTCTAAATTTTTGCAGCTCATCCAGGAGAAGACCTATACCCCTGTCGGGGCTTTAAAGAGCAAAACTGTAAATGTCCGCATTATTGCTGCAACCAACGAGAATTTAAAAGAATTCATTAAGGCAAAAAAATTTCGCGAAGACCTCTATTACCGTCTCCGCGTTATTGAGCTGTTCATACCGCCCCTTCGCGAGAGAACCGATGCTATCGAGCCTCTTATTAATTTCTTTATCAGTAAATACAATGATAAATTCGACACCGCCAAAACAATCACACCTACTGCTGTCAGTATGTTAAAAAGCTATTCCTGGCCGGGCAATATTCGTGAGCTGCAGTACCTCATCGAAAAGATCATAATCACTTCCGGCAGAGATATCATCACAACGGATGACATTCCTCCTCTGCACGATGTGGAACAGAAACAAGAGATCTCATCCGATATCCCGCAGGAAGATGATACTCTTGACTTCGAAGCTGCAGTCTCCGAATTTGAAAGCAAGATCCTTGCAAAGTATTATGCCCACTACAAAAGCTCCTATAAAGTAGCAGATGCCCTGGGCATTACACAGACCAAGGCATCAAGACTTCTTCGTAAATATCAGATTTCAAAATAGAAATTACTGCTTTTCACCAGCAGTTTCCCAGTACTTCTTTTCCCGAACGACTGCGATCAGGCTGACTGCCACGCCGACAGCCGCAAGCACGATAGACGCTGCAGTCGCACAGTTCCAAAGTCCACTTCCCTGATACAGCAGCGCTCTCAGACCTTCACCGAAATACCGAAGCGGTTCCCAGCTTGCCACAGCAGCATCCCAGAAGCCTGGCAGGAAGGTGAACACAGCGTAATACGTCCCGTCATCTAACGCATCCTGCACTTCCTGTTTCGACTTCAAAACATCCCAGTCCAGGGCCTTGTTACCGCTCTTTGTGATCTGTTTTACCATATTTTCTCCGGCGTTGACCGTCCCGCTTGGAGTCTTCATACCTTCATCCTGCGAAAACACTGCCACCGGGATATCTTTTACTTCCATGCTCAACATCGGAAATGTGATGACCGTGACCAATAGTAGTGCCAGCAGTAACGCTCCCACCGGTGCCAGATATTTTTTCTTTGACTGTTCCATATTTGTTACCTCCTGCCCCTATTGTAAGCAGGACTTTTTCCTAATTCAATGAACAGATTTCCTTCATTTGTTGAGTTTGCTCAACACGTTGTTGAATAAAATGGGCCGATGCAGTATCATACTTTTAACGATACGAAACATTCTGCAAAGACCTTTGCAGAAGAAAGGGTTTGACGATGAACAAGAACGAGCAGCGCACTGCGGAAACAAAGAAAAATCTCCAGGAAGCATTCCTGAAACTCTATGAAAAGAAAGAAATCAGCCAGATCACCATACGTGAGATCACCGACCTGGCCGGGTATAATCGCGGGACGTTTTACCTGTATTATCACGATGTTTACGATATTTTTCAAAAGATCAAGGACGAGCTGCTGGACTTCATTTCTCAAATGGCAAACAGTTATTTTCATACCAAACGCCAGGAAACCGACGCGACGGAAATGTTCCACCATATCGCCCACCTGATCATCGATGCCTACAATCAGCATCAGGATGTCATGGTGCCGCTGCTGATGCGGGACATTACCTTCGGCGAGTCCCTGAAACAGACCGTCCTGCCCGCCATCCAGGCGAATTTTCCGCTGGAGGAAAGTGCCGAATCCAAGCTCTGGCAGCGTGACTACATCATGGAATACCATTTTTCTGCCGCCCTCACCATTCTGCGCCGCTGGATCCAAAACGGACAAAAAGAGTCCCTGGAAGAGCTTCTGGATTTTCTGCTCCAGATTTCCTTCCAGGGACCCCTCGCTATGTTATTTGAACGATTTCATAAGGTCGAGTCCTAGACCAGCTGATAAAACAGTCCATGGTTATTGCAGTACCAAAGCAGCTTGCCATGAGCCATCCGCGGCAGCCTGGTCTGCAGATCCCACTCCGGATACTGCCGACGCAGCACCATGCTGTCCCCCGTCAAAAGCGCCACGAACATGATGTGATGCGCCTTGCTCATCTCATGTTCCGACGATACAAAATATTCATTTTCGATCAATTCTACCTTCAGTTTTTCGTCCGCCCCAGTCTTCACCGGCTCCAGCGCCTCAAGCGGTTTCCCGCAGCAGAAAATCTGTGATTCCTCCGCCGCTGTCACCAGATTGCCGCACTGAGGACAGACATAAAATTTTAAATTTTTCATATTGCCTCCTGTCCTGTCATTGGTGTCGATCTCGCCCCGGAGCAGATCCTCCAGGCGAACATCCAGCACCTGCGCGATGTCAGGAAGCAGCGCAAGATCCGGAAACCCGCCGCCCCGCTCCCACTTGGAAACGGTCTTGTCGCTGATGAACAGCCGCTCCGCCAGCTGCTTCTGGGTCATATTTCTTGCTACTCGTAATTCATAAATGAGATTCCCGATTTTCAATGCGTCCATCTCTCCTGCCTCCTATACTCTTTTCTCTCCTGCAAAGACCGCTCCCGGCATCAGCAAACGCTGATAGTTTCACTCGGCCCAGCGACTGCCAACGTCGACAGTGCAACAGAGCTCGGCGCTCCAGAGATACCGCCGCCCCGCCTTTGCAAAATTATCCTAACAGAAAAAGCAGCCCGTGACAATCTATGCTGCGTAGAGTGGCGAATCGTTAATCCCGCGATTCCCATGCCATCATGCCTTTATCCCATCATTTCTGGTCCAAATATCCTACCGCCGAAAGCGCCGCCACATTACCCTGTCCGGCTGCTTTCACGTACTGATAAGGTTTTCCGGTAATATCCCCGCAGGCGAAACAACCCGGCACGCTGGTTTCCATCTGCAGGTTCACTTTGACATGTTCACCGTCCATCTCAATACCTGGGATCAGCTGCTTGGCGGGAACGCTGCTTCGCAGCACGAAAATACCGTCCGCCGGATATGCACCTTCCGCCGTCTGCACTGCCAGCTGTCCTGGCTGCAACGTGGCCGTAGATAACGCCTCGCCCTCCGCCGACAACGCCTCGCCGGAAGCCAAGTCCTTTGCAGAAGACTTTGCAGGATTAGCCTGATCGAGAGACAAAGCTTCCTCGGCAGCCTCCTTGTTGAGGATCGCCTGCGGCATCTGTTTCAAGACCCTTACAGATTCCAACACCTTCGGCTCATCGCGATACACCGGGAAATATAATACCTCCGACGCCACCTCCGACAGGAAGTCGACCTCTTCTTCCGCTTCCGGGCTGTAACCGATCACCGCCACCGAACGCCCCCGGTACAGAGGCGCATCACAAGTCGCGCAATAGCTGACGCCGCGGCCCACCAGCTCTTCTTCCCCCGGCAGCAGCTTGCCCTGCACCATGCCGGAAGCCAGGATCACCGACCGCGCCTGATACATTTCATTCTTCATAGTCTGCAGCGCGAAGGTTTCACCCATCGGGTACATCGCATTGATCTTTTCCTCCGTGATCTCGATTCCCATCTTTTCCAGATGTGCCGCAAATGCATTGCTGAGATCTTCCCCGCTGCATTCCGGCAGCCCCGGATAATTCTGGATCAGGTGAGCCTTGCGGATCTTGTCGCTCAGCTCCATGCTCCCGAACAGGACGATCTTCTTATTTCGAATGGTGGCTGTAATGGCCGCCGAAACACCGGCAGGCCCCGTGCCGATAATGGCAATATCATAAGTTTCCATCTTAGTTTTCCTCTACTTGTTGCTTTCTATCTTTATGAAGCTCTCGCTTCTAATGGTTTTGTTAATAGTATACCACAATAGTCATGTTTGAAGCAACTTCCGGCAATATTTCTGTGGAAATCTCACCAGCTGATAAAAGCCATCTGCCTGCAGCCAACCGCCACTCCACAAAAACAAAACCACGCCAAGCCATTTCTCATAAACAGCCCCGCGTGGTTTCTCCTATTCATTTTTATCTATATCAGTATGCTGGATCCGGCCTTCAGTTCCACGCATCACCAGTGGCGCCCTACTTCGCCTTGCTCTCACAGTAAATACACCGGTACACTCTCTTCTCCCGGTCGGTCAGCTTGAACACATGAGGCAGCTCCTGCTCCGTAGTGGTGATGCACCGCGGATTCTTACAGCGGATCACGTTAGTGATCTCCTCCGGAAGATCGATATGGGTCCGCTTCGCCAGCTCTCCGCCTTTGATGATGTTGACCGTGATCCCCGGATCCACATAACCGATGGCATCCAGGTCGATGTCGATGATCCGGTCGATCTTGATGATGTCCTTGCGGCCCATCTTGCCGCTGTCGGCGTTCTTGATGAGAGCCACCTGGCAGTCCAGGCTGTCCAGCCCTAAAATCCGATAAAGCTCCATGCCGCGTCCGGCCTTGATGTGGTCCAGCACGATGCCGTCTTCAATCTTTCCAATAATCATCTATTCCACCTCCAAAAGCTTCAAAATCAGCGCCATCCGAATGAACTTGCCGTTACGTACCTGCTCAAAATACTTTGCACGAGGGTCATCATCCACCGCAGTTGAGATCTCATTGACACGCGGCAGCGGATGAAGGATGCTCAAAGTATCCTTTGCAGCAGCCAGCTTATCCGGCGTCAGGATATAGCTGTCCTTCAGGCGGATGTAGTCCTGCTCATTGAAGAATCTCTCCCTCTGGACTCTTGTCATGTAAAGGATGTCCAGCTGCGGCATAGCATTTTCCAGATCCGTTGTTTCTACATATTCGATATTCTTAGGATCCAGTATATCTTCCTTCAGATACTCCGGCAGACGAAGTTCATCCGGAGAGATGAAGATGAATTTCACATTGTCATAGCGAGACATGGCCGCCATCAGAGAGTGGACCGTCCGGCCGAATTTCAGGTCGCCGCAAAAGCCGATAGTAAGACCATCAAAATGGCCTTTTTCTCGCTTGATGGTCAAAAGATCGGTCAAAGTCTGAGTCGGATGGTTGTGTCCGCCATCCCCCGCATTGATGATCGGCACGGTGGATTTACGGCATGCTACCATCGGTGCGCCCTCCTTCGGGTGACGCATAGCGATGATATCCGCATAGGCTCCCACTGTCCTTATAGTATCCGACACGCTTTCGCCTTTCGCTGCCGAGGAACTCTGTGCCTCAGAGAATCCCAGCACGTTTCCGCCCAGTTCGTACATAGCTGCCTCGAAACTGAGACGCGTTCTGGTAGACGGCTCAAAGAACAGAGTCGCCAGCTTTTTCCGCTTGCATTTCTCCGCATATTTGTCCGGGTTTGCTATGATGTCGTTGGCCACATCGATCATTTCATCGATTTCTTCCGTAGTCAGCTGCATGATATCGATCAGATGTTTCATCGTTGTCATTACCCCCTTATCCAGCTTTCATCCTGCGGATTGCTGCGGAACGCCAGCAGCCGCTTGACATCCTCCTGCTTGATGTATCCCGTATCAGCCGCCACCTGCACGATGGTGTCGAAGTCCGAAAGGCTGAAATTCTTCACGTTAGCGTCTGCCATGCGTACCAGACCCTTTTCCATGCCGTATGTAAATATGCTGACGATGCCCAGTACCTCTGCGCCCGCTTCCCGCAGTGCTTCCACTACTTCGATAGCGCTTCCGCCTGTGGAGATCAGGTCTTCCACAACAACTACCTTCTGACCCGGCAGCAGCTTACCTTCGATTCTGTTTCCTCTGCCGTGATCCTTGTTGCCGGAACGCACGTAGCCCATCGGCATGTCCAGAATGTTAGCCGCGATAGCCGCATGAGCAATGCCCGCCGTGCTGGTCCCCATCAGCACTTCCGCTTCCGGGTACTCTTC
The DNA here is from genome assembly GCA_934281605.1 of uncultured Clostridia bacterium. Classification (GTDB taxonomy): domain Bacteria; phylum Bacillota; class Clostridia; order Peptostreptococcales; family Anaerovoracaceae; genus Lentihominibacter. Next base: position 204,455 of record CAKQXD010000001.1, on the reverse strand, counting down.
CTTTACGACATCGGCTATAGCCTGCTCCACCTTGTCGCGCACTTTCGGTGCTGTCAGGATCAGGCGATTGTCACAGTAGATCGGGCTCTTGATCCCGCTGGCCCAGGTAAACGGATCTTCCGGACGCAGGAACACCGCCTCGATGTCCAGTAAACCCTTTGCAATTTCTTTCTTTAATTCCATTCTCTTATCTTCGTTCATGTTCCTCTCCTTTCCCTATAAAAACTCTGCCAGGCACCGTTCATAAGCCGCCAGCGGATCCGGTGCTCCCGTGATGCTCCGGCCTACCACTATATAATCCGAACCCAGTTCTTTTGCCTTTGCCGGCGTCGTCACTCTGCTCTGGTCGCCTTTGGCGTCATCTGCAAAGCGCACACCCGGCGTTACGGTAAGAAAATCTTCTCCGCAGATGCCGTGGACTTTCTCCGATTCCAGCGGGGAGCATACCACCCCGTCCAGACCTGCCAGCTTAGTGTTATATGCATAATGACCAACTACCTTTTCCATATCTTCTTCGATGAGCAGGTCGTCTTCCATCTGCTCCTGTGACGTGGACGTCAGCTGAGTCACTGCGATGAGAAGCGGACGTGTCCCATCCTCTCTTAGCAAACCTTCCAACGCCGCTTCCATCATGGCGATGGTGCCGCCTGCGTGGACGTTGCACATATCGATATCCATGCCTGACAGGACCCGCATAGCCTTTTTGACTGTGTTTGGAATGTCATGAAGCTTCAGATCCAGGAATACCTTATGCCCTCTCTCTTTCAGCTCACGCACGATGGCAGGGCCTTCTGCATAGTAAAGCTCCATTCCGATCTTCACATACGGCCGACGCTGTCCGAATTTTTCAAGAAATTCCATCGTCTCTTTTTTGCTGCTGAAATCACAAGCAATGATTACATCTTTACCCATTATGCGCACCTCCGATTATATCCTTCAACTCTGCAATACCATACTTTTTCATCACTTCCGGCAGATCCCGGATCACATTCCGGCAGACATACGGATCCACCAGATTAGCAGCTCCGATCTGCACCGCACAGGCTCCTGCCAGCATCATTTCGATCACCTGTTCCGCCGTGGCGATCCCGCCGATCCCGACCACAGGTATCTTCACCGCATCATACACCTGATATACCATCCGAAGCGCTGCCGGGAAAATAGCCGGCCCTGAAAAACCGCCCATCTTGTTGGCGATCACCGGCTTTTTCGTTTTCAGATCGATCCGCATCCCCAGCAGCGTATTCACCAGGGAAATGCCGTCTGCACCTGCATTTTCACAAGCTATCGCCATCTTCGTGATATCCGTCACATTAGGCGAAAGCTTAGCGATCACCGGTTTTCTGACCGCCTCTTTCACCGCCCGGATCACCGAGGCAGCAGCATCAGGATCCGTCCCGAATGCGATACCTCCGTGCCGTACATTAGGGCAGGAAATATTCACCTCGATCCATCCGATCTGATCGCAAGGATCCAGCCTCCGTGCCACCTGTGCGTATTCTTCCACAGAAAACCCACCGATGTTAGCCATGACCTTTTTATCAAAAATCGTCGCCAGATGAGGAAGTTCCTCTGCGATCACTTTTTCTACTCCCGGGTTCTGCAGACCTATGGAATTGATCAGCCCCGCCTCACATTCAGCGATTCGCGGCGTCGGGTTTCCGAACCGCGGCTCCAAAGTCGTTCCCTTAAAAGAAAAGCTCCCCAGACAGTTGATATCGTAAAGCTCCGCAAACTCCCGTCCATATCCAAAGGTCCCGCTTGCCGCCATCACCGGATTGTCCAGCGTTATTCCGCAAAGCTCCGTCTGCAGCATATTCGTCTTCGTCTCTACCACAGGATCTCACTCCTTTCCAGCACCGGACCATCTTTGCAGATCCGCTTAGCCCCATACCTGGTTTCGCAGGAGCATCCCATACATGCTCCAAATCCGCAACCCATTCTCTCCTCAAAACTCATCTCACCTTCAAGGCCTTCCGCCAAGGCTTTGTCCAAAGCTTTCAGCATCGGCTCCGGCCCGCATGTATAAAAGAATGTGGCAGGCTCCTTAATACTTTGCAGCACATCCGTCACAAAGCCTTTTTGACCCATGCTCCCGTCGGCCGTGGCCACCAGCACCTCGGCACCCAGCTTCTCGAATTCGTCTTTGTAGAACACCTCGTGCTCCGTGTTGAATCCCAGAATCACGGTCGGCCGTGCTCCCGCTTCCATCAAGTTTCTGCAAAGTCCATACAGGGGAGGCACACCGACGCCGCCTCCGATGAGGAGCGGTCGTTCCCCGGCTCGCGCAGGCGCGAAGCCGTTTCCCAGCGCACTTAATGCATTCAGCTGCCGTCCCGGCTCATAGGTTTTCAAGATTTCTGTGCCTTTGCCTACTACCTTGTAGATCACTGTGACCGTCGTTTCTGTCCAGTCGCAGATAGAAATCGGGCGCCGTAAAAACAGTCCGTCGATCTTGATGTTGATAAACTGTCCCGGTGCGGTTATGCCGTGCTCCCCGGCACTGCATTCCAGCACCATTTTGTAGATATCATCCGTTATAGGCTTGTTTTCTAGTATGGTAAATTCGATCTCGCGCATCATCGATTCTCCTTTCCTGCATTTACCGCATTCCAGATCGCTCTGCCGTCCATCACCGTCAGCAGACACCTGCCGCGAACGTTCCAGCCTTCAAACGGACAGCTTCTGCCCTTGGACTGGAATTTTGCCGGATCGATGGTGTATGTCTGTTCCAGATCCCAGACTGCAAAACTCGGCTTTTCCTTCTCCAGCTCTTCCTTTAAGCCGTGGCGATTCACCGGCAGACCGAACCGTTTTCTCGGATTGGTATCCAGCAGTCTCACCAGCTCCTGCAGCGTCAGCTTGCCTTTCGCTACCAGGTGTGTGTAAAGCACCGGGAATGCCGTTTCCATGCCGACGATCCCGAAGGCGCTTCCTGCAAAGCCCTTTGCTTTTTCCTCTGCGCTGTGAGGCGCATGATCCGTCGCGATCATGTCGATGGTTCCATCCCGCAAAGCTCCCAGCAATGCGGCTTTATCTTCTTCTCCCTTGATCGGCGGGTTCATCTTGAATCTGCCGTGAGCTTCGATATCGTCTCTGGAAAGGACAAGGTAATGAGGCGCTGTCTCGCAGGTGATGTCCAGGCCTTCCGCCTTGGCGCTTCGCACTAATTCTACCGATTCCTTCGTAGAAATGTGGCAGACGTGATAACTGCATCCCGTTTCTCTCACCAGTTTGATGTCCCGTTCCAGCTGCTTCCACTCGCTTTCCGAACTGTCTTTAGGATAGGATTCGTCTTCACAGTGAGCCACGATGATCTTGCCTAATGCTTTGGCCTGTTTCATAGCCTGCCGCATGTAGTCGTCGCTGGCAACGCCCTTTCCATCATCGGTAAAAGCGATCACGTCCGGCGCCAGCTCTTCCAGATCTGCCAGCTGCTCGCCCTTCTCACCTACCGTGATAGCGCCGTAAGGATAAACGTGAACCTTTGCATCTTTTTTAATAGCCTCCAGCTGGACTTGTAAATGCTCCCTGCTGTCCGGGCACGGATCCAGGTTCGGCATGGAAAAAATGTCGGTAAATCCACCTGCCGCTGCCGCCATCGTCCCGGTCTCGATCGTCTCCTTATATAAAAAACCCGGTTCTCTCAAATGTACATGCACATCTGTAAAACCGGGTAATATATAACAATTAGAAAAAGAAGAAAAGTCAATACCGAGAGAAGCGAATCGCTCTCTGTCTTCCGTTCTGATATCTGAAATTTTGATTGCTGCGTTCCAAGTATCTCTCATAAATCTCTCCATTGATTCGTCATTTATTTGTATGTTTACATCCTTTTAATTATATCCATAGGGGTGGTGAGTGTCAAGAAATTTTCTGTTTAAATTCTAATATTTAATTATCCGCGGACAAAAGCCCATACTTTCTCCCCATCTTCCTCTTGACATTTCCCGCCCAAAGCATATAATTACTATTGATAATTATTATAGATAATAATAGTGCCGCATTATAAATAATGCATAGATAATACAACATTATAACCATAAGGAGTGTTCTCATGACTTTACAAGAAGTACGTAATTTCCTCGATGCATGTCACGAGGTTTCCCATATCATCGCTGCGTTCCCAGAGCTGCCAAAGGGACTTTCCCCGCGCCATATCAAGGCGCTGCAGGCAATTCATGAGCTGCAAACAGAGCAGGACCTTCCGGCAGGAGCCAATCCGCCCGCGGATTCCGCTCCACATATTAAGGCTGAAGTCGAATCCGCTTCCGATTCGCCTGACTCAATACCGGAATCCCGGGTCAAGATCAGCGACGTCAGCGATTTCCTGGGCGGCACCCGTCCCAGCGTGACAAAACTGATCCGCGAGCTGAAATCCCACGGAGCCCTCACCAAGACTCCCGATACCTGCGACAAGCGAATCATCTGGCTGCAGCTGACTCCTCTGGGGGAAGAATACTACGACTTTTACTGCCTCCAGTATCACACCTGGCTTAGTAAGGTTCTCGGAGAAATTCCGCAAGAAGATTTCGAGACGACCGTTCGCACGATCTTCCGCGTACAGGAAATCCTCCAGGACAATCATCCACCAAAACCATAACAACAACGACGCCGCCCCGCTGTCAAGGCCGGGCGGTTCTTCACGAAAGGAATACATATAATAATGACTGAATTTGAAAGAAAAATAGACCGTAAACTAATACTTTCCATCATCGCCGCAGGCATCATGTCCTTCTCCGGTGTTGTGGTGGAAACCGCCATGAACGTTACCTTCCCGACCCTGATGAAAGAGTTTCAGGTAGGAACATCCACCGTCCAGTGGATCACCACCGGATACTTGCTGATCCTATCCGTCATCATCCCGGCATCCTCCTGGCTGAAACGCCGGTTCCGCACCAAAACTCTGTTTTTAACAGCCAACATCCTGTTTATCACAGGGACGATACTGTGCGCTTCCGCTCCCACGTTTGCCCTCCTGCTGATGGGACGGCTGATCCAGGGAGTCGGTACCGGTATCGCTCTGCCCCTGATGTTCAACATCGTGCTGGAACAGGCTCCTTATGATAAAATGGGCGTCATGATGGGGATCGCATCCCTGATCACAGCAGTAGCCCCTGCCGTCGGTCCGTCTTTAGGCGGCATGATCGTCAACCTGCTGGGCTGGCGTATGATCTTCGTGGTACTTCTGCCATTACTGATCCTCTCACTGCTCTTTGGGCTCACCAGCATCCGCCAGGTTTCCTCGACACAAAAGCTGACCTTTGACGTGAAAGATTACCTGCTTCTGGTCATCGGCTTTGCAGCGATGATCTTCGGCATCAACCTGGCATCATCCTGCGGCTGGATCAGCCTTCCCGTGCTGCTTCTGCTAGCAGTCAGCGCAGCTACCCTCGCTCTGTTCTACCGGAGCAGCCTTTGCAGCAGATCCCCGTTGATCCGCGTGCAGGTACTGCGCTGCACACCTTTCACACTCAGTGTGCTGGCGATCCTGCTGATCCAGTTCATCTGCCTGGGCATGGGATTCCTCATTCCCAACTATGCTCAGCTGGTTTCCGGCGAAAACCCATTTATTTCTGGCTGTCTGCTCCTTCCAGGATGTATTATCGGGGCGGCACTGTCGCCGTTCAGCGGCAAGCTTTTAGACCGTATCGGCGCAAAGAAACCGATCCTCACAGGCAATTTTTCTGTGATCATATCCGCAATCTGCTTTACCCTCTTTCTCGGGAAAAGCGGGCTTCTCATGATCGCCGGATTCTATATTTTCTTCGCTCTGGGACAGGGATTCTCCGTGGGGACTACCATGACTAACGGACTCAGCTCCCTGCCCCAGGAACTGACTAGCGACGGCAACGCAGTCATCAACACGGTGCAGCAGCTGGCAGGCGCCATCGGAACGGCAGTCTGCTCCACCATCGTGGCTTCCTCACAGACTTCCGCGCACACCATGGTCGCCGGGACCACCACAGGCACCATCCACGCTTTTTTCCTGCTGGCTGCTCTGGCGATCCTGATGCTGGGGTGCTCCTCCAGCGTATTCTACAGCCAGGCACGCAGGCTTCCATCAGGCGCACTGGAAAGCCGCTGATCCCCGCCTATCATCTTACAAACAGAAAACAGGTACTCCTGCGTGAATCTCTCACCACAGGGATACCTGTTTTTTCTATACCTATATTTCCTGCAAAGCCTCCGCCCGGCATTTCTTCTCCGTTTCAGCGCTGCCTGGCAGCCAGCCTTACGCTCGCAGCATGGAGCCCAGAAACGACACCAGTCGCTCGCTTTTCGGATGCTCAAACAGCTCCGTCGGGTCGCCCTCTTCCACGATCTTTCCATCAGACATAAACACGACACGATCCGCCACTTCCTTGGCAAATCCCATCTCGTGAGTTACCACGATCATGGTGGTATGCTTTTCCGCCAGCTGCTTCATTACGTTCAAAACTTCGCCGGTGATCTCAGGATCCAGCGCTGAAGTCGGTTCGTCAAAGAGCATAACATCCGGATCCATCGCCAGTGCCCGCGCGATCGCCACACGCTGCTTCTGTCCTCCGGAAATATGAGCCGGATACACATCGGCCTTCGATTCCAGCCCGACCATCTTCAAAAGTTCCTTTGCACGAGCCACAGCCTGTTCCTTCGAGATCTTCTTCACTTTGATGGGCGCATATGTGATATTTTCAAGACACGTCATATGAGGAAAAAGATTGAAGTGCTGGAACACCATACCCGTCTCCCCTTCCAGGTCGATCTCGCCGGAGGTGATAGTATTGAGCCCGTTGATGCACCGCAGCAGCGTACTTTTTCCCGACCCTGACGGTCCGATGATTGCCACGATCTCACCTTTATGCAGCGAAAAGTCCACATGATCCACCGCTTTGAATCCGGAGTAATCCTTGACGATATCCTTCATTTCCAAAATTACTTTTCCGCTCATCAGTCTTCCTCCTTCGCATCATACCGAGAGAAATATTTTTCCAGACGTCCTGAAATAATGGTCAGAACAAAAGTCATGATCAGATAAATGATCGCGGCAAAGAAAAACGGTGTCATATCCGTCGTCCGATTTACCGCACTGTTTGTAGCCTTCATCAGATCGATGACCGGCAATGTAGATGCAAGTGCCGTATCTTTGACCAGCGTTACCGCTTCGTTTACTACCGGCGGCAGGATCGCCTTCATAGTCTGCGGCATTACGATGTCCGTCATGGTCTGCCGCCTGGAAATCCCCAGTGCGAAGGCTGCTTCATACTGTCCCCGGTCGATACTGTTGATGCCGCCCCGGTAGATTTCTGCAAAGTACGCTGCATAGTTGAGCACGTAAGTCAGCACAACGGTGAAAAATACATTCATCTGAATATTCAGCACCAGCGGGAAGAAGAAGTAGAAGAAAAACAACTGCAGCAGCAGCGGAGTTCCCCGGAAAATCCATACGTAAATTTTGCAGAGCCAGCTCAGAGGTTTTATGCGGCTGTTACTGCCCAGCGCGATCGGAAGCCCCAGTGGCAGCGACAATATCAGCGTCAGCACAAACAGCTCTACCGTAAGAACCGTTCCCTCCAGCATAAAGGGCAGAAATTCCATTATCTTATCCATGATCCTATCCTTTCACCTTGTTACAACGTCAAAAGTTGGGCAGTGTATCCTGCCCAACCGATGTACTTTTTCATACCGTCGGCAATGCCGACTTTCTTCTTTCTGCAAAGCGGCATGCGCCGCATTTTCCCTAGTCTTCCAGAGGTTCAAACACTACGATGTCCTTACCGAACCAGTTTTCACTGATCTTGGCAGCTTCACCATTCTCGTACAGCTTACCGATCGCATCGTTCACCTTGTCACGAAGTTCTGTGTTGTCCTTTGCAAAACCGATAACATAGTAGTCATCGCCCAGATCATAGCTGCATTCTTTCATCTCGCCGCCCAGGTTCTTGTTGGTGTATTCGCCCAGTACCTGGTCAACTGCGATCACGTCTACTCTGCCGGCCTTCAGATCCATGATGGCTGTGTCGTATGTGTCGTATTCCTTGATATTAGCCTTGAAAGAATCATAAGCTTCATTGGATTTCAGCATTTCCAGAGCTGCAGAATCCGCCTGAGTACCGATCTTCAGATTTGCCAGCTGAGAAGCTTCCGTAACATCTGTGCTGGAAGTCTTCAGCGTCATCAGCACGATCTTGTTGTTGAGGTATTTATCCGTCAGCGCCATGCTTTCTTTTCTCTCAGGTGTTACGGACATGCCGTTCCAAACGCAGTCGATCGTGCCGGATTCCAGTTCGATCTCCTTGGCATCCCAGTCGATCGGCTTGAATTCTACTTTCATACCAAGCTCTTCTCCTACTGCATTTGCCAGATCGATATCAAATCCTACCAGGTCTCCGTTTTCATCACGGAATCCCATCGGTGCAAAGGTATCGTCCAGACCGACTACCAGCGTATCCTTGTCAGCGCTCTTATCGGAACTTCCACCGCATCCTGTCATCACCAGCGTGCCCAGAACCATGATCATAATCATGGCAGCGCATAATAATTTCTTCTTCATAACCATCCTCCGTTACGTTCCTTGTGTGCGTCAGCGTTTTGTTGCTTTAGCTCACTAAACTGTTACTTTATCACTACTTTATAATAATATTCAATAAATGTCAAGTTCAAAAAATAATAAAACAACTCTTAAAAGTACTAAAACCCGTTTTAAATCCATTTAAAACACTCACTTAAACTGTGACACAACGCGGAATTCGCAGTATTCTATGGGTGCAGGGAAACATTCCCCGCAACTACAATCGACAGACTACATGAAATAAACATCGGAGGCCGTCCGGCTTCGAGCATTACCCAGCCTCATACCTGCTACCCGGGATCCTGCGATCCCACGCGAAGCCGGCGTCCCTCTCCTCCAAAAGACACAGGTGCTCTCCACCTGGCGAACATACCGCAAAAAAGCTGCCCGTTCGGCAGCTTTTTTGTGATTTCTTTGTTTTCTTTATTTCCAGCTCCAGTCCTCTGAAACGCCATATACTTTCTCGTACAGCAGATCCCGCACCGTTGAAAACTCCGCCTCGTCCAGCGGGCCTCCCGTGGTCATGAGCCGCAGCGGGATCGCATTCCGTCCCTCCGCGATGGGCGGCTGCATATAGAAATGGTCATTGTAAGAAAAGCCGTTCCGTTCATAAAATCCGATGCGCCTGCGAGCCAGCTCCGTCTCCGGCGGTTCCACCTCCAGACAGATCCGCATATCCGTTTTCTCGATCACCTTCTGCAGGATCTTTCCGCCCAGTCCGCCGTTGCGGCAGTCCGGGTCTACTGCAAAGTGCTCGATGTAGGCCATATCGCCCAGCTCCCAGAGAGCCAGAAACGCCTGCAGACCAGAAGCCTCCGGCGATCTCTTTGCATAAAGGTTGTAGGCCGGTTCCGCCAGAAGCTCACGCTGACCGTTATAATCCCGCCGCTCGTCCTCCGGGAAGCTGCGCTCCATCAGGGAAAACATCTGGTCAAAATCCGCCTCGCTCAATCGCTCGATCATACTCTATCCTTTCTTCCGTATCACATGAAAATTGCAGCATTCGTCGCCCGCCGCCAGGGTTTTGGTGCGGATCAGCTCCGCGCCCACCATGTCGTAGGTCCCGTAGTCCATCCTGCAAAGACACGGCAGCCAGGCTTCCGTGTGCTCCCGCAGCTTTTTGTCCTGTACTTTATCGGAAAACAGTGTTCCATTTTCCCGCTCTTTTCGATGAGACTTCTGCATAAAATTCGACTGGATCCCGGAGACGATCACATCGTCCATCCGTTCCGGGCTCATGTCCGGGTCGGCCTTGGCCAGTGCAAAGAACCAGCAGGCGCCTATCAGGTCGTCTTCCAGGCTGTTCTCCTTGCCGCCCACGCCAGGCGTCCGCTCCAGCATGGCTTTGTATTCTTCCTGAATCCTGCGGAATACCAGCCCGTAGACCCTGGCTGTCATATCGTATTTCATGATATTTCCTCCACCAAAAGTATACCACCACGCATAACTTCCCGCAAGCCGGGCAAACTATACAGAAAACGAAAACATGAGGAGGAATTTTATCATGACAACACATCCCGATACGCTGAATCTGCTGCGGGAAACCGACCTGGGCGTTCAGATGGGGCTTTATACCTTCGACCAGCTGCTGGATCGAATCAAGGACGATCGGCTCAAACAGATCGTGACCGCATCCCGCAACGATCACCGCCGTCTGCAGGGCGAACTGCGGGATCTCATCAAGGGCTACGGCAGCTATGAGGAGGATCCCAGCCTGATGACCAAAGCCATGGCGTGGATGACCGGCAACATGAAAATGTCCATGGACGACAGCGACCAGACTGCCGCCGACATCATCACCCGCGGCTGCGATATGGGGACGAAAACCCTGTATAAATATATGAATCAGTACGATCACGCCGACCTTTCCGTCCGTGACACGGCCCGTAAGCTGATCGCTGCAGAAGAAGATCTGGAGAAACAACTGCACCCTTTCCTGTAACGTGCTATAATACTATTTGAATCATCACAGAATACGGAGCAGAAAATGAAAAAACAGCGACTTGGAACAACAGATTTATATGTGACCCCGGTGGCATTCGGGGTGCTTACCATGGGCGGCTCTCAGATGGATCTTCCCCTGGAAGAAGGCGCAGAGCTGATCCGCTACGCCATCGACCAGGGCATCAATTTCTTCGACACCGCCCAGTATTACGAGACTTATCCCTATCTTCGCGAAGCGCTCAAAGGCATGGACAGGTCGCCGGAAAACCCCGATTTTCCGGTGATCTGCACCAAATGTCTGGGCTCCACCTACGAAGAAATGGAGGACGCCATCGAGGAGGCTCTGAGGGAAATGGAGCTGGATGTCATCGACATCTTCCTCCTTCACGAGGTCCGGCAGGATCCCGACTGGGACATGCGCGCCAGAGCCTGGCAGTGCCTTCAGGATTATAAGGCAAAGGGAGTGATCCGCGTCATAGGCGTGTCCACCCATCACGTGGACGTTACTGCCCGGATGGCTCAGATCCCGGAATGCGATGTGGTCTTCCCCCTGATCAACTTCGCCAGCCTGGGCATCCGCAACGGCGACGGTCCCGGCACCTGCCAGGAGATGGAGGCTGCCATTCAGGCCTGCCACGATGCTGGGAAAGGTGTATTCGCCATGAAGGCTTTCGGCGGCGGCAATCTGACGGCCGATTATGTAAAGGCTCTGGACTACGTCACTCGTCTTCCCGGCGTGGACTCCACCATGGTGGGCATCGGCAAAAAAGAAGAAGTGGACCGGCTGATCGCCTATGCGGACGGCACGCTGCCGAGGGATTACGTTCCCGATATCAGCCACAAGCGGATCCACATCGACGCCGGAGACTGCGAAGGCTGCGGCGCCTGCGTCCAGCGCTGTCCTAACAAGGCCATCCACTGGAACGAATACGGCCTGGCCGCAGTGGACGACGAGGTCTGCCTCACCTGCGGCTACTGCGCGCCGGTCTGCCCGGTCCGCGCCATTATTCTGTTCTAAATCAAGAAGGAGTTTATGCTATGACAACCAACTACACACCAGAAGTGAACGCCCTGCTCCATGAGGCCATGGAAGCCGACTTCCAGGCCGAAAAAGCCCGAAAATTAAAGAACTTCCAATACCTCAACCAGTACATAAAAAAAGGCCAGATCCTCTTTACCGGCTCCTCTCTGATGGAGCATTTCCCGGTGGCTGAGCTCTACGCCGAAAACGACTTGGCTAAGGACGGTCTTCTCGTCTATAACCGGGGCATCGGCGGCTACACCACCGATGAATTTCTGCGTGATATCAACACCATGCTGCTGGATCTGGAGCCCTCCAAGCTCTTCATCAACATCGGCACCAACGATATGAACGGCACTCCCGATACAGACGCTGCAAAGACCTCTTCCAACGGTAAATCCGGTGCCAGCGCCAGCATGCCGTCCGGCGCTGACGATGAGCCGTTCTGGATGCCTCACCTGCTGGAAAACTACGAAAAGATCCTGCAGATCTGCCGTGAAAAGCTGCCGGAGACGGAAATCTATCTGATGGCCTACTACCCCATCAACACCCGGGTCATCTCCATGATGAAGGATCCATTCCTCAAAGAAAAATTCAAGACCCGCACCAACGAAAAAGTCCGCCAGGCCAATGCGAAAGTCGCACAGCTGGCGGAACAGTACGGCTGTCACTATATCGACGTCAACGACGGCCTAGTAAACAGCTCCGGCGTATTAAAACCGGAATTCACCGTAGAAGGCGTCCACATGTACCCCAACGGCTACAAAATCGTATTTGAGAATTTGAAACCGTATTTGAAATAGCATTACATTTTTTTCTTGTTTTGTATATTTTTACATGGTATAATATAGCATACTGCCGGAACAACGGTAGGCGGTCAGTTCCCTCCAGAGGGACTGAACCCTCTGTTTTCATAGAAATCCCTTAGGGGAAATCTTAAAAAGGAGGGGATACTTAATGAGTGACTTTGAAATGCTTTCTATTGTATTATCCATACTTTCGATCATCGTAATGATCCTGATTGCATACATCAATGAAACAAAAAAGTAACCGCCACTTTCATCTCACGGTTACTTTCAACTGATGATATGAACTGACCGTCTGCTTTCCGATTGAAAAGCGTTCCGGCAGTATTATTCTTTTTTAGATTATAACTCTCTCTTTAAAAAATCGCAAGTGCTTTTCTACTCCTATACAATAAATCCGCCACCCAGCACCAAATCGTCCCGGTAGAATACGATGGACTGGCCCGGAGTCGGTGCACGCTGCGGTTCCTCGAAGGTCGTCAGGATCTTCCCGTCCGGAAGCAGCTTTAAAGCCGCCGCCGCGGGCTTTGCAGCATAACGGATCTTAGCCGTGATTCCCGACAGATCATCGAACCCTATAATTCCCAGAGACCGAGCCTCGCCGCTTTCACCATCTTCCCCGCAGTCCGCCTGGCGCGCTTCACGCGCCTGCTGCGCCAGCCTTGAAAAATCGATCCCCAGCAAAATATTGCCGTCGGAAACCACTTCTTTTTTGAAGAGATCCCGGTTATCTCCCAGCACCACCTGGTTCTTTTCACTGTCGATTCCTGTGACAAACACAGGTTTTCCCAGGGCGATTCCAAGGCCCTTGCGCTGCCCTATCGTGTAGTTCAAAATTCCCTGGTGCTCTCCCAGGATATTGCCGTCTGCATCCACAAAATCGCCCTTCGGCAGGTCGTAGCCATTACGCTTGAGAAAGGCCTTGTAGTCATCGCCGTCTTCGATAAAGCAGATTTCCTGACTGTCCTTATCTTCAGCATTTTTCAGGGCTTTCTTCCGTGCGATCTCCCTCACAGCCTCCTTGTCCTCCGCATCATTAAGAGGCAGGATCAGCCGCGAAATCACGTCTTTTCCCAGACGATAGAGCATATAGGACTGATCCCGCGCCTCGCTCTTTGCACGCTGAATAAACCACTCCTCACTCTCCGGATCCCGGTACGTGCCTGCATAATGCCCCGTCGCGATCCAGTCAGCTCCTTCTTCGTCCGCCGCCGCCAGCAGCGCTTTGAACTTTACATTAGGATTACAGACGATGCACGGATTCGGCGTTCTTCCGCAGATGTATTCACTGCAAAAATTCCCGATGACCTTCTCCCGAAAAATATTGCTGACGTCCCGGTACAGGAACCTGATGCCTAGCTGCTGTGCCGCAGTCTCCGCCCGCACTGCGCCTGCGTCCTCTCTGCCCTTGCCCATGGCGTCGAAATACAATCCGATGACTTCGTAGCCTTTTTCCTGTAATAACAAAGCAGCGGTAGTGCTGTCCACTCCGCCGCTTAATCCTAACACAACTTTTTTATTCTTCATCTTCGTCTTCCATATCGTGATGGTGATCTTCCTCTTCGTTTGGATCGAAGCCTTCCAGACCCTTGTAAGTCTTACCGTTCTTCTGCGCATAATCATAGATCGCAGCCTTGATGGCATGCTCTGCCAGAACAGAGCAGTGAATCTTGACAGCAGGAAGTCCGCCCAGCTCATCGATGATCTTCTGGTTGGAAAGCTCCAGTGCGTCTTCCACCTTCATACCGATGATCATGTCAGTCGCCATGCTGGAAGAAGCGATCGCGCTGCCGCATCCGAACGTCTTGAACTTCGCATCTGTGATCACATCATTATCATCCACGCTGATGGTGATCTGCATCATATCTCCGCAGACCGGGCTTCCGTAAGTGCCCTTGCCATCCGGGTTTTCAATTTCGCCCACATTGTGCGGGTTCATAAAATATTCCATTACTTTATCATTATACAGTGCCATGTTTCTACCATCCTTCCTGTCCCGTTACCGGAGACCATTCTCTCAGTTTTTCTACGACTGTTTTCAAAGCATCTACTGTATAGTCAATATCTTCTTTTGTTGTGAAGTCCCCTACCGTGAACCGCACTGCGCCGTTCATCTTAGTGACAGAAACTCCGATCGCATCCAGTACGTGAGACGGTACCAGAGATTTCGAAGAGCAGGCGGATCCTGTGGAAACCGCTATTCCGAACCCATCCAGCATCAGCAGGATCGACTCTCCTTCGATATAGTCAAAGCATACGTTCAGGTTGCCCGGATGGCGATGTTCTCTCGGTCCGTTGACCTGAATGCCGCTGATCTTTTCTTCGATTTCTTTTCTCAGATAGTCACGCAGCTCGCTGCAGTGTGCGCGATGGTGTTCCAGGTTTGTTTTAGCCAGTTCTGCCGCCTTGCCGAATCCTACGATACCGCCGACGTTTTCTGTACCGGCTCTGCGTTTAGATTCCTGTGCACCGCCGTGCATGAAATTCGGAATCTTGATGCCTTTTCTCGTATAGAGAGCGCCTACGCCCTTCGGTCCATAGATCTTGTGTCCCGACATGGACATGAAGTCGATGCCCAGATCTTTCACATCGATCGGCACGTTACCCAGACCCTGCACCGCATCTGTATGGAAATAAATCTTATGTTTCTTCGCAACGGCAGCCAGTTCCTTGATCGGCTCAACCGTTCCGATTTCGTTGTTTACCATCATAATGCTGATGAGGATGGTATCCTCGCGGATGGCTGCCTCCAGCATCTCCGGCTTCACGAAGCCTTCGCTGTCCACATCCAGATAAGTCACTTCAAATCCGTGCTTTTCCAGATATTCGCAAGTGTGGAGAATCGCGTGATGCTCGATCTTGCTTGTAATGATATGTCTGCCCTTTTCTTTGAGCTTGTCTGCAACGCCTTCCAGGACCCAGTTGTCAGCTTCTGTCCCGCAGGAAGTAAAAGTGATTTCTCGCTCTTCCGCGTTGATCAGGTCCGCTACCTGCTTCCGCGCTTTATCCACACCGGCTTTCGCCTCAAGTCCTACACTGTAAAGACTGGACGGATTGCCGTAAAAATCAGTATAATATGGAAGCATCGCTTTCCATACTTCTTCCTTAACAGGCGTCGTTGCTGAATAGTCTAAATAAACCTGTCTCATAACCGCATCTCCTTTTGTCTTGTATTTCTATTATTTTTTATTTGAGTTTGCTTTATGTAACTTTCCACGCTTTATATTATACCAATTTAATGAAGTTTGCAAGTCGTTTTAAAAACAAATCTTCGAAATTCATAGAAAACTCATAGAATTTCTATGAAAATCAGACGGTATTCGTCGTCTTTGCAGGAAACCCCGATCTGATAGGTAGCCGAATCCACATAAGCACCGTCGTAGCCTATGCAGTTCCACCGGATCTTCGCCTCATAATGGAGAATATCGCAGACCTTCCCCTTTCGCTCCAGCGACAGCACTTCCATTTTCTCGATGGCATCATAATCGGAAGCGTCGTAGGTGCAAAGGCTCTCCATATCCTTTGTGTAAAGTGCATCTGCCTCCACTTTTTTCAGCTGCTCCCGTCCTTCGTCGCAGGTGATATTTCCCGTCAGCATGCTGTTTAAGATCGTCACTCTGCTCTTTAACAGAGACTCCACTGTACGCGTTTCCGGGTTCTCCGCCGCTGCCGCCAAAAGCGTTGCAAAGACGCAAAGCATCGCGCATGCGCAAATTACCCTAAGCCATCTCTTTCCACTTCCCATAAAGGGCCCCTTTCCGACAGATTCCCCTGTGCGGCTTGTCCGCTATCTGCCTGTGCCCTTCTATCCTATCATGCAAAAAGCGGGAAACCTGCTGTTTCCCGCCGTCAGATTCATTCTAGTTTTGTCTGTTTTTATCGTAGATTTTTTCTGCTTTTTCTTCAAGCTGTTCGCTGGACTGTTCCAGATGTTCGCTTTCCCGCTGAGCCTTTTCGTTGGCTCTGCGGATCTCTTCGTTTTCTTTCTGGATCTTTACCAGTTCTTCTTCCGACAGATCTTCCACGAACTTCACACGCTTCAAATGTCCCTTAAACTGCTCCCTGAAATTTTCGATATATTCTTTACGAAGAACTGCCTGTTCTTCTTTTTCTGCCTCGGTCAGACCTTCCTGTTTTGATTTTCGTGCCAGATGATTGATCCTGTCAATCTTTTCTTTTTTCATCGTATGCCCCTCCTGTTATGTTCTTTTATATCCCAGTATACCACAAAGTTTCCACACAAAGGATGACTTTTGGCAATTTCTATGATAAAATAGCATAAGTTTGAAGAAAATTAGCATCATACTTTGGTGCTACTAGCAATACAAGGAGGGGAATTTACACACGATGGAAAATTTAGTCATTACTGGCCTCGGCGCTGTGACGCCTATTGGCATCGGCGTTGATGAATACTGGCAGGGTATCCTGGATCAGAAATGCGGCATCAACCGCATCACCCGCTTCCAGGACGAAAACGTGCCGATTACCATCGCAGGAGAAGTAAAGGGATTTGATCCGAAAAACTACATGACAGGCAAACTGGCCAAGGAAACAGGCCTGTTCATTCAGTACGCCTACGCTTCTGCCAAGGAAGCCATCGAACAGAGCGGTATCGAAATCGAAGAAGAGGCCGACCGGATCGGCATCGTTATGGCGACTGCATTAAGTGGAACATCCATTATCGCAGATACAGAACGTACTTACAGCGTGGACGGCAAGAAAAAGGTCAGCCCGCGTTTTCTGCCGAAAATCCTGGGAAACCTGGGGGCAGCTCAGATCGCTATTTCCTATGGAATCCACGGACCTAGCTTTACCGTAAGCACAGCCTGCTCTTCCGGCGGCGACGCTATCTGCATTGCAGCTATGCTGCTCAACTCCGGTGAAGCTGATGTGATGCTGGTGGTCAGCGGCGAAAGCTCTCACTGCCCGATCATCATGTCCACACTGGCGCAAGCAAAAGCCCTGTCCAAGAATCCGGATCCGCTAACGGCATGCAGACCGTTTGATGCAGACCGCGACGGCTTCGTCATGGGGGAAGGCGGCGGTGCTATCATCCTGGAAACAGAAGAACACGCCCGCAAGAGAGGCGCTAAGATCCTCTGCAGCCTTGCCGGCTACGGAAACAATACCGACGGATATCATGTAACATCTCCGCGTCCAGATGGAAGCGGTGCGATCTCGTGTATGCAAAGTGCTCTGCGCAAGGCAGGCATGAAGCCGGAGGATATCGGCTATATCAATACTCACGGCACTTCCACTCCGGTAGGAGATCCTGCAGAAGTTATGGCCATCAAAACGCTGTACGGATGGGAAGACAAGGAACAGCCTATGCCGGAAGATCTGAAATCCAAGATCCCGCCGGTAAGCTCCACCAAGGGCAATACCGGACATCTGATGGGAGCCGGCGGCATCACGGAAGTGATCGCCTGCATCAAGGCCATTGAGACCGGTATCCTGCCGCCAACGCTCAACTACCACACGCCGGATCCGGCCTGCGATCTGGACTTCATCCCGGAAGGTCCGCGCAAAACACAGATCACTGCAGCTATGTCCAACGCCCTCGGCTTTGGCGGACAGAATTCCAGTATTATTGTAAAGAAGTACGAGGGAGAAAAATAGTCCTTGTATTACAAAAAATAAAAAAATAGCTCCCTCACTTAGTCCTCGCTGCTACGCAGCTGCGGAATCGTTCCGGGAGCTATTATTTTATTTGTGAAAAGCAGGCTGCAGCTTTTATCATCGTGCATGTCTCGGAATCGCTCCGAGAGGTATCTTTATTTGTAAAAAGCCGCTTTCGTATTCATAAACTTTTTATTTCATCCGCACTCATACTTTTTCTATTCTCACATCCACCTGCTCTACCTCAGCTTCCTTTAAAGCCGCTTTCAGAACGTCAAATAAATTCTTTCCATCACAAGTAATAAAGTATTCTGCCAAATTCGTAATATCTCCAGAAATATCCTCTCCCCATGGTGGTTTCTCATCGAGATTTTCTAAACTCCATACAACCGCAGAGGATGATAGTCTTTTAAATTTTTTCTCAATAGTTTCGATCTCCCTCCGGCAAGTTTTGATACTGTTGCACGACAATGATCCACTGTACAACTCGTTCATTACCACAGGAAATTTCTTTCCCCATTTTTGATGCTCTAATCGGTAACAAATCGTGGAAAAAAAGGAATACAAAAAACTATCTGTTCCAATGGGGAACCATAAAAAATCAACGATAATGCCTACTGTCATATACTCACCTTTTATCACCAAATTCGTTTCAGAAATTTTAAAAGCTGCTGCAATTCTTTCCGATACGGCAAATAGCTGCCTTCTTCACTCTTTAAAACTTTTATCAAAAAAAGTTTCAGTTCACCATAATATTCACTTGCAACCGTGAAATTTGCTTCACTATACCATTCAAATTTCTGATACAACGGATTATTTTTTTCTATCGAATTGCTTACTGCCTTCAGTAAGCTTTTTACATCCTGGATTGATTCGATTCTAACCACTACTCCATCCTCCTCCCCCTACTTTATCGAACCCGCACTTTGCTGTCAAGAATACTTGAATATAACAAAACGAGACAACGGTCGTCATACGCTGTCTCGTTTCGTGTTATGTGATACTTTACCTCTTATTTTTTAAAGGATTATGTTATGAACTTGCTGGCTAGATCCAATGCCGGATCCAAACCTATTGGATCCAGCACCCAATCATGCATGTAACTAGTTTCTGTAACCAGTTACATAATAGCATCATATACTATGTTTGTCAAACACTCTATCCGAAAAACCATATATTTTTGTATATACATGTTTTCTTCTTCTAATGCGGGACATGAATTTCAGCCCTCATACCGGTCACTGCACCCTGTTTGGGCTGAAATCCCACGCCTGAGCTTATGGGAACTCCTGCAATACAGGCTTTTTCTAACAGCTACACCTATTTTTACCTGCATCATTATCCATTTTCTTGCTTTTATTGGATTTTACTACATATTTATCCTGTTTCAGATTGCTTATTATCTTCATATCAGCTCCTAACCCTATCTCTTTCAGCCCCGCAACACATGTTCGGGGGAGTCAGGGGCTGAAATCGGCGTCCCCACTCATGTGGTCATATCATTCCCAAACAACCCAGAGCAAAACAAGCAAGACACATCACAGCTCAACTCGCCCATCATACAAACCAAGACCCCCGTCCAGCATCCGGCCTCAATGGCTGCTGGACGGGGGTCCCTTATCGTTACAAATCAAAAGAAAGTTGAGATAGTTTCTATTTCCGCGGGAACCGGACGATCATCTTCGTTCCCGCTCCTTCCACGCTGTCCACTTCAATGGTTCCGCCCATTCGTGCAACGGCATGTTTTACGATGGAGAGTCCCAGACCAGTGCCATCCACCGTCTGGCTATGGCTCTTATCCACCCGGAAGAACCGCTCGAAAATACGGTCTTTGTATTCATACGGAATACCAATGCCGGTATCCTCTACGATCAGTTCAGCACCCTCCCGCAGATCATGTACCGTTATGGTCACTGAACCATTCTCTTTGTTGTATTTAATAGCATTCTCACACAGATTGTATAAAATCTCGTCACAGAGCGCCGGACTGCCCTTGATCACTGCAGATTCACCATCCAGATACAGGCTGATGCCCTTATCCTTCGCATGATCCCGCAGGCGGTCGATCACATCCTGCGCCGTCTCAAAGAGATCGACAGGAAGCTGTTCCTCATCCATGGAAGCACCCTCATCCAGCCGTGACAGCTGAATGATATCATCGATCAGCTGGATCATTCTGCCGGACTCTTCCCGGATGTTTTTACCAAAGGATTTCACATCGTTTGGTTTAACGATGCCTTCTGCCATCATATCCGAAACGCCGTAGATGGTCGTCAGCGGAGTCTTCAGCTCGTGGGATACGTTAGAAGTGAATTCCCTCCGAAGACGATCCCGCTGTTCTTTTTCCGTCACATCGACTACGATCACAACACAGCCCACCACATCTTCCGCTTCAAACACCGGACTGGCCATGATGCTGTAACACTTGCCTTCCGTCTCCAGAAGCTTCTGGGCATGGGTTCCATCTAAAGCCTCATCCACCGCTGTTCTGAAACTCTTGCTCCGGTTCAGCTCAAAAGCATTGGACGGTGCTTCTCCGTCGCCATATCCCAGCAGCTCTATGGCTGCCTTGTTGAACGACAGGATCTCCAGATTCTTATCCAGAAGCAGGAATCCCTCGCTCATGTTCTCCGTGATTTCTTTAAATTCTTTCTGCTCACGCTCCATCTCTTCCATCTGACTGTGAATGCGATGCTTCTGCTGGCGTACTTTTGTGATCAGCGGCGCCAGCTCCGGATACGGTTCTTCCGCTTCACCATCGTCCAGATCCACCGCGTTGATCGGTCCTACGATCCGCTTTGCAATCATGCGAGACAGAATCATGGCGATGATCACGATAGCGATCAGGATCGCGATAAACGGTGCTACAACGCCTTTCAGAAGCAGCGCCGCCATGCTCTGCTGCTGTGCGATCCTAAGGACCTTACCGTCCGGAAGAGCCTTTGCATAATAAATCGTCTTGGTAGACAGCGTATCCGAATAACGGGTCACTGTCGAATCACCGTCCGCCCGCGCTTCCTTGATTTCCTGTCTGCCGTTGTGATTCTCCATATCAGCCGGATCCGCCTGTGAGTCGAACAGCACCTTGCCGTCGACATCCACCAGAGTGACCCGGTTATCGATCGCATTCATATTCTGCAGGTACGTGTCGTCATCTTCGATCTGCTGCGCCATGATATCGGCTTCAGTGCGAAGTTCCTTTTTAATGACATTTCCAAAATATCCATACAGGATCCCGGAGATGCTTATCAGACACAGCAGCAACACGATAACCGACACCGAAAGAATGCTGCTAAAGATTTTTCTAGTCATTGCTGCCTCCTATTTTATATCCTAAGCCGCGAACGGTTTCAATGCATTTTCCGGCATCCCCCAGCTTTGCACGCAGCGTACGGATGTGAACGTCCACCGTCCGGCTTTCTCCATCGAATTCATAGCCCCAGACTTTAGTCAGGATCTCGTCCCGCGTCAGCACGATACCTTCATTCTCAAAGAGCAGACAGAGAAGTTCGAACTCCTTGAGCGTCAGCGTTATATCCCTTCCATCGACGCGGATGATATGCTTTGCAGGACAAAGATAAAGATCTCCTCTGCAGTATTCCGTATGCAGATCCCGCCGGTCTGCGCGTCGCAGCAGCGCCTTGATCCTCGAAATCAGCTCCATGGTCCCGAAAGGCTTTGCCACATAATCGTCCGCGCCTGTATCCAGACCGACCACTTTATCGTACTCGGTGCCCTTTGCCGTCAGCATGATCACCGGCAGATCCTTAGTGTCGCTTTTGCTGCGAAGCTTCTTTAAAATGGAGATCCCGTCTTCTTCCGGAAGCATGATATCCAGAAGAAGCAGCTCCGGTTTTTCTGTTTTCATCGCCTCCCAGAACTCGCTGGGTGTTCCGAAACCGGTCGCCGAAAGTCCTGTGTTGTTCAGTGCGTAAATTACGAAATTTCTGATGTTGTTATCATCTTCCAGAAAGTAAATCATAAGCGTTCCTTTTCTATCAGCTCTTCATTTACATGCTGTCCCGTCAGAGAAAAGATGACCCACTCTGCCACGTTGACCGCATGGTCGCTGATGCGTTCCAGATATTTTGCGATCATGAGGATGTCGACGAAATATTCACCCGGCGTCTTGTCCTCTCTTACAGCACTGATTATATCATCCTTTACTTCCAGAAACAATTGGTCAACGATATCATCTTTCTTGATTACGGCACGGGCGATCTCAAGATCCTTTTTCACAAAGGAATCCACGCTCTCCGTTACCATGGAAATGGCGGTCTTTGTCATGTCGCTGATGTGATTCCCGCAGATCTCTTCCTTCGGCTTTTTGATGGATTTCGTGATTTCCGCGATATCCTCCGCCTGGTCGCCGATCCGCTCCATATCGGAGATCATTTTAAGTGCCGAGGAAATCTGACGCAGGTCGCGTGCTACCGGCTGCTGCTGCAAAAGAAGCTTCAGACAAAGGTTTTCGATCTCTCTTTCACGGTCGTCGATATGTTTGTCGGTTTCGTAGGTCAGCTTCCGCATTTCTTCGGATCCCTCGTTGAGTGCACCGACCGCATAGTTGATTGCTTCCTCGCACAATGCTCCCATGTCGATCAGCAGTACGTTGAGCTGCTCCAGTTGTTCATCAAATCGTGTACGCATATCAGCCAAACCTCCCTGTTATATAATCTTCCGTCCGCTTATCCTTCGGTACGGAAAAAAGTGTTTCCGTCTTGTCGAATTCTACCATCTCGCCCAGCAGGAAAAATGCGGTTTTATCGGATATTCTCGCTGCCTGCTGCATATTATGTGTAACGATGATGATGGTGTATCGATCCTTCAGATCCATGGCAAGCTCTTCTATCTTGGATGTAGAGATCGGGTCAAGGGCGGAAGTTGGTTCATCCATCAGGATGACCTCCGGTTCCACCGCCAGAGCTCGCGCGATGCAAAGTCTCTGCTGCTGGCCTCCCGACATGCCCAGGGCACTCTTGTTGAGACGGTCTTTTACTTCATCCCATATGGCTACATCCCGCAGTGATTTCTCCACGATTTCATTCAGCTTTGCCTTGGAATGGATCCCATGAGTTCGCGGTCCGTATGCGATGTTATCATAGATGCTCATAGGGAAAGGATTCGGCTTCTGGAATACCATTCCCACTCTCTTTCTGAGCAGATTCACGTCGATCTTGCCGTAGATGTCCTGATCGTCCAGCTTGACCGTTCCATTGATCTTGCATCCTTCCACCAGGTCGTTCATGCGGTTTAACGTCTTCAAAAGAGTGGACTTGCCGCAGCCGGACGGCCCGATAAATGCGGTGATTTCTTTTTCCTGTATCTTCATGTTGATGTTCTTGAGAGCCTTAAAATCACCATAAAAAAGCTCCAGATTTTCTATTGTATATTTATCCATACTTAACTACCTCGTTGCCAGTTTTTTCGCAATAAAGCCGGAGACCGCATTGATAAGGATCACCAGTGCCAGCAGCACGACTGCCGTCGCATAGGCCTGATTGGTGTAAAGACCTTCCGACAGGAGTGCGTACATGTGGACGGATAAGGTTCTTGCCGAGTCAAAGAGACTTCCCGGAACCTGCGCCACCGTTCCTGCTGTAAAGATGAGCGCCGCACTTTCTCCTACGATCCTGCCGATGGCCAGGATCACGCCTGCCAGGATCCCCGGTACGGCGCACGGCAGGATGATCTTAAATACAGTCCGCAGTTTGCCTGCACCAAGTCCGAAACTTCCCTCCCGGTAGGAATCCGGTACCGAAATCAGCGCTTCTTCTGTGGTACGGATGATCAGCGGCAGGATCATGATGGCCAGCGTCACCGCTCCGGCCAGCACCGAATAGCTCCATCCCAGGGTGATAACGAACAGAATATATCCGAACAGGCCGTACACGATGGACGGGATGCCCTGCAGCGTTTCCGTCGTCGTTCGGATCACTTTGACCAGCTTGCTGCCCCGTTTGGCGTATTCCACCAGATAAATGGCAGAGAAGATGCCGATCGGCACTGCCATCAGCAATGTCAGCACCGTGATGTACACCGTACTGATAATGGCCGGCATCATGGACATGTTGCTGGTATTATATTCCCAGGCAAACAGCTCCGGTCTCAAATGCACGACTCCGTTTACTAAAATGTATATGATCAGGGAGAACAGAATGCCCACCGTGACGATCGCTGCCAGGATCACGCATATGAGTACTGCCAGAGATCCCGGTTTGTTTTTATATGTGAGCCAGAACTGCTCCCAGGAGCCTTTTCCTATTTTCTTCATCGGTCAGCCCTCCTTTTTAATGCCATAAAGGAAAGGTTTATGATCAGGATGAACACGAAAAGCACTACTGCTGTTGAAATCAGCGCTTCTCGATGCAGCCCGGACGCGTAGCCCATTTCCAGAACGATATTGGCTGTCAGAGTCCGCACACCATTCGTCAGACCATCCGGCATGATTGCCTGGTTTCCGCAGACCATAACGACTGCCATGGTCTCACCGATCGCTCTTCCGATCCCCAGGATGATCCCGGCCATGATTCCCATTTTAGCAGCCGGAAGCACAGCACGGAAGATGCTTCTCTCTCTCGTAGCTCCCAGTGCCAGGGAACCTTCATAATAGTATTCCGGAACAGCACGGATGTTTGATTCCGATACGCTTATGATCGTTGGCAGGATCATGATCCCCAAAAGGACCGATGAGGTCAGAAGACATTTCCCACTGCCTCCAAGAGATCCCTGCACCAGCGGGACGATGACCATCAGGCCAAAGAACCCGTATACGATGGATGGGATCCCTGCCAGAAGATCCACAGCAGGTTTCAACACTTTGTAAAGCCCCTTCGGGCAGTAGCGCGCCATGAATACCGCACAAAGCAGTCCGATGGGAACCCCGATGAGGATAGCACCTGCCGTGACATACACACTGCCGATGATCATCGGGAACACCCCGTACAGATCCTGATTCGGCTTCCACGAATCGCCAAGAAGGAAATCGGATACTCCGATTTCCTTTATAGCCGGTACGCCACTTGCGAACAAGAACACACAGATGAGGATTACTGCTATGATGGAGACACATGCTGCTGTCAAGAATACGATCTTCATAATGTTTTCACTGTATTTTCGCATTTTCTTGTACCTGTTTCTTTACTTATTTTACGTCAGCCCAGTTGGTGATTTCTCCTGTGAAGATCTTCATGATCTGATCCATGGACAGGTCTTCTACACCGTTGTCTTTGTTCACGATCACTGCGATTCCGTCCAGTGCGATTTCTTCACTCTTAAGACCCTGGCTTGTTTCTTCATCCTTCAGTTCTCTGGATGCCATACCGATGTCACATACACCTTCTGTTGTGCTCTGGATACCTGCGCCGGATCCTGTCTGCTGGATTTCGATCGTAACACCACTGTTGAGTTCCTTGTACTTGTCAGCTAATACTTCCATTACCGGAGATACGGAAGTGGAACCTGCCAGTGTGATGCTTCCCTTAAGACCGCTTGCCTTGTAAGCTTCTGCATTTTCATTAACGGAGATGTAACCTTCGTCTTCGATGATCTTCTGTCCGTCCTTACTCATGATGAACTTGATGAAGTCAGCCGGAAGTTCTTTTACTTCGCCTTTTGTTACGATGTTGAACGGTCTCTGGATTTTGTAGTCGCCGCTCTTGATGTTATCAACAGTCGCCTCTACGCCATCAACCTTAACTGCCTTTACCGTGTCGTCCAGGGAACCCAGGGAGATGTATCCGATCGCTGCATCGTTTCCTGCAACTGACTGAGTTACTACGGAAGTGCTGTTGGAGATCTCTGCTGTATCAACTGTCTTGTCCACATCATCCTGCAGAACTCCAGTCAGCTCTGTAAACGCATCTCTTGTTCCGGAGCCTTCTTCTCTGGAAATAACCGTGATATCCTTGTCGGATACCTTTCCGCTGCCGCCTCCGCAGCTTGCCAGCCCGAACACCATCAGTGCCGCAAGGCTTACTGTAAGAACTTTTGCTAATCTGCTTTTTTTCATTTCTCTTTCTCTCCTATTCTTTCTTTTGATTTTTATTGGTTTCTCCTTAGTACAGTCTGTATTATAGAGATGGTATGTTAAATACAAAATCGCAGGAATGTAAAATGTATGTAAAAGAATATGACGGGAAAGAATGTCTAAATGACGGATTTTACAAAAATAAAAAGTGCCCTTTAGAAAAATAAAAAGACGCCATCACAGAAAACTCTGCTTTGACGCCTTTTTATAAAACCATTAGGCTTACTTCTTTTAGACCTTGTATGTAAGACCCCTCTTTCCATTTCAGGTCTATGCCTGATAAACTTCTACTACTCTTTTGAAGCAGTAAAACCATCGTAAACAATATACCATAAACTGTCATGCTCCGCAATATTTTTTTAAGGGGTGCTCCGCCGTTTTTCTTTTCATTTTGCCTACTGTTCCGGTTCATACGGGAACGTCGGCATAGGCTGCAGCTTGAAGAGATTCGCCTTGTGAAGACGGTCGATCTTCTGGCGAGTTTCCTCATCCTCGCAGACGCCCTCTCTAATGTAGCGATCCAGTACCGCATAGGTAAATCCCAGATTATCCTCATCGCTCAGACCGCAAAGTCCGTCGATCGGCACTTTGTCCACAAACATGCTCGGAAGTCCCAGCACTCTTCCCACAGCCTTGACTTCCTGCACCGTCAGCTTGGACAGCGGACTGAAATCTCCGGCTCCGTCGCCGAACTTGGTCGCATAGCCTACCCAGTCCTCCGACAGGTTGCACGTATTGGCTACTCTCCCGTTGACCGTCTGGGATACAGCGTACAGAGCCGCCATACGAAGCCGCGGCGGCAGATTGACTCTCGCCTGGCCCTCGAAGCTGTCGAAGTGCTTGGCCAGCTCGCCTACAACACCGTTATATGCGTCTTTGATATTTACCACGATGCTTTCGATCCCCAGATGCTCCGCCAGCTTGTGAGATACGTCGATATCAAACTGTTCGCCGTTCGGCATCATCACACCGAAGACATTCTCCTTGCCCAGTGCCTCTACGCACAACGCTGCGACAACCGAACTGTCCTTGCCGCCGGAAAGTCCGACCACCGCTTTGCAGCCCTTCCCGTTCTCCTCGAACCAGTCACGAATCCACTGCACGATCTCTTTCGTTACTTTTTCTGCATCAAAACTCATTTCGTCACCTCACCTTTTCTATACTATCTATTTATTCTTCCGCTTCGCCTGCATGTCCATGCAAAATCTCGATCTGACACATGTCCATGGCTCGCAGCGCCGTCATATGGGTCTCCGGCATCACGCCTGCGCAACACGCCGCGTCCACGATGACCTGCAGCTCCGGGAAACGGTTTTTCACCAGCATCGCATTGGAGATCACGCAGATATCGGTGCAAAGCCCTACCAGTTCAACGGACTCCAGCGCATCTTGCTTGTCCAGCTCTGCCAGCTTCTCCACCAGCTCATAAGATCCAAAGCTGGGCTTGTCGATGATCTGGCTGTCCGCCGTGTCCAGTTTCTCCGAGATTTCCCATCCGCGGGTGCCTCGAATGCAGTGCTCCACCGGCAGCTTCCGCCCTTCTTGGGTCTGCAGATAATCTTCCCCATGGGTATCCCGCGTAAAGATCACAGTGTTTTTCTCTGCGCGATACGCCTCTATCTTTTCCTTTACATGGGGAACGATGGCAACCGCCTCCCGCGTCCCCAGGACGCCGTCGATAAAATCATTCTGCATGTCCACGACGATCAAAATCTTCATCGCAAAGCCCTCCTCCTGTTATTTTTCTTCCATTTCCAAAGCCCTCAGCGCAGCTTTTATAATGTTCTTCGCATTGATCAGAAACGCCTCAATGGGCTGTTCCTGCTCCATGATGGGATCCCAGTACCGGTCGCGATAACGCTCCAGCATCTGATCCGCTTCCAGCCCTTCCGCCTTCATCTCCCGGGCCATCTGTATCCTGTCCTCGCAGCCCTGCTCGAATCTGTCCCAGTATTCCTCGTTGAAATCCTGCGGGATCAGCCCGAAGTGAGGCAGGCAGATGTACCTGGCGCCGTAGGCTTTGCACTTGTCCAGCGATGCTTTCGCATCTGCAAAGCTCTTTAAAATCGGCGTGTTGATGGCAAGTCCGGCTTCCACGATTCCCGTGCTTTCACTGGTAAACAGGATGCCGTCCGGCTCCAGCGCATAGGCCATGGAACAATCGGTATGACCCTTCGCCTCGATGGCCTGGATCGTTTCATTCCCCAGGCTCACGATATCGCCGTCCTTCAGAGCCACGTCTACCGCCAGGTCATCCACCGGGATCTCCTCCGTGCTTTCCGGTCTGTAAAGATCCCGCGCCGCGGTCCCCAGTTCCTTCATCAGCACCTTGGCGTTAGGCCGCTGCAAAATCGCCTGGCAGTGAGCGCTGCCGTATACAATGATCTCTGGAAAAGCCTTTCTCAGATAAGGCAGTGCTCCCATGTGGTCGTAGTGAGAATGGGTCAGAAATGCAAAATCCAGCGTGCTCCGCCCTTCCTCTGCCAGTTTGTCCTTTATGTTCCTTACCACGCCGTCGCCGCAGTATGCCATACCGCAGTCGATGACGGCCGTCTTCTCACTTCCGATTATGAGGATCGCTTCGCCGCCGCGTCCCGCCGTCACCCGGTACTGTCTGCCCGGGAAGCCGAACCGGTCGAAGCCATCCCCGAACACGTTGAATATTTCGATATCGTTTTTCACGTTTTCCTCCTGTATTGTTTCTATATGCCAGGGCGTTCTCATAGCCCGGATTCTGCAAAGACTGTGCCGCATATCCCGGCTGTGCCACGCTTCTACTTAAAATTCTTTCTGTCGCCCCGATCCACTACGATCTGGAAGCCTGCCGACGCCACCCGGTTCTCCAGGCATCCCCGGCACTCCGCCGCTTCCTCGCCCGTGCAGATCTTGTTATCGTAAAGGCTGTACTTTTCCCGCACACCTACCGGCGACAGGTTCGGCATCACCACGTTGGCTCCCGCTAAAAGCCCCAGCTCTCTGCCATTGGGATGGATCGTCCCAAGCGCCGTCGTCGCAGGCAGCAGCACCTCCGGAAACAGGTGTCTCAAAATCGCCACCATCCGCAGGCAAAGGGTCAGTTCTCCGCTGGTAAATTCCCGAAACGGCGTGTCCTGGTGGGTGATAAATGGTCCGATCCCGATCATATCCGGCTGAAGCTCCTGCAAAAACCGCAGATCGCTGATCAGATCCTCCGTCTTCTGATACGGTGATCCCACCATGAATCCAGACCCGACCTGATAGCCGATTTCCTTCAGATCCTGTAGACACTGCATGCGATGTTCCTGCGAAAGATCCTCCGGATGCAGCTTTTTATAGTGGTCCGCTCCCGCCGTCTCATGGCGAAGCAGGTACCGGTCAGCCCCCGCATCGAAATACTGCTGATAGCTTTCCCGCGACTTTTCTCCCAAAGACAGTGTCACGGCGCAACCCGGAAATTTTTCTTTGATCTCGCTTACAATGCCGCAGATCCTTTCATCGGTAAAATACGGATCCTCCCCGCCCTGCAGCACGAAAGTCCGAAATCCCAGATCATAACCGGTCACACAGCACTCCAGGATCTCCTCTCTGGAAAGCCGGTACCGCTGCGCCTTATCATTGCTCTTTCGGATCCCGCAGTAATAGCAGTCGTTCTTGCAATAGCTACTGATCTCGATCAGTCCCCGGATGTACACATCCTTGCCGTAAGCCTTTTCTCTTATATCCACCGCCGATGCAAACAGCTCCTTGTCGTAGACGTCCGTCTCGATCAACTCCTTCAGCTGTCCATCGGTCAGATTTTTTTTCTCTCGTAACTCTTCAATCAATTTACTCATGTCGTGTTTCATTACCCCTTTTCCGCTGTGAGTCTGCAGATCGCAGATATAGATATTTTATCATGGAACCCGTCAGAAAGGAAGAGATTGCGGCGGGATTCTGCAGGGAAGATGTCGAAGTCCTTTTTTTAGGTGCGTTGAGGGGAAATACCCCGTAACTATGCATCCCGGCAGGATAATATAGGCCAAAGAACAAAAGTCCTGCACGGAATGCTTTGAGAATGAATCCATTTCGTCAAACTCACATTAACTTTACTGAAATCACAACTCCACAAAAAATCGCAAAAGCCCGACATCTCCCCTCGCTAGGTCCTCGGCAGTCCCTGCAGACGCATTCTGCGGGACTGAGGTGTACCCATAAAAGTAGAGTATCAAACCTCGTTTTTCCCCTGCCTGTAGAACTCGTCAGGAGTTAAATATCCGAATGTTTCATGTGGCCTTTCTTTCGGATAGAAATGCCACACGTATTCATATACATCCCGCTTCGCCTGCTGGATCGTATCATACTTATCTGAAAGCCATTCCGATTTCATTTTTCCCCAGAAGCTTTCCATCGGAGCATTATCCCAGCAGTCTCCTTTTCTGCTCATGCTGCAAAGAAAATCATGTTTACTGATCAGCTGCCTGTATTCCTTCGCGCAATAGGTGGAGCCCCGATCCGAGTGGATGATATAGCCAGGCTTTCCACATCCTCTCATGATCATATCATCAAATGCATCCATGACAAGCTTTTTATCATTATGGGTACTCATTGCGATGCCTACTGGCATATCCCTATACAGATCCAAGATCCCAGCCACATAGAGCTTTCCCTGTCTGGTCGTGATCACCGTCGTATTACTGAGCATTTTGGTATCCGGCTGTTCTGCTGTAAAATCTCTGTTGATCAGGTTATCTGCGATCATTTCATCGTGATCAGAATCTGTGGTGCAGATATATTTTTTGCAGGACTTTGAAAACAGGCAGCATTCCTGCATGATGCGTTCTACACGCTTATGGTTTATTGGGTTTTTATGCATCTTGTTTAAAATCGCAGTGATTTTCCTGGATCCATAAGAGCCTCGTGAAGAACGGTAGATCGCAAAGATCTCCTCTGTGATCTTTATGTCTTCCTGTTCTTTTTCTGTAAGGGGTGCATTGTTTCGCTTACACCATTTGAAGTATCCACTTTCGGATACGCCCAGTACTTTGGCCATCCTTGCTATGGTGTGTTCCTGTTTATGTTCCCGCATGAACAGATACTTCAGTCGCGCTTTACATTTGCAAGGAAGGCCGCTGCTTTTTTTAGGATCTCTACTTCCTCCCGCAGCTGTGCATTTTCTTTTTCCAGTTCGACCTCTTTGGGAGTTGGTCCTCTGTTCAAAGACCCTCCTTTTTTAAATGCATTTTCCTCGCCAACATCCTGAAGATGATCCCTCCATCTGGTTACTGTCCACGGCATCACATGATATTTTTCTGCAATGACATGCTCCAGCCCCTGGTTTTCCGGTAACATTGCTTCCTTTGCAATTTTAAGTTTTAACCACCTGGAATATTTATATCGTGCCATAGTGTACCTCCGTATTGTCTCTATTATATCATTTTTTCATGACTCTACTTTTTGGGGTACACTTCAATTCATTCGCATTTTAGATTGCACGCCAAATGACTTATTGATAGAAACAGAGGAACTATAGCGTTTCAA
This sequence comes from uncultured Clostridia bacterium, assembly GCA_934281605.1. Classification (GTDB taxonomy): domain Bacteria; phylum Bacillota; class Clostridia; order Peptostreptococcales; family Anaerovoracaceae; genus Lentihominibacter. The sequence continues at coordinate 172,986 of CAKQXD010000001.1, read as the reverse complement.
ATTCCCATCTACAATTTAAATTCCCTGCTTTCGGAACGATTCCATATGAATATCATTTCAGGAATCTTTTGAGTTCCCAGTTTGTCAAAAAATAAGCTCAAATTGGGACTAACTTCTCATCAATAAGTTAATATGGCAATTTTCACCTGTCTAAATTATAACATGATGTAAATTTATAGAAAACTCATAAGGCTATAAGTATCTAGTTATAGTATCTAGTTCCGAAATACCTTTATAAAAATCCAATCTGGGAATTTGAACCGTGTACAATCAATATGCCTGTCGAAAAAGCTCCCATCCAGCCTCTTTTAAAATCCATCTGGGAATTCAATCATTGTAAACAATCCCCGAAAATGCAAACGCAAGAATTTCTCTTTACTGAATCGCAAAGAAATGAAAACAGAAACTAAATAGTCTTTGGAAATCACAATCTCCCAAAGCTAAGGATAAAAAACTGGAAATTATTGATTGATTTTTCATCCCAAGCCATCTATACCGGCATTTTAAAGATGAACACCTTTTCCATACAGCTCGATTAGAGGTGCTTTCATCTCTATAGCCGTGAAATAAAGCAATATGGATGAATCCGCCGCTCGCCGCACCTATCGACCCGGCATCTGGAACCATCCCACTGCCCCGCCTCTCCACCATCCTCCATCCCACCAAAAAACAGCCCCTCGACCAAGTCTGCCAGACCCCGCCAAAAGGCTGTTTTTCATCTCATTATATTAGTTTACAGAAAACTTTATTCCGTCGCCCGCCAGGTAATCCCCACAGGCAGTCACTCACCAGCATTCCCCGCAGGCTCTCACCTCACAGGCATTCTCCTGCCAGCTTTCACTGCAGGCAATCATCCGCAAGCTCTCACCCGCAAGGCTCCCACAACTCTACGCTGTCGGATTTGCAGGCTTCGGAAGTCTTTCTGCGATGACGTTCATCAGGCTGTCCGTGCACTTGATCGGATCTGCGAACTTCGCATCGCCGATCACTGCCAGTCTTGCGTCATCTGCCGGTTTCAGAACGCCGCCCAGAACTTCGTCTACAACTGCGTATTTGTAAGCCGGAACTTCGTCGTTCATAGCCGCGGAGATATCTTCTGTGTTTTCCCACTCGTAATCCACTTCGAATACGTGTGCGATCTCAGCAGCGATCTCCCAGTTGGACAGTTCCACATCTTCTTCGATGGCAGCCTGTACCAGCTGGAGTCTTCTCTCCGTGTTGGTGTAGGTACCATCTGTTGATGCGAATCCAGTGCCCGGGATCACAACGTCCGCCTTGGCAGCCAGAGCTGTCATGTGCGTATCGCTTACTGCCAGGAATTCCAGAGCATCTGTATCGATATCAGCTTCTTCACCGAATACAACCAGAGCCTTAACGCCTTCCAGTTCTTCTGCTCCAGCTGTGATACCCAGATCTACCAGACCCTGCGAGTTGTTCTTCGCCTTAACCTGCAGGATACCATCTCTCGGCGTACCGATATGTCCGCTTACCAGAGCGATGTCAGCCAGCAGAGAAGCAGCTTCCGTCGTGATCAGGTTCTGGTTGAATACGATCATAGCCTTCTTAGCTTCCAGATACATGTCAGCGATTGCCTTTGCATCATCGCTTACCGTAACGTCCTTAACGCTTGCCGCGAACTCTTCGTAGCCGTCAACGCCCGCACCCTTGCCGCTGTCAACGATGGCCTTTGCAACTTCCTTCAGGAAGCTCAGGTCGTTCTTCGTGTAAACAGCCTTGTTCAGGTAATCGATGTGCTGAACGTATTCTTCCGGATTCACCAGAACAACCTTAGCGCCTGCTTCTGCAGCCTGCTTCATCTTCAGCTGGATTACCGGGTTGTCGGAAGTATTGAATCCAACAGCCAGGATCAGGTTTGTGGAGAGCAGCTCGTCGATGGTGTTCGGGGAAGCGTCGAATCCCAGAACGTCAGCGATACCGCTTGCTCTGTTGTTCATGGAGAAGATCTTTGCACCCATGGTCTCAGCCATCTTCTTGATCGCAAAGGCTTCTTCATTAGTATATCTGTCGGAAACAGCAACGCCGATCGCGTCCTTGCCGTATTTCGCGCCGATGGACTGGCATCTCTTAGCGATCAGTACCAGAGCTTCGTGGTAATCTGCTTCGCGGAAGTCGTCGCCAGCCTTGATCAGAGGTTCTTCCAGCTTGTCTTCCAGCATGGAGCAGTCAAATCCCCACTTACCCTTGCCGCAAGCCAGACCTGCGTTGACAGTTCCCTGCTTGTCCGGATTTGCCTTGATCAGCATATCTCCATAGGATTCCAGCTTCAGGCTGCAGCCTACAGAACAGTAGGAGCAGGTCGTGTCTGTTTCTACTGTATCTACCGGAGTTTCCTTGATCATCGTCGTGCGTTCCTGCAGAGCGCCTGTAGGACATACGCTGACGCACTGACCACAAGAGATACATCCGGATTCGATCAGCGGTTTTTCCATGTTCGGCTTAACAACTGTGTCGAAACCTCTGTGTACCAGACCCAGAGCGCCAACGCCCATAACTTCGTCACAGACTCTTACGCACAGACCGCACAGGATACATTTGTTCGGATCTCTTACGATAAACGGATGATCATCTTCGAAGTCGATGGTGTTCTTGTCTCCTGCAAAGCGTTCCGGCTTCACATCGTACTGGTGAGCCAGATCGATCAGCTTACATTCAAAGTAGTCGTGGCATCCGCATTCCAGACATCTGGAAGCTTCTGCTTCCGCCTGCTCTGCCGTGTAGCCGTCAGGAATAACTTCGCTGAAGTTGTTCTTTCTTTCTTCTGCGGAAAGCTGCGGCATTTCCGGTCTGCATTCTCTTTCTCTGTCTTCGAAAGTCTTTTCGTTGATATCGTCTCTTTCTACAAAGTAAGGTCTTTCGTAGCGGATGATCTCGCCGTCCAGGAATGCATCGATGGATTCGGATACTTTCTTGGCGTCAGCAATGGCTTCTACTGCGATGGAAATCTTGTCGTTACCGCAGTCGCCGCCGGCGAATACGCCAGGCATGCTGGTCATGAAGGTTTCCTTATCGTATGCGATAGCGTTCTTTCTCGTCTTGTCGCAGTCGAAGATGGAAGCGTCAACAGCCTGTCCGATCGCCAGGATCATAGTATCGATAGCGATGGTTTCCGTCTTGCCTTCTACTGGAATTGGTCTTCTTCTGCCGGAAGCATCCGGTTCGCCCAGTTCCATAACCTGCAGGACAACTTCCTTAGCGTGACCGTTTTCATCCTTGATGACTTCGATCGGGTTGGTCAGGTTCTTGAAGATTACGCCTTCTTCCTCTGCCTCTTCGATTTCCACCATGTCGGCCGGCATTTCGTCCTTGGTTCTTCTGTAAATGTTGTATACTTCCTTGGCGCCCAGTCTTACGGCTGTTCTGCAAGCGTCCATAGCCGTGTTACCACCGCCGACGATCGCAACCTTTTCGCCAAGTTCGATTTCTTCGTTTCTTACTACCTTGCGCAGGAAGTCGATACCGCCGATCACGCCGTCAGCATCTTCGCCCTTGCATCCAACGCCTGTGGAGATCCATGCGCCGATTCCCAGCAGAACAGCGTCGAAGTCTTCGCGAACTGTTTCAAACGGGATATCTACGCCGATCTTGGTGTCGGTGATGATTTCCACGCCCATCTTTTCGATGGTCAGGATTTCTTCGTCCAGAACTTCCTTCGGCAGTCTGTATTCCGGGATACCGTAGCGCAGCATACCGCCAGCCTTCGGCATGGATTCAAAGATGGTTACATCGTGACCCTTCTGACGCAGGAAGTACGCAGCGGAAAGTCCCATCGGGCCGCCGCCGATAACAGCTACTCTCTTGCCTGTTGCAGGAGCGCATTCCGGAATGAATGCATCTTCGTCCATCAGATCCTGGTCAGCAACGAATCTCTTCAGCCACTGGATGGAGATCGGTTCGTCGATGAGACCCCTTCTGCACTTTTCTTCGCAAGGATGCGGACAAACTCTGCCCAGTGCTGCAGGAAGAGGGATCTTGTCCTTTACCAGTTCCAGAGCAGCTTCGTATTCGCCGTTAGCGATCAGGCCAACGTATCCCTGACAGTCAGTCTGTGCCGGGCAAGCCAGTACGCATGGCGGTCTGCAGTCTCCTGTATGATTGGAAAGCAGCAGTTCCAGGTTTGTCTTTCTGGATTCGATGACTCTCTCGGTGTTGGTGCGGATCACCATACCCGGTGCGATGACCGTCGCACATGCCTTGCACAATTTCGGGTTGCCTTCCACCTCGCACATGCAGATACCGCAGGATCCGTAGATCTTCGTTCTTTCATCGTAGCAGAGAGTCGGAATGAAGATGTCATTTTCTCTGGCAACTTCTAAAATAGTCTGGCCAGGAAGTCCTTTGACTTCTTTGCCGTTGATATTCAGTTTAAATTTTTCCATTATTGTTCCTCCTCCCTATTTCTTTTCGATCGCGCCGAACTTACATGTGTCTAAGCACTTGCCGCACTTGATACACAGATCCTGGTCGATAACGTGTTTTTCCTTGACTTTGCCGGAAATAGCGCCAACCGGGCAGTGTCTGGAACATAACGTACATCCTTTGCAGGCATCGTTGATGCTGAAAGAGATGAGCGCTTTGCAGGATGCAGCAGTACACTTCTTGTTATAAATATGATCTTCATATTCATTGCGGAAGTATTTCAGCGTCGTAAGAACAGGGTTTGGAGCTGTCTGTCCGAGACCGCACATGGAGCCGTCCTTGATCTTTCCGGCCAGTTCTTCCAGGAGTTCGATATCTCCGTCTTTTCCTTCGCCTTCTGTGATTCTTTCCAGGATCTCCAGCATTCTCTTGGTCCCGATACGACAGTAGTTGCACTTACCGCAGGATTCGTCTCTCGTAAAGTTGAGGAAGTATCTCGCCATGTCAACCATGCAAGTGTCTTCATCCATTACGATCATACCGCCGGATCCTACGATGGCGCCTGTCTTGTTGATATCTTCATAAGTTACAGGAGTGTCGATGAGGTCTGCCGGGATACATCCGCCGGAAGGTCCGCCCATCTGAACAGCCTTGAACTTTCTGTCATTTTTGATACCGCCGCCGATACCGAAGATAACGTCGCGCAGCGTCAGACCCATCGGAACTTCCACCAGACCGCCCTTTTTGATCTTGCCGGCCAGCGCAAATACCTTTGTGCCCTTACTCTTTTCCGTACCCATGGAACCGAAAGCAGCTCCACCGTTATATATGATCCAAGGAACATTCGCAAGTGTTTCTACGTTGTTGATATCCGTAGGTTTCTGCCAGTAACCCTTCGCAGCAGGGAATGGAGGCTTCAGACGAGGCATACCTCTTTCGCCCTCCAGGGATGCGATCAGTGCAGTTTCTTCACCGCATACGAACGCACCTGCACCGGCCTTGATCCGCAGATCGAAATCGAATCCGCTGTCGAAGATATTCTTGCCCAGGTAACCTTTTTCTCTTGCCTGAGCCATGGCGATCTCCAGTCTCTTGATTGCCAGAGGATACTCAGCACGGCAGTAGATCACGCCCTGCGTTGCGCCCATAGCATATCCGCCGATGATCATACCTTCAATAAGGGAATGCGGGTCGCCTTCCAGAACGGATCTGTCCATGAATGCACCCGGGTCACCTTCGTCGGCATTACATACCAGATACTTTTCGTTGCCCGGACTCTGCTTTGCAGCGTTCCACTTGAACCACGTCGGGAATCCTGCGCCGCCTCTTCCTCTCAGACCGGAGATCTTGATCTCTTCGATCACTTCTTCCGGCTTCATGGAAGTCAGCACCTTCTCGATAGCCTTGTATCCGTCTACAGCGATATAGTCTTCGATGTTTTCCGGATTGATGACACCGCAGTTTCTCAGAACGACTCTCTGCTGCTTGCCGACAAATTCCTTGTCTTCCTCAGAGATAGCCTGTTCTTCTGCCACCTGATTCTGCATCAGATGCTCGTCCACGATCTTCTCAACCTTGTCCGGCTGTACCTTGACGTATCTCGTCATTTTGCCGTCGTCATCATATACATCTACGATCGGTTCCAGATAGCATGTACCTACACATCCGGTCACGCCGATCGTTACATTGCTGATATTCTTTTCTGCGATCTGTTTTTCAAACTCCGCAGCCGTTTTCTTGGCACCTGTGGCGATACCGCAGCTGCCCTGTCCGATTACTACTCTCACACCTTCACCTCCTAAGCTCTTTCTCTGATTTCACCGAGGATCTGCTTTACGGAATCCTTTGTCAGGTTACCGTAAGTTTCATCGCCCTCAACGCTCTTGACCATCATAACAGGAGCCAGGGAGCAGCATCCCAGGCAGGCAACGTTGTTCAGTGTAAAGATACCGTCTTCCGTTGTTTCTCCGTCCTTGATATCCAGGTACTCACAAATGGCTTCTTCGATCATTTCGGAGCCGTTAACGTGGCATGCAGTACCCTGGCAGAGCATGATCAGATACTTGCCGACAGGCTTCAGTCTGAACTGTGCATAGAAAGTGGCAACACCATAGATCTTAGCAGGTTTAATGCCGGTTTCTTCCGAGATGTAGTTGATAGCATCCAAAGAAAGGTAGCCGTAGATATCCTGAGCCTTCTGCAGGATCGTGATCAGACTCCCCGGCACTTTTGCATATTGCTCCAGTACAGGCGCGAGATCTTTGAACTCGGCTGCTCTGTTCTGCGCGCAATTGCAGTTACAACCTTTTTCACTCATGTTAGTTCCTCCTAAAAATAATTTTACATTTATATCATGCGAACAGTGTAATTGTATCAAAGGTTCTGAAAAAAAGCAACTGCGCAAACTGCTTTTTTTGTTTTTTACAAAACCAGTTACATCGTTTAAATTTCAATGGTTTTATCGAATGCTTTTTTCGAGATGCTTTTCCCTGTTTCTGCAAAGCGTTCTCTGGCGCTTCTTACGATCTTGCGGTAAAAAAAAGAGAGTGCTTTATGCGCTCCCGATTTTTCACATTCCATTCTGTCCTGTTTTTAGTCTTTTCTGCAAAGTCTGCGACACGACATTTGCATCTTTTGGTACTAATTTGCCGTATTGTTTTGGATATTCTTTACAGCTTTGCGATGAAGTATTCCAGCGCCAACTGCCCGTCAAAGAGCCCCGTCTTGATATGCTCATCCACCTGATAAGCCTCCGACAAAATATTTTTCAGATAGCCCACGGAGCAGTTTCCGCCCACGGCAGCCGCCTTTTTCACCCGAAACTGATGCACCCCCAGCTTTTTCTGGATCTGTGTCAGATTCATGCCGTCTTCCTTCATTTCCTTGATGGAAAGGATCAGTTCCAGCTGACCCGTGATCAAGCGCAAAAGATTGAACACGGGCGTTCCAGATTCCAGCAGATTGTGAAGCAGCCGCAGTGCCTCATCCTTACGGTTCCTGCCGATGGCATCCAGCATGGCGAAGACGTTGTTTTCCGGGTTGACTGAAAGAACGGATCCCACATCCGCTGTCGTGATCTCATCCCCGCTGTAGGCGATGATCTTCTTTAAGTCGTTGTCCAGATTGTACAAGCTGTAATTCACCGCCTTATTTCCATATCCGCTGCTGGAAATGATGGCAGACACCACCGACGGCCGGTAATTCTTGCCGCTGGCCCGCAGACGCTTTTCGATAAATCCATGAAGCTGCTTGTCCTTTAACGGCTGAAAATCATAGACCTTACCGCATTTTTCCACCGCCGTCCGGATCACGTTTTTCTTCGGTTTCTGTTCTTCCTGATCCGCTGCACACATGAGCAGCATACTGCCCTCCATCACCTGGGGCAGATACGCCGCCAGCGCTTTGCAGTCGGATTCCGGAAACCCCCGCAGGGACTTCCCCGCTGCAGGAAGAAAGTCCGGCAGAAGCACCACCTTGCGCTCCGACATCAGGCTCACCGTCTCCAGACCCTCCGTGATCCGCTCCAGGCTGAGGCCGTCACCTTCCAGCCGCACCAGATCCAGGGCGCGGCATGCGTCCGATACATATCGCCTCGTCAGCACCTGGGTGTACCACTCGATCAGATATTCCTCACTGCCGCAAAGCAGCACCACCCGCGGGATTTTCCCGCTTTTCAGGTCTTTTTCTATTGTAATAAAAGCATGTTCTTTTTCTCTGTAATCCATCGCCATAATTCTAGTCTCCTGCCGCCTATTATACCGTCACGGCAGCATCGTGACAACCTCTAACCGCTTTTTCCCGGTTGCAGGATCCTCTCCCCGGCAGGAAAATCCGACAGCACCCTGCAGATCGTTGCGCCAGATCCCGGCTCCCGCCTGCTCGTAGCCTGCGATGATTTCGCCATTGGGATGTCCATAATTATTTTTTCCCACCTGAAACACCGCTGCCTGGGGCTCTGCATATTTTGCAAACGCGTCCGACCAGCTGTACCTGCTTCCATGATGAGCCACCTTCAGCAGATCCACCTTCAATCCATCCCGATACTTCGCCGCCAGCCTGTCCTCGCACGCCGCATCGACGTCCCCGGTAGCCAGTAATCTCATACCTCCCGCATGGATTTTCAGGATCAGGCTGGTCTCGTTTTCGTCTTCCTCGCCATTTTTCTGCAAAGATGCTCCGGAACGTTCGCCAGTTTCCGGCCACAGTACCTCTATACGCTCTGGCGTATTCTTTGCAGGATCCGCATCGCCCAGCGACACGGTCTGACCAGCGTGAAGAAACACCAGATCGTCCGCGGACAGACCTGTTTCCCTACAAATCTGCTCTGTCTTGTTCCTGCTGCCCTCGTAGAGAAACAACTTGTTCACCATGCCCTCCTGACACAGCTCCGCGATTCCTTTATAGTGATCCGTATGCAAATGGGTTACAAATGCCCCGTCTAACCGTCGCACACCGTTTTTCAGCAAATAGGGCTTGAGGGTTTTCTTGCCCAGATTGTAATCGATCTTGCCTCCGCCATCTACCAGATAATTGCGACCGTCCTCCGTCCTGATATGCATGCAGTCTCCCTGACCTACATCTACGAATACGATAGAAGTCTTTTCAAATCCGGTGGCGGTCGCCTGCCCGAATACCGCCGATACTCCCAGGCAGAGACAGATCAGCAAGGCTACTATCTTTTTTTTCTTGCGCAGGATCAGCAGCCGCCCTTCTTCCGATAAAAACAGCAGAAGCAGCAGGTAGTATCCCGCCAGCAGCCATCGCGGCGGACTTGTTATCTCAAAAGAAGTCACGCCCTTGATACAGGTCATACCGTTGCACATCGTCAATAGCTGGCAAAGCCCACTCAGCACCTGCCCCAGCAGCTCAAAAAGCATTTGAAAAACACCGTCTGACATAAAATCCGCACCTGACAGCAAAACCATCTGTGACAACAGCAGATCCATTGCGAATCCGCCGATCCCCAGCGGAACGAGAAACCCCGCCAACAATATGATGGGAACGTTGATAAAGACCGATGCCAGCGACACGTAGTTGAACACATATGCCGTGTAAGGCAGCAGTCCCAGCTGCACCACACCGCTGGACAGGAAGATCCCCTGGTAAAACTTGCGAAAAAACGGCGCCGCAGAAGATAATGTCAGCACTGCCAGAAAAGACATCTGCAGACCAGTGTGGAACAGCTGCATGGGATTTCGCAGAAGGACCAGCAGCAGAACCACGAAAGAAGCTGATCCCAGGTCGTATCGCAAATGCCTTACTTTAGCATACAGATGAAGCACGATCATCACTGACGCCCGGATCACCGATGGCGAAAAGGACGCCAGAAAACTGTACCCCAGCAATACCAATGTCACCATCCAGAAATACAGCCAGCCCTTTTTCCCACGCCACAATTTGCCTAAAACGCCATATAAAATGCCGATGTGCAAGCCGCTGACTGCCAGAATATGAGCCGTACCGTTTCTCTGGAATTCCTCCAGGGTATCCTCTCCGATTTCTGTTTTCTCTCCGAATAAAATTCCCCGCATCAGTCCTGCCGCAGATTCTCCCGCCGATGCTTTCAGTTTCGTCAGATATTTTTCCTTTTGAAGGAAAAGCCATCCCTGTAAAGAACGACTTTCTTCTTTTATATCCATCGTCTGCACATTCATGATGCGGTCGATGCCGATGGTTTTCAAATACAACTGATAGTCGAAGCAGTTAGGATTGCGCCGCCCGGACGGCAGTTCCACCTCGCCGGTGACGTTAAGCTGCGTGCCCGGCGGGATGGGAGTCAGATCGGAGGAAGCGGCGTCTGCTGAAGCATCCGACTTGAGATCGTACCTGCCTTGTGAATCCTCCCAACTCCCAAAGCCCGACTTTCCCTTGCTCGGATACTGTTTGACCAGCAGCTTTACCGGTCGCTCAAACCATCTGCGCGAAACTTCCTGTTTACCGATCCGTTCCACCCTGACCGTCATCTGCAGATACTCGTCCCCGCTGCTGGCAGTGCGGATGCTGCTGTTTAATACCGTTCCGGCTACAGCCACCGTTCCATCCAATTCTGCAAAAAGATCCCTTTGCAAACCATACAGCTGAAAATTAGCGAAGCTCACAGCGTAAAAGATCAATAATATCGCCGCGCCGTGTTTGCGAAGCCGCAGCCTTTGCATCCGGATCCGCTGTGGACCGATATCAGCCTCCGGTTGGCACACACCCTCCTCTGGACTGTGTGTCTCAGAAGCTGACCGCTTTTCAGACTGATCCCTTGATTTTGCTTTGCTTCCGTTCTGCCACCACACTATCGTCAGAACTCCCAGCACACTCAAGGCTGCCGCCTTTCCAAGAAAACACGAAACCAAAATGGCTCCGCAAAATCCCAGCGTTCCCAGAAACAGCGGCCTGCGAATCATGCCGCCGCTCCCTGATCAATATCAATTCCCGAAAGGATCCCGACGCCAAACCGCATCAGGATTTCCTCCAGCTGCTCCGTCAGGAAATCCGCGATCATCCGCTCCGATTTTGACCGCACCATGATCCCGCTTTTGGTTTGATAAATCTGCCGCTCCAGTTGCTTCAACGCACCAGACAGTACTCTGCACTCAAGTTCCGCTGCATCCAGACATTTTTCAAGAAACATCTTTCGCGCCAGCCAGCTCGCATGTACTTTCTTTTTCGTGATTCCCCGCTCCTGACCATCCCGTTTTTCATAAAAATAAAACCGACCATTCTCCTGCTGGCGAATCACCAGATTCCTCTCAGGCAGCAGCCTCAGTTCCTTGCGGTAAAGTGCTCTGCGCGTTTTTTTCTTCTCATACAACTGCGTCAGCTGCCGTTCCAAATCCGACATAACATAATACGATGCTCTCATAATCCCCCCCTTTTTTGATTTTGGATACTTCGAGCTTTTAAACAATGCTCTTTTTTACTATTTTGTTATTATTTTACATTATTGCTAATGCCTTGTCAATTATTCCCTTGCTATATTTTCCATCAGATGCTACAAAGTATATTTATGATACGGATTTCAAGTTTACATTGACAATTAAAATACCCGTTTTGCCATTGGTCCATCTCGTACCGGATAGTCTAGCGCTTATTTACCAGGCACTTTTATCCTGAATCCTATCAAGAATTAAATCTGCGATAGTACTTCATGGAGAAATTATCCTGCAACCATTTTATTTTCCTGTCTGCGTTATTTTCCCCGAATACCAACACTCCCCATTCTGCAAAATTATCCGCAGCAGTACTCTTTGCAGTAGTTCGTGGTATTATCACCGCACACGCAGAACCTCCAGCAACGCTCCAGATCCTAAACTATCCCCTACGATATCTTTGCAGCTATTCACGATAATCCGGCCATGCATCTACAATCGCCAGCGACCGCCAAAATATTCTGTGCAACTACCGTTCAGACGTCGGTGTCACCCAATATTTCCCATTGTGTTGTTTTTGTAAAGCGCCCCGTTTTTCTTTTACTTTTTCCCGGTCTATGGTATAATTACGATGATTATGTTTACAGGAGGAAAGTATTTTGGCAGATAACTACAAAAATAATAACTTCAATAACAAAAAAGATGACATAGATGAATTTTTCGCCCAGTTCGATCAGCCATCGACCCCGCAGCAGGGGCGGTCTTCGAACCCTTCCGGCAGCAGAAATTCTTCATCATCTGCTCCTCGCAGACCTCAAGGGCAGCGGCCTCAGCCGGGACAGCGAACCACTGTGCATAGAAATCAGGGCAGCGGAAACGGAGCAGCAGGCAGAGATCCTCGCGCTGCCAGACCTTCCGCAGGTCAGAACGCTTACGGTGCACAGTCTTCCCGTGCCTCTGCGACCAATATGAGAAGCGGCAACGCCCGACGCAGTTCCAGCGCCAGACCGGCAGCGTCTCATAACAATCAGGGCAAATCAGGAGAACACCAGCACATCAGAAATATGCAGAACAAGGCTCACGACCAGCTCGAAGCACTGGAAAGAAAGGCTTCCGGAAAAGGCGGCAAGCGCGGCTCCGGCGGTCCGAGAAAGCCGGTAGCTCCGCAGAAAACCTGGAAAAAGCTCGTAAAGCTTGCGCTTTCCGCATGCATGGTGCTTGTGATGGGCGTCGGCATTTACGTTGGACTCACAATGGTGACGACATCGACTGCCAATGTGAATACGGATAATATCTACGATATGCTTTCACAGCGATCCACCTTATACGATTCCGACGGAAAAGAAATCGAAAACCTCTATTTCTCCGACGGAAACCGTACTATTTTAAAATACGATCAGATTCCGGAAGATATGGTCAACGCAGTCGTTTCCATCGAAGACCGGAAGTTCTGGAAGCACCACGGGTTCAACTACATCCGTCTGGTGGGCGCAGTCAAAGACAGTATCTTCGGCGGCGGTCAGATCAGCGGTACCAGTACGATCACCCAGCAGCTGGCAAGAAACGTATATCTGTCGGATATCAAGAGTCAGCGTTCCATGAGCAGAAAGATCACAGAAGCGTACTACACGATCATTCTGGAAAAGAACCTTTCCAAGAAACAGATCATGGAAGCATACCTGAACACGATTTCACTGGGCTTCAACTCCTATGGAATCGAAGCGGCATCCCAGGCGTACTTCTCCAAGGATGCCAAGGACATGGACACGCTGGAATGTGCATCCCTCGCAGCGCTTCCGAAGTCTCCAACTTCCTATGCGCTGGTACAGGCGATCTACGACGGGACCAACCGCTCCGGACTGCCGGTGATTTCCAGCACGGATTCGGTAACATATCTGTATAATGGAGAAATTTCCAAAGACAGAAGAGATGCCGTTCTGAAAAATATGGCGGAAGACGGATACATCTCCGCAAGTCAGAGAGATGAAGCGCTCAGCGATGATCTCCAGAATCACATTAAAGTAGGCGTTTCTGAAAGCGCTGATGAATCCTCCTACTTTACGGACTACGCCATCGACCAGCTGGCCGATGACATCGTATCGGAATACGGGATCAGCCGTGCCGATGCCAAGGATATGATCTATACCAACGGATTGAAGATCTACACCACGATGGATGCCAACATTCAGGACATCGTAGAGGACGAATTCTCCAAGGACAGCAACTTCGTCGGTATCAGCGGCGTCCGAAAAGACAAAAATGGAAACATCCTGACGAAGAACGGCAAGCTGATGCTTCGCCCAACTTCCTACTATATCGATAAAAACGGTGATTTCGCACTCAACAGTGATGAATACAAAAAGAACAGTGACGGCAGCCTGACGATTTACGCCAAAAAACGTCTCAATATCTACGACACGCAGGTAAACGGCCAGAATGACGTCAGCATCCAGTTCAAGGGAATGTACACCCAGGAAAAGAGCGTCTTCTACTTCATCGAAAGCGGCGCCCTCTCCATTCCACAGGGGTACACCAAGAAGGACAGCAGCGGCAATGCCGTGATTTCTGCAAAGTTCTTCAAAGACTATCCTGACTTCTTCGTTTCCAGCGGAGATAAGCTGGTCGTATCCAGCAAGAACTACAGTATGAAGCAGAAGGTACGTCAGCCGCAGGCTGCTACCGTTGTTCTGGAAAACTCCACCGGCGAGATCAAAGCTATGATCGGAGGCCGCGGCGTCAAGGGAAAACAGCTCCACAACAGAGCGGACAGCCCTCGTCAGCCTGGTTCCACCATCAAGCCGATCGGAAGCTACGGACCTGCGCTGCAGATGAGTTATGAATATGCCAAAGACAGCAAGAAAATGAAGCTGGACAACAGCGATGGCAGCGACTGGGGTGATTACATCACCGCAAGCAGTGTTATCAACGACTCCCCAGTTAAGAACCGCGGCAAAGCATGGCCGAAAAACTGGTACTCCGGTTATAAAGGTCAGATGACCCTCAGACACGCGGTACAGCAGTCTGTAAACACATGCTCTGTTAAAACATTTAATCAGATCGGTGCGGATTACTCCGTCTCCATGCTGAAGAAGTGCGGTGTAACAAGCATCCAGGAAAAAGGCGATGCCAACGACCTGAATGCAGCAGCACTGGCACTGGGTGGTATGACTAACGGTATCTCCCCACTGGAGGTAACGGCAGCATATGCAGTCTTCCCGAACGGAGGCGTTTACAAGACACCGATCGCTTACACGAAGGTTCTCAACTCCAACGACGAAGTACTCTTCGAAAAGACCGCGGAAGAAGAACAGGTATATGACGAAGGAGTTGCCTTTATTATGACCGATATCCTCCGTACCGTTGTAACAGAAGGTATTGGTAAACGTGCCGCAATCGGCAGTCAGCCTGTCGGTGGTAAAACAGGTACGACAAGTGATTCCTACGACCTGTGGTTCTCCGGATTTACACCGCAGTACACCGCAGCTGTATGGATGGGTAATGATATCAATATCAAGCTGAGCGGAGGTTCTGGATCCTGTGCATCCCTCTGGTCTTCCATGATGAGCCGGATCTGCAAAGATCTGCCGCGCGGATCTTTCAAGGAAAAGCCGTCTAATGTTACATCCGTCAACGGGGAATACTATGTAGAAGGTACCTACTCCAAGACTTCCCTCTCCAGAACCGGCGGATCGGGCGATGGCTCCGATGCAAGCTCTGTAGTGGAAAACACAACGGAACGGATCACTCAGGCAACACAGGCGACGCAGACACAGCCAACACACACACAGCCATCGCATACACAGCCAACACAGCCGTCTTCTGCGAACTAGTAAGCCTAAGCCAGCATAACTGTAGCAAAATCAAAGAGCGTATGACTTTTCCATTCGGGCGAATCATACGCTCTCTTTTTATTCCTGGATTTCAATTCATGCTATACTTTCTCCAGCCAGCACCCTGGAAATTCTTTTCACCGAACCGACTTAGGATTAAAGACCAGTGCAATCAAATACCCCCATCCGATGGCTACGGAGATACCGCCCGCAGCAGCCTTGACTCCGCCGGTAACGGCTTCCAAAAGATTCTCCTGAGCTCCTTCCATAGCCCCCTTTGCCAGCGTATATCCAAACCCAGGCAACGGCACCCGGGCGCCCGTCTGAGCCAGATCCACCAGTGGTTCATACAGATGAAAAGCCTGCAGCAGAGTCCCCGCCGTCACCAGGATCACCAGCACGCGTGGAGCCGTCAATTTCGTTGCATCCATTAAAATCTGCCCTATGACGCAAATAGCTCCGCCTGTCAAAAATGCGTATAAATACTCCATACTCATCTACTTCCTTTCCTTAGAATTGCTCACAGGAACTTCCGTTCCATCCACAGCTTCCAGAGAAATTGCATGAGCGATCCCTGGAATGGATTCTCCCTGCAGCGGACTGATGGTCGAAAGCAATGCTCCTGTAGAAATGATCAGCGCCCGTTTCAGGTTGCCTGCCTTCATATTCCGGTACACATAGCCAGAGAAAACAGACGCTGAACAGCCGCACCCGCTGCCGCCGCTGTGAACGTCCTGCTCCGGCGCAAAGATCATGGCGCCGCAGTCGTCATAAACGTCTGCGATCATCCGTCTGCTGACCCCGGCGTCTCCCAGCAGATCCCGCACGATACTCTTGCCGATGAAACCTAAATCCCCTGTGCAGACCAAATCGTAATAATCCAGCGTTCTACCTGTTTCACCAAGATGTGTCAGGATCGTATCCACAGCTGCCGGAGCCATAGCGCTTCCCATCTGGTTGGAATCTTTCACGCCTGCGTCGATCACTTTGCCTATGGTCCCGCTTTCAATGCGTATCTGATGCTGCGGACAGACCTTTCCAGCAGCGTCGATCCGCACTTCCGTATTCTTAGCCTGGCCACTCTCTTGCTGGCCATTTTTCCCTATTCCCCGGCTCAGCAGCATAGCGCCTGCCGCCGTCGCTGTCCACTGTGCCGACGGCGGCCTTTGATTCCCATGCTCGAGCGGCATACGGAACTGCCGCTCAGCTGTGCAGTAATGACTGGACGCACCTACCATAACGTTATTGCTGTAACCGCCATCCGTGAGGACAGCTCCCAGCATGAGAGATTCCGTCATGGTAGAACACGCCCCGTACATTCCCAGAAATGGTATCTGCAGATCCCGCGCCATAAAGGAAGACGACATAAGCTGATTGAGCAGATCCCCGCTCAGCATCGCCCCAATGTCCTCCGTAGTCTTTCCAGCCCTCCTCATGCTTTCCGTCATGGCTGTTTTGAGCATCTTGCTCTCCGACTTTTCCCAGGTGTTTTCCCCGTAAGTATCGTCCTCCAGGCACTCGTCAAACCAGTCGCGAAGCGGGCCTTCGCCTTCTTTTTTTCCGCCGATGGCATATGCGCTTATAATATATGGTTTGTTGTGAAATTTCAGTGTCTGCGTTCTCGTTCCCATATTTTTTCCTCCTAAAACAGTCCCATCACCCAGTACACGATCCCGATGAGCATAGATGAGGCGATACCGCACACCAGCACCGGACCCGCCAGGGAAAACAGCTTGGCGCCCACGCCCAGCACGATACCCTCCTTCTTGTACTCGATGGCCGGAGCCACCATGGAATTGGCAAAACCCGTGATGGGTACCACCACCCCCGCGCCGGCAAACTTTGCAATCGAATCAAAAAGACCCAGCCCTGTCAAAAGCTGCGCCAGCATGATCAGGATCATCACCACACAGACCGCAGCCGTCTTTTCCGAAAATCCCCAGGCAATAAATCGCTCCTCCAGCCACAAGGAAGCCGTGCAGATCAGGCCTCCCGACACGAACGCCCGCAGCCCGTTCATCCAGTAACGCGGCTTAGGTGTGAACTGACTGCTGTAGTTTTCATACGCTTTTGCGATTTCCTTTTTCATCTTAGGATCATCCGGTGCTCCCGCCGGATCCATTTTTTTCTTTTTCATATTCGGTGCTCCCACAATTTTTCTATTTCTCCTATGCCTTAGTATAGCCATTTGTGGTATAATCATGCCATGAGAACAATACTTTTAGCCTCTTCGTCCCCGCGGCGAATCGAGATGATGAAACAGCACGAACTGGATCCTATTATCCAGCCATCCGACGTATCCGAAAACCTGCCAATCGATCTGGAGCCGCAGATCGCAGTCATGTATCTGGCTCTGAAAAAGGCGCTCCATGCGCAAAATCAGCGAAAAGTCATCACGCAGGTAAACCCGGAACACCCGCTCCTTTGCAGGGAAAAGGGCGAGCCGACTCATATTCTGGCCGCTGATACCATCGTCGTTTTTGACGGCAAAATCATCGGCAAGCCAAAGAGCAAGGAAGAAGCTTTCCTGACCCTCAGCATGCTCCGCGGCAATCCCCATCACGTGATCACCGGCGTTTGCGTGATCGATCTGGAATCGGGCAAAAAAACCTGTTTCTATGATACCAGCACGGTGTATTTCACCGACTACAGCGACGAGGAGCTGCAGGCTTACGTCAACACGAGAGAGCCTTACGACAAAGCGGGCGGCTATGCCATTCAGGGGACCTTCGAGAAATACGTGGATCACATTGAAGGCGACCGGGACAACATCGTCGGCCTGCCATGGTACCGGGTGGAGGAACTGCTGGGTTAGCACACAACCATTTTCTGCAGAGTGTTATGCGGACGGATTGCCAGAGAAAAGTGTGTGTGTACGCAGATGATCTCATCTCAGTCATTCCATTCACAGCATATTCACTGCATGCAATCTCAATCCCGGCCATTTCCCGGGAGCGATTTATCCAAAAAACAAAAAAACTGCATCCAGCATCAGCCTTTTCAGACCGACTGCTGCCATGCAGTTTTTCTTTTTTCAGTTTATATTCCGTCAGGATTTTATATTCGGGTCGATCGCAATCCAGGCGCTCGCATTCAAGTCGATTGCAATCCCAGGCGCTCACACCCAGGTTGCTCTCATCCCAGTAATCTACCCTACTGCTCCTTCAGATCGCCGTTACGATATGCCTTGACCAGTTCCTTCAGCTCTTCCACTTCCTGCTGGAGCTCTTCGCCCTGATCCGTATCCCGCACCAGCATACGCTTTTCCAGCGTCTGTACGGTACGGAGCACCGGCGTGTGGAACACCTGTGTTCCATCTTCCTCCAGCGGGCTGTACGGCTTGTGCTCCGCCAGCGCCATAAAGCGGGAGTTGAAGATAAACGTGTATCCGGCGATACCCGTCTGTTTCTGGTATGCCTTGGAAATTCCGCCGTCAATGATAAGCAGCTTGCCTTCTCCCTTCACCGGACTTTCTCCATCCTTGATCTTTACCGGTACATGACCGTTTAAGATATGAGACGTCTTCGGATCCAGACCAAACTCCGCCAGGATCTTTTCACAAATATCCTTCCGGTTGATCAGCTTGTAGTACGGCACCGTATGCTCCTTGTGAGTCTTCTTATCTGCCACGAAGCACCGCTCGAAGGTAGTCATCTGATCCTTACCAAACAGCGGCGACTTGCTGCTGAGCCACAGATACCACATGAGGTCGCCCGATCTGCCCGTTTCCTGTGACTGATCCGGTGCGAAATAAGCCTTACGAACCTGTTCGTCCAGATAGTCCATATACGCTTTGCCGGAAGTTGTCACTCCGTTGACCGTGCAGTCCTCGAAGTTGCCGTCTTCGTCGATCGGAATGCAGCCGTGATACATCAGATTGCCGTTGACGACCGTATAGAGCGCGCCGTGGCTGTACAGGAAGCGGATGTGTTTCTGCAGCTTTTCACTTTGCAGGAAGGAAGCCTCTAACGCATTGAGAACGTCTCGTTCTTCCTGTGTCAGCTCATACGGATGTTCCGGATCGATGGTCGGGAAGTTGGTATCGCGAAGCGGGAACTCCCCGTCGCGCAGCTGTACAGTTCCCTTCTCGAAGTCGATCTTATCCAGCAGGAGCCGGTTTTCCATGTGATATTCCGGATGAGCCATGATTCGCTGTCCCTCTACCTTGAACTGGCAGATGGCGATGGCCTTGTTCATCTTCGATGCCAGAGAGTCGTCTACCGGATCGAACTTGTTCTCATCCAGTCGCTTCGGCTTGAAAAACTCGCATGGATCGTCGCCGTAAATGTTTTCCGCCATGGTCGCCAGCGGACGCAGGTTGATGCCGTATCCGATTTCCAGCATATCGAAGTTGTTGTAACTGATATTCATTCGCAGCACGTTGGTAATGCAGGCCCAGTTGCCCGTTGCTGCTCCCATCCATACGATGTCGTGGTTGCCCCACTGGAAGTCCACGTCGTGGTAGTCCAGCAGGAAGTCCATGATCAGGTCAGGATGGGCTCCTCTGTCCCAGATATCCCCGATAATGTGCAGACGATCTACTGCCAGTGAGCTGATGACCTTCGTCATTTCCTCGATGAATTCCTCTGCGATCCCGCACTCTACAATGGTACTGATGATCTTGCCGTAGTAATTGCTCTTGTTCTCTTCGTCGTCCGCATGGAGCAGTTCGTCGATGATGTAGGCATATTCCTTCGGCAGCCGTCTTCTTACCTTGGATCTCGTGTACTTGGTGGATACCGCCTTGCAGATCAGCACCAGACGCATGATGGATTCCATGCACCATTTATTAAAATCAAGATCAGAATTCTTCTTCTGCCGCTTGATTTCAGCATCCGCATTGTACACGAGAGCCGCCAGCTCTTCCCGTTCTTCCCGGGTCAGATCCGGTCCGAAGATTTCCTCGATATGGGAGCGGATCACGCCGGAAGCGCTCTTGAGCATATGGATAAATGCTTCGTGCTCCCCGTGCAGGTCGCTGAAAAAGTATTCCGTTCCCTTTGGCAGGGAAAGGATCGCGTTACGGTTTACGATCTCTTCCGTCGCGGATTTTACATCAGGATATTTCTTGGCCAAATGTCTCAGCAGGTTTTTATCTACCAAAATCAGTTCCTCCTTATTCGCGCCATTTGCGCTTGCTCGCCTTAATTCCTTCGTCTGTATTCAGTTGTGAAAGTTATCCGTTCTTTTCCAATTCATTGAGGTCGTATGGAGTGCCCTGGTATACGTAGTAGTTTAACCAGTTGGAAAACAGCAGGCTGGCGTGAGCTCTCCACCGGAACATGATCTCCCCTTCCGGATCGTCGTTCTCAAAATAGTTCTTCGGCACATCGATCTGTAAGCCTTTATCGATGTCCCGCTTGTATTCGCCTGCCAGCGTTCCCTTATCGTACTCCTGGTGACCCATTACAAAAATCTGTCTTCCGTTTTCCGTGGAAATGATGTGCGGTCCTACTTCTTTAGAATCCGCCAGGATCCGCAGCGCCGGTTCGTTCTGGATGTCCTCCCTGCGCACTTCCGTATGTCTGGAATGAGGCGCATAAAAGTATTCATCGAATCCCCGAACCAGCGGGTTGTGAGGCCGGAGCACCTTGTGTTCGAAGATGCCAAACACCTTATGATCCAGAATGTGCTTGTCGATGCCGTAGTGATAATACAGCGCCGCCTGTGCTCCCCAGCAGATAAACATGCTGCTGTACACATTGGTCTTTGCAAATTCAAAGATCTCGCTCAGCTCACCCCAGTAGTCCACCTGTTCGTAAGGCAGTTTTTCCACGGGAGCACCGGTGAGCATCATGCCGTCAAAATACTGATCCTTGATCTCGTCGATCGTCTTGTAGAACGAATTCATATGCTCCTGAGAGATATGGGTCGATTCATGAGATCCCATGGTCACCAGCGTCATTTCCACCTGCAGCGGCGTATTGGAAAGTACCCGCGCAAGCTGTGTCTCCGTTGCGATCTTCGTCGGCATCAGATTTACAATGACGATCTTCAGAGGACGGATCTCCTGTGTGCTGGCCCGTCCACGCTCCATGGTAAAGATGTTTTCACTCTGCAACGTTTCCGCCGCAGGCAGTTGATTCGGTATTATTAATGGCATTCGTTATGCTCTCCTTCACTCGTTGTTTATTCTAAAGCCTGTTTTAAATCCGCGATCAGATCCTCTGCGTCCTCCAGTCCGCAGGAGTATCTTACCAGATCAGGGCTTACGCCTGCCGCAGCCAGTTCTTCGTCGTTCATCTGTCTGTGAGTAGCGCTCGCCGGATGCAGACAGCATGTTCTCGCGTCTGCTACATGGGTTTCGATGGCAGCCACCTTCAGCTTCTGCATGAAGTCTTCCGCAGCCGCTCTGCCGCCTTTTACACCAAAGCTTACGACGCCGCAGGATCCATCAGGCAGATATTTCTGTGCCAGTTCGTAATCATCGTCGCCTTCCAGTCCGCAGTACTTGACCCATGCCACCTTATCGTGACCCTGCAGGAATTTTGCAACAGCAAGACCATTTTCCGCATGGCGTTTGATCCGTACATGCAGACTCTCAAGTCCCAGGTTCAAAAGAAACGCATTCTGCGGTGACTGAATGGATCCGAAGTCGCGCATCAGCTGCGCTGTAGCCTTCGTGATATATGCGCCTGCCAGTCCGAATCTTTCTGCATATGTAATGCCGTGATAACTGTCATCCGGCTCACACAGTCCCGGGAACTTATCCGGATGTTTCGTCCAGTCAAATTTGCCGGAATCCACGATGCATCCGCCTACTCCTGCTCCGTGACCATCCATGTATTTCGTCGTGGAATGAGTTACGATATCTGCACCAAACTCAATAGGACGGCAATGTACCGGCGTGGCAAAGGTATTGTCCACGATAAGCGGCACGCCATGTCTGTGAGCCGCATCTGCAAATTTCTCGATATCCAGGACCGACAGCGCCGGATTGGCGATGGTTTCGCCAAATACAGCCTTGGTATTCGGCTGGAACGCCGCATCCAGCTCTTCCGCCGTTGCATGCGGAGAAACAAAGGTAAACTCCACGCCCATTCTTTTCATCGTTACAGCGAATAAATTGTACGTTCCGCCGTAGATAGTCGAGGATGCTACCACGTGATCGCCACAGGATGCGATATTGAATACTGCATAAAAGTTGGCAGCCTGACCGGATGAAGTCAGCATAGCCGCCGTACCGCCTTCCAGCGAAGCGATCTTTGCAGCAACATAGTCATTTGTTGGATTCTGCAGTCTCGTATAGAAATAGCCCTCCGCCTCCAGGTCAAAGAGCTTTCCCATATCCTGACTTGTATCGTATTTAAAAGTCGTGCTCTGGATGATCGGGATCTGCCGCGGCTCTCCGTTGCCCGGCCGATACCCATCCTGTACACATTTTGTTCCGATGCCCATTTTTTGATTTCCTTTCATGTACTTATCCGAAAACGTTAATAAAAAAATTATACACTATTTCAGTACAGATTTCAAATATTCTTCACGGCCCTGCTGGTACAGATCGCCGCCATAGCAGTCCAGCACCACCGTCAGCGGAAGATCCTCCACATACAGCTTGCGGACAGCCTCTGCGCCCAGGTCGTCAAAGGCGATGACCTCCGCCGATTTGATCTGTCTCGCCATGAGGGCTGCAGCCCCTCCGATAGCCGCCAGATATACTGCACCGTTACGCACAACAGCCTCTTTCACCTCATCAGATCTCTGACCCTTGCCGATCATGGCAAGCTGTCCCAGATCCAGCAGTGTCGGCGCATACGCGTCCATCCGGTAGCTGGTGGTCGGGCCTGCCGAACCGATGGGATGACCCGGCTTCGCAGGAGTCGGACCTACGTAATAAACGATGGAATTTTCGATGGCAAACGGAGGCTCTTCGCCTTTCTGCAAAAGCTCCACGATCCGCTTATGGGCGGCGTCCCGCGCCGTATAGATCGTTCCCGTCACCAGGACTCTGTCTCCGGCCTTGAAATTCTTTACCTGTTCTTTCGTAAAAGGTTCCTGTAATCTGTGTTCCATTAAAGCACCGCCTCCTTATGTCTGCTCACGTGACAGTTGACGTTGACCGCCACCGGAAGCCCCGCGATGTGGGTCGGCGCCGTGCGGATGCTCACTGCCAGTGCCGTCGTCTTGCCGCCAAAACCCTGAGGGCCGATCCCCAGCTGATTGATCCGCTCCAGAAGCTCCGCTTCCATCTGGGCGTAATACGGGTCTTCGTTAGGCTCCTGCGCCGGAGAAAGCAAAGCCTTCTTGGCCAGCAGCGCCGCCTTGTCAAACGTCCCTCCGATGCCTACGCCGATAACGATCGGCGGACACGGATTGGCCCCTGCCTGCAGACAGGTATCCACGACGAAATCCTTGACCCCGTCTTCCCCTGCCGACGGCGGGAGCATCTTGATCCGGCTCATGTTTTCCGAGCCAAATCCCTTCGGTGCCACCGTGATCTTCACCTTGTCGCCCGCTACGATCTCCGTGTGAAGATAAGCCGGTGTGTTGTCTTTCGTATTGACTCTGCGCAGCGGATCCGCCACGATAGATTTTCTCAGATAACCGTCTCCGTAGGCCCTGCGAACCCCTTCATTGACCGCATCTTCCAGCAGACCGCCGGTCAGATGCACATCCTGTCCGATCTCCAGGAACACGCACGCCATGCCCGTATCCTGACATAACGGGAACACCCCTTCTTCTGCGATGGCGATATTCTCCTCGATGCTGGCCAGCACATCCTTTGCAACAGGCCAGGTCTCTTCCTCCGCCTTCTGCCGGATGCATGCCTTGATGTCCTCCCCTAAATAATGATTCGCCTCCACACAGAGCTGGGCGATCTTATCCGCAATACATTGTACGTCTAATTCTCTCATGCTACTAAAACTCCTTGTTTTCCCTCTAGAAAAAATCACTGTGATCGATGTCGTCCGCCGCCTTCTGCAAAGAGCCCTCCACGTCTACGCCGATCACGTCCAGCATCTCCGCCTTGAAGCAGGCCGTCTTCTCGATGCCGAAGAACCCTCTGCAAAGGGTATCCACATACGGAAAGCCGAAATCCATGCCCTCCGTCGGGCCACCGGCCGTCATCACGTAAGCCAGCTTCTTTGCCCTGCAAAGATTGGCCGGAACGCCTTCTTCCGTGTAGTAGAACGTCAGCCCCTGCACGCAGATGGCCTCGATGTAGTTTCGCAGGATCGCCGGGAACGTCAGATCCCAGAACGGCGCCGCGATGAGGATCTCATCCGCCTCCGCAAAGGCCTTTGCATAACGAAACATCTCATGAGAAAATTCCCCTTTCTCCTGCAAAGCATTCCGCAGCTCCAGCCGCTCCAGATTCAAAGGCTGGATATTCTCTTTTCCCAGATCCACTTCCGTGATCTCTCCGCCCATGCGGTCCAGCGCGTGCTGTGCCAGCTTCCTCGTCCGCGACTCCGGCCGCACGCAGGCGTTGATAAACAATGTCTTTTTCATATTCTGACAAGCTCCTTCCGTAACCGGACGCGGCCCATTCCCCGTCGCATCCGCAGATGTATCCATTATACCATATCCCGGCCGCTCCCGCTCGCAAATCCCGGTCATAAACGCGAAAATCTCATCATAAACTTGTACAAAACACATTCAGGAGGCCGTCTCATGTACCGAAGAAAACGCCATAGAAGAACCTATCAAAGAAATACCCGCAGAACCCTGCGAAAAACAAATACCGTACTCCGTGAAGCCCTGCTTCTCCTGCAAAGACTGCTCAGCCAGCCATTCGTAAAATCCGCCCTTTTGATTTTCGTCATCCTGACCATCCTGCTGGTGCCCGTACCCTGGCTTATCACGAAGATCACGCCTTCTGCAGACTCCGGTCATTCCGAAAAAAGCAGCCAGACTGCGCCCTTTGCACTGACCGAGATCCCGAAAAAAGTCACCGTCTGGCGGACCGCTTCACACAAGACAGAAACCGTAGACTTTGAGGACTACGTCAAAGGCGTCGTCTCCAGTGAAATGCCCTCGTCCTTTCCACTGGAAGCCCTGAAAGCCCAGTCGGTCGCCGCCAGAACCTATTCCCTGGGAAAAATCCAGAAAGCCGAAAGCGGGGGCAATCCCAAGGCTCACCCCCAGGCACCTGTCTGCGACTCCACCCACTGCCAGGTCTACCGGAATCCCTCTGACTTAAAATCCGTTAAAGGCACCTCCTGGATGAGCGGCGACTGGAACAAAATCTGCAAAGCGGTAGACGCCACCAGCGGACAGCTCCTGTATTATCAAGGTTCACTGGTACAACAAGCCCTGTTCCACTCCTCCAGCGGCGGCAAAACCGAAAACTGCCAGGACGTCTTTGCAGCCTCCGTGCCTTACCTGGTCAGCGTAGACAGCCCTTACGAAAACGACGCCACTCACCAGAACGAACAGCATACGTTCACCATCGAAAACTTTGCAAAAAAAATAAGGGCTTACTGCCCTAAGATCGCCTTCGGCGACATCAATAGCTCCAATATCAAAATCATCAGCCGCAGCACCGGCGGCCGCGTGGACAAAATGCAGATCGGAGACGGCCTCATCGAAGGCCGCACCGTCCGGGAAGCCCTGGAACTCCCCTCCGCCAACTTCACCATCAAAATTTCTGCAGGCAAGATCACCTTCACCTCCAACGGCTCCGGCCACGGCGTCGGCATGAGCCAGTACGGCGCCAGCGGCATGGCCAAAAAAGGCTATAACTATAAAGACATCCTGGCGCATTACTACCAGGGGACGGAGGTGTGGTGAGTGAACTAATCAAAAATTCTTGTAATATCCTGATAGCGATTGATAACTCGATAAATTTCTACGCAGCTTTCACCCGCCTTATAAAGGATCACATAATCTTTCCATATTGCATATTTATAGTCCGTTTTAAAGCTGACCCGTTTTGAAAGATCTGACCCGATACCTGGGAACATTTGAAGATTTTCAAACTTACCGTAAAGCTCCTTTATGGTCTTTGCAGCATATTTTTCATTATCTTCTGCAATATAATCCCGAATAGACTTTAAATCCTCTGCAACAACCGGGTTAATTTTCAACTTTAACATGCTATTCCCCCATAAGAGCCTTCAGTTCATTCAAGTCAAGCCATTCCTTTTCTTCCTTTACGGCCTCCTCGGCTTCCTGCAGCTTTACCAGAAGTTTCTTTTCAGCACGCTCACGCTCATAATCCTCAATATCCATAACAACAAACCGTCCTCTGCCATTCTTAGTCAGATATACGGGCTCGCCTTTATGACAGTTTTTTAAAACTTCGTTATAATTTCTTAAATCAGATACCGGTAAAATACTCGCCATCTTCTTCCCGCTCCTTTCTCTTTGCTGTTTGATTACTTATAGTATACACATTATGCCGTAAAATTCAACGTAAAATTTTACGAAGTTTTTTCCACCTTCTTCCAGCCACCAAATCCGCAACCAGAAATGTCAGCAGCATAACCAGCAAAATCACATACCTCGTACTAAACATATAACCAAATACTGTAAATAATATTTGAGCGGGAGCAAATATACTGATCAATACACCTAAAACCAAATGAAATGCGCAAACAACACTCGAAAGCCATGGACACGCAGGATATATCGCGATCAGACGCCGATGTAGAAACAGCATGACCAGCAGGAACAATGCAGCCAGAACCCCTGACACCAGGAGCCACAGGTAAAAAATATGCATTCCTGATATCTGCTCATTGATATGGTTTATCCATCGATCTAAGAACTTTGCACCCTGAAACCCTAACGGGAACATGATGAAGTAAACGATCAAATAGATCCAGCCGTTATTCTTACACATTATAAAGCACCTCCTTCACACATTTTGCTCAACACTGATTTTTCATTGATCCTTTCCCCACTCTCTTGATCAAAAATATGGATCATCTCTAGGGAAAAGGAAACATGAACTTTCTCTAGATTTTCCTGCTTTCGCCAGTGATTTTCAGTTCCTTTTACGATCAGTTCTTCCTGTTTTTCCAACTCTAAAAAGAGATAGCTGTCATTGCCCTGAAATTCCACATTAGAGACGCGGCATACATTTATTGCCCCATCTATCGTTTGGTCATTCTCGATCTCATCCGCCACAATATCCTCTGCCCGCGCGCCAACAATCACATCTTTCCCTTCATAGCCTGCATCCTTCAGGACTCTCTGAATTCTCTCCGAAACAGGGATCT
This sequence comes from uncultured Clostridia bacterium, assembly GCA_934281605.1. Lineage (GTDB taxonomy): Bacteria > Bacillota > Clostridia > Peptostreptococcales > Anaerovoracaceae > Lentihominibacter. The sequence goes on along the minus strand of CAKQXD010000001.1, from coordinate 145,752 downwards.
GAAACTGTTCATTCTGTAAAACGATTCCCATATTTTCATCAACTGTCACACGCATTTCCATCAGGTTCATTTGAGGCGTTCCGATGAACTGTGCCACGAATGTATTGACCGGCTGGTAATAGAGGTTTTCTGGCGTATCGATCTGCTGTATCCTGCCATCTTTCATCACAACGATTTTCGTTCCCAGGGTCATCGCTTCCACTTGATCGTGGGTAACATAGATGATAGTCGCTTCTAATTCTTTATGCAGCCTGGCAATTTCTCTCCGCATTTTGCTTCGCAGCTTGGCATCCAGATTAGAAAGCGGTTCATCCATTAAAAACAGCTTGGGTTGCCGCACGATCGCCCGCCCCATCGCGACACGCTGCCGCTCTCCTCCCGATAACGTCTTTGGCTTGCGCTTTAAAAGATCTTCAATATCAAGTCTTGCCGCTGTTCTATGTACGATCTGATTGATTTCTTTTTTCGACTTCTTTTCTTGTTTTAAACAAAACGCCATATTATCGTATACGGTCATGTGAGGATACAACGCATAGTTCTGAAACACCATGGCGATGTTGCGCTCCCGCGGCGGCATTTCGTTTATCCTTGTCTGATCCAGAACCATTTGACCTTCCGATATTGATTCCAGCCCTGCGATCATACGCAGCACAGTGGATTTTCCGCATCCCGACGGTCCCACCAGCACAACGAATTCTCCCTCTGTCACATCCAGCGAGAAATCCTGTACCGCCTGCACCCCGTTAGCATATGTTTTACCGATTTGTTTCATCTCCAGCTTGCTCACAGCTCACCACCACGCTTTCCTTTTTCCGTACAGTTCCGCACATAATTCTTCATCCCCAATCCCATTATGATTAAAAAGAATATCGACAGACTGCACCAGATCAGGCATCTCACGATCCGATAAAAACAGTTCATTTCTACCTCTATTTTGCTCCCCTTTAGGAACGCATGGATCGACTCCATCTTCTCTCCCATTCGATCCGGCCAGAAAGAAAAATCCGACCATGCGCCCGGTATCATATCTGCCGGATATCCTGCAAACACGCCGATCACCACAAGGATCACAACGATCACTCCCAGCTTGACATACCATTTTTTCACCCATTTGTATGGGATGAAGAAGTGCAGGCCTATGCATCCAAGCAACACAGGGGAGGCCAGAAACAGCAGCTTTAAAATCCAGAGTACAAACTCGTTTTCCTGATAAAATCCCGTTTCAAACCGGTTTTCAATCTCCTGTTTGATCAGGATACGCTGCTTCGGGTCCTTTGGAATCACATGGATCCGATTATACCCCGATTTCCCATTTCTGCCGGATGGAGCCACAAAAATCCGGTCGATCTGATTTGATACTCCTGCCACGGTATACTCCCTGTCTTCACAAATCACTTTCAGTCCTTCTGCCTGAACCGTTCCAAACAATTCCCATGCAGTTTGGTTTCCCAGAATACACAGCCCAAAATCATCGTAATCAAGCCGCAAAGCATCGGGGATAAGCAGATCCGTTCTGCCGCAGGTATAGACAATGTCTCCAGTTGAAACGCGCCCCAGTTCAGCGCTTTCCATCTGCCCTTCCCCATGATCGTTCCAAAACAGCATCTCATACTGCAGCCTGTCTTCCTCCGCTTCCCCAGAGCCATACTGTCCTTCGTAATAAGCATACGCTTCTTCCGCAGAAATATATGTCCCCGGCAAGTCGTTGCGATAATAGATACCCCGGTCGCTGTTCACTGCGAAAAGATTCACCCCGGCACTCACAAAAGCGATGATGAAAACAGCGATGCACAGAACCCTCGGGATATATTTTTTCTTAAAAATCCCCAGCTTCTTTTTCATCGCATTTTCCTCACCTTATTGCCATCGGACAAAATCTTATCAGACTGTATAATGATCATCTGACCGCTGGAAATACCTTCTACCGCAACAGATTCCCGGTTTTTATCCAGTACATTCACTTCCATCTTTTTCGCCGTATATTCTCTCCCCAGGATCGTCTCCTCCGCCGTAACTGCGAAAACAAAATAACTGCTTCCCTCCATATTTAACGCCGAACGCGGAATACAGCAGTCGTATTTCTGCGAGGAAGAATTGAGTTCCACCGAAAGCAGCTGCCCCAGCAAAAACTCGTTTTGCGGCAAAGGAATATTCACTAAGACCGTCCCATCAGCTTCCCGGGTGTCGATGGACGCGATCGAAAGATTATCAGCGGATTTCCCATCCGATGAAGAAACACTGGCGACCGTATCCTTGCTCACATAGCTGCTCTCCTCATCGCTGCTCAGGGTCACAACGGCAGTCAGGTTTTGCCCGGAATCTGCCAGCATCACATCCGCCGTCCCCTGCGTTTTCTGTCCTGCCTTTGTTTCGATCGCAGTGACTACCCCATCCCGTGGAGCACAGATCCCGTACCCCGCCCGCTTGATCTTTTTATGCTCCTGAAGCAGCTGTTCTTTTTTCCATCTTTCCTGCTGCAAAGAATACACCTCAGCGGAAACGGAAGTCCCATCGCTTTCTGCTTTCAGCTGCTGTATCTGCTTGCTGACAGCATTCACTTCTCCCTGTTCTTCTGCGATCATCTGATCCAAAGTGTGCTTCTCTATGGTATATAAAACATCCCCTTTTCTGACCGCCTGCCCTGTAGAAACCACAACCTTATCCACCAGCAGCCCCTCTGTCGTAAATACCGGGGATTCCGAAAGAGATTTTACTTCGCCCTGCGTATGGATCGTATGGCGTATTGTACCGGAATCCGCCTGTCCCATCACGACCTTTGGCAGGATCATCTGATATGTAACACGTGAAATTATAGTAAGCCCAACCATAACTGCTAGAAATATAACCACGATTTTAACCTTCTTATTAGGCTCCAGACTGCGTACCCGATTCCAAAGTTCTTTTAAATTCACTTTTTCTTTCAAGACATGAAAAACTCTCATATTCGGCCTCCATGATTTCCTGACATATTATTCTTTGACCGCCGATGCCACGATACCTTTTTCTAAATGGTCTTTGCAGAGGAAAAAGAGTATCATCGTCGGCACTAAAGTGATAACGGCCGCCACCAGCGACTGACCTGCATTCTCCAGACTGATTTCCGGCAGATACAAGGTCAGCGGCCATAGTTCCTCCCGATCCAGAAAGATCAACGGCTGTTCTACTACGTTCCAGTATTCCAGAAACTGCAGCAGAAGCGCCGCTATGATCCCCGTTTTACCGAGAGGAATCCCGATTTTAAAGAATATCTGAAACTCCGACGCACCGTCTATTCTCGCAGACTCCATGATACTTTCCGGTATCGCTCGGAAGAAATTATATAAGACAAACACCGGGAATGTAGAGAAGGCTCCCGGTAAAATGATCGCCCACAAGCTGTCCAGCAGCGATAGCTCTCTCAGCACCAGATACTGAGACAGCATGATCACCTGAAACGGAAGCATCATCAAAATAATATAGATAAAAAACAGAAGCTTTTTCAGTCGGAATTCATAGCGGGCAAATCCCCAGGCAGCAGGCACGCCAAAGAGCAGCTGTCCCGCTACCACACCGACTACGATCTTGACCGAATTCCAGAACACCATAAAGAACTGCGGCTCCTCCAGCAGAACCTTTGCATAAGATCGAAGGGTCGGAATCTGCGGCAGCAAAGACCAGTCCGCAAACCCCTGCGATGTCGGACTGACGATAGGCGCCAGATGTTCCTCCAGTTCAGCCGGATGCATAAAAGAACCTGCGAGCAAAAAGATCACCGGATAAATTACGATAAATGCACCAAATGCAATCAAGAAAAGACTCAGTTTCCGCTTCATGCCCGATCCTCCCATGCCTTTTGCAGCAAGAAAATAAGCAGAATTAACAGAATGGACAGCAGCACCGCTCCTGCCGTCATCTTATCCAGAGCGAGATCCCGAAACCAGTTGTTGAACAGGTGCTGTATCATATAAATGCTTTCATTGGGATAATTCCCCGCTACCAGATAAACCTCTCGAAACACTTTAAAAGAATTGAGAAGAGCCAGGACGGCAATGATAAACAGCATCGGCAGCAGGTTTGGAAGCGTGATCCGAAAGAAGATTACTCGATCCGAAGCCCCGTCCATTTGAGCCGCTTCATAAATCTGATCCGGGATCATGGACAGCCCCGCCAGCCAAAGCACGATGTGGTAGCCCAGGTTCTTCCAGATATAGCTGATCACCAGAATGACGAAGGCCCATCTCGTATCCATCCACTCACAGGTTGTTATTCCCCAGCGGTCCAGCACGCCGTTCAGCAAGCCTTGATCATCGAATAATATCCTCCATAGCAGTACCACTGCAGCTACTGGAATCGCCATCGGCAGCAGAAAACCGGTTTTCAGGAAATTCCCTATTTTGCTGTGACGATAAATCCATACCGCAATCACCAATGATAAGGATAGCAGCAGTGGAATGCATACCAGTATAAACAGCCCCGTGTTCTTCACAGCCAGCTGAAAAGCCGGATTTGTCAGGACGGTTTTAAAATTGTCCAACCCCTGAAACTCGCCTCCCGCAGCCGAGAAAAACGCCCTGCGAAACACGTCGATATATGGAATGAAATAGAAAATGCAGACCCCTGCGAAACTTGGCAGCAAAAACCACCATGCGGGATTTTTCCACGTTCTCACTCGCATTCTCATCCTCATCACCTCACCTACTCATACGCATACAGCCGCAGCCGATCCGAAATCTCTTTCACAGCCTTTTCATAAGAAATTTCTCCATTGAGATACTTCTCCGTATATTTCATAAAAATGCTCATGATCGTTCCATTGTTGTTGGTAGCGCGGTCAGCATTTCCAACGCTTTGCAGGAAATCCGAAACGACGCCTTCCGGCAGTTCCTGTAATCGCAGCGTTCTGCTGGCATTTTCATCGGCGATTTCAGCCTGATCCAGCTTTAAGTTCTGCAAAGTATCCTCCAGTACGCTTTCATCGATGCTGAGTCCCATAGCTTCCCCGGTGATTTTCTGGCTCTGCCTGGACAACAGATACGAAACAAAATCTTTGCTTTCTTTTTCCTGTTTCGTCGCCGCACTGATTCCCACAATCATGCGCGGTATATAATACGTTTCCTGACCAGAAGTGACGATGCCGTAAGTACTGTCCTTCAGCTGCTGCGCCATCTGAATCTCCTGGGGCTGCCAGATATAATCCAGCTCCAAAGAGCTGTTTCCCAGCAGACTTCCAATCATTCCGCCCGTTTGCTGCGGCGGCAGCATCAGCTGCGACAGATGTACATTGTCCTGGCTTTCTTCCAAGTCATACATCCGCTTCACGTTCTTTAAAAATTCCTGTACATCCTTCCTGTCGATCGTCCCGTGATCCGTCTTATCGTCTACGAAAGCCTGGTAATAAAACCGCACATCGTTGGCGAAGTCATATTCGCCGATTTTTATCTGATGCTCCTCCATCTTATTGATAAAATCCATCCCGGTTTTTGCATTCACGATATCATCGTGAGGACTTAGAATGATCGGCAGTCCAAACCGAATGGGAACTGCATAGAGTTCACCGTTCCATTCATAGGTATCGATGATATTCTCAAAATTGCTTTCCGTATGAAGCTCTTCAATATCCTCGTCCAGCCTCATCAGCATATGATTTTCTACATAGGAATCGACATTCAGCCCGTCCAGAAATAAGATATCCGGGCTGTCTCCGCCCATCATGCCTGCATTGAGCTTCTTGATGGCATCATCCACCGTCATTGATCCATTCTCTTCGATTCCTACCGTCACATGCACCTGCACGCCTGGATTCTCTTTCTGGTAATAATCTACCAGCTTCTGCACATCTTCATCCTGCTGCAGGGTATAAACTTCCAGACGCTTCTTCTCTTTTTGAGACTTATTCGATACCTGCTTATAGCAAAACAGCTGTGGAGAATCGCCATCTCTGTTAATAGCCAGATATACCTGATCCTTCTGATCAAAGGCAATGGAACTTCCATACACTTCCGATGGGACAAATGACATCTCTTTTTTAGGAATAAAGGTCTGCTTCTTTCCATCGCTGAATCGTTTCAAACCGTCTTCATTAAAGAAATAAAAATCGCCTTTATATGCGGTCAGCACAGCCACCTTGTCGCTGTTTACATATGCTTTTTTCACCAGTTCCAAGGTCTTGTCGTTCTTCTTCTCAACAGCATGTTCTTTACTGTTGTACTGGATCACATCTCCTACACCAAGCAAATAAATCTGATCTCCTTCGACCATAAACGCTCCTGGAGAATAAAGAGGATTTTTACTGTTTAAAATACAGTCTGTAATTTCATTCGTCTCTTCATTGAGTAAGTAAGTTTCCCCGCTTTCATTGGAAATCAGCAGGTTTTCCGAGTCTATGATCCTGGAGTCGTACGAAAATCCGTCCCCGATGTAAAGCGCTTCCGATACTTCTGACCTCGGCATAACGTTGGACAGCTCCTTTGCATTACCCTGAAAATCCATATAAAAACACCTTGTGTCCATGCACTCAGATTCGTCCAGAGAGCGATCCGACACCGTACATACCGCATTGCCCTTTGCAGAAAAAGAAAGCGAACAATCCACTTTTTCAGGCTCCGTGATATGCATAGCATCCGTATAACACCAGCTCCGCTCCCAGGACTCGCCGCGGTTTCTACTTTCCCATACATAGCCTTTCTGGGTTTCTTCTTCCGTGACGGCGATCCGCATGACCCCATCGTCTGCCACATTGAAATCCCATATGTTGTCGCATCCCTCCGGCAGTGAGATTTCCCGCTCTTCGTACCCGCTCTGATCCCCGGAGCCGCATGCGCAGCACAGGAGCATGACGAATGTAACACATATCAGTATCGCTGGTATTTTTAAGGCGTTCCTGTTCATTGTTCACTCACCTCCGTGAACGAATACAATCGCATAAATCAGTGGTTTTATTATAGTGCTGTAAAAAGTTTTCTTGTTAGAATTGTAAAAAATAGTGTATTTTATTGACAAAAATAAAAATGATATTATAAATATAGCAGGATTTCTGCACGGAACAGATCAGCTTCTGTCTCAAAGTGCATCTCTCCATGATACTTCTCGACGATTTTTTTTACATTGTTCAGTCCGATGCCATGTTCCTGTGAATCCGCCTTACTCGTCAAAATGCATTCTCCCTGCTTTCTAAGCGGTCCGGTATAGGAATTGACTATCTGTAAAAACAGCACGCCTGCTTCTGCCTTCATGGAAATGCCCAAATATCCATTCCTGCACTGTTCCAGTGCTTCTATGGCATTATCCAGCAGGTTTCCTAAAATAATGCAAAGATCATGGTTTTCTATAGGCAGGGACGACGGTATAGCAAGCTCCAGCACTGGTTCGATTCCCAAACGATGGTTTGCCGCTTTCAGTTTAATATTCAGTAAACTGTCCACGGTAACGTTTCCCGTTTCTGAGAAAGGCCTGCTCTGCTCCACCATATCGTTCAGCGATTCCACGTAACGGTTCATGTTTGAAAAATCATGCTTGCCTGCCATCTCCTGCAGAACCAGCAAATGATTCTTGATATCATGACGAAGTGATTTCATAGAGTCTTCCATTGCCGACAGTTCCTGTAGCTGATTCTCATATGCCCTGTTCTCCTGCTCCAGCAAAGAGAGTTCCAGACGGTTCTGCTGCAGCTGCTTTAAATGTTCTAACAGATAGAATACGGCCAGATTCAAAAATACCATGCATAAGCCGCCCAGAAAGGCAGCCTTCTCATCCCTGCACTGATCTAAGACGATCGCTGAAAAGAAAATGCTGATTCCCGGAATCAAGATCACCGCCAGCCATTCCGAAAGCGGGATTTCCTGTCCCCTTTTCTGATCTGCGATCTTTTTCGCAACGATCATACACAAGAAAAATAATAAATCCGTGACCGCCAAAATCAATGGTATGATATATTCCGAATGCAGTACGATCAAAAGCCGATAAGATACGTCCTCTAAAACCAGATGAAGACCTCCCACTAAAAGAGCTGCTATTACTCTAGTTTTCCACTTTCCGCGATATGTCAATGTCATCAGAAAGATTCCTGTCATGGAAGTTGACAGCAGCGCCAATGGAGGCCAGTTCAAGATGAGTGAAGCTACGCTGTTAAACAAGAAGAATGCCAGAAATGCTATGTATCGAATAAAACGCTCTCTCTGTTCTCCCTTTTCAAAGAAAATATTTAGGAACTGAAGAGAAATATAAAATCCCATCAAGTTGCCGCAAAGGCTCATAATCATTGGAAACATGAACTACTCCTCTCTCCACCGCTTCATGAGCATTTCCCTCACCGCTTTTCTGTAGCGCGGACTGATGGAAAGCTGCTCATCTCGATTCATCACGACCATCTCATATTCCCACTTTTTAACATACATTTCATGGATAAGATAGGACTTGTGGATTCGAATAAATCCCGGTGGTGTTTTTGCCTGAACGTCATCCAGTTTTCCATAAAAATCAAATATTTTAGATGTCGTATGGATTTCTACTTTTCTCCCGCAAGTACTGAAATATCGAATCTCTCCATATGCTATACTGTACAATTCCGAGCCTCTCTGGAATTTGATATAGTCATCGTAATATCGTGACAGCTTTATCGCCTTTTCCAGATTATTGATAATGTCCCGCTCCTGTACTGGTTTTACCAGAAAATTAAGGGGTCTGACTGCAAACAGCTCCATCGCATACTCCGATTTGGCGGAAATATATACGATGTGCGTCTTTTCGTCCTGAAGTTCGGTTCGGATCTTATCGCCCAGATTTACCCCGTTCATAGCTTTTAATTCGATGTCCAGAAAGATCAGATCGAATGCCTCGCCCCGGAGCATGTCCGCATACAGTTTCTCCCCGCTGTAATACGACTCGCACCGCACCAGCCCCTGCGGCTGATAGGCCTTTAAACACGCTTCGATCTTCTCACATAATAATTCATCATCATCACAAACTGCGACTGAAAACATAGACTACCTCTCATTTTGCACGACTTCTTCCTGTAACCGTTCCAACTCATTCTTTGCCTAAATCATAATAGGATATACCAGAAATGTCAACAACTATTTAGTTTTACTAAATGATTGTTGACATTTATATGCTGAAACATTAAAATAATTACAGTATCATAAGGAATAAAAGGAACATTGGATGAGCGCTCAAATCAACTTTAAAAAAGGATCCGTAGAAATGCTTTTGCTTCACGTATTAAGCTGTAAAGGCGACTGCTACGGCTATCAGCTGTCACAGCTGATCAAAAAATCTTCCGGCGGAGAACTGGATTTTCCCGTTGGATCCCTGTATCCGGCCCTGTACAAAATGATCGATCATGGATACATCTCAGACTATAAACAGCAGGCAGGCAAACGCCTGGTGCGGGTCTACTACCATCTGGAAGACGCCGGACGGCAGCGGCTGAAAGACCTGAAGCGGGAATACTTTGCCACCTATCACAGCATTCAGCAGGTTTTAAACAATGATTTTGCGGAGGACGATGCAGATGAATAAAGAACAAAAGCGTTACTTGAAAGAAATAAAGGCATTGCTGCCGGTCTATGGGAAATATGAAAAGCGGTTTTTTCATGATATCAAAGATGCCATTTGCGAGCTGGATGCAGAACATATTACCTATGAGTTGTTGTGCCGGGAGCTGGGCCGTCCCGAAGATCTGATCGTGAATTACTACCAGGAAATCGACAGCGCCTATCTGCGCAAGCAGCTCAAACGCACCCGCTCCATCAAATCGGCCGTCCTTATCATCGTACTGCTGGCAATCGGAATATCCCTGTGCCGTCTCGGCTTTCTCTACAGCCTGTATCTGGACGGAAAAAACGCTATCATCACCCATGAACTGGTTGTGATCGAATAAACAAAAAAGCAAGCCAATCCAATACCCGAATCAGCTTGCAATCATTCAATTCTCCACGCCCTAATCTCTTCCCGCCACAATCAACTAATAATTCTCCGCCTTGATCCGGAAGTATCCTTGTGCGTGGTGGCAGACCGGGCAGATTTCCGGTGCATCGGTGCCCTTGACCTCGTGGCCGCAGTTGCCGCAGATCCAGGTGACTTCACTGCCCCTGGCAAATACCTGCTGCGTCTGAATGTTCTCCCAAAGCTTCCGGTAACGAGTCTCATGCTCCTTCTCGATGGCCGCCACCTGCTCCATCTGCTGAGCGATCTGCTCAAAGCCTTCCTCCCGCGCCACGCAGGCCATATCGTCGTACATCTCGCTCCACTCGTAGTGCTCCCCTTCCGCTGCGGTCATGAGATTTTCCGGCGTCGTGCCGATTCCCACAAAATGCTTGTACCAGATCTCCGCATGCTCCTTTTCATTGGACGCCGTCTCCCGAAACAGCTCCGCGATCTGTTGATAGCCCTCTTCCTGCGCCTTTGCAGCAAAAAACTCGTACTTGTTGCGCGCCTGCGACTCCCCGGCATACGCGATCAGCAGATTATCATACGTCTTACTTCCCTTTAAATCCTGCATCTTCCAATACCTCCTTGCAAACAGTTACCTGTAGTATGTCCGCTCCCCGGAAGCTTTATACCCGCTCTTGACAGAAACCTGCCGCCATGATACGCTACCCATACAAACTATTTTCTGAATATTCACATTTTCGAAGTGCATTGTACTATACCAATCAAAGGAGGCCAGTCATGAATACAAAAAAACTGACCCGCAAACACATCGTCAACATCATCGTCTGTTCCATCATCCTGCTGGGCCTGATCGTCGCCTTTATCTGCTACGTCCACGAGCCGAATCTGACCCGGGATACGGATCGCAAACCCGATATTACTTTTAACGGGAAAACCTTTGATATTTCTGCAAAGGACTTCGTCCGGATCGTCAACGAGGATCTGGAGAAAGAAGGGCTTTCTCCGATTTCTGAGGATTATGCAAAGGATGCTTCTGAGATCTCCATGCTGAATGATGAAAACAAGCAGCTGGACTTCGCGTATGAAGAATATACCTGCCCGATCGATAAAAATCTTACGCTCCATTTGTTTGTCTTTCCAGAACTTGATGACGGAATCGCTTCCATCCAGCTGCAGTCCCGTGGAACTCCTTCTCTCACAACAGAAGAAAACACAAAAGGCGACGCCTATTACAAGGTCATCTGCGATAATATCGACCCGCGATTTGACGTGGCAAATTTCGACACCCATGCGGACAACAATACTCATTACAAACTGGATGAGCTTATCTTTTATTGCACCTTCTACAGAGAAAACACGGATGATGACCCGAATGAAAGTGCAGATCATGACCTTCGCATTTACGGCATCGAGCAGACGGATTTATCAGAGAAATATCCGATTCTATAGCGACCTGAACCGACCACCAAAAACCACAAAACTCCCCGCGCAGCCTGGAAACCCAGACCGCAACGGGGAGTTTTTTCATTCAATAATTCTATGCTATTCTTCTACGCGCATGATATTCGCACCCAGGTTCCGCAGTTTCTCCACGAAGTGCTCGTAGCCGCGATCTACGTGATAGATCTGGGAGATCTCCGTCGTGCCTTCCGCGATGAGCCCTGTCAGAACTACGGCCGCACCGGCTCTCAGGTCGGTCGCTACCACCTGCGCCCCCTGCAGCTCCTTATCGCCCGGGATGATGGCACAGTTGCCGTCGGTCTTGATGTTGGCGCCCATCCGGTTGAATTCCCCTACGTGCATGAAGCGGTTTTCAAACACTGTTTCGATAACCACGCTCGGACCCTTGGCCACGGTCAGCAGAGCCATGAACGGCGACTGCATATCCGTCGGGAATCCAGGATACGGCAACGTCTTCACATCGGTGGAAACGATCGGGTTCACATCTCCGCGAGCCACCAGCCCTTCATCAGTCATGGTGATGTCCCCGCCGCACTCTCTCAGCTTAGCGATGACCGCTTTGAGATGATCCGGCACCACGTTCTTGATAAGCACGTTGCCCTTGGTCATAACAGCTCCCACCATGAAGGTTCCCGCTTCGATTCTGTCCGGAATCACGTGATGGGAAACGCCTTTTAACTTCTCCACGCCTTCGATCTTGATGGTATCCGTACCGACGCCCTTGATCCGTGCGCCCATCTTGTTTAAAAAGTTGGCCAGATCCACGATTTCAGGCTCCTGCGCCGCATTTTCCAGAATCGTCGTGCCTTCCGCCAAAGATGCTGCCATGATGATAACTTCTGTCGCCCCTACGCTTGGGAAATCCAGATAGATGGTCGTCCCCTTCAGCTTATCGGCTTTAGCGTCCACGATCCCTCTAGCCAGCTGCTCCTCGTCGATGGTCGCTCCCAGAGCCTTCAGTCCTTTCAGATGCAGCTCTACCGGACGTTTTCCGATGGCGCATCCTCCAGGAAGCGGAATCACCGCACGGCCTGTTCTCAGGAGCAGTGCTCCCAGCACCAGGATCGAAGCCCTCATCATCTTTACCAGCTCATACGGAGCCTCATATGTCAATACATTACCTGCCGTAATATCTACTCTGTTTTCATCCAGCTCCGGATCCACTGTTGCCCCCAGGCTCTCTAAAAGCTTGCACATCACCTGTACGTCCCTGAGTGCAGGCGCATCCTTGATTTCACACTTCTCTTCCGTTAAAAGTGCCGCCGCCATGATCGGCAGAACAGCGTTCTTCGATCCGCTGATCTTGACTTCTCCATGTAAAGGAGCGCTTTTCTGTACTAAGAATTTTGCCACTTTATTCCTCCGAACTGTTAATTTACAACTAACCCATTATACTTCCTTACCAGCTTTTTTTCAAGTGTGATTCACATTTCTTCTCATAAGTAAGGAAGAGACCTTTTGAGTTTTCCACATGAGGGGAGCAAAACTTGATAGTAGAGCCTCTTCCTTTCTCTATTGTTCCCCCGTATCATGTTTTCAAGCGTCTCTGCGAAAAAAAAGAGCAACGAAATTGCTCTTTTCTACATGCATTTTTTTACAGTGCTTTCAGTTCTTCGACGCATTTGGCGCATACGTTCTTGCCTTTGATCTGACGGATGCCGTCTGAATTTCCACAGAACACGCATGCCGGCTGATATTTTTTAAGCATGATGGATTCTCCATCCACATAAATTTCCAAAGGATCCTTTATCTCTATATTTAAAGTTCTCCTTAATTCGATCGGAAGAACTATTCTTCCCAGTTCATCAACTTTACGTACGATACCCGTTGCTTTCATCGTTAAACTCCTTTCATTCCTTTTACCAACAAACGAAACTACCCGCTATACCTGTCCTGCAGGGCTGCCGCTACTCCTTCGATCCCGCATTCTTCACTGCTGCAACTGCTTTTATCACAGAAGAGATCGCAGAGAAAATGTTCTGATCGCCCTTCACAGCCTGCGACAGTGATTCTACCGACTCGGATACATCGCCGATGATGCCGTCCACGTCTTTGCTGCGCTTGGCTGCCAGGTCCGTAACGATCGCCACATCCTCCAGGATATTGATTGTGTGATCCATGGAAGTCATGATCTTCCGTGTCAACTGTATCAGATAAATGATCAGCACCAGAAGTGCGATACCCAATACAATCAGAAAAAGTGTTTTTAAATCTATCATCACATTCATGATCTTCTCCCATCTGCAGCGGCGCTGCCGTTCCGTCTTCCAATTCCGTTCTGAGTTTCTGAAACGGTATATAGTATATAATATCACATAATTTGGAAATTCCCAACATATTTTTTGATTTTTGGAGTATTTTTAGCTAGAGGTGATTTTTATGATGAATTATATCTGGGGTTTTATGCTCCTGACCGGGATCTTCGTTTCCCTTGCCACCGGCAAAGCGGACACCTTTACCGACGGTTTTTTAGCCAGCTGCACCGATGCGGTGGAGTTCACCCTGTCCCTGGCAGGCGTCATGGCCGTCTGGAGCGGTCTGATGAAGATTGCCGAAGAATCAGGACTTATCGATAAGGCTGCAAAGGGGCTTCGCCCTCTCCTGACTTTCCTCTTTCCCAAAGAAAAGGACAGCCAGACCATCGCCATGATGATCATGAGCTTTATGGCCAACATCTTCGGAGCCGGAAACAGTGCCACCGTCTTCTCCCTGAAAGCCATGGAAAGACTGGATGTAGAAAATGGTCACTCCCCCTGTGCCAGCAATGCCATGTGCATGTTTATCGCTCTGACCATGTCCATGATCCAGCTGGTGCCTATTACCGTCATCAAAGTGCGAAGCGACCTGGGCTCTGCCGCCCCTGACGATATCATCCTGCCCTCCATCGCCGCCGGTCTGATCTCCATGACCGTCTCCGTCTGGATCTGTAAACTCTGCGAAAGGAAGTCTCCTGATGCCTGATATATTAAGTCTCCTGTCCATCGTTTTCCTGCCGGTGCTCATTACCGTCATCCTGGCCTACGGGATCTGGAAAAAGGTTCCTATCTACGACGTCTTTATCAAAGGCGCGAAAGACGGCCTGAAAACCAGCGTGGAAATCCTGCCCTTCTTATTGGGCATTTTCCTGGCTATCGGCGCCCTGACCTCATCAGGTGCTATGGGATTTCTTCAGGAGGCCACCAGTCCTTTCTTTGAAAAGCTGGGGATCCCGGAAGAACTGATTTCTCTGATCCTGCTGCGTCCTGTCTCCGGTAGCGGCTCCCTTGTGGTCGCCCAGCAGATCATGGAGGCCGCCGGACCCGATTCCTTTGCAGGAAGAGCGGCCTCCGTCATGGTGGGAAGCTGCGAAACGGTGTTCTATGTCCTGGCCCTTTACTTCGGCGTGACCTCCGTAAAAAAAATGCGCCATGCATTCCTCGCGGGAATGGGCGGCTACGTCGCCGGCGTCATGGCGTCTGTGTATCTATGTCATATTATGTGATGATCTGCACGCGCGTGCTAGACTCTCTCATATATTTTCCGGATCTCCCGGCTGTAATTGCCATGGCCGTCGTAAACCGCCAGCTCCGGCAGGTATTTCAATTCTCTGCCGCCGCCCAGCACACAGTGGACTAAGACAATGTTGGGAGACTGTCCTGCTTCCGGTACAACGAACCGTATAGTCTTCGGCTCCAGCCGGTAGCGTCTGCAGCTTTCAAAGATATCCACCAGCCTGGATGGCCGGTGCACTAAAAACAGCTGACCGCGCCGCTTTAAAATCTTTGCAGCAGCCTGTACGAAACCGTCCAGATCAGCCGTCGTCTCGTGACGCGCCCGGAACTTGCCCGCCGCACCACTCGGGATGGCGCGCCCCTTTGCAAAATACGGCGGATTGCTGGTCACCAGATCGAAGCCGCCGCCAGCCACGATCTCCTGCCACCCCGGATCTCTAGCGAACCCGGAAAACGAACAAACCTCCGAAACGCCGGAGCACTTCGCCAGCTCCGCTATATCGCCACAGCCGAATCTGATCCGCTCCGCAAGCCCGTTGAGACGGCTGCTCTCCTGCGCCAGCTCGATAGAACCCTCGTTGAAATCCAGTCCGAAGCACCGGCTGTCCGCACAGCCCGCCTTATGATGGAGGATAAAGGGAATGACCCCCGTACCCGTCCCAAGATCCGCCGCCGCGCGGTAGGAGCCGCAGATTTTCGCCGCGAAATCGGCCAGGATCACCGCATCTACTCCGTAGCAGAACTCCGAAGGATTTTGCAGCAGTTTTAAGTTTCCAAATCCGATATCATCGGTCCTTATCTCCGTCATAATCGTCCTTTGTCCCTCGTTGCGCTTATCAGTTAGTCCTTCATCAGTTCCTTGATTTCCTTCAGCAGATCTCCTTCGATCTCAGCCAAATCGTCTTCTTTTTCCTTTTTCTTATGGTTGTTATGACCGTGTTTTTTATTGATCCGCTTGATTTCTTCCTTGCCGTAGTTATAGAACTCGGTGCTCAGCTTTTCCTCGCCGTTTTCATCCTTCTTGCCGTTGTCCAGGATCAGCCGCGTCTTGATGACGTTTTCCAGGATGTTGACGTCGCTGACTATGGCCATACCGTCCGGCGTCTTGATCCGCTCGCCCACCGACGGCATGCCTTTTTTCAGGTGGGTGTACACCTCGTTTTCAAATTTGAGACAGCACATGAGTCTGCCGCACATACCCGAGATCTTGGATGGGTTTAAGGACAGATTCTGCACCTTAGCCATCTTGATGGACACCGGCTCGAAATCTGACAGCCACGTACTGCAGCAAAGTCCTCTGCCGCAGCTTCCCACGCCGCCGATCATCTTGGCTTCGTCGCGCACACCGATCTGCCGCAGCTCGATCCTCATGCGGAACACGGAAGCCAGATCCTTGACCAGCTCCCGGAAGTCGATCCTGCCGTCTGCCGTGAAATAGAACACGACCTTGCTGTTGTCAAAGGTGTATTCCACGTCGATCAGCTTCATCTCCAGATGGTGAGCGTCGATTTTTTCCTGACACAGCTTCATAGCGTGATCTTTCTTCGCCAGATTGTCTTTGTGACGCTTCTTGTCCTTTTCCGTAGCGATGCGGATGATGTTCTTCAGCGGCGCTACGATTTCCGAATCCTTTACCTCCGTCACATCCATGACGACCTTTCCGAATTCCAAACCGCGAGCCGTCTCCACGATGACGTTGTCTCCCAGCTTCACATCTATTTTCGCAGGGCTGAAATAGTACAGCTTACCTGCATCCTTAAATTTTACTCCTACTACTTTAGCCATATCTATCCTCCAATTTTCAACATTAAATTCCTGATGGCATACGATGGCGCCACACCCTGCCGGATCTGCTTTCTCGCAGCCTCGACCTGATGGATGGCATCCGCGATCTCATCGTCTTTCAAAAAGGAGATGCGTCCCTCTTTCTGGAGCAGCAGATTTCGGTATACTACCTGCAGACTGTCCAGAAAAGCTTCCGTATCTTCCCGATTTTTCGTTATTTTATCGCACTTTTCTTTGATCTGGTAAAACGGTGCCCGCTGCTCTAACAACTGCACCACCGCCTCTGCATCCTCCAGCATGGAATCATATCCGCTGGTTCCGAAATAGTTGAGCCGGTACTTGACGCACCGCGACTGAATGGTCTGCACCAGATTTTCGATGTTCTCCGAAAGCAGTAAAATCACCGATCTGCCGGGCGGTTCCTCCAGCGTCTTCAACAGACGATTCTGCGCCCGCTGTGTCATGGTATCCGCATCCTCCACGATCACCACATTTCGCGATCCAAAGGGCATGGTTTTCAGCCTGTCCTGCACCGCCAGGATGCCGGCATCCTTGATGGAGCTTCCTTCCGCCGCCACGTAAAACAGATCCTCGTAGTTGCCGTGATCCACCTTGTCGCAGATGCTGCATTCCCCGCAGTTTTCGCCCAGATGTTTCGGACACAGGATTCCTTTGACGAAACTCTCTGCGAAAGCCTTCTTGTCGATGCAGTGATCCCCCTCCAGGATATAGGCGTGAGACACTCTGTCATCACGGATCACCCGCTCCAGGCGCCTCACCAGTATGCGATTGTCCTCTTCTATTTCAAATCTCATAATACCTCTTACTCTTTCAGCAGCCGGTCCATATATTCTTTGATTTCTGCAAAGATCTCGTCTACCGAACGTGCCGCATCAATGCCTACGATACGCTCTGAAAACTCTTCCTGCAAAGACTCATACCCCTGGTATACCGCTTCGTGAAAGCTTTTGTCTTCCAGCTCGATGCGGTCTTTTTCTCGCGATCCGATCCGGGTTCCGCCCACATCGGGCTTCACCTTCAGCAAAAATGTCAGATCCGGCATGCAGCCGTCAATAGCATATCCATTGATGATCCGCACACACTCGCCCAGTTTTCGTCCGTACTGCTGGTATGCGATACTGGAATCCACGAACCGGTCACAGATGACGACCTTTCCTGCTTCCACCGCCGGAGCGATCACATCATGAACATGCTGAGCGCGGGAAGCCGCATACAGCAGCGCCTCTGTCACAGCCGTCATGCCTTGATTGTTCGGATCCAGGATCACGCTGCGGATCTGTTCTCCGATATCGGTACCCCCCGGCTCCCTTGATAAAACCACTTCGTAGCCGCCTGCCTCCAGATATTCTTTTAACTTGCTGATCTGTGTGGATTTGCCGGAGCCGTCCACGCCTTCAAAGGATATAAAGTAACCGTTGCTCATCTTCTGGTCTCCCTGTTTCGAAGTTCTCTTTCTTTCTTGCGCGCCTTGCGCCGTGCCCGCTTGCTTTCAGGCTTGTTTTCCCGCTTCACAGTTTTCTCCATTCTCACAGGTCTCTCGGCCTGCTCTGCTCTCCCCTGTGATTTAGGCTGTGCGCTGCTCTGCCGCTTGCTCTCCTCATACCGCTGCTTCATTCTGGAATTTTCGAAATTAGAACGAAGCTGCTGATAATGCTCCGGCACCTGCCTCTGCTCATAACCTGATGGATATCCTGCCGGCGCACCGTGCTCCCTTCCCTTCGGCCGGCTGGAAGCTCTTTGTGCTTCACCAGCGGTCCGGCCGCTGCCTTTTTTTCGCCCGACGCCGGCAGGCTTCCTGCCTTTTTTCTTCGGCGCCGACTGCGGATTCCCCTGCTCTGCAGAAGAGCCTTTTCCCCGCGCCACACTTTGCTGAAACTCGTCCGACAATTTATTGATATAATTCCACATAAACACTGCCAGCGGAACTGCCAGTGCCAGTACAAATAAAAATTTTATGACTGCCATATATACCTTCCTTGCACCGTTTTGCTCATACAAAACCAGTATACCATAAAAATGCAGTGCAAGGAATAGTTCCTGCACTGCATCATGATTCTTTTTCTATTTTTCTGGTATGGTTACAGCCAGCGGTCCGCCGTGATACAACGGGAATTCGATGATGACCTTGAACAGATCGCCGTCGATGTGGATCCGGAAGCTTCCGCCCTGCAGCTCCACCAGGTTCTGTGCGATGGAAAGCCCCAGTCCGCTGCCTTCTGTGTGGCGGGACTTATCGCCACGGACGAATCGTTCCATCAGCTCATCTTCCGAGATATTCAGCTCGTATGCGGACACATTGCGATAGATGATGACCGCCTTGTCATCCTGCCGTTCCAGCGTCTGATATACCCGTGTTCCCGGCTGAGAATACTTGCAGATGTTGTTGAGCAGATTGTCGAAGACGCGCCACAGACTTCTGCCATCGGCCAGGATCTCCAGATCCTCTTCCGGCTGCGACGGGATCATGGTCAGATCCGCAGCCTCCGTCTTTTCCTTGTATTCTCCCATGACCTGCATCATGAGCACGCCGACGCGGCACGGTATCATCTCCAGCTTCACGTTGCCTGTAGCTGCCTTGGAGGCTTCCACCAGATCCTCCGTCAGCTTCTTGAGCCGCGTAGCCTGTCGATCCAGCACGCCGATATATTCCTTCGCCTGCTCGTTGTCGATTTCCTCCTTCTTGAGGAAGTCCACGTAGTTGATGATGGACGTAAGCGGCGTCTTGATATCGTGGGATACGTTGGTGATCAGCTCGCTTCGGAACCGTTCGCTCTTCATCTGTTCTTCTACGGCTGCTGAGATTCCTTCTCTGATATGGTTCAGGTTCTCTGCATGATCCAGCAGATCGCCCCGCAGATCTTTCGTATCGATCTGATAGGAAAGATCGCCTTCTGCCAGATGTTTGCCGCCTTCCTTCAGCCGCTTCATCTTCTGTGCGATCAGCACCACTGCCACGAAGACCGCAGCAGCCCAGAGGATCCATACGAGACCGTTCATGATGCTCAGGCAAAACAGATTCAGGATCAGGACCGCTGCCGTTATCAGCACCGTTTTCCAGACCATAGGAAAGCCTCGGAAAAACTTTTTGATATGACCCCAGATCCAGCGCAGGATCCGTAGCAGCCAGCAGCAGATAGAACTCCTCCATAAATTCCGCTCTCGCAGCTTGATGACGAGAAACAGCACCACACCCAGCAAAATGGAAGTGATGACCAGCGTTGCGCCTGCCACCGCCGCACAGAGCATATCAATGTTGTTTTCATAGTTGCTGCCGAAAGCCGCTTCAAGCGTAACCATCACCGCGATACAGGCTAGAAGCAGCACGATCTCCGCAGGCGTCTTTGCGAGGATCGACCGTTCATCCTGACGTTCTCTTCTGCCCACCGTCGTCACCATGAAGATAAACAGACAGAGAGCCATGATGCTGCTGACAGCCGCCGCGATGATCGCTCCGATCCGGAACGTGTAGATTTTCTCCATGGAGCGGTACTTCATGAAAACTTCCTCCGGCAGACTGCCTGAATCCGGATCCTCGATCATATATACATTGATGGTCATATCGTTATGGACGATACTGTCGTCAAAAAATTTAGTCCCCTTCGCATCTTTTAACAGATCCGCGTGCACTTCGCGCACCGTCGTAGTCTTGGCATTTCCCGACGAGTCCGTTTCCGTCTTTGTAATGGTATAGGCGAAACCGTCCGCATTTCGTTCTCCGTAGAGCAGTTCATCCTCCGTATCACCAAGTCCTTTCAGATCGTAGGTAGTGGAAGAGCTTGCTACAACATCGCCGTTTTCGTCTTCTATGGTCGTCTCCTCAGAAGCAACAGTATCCGACTCATAGGAGGCGATGGTGTAGTCCAGCAGCTGATAACAGGCATAGTCCAGCGTCTCCTGATAGATATCATGCATACAGGCATCATAGTCCTTGGTATACCACTGATTGCTTGCATTGATGTAGATCAGTATTCCAGAAAACACCGTTACCATCATGCACAGCAGGATCAGGATATAGGCGACGACTTTCACCACAAAGCTTTCTTTCATTTTCTGCAATTTTTACACCTCACTCGATTTTATATCCTTGTCCCCAGACAACTTTTAAATGACGAGGCTGTTCCGGATTGATCTCCAGCTTTTCCCTCAGGTGGCGGATATGTACGGCTACAGTTCCCTCGGCGCCGTAAGCTGTCTCGTCCCATACTGCATGGTAGATCTCTGCCGGTGAAAACACCTGACCCGGATTTTCCAGAAAGAACTTCAGGATCCCGTATTCCTTCGGCGTCAGACTGACTTTCTCACCCATAAGACGCACTTCCTTGGCTGAATCATCCAGCTCGATGTTCCCCACCTGAAAGACGGATTTTTTTACCGGAGCCGATCCCAGCTCCAGATACCGTCTCAGCTGCGACTTGACCCGCGCCAGAAGCTCCACCGGATTGAACGGCTTGGTCACGTAGTCATCCGCTCCGATATTCAATCCCAGAATCTTATCCGTATCCTCTCCTTTTGCCGTTAAAAAGATGACAGGCATATTGTGATTCTCCCGGATCCTGCTTAAAGTCTGGATCCCGTCCATCTCCGGCATCATGATATCCAGAAGCACCAGGTGGATATCGTGTTCCTCCACCACTTCCAGAGCCTGTCTGCCGTTATTCGCTTCAAACAGGCAGTAGTCATCTCCTGTCAGATAGATTTTTAACGCTGCTACAATATCGGGTTCGTCATCACAGATCAATATGTTATACATTCCTCTTCAACCTCCATTGTCATTATGCCACAGGAAACATTAAGAAAAAATCAGATGAGTGTTTAAGACTTTTTTAAAAAAGAAAGAGCAGCTCTCTTCCACTGCTCTCGTCTTGTTTTTATTCCTGATCCGGATCATCCGTCTGCTTTTCCTCGGCATTTTTCTTCGGAAGCTTCAGCTTTTCATGAAGCAGATGATCCAGTTCTTCCTGATGTTCTTCTTTCTTTTCTTCGAATTTTTCCATATCCACCGTCGGAATGAATTCTGCCGCGATGCCGCGACCTCTGTTCTTGATGTATATGTAACCGATGATGGAGAACACCACCGCTCCGATAAAGTTTACAAACAGATCCTGCATCGTATCGTAAAGTCCGATATCAAGATACTGCGGCCATACCTGGCCGTTTACCGTCACCGAATCCACATCCACATGGATCGGCACGTTGAGCCCGTCCGGATTGATGGACACCGAGTTAAAGGACGAGATCCATGTATCCTTCTGCATATCCGTTCCGCAGAACAGATCCATACTGCATTCAAAAAACTCCCACAGCACGCCTACCGTCATGGAAAAACAGAACGAAACCACCGCCACAAACGCAGGCGACAAGTTCAGCTTGACATTTTCATGCTGGTTGAGCACGTCCACCAGTGCGATGCCGACAGCCGCCGCAATGAATCCATTGGTCGTGTGCAGCATATCATCCCAGTTAGGAAAGATCACATAAAATCCGTGCACTTCTCCCAGGATCTCCGCTGCAAAAATAAATACCACGATAATGATCTCCAGCACGTTAGGGAGCCGGAGCGCCAGCTGCCTGGACAGTATCGTCGGCAGAAACAGCAGGATCAGCGTCATGCCGCACAGAAACACATCGTGCCAGTCATGCTCCCAGATCTGCCGTATCAGCGCCGCGATGATTAAAACTCTTATGACAACGTAAACGATAAACTTTACTTTCTGTCCTCTGTCTTTTTTCATATATTCTTCTTATTTCAGGTAAGCTCCTAACACCGCCATGATATGACCGCATGCCTTGTCCGCATACGCCTGAAATTCTTTATCTCCTTCTTCTACTTCTCCTGCATTCTTATTGTCGGCAGCCAGAGCTTCCAGCAGGATCATGCTGTCCGCCGCCAGGATCTTTGCAGCATCCTTGTCCAGCTCAGCCTTTCCTTCGCCTGCCCACCGGTTTAAAACAGCTTCCAGAGCATCTTTTTCCTTTGCAGCCGTTTCTGCGTACAGTTCTTCCATCTCATTGTCGTTGTAAAACAGCGTCGTTCTTTCCGTATAGAAGAACCGGTACTTGGCATAATGTGCCAGGAATTTCTTTAGATAGTTCTCCAGACCTGCTTTGTCGGCAACCCCCTCTGCCGTTTCCACGATCGCATCGATCTCCGGCAGCATCCGTTCCTTCCAGGTACAGCGAATCACTTCTTCCTTGTTGGTGTAGTAGTAATACAGGTTTCCCGGACTGATTTCCAGCGCTGTAGAGATCTGCACTGTACTTACGTTTGACGCCTGCTTCCGATTGAATAATTCAATAGATTTGTCTAAAATTCTTTCTCTGGTTCTGTTGATTTTCATGTTCTTTCTCCTCCCATTCACCTTGCTGTCATCCATACTTTTCTTATCACTTTCCTTTTTTATTTACAAAAACTTTCGTTTTCGTTACCCTATTTTACGGTGACCCAGTCACCTGCCAGTTCTGCCGCAGACCCTGCTCCGGTATCCTTTTTCAGCTCGATTTCTCCGGATTTGAGTTTTGCAAAGATTGCATCGTACTCCTTCTGCGAAAAAGTTTCAAACCGTCCATTGTCCATTTCCAGAGCCACGCCATTGTTCTTGGCTGCGTAATTGAACGCCATTCCGCCGACGAATTTATCTCCGGCATAATCTCTCATCAGGTCGCCCACGGCCTTCTCCAGATTTTTCTCCGCGGAGGTCAGCACCGTATCGGACAACTTGCTCTGGTCCACATCGGAGCCTATGACCTTTTTCTTATCTTTATCCACTTTTTCTGCAGCCTTAATGACAGAACTGTTGATGGCACCGCCGCTGCCGAAGATCACCTGCGTGCCGTCCCTGTACCAGGATACGGCAGTATCCTTTGCCCCGTCCGACGCTTCATTGGATCCGGTATACTGATACCGCATGGTCACTTTCTTTTCTTTCTCAGCCGCTGCAGCAGCCGCTCCCTGCACGAATCCGTAGCCGTAGCGTTTTACTGCAGGACTCTCCTGTCCACCTAAAAATCCCAGCTTGGTGTAGCCTTCTTTTACCGCTGCGTAACCCGCCAGGTAGCCTGCCTCTTCCTCTGCAAAGACCATGCTGACCATATTGGATGCCGTCGCATAGGTCCCGTTCTCATCGTGAGGCACACCGTCGATCAGAAGGAAATCCACATCCGGGTAGGTCGACTGCGCCGCATAAGCCGTCGTTTCAAAATTGCTGCCCGGGAGGACGATAAATTTTGCACCCTTGTCCACCGCTTTCTGGATGGATGCCAGATAATTGTCTTTAGACGGTTCCTTTGTCGTGTAATACTGACTGGTCAAATCATTTTCATCTGCCAGATTTTTTACGCTCATCCAGGTATCCTGGTCAACGGAGCCTTCTGCCAGTTCGTCCCCGTCTACGATCATCGCCACTTCGTACGTATCATTTTTTGCCTTTTTCTTGTCTTTACTACTGCTGCCGCAGGAAACCAGTGAAACCACCAGGATCAATGCTGCAGCAAACATCAGACAACGTTTCACAACCCATTCCCCCTTACTGGATCACTTCCTGTATCAATGCCGAACATTGTACAGGAGACTCGCTTATTTTAACAGCATTTTGCGCTTCTTCCAATGCTTTTTCCAACTTTTTTGTATTTTTTCCATAAATTTTGCAAATTATATCGCCTTTTTGTATGGAATCGCCCACTTTTTTGTATAAAAGGATGCCTGCCGCCAGATCGACATCGTCTTCCTTTCGCTCCCTTCCCGCACCGGTGTGCTGCGAAGCCAGTCCTATTTTTCTGGCGTGGAGTTCTTCGATATAGCCGTCACGATCTGCCACAAGAGCCAGCTCTGCTTCCGCCTGCGGCAGCAGAGAAAGATCCTCCGTGATCCGCGGATCGCCTCCCTGACTTTCCACCATGTCACGGAATTTCTGCAAAGCGCTTCCATCAGCGATCTTTTCCTTTGCCATGGCGATGCCTTCTTCCGGCGTCGCTGCCTTGCCTCCCAGATATGCCATCATTCCGGCCAGTGCCGCCGAAAGCTCGGTGATATCCGCAGGGCCTTTTCCCTGAAGTACTTCGATGGCTTCCTTTACTTCCAGAGCGTTGCCGACAGCGCATCCCAGGGGCTGGTTCATATCGGAAATGACCGCCATGGTCTTCTTGCCGTGGGCCTTACCGATCTTGACCATGAGCCGTGCCAGCTTCTCTGCGTCTTCCTTCGTCTGCATGAAAGCGCCATGTCCGCACTTGACGTCCAGCAGGATGGCATCGGATCCGGAAGCCAGCTTCTTGCTCATGACGCTGGAGGTGATGAGGCTCAGGTTGTCCACCGTGCCCGTCACGTCCCGCAGGGCATAGATTTTCTTATCCGCCGGCGCGATATGGCCCGTCTGTCCGATGACCGCGATGCCCTTCTCATTGACCTGGTCGATAAAATCCTGCTCTTCCACCGCCGTCTGAAAACCAGGGATGGCACCCAGCTTGTCAATCGTCCCGCCGGTAAAGCCCAGGCCTCGACCGCTCATCTTAGCAACCGGTACGCCGCAGGCTGCCGCAGCCGGTCCTGCGATAAGGGTAGTCTTGTCCCCCACGCCGCCGGTGCTGTGCTTATCCACCTTGATGCCGTGGATCCCCGAAAGATCCACCGTATCGCCCGACTCTTTCATGTATTTGGTCAGGAGAATGGTTTCTTCCTCGTTCATACCCTGAAAATATACGGCCATAAGAAACGCCGACATCTGATAATCAGGAATATCCCCTGCCGTATAGCCGTCCACCATGTAGCGGATCTCCTCCGCATCCAGCGCGACTCCATCCCGCTTTTTCGTAATGATGTCAACTGTATTCATACTCAGTCCTCCTTCAGGATCAGCTCCCGCATGCTCTCTCCGATCGGCGTCTTCTTCCGGCCCTCGGTGATGAGATCCGTTACGGTCGCCCCAATATCTGCGAAAGTGCTCCGTGTCCCGAAGTCATAGCCTTTTTTCAACTGATCGCCTGCCATCAGGCCGAAGATGTGCTCCCGGGTGTGATTCCATCCGCTGTGGATCGGATCGTTGCCGTGATCAGAACACAGGATCAGCATATCGTCCGGCTTCATTGCTTCCAGGATCTCCGGCAGCCGCACGTCGAATTCCTCGACGGCTCTGCCGTATCCTTCCGGATCCCTCCTGTGTCCGTATTTCGAATCGAAATCCACCAGATTGGTGAAGATCAACCCGTCAAAGTCCTTTTCGATGGCTTCGATAGTCTTCGTCACACCGTCGTCATTGCTGACCGTGTGCACCGATTCCGTGATCCCCTTGGCGTTGAAAATATCATGGATCTTGCCTACCGCATAAACCGTTTTGCCATCCGCCTGAATGAGATCCAGCATGGTATCCTCCGGCGGTGTTACAGAATAATCTCTCCGGTCAGAAGTACGTACTCTCTGACCGTCCTGCTGGAGCACGTAAGGCCTTGCGATGACTCTGCCGCAAGCGTATTCCCCGTGCAGCAGCACCCGAGCCTTTTCACAAATGCTGTAAAGCTCCTCCAGAGGTACTACGTCTACGTTTGCCGCCACCTGGAATACACTGTCTGCTGACGTGTAAACGATGACCTTGCCCGTCTTTTCATGCTCTTCCCCCAGTTCCTTGATGATCTCCGTACCGGAGGCCGTGCAGTTGCCCAGCCATCCTCTGCCGATCTGGCGTGAAAATTCCTCCATCAGCTCCTGCGGGAATCCGTTCGGGTAAGTCTTAAACGGCTTTGCTGTGTACAGTCCGGCGATCTCCCAGTGACCTGTTGTCGTGTCCTTGCCGTTGGAATGTTCCAGAAAACGTCCGTAAACGCCCTCCGGATGGTCTATTTTCAGTCTCCCGCCTGCTGCATCCTGGATGTTTCCCATGCCAAGTTTTTGCAGATTCGGGATCTTCAGCTGCGGACAGCGATCCAGGATATGTCCCAGCGTATCCGCACCCTGATCTCCATACTTTGCAGCATCCGGCATCTCACCGACGCCCAGACTGTCCAGTACGATAATGATTGCCCTTTTGATCATAAATACCACCCCTGCTTTCTGATCTGCAGCGGAATGCACTGACGGTAGTCCAGCGAAATCAGCTGATACTCCACGCCGTGATGCACTCCCTGTATCGTATTGCGAAATCCGTCTTCCCCATGCACGTGCCCGTACAGCACGCGCGTTACGCCGTAATCCTCAAACAGCTGCTGAAATCCTGAAAAGGACGCGACCTTGGATACCGGCGGATAATGCAGAACTCCTAAAAGTTCCGCATCGTCTTCTTTTTCATAACGCTTCTGCCGATCCTTTGCAGCCTTCTGCAAAGAAGCTTCCAGCCGCATCAGCTCCCGGCGGTAGATCTTTTCGTCGTCTTCGCCGAACTCGTCGTTGTCCGGCGTCAGCCAGCCGCGAGTCCCGCAGATGTAGACATCCTCCGCCAGATAAAAATCGTTCTGCAGAAACGTGATGTTGTCATACATTTTATTTAATTTGGTGATCCCGTTCCACCAGAGATCGTGGTTTCCCTTGAGGATGACCTTCTGTCCGGGAAGAGCCGCCACCCAGTCCAGATCAGGCTTTGTCTCCTCCAGTTTCAGTCCCCAGGAAATATCCCCGGCGATGATCACTGTGTCTTCGTCTGTTATTTTACTGCACCAGTTGTCGTGAAGTCTCTCTGCGTGATTGTGCCATCTGGGCCCGTAGATGTCCATTGGCTTTTCCACGGAAGAGGCAAAAGAAAGGTGCAGATCAGCGATCGCGTAAATGCTCATATTCTTCCTCCGTCTCGTCTCCCAGCACGGAAACGTTTTTCAGCGCCCGCTGGATGCCTCGCGTCCGCACGCCTACAAGAGCCTCCAGATCCTTCTGGGCCTGCTCCATCTTGGTCTGGGTCTTCACCAGAACATTGCCGAACTTGTCAAACTCCGTCCGTACTTTCGCCAGCGTATCCCAGACTTCACCGGAACGACGCTGCAGCGCGATGGACTTAAAGCCCATCTGAAAGCTGTTGAGCATGGCCGCCATGGTGGTAGGCCCTGCGATGTTGATCCGGTAATCCCGCTGCAGGCTCTCTACGATGCCGAGCCTTAAAACTTCCGCGTACAGTCCCTCAAAAGGCAGGAATAAAATAGCGAACTCCGTCGTCTGCGGCGGATGGATGTATTTCGTCCGAATATCCTTCGCAGCCTTGATAACAGCGTTCCTCAGGTTGTCGGTCGCCATTTTGATCAGCTGCCGGTCGCCCGTATCGTAAGCATCCTGCAGATTCAGATAAGCGTCACCCGGGAACTTGGAATCGATGGGAAGGTAGACTGGTCTGTCCCCTTCGCCCGGGAACTTGACCGCATATTCCACCCGTTCGCTTCCGCCCTTGACTGCGATGTTTTCTTCATATTGCTCCGGCGACAGGATCTGCTGCAAAATAGCCCCCAGCTGGATTTCTCCCACGATGCCTCGCGTCTTGACGTTTGAGAGGACTTTTTTCAAATCTCCCACGCCGGCTGCCAGGTTCTGCATCTCTCCCAGACCTCGCGTTACCTGCTGCAGGCTTTCGCTGACCTGGCGAAAGGATCTGCCGATCCGCTCCTCCAGCGTCTTCTGCAGCTTCTCGTCCACTGTATTACGCATCTCCGTCAGCTGCCGGTTGTTCTCCTCTGTCATGACGGATACCTTGTGCTCCATGGAGATGCGGATGTTCTCCAGCCGCTGCTCGATGTCCATGGATGTGCGTGCGAACTGCTTGTTCAGCTCCGACAGACGCCGGCTTTGCAGCTCCATGCTCTCCCGCTGTGCCTGGGACAGCATATCGCCCATATTCTTCACGCTGCTCTGCACCATGCCGATGGTTTCCTGCCGCGACCGGTACATCTCTTCCCGCAGCTCCCGCGGCAGATGACCGCCGTAGCCCGCCGGACCGGAATTCCGGGATCCTGTGCGGATCAGCAGAATGATCATCAGTACGATCAGAACCAGCAGCGCTGTCAATACTCCAATCAATAATACGTTCATATGCTCCATACCCTGTTGTCTCTGTAGTCTTCCGCCCGCTTCCTAGTTCAGGAACGTGTACGGATCTTCATCCTCATCATACGAATAATCGGTGTAGATGATGTCCAGCTCGTGAAGCTCATCGTTGAGCGCCTCTCTCTTCTCCTTCATGGTCTTGAAGATGTCATTGTACTCGGAGTACTTGAGAGGCTGCTTGGCCGCCTTCTTTTTCAAAGCGTCCTGCAGACTGATATAAGCGTCGCACAGAGCGTTGAACCTGCGGATGCAGCTTTCAAACGTCCGGACAACTTCAGCCGTAGTCTTATCCGCCTTAGGCACCTGCAGATCGGTGGTGCGGATCTTCTGTGCCCCCTTCTTGCAGCTTCTCAGCTTAGCGATATTTCCATCATAATCCTTTTTCTTGAAGATACTGCGAAATTTCGAGTCCGCCATGATCTGAAGTTCTGCTTCCTTGAACTCTTCCACAACATCCACATAAAACGATTCGATTTTCTTAATCAGCTGCTTCTTATATTCCATTCTTGACTCCTTTTGTTCTTATCTTACACTAACTTATCTATTTTACCATGAAGGTTCCCTTTAATACAACAATCTGCCGGCTACTTTATGGATCGTATCCATGGAAAATCCTCTGCCGGCCAGCCGCCTTCCGATTCTTCCTTCCAGCTTTCGCTTCTCAGAATACTCCAGCTCGCTGGGATCGATCCCGCGAACGATACTCCCCGCAATAGAAAGTGCCATTTCAAATTCATCGGGCACCTCCTCCAGTTCGTCGTAGGCGATTTCGATGATCTCCGAGGACACCCCCTTCTCCGCCAGCTCCCGGCGGATCCTGTTTCTTCCCCGGCCTTTCTCAAAGCCGTACTCGAAATACATCCTGCTGTAAGCCAGATCGTCGATATAATGATACTCTTCCAGTTCTTTCACCGTCTCCAGGATCTCTTCCTCGGAGAATCCTTTGTCTTTCAGATGCCGCATCACTTCCTGCCGCGTTCTCGGCCGGCTGTTAAGGTACGACACCGCCTTTTCTCTTACATCCATCCCTTACTCCTCTTACTCCTTTTTTATGCAGCAGGAGCAGTACGCATCCTTCTCCCACTGAAAATCCAAAAATTCCACGTCCATCCTGTTTAAGACCGAGATCCCGGCCATCACGTCTTCCAGGCCTCTTCCCGTGTACTTGGAAAAGGCTTCTTTCCGCGCCCACAGGCGAAAGAATTCCGGTGCTCCCAGCTTTCTTACCAGCTCCGCCTCTTCTTCTGCAAAGTACCTGCCGGCGATCTTATCGGGGTCCAGCTTTCTGCCGTGCTGCAGATCGATCCCCAGCGGCCTGTCTCCTATGAGGCAGGCAAAAAGATTTTTGCTGTGACTGGCCGAAATATAGATGTTTGTACTGTTTACATACGGCTTGCCCTTATCCGTCCGCAGGATTTCAAGATCCGGCAGACCGGCATCTGCCAGCGCATGGGAAAGCAGCCGGTCCGTCAGCTCACGACCCTTTCTGTCCGGGAACATTTCCCGATAATCTTCGTATATTCTGATCTCCATTTTGATTCTAAAAAGGGCGGAACAACTATGTTCCGCCGCTCCTCTTTCCGTATTAATCTTCTTCCGCCGCCAGTCTCTCCAGGATCCGTTTGTATCCGTCTGCACCGTACACCAGGCATTTGTTGATCCGGCTGATGGTCGCCGTAGAGGCCTTGGTGATGGACTCGATCTCACTGTAGGTCTTGTCTTCCGACAAAAGCTTGGCCACCTGCAGCCGCTGCGCGATGGCATGGATCTCGTTGACCGTGCATACATCCTCGAAAAACCGGTAGCAGTCCTCTTCATCCTGAAGCAGCAGGATCGCCCGGAACAACTCGTCAATATCGTCTCGTTTGAATTTAGATTCGTAAGCCATGACACGTTCCTTTCCTAATCAATCACTCTATCAAGATTTTACCATGGACCGTTGCGGCCAGTCAACTATTACTTTAACGCTATAAAGCATTCCCTTAGAACAGACTCTGTGCTTTCTGCAGCTGCTTGTCGGTCTTGGAATTTTCATCGTTCTTCACTTCATAGTCCGGCTTGATTCCCTTGTCCTGAATGGCGCTGCCCTTCGGCGAGAAATACTGCATGATGGTCAGCTTCAATGCCGATCCGTCCTTCAGCTCTGCCGTAGACTGGATGACGCCCTTACCGAATGTCGTCTCGCCTACCAGCTTGCAGCCATTATCCTTCAATGCGCCTGCCAGGATCTCCGAACAGCTGGCACTGTTTCCGTTGACCAGAACTACCGTGGTCAGATCCGTCTTGCCGTCTTTGGACTTGTATTCCTGTTTTTTACCGTTCTTGTCTTCCACATAAGTCACGACGCCTTCATCCAGAAATTCGTCGGCAATGTCGATGCACTGATCCACCAGACCGCCTCCGTTATCCCGAAGATCCAGGATCAGGCCTTTCGCCCCCTGACCTTCCAGATCCTTCAGCGCTGCCGAGAAATCATCGGCAGAAGAACTGATAAAGCTGCTCAGTTTGATATATCCGATCTTGCCGTCCAGCATCTTGTATTCGACGCTCTTTTCCACGATTTTCTCTCTGGTGATGCTGACTTCGTTCTTCTTATTATCCCGCACGTAAACCACCTTCACCTTGGTTCCTGCTTCTCCTCGGATAGACTTGGCCATCACATCCATATCGTCGTAGGTCTTGCCGTCCACTTCGACGATATAGTCCCCGGCTTTCAGTCCGGCCTTCGCTGCCGGCGAATCCTTTGTCACACCTACGATGACATAATTCCCGTTCTTATCCTGGGAAAAGGTCACACCGATGCCGGAATATTCGCCTGTCGCCGAAGACTTCCAGTTTTCGTATTCTTCCTTGGTCATATAGGAGGAGTACGGATCGCCCAGACCTGCCACCAGACCCTTGCAGGCGCCGTCTACCACATCCTGTTCGTCAACGTCCCTGTAATAGCTCTCATTTATCGTATCGTAGAGCTGCTCCACCTTGCCGAAGCGCTCGTATGTATCCTTCATGCTGTTGTATTCTTCCTTCGACACGCTGACATATCCCAGCGCACCTTTGCAGATAGCAAAACCGGCTCCTGCCGTCACCACACCGCCTGCCAGAAATGCCGCCACCAGGATGGCGATCAGTTTTTTCTTCGTCAGTTCCATGCTTTCATCTCCTCTATCATTAGCTGTACTCTCGTCCGGCCCTGCCACTGCTGCACGTCGATGCTCCCGATGAGGTCCACCGGTTCCTCGCTGCAAAGCAGGCTCCGCCACTCCTGCGCTTTTCGAAAGAGTACGCAGTCCGCCCGTGCTCCCGCCTGAGATACTGCCGTGAAACGGGCATGGGTCTCATCCGCCCCCATAAAGCGTACTCCCTGTAAAGTCACATCCCGCAGCAGGAATTTCGGCCGCTCGTTATCCTTGCCAAAAGGCTCCAGCTGATCCAGCGTCTCCGCCAGATCCACCGTGACCTCCGCCGGATCCAGTTCCAGATCCCATGTTACATTACTGTCAAATATATGCGGATCCTCCGCCTTTAAGACGTCCATCTGCTCCTGCACAGCCTGCCGCAACAGGCTCAGCTTTTCCTCCGCCATGAGGAATCCGCAGGCGCTTCTGTGTCCGCCAAACCGTTCAAACAGCCCGTATGTGTCATCGCACTTTTTCAGGACTGCATAGATGTCCACCGGATCGATGCTTCGTCCCGTTCCCTTCAGGAAGCCTTCTCCCGACGGGGTCACGATGACGATAGGTCGGTTCTTTTCTTCCTTGATCTTACCGGCAACGATACCGCCGACGCCCTCGTGGATGTCCGTCATGGGCAGAACGATAAAGTCCTCCTCCCGACCTTCTTCCTCCAGAATAGCCAACCCCCGTTTATAGGCGTCCTCCTGCTTCTGTTTCCGGTCGGTATTGTAATGGATCAGCTTTTCCACCTGCCTGTGGATCGTCTGAGGATCACGGCTTATAAAGAGCTGCACCGCTTCTTCTGCCTCTGCCATTCTGCCTGCTGCATTGATATGGGGACCGATGCCGAAGGCGATGTTTTCCGAAGCGACATTCTTTAAGGAAATGCCTTCTTTCAGGCTCTTCATAGCAGGTCTCGTGCCCGCGTTGATCCGCGCCAGGCCGTATTTCACAAACGTGCGATTCTCATCCAGCAGCGGCACCACATCGGCTACCGTTCCCACAGCCAGCAGATCCAGCACTTCGTTTAAGACGCTCTTGGGAAGTCCAGTCCGCTTCTGCAAAGCCTGACACAGCTTAAAAGCAACGCCGCAGCCGGCGATGCCGTCAAAGGGATAGGAGTCTTCCTTCTGCTTGGGATTGATCACGATGCAGTCCGCCTTTTTCCCGTCAATACTATGATGATCCGTCACGATCATTTTCATTCCCAGCTCTCTGGCCAGATCCGCCTCCTCGCAGGAAACGCTGCCGCAGTCCACTGTTACGATCAGACCTACCCCCTGATCCGCCAGCTTCCGCACGGCATTCTTATTCAGCCCGTATCCTTCTTCTACACGAGACGGGATATAGTGGATGAAGTTGCTTGTCAGATGGGACAGCACGGAAGACAGAATACACACGGAAGTGACCCCGTCGGCGTCGTAATCTCCATAGATACAGATTTTCGTATTCTTCTTTATCTCAGATAAAAGCAAATCCACTCCTGCTTCCATATTGTAGAGCAGGAATGGATCGTATGTTTTCTGTGGTCTGTCTGACAAAAACTCCGAAATATCTTCCTGCGTATCGATTCCCTTCTGATGAAGAAGCGTCCGCAATATTTCTTCTGTTTTTCTCATAATGATTCCTCTTTAGTTTCCATAATACCTTTCTATGTAATGTATTTTTTCGGATTGACACAGGCACCTTTTACTCGTACTTCAAAGTGTAAATGATATCCCGTTGATAAGCCAGTAGTCCCCACCTTGGCGATCTGCTGTCCGCGAGACACCGATTGACCCTTCTTGACCAGCAGCTTAGAGCAGTGACCGTACAGCGTCGTGATCCCTCCGCCATGGTCGATTACCACATAATTGCCGTAGCCGTTACCCGTATTGCCTGCGATGATCACCTTGCCGGATGCTGCCGCCAAAATCGGCGAACCATTTGGAGCAGCCAAATCTATTCCGCTGTGATATTTATATTCACCTGACACCGGGTGAGTACGACCTCCAAACTCCGAAGAAATCCTCGTATACTGTGGAGCCGGCCATACCATAACGCCACCGGTATATTTCGTTCCGGAACTGCTTCCCTTATTAATAGTGGATGTCAGCGCCCTCGCATCCGCCTCCAGACGCTCCAGTTCTTTCTGAGTTTCAGCAGAATCCGCTGCGATAGCAGCTTTCTTCTTTTCTACGGAAGACTTGTCCGCCTGCAGACTCTCCTTTTCTTCCTCTGCCGTCGCCTTGGCCGAAGCCAGTTCCTGTTTAGCGGATTCAATTTCCTTCTTCTTGGCGTCTATTTCATCATAGATCTTCTGCAGCTCCGCCAGCACATCCTTGTCGCTGGTATATACCTTTTCTACCAGCGACAGATTGTTGAGAAACTCCGAAAAGCTCCCGGAGTCCATCAGAACATCGATAAAACCTACCGTGCCGTTTTTATACATGTTCCGCAGACGGGCATTCAGATTCTTATTCTGCTCGTCCACCTTCTCCTCCGCCGCTTTCAGTTCGGTTTCCAGAACGGCCAAGTGAGCTTCCGCCTCACTGATGGCGGATTCCAGTTCCGCGATATTATCTTCTTTCTGACTGATCTGCTGATCCAGATCGATCACCTGATCCGCCAGACTTTTTTCCTGTGCTTTGCTTTTATTCAGCTCCTGCTGTTTATTTTTGATATTCTTCTGTATCTGACTGAGAGATGCTGCGCTCGCCACTGCAGTTTCCATGCCCAGCGCCAGTATCGTCAGAAGCGCAACGATCATCACGATGCGGGATCTTCTTTTCATTGCTTCTTTCTCCTTTCGCAATTACTTATGGCGATACCAAAGGTAATGTTCTAGGTTAATCCAATATATGGAGCTGGGTTTACTGGAGATCCCTTTACACGAACTTCAAAATGTAAATGGTATCCTGTCGATAAGCCGGTCGATCCCACCTTAGCAATTTGCTGTCCTCTGGAAACGCTCTGCCCCTTCTTGACTAAGAGCTTGGAGCAGTGTGCGTACAGCGTTGCATATCCGTTTCCGTGGTCAACGATAATATAATTACCGTATCCCGATCCGGATCTCGCCAGAATGACCTTGCCGGACATAGCCGCTACGATCGGAGATCCGCCCGGTGCAGCCAGATCGACTCCGGCATGCAGTCTCTTGGTGTGCTTGATCGGATGGGTTCTGTATCCGAAGTTTGAAGATTTTCTCGTCATGGACGGTGCCGGGAACTGCATCGTCACTCCTTTATATGTAGTCAGCTTGCCGCTTGTAGACGGCTTGGAAGATGACGATGAACTTGGCTTTGACGAGCTCGGTTTCGAGGATGAGCTCGAGGAACTGCTGGAAGAGCTGTTATTCTTCTTTGCAGCTTCTTCAGCCTTTCTCTTCTCTTCGGCACGGATCGCTTCCTCGATCGCAGCTTCTTCATCCTGCATCTGATCAAGTTCATCCTCCGATTCTGCAATGTCCGCAGTAACCGTAGCTTTCTGTTTTTCTACTTCTGTTTTATCTGCCTGCAGGCTCTGCTTTTCTTCCTGCACCAGTTCCTTTGATGCAGTCAGCTCGCTCTGCAGAGATTCGATTTCTTTTTTCTTTTTATCGATTTCAGCCGAAGCTTCCTTTAAGGTTTCCAGCGTATCCTGGTCCTGAGAGTATACTTTTTGTACCATGTCCAGATTGGTCAGGAATTCCGAAATATTGTCGGAATCCAGCAGCACGTCGATAAATCCGATGGATCCATTCTTGTACATGTTCCGCAGACGGGAGCCCAGATCCTCATCCTGCTGATCCACCTTGGCTTCCGCTTCCTTCAGCTGCTTCTGCAGGGTTCCAAGCTGAGTCTCCGCTTCCCCGATGGCTTTTTCCAGCTTGCTGATGTCTGCTTCCTTGCTGCTGATCTGCTTCTCCATCGCTGCGATTTTATCCGACAGATCCTGTTCTTTTTCTTTGCTGTCTTTGATTTCCTGCTGTTTCGACTGAATGTTTTTTCTGACCTCGCTCAGCGATGCCGCACTTACCGCACTGGTTTCCACACAGAAGATCAGTGCAGTCAGCAATGCTACGATCATAACAAAACGACTTCTTCTCATAAAATTTCCTCCTGTTACTCCTCTCCTGCAGTACCTACGCATCCAGGAACTTCCGCATGGAAATAATGCTGCCGCATGCTCCGATGCTGATTCCCAGTGCCAGGAAGATCCACGTAAAATTGTACATCAGGAAGCCTACCGGCACCATCGGCATGGACAATACCGAGAATACCTGCGCCCCGATCACATCAACGATCTTCCTGTACAGCAGCGCCGATGCACCGACGGAAATCCCTGCTGATATAATTCCGATGATAATACCTTCTGCCAGGAACGGACCACGGATAAACCAGTTGGTCGCTCCCACATATTTCATAATACTGATCTCGCTGGCCCGGTTAAACACGGTCAACTTGATCGTATTGGATACCACCACGATGGAAACGATGATCAGGAACAGCATGACGATGACTGCCGCCACCTGCACGAAGTGGGTCATCTTCAGAAGCTTGTCCACCGTATCCTTGTAGTACTTGACATCCTCAACACCGTCGTATTTCGAAGCTGCCGCTGCGATCTCATCACCGTAGTTCAGATCTCCGATCTTGACAACTACCGAATTGGGAAGAGGGTTTTCATTGAGACTGTCCAGCAGATATGCGTTGTCGCCCCATCTGTTGCGGAAGTTTGCCATAGCATCTTCCTTGCTCTTATAATAGGCGTCATCCACGCCCTTTTCTTCTTTGATGCCGACGATGATCTGATTGGCCTGTTCCTTGCTCACGTCATCATTGAGGTAGATCTCAATGGAGTCGTAATCCTGCTGGATGGACTGAGCCGCCGTATTGACGTTGATCACCAGAATGAAGAAAATGCTCAGGATCAGCAACATCGCTGTGATCGCGAAAATGGACGCCACCGACATGGCCCGGTTTCGCAGCACCTGCACAAATGCCTGTTTTAATGTATAAAAGAACCTTCTCACTCTTCTTTCCCTCCTCTCCGGAACCGGGATTTGGAGCGGACTGTCCTTGCGCTCTGTATCGTATCAAAGGTGGATTCCATGCCTTCCAGTGCTTCGGCATATCCGTAAGCGCCGAATTCGTCACGGACGATCCGTCCCTTTTCGATAGCGATAACGCGTTTTCCCATCTTGTCCACAATGTCCTTAGCGTGGGTCACCATCAGGATGGTTGTCCCTCTCTGATTGATCTGATCCAGAAGCTGCATGATTTCCCACGCGGTATCCGGATCCAGATTGCCGGTAGGCTCGTCCGCGATCAGGATACGCGGGCGGTTTACCACAGCTCTGGCGATCGCTACACGCTGCTGTTCTCCTGCAGAGAGCTCGTCCGGGTACTTGTTGGCCTTGGACGCGATCCCCACCATACTCAGAACCTGCGGCACATATTTCTTGATCAGCTTTTTCGGCTGATGAATGATCTCCATGGCAAACGCCACATTCTCGTAAACGGTCTTCTTCGGTAAAAGGCGGAAGTCCTGGAACACGATCCCGATGTTTCTCCGCAGGATCGGCACCTGGCGGCTGGACATGGTCGTCACCTCTCTGCCCCGCACCTTGATGCTCCCGGACGTGGCGTTGATCTCCTTTAAAATCAGTTTGATAAAAGTCGATTTTCCAGCGCCGCTGGGTCCTACCAGAAACACGAAATCACCCTTATTGATCCGAACGCTGACCTTCTCCAGACCGACGTTTGACTTGTAATATTTCGTAACGTTATCAAAAACGATCATACTTTCGATGTTCCTCCTATAGTTCGTACATACTATTACATCATACAATATTTCCGGCTATTTTTCAACATTGTGCGGTCAATTCCAACACAAAGAGGAGCAAATTTCACAATAAGGGTGAAGGTTTTGTGAAGTCGTCATCTCAATACTGGATCCGCAGTTCGATATCGTCTGGGAGTTTCTTTAGATCCGTGCGAACGACCTTCACCGGATAGGTGATGATCTGGGAAAAAGCCGACTTTTTATCCGGATCTGTAAAGTTCGCATACACGATCAGCGTGGATTTTCCGTCCTTTTCCTCCATGGTAAGACGGTCTATATCCACCTTGAATCCGGACGTCGGTTTTTCGCCTCTCGTGACGATAACGTAAACATCCTCTCCCACGCAGCAGGCAAGCGCCCGTTCCAGCGTCTTGTATTCCGGGATCACATTTGAGGTAATATCCTGCGGCAGCTTATCCTCGCTTACCTGCTCAAACCCCACTTCTTCCGTACCCGAAAACAGGGACAGGCACAGCCAGACCGCTGCGCCCGCCACCAGCAGAACAGCCGCAGCAGCCACCCATTTTTTCCGTCCCTGCAGCCGCTTTCTATCCTTTTCTTTTCTCAAAATAAAAACCTCCTTCTCCTAAGGTCATTCTTGTAAACCTTATTACGAAGGAGGTGGTTTTATGCTTTTTTTCTCCGCAGGACTAGCCGATCAGACCCTTCACAGCCGCTTCAATATCCTCTGCTGTCATGCCGTATTTCTTCTTCAGTTCGTCCGGCTTACCGGATTCCCCGTAAGTATCCTTCTGTCCTACCATAGCCATCTTCACCGGACAGTTCTTTACGATGACTTCTGCCACTGCGCTGCCCAGACCACCGATGATGGAATGTTCTTCCGCCGTCACGATAGCGCCTGTTTCCTGCGCCGCCTTGATGAGGATCTCCTCGTCGATCGGCTTGATGGTATGGATGTCGATGATCCGCGCATCGATGCCGTCTTCCTTCAGCTTTTCTGCAGCCGCCATAGCTTCGCTGACCATGATACCCGTCGCTACGATAGTAACGTCTTTACCGTCCTTTACAAGATTGCCCTTGCCCAGCGTCAGCTGGTCGGAATCCTCGTAGAATACAGGCACCTTCGCTCTGCCCAGGCGCACGTAGCACGGTCCGTCCATTGCTACAGCCTGCTCCAGCAGCTTCTTTGCAGAAACGCCGTCGGACGGATTGATGACCGTCATACCCGGAATCGTCCGCATCAGTGCGATATCTTCAAAGGTCTGGTGGCTTGCGCCGTCTTCGCCTACCGTGATCCCTGCGTGTGTCGCACAGATCTTGACATTGGCTTTCGTGTAGCCGATGGAGTTTCTGATGATCTCAAAGGCTCTGCCTGTTGCGAACATTGCAAAGGTGCTGGCGCATACGATCTTGCCCGAAAGAGCCAGTCCCGCTGCCGCACCGTACAGATTCTGCTCCGCGATACCCATGTTGAAAAAGCGTTCCGGATAAGTCTTGCCGAATTCCGCCGTCATAGTTGACTTGGAAAGGTCTGCATCCATTACCACCAGCTGCGGGTACTTTTCACCCAGCTCGATGAGAGCCTTGCCGTATGCCTGTCTCGTTGCCATAGTCTCTGCCATTACAGTTCACCTCCCAGTTCTGCCAGTGCCTGTTTCGTCTGTTCCTCATCCGGTGCCTTGCCGTGCCATCCTGCGTTGTTTTCCATAAATGAAACGCCTTTGCCCTTGATGGTCTCCGCTACGATCATAGTCGGTTTGCCCTTGCATGCTCTCGCCTGCTTGAAAGCGTCCAGAATCTGCTCGAAATCGTGTCCGTCGATCTGGATCACGTTCCAGCCGAATGCCTGGAATTTGTCAACGACCGGCGCTACGGTCATAACGTCTTCGTTCTTGCCGTCGATCTGCAGACCGTTGTGGTCCAGGATCGCTACCATGTTGTCCAGCTTGTAATGTGCCGCCGACATCAGTGCTTCCCACACGATGCCCTCCTGGATCTCGCCATCTCCCAGCAGCACGTAAACTCTGCCCGGATCGTTATCCAGTTTGTTGGCCAGCGCCATTCCGCCTGCCGCAGAGATGCCCTGTCCCAGCGAACCTGTAGACATTTCGATCCCCGGCACTTTATGCATATCCGGGTGTCCCTGGAACTTGGAGCCCAGCTTCCGCAGAGTCAGAAAATCCTCCATCGGATAATATCCTTTTACCGCCAGCGCAGAATACTGCACCGGACCTGCATGACCCTTGGAAAGGATGAACTTGTCCCGTCCCTTCATCTTGGGGTCCTTCGGATCTACGTTCATTTCATCGAAGTAAAGAGCTGTAACGATATCTGCAGCCGAAAGGGAGCCGCCCGGGTGTCCGGATCCGGCATTGTGGATCGCTTTTACGATGCCGCATCTCACTTCTGCTGCCGTTTTTTCCAATGATTTAATGTCCATTGCTTCCTCCATTTGTATATGGTACGTTATTCTCCAATATAAATATAAACCCTTGCAGCGAGAACTGCAAGGGTTATCAGCAAACTCATCAGAAAAAGGATGGTTGATCGATCCCTAAACTGACGCTCAAAGCTTCATTTACCTCCGGTAACCGGTCTTTGTCAATGGTGCCGATCCTTTCTTTTAATCTTCTTTTATCTATAGTTCTGAGTTGTTCCATCAATACGATCGAATTCTTTGACAGGCCGTTTCCGTCCGCATCGATCGCAACGTGCGTCGGAAGGTCAGCCTTATTTCTCTTTGACGTGATGGCCGCAACTATAATAGTCGGGCTGTACTTGTTCCCCACATCATTTTGTACTACCAGGACAGGCCTTACGCCCCCCTGTTCGGAGCCCGTTACCGGACTTAGATCTGCAAAATAAAGGTCGCCCTTCTTAATGCTCAAAGTCCTCACTCCTTTATGATCTGCCCTCAGTTTTCTGCAAAGATTCCGCTGGCAGTTCTTCTATTTCCCTACGATTCCTCGAAGCGTGACAGGCAGCTGATCCCGGATATCCGTGGCGGTCATGCCCCACTGGCCC
Organism: uncultured Clostridia bacterium; assembly: GCA_934281605.1. Lineage (GTDB taxonomy): Bacteria > Bacillota > Clostridia > Peptostreptococcales > Anaerovoracaceae > Lentihominibacter. The sequence continues at coordinate 105,154 of CAKQXD010000001.1, read as the reverse complement.
AGTTTTCCGGCCGCAAGGTCTCCCGCCATACCGTGAACGAAAGCTCCGGCTCTCGCCGCATCCAGAGGCGCGATCCCCGATGCCGCCAGAGCTGTGATCACACCGGTCAGCACGTCTCCGCTGCCGCCGGTAGCCATCCCCGGGTTGCCTGTAGTATTAATATATGTGCTGCCGCTTCCCGACGTCACAACCGTGTCCGCTCCTTTCAGCAGTACGACTGCTCCCGTTCGGTCGCTCACGGCTTCCGCCGCCGCCACGCGTCCCATCACACTGACCGGCTCCAGCCCCAGCGCATCCAGCAGACGATCACATTCGCCCGGGTGCGGCGTCAGTACGACGTTCTCTCTTCCTTTCAGGATCTCCGTCTTTTTCCCGAATCTGCAAAGATTGGTGATGCCGTCGGCATCGATGACAACAGGTCCGTCAAAAAGACTAAGTATCTCTTCAATCAGCTTGTACTTTTTCTCGCTCACTCCCATTCCCGGTCCGATTCCTATGGCGTCGTGAACCGACACCGACCGTAAGAACCCCCGGTCCGAAACATTTGTACAGGTAGCCTGCGGTACGGCGATCTGCAGAATCGGAAAGATCTCCTCCGGCACCGCCGCTTTGACAAGTCCCGCCCCGCAGCGCAGCGCCGCACCGGTGCTGAGGACACACGCCCCTGCCATGCCCACAGATCCTGCAACGATCAGAACCCTGCCGCACTGTCCCTTGTGGATCTCTCTCGGTCGTTCTCTGATTACAGTATTGACATACGAAAGCGTCGTTAAACCTGTCTCACTCATTTTTCTTTCCTCCCTGTTCTCATTTTCAATTCTTTGAAAAAATCATAATCAATCGAGAAAGCACTGTCAACCTGCACCTACAGCGCCGTTCCTTTTTTCGGGACGAAAAGTCCCGTCATGTCTGTTTGTTCCAAAGTGAGCAGCTTCACCTTTTTTCCGATCCCGCCGGCATATCCCGTCAAGCTTCCATTGGCGCCGACGACACGGTGGCACGGAATGATCAATGAAATGGGATTATGTCCCACCGCACCTCCAACAGCCTGCGCCGACATTCCCTGCCTTCCTTGTTGTTCTGCAATCCTGGCTGCGATCTGTCCATAGGTCATGGTCTGCCCATAGGGGATCGTCAGCAAAGTCTCCCAGACAGCCTTTCGAAACGGCGTCGTCTCCATGCAGAGAGATGGTGTAAAGCCGGGATCTTTGCCAGAGAAATAAAGATCCAGCCAGCGAGTCGTTTCCTCAAAGACCGGAAGAAATCGTTCTTCCGGCTCCTCTAAAATCGTATCCCCGAAATACTTCTGTCCGTCAAACCACAGACCGGTAAGTTCCACGCCATTGCTGGCTATCGTAATACCGCCCAGCGGCGAATCGTAATGATAGGTATAAACCACGACCAGTCACCTCCTTGTATTCTCACAAGAAAAGGCCCCGCATATGCAGAGCCTCCCATTCCTATTTCTTGTTCTTTCTCTTGCGCGACTTGGCCGCAGCCTCGATTCTGGCCGCCTTGATTTCCGCATTGGTCCGGTTCGGTTTCACCGGCACGTTGCCGTCCAGTACGCCCTGCCCCGGAGGCGGTACATCCAGTCTCTTGCGGCGCATGGCCTGATACAGCAGTTCCTTGGCCTTCATGGACGCATGCCGCGAAAAGTTGACCTTCGTATATAAATCGAGGAGATTGTTCACGCCCATCATACGTTTTACGTCAAAAGATATGTTCATGATCTTAGCAAATGCGATCACGTTGTCGTCGATCACGTTGTTGTCCAGCTTCTTCCACGCCCGCTTCATAACGATGACCGTAATGAATAAATAAATGATCACGCCCATCATGAGGAACGGCAGCGCCAGAACCACGTTGGCCTTGATCGACCCGTAAATACCCTCACTCGGCATTACCAGGTAAATGATGACTAAGATTGCAAAAAGTAAGATAAATTTATTTCTGCTCATAAAACTCCTCCAATTATCTTATCCGTTCTTGTATTATAATTGTACAACAATTCCGACAAAAAGAAAACTTAAATCCAGCTAAAATCGTATCACAGTTGCTCATCTTTTCCATAGTACCTTTCCTTTCTCCCCGACTCGTGCTATGATAGTCAGGCACGGCCTTTGCAGGAACATCTGCAAAGCCGCAGACAGCATTTTAACAGGAGGCATACTCATGAGTCATACAAGTAAGGTACAGCAATTTACTGCAAAGAACACGGCGGGCATCCTGCTCTGTCTGGCGATCGCCATTCCGGCGTGGTTTTTAGGCAAGGCCGTCCCGGTCGTGGGAGGCCCGGTCTTCTCTATTCTTATCGGCATGATCGTCACCCTCTTTTTAAAGAAAAAGGATAGTTTTAAAGGCGGCATCACCTTTGTTTCCAAGAAGGTGCTCCAGTGTGCGGTAGTCCTGCTGGGATTCGGTCTCAACCTGACCGTCATCCTGCAGACAGGCAAACAGTCCCTGCCGATCATCATCGGCACCATCAGTACAGCGCTGATCCTGGCGGTGATCCTGAAGAGGGCGTTCAGGATCCCGGATAAAACGGCAACGCTGATCGGAGTCGGCTCTTCCATCTGCGGCGGATCCGCCATCGCGGCGGCAGCCCCGGTCATTGGCGCAGACGACGAAGAAGTAGCACAGTCCATTTCGGTCATTTTCTTCTTCAACGTACTGGCAGCCCTGATTTTCCCGGCATTCGGAACATTCCTGGGATTCTCCACTACCAGCGGCGAAGCCTTCGGGATCTTCGCAGGAACAGCAGTCAACGACACTTCATCTGTAACGGCAACTGCGGCGACCTGGGACTCTCTCTATCATCTCGGATCAGCTACCCTGGACAAAGCCGTGACCGTAAAACTCACCCGAACTCTCGCTATCATCCCCATCACGCTAGGACTGGCGTTTTTACAGACGCGCAAAACAAAAACATCAGAAAAATCCATTTCCTTAAAAAAGATCTTTCCGATGTTCATTCTCTATTTTATTCTGGCTTCTGTGGTGACTACCATCGTCTCCGCTGTCGGGATCACTGCCGACATCTTCACACCTCTGAAAACTCTGAGCAAGTTCTTTATCGTCCTTGCTATGGCCGCCATCGGACTCAACACCAACATCGTCAAGCTGATCCGCACCGGCGCCAAACCGCTGCTGCTGGGCTTCTGCTGCTGGGTCGGCATTACTGGCGTCAGCCTGCTTCTGCAGCATGCGATGCATCTGTGGTAATATCTAAACTGCGCGCATTTATGATATCATCTGATGAATCTAAAAATATACGGGTATAGTATCAATATCTTACCCGTATATTTTATGTACATTGGTATTTTTAAACGTGATCCTTATTCTTCCTCTTCCCTTTTCTCTTCCTCGATCTCCGCGATCATCTCTTCCAGCAGCTCGTGATCGCCGTCCACGGATTCCAGGACGCGTTCCGCCTCTTCCAGCTGTCCTTCCTTGGCCAGCTCTTCGATGTGCTTTTCGTGATCCAGTACGGAGATGCCGCCGTCTACGGCGTCCACCAGGATGAAGTAGGTGTAGCCTTCCGGATCCCGCGCTTTTACCACGTAGAATTTCTTGTAGAAGATATCCTCCTCGATGATCTGCATTTCCGGCGTGGCCATCAGCTTCGCCTTGCCGATGTACTGTTTCAGTGCGAAGGAATGGCCCGTATCGTAGCATTCGTTGAGAGGCGTCTGGATCTCCAGAGCTTCATCCTCCGGAATCTCCACATAGTCGAATTCCGGGTCGCCTTCCGTCTCGTATACAGAGCCGGATACACGGTCGATGATGCAGTCGCACAGCTTGTTCAGCTTCTTCATGATGCGGCCCTTGCCCACTGTGATCAGATACCGCAGCCGGACATATGGGTAGTAGACCTCATCGATATCCAGCAGGTCCAGCTTGGAGTCCGTATTAAAGAGCAGCACCAGCGCTTCTCTCTGTGTATATCCCGGTTTTAAAATTTTTGCTTCAATCATGTTTCGATTCCTTTCCCAAAGTGTTGTCAGTTTCATCAGTTCTGTCGATTTTTTACAGCCTTTTATCTGTTTCTGATTTCCGTCCTTCTCTTCTTACTTCTTATTGTATAAAGAGAACAGACCTCCTGTCAATAGCCTTGCAGGAGGTCTGTCGTATGATTTATCACTTTATTGCATCGGCATTATATGTATGCCGCACTCTTTTCAAATTCTAGTTTGCCAGAGCAGCCTGCTTGCTGAATACAAACTGAGTGATAGCCTTGTTCTCTGTGGAGAGGTGCTTGGAAGAAGCAACCTGTACCTTCTTGGATACAGCGATCTTCTTGCCCTTTGCTCTTTCCATCAGGTCGCACATTTCCGGGCTCGTCGGTTTACCGAAGTTGCTTCCGATGATCATAGCCAGAGCGGATGCGATGATACCTACGAAGAACTGGTGGCATCCTGTGGAAGCTGCCAGATCAGCCTGTGCCCAGATCTGAACAACTGTGCCGCCGGCAATCATGGATGCTACGGAACCTGTTGCGTTTGCCTTCTTCCACCAAACAGCACATACATAGCTAGGCAGGAATGCGCAGCCCATGAAGCTGAATGTGTCTACGATCAGACTGAAGATTCCAGGCGGGTTCATGATCGCGATGGTAACACCAACGATACCAACTACGATGATGGATCCCTTGGATACGATCAGGACGCTTCTGTCGCTTGCATTCGGTCTGAGCCATCTCTTGTAGAAGTCGATGGATACGATAGTAGCGATCAGCAGCATCAGAGCAGCTACTGTACTCATGATAGCGGACATGATAGCTGTCAGCATCAGGCCGGAGAATACTCCAGGGAATTCCAGAGCCGTCAGGGACGGAATTACCAGTTCAGGGTCATTGTCGATCAGGCCTGCAGGGTTGGCTGTGAAGATTACCAGTCCAGCCAGTCCCAGGAAGTAAGGGATGAAGCAGAACAGCTGAGTCCAGATTGTAGCATATACTACGGAAGTCTTAGCTGTCTGCGGGCTGCCCATTGCCATGTGCTTGTTAACACTGTGCGGCAGACCCATGTAACCGATGAGGTAGATACCTACGGCACCGGCGATTACACCGTAACCACCTTCGTAAACGTTGCCGCGTCCCCAAACGCTCAGCAGAGTCGGGTCGATAGCAGCCAGAGCTTCGTTCAGTCCGGTGAACCAGCCCATCTTCATCATAGTAGCTACGAATACGATGATCAGGGAACCGATCATGATGAATCCCTGGATTACGTCAGTCCATGCTACTGCGAAGTATCCGCCAACGAATGTGTAGAACAGGATTACTGCTACGCCGACGATCAGACCAACGGAGAGAGGGAATCCGAACAGGGTAACCAGCGTTTTACCAGTTGCCATGAACTGTCCCAGAACGTAGCAGGAAAGTCCGAATACGGAGATGATACAAGCGATAACCTTTACAGGTACGGATTCGTATCTCTTTTCCAGGTACTCGATCGGGGAGATGGCATCCAGCAGCTGGGAAAGTCTTCTCATTCTTCTTCCCAGAACTGTCAGGTTGATCATGCCGCCTGCGCCGTCGCCTACTGCGTAGAAAATTGCGAAATATCCGAGTGCGTATGCTTCGGAAGGTCCACCCATGAACATGAATCCGCTCATTGCGGTAGTCTGCAGGGTCAGGGCTGTAACGAGAGGTCCCATGGATCTTCCGCCCAGCATGAAGTCTTCAGAGCTCTTGGCTTTTTTGTTCCAGTAAAGCCCCATTGCGATCATACCGATAAAGTAGCAACAAAGTACAATTACTTCAACTCTCATTCTTTAGTCGCCTCCTTTCCAGCATTCGGAACAAGGTGATCTTCAAATTCCGAATCGTCAACCTGTTCGTCCTGCTTTTTCATGATACAGTAATCGATGATAGCAGCCGTAATGAAGACGAACGGCCAGATCAGGATTGCGAAGAATGTTGAGATAGGCATTCCTATAATCATAACGTTTCCTCCTTACAAAATGTGAATCAATAAATGATGTGTTATAAATTCCACGCTTAGTGTATCGAATTATCAGACTTTTCGCAAGGAATCGACAATTTTTTTAATTTAATTTAAAAGGGCTTTAAGCTGGTTTTAAGCAGCCTCCGCCCTTTTGCTCTTGACACGCTATAATCCTTGTAATTGCAACGGTTTTAGCATTTTAATAATTCTTTAACTTGTAATCTCTGCGGTAAGACTCGATCTTTTTGTATACACGTATACGCGGTTTATCGGTCACAGCCACCACGATAAAGAAGAACAAGTTTGCTGTCAGACCAGCGATGGCGCAGATGCTGGAATCCTGTCCCCCGCTGAGAAGCAGCCCCACCAGGAAGGTCAGTTCTCCGGAAATCACACCCATAAAAGCGGCGTTGGCCGTGGACCGTTTCCAGAAGAACGCCCCTGCCACAGGAACGATGAGCTGCGCCTGTGCACCCAGCGCGATGATTCCCAGATCGAAGATGCTCTGCGGCACCACAACGATAAACAGATACGACACCAGTGCGATGATCAGTACCGTCCACTTGGCGATCCCTACGAGCCGTCGCTCCGGCGCATTGCGATTGACGTATCTTTTATGGATGTCGATGGTATAAACCGCCGCCAGCGCGTGCACCTGAGAATTTGCAGTAGAAAATATGGTAGCGTAGATGCCGACTATGACGAACGCATAGAAGAACGGGTTGGCGTACTGATGGAGCAGAGTCAGCAGAATGGAGTCCGGGTTTTCCACGTGATCCGTCAGTACCAGCGCCGAGCTTCCTGCAAAGAGTGTTCCGACGCATATAATAGAAGACAGACACAGCAGCCACGGAATGATGTTAAAATTCCGCTCCGACTCCGCCGCGTAGTTTCGGATCCAGATCTGAGGTCCCATAAACGCCCCCACGGGAACGATGAAAAATAGGGAGATCCACAGCATGACGCGATGCCGTCCCTCGACTCCCGGCATGGATACATAAGAAGGATCCCGGCTGATAAGCGTCGGGAATACATAGTCCGTACCTCCTGCCACATGCATCAGGTACATTCCTGCCGATACGATGGCCAAAACGATCAGGATCCCATAAAAAATATCGGTCATCACAACGGCGCGAAGTCCGCCTGCCCATAAGTAAATCACCAGGATCGAAAAGAAAATAATACCGCCCACATAGGATGAAATAATCCCTCCGGTCGCCACGTTCATAACCAGAAGTCCCCCTACGATCTGCACCTGCAGATACACCATGGTACTGAGGATCGTCACCACGGTAACCAGCGTATTCAGCGATTTTGAATCATAAATATCTGCAAAAAAATCCGTCGGCGTCATGTAGTTGTGCACCTTGCCATAGTGCCAGATCCTCCGTCCCAGAACGATGAACAGCACTGCGAAGAGCGCATCCCATCCGACTGTCGTCATGTAGATCGGCCCCTGCTCATAAAAGTAGGCGATTCCTCCAATAAATGCGAAAATACTCATCCAGGTAGCAAAAACCGTTGCGTACATCGGGAAGGTCTTCAGCTTCCGCCCCTGTAGAATAAAGTCGCTCGTATTGTATACCGCCTTATTGCGCGCGAATTCTCCCAGCAGCAGAGGGACAAACGCAAACACGCAGATAATCAGCAGCCTGATGGCATTCGTAATCATTTCTTTTTCATACCTTCCCCGTGGATTTTGCTTTATTCTATCATACAATTACGTTATAATAAACAGCAGGGAGGATTTTATTATGTATTTCAGCTGGCTCATTTTTATTGCACTATTCACCTTTGCAGCCTCGACTCTTTACTTTTATATCTTTTCCCGCAAGCAGGAGAAATTCATGCAGTACTGGGGATTTTCCTGGATCGCCTATTCCATGAGTCTACTCTGCCTGCTCTGTTTTTTCACATCACAAAACGATATATTCCTGGAGCTTCGCAAGGTCATCGACATGTTCAACCTGCTGCTGCTCCTGTTCGGATCTTATTCCTATACCCACATCAAAGTACCGACCTACTGGTATCGTTTTTCCCTGTATATGCTGCTTCTGGCGGTCATCTGCATGATCTACAGCTTCGACCTGCTGTCCTTTTATCTGCCGATTTCCATATATCAGCTTATCATCACATGTTTTCTCTGTTATAATATATGGAAGAAGTGGGACATCATCGCCGGAGAGCGGATCATCGCGACCCTGATCTTTTTACTGTGGGGCGGAATCAAATCCGTGGTTTCCATTGCAGAGACCCTGATGCCCATCACAACCGGCTACTACATGACAGAGATCCTGATGTCCAACCTGGTCAACTTCTGCATCTTGGTCATATACGTTGTGTACACTCAGCAGGAAAGCCGGCTTGCCAGCAATCTGTACCGAACCGTTGTGGACAATTCCAAGGATGTTATTTTTTACTATAAACTGAAACCTTACGAGGCATTTGAATACATCTCGCCTTCCATCCGGGAAGTCACGGGGTATCCTCAGTCGGCGTTTTATGACGATCCCAATATGTTTCACACGCTGGCAGACGATGTGCATGCCGAGGAGCTTCACGATCTTTTTACTGCAAAGTTTCCGGCTAGGGATCGCATCGTCATCGAGATGGTCAAGAAAGACGGCGATGCGTTCTGGGGAGAGTTCACCTGTACCGTCATCCGCAGCAAAGAGACGAAAGAACCTGTCGCTATAGAAGGATCTTTCCGCGACATTACGACTATCAAATCTGCGGAACTGGATCAGATCCAGGCAACGAAAAGCCGCAATATGCTTCTTTCTTACATTTCACACGAGCTGCGGACGCCCATCACGTCCATCGCAGGCTATCTGACCGCCATCAGCGACGGCACGGTAGACGGAGAAGAAGAAAAACAGGAAGCCATGGAGATCATCACCTCCAAGACTTTGATCTTAAAAAAACTAGTGGATGACCTGGATCAGCTGTCTAAAATGCAGACTCACCAGTTCACCTTTGACTTTACTCTTTGCACGATCCCGGATGCTGCAGATCTTCTGATCACCAGCAACGTGGGAGACGCCAGATCTGCCGGATTTGAGGTGACCGTAGACTATGACGAAGCCTTGCTTGCTCACCACTGGCTGGTGCTGGATCTTGCCCGGATCAATCAGGTTTTTTCCAACCTGATCACCAACGCCATCAAGTATTCGGACAAGCGCAGGGAAATGCACATCACGTTCAAGGTGGATGATGCCGCCGAAAACTTCATCGTATCGGTAGCCGACAAAGGTATGGGAATCCGGGAATCTCAGCTGGCCCACGTATTCGACCAGTTCTACCGGGCAGAAAACAATCAGAAAGACGGGCAGACCCGCATCGAAGGACGGGGTCTCGGTCTGACTCTTTGCAAGGAAATCATGCTGGCCCATCAGGGCGATATTTATGCGGAAAGTACTTTTGGAGAAGGAAGTACCTTTACATTCATCATTCCGCTTTATAAGGAGGTCTAAATTATGGCAAAAGAAAAAATTCTGGTAGTGGATGACGAAAAAGCGATCAATAAGCTCGTCTGCTCCTACCTGACCAAGGAACAGTTCCGCCCGCTTCCCGCCTATAACGGGGAAGAAGCACTGGACCTGCTGAAGAAAGAAAATCCGGATCTGATCATTCTGGACATCATGCTTCCGGATACGGAGGGAACAGCGCTCTCCCTGGATATCCGGGAATATTCCAATGCGCCCATCATCTTCCTCAGCTGCAAGACCCAGGAGATCGACAAGATCATCGCCCTGTCTGCAGGCGGAGACGACTACATGACCAAACCGTTCATGCCGGGAGAGCTGATCGCCCGGATCAAGGCTCACCTGCGCCGCCAGAATTCCCTGGCCCGCAAAGCCGCCGAAGCAGAATCCAGCCTGTATGAATACGAGGGGCTGAAAATCGACTTCGATACCCACGACCTGTTTCTGGACGACGAACCGGTCAGCCTGACTTCCAAGGAGTTCGAGATCCTCAAGCTGCTGATCCAGCATCCGCGCAAGGTCTTCCCTGCGTCCCAGATCTTCGAGACCGTCTGGAAGACAAACTGCATGGAAAACGATACCAAGACCGTCATGGTCTACATCAGCACCCTGCGCAAAAAACTGGAGCGCAAGAACCACGATACCAACTATATCGTCAGCGTCCGCGGCGTAGGCTATAAATTCAATCAAATGCCGAAAAAAGACGAGTAGACCATGTGAAAGCACTGGTGATCCTCGCAGGCAGCTTATTCGGCTCATTCACAAAAATCAAAGGCATCCTATGAACTCGCACCTTTCGGTGCTCAAACAGCATAGGATGCCTTTTTGATTCTTTTGTTCACTTCGCCGTAAGCTGCCTCTGCTCCGATCAAGGTGCGCTCTCATGGCCTACTCTTTTCGCAAAAAAGGATCCTGCATCTGCAGGATCCTTTGATATTTCCGTTCCAAATTTCTATGCGTAGCGGATGAGCATGTATACGGAGCAGATCGCTACGGACAGTACCATCATCGGGAATCCGATCTTCAGGAACTGCATGTACGTGATCGGGTGTCCGTTTCTTCCACTGATACCGGACAGTACTACATTCGCAGATGCACCGATCAGAGTTCCGTTTCCGCCCAGACATGCGCCGAGGGACAGAGCCCACCAGAGTGGCATAACATCCATGCCGCTTTCTCCCATGGAGTGGATCAGCGGGATCATAGTCGCTACGAACGGGATGTTGTCCAGAGTTGCGGAGAGCAGTGCGGATACCCACAGGATGATCATCATCGTCATAACTGCCTTGCCGCCAGTTGCGTTCATGATGATGTCAGCCAGCTTGTCGATTACGCCTGTTTCTACCATACCGCCTACTACGATGAACAGTGCAGTAAAGAAGATGATGGTCGGCCATTCTACGTCTTCCACGATGGATTCCACGTTCTGCTTTCCGATGATCATCATGATAACAGCACCAGACAGAGCGATAATGGAAGATTCCATGTGGAGTACACCGTGGAGGGAGAATCCAGCCACGATCAGTACGATCATAACGATGCTCTTGATCAGCAGAGACTTGTCCTTGATCAGAGCCTTTTCATCCATATCCATAACGGCTTTCATGGCTTCCGGTGTCGCGATCAGCTGCTTCTTGTAAATCAGCTTGAATGCGAAGATCGTTGCGATCATAACCACGATGATGATCAGACCGTCGTTTGCCAGGAAGTCTACGAAGGACAGACCTGTTGCACTTCCGATCATGATGTTTGGCGGGTCACCGATCAGGGTAGCTGTACCACCGATGTTGGACGCCAGGATCTGGGTCATGATATACGGCACCGGATTGAGATCCATCGCCTTGGTAATAGCAAATGTCATCGGGCCAACGAGAAGTACCGTTGTAACGTTATCCAGCAGAGCCGACAGCACCGCAGTGATAATGATGAATACGATCATCATCTTCCACGGATCACCCTTGGTGATCTTTGCTGACTTAACAGCCAGATACTCAAAAATTCCCGAATGTTTTACGACTGCTACGAACATCATCATACCGATCAGCAGTCCGATGGTGTTGTAATCGATGTAGGATACACCCGACTCGATATCAAGCACCCCTAAAATGATAAGCAGTACCGCACCTCCCACGGCTACGACTGCTCTGTGGACCTTCTCTGAAATGATTACGATCATTACCAGAATGAATACGACCACGGATAAAGTTGCGTGTGACATTCCACTTTCCTTTCTACATATGAGTTCCATTTCCAATTACTCTGATACTTTAATACAAAATACACAAAAAAGCAACTAAATTTTTGTTAAAGACAGTCTAAGCGTCAATGTCTCATTTTTAAGAAAAGACAGAAAAAAGCAGGTGCACACGCACACCTGCTTTTTTCCGTTCTGTTGTTGTATATTCTATGATTTTGATCTGTATTTCTATGCGTAACGAATGAGCATGTATACCGAGCAGATCGCTATGGACAGGATCATCATCGGAAATCCGATCTTCAGGAACTGCACGTATGTAACCGGATGACCGTTCTTGGCGCTGATACCGGTCAGTACTACGTTTGCAGAAGCTCCGATCAGTGTTCCGTTTCCGCCCAGGCATGCACCAAGTGACAGTGCCCACCACAGAGGCATAACATCCATACCATCGTTGCCCATAGCTGTGATCAGCGGAATCATCGTTGCTACAAACGGGATATTGTCCAGTGTAGAGGACAGGATCGCCGATACCCACAGAATGATCATCATCGTCATAACAGGTTTTCCGCCTGTTACACCCATGATCAGATCAGCCAGCTTGTCGATCACGCCTGTTTCTACCATACCGCCTACTACGATAAACAATGCGGTAAAGAAGATGATCGTCGGCCATTCTACGTCGGAAACGACTTCTTCAATGTTCTGTCTTCCGATGATCATCATGATAACAGCTCCCGACAGTGCTATGATGGAGGATTCCATGTGCAGTACGCTGTGAAGCATGAATCCTGCTACGATCAGTACGATCATGACAATGCTCTTGATCAGCAGCTTCTTGTCACGGATCAGGGATTTTTCATCCATCGCCATGACCTTGGCCATAGCTTCCGGTGTTGCTATCAGCTTCTTGCCATAAATGAAGTAGAATGCGGCAATGGTTGCTGCCAGCACCACGAGAACGATAAGACCATCGTTTACAAGGAAGTCTCCAAACGTAAGACCTGTAGCGCTTCCGATCATGATGTTTGGCGGGTCGCCGATCAGCGTGCCCGTACCGCCGATATTAGACGCCAGTATCTGCGTCATGATATAAGGAACAGGATTCAGATCCATTTCCTTCGTGATCGCGAATGTCATCGGTCCTACCAGAAGAACCGTGGTTACATTATCCAGAAGCCCTGACAGAACCGCTGTGATAATGATAAAGAAGATCATCATCTTCCACGGGTCGCCCTTAGCGACCTTTGCAGATTTTACTGCCAGGTACTCAAACATCCCGGAATGCTTTACGACTGCGACAAACATCATCATGCCGATCAGCAGCCCGATGGTGTTGTAGTCGATATACGATACTCCGGTGCCTATGTCCAGCACCCCTAAGATGATCAAAAGAACTGCACCGCCTACAGCACAAACTGCTCGGTGAACCTTTTCGGATATGATCACGACCATTACAAGAACGAATATGATCACTGACAAAGTTGCATCTGACATTTAATTCACCCTTTTTCAACCCTTCTCATAAATTATTTTTTAAAAAAGGACTGTTTCCCCCAAGACGTCCGGCAGGCATAAAACAGCACGCTGCACATATATACCCAACAACAAAGTATATATCCGTACAGGAAAGGCAGTCCCAGAACAAAGGGATAGATCCTCTCCCGCACCAGAAGAATTCCCGGAAACTCCATGGCCAGAAAACCTACTCCCAACAAAAGGCCAATAATCCATCTCCGTATCTTGATCTTCTTTTTCGTACCTGCTTTTTTCATCTTGAAAAGTACCTTTCGTCCGACACACACTCTAATACATATATAGGAAAAAAACAACTGGTTATTTTGCGGAAACCCTTGAAAAATGCGAACTCATACTAAAGTATTAGCTAAAGTGCCAGCCCAAGAAGGAGGGTCGCCATCAGTAAATAAGTCAAAGTAGAGACCGTATCCGTGATCGATGAGATCATCGGAGTCGCCATGAGAGCCGGGTCTATGCCTATCCTCTTGGCAGCCATCGGCAGAAGTCCTCCTAAAAGCTTTGCAAAGATGATGACCAGGATCATCGAAAGGGATACCGTCAATGCGATCATCGGCGTATTGCCATCGATCAGAATGATTTTAGCGAAATTGATCGAGCTCAGCACGGTTCCTAAAATAATGCTGACACGGAATTCCTTCCACATGACGCGCAGTGCATCTTTTAAGTCGATCTCATCGGTAGACATACCACGAATGATCAGGGATGCTGCCTGGGTGCCCGCGTTACCTCCCGTACCCGAGAGCAGCGGGATATACGCCACCAGCGCGATCACCTGCGCCAGGACGTCCTGGAAGGTGGAAATGACCACCCCTGTGATCATCAGCGCCACCATCATGATGGCCAGCCACGGCAGACGGTTCTTTACATGACGAAAAACTCCCATATCCAGATACTCCTGGTCGGAGTCGTCCATAACGCCGGCCATTCTCTCGATATCCTCGGTGGTTTCTTCTTCAATAACGTCTAAAATATCGTCGAAGGTGATGATCCCCACCAGCCTGTGCTCGTTGTCCACGACCGGAATCGCCAGAAAACCGTATTTCTTAAAGGTCTCCGCGACCTCTTCCTGGTCGTCATGCACGCTGACATATACATATTCCGTGTTCATCAGCTCCGAAACTTTTGTTTCATCATCGGCGATGACCAGCGCACGCAGGGACACGATTCCTTCCAGCTTCCGCCCGCCTTTTTTCACGTAACAGGTATAGACCGTCTCACTGTCCATCCCAACATTTCTAATGTGCTGCAAAGCCTGACCCACGGTCATGTTCTCCTGCAGACTGATGTACTCCGGCGTCATCAGGCTTCCCGCACAGGTGTCAGGATAATTTAAAAATGTATTGATCAGCTTTCGCTCTTCCTTCGGCGTCTTTTCCAGGATCTTATCGACGATGTTGGCAGGAAGTTCCTCCAGTACGTCGATCATATCGTCGAAGTCCAGTTCTCCCATAATGTAGGAAACTTCCCGGTCGGTGATTCCCTGAATAATTTCCCGTTGATCGTCCGACGGCAGATAGGAAAACACTTCCGCCGAAATATCCTTCGGCAGCATCCGGTATATAATGATCGTCTTATCGATACCCGATTCCTCCAGGATCTCCTCCAGGATCTCGGCGATATCGACTTCATTATGCGTTAAAATTACATCTCTGGCGCGGAAATACGCCTTTTCCTCCAGAAGATCCAGAATCTGTTCGATTTCTTCATCAAACTTCTGCATCTTGGTATCCATATCCATTGATTCAGTCATGCGATTTCCTCCCCGTCAAATGTTCTCTTATGTGATCGGCAAACGCCGCAGCTTTCTCTTCAATCCCCGGAACCTGCAAAATTTCCCCAGGGCGGTTGGCTGTTTCAAGTATAGCAAATTTCCCCGGCAAAGCAAAGGTTTTATTCATGTTGAGACCGCTGATCAGCTGTTCCGCTACGATATCGCTTCCACTGTATCCTGAAACGATAACGCCAAACAGAGCCTTATCGTAAAACCTGTGGGTCGTAAACAGCGCAGTCATCCGGTTGATAAATGCCGTCACGTTGGCGCTGAGGGCGTCATTGTAATTGGGACAGACCATCACCAGTCCGTCGCAGTCGAGAATAGCCGGATACACTTCCTCCGCGATCGGTCCGCCGTAAAAACAGCTTCCTTCTTCACCGAAATGACGGCACACGTCATAGGAACACCCCCGGCAGTCGTGAATAAATCCATTTCGCAGCGAGATTTTCTGAATCTCGAACTCCGACAGATGCTGCTCCGTCAGCTCCCACAGCTGCAGACTGTTGGAAATCTTTCGATTGCCTGCGTGAAGCACCAGCAGCTTCGGATGCTCCAGATGCGGGCTTCGATACTGCACGATATTTTCCACCAGTTGACGTCCCGCGTCCATATACGCCTGCAAATTATTCGTATGTAGATTTTGCGCCTGAATATCATAATTGTGCAGCGTTCTGGTTCCTTCTACCAGCGGTCTGCCCGGAAAAGTGCATCCCGCCCGGTTTGTGGTAAAAACCATGCTTCTTCCCACAGATTTCGTATAAAACTCACAGTTTCCATCCAGGATCACACCGCCAACAGCTCCTGCCAGTGCATCCTGATGAAGACGAAAATATTTCATCATCGTATACCAGGTCAGATTGATGCCCGACTTGCCAAGAGAAATGGCGAACAAAATCCGCCTGCCTTTTAAATCGGCGCATTCCAGTTCGCTTACCGTCGTGATTTCCTCCCAGGTATACCCTTCCAGGCTGTACTTTAAAATCGCCTTCAGCCGTGCGGTCTTCCCCGCTTCCGGGCAGTACGGCGCAATCAGCACCAGATCCGTTTTCACCTGATTTTCTTTCTTTCGCTTCTCCATGACATCACCCCATTCCCGTCGTTTTCTATAAGTTTTCTATTTTATTCTGCAAAGATTTCCATAGGCGTTTTCGATCCGTCGAAACAGTTTCTCTGGAAGCGGCAGATCTTCCAGCTGTATCTCTTCCAGGCTTTCACCGCTCCGGCGGTTTCGGCAGCCCAGAAAAGCGCCTTTCCCGTCGTTGCCCAGAAAGACAGACGAATAGTTCCAGCCGCCCCGCAGCGTCTCCAGCAGGGAGAGCGCCCCGGAAGAAATCGCAGGTGCGATATATGGCTTAAATCCGTCTGCACGGGTGTCCAGATTGGATTTGACCGTCCGCTCCGTCAGTGCCCGCGAGCAGCTATCATCGTAGTAAGAAAGGCTGTCTGCGATCACCAGATCCTCCCCATGAGGGCCGAAGGCCCTGCCTTCCGTGAGATACTGCTGGAACTGCTCTTCCTTTGTCGCAAAATACCGCGCTCTGCCGTTCATGACACCCAGGCCGTATCCCTGCACCCGGTCCTGCGGCAGTCCCGCCAGGACTGCCGCCTTGCACAGAGGATCCACCGGATCGGATACTACGGCGAAAATGCCGCCAAATCCAGCCGAAACGGCGGCCTTTGCATAAAGCTCCACCAGACCCCGGTTGGCCTCAAACTGCGCCATCCGCACATCCCCTGTCGCACCCACCGGAGGGACTCCCCTGGATGCACAGAACACGAACATATCGCAGTCAAACAGCTGGTCTTCCTCCAGGATCATCACCTGTGGAAGCTGCCTGCCATCCGGAAAGCAGATCTGATTCATCTCCCGTTCATAGCGGCGCAGCACCCTGGGATCCAGATCATAGATTCCGATCTCATCCAGGATATCGCCGCCTTCCAGCTTCAGTCCCAGAAGCACCGTGCCGCCCACATCTCCCAGAGCCAGCAGATGAACCCTCTTCCGACTCTTTGCAGGAGCAGACGACGAGCAGCCTGCCTCTGGAACTGCCTTTGCAGGAAACACGATGTTCCCGTCCTTCGTAATATATTCTCTGTTTTTTGCTATCAGTTCTTTTATTGATCTCATCATTTTAATGCACTTTCCAATCTTCTTAAACGTTCTTTATAATCTTCCATATAGACCGACGGCGCCAGGCTCGGATCGACGGCTACCCGGTCCGCCCCGTTTGGCATCCGCGGGGAAATGACCGCATCCGACAGTCTTTTTATGGTCAGCTTTCTCTCAAACACGTTCTGATACTCCTCTTCCAGCGCCAGGAAGATCCGTCTCGCGTTCTCTAACAGCACCATCGACAGGTGATAGATCGCCTCCCGCGGTGCCCCATGGATAAAGCTTGGAGCCGCAAACGGCAGCACCTGGTTGACCGACGGGATCAGATTGGCTTCCACCCGTTCCTCACTCTTCACGCCGTCGCCGCCGATAAACGGACACAGGGTGGACTCCACGAACCAGTTTTTCAGATTCGGGATGAAATAGGCGCTTTCCACCTCCCGGCCCTGTATGGTCATAAGGTCTTTTCCCTGCCCTGATAATAGCCCCGTAATGATCTTTCGGATCTCCAGCCCGTTTTCGTGGAAGACAGGATCCAGTGCTTTCATCCGGTATCCTTTGTGGAGCAGATCGTCCACCAGGATCACCGGCCGACCGAAGGAATGAATGGTCCGCACCTGATCCGTGATGGTCGCATACATCGGATATTCTTCGATGGTGAAGCTGTCCAGCGCCGGAGAAAACATCTTTTCCGTGTGAAGGGTCTTGGTGACCGTATTCGGCACTGCCATGCCTCGCAGGATCTTGCCGAACGGCACGCACATGCACTCGCCCAGCTGCCTTACTTTTAACGGGTAATTCGGCACGTGGTTTGCTTCCGTTACCATATCGACGATCTTGTGGTTGATGATCCCCGCATTGAAAGAAAGCACCAGATTGCCCGGGTTCAGACCCGTCAGCGCCATCTGCAGGTCGCCGTGAGCCCGCTCCAGCACGCTGCGGATCTTCGGCGTCGTGTTAAACGGTTTTTTCAGCACCGTCTCCATGTTGTCGATGACAGCGATGGGTTCTTTCATGTTGACTTCATAAATATGGCTTTTGTTTTCTCCTGTACCCATCTCGAGAAATCCCTGCCGCAGCAGCAGTTCCCGGACGGACTTGTGGACTTCTTTTTCCAGCGGATGGTAGATGGCGTAGGTCAGATCTCCCGCAACGGCTTCCGCCAGCACTTCCGTCAGAATATGCTGAAGCAGATTCCGCATATCGGCTTTCACACTTCCGTACAGTCCCCGGATCACCAGCATCCTGCCCGTCGCCTTCTGCCGCAGATACGCTGCGATCCCGATATCCTGAAATTCCTGATACAGATCGCCTGTTTCGATCTCGTTGACGGAAGCGAATGCCCGGATCTTCCCGGAGCTGTCACGGATGACAGCCGTCTTCACATCTGCCCGGTCCATATAGGCACTGACGGCCTGCAAGCTTTCTCCACTGATGTGAACATCGCTGCTGAGCATCTCCAGCACAGAGCTGCCGCGGTGCTCCAGCGGCTCGATGACGATGTTTTTTCGCTCCAGGATGTTCTTGTATTGAGGCTCTCTCAGATACAGGCTGTTGTCGTAAATGTAATTCTGCGCCACAGGATCGATGAGATTGGAGATATCCCGATCCCGGTCGATGTTTTCACGGATCCTGGTGGAACTGATGTCTTCCAGATATACCGGCAAAGTCAGTTCCTGGATCTTGCCCGTCATGCGGGCGTAGTTCTGCTCCAGCTTTTTCCGATCTTCGTTCCCAGCCTCCAGCGTCTCCCGGCGAAATACCAGGTGGTTCATGGAGTGAATGGAGTTCTCCGACGGCTCCGCCCGGTAGGAAGATGCATTGGTAATGACGTCGCTTCCCACCACCATATAAAGCTCCCGCCCCGGGAAGATTGCCCGCAGCCGCTTCAGGTCCTCCGGATTAGCGATATTCACCGGAAGATCGTCGGGGAACAGATACACATCCGCCTCGTCTGCCACGGACATTTCAATAATATTTCTCCGGATCTTCCTCGGCTGGGTCTTCTTGGACCAGGAGAACTCGTCCAGAGCCAGATACACTTCAAATCCCGCATCCCGGATCGCCTGCACGATCCCCTTGTGGCTGAGAGAGAACGGATCGAAAGTCCCCGGGAAAAAGGCCACTTTCGGGTTTTCCGGAAGATCCATGTATCCCTTCTGGAAATGATATTCGGAAATAAAACGGTAAATATGGTTTAACGCCGCTGCATTGGTGAGGAAGTTCATATCAAAGCCTTTCCCCTCCCGAACCAGTGTCAGCATCTTTTTATAGACCATGCGGAAAACGGCAAACCGCTCTTCCTGGGTCAGCTCGTCGCCGCCGAAGATGTACTGGCCGATGACCAGAAAGGCTTCCTGACGCACCACCTCGTGGTAATCCGCAAGGCCTTTCAGCAGCATGCCCAGCATCGTCTGTTTCCGCGCTTCATACGCCGCCTCCGGCTCCTGCTGTTTCATAGGGTATCTGGAATACTTGCGGAGCGTTTCCCCCACCGTATCCAGGGCTACCGAAGCGATCCGATCGTTCGTACTTTCGATCAGCTCCTGCAGCGTTCCCATAAATTCATCCAGCTCTCCCGGCTCCAGATACAGCGCCAGTTCTCCCAGATATTCCGGAATATATTTAGAAAACTGGTATTCGCCGATTTCCAGACCCTTGGTCAGCTCGATGACGATTTCATTGATCTGCTCCATCGGCAGCGCCTGTGCGATGCGCAGCAGTCCCCGTCCAGCCTTGTGACGCACCGTCACCCGCTCGCTGACTTTTATCAGATTGGAAAAATGAGCCGCCAGATGGAAGATCTGACTCTTCATGCCCTGATTCAGGGTGTAGTCCAGTAGAAAATCGATGTTGACCGTCTTGACCACCCATGGAGTCCCCACTTTCAGATTTTCCCGGAAAATGCGCGATACTGCATCCTCCCTGCCGTCATCGCCTGCTGCCGCGCGGTCGATCCGCTGCTGACAGGCCTTTGCACCAGCCTCGTCTCCTATATTGTGAAGCAGCCTGCCGGTGAGATACGCCACGCTGACATGACTGGTCATGCTTTCTGTATTCTGCAGGATCCCGCGGATGCACGCGATAGCTTCGTCCGTTCCAAACACCTGTGAAACAGCTTCTGCAGCTCTCAGTGCCCCCAGCTTGATTTCAATGGCGTCTCTATGGGAAACAGAAGCGGCGAACCGAAGCACCTGCATCCTGTCCTCTTCTCGAAACGCACAGCGCGGCACGTTGACCACCGAGTCCAGCAGCACGAAAACACTGCTGTCTTCCGCCTCATCATTCTGAAACAGCTCAAAATATTTTTTCATATAGGACATGCGTTTTTCCGGTTTCGTATTTTCCAGCAGACCCCGGATCACCACTTTCATCGTATACCCGATCCAGCTCCTGTGCTGATCCGTCGCCCGGTAATCCGGCGAAACGATCCGGTGCAGATAGTCCTCCCAGACGGCAAGGCTCTCCTCGACGCCTGTGCGGCTGACATGCTCCGGCAGCTCTTTTCTGTATACATCGTCGTAGTTGGCGATGATCTGCCCCAGCAACGCTCCCGCCTGTCTGCGGATGTCCCCTTCTCTGTGGGACAGCAGATCGTAGAGAAAATGAAGCGTCAGCTGTTTCTCATGCTTGGTCATATACGTGGAATATTCCGAAAGGATATTGAGATAAGCCCGCAGGCTCTTCCATTTTTTCTCGCTTCTGGCCGCTTCCAGCAGACTGCCGAAAGACAGCTCGTTGTTGAAGATGCTCATGATCTTCATATTGTGCTGGATCGCCGTGTACTTGATCTGCTCCACCACGGCGTCCCCCGTCAAAAGAACCGTATCCTCCCTGCGGCTGCATCTCGGCTGCGCCGGCAGTGCAAACACATCGGTTTCGATGCCCAGAGCCTTCAGATAGTTTTCAAAATCCTTCAGTTTGGCGTAAACCCGCTCGTAGCGCTGCTTCTTGGCATCATCCACGTTGTCCAGCTTGTGCAGGATCACATCGAAGGCCTCATCCAGCGTGTAGAAGCAGACCCGCTCCTGTCCGTCCTGCCGCACGCTCTTGACGCGAAAATCCGCATAGATCAGCAGCAGAGATTCCGCCGACAGATTCTCCAGTTCCAGATCCCAGGTGGAATGGTTGCTGGCGATATGTGCCGTCATCGGCATCCTGTTCTGCAGCAAAACTTCATTGGTATAATAATAGTGAAGATACGGGATCCGCTTTTCCTCCTTCGGCGAGCACCCGAATTTACCCAGATCGTGACAGGCGGCAGCCGCCGATACCAGTGCCAGATCCACCGGAATATCGGTCTTTGCCAGCTGTTTTCCCACGAACAGCGCCACATAATGGACGCCGCCGATATGACCCACCGTGTTGAACGGCGTGATTTCCCGGCTGATCCGCATAAATTCAAAGATATAATGATCGCTCCAGAACTTTCTCAGCCTGTCGTACTCCTTGGCCGTCACGCAGCCCTCCGTCTCATCCTTTGCAAGAAGCTGAATGTCGTCTACTGACGAAAATTCCCGATGCTCCCGTTCATAAGCCAGCAGCGCGCGATAGTTCTCCAGGAAGAACCAGGCAGCCCGTTTACGCTCCGGCGTAAGATCCACCGAAAAGTTCTCCGGATACAGGGAAGCCTTGATGGCGTCGCACAAAAACTTCAGCCATCCGCCCTCCGGCGTCTGCGCAATTCTGCAAAGGACCGGCTCAAGAGCCTGCTCCAGTCCGGCCGCTGTGAAATTCTTCTGGCGCGCCAGCTCCGTCAGCCGTTTCCGCCAGCCCGTCGTGGAAAGCAGCTTGATCATATCCTTCTTTTCCATCTTCATGTTCCGCAGGAATTTCCGGCTCATGATCCGGTGCTCCGCCATTTTTTCCAATGTATGGTTCATCCCGTACCACCTCGCTTTGTCTCCGATTTTATTTCTATTATCATACCACATTTTCCGCATTTTTTTAACCACTATCCCGCTGTAAAGCCGCGGCATTTTCTGATTTTACGGGGGTTTAACATTGCAATTACTGGGATTTCATTTTTGCATCAAAAACATTCATTTGTGAATTATTTGTCTGAAAATTACAACATTTGCCAACTTGTGCTTAAATACATTGACTGTACCATGTGCGAGTGCTATATTTAACTTAACAAGGCATTACTAACTTTGTAATTTTGAAATAGGAGAGAAATAGAAATGTCAAATTATGTTGAAAGATGTATTGAACTTTGTAAGCAGAAGAACCCTGGCGAAGTAGAATTTCACCAGACAGTTGAAGAAGTACTGTCTTCTCTGACTCCGGTTATCGAACAGCACCCGGAATACGAAGAAGCAGCTCTTCTCGAAAGACTGACTGAACCTGAAAGAGGCGTTACTTTCAGAGTTGTATGGGTTGACGACGCTGGTAAAGTACAGGTTAACAAGGGTTACAGATATCAGTTCAACAGCGCAATCGGACCTTACAAAGGCGGTCTGAGATTCGCACCGAACGTATATCCTGGAATCATCAAGTTCTTAGGATTCGAACAGATCTTCAAGAACAGCTTAACCGGACTCCCTATCGGCGGCGGCAAGGGCGGTTCCGACTTCGATCCGAACGGCAAATCCGACGCAGAAGTAATGAGATTCTGCCAGGCATTCATGACTGAGCTGTACAGACACATCGGACCTAACACTGACGTTCCTGCTGGAGACCTGGGTGTAGGCGGCAGAGAAATCGGCTACCTCTTCGGACAGTACAAGAGAATCGTTGACAGATACGAAGGAGTTCTGACTGGTAAGGGAATTCCGTTCGGCGGACTGCTGGGAAGATCTGAAGCAACTGGATTCGGTATCGTATGGTACGCTGAAGAAATGCTGAAGGCTAACGGCGAAGACATGAAGGACAAAGTTGTTGGTATTTCCGGATTCGGTAACGTAGCATGGGGTGCTGCCTGGAAACTGCAGCAGTTAGGTGCTAAGTGCGTAACTATCTCCGGACCAGACGGATACATCTACGATCCAGAAGGCATCAGCACTGACGAAAAGGTTGCTTACCTGCTCGAGCTGAGAAGCTCCGGTAAGAACATCTGCGCTCCTTACGCAGAAAAATTCCCAGAAGCTAAGTTCGTTGCCGGCAAGAAGCCTTGGGGCGTATGCCAGGACTTCGATGTTAAGGTTGACCTGTTCATCCCTTGCGCTATGCAGAACGATGTACATATGGAAGACGCTGAAAACATCGTAGCTTCCGGATGTAAGTTCTACTGCGAAGGCGCTAACATGCCTACAACTAACGAAGCTCTCGTTTACCTGATGGACAAGATGACAGCTGTAGGACCTGCTAAGGCAGCTAACGCTGGCGGCGTTGCTTGCTCCTGCATCGAAATGGGACAGAACGCTGGTCACACTGTATATCAGCACGAAGACGTTTACACTCAGCTGCACCAGATCATGAGAAACATCTACAATGCATGTGCTGGCGCTGGCGAAAAGTACTATGGCGACAAAAACGCTCTGGTACAGGGTGCTAACATCGCTGGTTTCGAAAAGGTTGCTGAAGCTATGATGGCTCAGGGTTTAGTATAAACATTGATTTGCATATTAAATAGACCTATAAGAAATAAGAAAAGAATCCTCGTTTGAGGATTCTTTTTTTATACCCTTCCCTGTGCTATACTGATAATACAAAGACGCATAAGGAGGGATTCAATCATGTCAAAGATTATCTTTTTAGTTACATACACTGCGAAGCCGGGCAAACGCCAGGATTATCTGAAGGCGCTGACGGACAGCGAGATCCTGAACAAGGTCCGAAAAGAAAACGGCTGCCTTGGCTATGATTTCTATGAATCGGTCGAGCAGGAAGACACCCTGCTTCTGGTAGAACAGTGGCAGAATGCAGATTGTCAGAAAGTCCATTTAGAACAGCCTCATATGAAGGAAGCCATGACCATCAAAGACCAGTTCATCGATCAGACGACGGTAGTCAAAACCAGTCCGCTATAATGGCTTTATCAGACTCTTAAACACGATGGTGCTGTCCAAAAGTTCCCCGACCACATGCTGACTGTTTCCACCGTCAGTATAGTCTGCAGCTTTCGGATCAGCTTTTTCAGCATCCGTATAAAGCAGGATCTCATCACCCAGCACGGTTTCCTTCGCAAAATGTATCGTCACTTCTCTGTGTGCAGAAGTTCCCAGAGTTTCATCGATCATGACTGTATAGCGCGCATTGTTGACGTGCTGGTTTTTATCCAGATCATCTTCTGTCACATGATACACCATCTTCGGATCATCCCCATCTTCCGGCGTCCACCGGATCTTTTCGATCCCCGTATCAAAAGGTTCGTGATCGATGCATTCACCCGGCACCTCGATATCCGTGCGCTCAGGACGACGCGTTTTAAAATTGAGGATACACCACTGGCTGGTAGCTGCCGCAACCACGTCTCCATTCTTATTCCACAGATAATAATCCCGATAAAACAGGATCCCTTTTTTCGGACGCGGATAAGTTCCCAGATGATATGACTCACCGGGATTCACCTGTTTATAGACCACGTATTTGATCTTCGTCATGACCCAGATACGATTCTGGGCGATCATCTGCTCAAAGCCCATATCCAGACTGTCTACATGAGCCGATGCGATCGTTTCAAATGCATGCAAAAGACTGGATCCACGGATCCATCCATGTTCTTCCACATCCTGCTCCGTCAATGTAATATCCCATTCGTAGCCGCTTACCTGCAGCTTTCGATTTTCTTCCTGTGTCTCCTGCATCATTTCTGTCTGCTCCTTGTCTATGTCTTTGATCATGTTTCTATTCGATGGATTTAAGTGCTTCCGCCATATTGATCCGGCGCATCTTCCGTCTCAGGATCAGATCCACGATCACTGAGAAACCGATGACCGTCAGTACCGTAAATACATAACTTGCCGGTTCAATGATTTCATTAAACGACACGGCATCTACGACGATCCTGGACATGATGAACTTGTGGAGCACATACCCTGTCGGCAGCCCTGCAACGATACCGATCAGCACCAGGATAAAGTTCTCTCGGAACACATACGAACCCATCTCACGCGGATAAAATCCCAGCACTTCTATGGTAGCGATCTCCCGCACACGCTCTGTCAGGTTGATATTACCCAGATTGAAGAGAACGATAAATGCCAGTGCTCCTGCGCATCCAATGACCAGGATAACGATATAATTCAGACTCACCATCATATCGCTTACCCGCTTCTCGATATCTTCGTTTACAGAAATCGCAGTGATATCGTCGTATTTATTGAGACTTTCCGACAGCTTATAGACCCCGGTACCCTTTGCAGCCGTCAAAAATGCTACCGTCGGGTCATAAGTCTTTCCGAAGTCATCCTCGTAAGTCTGCCCGTTGATATAAATATAATTGGAAACGTAGTTCCAGTAAATCCCGGAAACCGTCAGCTGTACCGATTTCGTATCGTCGTATTTTACAGTCAGCTGATCTCCTTTTTTTAGACTCAGCATCTCAGCCAGTTTATTGTTGATGACCGCTTCTCCTGTTTTCGGATAAGCGATCTTCCCGCCGTCCTCCGTCCGGAAAGACACTGCTTTCGTAATGCGGCTGTCATCGGAAATCATCAGGTTGCACGATTTGCTCACGCCGCCGCCTTCAGCGTCCACAGAAGACTGCTGCAGCACCGCCATGTTGGAGATCTGATCTCCATACTGACTTTCGATCTTCGCCTGTTCCTCCTCATCCAGCGTCTTGGAAAACGCTGCTGCCATATCGTATTTTTCGATCTGAGAATACTGATGCTGTGCGATGCCTCCCACAGAATCATAAATGCCGAATCCGGCCAGAACCAGCGCCGTACAGCCTCCGATCCCCAGTATCATCATGATCATCCGCTTCTTGTAACGGAAGATGTTCCTAGCAGAAACCTTATGTAAGAATTTCATGCGCTTCCACAAAAATCCGATACGTTCCAGTAAGATCCTCTTTCCAGCCTTCGGAGCTTCCGGTCTTAGAATCTCTGCAGGAGTGCTCTTCATCTTGCTCCGGCACGCAAACCAGGTGGTCCCCAGAGAACAGATCAGCGATACAGCCAGAGAAATCAAAGCCAGCGGCCAGTTGAAATAGAATTCCACCGGAGCAAATCCGAACATCATTCCGTAAGCGATCCAGATGGCATACGGGAAATACTTGGAACCCGCCAGGAATCCGCCCACGCAGCCGATCATGGCAGCAGATCCCGAATAGACCATATACTTCCACATGATCTTCCCACGAGTATATCCCAGCGCCCGCAGAGCGCCGATCTGCGTCCGCTCCTCATTGATCATCCGCGTCATCGTCGTCGAGCACACCAGCGCTGCGATCAGGAAAAAGAACACCGGGAAAACCTTGGCGATGCTGTTAACGATCTCTGCGTTGCTCTCAAAGGAATCGTACCCGATATTGTCTTTTCTCGTCTGCACGTAAAGCTCCGGCTCTTCGATCTTCGAAAGCTGCTCTTTCGCATCATCCAGTTCCTTCTGTCCGTCTTCCAGCTCCTGCTCTGCAGCAGCAAACTGCGAGTCAGCCGTCTTTTTGCCGTTAAGATACTGTAAATATCCGCTCTGGATCTCTTTTTCTCCCTCAGCCAGCTTTTTTTCCTGTTCTGAGATCTGCTGCAGTCCGCTTTCTATCTGCGCAGCACCTCCCTGCATCTGCTGAAGCTGACCCTTCATCTGTTCGATCTGCTCCTGCGGAACGCCTGATCCCGGCGATTCTGCCGCCGTAATGGATTCCTGCAGCAGTTTGATCTGTCCCGTCAGCTGCGTCTGCCGGGACGTCAGCTCCGACTTCTTGGATCGAAGCTGTTTCTTTCCATTTTTGAGTTCACTTTTCTTGCTGTCCAGGGTATTTTTAGACTTGTTCAGCTTATTATAAGCGCTGCTCTTTTCCTTTGCCAGCGCGGCTTTGCCGCTGTCCAGCTCTTCCTGCCCGCTGTCGATTTTCTCCTGGGCCTCCGCCAGGATCTCGTCGTACCGTTCCTGACCCCGCGCCTTAGCAGCATCCTCGATCGGATCCTTTGCAGCATCTATATTCTCCGTGTAAGCGTCCGAAAATACGAATCCCTGATCCTTGCAGGTGATCAGCATTTCCGTGTAGTATTCCGACGTGAACGCGCCCCGCGGCATATAGACGAACGCTGTGATGCGCCCGTCACCCAGAGACGTCGTCCCTCGCTCTTCCTTCATAATGTAGTACGGCGAATTGACGATCCCGACGATCTTGTAACTGCTGTACGTCAGCTGCTCCTTGCCGTCCGCATCGTTTTCATCCGTCACTTTTATGGTCTTTCCCAGATCTTTGCCGGTGAAAAAATGACTGTCCGCCACGCACTCGTTGTCCGCTTTCGGCATCCGTCCCTTTTCCAGCTTCGGCAGGTTGATGTCATCCGTCATGGAATGGGCCTTTAAAATAATGGAGTTGCCGTCCCTGTCCTGAGAAAAAAAATCCGCTGTCACAGAGCCTTCCGCCTCTGCCACAGCATCTACCTTCTGCAAAGCCTTCTCATCGTCCTCCGTAAACCCGTAGGTGGAAAGCAGCCGATAGTCGTACATGTTCTGATCCTGCACGTACTTATCCAGCGTCTCCATCATGGATCCCTTGGTGTTCTTGACCCCGGCAAAAAAGCCGACGCCAAGTGCGATGATAGCCATAATTGCGATATATCGTCCCAGGCTTCCGAAAATCGTCCGCCTTATATTTTTACTGTACACATTGCGCGCCATACAACAAACCTCGCTGCTCTACCATTCGATGTTCTCAATGGATTCCGGATTCTCATTGGTGGATACGGAGGCCACTGTACCATTCTTGATCTTCACCACTCGATCCGCCATCGCCGTCAAAGCCGAATTATGAGTAATGATCACCACGGTCATTCCGCTCTTTCGACACGTATCCTGCAGCAGCTTCAAGATCGCTTTTCCGGTTTCATAATCCAGAGCCCCGGTCGGCTCATCACAAAGAAGCAGTTTCGGGTTCTTTGCCAGTGCTCTGGCGATCGCTACCCTCTGCTGCTCACCACCAGAAAGCTGTGCCGGAAAGTTCAACGCACGATCCGCAAGGCCTACCTGCTTCATGACAGCCATACTATCCAGCGGATCCTTCGAAAGCTGAGATGCGATCTCTACGTTCTCTACCGCGGTCAGGTTCGGTATCAGATTATAAAACTGAAACACAAAACCGATGTCAAAACGCCGATACGTTGCCATCTGTTTTTCGTTAAGAGTAGAGATATCTCTGCCGTCCAGCAGTACATGACCTTCCGTCAAAGTATCCATCCCGCCCAGAATGTTAAGAAGTGTTGTTTTTCCTGCTCCCGACTGTCCTACTACAACACAGATCTCCCCCTTTTCGATCTCGAAACTGACGTTGTGCAGCGCCCTGACCGCAACGTCCCCCGACTTATATACTTTTCCTACATCTTCAAAGGTTACAAAGGCCATCTGCGGCACGCTCCTTTCCGGTTTCCTGATTTCTCTATCTTACCATAAAACCGGCTCGGATTCAGCTGTTTCCTGTATGTAATTTCACCTTTCACAGTTTTTTCACATTATCTCCCGCCGAGACGATAGTCCCGCCGCCTACGACTACATCTCCATCGTACACCACGACTGCCTGTCCCGCCGTGATGGCGCGCTGAGGCTCGTCGAATTCCACCCGCACTCTTCCGTCTTCTTCTGCAAAGACTGTTGCCGGTGCTTCCTTCTGATTGTACCGTACTCTGGCAGCCGCCCGAAGCTTTGCAGGAGGCTTCTCACAGGCGATCCAGTTGAAATCCTCCGCCAGCAGGCTCTTCTCATAAAGATGATCGCCGGGACACAGCACGATCCTGTTGTTCGCCACATCCTTTTCCTTCACATACATAGGCTGCGGAAACGCGATCCCAAGGCCCTTCCGCTGTCCCACCGTGTATCCGATGATGCCCCGATGCTGCCCCAGTATGTTCCCATTTTCGTCCACAAAATCCCCCGGCTCATACTCTTTTCCCGTATATCTCTCGATGAATCCCACGTAGTCGCCGTCCGGCGCAAAACAGATATCCTGACTGTCCCTTTTAGCCGCATTCCGAAGCCCCAGTTCCTCCGCAATTTCACGCGTCTCGCTCTTGGTCAGACCTCCCAGCGGAAGCCGGGTGTGAGCCAGTTGCTCCTGGGTCATGGCGTACAGCACGTAGCTCTGATCCTTGGTGGGATCCAGACCTTTTTTCAACAGATATCTGCCGCTGCCATTGTCCTTTTCGATCCGGCTGTAATGACCTGTTATAATAATATCTCTGCCCAGCTCCTGCCCCCGCACAAAGAGCTGTGAAAACTTGATGTACCGGTTGCAGTCGATACACGGATTAGGCGTTTCGCCCCGCTCATAGGCCGCGATAAACCGGTCGATGACCTGCTGGCTGAAATCCTCCGTGTAATTGAACACATAATAAGGGATATCCAGCTTGAAGGCCGCACTTCTGGCGTCCTCCACGTCCGACAGACTGCAGCAGCTCTTCTCGCAGGAGATGCCCGCTGTCTCATTTTCAAAGAGCCGGAGCGTTACCCCGATGACGTCCAGCCCTTCTTTTTTCGCAAAATACGCAGCCACGCTGCTGTCCACGCCGCCGCTCATGGCGACGATTGCTTTTTCGCTCATTACGCATCCCCCTTTTTCTGCAAAGCGCCCGCCAGACGATCCATGGCTTCTTCTAAAGTCTTTCGCGAGCAGGCGATATTGATCCGTTCAAATCCTGCGCCTTCCGCACCGAACATGGAGCCCGTGTCCAGCCAAAGTTTAGCATCCTCCACGATCAGCTTTCGCTGTTCTTCTTCCGATAAGTTCAATGCTCGCAGATCCAGCCAGACCAGATACGTCCCTTCCGGTTCAATGAGCAGGATCCCCGGCAGATCTTTTTCTACCCGCTGCTGCACATAGGCCAGATTTTCCGCCAGATATTCCTTTAATTCCGTCAGCCACTCTTCTCCCTTTTCATAGGCCGCCTGACATGCTGCCAGTCCCATCATGTTGATGTTGCCGTAACCCGTCTGGTCGATGGCCCGGCGCATGGTTCTTCTTAGCTTCTGATTGGGAACGAAGATGTTGGAAACCTGCAGTCCCGCCAGGTTGAAGGTCTTGCTTGGAGCCGTGCACAAGATCGTCCGATCTGCCAGCTCCGGCGAAATCGACGGGAATACCGTATGGGTTCTGGCCCCATAGGTAAAATCGCTGTGTATCTCATCGCTGACAATGAGCACATCATATTTCTCACACAGCTCGCCTACCGCCTCCAGTTCCTCTTTTGTCCAGACACGCCCTACCGGATTGTGAGGACTGCAAAGGATAAACAGCTTGACCTTGCTGTCCTTGATTTTCTGCTCCATATCGACCAGATCCATCCGGTATCTGCCGTCCTCCAGCACCAGCGGGCTGTTGACGCATTCCCGGTCGTTGGCCAGAATGGTATTGCGAAACGGATAATACACCGGCTGCTGGATCAGGACCCCTTCTCCCGGCTCTGTAAACGCCCGGATGGCTGCTGCGATGGCGAATACCACGCCCGGCGTCTTGATGAGCCATTCCTTCTTAGGCTCCCACTGAAAATGTGTGCTGTACCACTTCTTCACTGTTGCAAAGTAGTCGTCCCGGCTGTTGCTGTAGCCGTAGATACCGAACCTGCTGAGCTCTTCCAGTCGCTGGCTGACCGCCTCCGGCACGCGGAAGTCCATATCCGCTACCCAGAGAGGCAGTGCATCTTCCGGCATGCCGCATTCCGCTGCAAAATCGTATTTGACCGAGTTGGTATTCCTCCGGTCGATCACCTGATCAAAATCGTATTTCATCTATAACAACCCCTTTATCGTCTCTATTACAGTATCCAGTTCCTCCCGGCTGTTACGCCAGGATAAGGTAAAGCGCACGGCCGACATAGCCTCCTGATTCGTCCGGCCGATGGCCGTCAAAACGTGGGACGGCGTCGATGCGCCCGCCGAGCATGCCGATCCCGCCGACGCGCAGATGCCCGCCTCTCCCAGGCGGATCAGAAGCACCTCCGAAGATGCTCCGTCGAAGCAGAAGCTGCAGTTGCCCGGCAGTCTCCTCTCCGGATCGCCGCTGAGGCTTGCTCCCGGAATCTCCGTCAAAATGCGCTTAATAAAATAGTCCCGCAGTTTTTCTTCTGCCTGTCGGCGTTCCGTCTGCTGTTTCCTGGCTATATCCGCCGCCGCGCCCATGCCGACGATGGCGGCGACGTTGTGTGTCCCTGCCCGCAGCTCTTTTTCCTGTCCGCCTCCATGAAGGAGGGGCTGCATTCGTTCCGGCGCTTCTTCCATTCTTCCGAAAACGCCGTCTTTTATATACAGGAAACCGATGCCTTTCGGCCCGCCGAACTTGTGACCGCTGGCCGAAAGCATGTGGATCCCGGGATGCTCCCGAACGTCCACCGGAATATGGCCCGCTGCCTGCACCCCATCGGTATGAAGCAGAAATCCGTATTCCTCTGCGATGGCTTCGATTTCATCGAGCGGCTGGATGGAGCCGATCTCGTTGTTGGCCGTCATAATGGAGAGAAGGCGGATGCTTTTATGCGGATTGCCATCTGCGGCGTGTTGTTTTTCTGATGGCGCAGCCTCGGCATTTTGCCGTTCTTCCGCTGCGGCCTTTGCAGCCTGCTCCAGCGCCTGCAGATCCAGGATCCCCCTTTCATCCACCGGAATCTCGCTCACCTGGCAGCCCAGCTTCGCCAGATACCGGCATGTATTGCGAACCGAAGGATGCTCGATGACCGACGTGATGATATGACTCTCCGCCAGATCGCCACCTGCCATGATCATTTTGATAGCCCAGTTGTTGGACTCCGTCCCGCCGGACGTAAAATAGATCTCCGACGGCCTGGCACCGACCAGATCCGCCACCTGTTCCCGCGCCAGCTCAACAGCCCGCCTGCTCTTTGCAGCCATCGGATGATTCCCCATGGCATTACCGTACTCCTCCAGCAGATACGGCTTCATGGCCTCAAAGGCCGCCTCTTCCAGCTTCGTCGTCGCTCCGTTGTCCAGATAGATCATCGGCTCCTCCTTTCCGTTATCCTGCCGCTGACCCAGCTTTCCTGCGAGCCAGCTTCACATTTTGATATATTTCCTATCTGTTTAATATGATTAGCTGCTAAAATTATAGCCCCTGCACGGGGCTTTGTCAATGTATAGTTTTACCGCTGCAAATATTCCCGGATCTGCTGCTCGTCCTTCTCCTCCAGCATCTTTTCCCCTGCCAGAGATTCCATGTGGTGGGTGAACTCGTGGTACAGCGTCTCCCGCATCTGCTCGATCCAGGCTTCCCGGCTCCGGCCCTTCATCACCTCGCAGAACGATCCATAGTAAATCTCGATCAGCCGCCCCATAGATGAGCTGCGGACGTACATTCCCAGCACCCACAGATCATCGGCCTTCGCATAAGGACTCTTCCGCTTCTCCGGCAAAATCAGGATCCCGCCGTTGAGCTCCCGGTAAAACTCCTCCGGCAGTTCCTCCGCGATCTGATCCATTGCCTCTTCAAATTCATCGATCGTCATCATCATGCAATACTCCTGACTTATGCAAAAACAATTTTCTTTATTATAAGAACTTTTCAGTCCCCATGCAAGACTATTATACCCACTTCTTCCGCAAAGTAAAAACGGCATGTCCTTCTTCTCGCAAGAGCCTCTGTTCATGCCGTTCCCTACTATTCTATCTCACTATTCTTCCTCGTGCTCGAAGAACCCGATCCCCTTCAGATACCCGAAGGTCAGCTCCAGGTTCTCAAACAGGCTGTCCAGCGTATCCTCGTACACCGGCAGACCGTTTTCCCTGAGCACGTCCACCGTGTGGCTGTAATCCACCACAGGGAACTTCCGATCGAAGGTCTGCTCGTCGATGACCGGTCCGATAATGGAATTGACCAGCGCGTTTTCTGTCCGCTTGCCATATTCCCTGATGAGAGCCGTCCACTCGTCGAAGTCAGTCTGTTCCAGGTAAGGAAAGCTCTTTTCCAGCCATTCCTGCAGCAGATCGTAGTCCATCAGCTTGGAGTCGATGATGAACTGATTGTCCGCCGGATCGTAATCCAGCGCCGCCAGTCCCACGATCTGTTTCGCCATGAGATCCACCGGCATGAATTCGTGATGGAAGAACCTCAGCGTCGGATATTTACGCACTACGGTCAGGACCTTCAGCATACGCCAGAAGAAGTCCGCCGTCTGCATCACACCTTCATGCTGCGTGCCCGACGGCGCCCCCAGACGGAAGACACGACAGATCAGACCGTGCTTTGCAGCCGTCTGCGCCATCAGATCGCCTGCCATCTTGGAATGGAAATATCCCATCTGTTCCCGGCAGGACATGTCGAATTCAGAGAACTCGTTGACCACCGGCCGTTTGTATCCGTCGATGTTCCGGTATACCGCCGACGTGGAGCAGTGGAGCAGCTCCTTCTTCGTGCCTGAGCAGCAGAACTCCAGCATCCGCTTCATGGTCAGGACGTTATCCTGACGCAGCCCTTCGTAGCTAGCGATGAAGTTGATGTTGGACGCACAGTGGTAGACCACTGCGATCTCTCTGCAAAGATCTCGATATATGTCTTCTTCCATACCCAGGTGATGCTCGGAAAGCTCTCCCGTCACCATGGTCAGGTTCTTGCTCTCCAGCGCAGGCTGGCAGCGATATTCCGTCAGGGTCTTCTTCAAGCGTTCCCATGCGTCCTCGTCGGAGTTTTTCCGCATGAAGCATATGATTTTTCGATCCGGATACTTCTGTACCAGTTCGTTCAATACAAAGGCTCCGATAAAGCTGGTGGCTCCCGTCATGAGGATCGTATCCGTCTCCGGCTCTGCAGCCTCCGCCAGCATGGCGTCGATGTCGAAGTCAAGCTGGATGTCCTTTTCGAAGACTTTCAGATTCTGTGCGATGATTTCTTCCTCTTCCGGTACGGTCCCCTCGATGGAATCCACCAGCTGACGCACCGTTCCCTTGACCAGGATATCCTGCATGTTGATCTTCTTATCAAAGGCATGCTCGATCTCGTACACCAGACGGGTGATCAGCAGGGAGTTGCCGCCCAGTCCAAAGAAGTCGTCGTCCAGACCGATGCGGTTGAGATGAAGCACCGATTTCCAGATTTCGATCATCTGCTTCTGGCTATCGGTCAGCTGCTCCTGCTCCTCCTGCACGCCGACGATCCTGCTCCGCATCTGATGGAGATTCACGTCTTCCGCCTCGTCGGAATTACGCAGGATTTCCTCTACCTGCAGATACCGCACCGGCAGGCTGCCTGCAATGCTGGAAACCAGCTGACGCTCGTTTCTGCCGTCGTCCGCGCAGTAAACGGCCAGCACAGCCTGATATGGATCGTTGGTCATACATCTGTTTCTCCTATTCTCCCGGTCCAGTCCGGCAATGGCGTTGTAAATGCCGTATTCCAGCACGCCGTCGAAATATCCCAGATTTTCCTCCGGATCTGCGAACCGGAATCCGCTCCGCTGGGAAAGGCTGATCATCTGCTCCGGAATATCCCGGCTCAGCCCCGTGCCGTACCATCCGCTCCAGTTGATGCAGAAGGCGTTGGCTCTGCCCGTCTGCCGCAGATAGCGCGCGTACTGATCCTGGAAGCTGTTGGCCGCAGAATAGGACGCCAGTCCGGCTCCTCCCAGGATCCCGTTGACCGATCCGAAGAAGATCACCGTGCTGTTTTCCTGCTGTTCTGCTAATTTGCCGAGAACCAGGCTGGTCTTCCGCTTGGAGTCGATGGTGGCCATTCTGTCTTCCTTGCTTTCCTCTGCGATGGTGTGCTTCTCCGGATGATCCCAAAAACCACCTTCTCCTCCGTGGCCCAGGGCACCTGCCAGATTGAGGAATACCTCCACCGGCTGACCCGTTTCCTGACCGAAGAGCTCCATGACATCCAGCATCTGGCTTTCACATGCAGCGTCAGCCCTGTGGTAACGCACCGATGTGCCGGACTCCGACAGGGATCCGATCCACTGCTTCTGCTGCTCCGTCAGGTCTTCTTCCGGCGTTCTGCCCACCAGCAGAAGCGCTGCATGATATTTGTCTGCCAGGTGGCGGCAGAGGATCTGACCGATGCCTCCCATGGCGCCGACCACCAGGATGCTCTTGCCCTGAATATCCGTCTGTTCCAGTCTTTCCGTTACCGTATAATACTCTACGCCGTAGCGTCTGCCTTTGCGATACGCCACCAGAGCGTCTCTGCAGCAGCTGGCAGCCTCCTGCAGCAGCAGATCCTCCCGATCCTCATCCAGATCGATCTGACGACAGAATCTGTCCGGATACTCCTGCTGAAAACTTTGCAGGAAGCCGGAGATCATAGCGCCGTTGACGGAAAGCTCCTCGTCGTCCGCGCCGTCCACCAGCACGCCGTGAAGGGTCGGGATCAGGATCTTCGTTCCCTCCGGGAGTCCTGCCCAGCTGCGGCACCGCTGATACAGCCCCATGATGAAAGCGTCCGTCTCATCCGCCTGATGCTCCAGCACGTACCGATCTATCACACTGCCGTTATCCAGATGTATCAACATAGCGCTGTTTCTGACTACCGACGGGACCTGCCCGCAGCCCTGCAGCTTCACCGGGATCCAGCGCTGCTGAGACAGATACGTCTTGTCCTTCAGCACGCCCGTCTTGCAGAGGACTTCGTCGTACAGTCCTTCTTCAAAATGCTTGCGGTACTTGCTCCGCTGCTTCTTGCCGATTTCCGTTCGAATGGACTGGTCTTTTCGCTCCGGCACGATAAACTTGGCGTACAGTCCGCTCTGCTCCAGGATCCGCTTCCGTATCCTGCCCGTCAGCGCCCGGAGAGCTTCCTCGCTGTCGAATACCCGGTCGTCCTCCGGCGAGAATACTACCAGGATCTCCTCCGTGCCTCCGTTGCCTGCCACCGAAACCGCCGTCGTAAAGGACGGGATGATCTCATCGATCTCATTGACCACGCTTTCGATATCCTGCACGTAGTAATTCAGTCCGTTTATGATGATGATCTCCTTTTCACGTCCGGTCAGAGTGACGACGCCGCCCTCCATGTAGCCCATGTCCCCGGTGATGAGGAAGCCGTCCGCTGTAAAGGATTCTTCGTTTGCTTTTTCATTTTTATAATAGCCGCAGGTGACAGCGCCGCCCCGGCATTCGATCCGGCCGATCTGGCCTTTTTTCAGGATGTTGCCATCCTCGTCGGTGATCCGCGCCGCATGGCCTGCGCTCGGCGATCCGATCGGCACGAACCGGTCTTCATCCGCCGTGTTGTCCAGACGGAAGTCATCATAATAGATGAAGGCCGACGACGTCTCCGCCATACCGAAGCTCGGAGAAAGAACGTCTCCCGGCATGCCGTAGCGCATCCCGATCCGCAGAAATTCCCGCAGATCGCGGCTCACATTGGCTTCGCCGCCCGAGAAGATGTGATGCACGCAGCTGAGATCCCAGTCGTAAGTCTGCTGCGGATCGTAGTTGTCCCGGATCAGCGTAAAGGCGAAGTTCGGCCCCCACGTAATGCTTGCCCGGTAGCGATCCATCAGATCCAGCAGGCGCAGCGGCGCGTGGAGCACCACCTCCGACATGACCTGAACCTGCTTCAGCTCCAGATACACGTCACGCGTGTGGGACCAGATAATCCCCGCCGCATGGGTCAGCGTCATCCAGTTGAGATCCACTTCCGTCTCGTCCAGCTGATATCGCTGGATCTCCGCCATGGTCCGCGCGAATATATTGCCCTGAGACAGCCGCACGCCCTTCGGAGTTCCCGTACTTCCGGACGTAAAAATCAAAAGACAAGTCTCATCATCCTGCCACTCGTATGGTTTCCAGCCATCCTCCGAAGCACCGCTCTTTGCAGCATCCGCCTGTTCAGCAGTCCCAGAGCTTCCGACCGCCTGACCGAAGCAGATCACATTCTGTTCCGGCACCAGTCCGCCCAGCTTTTTGCCCACTTCATCGGACGCCAGCACATAATAAGAATCCAACATCTCGCAGATGTTTTTCAGCTTCTCCGTGTTGATGTTCCGGCCGCCGTAATCGTCCAGCACGCCCAGAGGAGCCACAACAGCGCCCAGCAGGATGCAGGCCCAGAAGGAAATGAGGTATTCCCGGTTGTCCGGAATCTGGAACACCAGAACGTCTCCGCTCTTGACGCCCTTTTCGCGCAGCCCCGCAGCCATGCGCAAGCTTTCCTGATACAGCTCTCCGTAAGTCTGGATCGTCTCTCCGCTTTCCGTGATGTAGATGATCTCCTGTGTGGAATCCTTCCGCGCCTGGATCATCTGGGACAGACCTTCGTATTTTCTCTGGGATATGTCGATGGGTTCCGCTTCCAGCACGGCGTCCTCGTCGGTCACCGTCAGCTCCTGCTCCCGCAGCTTCACCGTATCTCCGGTTTCATCCTCCAGCACGCTTACCGCAGCGTCGCGGTATTCGATATCGATCCAGCATTTTTCCGGATCCATTTCTTTCTGCAAAGAGTCTCTGCAGGCTGCTGCCTCTGCCGTCAGCTCTGCCAGTGCATGCTGATCCATCCGGCCGTCCGGCGTCTTCGGCAGGTACGGCACTTCCAGCGCTGCAAAGTCCATTGCCTCGCCGTATACCTGCTTCAGGGCTTTGCAGATTTCAAAGCTGTTGTACTGTTCTTTCTGGGTGTAGTAGATCTTGTCCGCCGTCACGCAGGCGTCCTGGATCATTCCCGTCTGCAGCAGGGTATCGCGGATCTCCGCCTGGGACAGCAGTCTGCCGTTCTGCTCCAGGAAATCTTCTGCCAGACCTTCCGCCGTCAGCTTCCCGTCGGACTGGAGGACAGCCTGCACCGGCGTGAGGATCGTTTTTTCTCCCAGCTTCAGTTCCAGTCTGCCCGAAACATCCACCGGACGGGCGGCGCCGGCTTCGTTGACTACGGCTAAAGACGTCCCGCTGACCGGTTTCAGTTCATGATACACAGCCGTCTTGCCCCGAACGGTCATCTCCCTGCCGTAGGAAATGCAGAGGGCCATCGGGAACCCATAGGAATGAATCCACCGGCAGGCCGGATCCAGCTTCGCCTTGATGGGATCAAATGCAACACTGTCGCAGCCGATGGTCAAA
This sequence comes from uncultured Clostridia bacterium, assembly GCA_934281605.1. Taxonomy (GTDB): domain Bacteria; phylum Bacillota; class Clostridia; order Peptostreptococcales; family Anaerovoracaceae; genus Lentihominibacter. The sequence continues at coordinate 66,996 of CAKQXD010000001.1, read as the reverse complement.
AGCGCCCTGCAGGCAGGCAGTTTCCCGGAATCAGCCGCCTTTGCCGCCTCTGCCAGCGGCAGGATCACCACGTCGGCGTCCTGCACCTGAGAACCTGTCACAAGCTCCGCCTTCAGATAAAAGGCCAGCATCCAGGTCATGGAGCAGAATGATTCCATGGAATCCTCCATGCTGATCACTTTGACCTCTCCCAGCACCTGCTGGTGGAAGCGGCACCACTGCTCCAGCGCTTTCCCCGGGATCTCCTGGCCAGAGATCCTGACGGAGCCTGATGCAATCCAGCCCTGTTCTTCTCCGGAGGCTCCCTGCCCCGCAATGGCCATAGGGTCTGCCGGTTCCAGCGTTACCGTATTTCCCAGGATCGTCACCCTGCCTCCCTGCTGCAGAGCGGTCACTGCGGCCGCCATGCATTCCAGTCTGTCGTCCAGACTCAGGGATACAGGTTTCTCCTGTTTCTTTTTTATATCATCTGCATAGGCGTCGATCTTTTCCTGGATCTGCGTTTTGTCCAGGTGCTCCCCGCCATATGTAAGCTCTATCATTCTTCTTGCTCCTTTCCATCCAGCATCTGTTCCAGCTCTTCCATGGAGATGCGGTCATGCTCCGCCACCGCTTCCAGAATTTCTTCCAGCGTCCGGCAGTACTCGTCGATCTGCTCTTCTGCGAAACAATTGGTCCGATACAGCAGTCCCACCGGATGATCTCCTCTGGCCGGTTCAATGGTCAGTACCAGCTCTGCCGGGATCCTCTGCTGGGAATATATGAACGGCGTAAAGTCGCTCGTTCTGCCGCTTCCGGCCATTTCCAGACAGTCGATGAGAACGTGGTACGGCGCCTGCGCATACTCCAGATCCAGACCGTTCTTTTCTACTAAGAGGTGGAACGGCAGGCTGCTGTGCTTCATGGCATCCTCCGCTGCTGCAGCCGCGTGCTTGGCGATGCTGCAGAAATCATCCTGTGCTCCTACCGGCGTCACCGTGATGCTCCCGGTCGCGAAGCTTCCCAGAACACGTTCAAACTGATGGTGCTCCCGTGCTCCGTAGGCCATGCCCATGACGATCCGATCCGATGCAAAATAGTATTTCATCAGCATCGCCATGATAGCGGAAAATCCGTTGTACAGGGAAATGTTGTTCTCCGTGCAGAGAGCTTCCAGCTTCTTCATGGTCGCTTCCGAAATCTCCACGTCCCGGCGCAGCGCCTGTGCGCTTCCGCCCTCCTGAACGGTGATTCCTTCCGAGAAGCTCATCAGCTCAAGACCCTGCAGCGTTTTCTTCCAGTACTGGAAGTCCTCGTCGAAGTTTCCGGCTGCCAGTTCTCTGTTCTGCCATGCGGCGAAATCATGATAGTTGTATTCCGGCTTTTCCGCTTCCGGCGTCTCGCCCTGTTTCAGCTTCTGATATTTCTTTTCGATTTCTTCCAGCATCAGGTCGATGGAAGCCGCATCGGCAATGACGTGATGGGCAGCCAGCGCGATGACGGTCCTGCCGTCAGCTGTCTCTGCCGTCCGGAATGCAAACAGCGGGTATTGATTTATGCTGTCCACTGCGGCCAGCGCTTCTTCCCGCAGCATGCGCGTCGTTGCTTCCACGGTTTCCAGCGGATCCAGCTGCTTCATCGGACAGGTGAAATCGTCCCGGTATCTCACATATGGAACGAAATCCTTTTCATAGATCTCCGTTCTCAGATCCACATTGTCCTCTGCCGTCATGCAGATCGCCTGCTGGTATGCTTCCCAGTCAAATCCGGCCGTCTCCGTTTCAAAGCTTCCCACCAGCACGAATCCGTAGGCTCCGTCTGCAGAAGCTTCGGCGGATTTTGCCTGGAACCAGATGCCCTTCTGGGCTGCCGAAAGTTCCATGGCGTCGGTGATCTCTTCATGAGCAAACACCGCCTGACCGCCGCCGTTTTTCTCCAGATGCTCCGCCATCTCCCGGATCGTCGGATGAGCGAAAATATCCGTCAGCTGTACCTTTGCAGGAAAAGCTTTGGCGATGCTGTGAAGCAGCATGATGGCCCGGATGGAGTCTCCTCCGATCCGGAAGAAGTTATCGTCGAGGCCGATCTCCGTTACGTCCAGAATATCCTGATAGATCGCCTGCAGACCGCGCTGGGTATCGGTCAGGATCTCGCTGCTTGTTCCTGCGTCTGCCCGCTCCAGCACCGGCAGCTGCTTTTTATCCACCTTGCCGTTGGCGTTAACCGGGACCTCCTGGATCTCCAGCGTCACCGCCGGGATCATGTATTCCGGCAGATTGTTTTTAAACAGCTCCTGCAGCTCTTCCTCTCTCACCGGCGCATTGGTCTTATAATAAAAGCTGAGCAGGTTCTGCTTCCGGTCGTAGTTTGCTATGGCGGCGTCGATGCGGCCGTCCTTCAGGGCGCAGCCCTCGATCTCGCCCAACTCCACCCGGAAGCCGTTGATCTTCACCTGGGTATCGCTTCTGCCCAGGAATTCGATGCTTCCGTCGCTGTAGTATCTGCCCCGGTCTCCCGTAAAGTAGAGGCGACAGCCCAGCTTGTCGCAGAAGATGAACTTCTGTTCCGTCAGCTCCGGCTCGTTGAGGTATTCCTTGGCCAGACCGACGCCACCGATGTAAATGTCGCCTTCCACGTGCTCCGGACAGATGTCCAGGTTGCCATCCAGCACCAGCATCTTCTGGTTGTCCATCGGATATCCGTAAGGAATGCTCTTCCACTCCGGCTTTACATCATCTACCCAGTAATAGTTGGACCAGATGGAGGCTTCCGTGGCGCCGCCCAGACTCATGACCTTCGCCTTTGGCAGCAGCATTTTAATGCGATCCGGCAGGTTGAGAGGGATCCAGTCGCCGCTCATCATGACGATCCGCAGCGTATCGGAACAGATGTCTCCGCCCTCGTTGATCTCCATCAGCATCTGCATAAAAGCAGGCACCGTGTTCCAGAGGGTGATGTCACGCTCCGTCAAAATCCTGTTCCAGCAGGTCACGTCCTGCTTTTCCTCGTCGGATGGCACGTAGACCGAACCGCCGGCGTAGAACATGCCGAAAATGTCGTATACCGACAGATCGAAATACAGTTCCGACAGCATGATAGCTCTGTCGCCCGCTCCCACCTGATGCATCCGGTTGACCGTCAGCAGGGTGTTGACCGCAGCCTCGTGCTGGATCACAACGCCCTTCGGCAGTCCCGTGGAGCCTGACGTGTAGATGACGTAAGCCACGTCCTTTGCATCTACCGACAGATCCACGCTGAAGCCCGGACACGGTCTTTCGCAGCTGCTCTCTTCCACGTCGATGCGGACGATCTCAGCAGGCGTCTTCGTAACGCCGTCGCTGACCACCGCACGGATCTTTGCAGCCTCTAAAATGCGTTCCACACGCTCCATCGGCCAGCTGTCGCTGACAGGCACATATGCCGCTCCTGCAAAGAGCACGCCCAGCGCCGCAGCCACCTGCTTCCAGCCGCGCTTCATCTGCACGGCCACGTAATCGCCACGGCCCATGCCCTGGGCTTTCAGCTGCTGCGCCACGTCTGCGGCACACCGGTACAGTTCTTCATAGGTCAGCGTCCTGTTTTCTGTCACGCATGCAACCGCCTGCGGCGTGCTTTGCAGCGTCTTGAGGAAGCCTGCATGAAGCAGCTTCGGCTCGTCCTCGTATGTATATTCCGTCTCATTGATTTCTAATATCCTGTTATAATTGCGGCCCTGCAGGCAGCCGTTCACCGTCTTGCCCAGGAAGCGGTCCGTATCCGGGATCTGCGCAAATCCATCAAGATAAGCGGCGAACATATCGTCCAGCATCACCGGATCGAAGATACCGTCGTAGCAGTCCCACGCCAGTTCCAGGCCGCCATCCTTGTCGAATACGATGGAATCCAGCCATACCTGAGACGACTGGGAACGCCACCGCTTCAGCTCCATAAACTGACTGTACAGCCCGTCGTCGCCCGACGGCGTGGTCAGGGATGTGAAGACTACCGGCAGGTTCATCTCCCGTCCTTTTTTGCGCAGTTTCTTCATGACCTCCACGCCGTTTGCCCGGCGATGATCCATGTCCTGCTCGAACTGTTTCTGGATCTTCCGGCAGTTTTCCAGGAATCCTGCGTCCGGATCGAGATCCACCTCCAGAAAGATCAGTGATCCAAATTCTCCTACTGTCTTGGCGATGTCGTCTTTTACGTCCATCCGGTTGAAGATAGGAACGTTGAGGGTGAAGTGAGGATCGCCGCTCCAGCGGGCCAGCACCATGGAGAACATGGTCACCTGCACCACGAACAATGACAGGGACTGCTCCTTGGCCATGACCTTGATGTTCTGCCAGGTTTCCGCATCCACCAGTCCGGCTCTGCGGATGGTTCCAGCGTGCTCCCCGTCCCCGTTTTCACTGAGAACAGGCAGAGCCGGCGCTCCCGGAAGACTGTCCTTGCGCTGACACCAGTAGCTCATGGATTCCTGATACTCCCTGCTCTGATGGGATCCATCCAGGAAGCGGCAGTAATCCTTGAAGCTGGCTTTCAGCGGCTCCAGAGTTTTGCCTGCATACAATTCGCCCAGATCGTGGATCAGGATGCTGACGCTGGCTCCGTCGATGAACGTACTGTCGAAGACCAGATATAAATAAGTCTGTTCCGTGCCGAATCTCACCGCCCTGCAGATAAATGCCGGGAAGTGATTCAGGTCGATCATATCGTAGATCTCGTCGTAGATTTCCTGACGAGTCTGTGTCTGTTTTTCTTCATCCAGCGGGCCGTAGTCCTCCACCGTAATGTAAACTCTCTCCGGATCCTGCAGGATCCGCTGCTTCGCGTCCTCATCGATGATGCACCGCAGCATCTCGTGGCGGGCTGCCAGCTGATTGACAGCCTCCTCCAGTCTCTCAATATCCAGAGATTCCATACAGAATTCCAGATACATGGAGGTCGGCACGCCGCCCAGCACGTTGCTGCTCCGTCCGAAATAGTAGGACTGCTGCATGGCGTTGAGCGGGAATGGCTCGAAGCGGTGCTCCACGTCTTCCTGATAAACAGGTTCTGTTTCCGGTCCAGATGTTTCTGCCGCATCCGCTGTGTCTTGCGCCTCCGTTACCATCTGGATCACGTGATTCATGGTGGAATCCTGCATGAACTCCGACAGGCGGATGGTCACGCCCAGATTCTTTTTCACCGCTGAAAGGAGCTGCATGGCCAGCAGGGAATGGCCCCCGATAGTCAGGAACGGCGCGTCGGGATCCACGTCCTCGTGGAACATTCCTCTGTAAAACTTTCTGACGAATTCCGTCGGGTCCTTTGCCGCATCCACATCCTGCAAAGCGTCCTCCGCCTCCTGCTGATCTTTACAGGCTTCCCGTTCTTCCTCCGCCATGGCCTTCAGCGCTTTCCGGTCGATCTTGCCGTTCTGCAGCGTCGGCAGTTCCTGTAAAATGCTGATCCGATCCGGGATCATGTAACCCGGCAGATATTCTCCTGCAAAGGCGCGAAGCTCCTGCACGAAGTCCATGGTGGTCAGCTCCTGATACGGTTCGTTGACGCAGTCGGACAACTTGTCCGGATCCGTCTCAGCGTCCTGCAGGGCGGCACAGATCTCACGCCCTATGCGGATATCCATCCTGCCTGAAGCATCGGTTTCCACGCAGCACTGATATCCGCAGCGCTCCGCCAGAGCATGGTAGTGATGAGGGATGTGTGCATTCTGCAGTTCCTGATCGCTGAAAGCAAAGTTCCGGTGTTCCACGTCACAGAAGCGGCGGATGCTGTCCAGCAGGTAGCCGTGCGGGATATTGGTGACGCGAACATTTTTACCGGCCGTAAGAGCCTGCTCCAGCTCGCTGTCCTTGATCTTCGTCTTTGCACCGTCGAAGAAAACGGTATCTCCCGCTTCATCCGTTACCACCCGCTGCAGTGTGACGTCGTAGCGGAACCGGGTCAGCTCATTGTCGTATTCGCTTTCCTTGCACTGGATCCTGACGCTGGAATACTCCGGCAGGATCCGGCAGGCCGCCTTGAAAAATGCAGGTGAAACGGTCAGTTCCTTTTCCCGTTCCAGACGTTCCCGGATCCTCTGTCTCAGACTTTCCGGATCAGCGTCCTCCGGCGCTCCCGCGAAGATGACGGACGCATGGAACAGCTCCAGAAGATCGTAGTTTCTCACGTCTCCGATAAAGAGACAGCCGCCCTCGTCCAGCATCTTGCCGCACTGACGGATCACGTCCAGCAGGTACGCATCGTCCCGGAAGAAGTGGATAACCGAGTTGATGATGATCGTATCGAATTTCCGGTCGGCAAATTCCGCCAGATCTCCGGCACCCTTGCAGTAGACTTCCGTATTGGTGATGCCGTCGGCTTCCAGTTCCTTTTTCAGATTGTCCACGGCCACCTGGGAAATGTCGATGCCCACGAAGGACTCACATTCCGGTGCCAGACGATGGAGCAGAAGTCCCGTGCCGCATCCGATCTCGAAGATCCGCTTGCCCTTGACCGCATCGATCCGTTTCAGGGTCAGGTCACGCCAGCTGCGCATTTCCTCCAGCGGGATCGGCTTGTGGGTATAGCTGCTGAACCAGCTGCTGAAGTCTTCCTTCTCTCCGGCAGCGTCCTCCCGCTGTCCGCTGTAGGTCTCGTCGAAAACCTGGGACCAGTTGTCTTCCAGCTTGTCCGTCACGTATTCCTCTTTCAGCGTACAGAAGGCGTAAATCTGTTCTTCCAGCGCCGTGACCGCCGTCTGGCTGACCATGTCCGACTGGCCCAGCACGCTTTCGATCTCGCCCAGCTCGATCCGCTTGCCCTGGATCTTCACCTGGTTGTCCGCTCTGCCGTGGATCTCGATATAGCCGTCTTTATTGTAGCTGCCCAGATCTCCCGTGTTGTACATTCTCACATTCAGCAGCGGATGGCGGATGTATCGTTCCTGGGTCAGATCGTAGTCCGTATAACCCTTGGTCACCGACATGCCGGTGTTGTAGATGACGCCGATCTCACCCGGCGGCAGGATCTTCAGATTTTCGTCGAGAATATAGTATTCCGTGTTCCAGATAGGGCGGCCGTAAGGGATGACTTTACCGTTCAGATCCTTCGGTTCCACCTTGTGGTTGATGTTCCAGATGGTCGTTTCCGTCGGTCCTCCGATGGTGTAGATCTGTACATTAGGGAGATAATGCTGCAGATCCTTGACCACCTGGATGGGAACGAATTCCCCGCCCAGGATCATCATCTTCATGCTGGGGATCTTTAGATCCTCCTGTTCCAGCGCCAGCGTCAGCAAATTGGCCAGCGTCGGCACCGAATCCCAGGTGTTGACCTCATATCGGATCATCAGCTCCGCCCAGTGAGCCGGATCTGTCTCCCGTTCCGCATCAGGCATGACTACCGAACCGCCGTTGGAAATAGTCCCATATAATTCATAGATGCTCATATCGTGACAGAAGTTGGTCACGGAAATGCTCCGATTCTCCGGACCAACACTATAAAACCACGCCGTATGAGCGAAACAGTTTCTGATATTGTCGAAGGTCACCTGCACGCCCTTGGGCTTTCCCGTGGATCCCGATGTAAAGATCACGGCGAAATTATCGCTGCCCGACGGAATCCGCGGTCCGGCGATCTGGTGGTTCTTTATCCTGGCCTCCTCCCACGTGTAGATTTCCATAAAGTCAAACAGTCCGGATTCTTTCAGTCTGGCTCTGTTTTCTTCATCGGTGATCAGCAGCTTCGCCTTACTGCTCTGCAGAGATTCCTTGACTCGCAGCAGCGGCAGACCGTATTCGATGGGTGAATAGGCGCATCCTGCATAGGTCGTCCCCAGAGCCGCCGAGATCTGCTGATACCCTTTCCGGAACATGAGAGCTACCGTTTCTCCCGGCCGCAGCCCTTCCTGCATTAAAAATGCCGTCATGTCCTGCAGATCCGATTCCACTTCACAGGCCCGGTATTCCCTGCCGCCTGCGATGACGGCAGTCTTCTCCGAATCGCGGCGCAGACCAGCAGCGATCAGCTCCGGCAGCATCTCCGGCGGGAGTGGATGCTCCGTATTATTTATCTCCGAGATGATTCTCTTGTCTTCCTCGGTCAAATCCATTCCTAAAAATAACATATATCTATCCTCACTTATTCTGAACTAAAAAAGGCTGTCAAAAGGATTTTCAGAAGCCTCGATCACGTTCTGTGCCGAAAGGTCGATGGCCTCGATCTCCGGTGTATTCTCTCCGATGACCGCTTCCAGGATACGCACGTAATCCTCCAGGATCCGTTCCACATACTCCAGCGTAAACAGATCCGCGTCGTATTCGATGTTGCCTGCGATCTCCGTATCCGTGCGGAACAGGGAGAAGGTCAGGTCGAATTTGACTCCACTCACCAGAGGCTCTTCCATCTGGACGGACACTCCGTCCAGCGCCATATCCGAAAGGGCGAAGTTCTGCATGGTAAATGCGTACTGGAACAGCGGCGCATGTGCCGTGCTCCGTTCAAATCTCAGGTTCTTCACCACCTCTTCAAACGGGATGGCCGAATGGAGGAAGGCGTCGCTGATGATCTTCCGGCTGGCCTGCAGGAACGCTTCCGTTCCCTGCTTTTCTGCAAAGCGGCTGCGGATGACGATGGTGTTGGCGAAGAAGCCGATCATTTGCTGCACATCCTCATCCCTGCGGTTTGCAAACGGTACACCGACGCAGATATCGTCGGAGCCGGAATACAGATGGAGCAAAATAGCGTAGACGCTTTCCAGGAGCATGAACTCCGACATGTTGTGCTCCCGGCAGTAATGCTCCAGCTTCTCCGTCAGCTCCTGGCCCAGATCGAGGCGTGTGCTGCCTCCCCGGAATTGCTGGATCTCCGGACGCTGTTTATCAGTCGGGAAGTCTAAAATCCCGCGAACGCCCTCCAGCTGCTTCGTCCAGTAGGCTGCATCCTCCTCCGCTTCTCTGCTCTGCAGATACGCGTGCTCCCGCTGAGCGTATCCGCTGTACTGGAGCGTCAGAGGGGTAAGCTGCGGGTGCTCCCCGCTCACCAGTCCGTGATACAGCTGCTCCAGCTCGGTATAGAACAGCCCCAGCGACCAGCCGTCCGCCGCGATATGATGGATGTTGACGAACCAGTAGTACTCCGTCTCGCTGCAGCGGATCAAGAGCATCCGTTCCGGGATCTCCTGAAACAGATCAAACGGCTTGGCCGCCTCCTTTGCAGCCAGCCCCCTGATCTCAGCCTCCGTCATGGCGCTACCGTCCATCACCGGAATATCGAATTCATAATCCTGCAGTACCTTCTGTCTGTATTCACCCTCCGCCTTCTCGTAAATCGTATGAAGCACGTCATGGCGCTGGATGATCTGCTGCACCGCTTCCGTCAGTGCTTCCGTCCGAAGCTCTCCCTCGATCCGGTACAGCACCGGCATATTGTAAATGGCCTTATTGCCGGAGTCTTCCAGAATGTAGAGCATCCGCTCCTGATTTCCGGAAACCAGTCCGTTTTCTTCCTGCAAAGTTCCTTCCGGCTTTTTCTTACCGCCAGCCGCATTGTTATCTTCAGCGCCTCCGTTTTCCAGTGCTTCCAGCGTCTCCGGATCGGCCAGTGTCAGCAGATAGTCATACAGCTCATTGACCGTCGGGTAGATGAACACGTCCTCGAAGTCCAGTTCGATTCCCGTGTGCTCCCGGATCTTTTTGATGATGGACATGGAAACCAGAGAATTGGCTCCCAGCTCGAAGACATCGTCCTCATCTCCCAGCTCCGAAAGTCCCAGGGTCTTCCGCCAGGTTTCCCGCAGGAAGGTCCGCAGATCCATGGAAGCATCGACCTCTTCCTCCGCCGTCTCTGCAGCTGCGCTTCCATCCTGTTTCTTGACATGCTCCGGCCACGCCGAAGTCTTCTCGAACGGATAGGTTGCCAGAAATACCTTACGATAGCGGACGTTTTTATAAAATTCCTTCCAGTCCAGATCCACCCCTGCTTCGTAGAGGGCAGCCAGACCGTCAAGGAGAGAATCTCCGCAGAGAGCTTCTACTAGCATCCACCGATCTTCTCCGCCATTTTCATTACAAACGCTTGATGCAAACCGAAGCGCCTGGAGCAGTCTGCCGTGTTCCGCGATGTCCAAACAAAGTAACGGATCGTCTTCCGCTTCCGCCAGCATGATCATGTAGTCGATAAACTTCTTTTCATCCAGCGTTTTTGCCGCCTGCGCTTCCACTGCATGCGCCAGATCCTGCGGATCAAGCCTGCCTTCCGCCAGCTGGATAGAAACGGTTCCCCGTCCCGTTCCGATCATGGTCTTGGAAGAGATTCCCCATGCCCGCAGCTGCAGCAGGATAGCCGCATCTATGACAGCATCCCGCACCTTCAGGTCTTTGCAGTAGTCCGCCATCTGCCGGCAGTAGTCCTTTACCGCCGGATATCTGCGGCAAAGTGTTTCTATCATTTCGTCTGTATATGTCCCGTCTCCAGAGCAGAGAAGAACCAGTTTCCGCGATGCAGCCTGCTTTGGCTCATTGTCTTTTTTCAGGAATTCCATCAGGTCCTGACGGCTGCTGATCCGCGTCGCGCTTCGGTATTTATAGTCGTCGCGGCCCAGATCAAAGGTCGCACAGATGTCTCCCAGACTGCAGTCCGCCAGCGCCGGATCCTCCAGATCCTGCAGCAGCTTTTCCTTGTATTCCTTCAGCAGCTGTCCCTTCCTGGTACTGATTGAGATGAGATGCTCGTCCATCTGTGCCGCATCGGAAGGACTCTCCGGCTGCCGGTCGTTTTCCATAACGATATGTACGTTGGTCCCGGTGGAACCGAAACCGTTGATGGCATAGACGCGGTGTTCGTCCGGCCATTCCTCCAGCTCCGCGATGGGATAGACCGGGGAGTTTTCAAAGTCGATCATGTGGTTGGGCTTCTGCAGATCCCGCAGCGGGTACTTCTTTTTGCCCTGAATGGACAGGATCCCCTTGAGGACGCTGGCCACACCAGCCGCCGAGCCCGGATGTGCGTAATTGGTCTTTAAGCTGCCAATCGGACAGAACTGTTTCTTGTCCGTGTAGCCCTTGTATGCCTCCGTGATGGAAGCGATCTCGATGGGATCGCCGATCTTGGTTCCCGTCCCGTGGGCCTCATAGTAGCCGATGGTCATAGGATCGATGCCCCAGCGCTCCCACACGCGGGTGAAGATCTCCGTCTGCGCTGTGATGCTTGGCGCCGTAAAGCTGTTGGAACGTCCCCCGTCCTGATTGGATCCGGCAGCCGTGATGACCGCCAGGATGTTGTCGCCGTCCGCTTTTGCATCCTCATAACGCTTTAAGAAGATGAAACCCGCTCCCTCGCACAGGTTGATCCCGTCGGCCCGGTTGTCAAAAGTCTTGCACCGTCCGTCCGGCGCAGCCAGTCCGATAGTTCCAGCATCCTCGGTCACGTCACTCTGCTTCATCACATCGAAGTACAGGAGCACGCCCCCCACCAGAGCTGCATCGCAGCTTCCCGCCAGCAGCTTGGTGCACGCATCGTAAGTCGCATACATGGAAGAAGAACACGCCGTAGAGCAGACCATGGCCTCTCCGTGAAGATCCAGCATGTAGCTGATCCTGCCTGCCATGGCGTCCGCCATTTCTCCCGTGGCTGCGAACCCGGTATCGTCGTCGTAGAGCTTGTCATAGGTGGATTTGCCTCCGCCTACAAACACTGCAGTATTGGTGCCCGCCATTGAAGACAGGCAATAGCCCGCGCTCTCGATGGCCTTGCAGGCCAGCTCCAGACAGATCCGCTGCTGCGGGTCGATGCAGATGGCCTCTGTCCTGGAAATATTAAAAAATCCATAGTCGAATTCATCCAGATTTTCCAGATAGCCGAACTGAGTATACGCCGTGTTCTCGTCCAGCCCGTTGAGGCGTATCCGTTTCGGCGTAATATCGTGAATGCAGTCCATCTTGTTGGAATAGATGCGATCCAGGTCCCGCAGCTCTTCCGCATACGGGAACCGGACTGATGCCCCGATGACCGCAATTTTCATTGTATCTTTCATAGTCGTCCTTTCCAGCTAGAAACTCAGCACTTCCACTTCCTCCACCGCAGGTGTCATCTCCTTCAGTTCGCTGATGTACTGTCCCTGCTGATGGATCGTATTATAGATAAACAGATCTGTGATCTTCAGATCCAGGTCAAAAGTTTCCCTTAACGCATGGAGCAGCTTGATGATCTTGACGGAATTACCGCCCACCTCATAAAAATGGTCATACACACCAAAGTCCTCGTGGCTCAGGATCTCGCTCCAGACCTTCGCCAGCTGCTGCTCCATGTCGCTCCGCGTCTTCTTGTGGTAGCGATAGGAAGAGATCTCATCCAGCGCCGCCAGCGTTCCATCCCATTCCTGTGGATGAGGCAGATAGCAGAACTCCGTCTTTTCGTCCAGGATCTCTCCGTAGATCTCGTCGATCCGCGCCTGCTTCACGGCTTTTTCTCCTGCAAAGACTACGCAGACCTCGTCGGAGTCCTCCTGCTGCACGGTCCATGTCTCACAGCCTTCTTTCTGCAAAAGATCCATGGCCAAAAGCACCTTTTCCTGGTGGCGCAGCACGTATTCCTGACTGCTCCGCTCCGTCTTATAAAGTAACGTCGGTGCAAAGCCGCAGAGGCGGCTCACGTCTTTCCGGTTCAGCATGCCGCTGATACCACTGTAATTTAAGATCATATGACTTTCATCAAGATAGCCCAAACTAACTGTCATGCCTGAAAAAGCCTGCTCCAGGGCTTCCTTGGCCTTCTTCCTGTTGCAGAGTTCTCCCTGAAACAGAACCAGATCCGATTTGCCCGGATCAATTTCCAGACGTCCATCCAGAGTGATCCTGCCCCAGCGCCAGGTGCGATACCATTGTCCATTCTCCCGCATCCATACATTTCCGAAGAAACCTGCCGGAAGCGGTATATCGTCCTTTCCCAGGATGCAGACAGTCCGTCCGCTGCCCGGATCCGTCACGGCGAAAGACTCGTCCGCCGGAAGCTTTGCAGCCTCCGCCCCCTCCGGGACCCGCGGCACCGTTTCCCTAAGCGCCGCCCTGGATTCCGAACCCACCAAGATCATATCGCCCAGCTTCACATCGCCCGGACCATCCAGATACCGGATGGAATCCTGGAAGATCTCGATCACGTTTTCAACGGTCTCCCGCTCGAACAGCTTCTGGCAGTAATGAGCCCGGATCATATCCCGCTGCTCCGAATGGTTGATCTCCACGCATATGTCCAGAGTATAATGGCTCTGGCGCTTCTCGTTATACAGCTCGGTCAATGTGATCTCCGTACCGTTGATGCAGGTCTCCAGACTGCCCGCCAGGTTTTCATTGTGGTAGACGAAGACGATCTGATACAGCGGATTGGCGTTTTCCCTTCTGTCGTGAGGGAACTCCTGCTGAATGTGAGTGATTGCCACATCCCCGTGCTTCAGCGCCGTCTTGAAGTTCTCCGTATTGCTGAGAATGTACTGGTCCAGGGTCTGGCTTCTGTCGCCCCGGAATACCAGAGGGATCACCGAAGCGAAGTCACCTGCGATATTTCTGTACCTTGGATCGTCCCGGTTGAACAGCGTCGTCGCCAGGATCAGATTCTGTTTCTGGGTATAGGCCTGGAGGACGAAGCTGAACAGAGAGGACAAAACGTTGTAGGCACTGCAGCCCAGCCTGGCCGCCGTGCGACCTACCGCATCCCGCTGCTCCTCCGTCAGATAGCGGACTACATCGCGGGCATTGTCTGCCCGGTCGCTGTCGCGGCTGTAATCCGTCGGTTCGTCCAGATACTTGTCCATACCCCTGATTTCCTGCACCCAGTAATCCCTGTTTTTCCGTTCTTCCTCTAGCCCGGCCTCGCCGCTTTTTAACATAGCGTAGTGGCCGAACTGAAACTCCTGCTTCTTTGCCGTTCCTGCCAGCAGACTGCAGAAGTCCTGGTAGAGCACGCCGATGGTCATGCCGTCGCTGACGATGTGGTGGGTACTGATAAGGAGGACATATTCCGTTTGTGATAGAGCGATCAGCTCAAACACCGCCGGGAATCCGTCGATCAGGTCGATAGGCCTGAAATAGAATTCTTCGCAGCACTTTTCCAGCGCTTCTTCCTGGGCCTGCCCGGCAAGACCCGACAGATCCTGTTCCAGAAGCGTCCACGGAGTATCGTCGTCGATGTACTGGAAATAGGAGCCGCGGATCTCCACGAAACGGTATCGGAGTGGATCCTGCAGCTGCCGCAGCTGTTTCGCCGTCTCGATCACCTTTTCCCGGGAAATCCCCTTCATGCGGATCATCATCCCCGGATTGGAATGGTGCACCACGTTTTCTCCCGCGCTGTACCCGCACCACAGAAGATACTGGGACATGGTCAGAGGATAGACGCCATACCGGTAGCCCTCCTTCCTGATTTTCTCTAAAAGCTTCTGCTGCTTTTCGTCATCCAGTTCTTTCAGTTTTTCAATCAGATTCATGGTCTGCTATCTCTCCTTCCCGGCTTTTTCAGCTTTCGCTTTTTCTGCTCCGTGCCCCGCTGCTTCTGCGTCTCGCTGCCCGGCATCTTCTGATTTGCCGGATCCGCCTGCGATCCGTCCGCCGAAGCTTCGCGGCTTTCGATATACTCTACGAAGCTCTGTATCGTAGAATACATCATGATGTCCACAGGCGTCACATCCAGAGACAGCCCGCTTTTCAGGTCGCTGAGGATCTTGAACACCGTCAGGGAATTTCCCCCTGCGTCAAACAGGTTCTCGTCCATTCGAATAGTATCCAGCTCCAGTGCGTTCTTCCAGATCCTCTCCACCGCTTCCTGCAGCTGGCTGGTTCCGCCTCCCTGCAGGTGCTGTATCTCATTGAGATGATACCGGAACTCCACGCCGCGGGACTCCCAGTCCGTCTGCTGCAGGTGCTGGCGTCCCGTTGCCAGATCTTCCGCTTCAGTGCAGACCAGCTCCAGCGTCATCCGCTGTTTGTCATTGATCAGGTGCCGGATGCCGTCGAATTCCCGGTCCATACCGGCGTAAACCGCATGGACGCCGCTTTCCAGGATATGATCCAGCATCCGGATTCCGCCTTCCGCCGTAAATCCCTGGAGGAAGCCGTTCCTCTCCATATCGAAGTCATTCAGGAAGATCTTCATGTCGTCCGCTGTCTTTTTCAGGTTCATGCCGATGTTGCTCCAGCCGCTCCAGCCTACATACCGCAGCTTTTCATCGCCGCAGAACTCGCAGTACTTCTCCGCCAGCAGATTGGCCGCCCCGTAGGCTCCCATGTGGATCATGCCGAACTGTCCCGCCACGGAACCGAACACGTACATGCAGCAGTCGTTGGCTCTGCGGATCCTGTCACCGTTGATGAGTCCCTCCAGCTTCACGGATGCGCTCTCCCGGTACAGATCCTGTCGCTTTTCCCGGATGGTATCCAGCACCGACATCTCTTCCGCTTTGGCGATGCTGCGGGCTGCCAGATGAAACAGGCATCCCAGTGGCAGCCCCCAGGCGGTCTTTGCAGCTTCACAGGCAGCTTCCAGCGTCTCATAGTCGCACACATCCGCCTGCTGGTAGCGAAGCCTTTTCGGATCGAATTCCTGTAATATATCTATAATTCCTTCCGCCTTTCTCCGCCCTGTCACCAGAACCTTCGCCTTCGGGAACTGTTCCAGGATATACCGGCACATCAGCTTTCCGATGCCGCCAAATCCGCCAAATACCACGGCGATCTTATCAGAAAACAGCTCTTCTGTTCTGGATTTCTTACAGATGCATTCCACCGTCTTGTAGCAGTCGATCTGCCGCAAGTCGTCCCGGTACCAGACCGCATCGTATTCGTCCGCCGCCCGGCACTCCTGCTCCAGCAGCTCACGATCCAGCGTTTCTGTAAAGACCAGCTTGAAGCGGACGTTAGGCTGCTCCAATGAAAATGTCCTGATGAGAGATGGCAGGATGGCCGCCAGAATATCAAAGCCTTTGTTCTGGATGATGACCGGCACGATGACCCTCGTCCGGCTGCGGACTTCTGCGAATTTCCTTAAAAATCCCAGCGCAGCTTCATAAGCCTGTTCCACGTCTGCCTCCGCCGTTTCTTCGTTGCTCCCCCAGGTTCCTGACCGCATCCTGGCCTCTTCCGTCGCGAAGGAAAAGTCCATCAAGCACGTCCATCCCTTGTCTTCCCAGTCGGCTTCCGCTCCCAGCTCTACGGGCACGTACTGACGCTCCATGACATATTCCGTCTTCCGTTCCTCCAGCTGTCCCAGAAGCTTTTCGTATGCTCCGTCCAGATAGGCGTTTTTCAGCTGATTCCGCTGTTTCTTGCCGATCTCTGACCGCGGGAATTTCTCCCGGCTGACCGGGATCAGATGATCCAGGGTCACGAAGCACTGGATCTGGACTGCTTTTTTGATCTCCCGCAGCAGCTTTTTCAGCTGGTTGCGGTTGGAGGCCTCTAACAGAACCGGATCCGATGGAGTGAAGAACAGCAGCACGGCTTCCTTCCCGTTCTCCATGACGGAGCTGGCCGCGGAGAATCCGCCTTCCACCGCTTCGAGGGCTTCCGCCGCTTCCTCCAGATCCTGCACGTAGTGATTCTCGCCGTTGACGATGATCACATCCTTTTCCCGTCCGGTGATGATCACTGAATCGCCTTCGATGAAGGCCAGGTCTCCCGTGATGAGGAATCCGTCATCGCTGAAGGACGTCCGATCCGCCTCCGGATTTTCGTAATACCGGGTGATGATGGTATCGCCTTTCAGCTGCAGGTAACCGGTCTCGCCTTTCTTCAAGGTCTGACCGTCCTGCCCTGCGATCCGCACCTGGATCCCCAGCGCCGGCGTTCCCACCGGTACGTAAGGAAGAGAATCCGTAGTCGTCTCATAGTGGAAGTTATTCTCATATGTGATGCAGGACGCCGTCTCCGTCATGCCGAAGCACGGGATCAGACAGTCTCCTGCAAGTCCGTATTTTCTCAGCTTCCGCAGGAACGCCCGCAGACTCCGGCTCACGTTCATCTCGCCTCCGGAATACAGGTTGGTCATTCTGCAAAGATCCCAGCCGTAGTCTTTCGTTTCGTCCACGGCATTTGCCACCATGGCGTAAGCGAAGTTGGGCGCCCAGGACGTAGTCGCCTGGAACCGGTCGAAATACATGGGTAATTTCAGTGGATCCTGCAGGATCACATCCGTCTGGATCTGTGCTTGGAAGGCATCCAGATCCACGTCCCGGATATGAGACCAGATGAGTCCCGCCGCATGAGTCAGTGTCATCCAGTTGCAGTCCACCAGACTTTCATCCAGGTCGTACATCTGGATCTCTCCCAGGTTTCGTGCAAAGATATTGCGCGGGGAAAGTCCCACGCCCTTCGGGGTTCCCGTGCTGCCGGATGTGAACAGGAACAGGCACGGCTTATCGAAGCTATCACGTTCTTCATCCCCCGTCTGATCCCCGATAGCAGTCTCCATATCCCAATCATCAGGAGCCGATTCCAGCAGTTCTTCGCAGGTAAATACCCTGCTGTCCAGCTTCCGGTCTGCGGCAAACTGCTGCAGCGCCTCCCGGCTCTCCGGATCGGTGAGGATCACCGTCCTGCCGAAGGACCCGGCGATGGCCGCCAGCTTGTCCGTGTCCAGATTCCTTGTTTCATAATCCGCCGGCTTGTTGACCGGCGCCACTCCTGCGCCCAGCACCATGCAGGCCCAGAAAGCTTCGATGAAGCGACGGTTGCTGTGAAACTGGAAGATCAGTTTATCCGTTCCGCCGATCCCCTGCTGTTTCATGCCTTCTGCCATTCGGAAGGCCGTCTCCGAAAGCTGTCCATAAGTCCGCTCTTCTTCGGAATCCGCCTCGATGTACAGGATCTTCTGCTGACTGTCCTTTCGCGCCAGGATCAGCTGCCGCAGAGAATGATAGGGACATGCATCCCAGTCCAGCGGTCCGTGATACAGCAAGGCGTCTTCCCCGCTGCCCTCCTGATCGGCCGCTCCATCCAGAACGCCCTTGCCGCCGGAATTCTCAGCCTGAAAGCCTCCCGCCAGATCCGTAAATCCAGTCTTCAGCTGAAAATCCTTCAGCCCGGCAGCCTCCAGCTGGCGGCAAAGCTCTTCCTGATCTTCCGAAGAGAACTCCCAGCCTCGTTCCATATGCTCCGGTAAAAAACCGGGAACGCGCACAACGTGCTGCTCCCAGCCCATGTCATGGACGATGTCTTTGCAGGACATGTCGTGATCTGCGGCAACGTATAACCTGTCGCCTGTGATCCTCATGTCCTTGATATATTCATGTTTCTTTGGTAATTCCTTCATTGCTGTGTGCCTCCGCACTATAATTCGTCAAACAGGTCTTCCAGACTCTTCTCCGGCTCTGCGAACTTGATTTCCTCTTCCTCCTTGGAATCAGCCGTCCGGAGGAACTCCGCGATCTCCCGCGCCGTCATCATGCCGTACAGATCCGCCAGCTGCAGATTCAGATGCATTTTCAGCTGCACTTTGGAAGAAATCATCATGGCCATGAGAGAGTCCATTCCCAGTTCATACAGGTTGTCGTCCAGAGCAGCCTCCCGGCCCAGAACCTCTGCGACGATGTCGAGAAGCTGCTGCTCCAGCGGATCCAGAGTCTCTTCCTTTGCAGAAACATCGTCCTGCTTCGAGCCTCGCGCAGACGGCTGCATCATCAGCAGATAGGCGTCCGACGCCCCGTCATGAGGCATGCTGTGAACATTGATAAACCCAGCTCCCGTCAGGAACTCCCGCCACTTTTCAGGGACCATGCTGATTCGCTGACGCGCCGGATCACCGGCGTAATTCCACCAGCCAGGCGCATAGCCGTAGATCAGATTCAGAAGCTCGCTGCCGTCGCAGGTCTGCACGAACAGGCAGGCTCCGTCGTCCCGCAGCAGGGCGTCGATGTTGCCCAGGGTTTTGGCGATGTTTTCCGTCGCCTGGATCACGTCGAAGAGGAGCACCAGATCAAAGGAATGTTCTGCAAAGCCCTGCTCTGTCGGATCCTCGGAAACGTCCAGCACATCGTAGTGCATGGAGATGCCTTCCCGCTCCTTTTCGCTGTTCTGACGGGTCACCACCAGAGATTTCTTAATATCCGTAAACCAGTATTCCACCTGGCAGCCCTCCAGCTGCTCCAGCACCAGATCGGTCATCTCACCGGAACCGGCTCCGATTTCCAGGATCCTTACAGGGCGCTCCGCCTGATGCACCGTTCTGCCGACTACGTCCGCCAGTGCTTTCAAACAGGTTCTGGTGTAGCTGTACCGCGGCATCCGCGCTTCAAAGCTGTTGATGAAGTCGAACTTTCCGTCATGGTAGATCACCGTGCTGCCTTCCCGCCTGCCGGGGAAGACCTCTTTATAATGATCCGATGCATACGCGGCAAATTCCATGTAAGCGCAGCAGTCAGGATGGTTTTCCCGGCACTTCTTTAATACGATTTCCTTGGATTTCATCTGCTTTGCAGCATCCAGGAACTCGATGAGTCCGAACTCCCGCTTGGCATAGCCGTAATCGCACAGGAACATAATGAAGTAGTCCAGGAACGGGATCCACTGTTCCTTCACGCCGAAGATATGCACCAGCTTTTCCAGGGTGTAGATCTCGTCGAAGGAGAACTCCGGCTGCGTTCTGAAATACTCCAGGATGCAGGCCGCCGTCAGACGGTTGCCGTCTTCCTCGTAGCCCGGAATGTCCTTTAATACCGTGATGGTCTCCTTGTCGAAGAATCCCGCCTGCAATGCTGCTTCCGTTTCTTCCATATCTGCAAAGAGTCCTGCTACGCCGTTGCTTCCCGCAAGGTTCTGCTGCTCCGCTCCGCCAGCGCTCGCGGCAGTTCTTCCATTGCCCTGCTCCAGATCTAAATCTCTCTGGTACGTCCAGAAGGATTCTCGCTCAAACGGATAGCGCGGCAGCGGCGTCTTGTATGGAAGCTCTTCGTACAATGCTTCCCAGTTGACCGACACGCCGGCGCACCACAGGCATCCCAGCGCTGCCAGGAACCCGTTACGAGCGTCCTGCGCCGTCGGGGAATCGAAGATGGCAAAAGCTTCGATAGGATCCTGTCCCGTCTTCACCTTGCGGATGATGGACGCCAGTGCGTCCCCCGTTCCGATCTCCAGGAAGATGCTCTCCCTGTCCTCGTAAACCGCATCCACCGCCTTATAAAATTCAACCGGCTGGCACATCTGCCGGATCCAGTACTGCGGCTCCATCATCTCCCTGCCGCCGCTTGCGGGATCCGGCCCCGCAGTGGAAACCACCGGGATCTGAGGCTCGCCAAACACGACCTGTTCAAACGCCTTTTCATAAGCAGCCGCGATGTCCTCCATCAGACTGCAGTGACTCGCCCGGTCCGCCGGGCTGCGACTATATAAAATATCTTCTTTTTTCAAAATTTCTTCAAAGACGTCGACCGCATCCAGCCTGCCCGTCACCATGACTCTGTTAGGAGCATTGACCGCCCCGATGGTAACGCCGTCGCACAGGATCGACCGCACCCGTTCTTCGCCTTCCGCCACATTGATCATGCCGCCCTCCGGAAGGGTCTGCATCAGGGCGGCCCGTTCCTTCAGCAGCCGGATGCAGTCCTCCATGGACAATATCCCGCTGACAGCGGCTGCAATGTACTCTCCGTTGCTGTGGCCCATGATCCGATCCGGCTTCAGTCCCAGATCCAGCAGCGTCCGTCCCAGGGAATAGCCCAGAGCAAATAAGATCTGAATGCCGCTGCCGTGCTCCGCCGTGATCTCCTTCGTATCCTCCGTCAGGAAGTTGAGAAAGGTCTCCCGGATCCCGGCGATGCCGTTCTCCTCGCAGCAGGCAAAACACTGATCCATATAGCCCCGGAACACAGGGCTGGTCTCATACAGCTCTTTCCCGATCGTCCGGTCGAAATTGCTGACGCCGGAGAACACGAAGACCAGCTCTCTCTTTTTATCCGGATCCAGCTCCTTGACTCTCTGGGTCCGGATCCGCCTGCCGTCGGCTCCCATGACCGAGAAGGTCCGGTGGGCGAACTGTCCGCGTCCGGTCTGCAGCGTATACGCCGCTCCCGCCAGATCCACATCCGACGACTTCACATAGTCCTCGATGCTGTCCCGCAGCGTCTCCGCCGCCTGCTTCGTCTTGCCGCTGTATAAAAACAGCTGAGAAAGTCCGTTTCCATCGCTGTTCTGTGCATGACCCGCCTCACGTGTCTTTCGCTCCAGATGCTCCGGCTCTTCCAGCACCGCCATGGCATTGGCTCCGCCCATGCCTACCGCACTGCAGACCGCCCGCATCGGCTGATCTCCGTTCCAGCTCTCCGTTCTGGTGCTGACCTTGATAGGACAATGATCCTCTGCCAGCTCGCTGCACGGATTGTCGTAGTGAAGACTCGGCACCAGCATCCTGTTCTGAAGCATCAGCGCCGCCTTAATTACATTAGTTACGCCGGCCGCCATGTTGGTGTGACCGACGGCAGATTTCACCGATCCGATATAAAGCGGCGAATCTGCAGGCCTCGAACCGATCACCGATTTGATGGCCCGAAGCTCGATGCTGTCTCCCAGGTCCGTTCCCGTACCATGGGCTTCGTAATAGGCGATGTCGTCCGGCGACAGTTCCGAAACCGAAAGGACGGACTGGAGACACTCCTGCTGTCCGAAGACGCTTGGCGCCGCGAATCCCGCCTTTCTGTTTCCGTCGTTGTTTACAAACGTGCCGCGGATCACCGCGATGATATTGTCGTGATCCGCTTCCGCATCTTCATATCGTTTCAGGACTACGACTCCGGCTGCCGATCCCGGCACCAGTCCGTCGGCGTCTCTGTCAAACGGCCGGATCTGACCTTTTCTCGATTCCGTCGCCAGATAGTCGGGATACCCTTCCTGCTCCGGTTCCGCCGTGACCCCTCCTGCCAGCGCCATATCGCATTCGTAGTTCAAAAGGGATTGGCATGCCTGGTGGATCGCATTCATCGAAGACGCGCACGCGTACTCCGACATGATCGCCGGTCCTGTAAATCCTGATTTATATGCGATCTTCTCGCATCTGGTGGCCAGATACGCCTTGTACAGCTGGTAGGTCTCGTACCAGTCCCTGCCCTGCTGCATGATGTTGTTCCAGACGTACACCCCGTTGTCGAAGCTGGCGTACATGCCGATCTTCCCCTCCCAGGTGCTGCTGTCGTATCCCGCATGCTCCAGCGCATGGTATGACAGCTCCATCATGATCCGCTGCTCCGGATCGGTGTCCAGTGCTTCCGCCCGGTTCACATCGAAGAAATTCGCGTCAAACTGGTCGATATTCTCCATCCTGCCGTAAGCTCCGACAAAATGCTCCTTCTGGTTGTCCGTCTGATATGTGATACAGTCCCGGCCGTCTTTCAGGTTTTCCCAGAACTGCTCCACATCATCCGCCATCGGGAATCTGCCCGCCATACCTATGATCGCAACACTGTATTCTGCATTGTCCATCTGTCGTGTTCCTCCTGCCAAAATCTATCTCGTCGAAACCTCTCGCTGCCCGATATAGCGGGCAATGGTATCACAGAGAGGTTTTGGTTCTTCCATAAAATAAAAATGTCCCCCCGTAAAGGTGTGAAATTCCGCCCCCGAAGCCGTATGATCCTTCCAGGACTCCATGACCTGAGGACTCTCCATCGGGTCCTCCGTGCCGCAAAATCCCACGATCGGACACTGGAGATCTCCCTGCTCATACGGATAGCTCTCGATCAGATTGAAATCTGCCCGCAGGATCTTTAGAAAAATCTCTTTGAATTCCGGATACTGCAGGATCTCGCTTGACGTGTCGATACCGCCGTAATCCGAAACCCGCTGAAAGAATTCATCGTCGTCCAGATCCTTTGACTTGGTCAGCAGAGATTTATCCTCCAGAGAAGTCGCCGAAATGAAGCAGAAATCAGGATAGCATCCCGCTTCTTCGAAACGCCGTGCCAGCGCGAATCCGATGATTCCGCCCATGCTGTGTCCAAAAATTGAAAAATTGTGATCCTGCACATAAGGCGACAGCGCCGCATGCACCTGGTCCACCGCTTCCTGAAAATCCTGGATCAGAGGCTCCGCCACCCGGTTCTCCCGTCCCGGAAGCTGCACCGGAAGCACCTCCAGCCGATTCCCGAAAGCCGCCTGCCACTTGACGAACGTGCTCGCCCCGCCGCCTGCATACGGCAGACAGATCAGCTTGTAGCCTTCCTCTGTGATTCCCTTTTCATATCGGATAAAATGTGTCTGTAATTCCATGTCTGCTCCCTTCTTCCTTCCAGTCTTCTACGATCTCTGTGAGTTTGACTCTTCTAACCACCGGATCCACCGGCGCCTGTCCGCATACCGACAGTACGTATCCCGGCTCAAACTCCAGCGTCTCCGCCCTCACGGGATTCTCTATTCCTTCCTGCAAAGATTCCGCTGCCTTTCCCAGCGCCGTCGTATCTATCTCCTTCGGATCCCGGTACAGCCCTTCGCCCGTCCGTTTCAGCCAGGCTTCCTTGACCGTCCACATCCGCAGGAATTCTTTCGTCTGCAAAGGTTCCGCCGTCCGTCGCAGCAGGTCCAGCTCTCCTTTCGTCAACACCGTTTCGTAAACGTCCCGGTAATCGCCTTTGATTTCTTCCAGGTCCACCCCTGTCTCAAAAGGGGACACGGAGACCGCCACCCAGGCGCCTCCGTGAGAAATGCTGAACTTCCACTGCGGAATATCCGGGCAAAACGGCTTGTTCTTTGCAGTCCGCTGGATCCGGATATCCGGATACCCCATGCCGCGAAGCACGTGCCGCACCAGAACCTCTCCGCAGAGGCTTCGCAGGAAATCCTCCTGTCTGCGAAACCGCCGGATCCGAGTCAGATGTTCCAGATCGATGTGATCCATCAGCACGTTCATATCTATTGGAGCCGGGATCTCATCGATACTCACAGCGTAGACTTTGCAGCGTTTTTCCTGTCTTTCGTTCATCTATTCAACCACCTTCATCTGCCGGATGATGTCCAGCCGCTTGATCTTCCCCCATACCGTCAGGTTGGCCGCCAGCGTAAACAGCACCAGCAGCAGACAAGAGATGATAATGTTTCCCGTCACCGCCGGGAACGGGAAAGCGCACAGATCCGTGCTCTCCGCCTTCAGTACATAGTAGAGAAGGCCCACCCCCGCCGGAACGCCTGCCAGCGCTCCCAGGATGGTCACGAAGAGATTTTCCCGTATGAACAGGCCGAAGATCTTCCGGTTGCTGTGGCCCATCATCTTCATAAGAGCCAGCGTCCGCAGCCGTTCCGTGTAATTGATGGCTGAAATGCTGGCGATGACGGCGAAGGAGATCAGCATGGCGATCAGCGCCAGCGCGATGGTATCCAGGTAGATGCCCTCACAGTACTGATTCAGGTCATCCTCCAGATCCGTAATGGATTTGACCGACTGCACCTCCGGCATCTTCTGGAATTTTTTTACTGCCTGTTTTTCCGTATATCGATCCGAATCATATTTCACATAAAAATTTCGCATCGGTGCTTCTATGTCCCAGTCTTCCAGGTACGATGGCGTGCAGTAGACTTCCTGTGTGTAATACTGCTTGGAAATCCCCGCCACCTTCACCGTGAAGGTCACCGGATCCTGTTCCGCGCCGATGGTCTTCAGTTTGATCTTATCTCCCTTTTTGTAGCCCATCTTGTCGGCCATCTTCTGAGAGATCAGCACCCCGTCTTTCGGGATCTTGATGTTCTCGCCTTCGAGATTCAATATTCCGTAGTAAGAGCTGGTATTACGCCGGTCAAAGGTCACCACCTGAGTGTAATAGTCCTCGTCCAGCTGCTTGTCCTTCACCTGGCACAGCACGCTGGCGCTCTTCATCACCGACATGCCGTCCGGGATCTTGACATCCTCCGGATCCACGTCTTTCATCTCGTCGTCCTCTTCCACGGCTGCCGCCAGGTTGACCCGCACGTCGCACTTGAGGATGGCGCTGTACTGCAGATCGATCAGGTCTACCACCGCATCCTTCAGTCCAATGCCGGTGATGACCAGAGCCATGCTGCTGGCGATTCCCACGGCGCTGAGGAAGGTCCGCCGCTTGTTGCCGAAGATATTCCGCAGAACCAGGCGGGTATCCATCTTCAAGGAGTCCCAAATGCCTTTCGCATGCTCCAGCAGCAGCTTCTTTCCGCTTTTCTCCGCCGGAGGTCGCATGGCCGAAAGTGCCGATTCCTTTAAGATCTTCCGGCATGCCATCCAGATACTGAAGGACGCCAGAGCGCACATCAGAATCATGGACGGGATGAGATTGAGGAAGTGCATCTCCACGCTCAGTCCCGGCAGATCCATCTGCTTATCCAGCGCATAGATCATAAACTCGGGAACCAGTATGCCGCCGAGAATACCGCCTACTATCGTCCCCACACCACTGACCGCGACACCGATCAGGAGATAATGCCCCATGATCGTCCGGTTGCGGATTCCCAGAGCTTTCATGATACCGATCTGCGTCCGCTGTCCTTCCACCAGGTTTCCCATGATGATGAACAGCATGACGGCAGCCACCAGGTAGAACATGACCGGACAGATGGCTGCGATATTATCGCAGTATTCGATCCTTCCCTGGAACAGGGAATAGCTTCCGTTGAGGCTTCGCGGAGCCGCATACAGCAGGCCGTCATAGTCTTCTTTCTGAATCGCGTCCGCCAGCTTCTCACCGTCCGCCGGATCCTTTGCATCGACGACGATCTGGTTGTACGGCATAGCCTCGCCGAAGGTATCGATCAGCGTCTCCTCACTGATGCAGCCGATGCCGTAAGCCTTATAATCGGGAATGTCCGTCAGGGAGTCCTCCACCTTCAGCAGGTGCTCCGAGCTCTCCATGAGGCCCGTCACCAGCACCTCCACCGAATGGTTGTGCCAGTCCAGCTCGATGGTATCGCCGATCCGGATATCATTGGCCTGGGCGTATTCCACGTCGATGGCCGCCTCTCCCGACTCCTCCGGCAAATAGCCCGTACAGATCGTCGGTTTGGCGATTTCCGTATCCCGGGAACAGCTGGTCATGGTGAGGGTGGATTCCCTGCCGTTGGCCTTGCGCGTCATGTCGTATACGCGCCGGCGCTCCGCATTCTTCACGCCCTTCTCCCGCAGAATATCGTCCAGCTGCTCCTTGCCTGCGGAAGAATAGTAGACCCAGACGTCCGGTAAATTGGTCTCTTTATAATAATTGCCAATATAATCTTGCTCGATATCCCCCATGGAGGAGAATCCGATGTAGCACAGGGATCCCAGCAGGATTACCAGTGCCGTCGCGAGAAATTTAAACTTGCTGCGCAGCAGATCCCGCACTGCTTTTCTGTAAATCATGCCCATAGGTCTACCACTCCAGCTCACTGACCCGAACCTTCTGCCGGTTCTGTTCCGCACTGCTGATCCTGCCGTTATGTACTGCGATGTAACGATCCGCCATGTGACGGAGGACGTTGTTGTGGGTCACCAGCACCACGGTCATCCCCATCTCCCGGTTGAGAGTCTCGATGATCTCCAGCACCTGCTTGCCCGTCTTGTAGTCCAGCGCACCCGTCGGCTCATCGCAGAACAAAACTTTCGGGTTCTTGGCGATGGCCCGCGCGATGGCGATCCGCTGCTGCTCTCCGCCCGACATAGTCGGAGGAAACGCCTTACTTCTGTGGGTCATGCCCACCTTTTTGAGGATCGTATACGGATCGAAGGTATCGTCCTTGACCTCACTGCCGAAAATGATATTCTCCAGAGCCGTCAGATTGGGGATCAGATTATAGAACTGAAAGATAAACCCGATGGTCTTGGCTCGAAAAGCCGTCAGCTGCGACGCCGAATACCGGGAAATATCCTCCCCGTCGATAAAGATCTGACCCGACGACGGGGATTCCATTCCCCCCGCCAGATTGAGGATCGTGCTCTTGCCTGCGCCGCTGGGTCCGCCGATGACGACGAACTCGCCCTTCTCGATGGAGAAGCTGACGCCGTCCAGCACCTGCAGCATGCTGCTTCCGTCCGCATATTCTTTTGTCACCGATTCAAAACGAATGATTTCCTGTGCCATGATGTCTCCTTCTGCCTGTCTTACTGTTTAGCTGTGCTGTCCTGCACCCCGCAGATTCCGTCTTCTCACCGGACGCACCTTCTGCGGAGACTGCCCGGAAGCAGCCTTTGCAGAATCCCCGTCTTCCAGATACGCCGTCAGCGCATCCACCGACGAATGCATCATGACGTCGATGGGAGAAACCTTGATTCCGAAACGCTCCGACGCCAGCATGCAGATTTTATAAATCAAAATGGAAGTTCCACCCACCTCCATGATGTTGTCGCTGAGGCGGATCTCCTGGTTCTCCAGCACCTCCTGCCAGAGACCCAGCATATTCTTCTGTAATTCGCTCATGTTTCCATCTCCTTTTATGTCTCTGTCTATTCTCTGTTGTCCTTCAGGCTTTCCACCATGCTCACCTTGCGGATCTTGCGTCCGATGATGGCGATGGAGCCGAAATAGCTGGCCAGCGTCAGCAGGATCGAAAGGATGTAGCTTCTGGCGCTGATGACCGTGTGGACGATCATGCCTGTGTTTTCAATATCCGTCCGGAAGAACGCATCTCCCAGGGCATAGACCAGCGGAATGCTCAGCAGGATCCCGATCGGCACCAGAATGTGGTTGATGTGAAGCACAACCTTGTTGATCTTGCCGTTGCGATAACCCAGAACCTTTAACATGGAAATGTTGTGACGGTTCTCCGTCATCAGCATGTTGACCGCTACGAAGATGGCCGAGATGCAGATGATCACGCCGATCACGATGAACAGCATGATGATCGGTGCCATCTGATCCATCAGGGTATCACTCTGTTCTTTGATGGAGGACATCTTGATGGTCTCCGCTACGTCGTCCTTGTCCAGATCCAGCTTCTTGTCGCTGATGATAGCGTTGTAGGATCCTTCATCGATGTTGAGAAGCTCTTCCGCCGATGCGCGTGAAGTGTAGATGCCCTTCTGCACGTCGTTGTTCAGAACGCCCTCTACCTTGATCTTCTCCTTTTCCATGGTCAGCGGATTGTAGACGATGTAGGTATCGCCCTTTTCCAGATCGTACAGGTACGCCGTCGTCTTGGTCACGTAGAATCCATCGTCCAGAGAAACGTCATTGCCGTCGGTATCCTTGAGGGTTATGTATTTGTTTTCATCGGTTCCGATGATCGGTACCGATGCGCCGTCTTCGCTCTCCATGTTGCTGGTCAGGATCGGTTCGCCCTTGTCCGGCTTCTCCGTCTGAAGCTGATTCAGCACGTATTCATACTGATACGTTCCCAGCTGCTTGGTCACCGTATCGCCCAGAGCGTTGGTGGAATCCAGCACCGAAAAACCGAACAGCATGATGAAGCTTCCCAGGAAGATACCCAAAATGACTACCAGCGAACGGGCCGGATTTCCCAGGATGGACCGAAGCGCAAACTTCTTGCGGAATGACATCTTGCTGTTGACCAGAAGCTTTCTTCGAATGGTCTTTGCACCGGCACTGCCGTGAAGCAGCGTCACCGGATCGTTCTTCAGCAGCTTTCTCGTGGACAGCAGCGCCGCCAGGATGTAAAGCAGAGTCGGAACTATGATTCCCAGGATCGCCGTGATCGGTGAAAGTTTGAAATCGATGTGCATCGGTTCGTAGTCCGCCAGCCCCATCTCTCCGTAGGACTGGGCCAGTGCAAATGACAGAATGCACGGTATGATGCCGCCGATTAGTCCCGGGATCACCGCGAATCCCGTATAGTGGCGCATCAGCTTGCCACGCTTATAGCCCATCGCCGTCAGCGTACCGATAACACGCTGTTCCTGCTTGACCTTTCGGCTCAAGGTCACGCTGATGATGACTACCGCGATGAGCGGAACGACTACCAGCACCAGATAGGAAACCGATATGAACAGATCCGCCTGGCTGGTTACCATGGTGATTCTCGAGTTTTCCGACGCCGACAGATAGCTCTTCATCTTGTAAGAATCGTTGACTTCCTTACGGAAGGCCTTTTCCTCCGATTTCTTGTCGTAAGTCACATAGTACTGAATGGACTTGGCGCCCAGCTCCTTGAAGTCTTCCCGATCCACGTAAGCCAGGAAGAAGCTTGAAATATTTTTGTAGTTATCGTCCGGGGATTCCAGCATGTACAGGTAATCCGGTCTCTGGAAATATCCCGTTACTTTATAGGATTCTCCGTCCAGCTTGATGGAATCGCCGATGTCCACCTTCTTGTTGACGGCGTATCCTTCCGAAATGACGATCTCGCCCGGGCCGGAAATATCTTCACCCTGAGTGATCTCGTACCGATTGATCTTCTTGTTCTTGTCAAAGACCCTGGCAGTGTACTTCTTTTCCTCGACATTGATGTATTCCTGCTTTTCCAGCTGGACGTCGTAGTCCTGCTCCAGATCGGTGATCTCATCGTCCGGGATCGGCTTATACGTCGTGAACTCGCCGTCCTCGATGTTGTTGTCTGCAAAGAACTTGTCCGAGAACTGGTTGATCCCGTTTCCCGTTATGTTGTACAAGTAAAACATGAACAGCGCCACAATGGTCAGCACCGTTGCAGCGATATAAAACGAAAGATTCGCTTTGATGTTTCTTCTGTATCGCCTGTTGAGTTTCATCTGCCGCCTCCTATAAATCAAGATCCTTTGCCGGAACCTTCGTCTGATTTTCGATAAATTCATCTACTTCGCCGTCCTTGATCCGCACGACGCAGTCCGCCATTGCTGCAAAGGCTTCGTTATGGGTTACGATGGCGATCGTAGTGCCG
The DNA here is from genome assembly GCA_934281605.1 of uncultured Clostridia bacterium. Lineage (GTDB taxonomy): Bacteria > Bacillota > Clostridia > Peptostreptococcales > Anaerovoracaceae > Lentihominibacter. Next base: position 37,276 of record CAKQXD010000001.1, on the reverse strand, counting down.
TAGGCTGCGTTGACTTTCTCGATGACTTCCAGAACGGCGCGGGAGGAATGTGTGTCCAGCGCTCCCGTCAGCTCGTCACAGAGGAGAAGCTTCGGCCGCTTGATCATGGCGCGGGCGATGGCCACTCTCTGCTGCTGTCCTCCGGAAAGCTCCGCCGGGAACCGTTTTCTCAGATGGGTGATCTCCAGAGAGTCTAAGAGCTCTTCCAGATCCAGCGGACGCTCCGCGATGTCGGAAACCACTTCGATATTTTCTTCCGCCGTCAGATCCGGGATCAGATTGTAGAACTGGAAGACGAAGCCGATGTCATCTTTTCTGTAATCCGTCAGCTGATTCTTCGTCAGGGACGTTACTGTCTTGCCGTCCACCTTCAGGACGCCTTCATCCAGGTAATCCAGTCCCCCCAGAATATTGAGGAGTGTACTCTTGCCCGATCCGCTCGGACCCAGGATCACACAGATCTTACCTTCTTCTAGCTGGAAGGACAGCCCGTTGAGAGCATTGACTTTGGTGTCGCCTTTCCCATATGTTTTGACTGCATTCTTTAATTCGATAAACATGATATTCTCCTTCTGTATCAATCAGATTTTCTCATTTTTTGTCACAGTATTCTTGACTTTTTACGGTTAGTTCACATTAACTAACCTATGATTTTTATACTATACGACTGTTTTTTTAGCGTGTCAAGATTTTTAAGTTAGATTTTGCTAACCATGATTGACAATTCTGAAAAGGTGCGGTATACTCGTAAAATCCAGGTTAGGAGAGACAAACTATATGGACAATATAAGACCAAATTGTTTTGAACATACAAAAATAAGTTCCTGCGAGCGGGCAAAGCTGTTCTGTTTTCACCACGCCGGTGGAAGCGCTTCTTTTTTTGCAGACTGGTACCGGGAGCTGTCTCCCGGGGTGAACGTCTACCCGGTGCAGCTGAAATGCCGCGGGTTTGAAGAAGACATGAAGCCCTACGGATCTCTGGAAGAAGCCGGAGCCGACATCGCGCAGCAGATCTGTCAGATCACCCGGGACTCTGACCACCCTTTCCTTTTTTACGGTCACAGTATGGGTGGAGTGCTGGCCTATCTGACTGCAGATATTTTGCAGCGGGAGCACGGCAAAGGACCGGAGCATCTTTTCGTATCCGGGAGCATACCCACGCTGGGAGAGATCACCAAGGTCTATGGAAAGAGCGTGATGGAACTGTCCGATGAGGATTTCTGTGAATTTCTGGCGACCTGCGGAGCCGTGGACAGGCGTATGCTGTCCATCCCCCAGTTTCACCAGTATTTTCTGCCGGTGATCCGCTCGGATTTCGAGCTGACGGAAAATTTCAAGGCCGATCCATCCCGAAAGCTGCTCTGCGGCGTTACTGTCTACGGCGGCAGCGAGGACAAGATCGTCAAACCCCCGCAGCTGCTCTGCTGGGATGATTACACCCTGGCGTCCGTGCAGTATCACATTCTGGACGGAGACCATTTCTTTATCAAGAAACACAAAAAAGAAATCTGCGATGAAATCAGCAGAACGATGCTGAAATCTATATAAACAGCATAAACAACAAACAGGAGGAACAAATTTTGACCAACAGGACATCAAAAATATACGACGTGGGAAGTCTTCCCCCTGTGGGAACTCTCCCCGAAAAAATGCACGCATGGACACTGCGACAGGAATGGCTGGGAGATCCCGCCACCGCCTTTCATGAAGAGATCGTGCCTGTGCCGGATCCCGGCCCCGGTGAAATGATCATCGCCAACCTCTATGCGGGCGTCAATCACAACGGCATCTGGGCGGCACTGGGAAAGCCGAAAAACGTCGTTGCCGAAAATGGAAACTTTTCCGATGAACCCCAGGATTTTCACATCTGCGGGTCGGAAGCCACCGGTATTGTCTACGCCGTCGGCGAAGGCGTCACCGACTTTAAACCGGGCGACTATGTGACCGTGGGAGCCGCGCAGTATGACGAGAACTGTCCCATGATCCGCTCCGGCGTCGATCCCGTTAATAGCCCTACCTTCCGCGTCTGGGGCTACGAAGCCAACTGGGGATCCTTTGCACAATTCAGCAAGGTAATGACCAAGCAGTGCCACAGGATACCCCCTACCCTCAACATGGAGGAAGCTGCCTCCTTTACAGCAGCAGGTGTAGCCGTCTACCGGATGCTCAACCACTGGGAAGGCAACCAGGTGAAGGAAGGCGACGTGGTGCTGGTCTACGGAGGCTCCGGAGGCGTGGGAAGCATCGCCATCCAGCTGGCAGCAGCTGTCGGCGCTATCCCCGTAGCCGTCGTTTCCAGTGAGGAACGGGGCGAATTCTGCAAATCCATCGGAGCCAGGGGCTACATCAACCGCAACGATTTTCACCACTGGGGATCCGACTGCGACTACCTGGATGCCGACAAGCAGAAGGAATGGCTCTACAGCGCCATGAAGTTCAAAAAAGCCATCTGGAAGATCGTCGGCGAGAAGAAATCGCCGGCCATCGTCATCGAACATCCTGGAGCCGATACCATGCCTACCTCCATCTTCGTATGCGACAACAACGGCATGGTGGTCATCTGCGGCGCCACTTCATCCTACTGGGCCAGTCTGGACCTGCGGTTCCTCTGGCTGGGACAGAAGCGGCTGCAGGGAAGCCACTCTGCGACACCGGCGGACTACGATGCGTTCGTGGATTTCATCGTCAAGCACGAGATCCGTCAGCCGGTCGGCAAAGTCTTCTCCTGGAGCGAACTGCCGCTGGCACACAAGCTGCTCCATGAAGATAAAGGAGCCATGGGACGCATGGTCATAAAAATCGTATAAAACTCACGTTTACCATTTTACAGCAAAGGAGAATGATATAATGAACAGTGTAGAAAAGATAATCGAAATCATCAAAGAAGAGCTGGGCAGTGAGCTGGATCCTTCTATCCAGATCGCGCCGGACATGGATCTGGCGGCGGACCTCCACGTGGATTCCCTGGACAAGGTCCTCATCGTCGGCGACATCGAAAAGGAATTCCAGGTGGTGTTCCACAACGATGATTTTGCCAATATCCGTACTATCAACGATATCGTGGAAAAGATCGACGAGATCAAAGGGAGAGAAGCCGATGCGTAGAGTTGTCATTACCGGCATGTCGGAAATCTGTGCTGCCGGATCGGAACACAATGAAGTCTTTCGCAATCTTTGCGAGAAAAAAATCGACCTGCATGAAATCGAAAAAAACAACCCGGCCCGGGAAAAGATCCGCAGCCGGTTCTACATTCCCTACCCGGAATTCGACGACAGCAAATACAAGGACAAGCTGCGCCAGGTAAAACGGCGCGGCGCCAAAAGCGCCTACACGGCATGCGCGTCCGCTCTCATGGCACTGGACGACGCCGCCATCGAAACACCGGATGACAACACCCGGGTCTACATGGGCGTCGGCGCACCGAATATGTACGAACTGATGGAGCAGACTTTCAAGCTGGAAGAAACGCAGAAGGTGGATCTGCTTCTGATCCCCATGACCATGCAGAGCTCCCTGGCGGCATGGATCTCCATCGTGCTGGGGATCCACGGCAGAAGCTCCGTACTGAGCATGGCCTGCGCCTCCGGCACAGAAGCCGTCGGCTCCGGCTACGAGAGTATTCTGAACGGACAGTGCGATATGGCTCTCTGCGGCGGCAGCGACTACCTGCCGGATAAAAACCTGCTGCTGCTCCACGGCTTCGAAGCGCTGAAATGCGCCACCCTGAGCGAGGAAGGCTACGCCCTGCCGTTCTGCGAGGAAAGCAGCGGCTTCCTGTTCAGCGAAGGGGCAGCTTCCGTCCTGGTTTTAGAGGAACTGGAACACGCCAGGGCGCGGGGCGCTAAGATCTACGCCGAAATTACCGGTTTTGAGAGCTCCTGCGACGGTTACAGCATCGTTTCCATGCCGGAGGATGGATCTATCATTACGAAGATGATGAAGCGTCTGGTGGGTGATAAGAAGGTGGATTACTACAACGCCCACGGCACAGCTACCAAGCTCAACGATGCGGCGGAAGCGGCCATGATCCACAACGTGTTCGGATCGAAGGAAACACAGCCGGCCATCAGCTCCACCAAGTGCCTCATCGGCCATACGCTGGGAGCCAGCGGCGCCATCGAAATCGCCGTCTGCGCCGAATCCATCCAGCACAACAAGGTCCACGGCAACACGTGCAAAACCGTCTACGACGACCTCAATTTCACGGCTGAGACCCGCGACGTCAAGGTGGATACGGCAGTGTCCGCATCCTTCGGGTTTGGCGGTCACAATGCGGCGATCATGCTGGAACGCTATAAATAAATAATTCCATAACAACAAAAGGTGCGCCTTCCGTGCGCACTACAAAAAAGCACAAAAACTGAAAAAAGCTTCTGCAGGAATTTCCCGCAGAAGCTTTTTTCTGGTTGGTTGATTTATTGAGAGTTTATTCTCCAAATAATGGAGTAGAGTAGTATCTGTCACCTGTATCCGGCAGAAGAGCTACGATGTTCTTGCCCTTGTTTTCCGGTCTCTTAGCCAGTTCGATGGCTGCGTGGAGAGCTGCGCCTGCGGAGATACCTACCAGGATACCTTCTTCCTTGGCGATTTCCTTGCCCTGCGCGAACGCATCGTCGTTTTCTACCGTGATGATCTCGTCGTAGATCTTGGTGTTGAGAGTATCAGGAACGAATCCAGCGCCGATTCCCTGGATCTTGTGAGCGCCGCTCTTTCCTTCGGAGAGGACCGGAGAACCGGCTGGTTCTACTGCTACGACTTTCACATCCGGATTCTGGGATTTCAGATATTCGCCAACGCCTGTCAGCGTACCGCCAGTGCCGACGCCTGCGATAAAGATGTCCACTTTACCGTCGGTGTCCTTCCAGATTTCAGGACCAGTTGTCTCGCGGTGTGCCTTCGGGTTTGCCGGGTTTACAAACTGTCCCGGAATGAATGCTCCTTCGATTTCTTCAGCCAGTTCTTCCGCCTTTGCGATTGCCCCTTTCATGCCCTTGGAACCTTCTGTCAGAACGATTTCAGCTCCGTAAGCTTTCAGGATGTTTCTTCTTTCTACACTCATGGTTTCCGGCATAGTCAGGATAGCCCGGTAGCCCTTTGCAGCTGCGATGGCTGCGAGTCCGATTCCGGTGTTTCCGGATGTCGGCTCGATGATTACAGATCCTTCCTTCAGCTTGCCTGTTGCTTCCGCATCCTCGATCATAGCCTTTGCGATTCTATCCTTAACGCTTCCTGCCGGATTGAGATATTCCAGCTTTACCAGAATATGTGCATCCAGATCATTTGCTTTTTCTACGTTTGTCAGTTCTACTAACGGAGTATTTCCGATCAGTCCTAAGATTCCTTTATAAATATTAGCCATTTTGCTCACCTATCTCTTTCTTTTAAACAAATTTCTATATGCGATTATAGTTTATTCCCCCGCCCTCATGCGGGCGGGGTCTGTTGTAAATTAACCGTTGAAGGCCTGATCCAGGTCTGCAATGATGTCGTCGATGTTTTCTGTACCGATGGACAGTCTGATTGTATTTGGTTCGATTCCCTGATCGTGCAGTTCTTCTGCAGTCAGCTGGGAGTGCGTTGTGCTTGCCGGGTGGATTACCAGAGACTTCACGTCTGCTACGTTAGCCAGCAGAGAGAAGATCTGCAGTCTGTCGATGAAGTCCTTCGCATCCTGTTCGCCGCCCTTGATGTTGAATGTGAAGATGGAGCCGGCGCCGTTCGGGAAGTACTTGTCGTACAGATCCTTGTAGCCGTTTTCCGGCAGGGATGGATGGTTGATCTTTTCTACCTTAGGGTTGTTCTTCAGGTATTCGATTACTTTCTTCGTGTTTTCCACGTGTCTTTCTACTCTCAGGGACAGTGTTTCCAGACCCTGCAGCAGGAGGAACGCGTTGAATGGAGAAATGGTTGCTCCAGTATCTCTCAGCAGGATCGCACGGATCTTCGTTACGAAGGCTGCCGGTCCAACTGCTTCTGTAAAGGATACGCCGTGGTAGCTTGGGTTCGGATCTGTGATGGAAGCGAACTTGCCGCTTGCTGCCCAGTCGAACTTGCCGCTGTCGATGATCGCACCGCCTAATGTCGTTCCATGTCCGCCGACAAACTTGGTCAGGGAGTGGATTACGATGTCAGCTCCGTGTTCGATCGGACGAATGAGGTTTGGCGGAGTGAAAGTGCTGTCTACAACGAGTGGAATTGCATTGTCGTGTGCAATCTTGGCAACTTTGTCGATGTCGATCAGGTTGGAGTTCGGATTTCCCAGAACTTCGATGAAGATCGCTTTTGTGTTCGGCTGGATTGCCTTTTCGAAGCTACCTTCTTCGTCCGGATCAACGAATGTAGTTGTGATGCCGTAATCCGGGAAAGTGTGCTCCAGCAGGTTGTAAGTTCCGCCGTAGATCGTCTTAGCTGCTACGATGTGGTCTCCTGCGTGTGCCAGGTTCTGCAGTGTGTAGGAGATTGCCGCTGCGCCGGATGCTACAGCCAGAGCAGCAACGCCGCCTTCCAGAGCTGCCAGTCTCTTTTCGAGAACGTCCTGTGTGGAGTTGGTCAGTCTGCCGTAGATGTTACCTGCGTCTGCCAGTCCAAATCTTGCTGCCGCATGGTCGGAGTTGCGGAACACATAAGATGTCGTCTGATAAATTGGAACCGCTCTTGCGTCCGATGCCGGATCCGGAGATTCCTGTCCGATGTGCAGCTGCTTCGTTTCAAATGCCCAGTTTTCTGTATTCTTAATGTTTGCCATTGTTATTTACCTCTTTCTTTTTTCTTGTAATCTTTCTTTGTTAAAACTCTTTACTAAAACTTTTCTCTACTCTTGTTTCTCTCAATTCTTCAACACCCTGTATCGTAAACTCGGATGTGTCTGTTTCTGCTAACAGCGACACATTCGATCATCTCGCTGTCCTTGAAGTATAAATTTTGTTTTCATGAATATGTCGCCTCCTTTTTGCTTTGTTTTTCCGATTGTTATTTTTCCTATCGGTTTAGTGTGATTACATACTAACACCTATATTCCTATCTGTCAACTGGTATTTTAATTTTTTTTCATTTTTTCCGCAAAAAGTTTTCGTCCGGCTGTTTCGACACGCCAAACTCCGCTCTATCGCGTGGCTCTCCTCTCTTCTGCAAAGACCCTTGCATCGGTCTTTCCATGAAAAAAAGAACGCTTTCACCTGGCAGCCTTATCGGCTTCTGTTTCTAAGTTTGCGTTCTTTTCGTCTCTTCTATTCTTTTATATGCTGTAGTCGTTTCCAATCAGTTCCTGCTGCTGATCCAGCAGATCCTGCAAAGTGATGCTGTCCACATAATCGTTGATCACCTTGTCCAGACCTTCCCAGAAACTGATAGTAGGACACATACCGCTGCGCGGACACATATTCTCTTCATCCTCCAGACACGCTACCGGAGAAAGGCTTCCCTCTGTCGTGCGGAGAATATCGCCGATGGTGTAATCCTTTGGCGCCTTGGCCAGCTTATATCCGCCGCCGTTGCCGCGGGAACTTCTCAGATATCCCGACCGCTTCAGCAGGATGATGATCTGCTCCAGATATTTTAACGTGATCCCCTGTCTCTCGGAAACATCCTTCAGAGGAATATATTCGCCTGTATTATTCACTGCCAGATCCAGCATGACGCGGATGGCATAACGACCTTTTGTTGATACTTTCATTGGATTTCCTCCCGTTCTTTCCTCCTAAATATACCATATGTTTAGTAGGATTTCAACAGGATTGCCTAAAAAAGTATCATTGGAGTTTTCTTGCTTGTCTGTTATCGACTTACCTCAAATCTCCTGCTCACAGTACCACTTGATACAAATTTCGTTTTTTAATACCTCGAATCAAAAATTCTATACATACTCCTATTATGTGTCAGATCCCGAAACAATATGAAACCGCCCGCAGGACCGCTCTGGCCGCTGGTGATCGTCCGCAGGCAGATTCTGCGGCTTGCTCGCAAAAATCAGGGTGTCCTATGAACTCCCACCTTTCTCTTGAAATCCGTTTCAGTCAGTTCTCCCCACCAACACCTATAAAAGTGACTGAAATCATAATCGTATTACCAGTAATCCAATAGCGCCACTTCATGTCTCACCGCCCCGCGGGTGGTTTTGATTGAATTTATGCTACACATCTGACAAGTCAATATATGGAGAAACCCCTCCCCTCTTAAAATTGCTTACTACACTATCCATATCGGCTAAAATTCCTGCCGATATGCTTTCTGGCACTATGAGCCCTTTTGTTTCTAGATCAATGAAACTATTTTTGAGGTTATCCCTATGAGTTCTTACCTTTTTCTGTTCCATTACAACCACTATCTGATTGGTAATATGCGTATGATACACTTTCATCAATTCAAATCTTTTAAACACCTTTTGCTTGTCACAAATTCCTTTAGTATAAAGTCTGATGCGTTAATTACTCCAAGCTTTCTCTTACCAATGCGAACTGCTCCTATGTTTTACATAATATTATTATATAGTTTATTGACTATCATTTTATAGAGGAATAGTAACATCAGCAGATACTTTAATATTTGAATGCCAAAAGTTATATTCGTCTAATTTCTGTGAAACTTCATCGTATACTTTTTCCTTTTGCAATGGATCTCGAATTGTTAATATCAGACAAAATTCTTGACTCAATTGAAAAGATTCTAACTGTGCAAGGTTTTCGATATGTGATCGATATACCCCTTGCAAAAATAAAAACCATTTTTTATTTGCCGTTAAATAATCTAATCTTTTTTTATCTGTTAATTCAGATAGATCAATAGCATATTTTTTTATAGGGTAATATTTATCATTATATTGTATTTGCAATCTTTCTCTTAAAGCAAAATCTCCCGTTTTATTTTTCATTTTAGTTTTACTAAATATACTTCCCAAAAAAAGATTTTGAGCTCCTTGTCTTCCTACAGGGTTTAAAATATTTCTCTTGGTTGTATCTCTTTCCACTTTACCATCATATGATCCAAATTTTACATCTAAATTTGACTGACAATACTCTATGCCTTGTGATGGATCTAAAATTGGATCATATACCAATGTTGCTATTATTTGTCCTGTATAAAAACCATTTCTAATCAAGCAGTCCGGCATTGGGAATTCCATTATGTCTATTTTATCACCCTTAGCTAAATTATCTCTCAATATCAATGTTGCCTCATATGGAGAGTTATATATAATTTCTGGAACTGACTTAGGTATTCCAAATCCAGCTTGTTTAGTTCTTTCCGTAACAGGTACTGACATACCTTCTGGGTATGATGCAGAATGCGTTATTAACGCTTTTAAAAGTAGCGGGTCAAATTCTTCGTTTAACTCTTGTTGTATTCCTGCCGCTAACGCTGTAATTCTTGGTGTTGAAAAACTTGTCCCTACCCCCTGCGCTAATTCTCCATCTTTTGAAAAAGATTTTACACCTGATGTAACCATCTTACCACTTGAATCGATTCCTGCATTTCCACCATAATGAGAAATTTCTGGTTTTATAATATATTCTGGTCCTGGACCCACTCGTGAAAATGGCGATGGATCATTCACTTCTGCATAATCATATCTTCCTTTTTCATGTGCAATCGAGCCTACTACCAATGATCTTACGGAATCTGCTCCTTCATGAATTCTTCCTTTTGGACGATTAACCGTAAAATTTTTACAATTTCCCGCTGATTTACATATCAAAACATTATATTCATCTTGAATTGCATCTAATGCAATGGCAAAGTCTGAAAATTTTGTATCTACAACCTCTCTTGTAATTGAAATTGATAAATTCCATATTTTCACTTTATCATGATATAATCGAATTACATCTTTGATATTTGCAATCAATTCATCTTCATCCAATCCCTCTTTTGTTGTATCTGGAAATACTGTTGCATCAAAAATCTTTAATCCTTTATGACTCACCCAGGTTTTTCCTTCACATTCATCACCGTATAATGCAATTCCCGCGACAAATGTTCCATGTGTTGGATTAATACTTGTCTCCGGATACGGTGACCATCTTTTCGTATCCATCCATGGTGATAAATGTGGAATGTTCGCAATTCCATTATCCAATACACCTATGGTAATATATTCTTTTTCATCTTCTGGTTGTTTTATTGAAATATCATTATCACTTTCTAAACAATCTAACGAAACCATATATTTAGGCATTGGCTCTATCGAAAATAATGCATTAAATATATCTGTTTTTTCTAAATTGTCCAATGCCTTTTCTGTAAGATTTCTTAGTTTATAGATATAGTATTCTTCTGAATAATCCGTTTTTATATAATCTATACCTTCTTTATTTAAGACATATTCCAACAATCTACGCATAGCCAAATTTTGTTCATAATTTTGATAATCTACTAATTTGATTTTATAATTACATTCCGTCTCTTCTTTAACAATATATGGAACAAATTCTTCAAAATCTTCTATACATGATATTGCATAATCATTACTTTCATAATCTTTAATTCGATTTGATATCTCTTTAAGCTCTTCTAAAGAATTTAAAGCAACAATTAATTTATTCGTATCTGTCAATCCTACTACTCCACCAAATGACTTTTGTTGAAATAAGTTTGTTATATCTTCTCTCTTTGATTTTGCAGTGGCGTCTAATTGAAGTTTTGCAATAAAAGAAAATGGTACCGGCGAACTTTTTCTTGTAGAAAATTCTGCCTCTAAATCGTCCAATGATAATTGTAAACAGTCTGCTCTTTGTTTTAATTCTTCCCCCTGCAAAACCCATTTTGGTTTTTCAGGATTCTTATTTCCTTCGATTCTTAACTCATCCACTTCTCGTGGTGCGAAAAATTTGATCGGCAACTTTTCATTTTCCATATCCTATTCTCCTTTCATTTTTTTTGATATTTCTTGAACTTTTCTCATTGATATATCCAAGCATTCATCAATTTCTTTGTGAGTTGCCCCATATTGTAATAAAAATCTAATGTACTCTTCTTCATTCTCAACTCCATGATATTTATGAAAATACACATCTTTTAATATGTCACAAACTGTTATTTCTTCTCGGCCCTTTATTATTGATGTTTTAACTGAATTATTTATAGTTGTCCTAATGTCTGAATGACTGAATCCTTCAAATGATTTTTCCAATAAACTAATTTTTTTACTATTTTTTAATATATTATTAGGGTATTGATTTAAATATAGTTTTAATAATTGTCTTCTCTCTTCAGAACATGGTTTTTCTAAAGTTATTACTGTTGAAAATCGCCTCCATATAGCAGGATCCAATAATTCATGATGATTTGTCGCAGCAATTAAAATGCTATCACTATTTAAACTATCTATATTTTGTATTAAACTATTTACAACTCTCTTTAATTCACCTAATTCATTTTTATCATCTCTCAATTTTGCAATTACATCAAATTCATCTAAAAACAATATACATTCTCTTTTTGAAGCATAATCAAATATTTTTCTAATATTTTTTGCTGTATTTCCTAAAAGAGATGATATTAACCCATCTAACCTAGCTGTAACCAAAGGTAAGCCTGTCACTGTAGAAATATACTGTGCAACCGTTGTTTTTCCACATCCTGGTGGACCATATAATAACAGTGAATTCGTAATTTCAATTCCTGCTTTCATTAAATGGTCACGTTTTTTATAACTGTCAATAAACTCATTTAATTCTTCTTCTACATAATGACTAAGTACAATGTTTTCTTTTAATATCTGCGGTGTTGTTATTTCTACCATTTCCATTCTACTTTCAGAATCTACTGGTTTAGTAGCAAAGCTATCCAAAGAAGTTAACCCTCTGCTTCGTTTTGTTAAAACCCCTCGAATTTTATTAGAAAGTGATTTTTCACCCTCCTTCTCTAAGTTATCGGCAAGTACAGTTGCATAATTTACTACCTTTTCTTTATCTCCTAACATTCCACCTTCTATAATTTTTACAATTTCTGTATACAATATTTCCACTCCCTTCGTTTTTATTTTATGATATATCGTCGTTGTAGTCAATATATTTGTTTTTGAATACGCCATTTTCGTTTTTATTCGTTTGATTTTGTTTATGTCCACAAGCCATCATACTAGTCATCTTTCCACTCGTTATGTCGCCAATAATATGTTCTCGCATTTCTATCTGTATTTCGGTATCCTGCCTAACAGCTCTCCTTTGAATGCTTCTATATTGCTATATGAATACCTTTGTAAAACCAGAGAATTCTTGGTTACTAGATAAGCAACTATCAGGAACAAAGAGCCAAACATCATAACAGGAGAAAAAATCAAACAAAAATAAATTAAAAGAGATAGAAATGAGGTGATAATAAGCAGGCTACGGCAGAAAAACGCACACTTTGCAACACACGAACTATGGAAAAAAAATACAGCTTCAATCAATATGTTATGCAAAATCACATAGATTGAAAGAAGTTTTTATAACCCATACTTTTCCCTTGTTTTCTTTAACGAAGCTCTTGCATCCTTTACCTGCCCCTCAAGAATTTGCTGTTCTGAGATTTCTATACTCATGTTCACCATGTCTCCGTAATCATCCGGGTGAATACATATCGAATTATCGTTCTTATCACACTTATTTGAAGCTTTAACCGTGTTTGTCAATTCTTTAATTGGGATAATTCGCAGCATATTATCATCACCTCCTACAAAATCGCACTTTTTACTTCGCCATTTTACCACAAAATCGCTATTTTTAAAATTTTCCCAGAAAAACCATAAAATACAAAAAGGACTGTCCGCTGCGAAAACACAGTCAGTCAGTCCTTCATGAATCCATACAAAATCAGTCCTGTCCTACCACTCATCCCCGTCTTCCGGTGAGAATACGATGGTGCCGTCGTTAGCGTCCTGGTTCTCGGTTGCTACCAGGTCTGCAAAGGACATGGTGTAGCTGTCCAGGGGATAGTCCAGCGCCGACTCAAAGTCGTAGCGGTACTGTTCGCCGCCCAGCTTTTCCATTCGGGATGCGGTGATGGCATCACGCAGTACGCACCACATGTCTCCGCCGCCGTTTTCCGGACTCAGCTCCACTTCCGATTCGTGGGAATACCAGTTGAGGAACTTGTAGATCTCATCGGAGAACTTCCGCAGATCGTTTTCGTCCTCTATATTGGACACCATGCCGATCAGGCTCAGCTTGATCTGATGCAGCAGGGAGTAGATTTCTCCCGCATTTTCCGGCAGTCCATCCAGGATATCCTCAAAGTAATCCTCTAGTAATCCCGCTACCGTTTCCTTGTCCGCTCCTTCAAAAAGCTTGTACACAGCTTCCATCTCGATGGGTTCCTCACATTCCAGCAGGTCTGCGAGTGCTTCAAAATATTCAAACTGACCTGCTTCTTCCAGATCAAGATATTCCAGTAATTCTTCAAAATTCATGCTTATTCTCCCTGTTCCAAATCAAAGTTTAAAAATTTCACTCGAGCGTCTTCATCTTCCCCTTCAAAGATGCTGTCGATCATGTTGACAAAGTTCTCCGAAAGGTCGCTGGCGTAAAAGATATTTTCGAAGGAAGATGCTTCCGCCGCCATATCCCGTTTCTGCAGGATCTCATGGATCGTATCCACGATGATGCTGGACGGATTGATGATATGCAGATCCGGGTAGATTCTCTCGATATTTTTCTGGATCCACGGATAGTGGGTGCATCCCAGCACCACTGTATCAATATCGTTGCCTCGAATAAAGTCGTCCATATAGTACTGAATCGTCAAATCCATGATATCGTTTTCGATGATCCCTTCTTCGATCAGGGGAACAAATGCCGGACACGCCGTTTCGAAGATCTCCAGCTTTGGATTATGTGCCTGTATCGCCTTTTTATACGCCCCACTGTTAATTGTCACCTTGGTGCCGATGATACCTACCCTGCTGCCGTCTTTGCAGCTGTCGGCTACAGCCTTCGCTGCCGGGTCGATGATCCCCAGAATGGGGATTTGCGGGAATTTCCCGCGAAGATCCTCCACGCACGTTGCGCTGACGGTATTGCAGGCGATGACGATCATCTTCACGCCGCTCTTCACCAGAAAATCCGCGATTTCCATGGAGAAGTTCCGGATCGTGTTTGCCGCCTTCGATCCGTAAGGCGTTCTGGCCGTATCGCCAAAATATATGATTTTTTCCTCGGGCAGATCGCGCATCATATGCGGGATGCACGTCAGTCCACCCAGTCCGGAATCAAAAAAACCAATCGGTCTGTTATCCATTCTTGTCCTAATCCTCCTGAGATGTGGTATACTATTTGTTATATGATCGAAAATATTATACAATAATAAACAGATAAAGTAAATCAACAGGGAGGGAAAAGATGAGCACAAAAGAACTGAAAACACGCGATCAGATCGATCAGAAATACAAATGGAATATCGAGGCCATGATCCCCGATGAATCGATTATCCCCGGCAAGCTGGAAACCATCAAGAAAGATGCAGCAGCCTACGGAGAAGACTTTGCAGGACACCTGACAGAAAGCGCAGACACCCTGCTGGCCGCTTTCCAGAAAAGAGACGACATCTGGCGCCGACTGGAGAAAATCTACGTCTATGCGAGAATGCGCCGCGACGAAAACAACGCCGAAACCAAATACCAGGCCATGGCCGACCAGTGCAACGGCGTGATCGCTGCCGTATCGGCTTCCATGGCGTTCTTCACACCGGAACTGCTGTCGGCATCCGAGGAGACCATCCTCTCCTATATCGACGCGACGCCAGGGCTGGAAACCTACCGTTTCGCCATCTGCGACACCCTGCGCCAGAAGGCTCACGTCCTGACCCAGGCGGAGGAAAATATCCTGGCTCAGATGAGCGAGATCACCGGCGCCACCAACGACATCTTCACCATGCTCAACAACGCCGACATCAAGTTCGGCAAGATCACCGATGAAGACGGCGACGAAACGGAAGTGACCCACGGCAACTTCATCAAGTTCATGGAAAGTCACGACCGGAACGTTCGCAAGAATGCCTATAACGCCGTATACGATGCGTATAAAGACCTGATCAATACGATCGCATCTGCATACAATTACAACACGAAAACCGATGTGATTTCCGCACGGATCCGCAAGTATGAATCCGCTCGTGCTGCCGCCCTTTCCGGCGACAACATCCCGGCAGAAGTCTACGACAATCTGGTGGCAGAAGTTCACAAGAACCTGCCTGCTATGCACCGCTACGTGGAACTGCGGAAAAAACTTCTGGGCGTCGACAAGCTCTATATGTACGATATGTATGTACCCCTTATCAAGCTGCCGGAAAAGACGGTAAGCTTTGAGGAAGGTCTAGACATCATGCGGGAAGCTTTGCAGCCTCTCGGAGAAAAATACCTTTCCAAGATGAACAAGGGAATCGAACAAGGCTGGATCGACGTGTACGAAAACAAGGGCAAGACCAGCGGCGCCTACAGCTTCGGATGCTACGACAGCTATCCGTATATCCTGCTCAACTACACCGACACGCTGAAAGACGTCTTCACCATCATCCACGAAATGGGGCACTCCATGCACTCCCGCTACACCAGAGACGAGCAGCCGTACATCTACGGAAGCCACTCCATCTTTACAGCGGAAGTCGCATCCACGGTCAACGAGTCCCTGCTGATGCAGCACCTGCTCTGCACCGAGGACGAAAAGGAAATGAGAAAATATCTGCTGAACATGCACCTGGAGGAATTCCGTACTACATTATTCCGTCAGACCATGTTCGCAGAGTTTGAAGATATTACTCACAAAGCCATCGAAAACGGCGAGACTCTGACGGCGGAATGGATGTGCCAGCAGTACGAAGATCTCAACGCACAGTACTACGGACCGGCTGTGGAAAAGGACGATGTGATCCGCTATGAATGGGCGCGCATCCCGCATTTCTACAATGCCTTCTATGTATACAAATACGCTACCGGCTACTCCGCAGCTACGGCGATTTCCAAGAAGATCCTTGCAGAGGGCGAACCGGCTGCAAAGGATTATATCAGCTTCCTGAAGACCGGTGAATCCGATTATCCAATCGAGCTTTTGAAGATCGCAGGCGTCGACATGAGTTCACCGGAACCGGTACAGCAGGCTATGGAAACATTCAACCAGCTGCTGGATGAATTCGAAGCGCTGCTGTAACATCCGCCACTGCATGTCACGCGCTGACATGCCGACATAATGAAGGAACAGAACCATGAAGAAAAAACTCATCAATATCTTTACCAACGGCACTCAGTTTTCCCTGGAGACGCAGGCGGATCTGACGAAAAAACTAGTGGATCGCGGCTATACCGTGACCAGAGAATATTCCCACGATGCAGAGCTGATCATCTGCATCGGCGGGGACGGTTCTCTGCTGGAAACCGTTCATTCCTGCGGCTTCCCGGACTGTCCCATCATCGGCATCAACACCGGTCACCTGGGATTTTTCCAGGAGCTTTCTCCAGATGATCTGGATCATTTTATCTCCGACTATGAAAACGGACTGTACACGATCCAGCATCTCAATACGGTTGCTGCAGAAGTCACCACCAAGGACGGACGAACCAACCGCCATATCGGGCTCAACGAGATCGTCATCAAGGGACGCCAGTCCTATGCGGTGCACCTGTACATATGCATCGACGGCGTTTCCATCGAAAAGTTCAGCGGCGACGGGATCCTGGTCGCCACATCGGCAGGAAGTACGGCCTACAACTACTCTCTGGGCGGCTCCATCGTAGACCCCCGGCTGAAGCTTCTGCAGGTAACGCCGATCGCTCCCATGAATACGACGGCGTATCGATCGTTTACCTCCAGCATCCTGCTGCCAGCAGATTTGACCATCGGCATCGTGCCGGAGGAAGAAGAAAACAAAATCTTCATTATGAACGACGGGATCGAAACGGGCTACTCCCAGGTCAGCGAGATCCACATCACAGCCTCCGATAAAACCGTGCAGCTGCTCCGGTTCAAGGACTACGATTTCTGGGACAAGATCAAGACGAAATTCTTATAAGAATATTACAAACACTACGACAGAGGAACTATAATTTATGACAGAATTTATCCATAAGGTAACAAAAGAAGACGAAGGGATGGAAGTGCGGGAAATCATGCGGACTTACTTCGATTTTTCCGCCCGTCTGCGCAATAAGATCAAGCGCGAGAAGCTGGTAATGCTCAATGGCGAACAAACCCCCGGCTGGATCAAACCGGAGGTCGGCGATGTGATCCGCATCGATCTGCCGGAAGAAAAAAGCCATTTCGAACCCCAACCGATCCCCCTGGATCCGGTTTACGAGGACGATGATCTGCTGATCATCAACAAGCAGCCGGGACTCATCGTCCACCCTACCAAGGGACACCCGACGGGCACCGTGGCCAACGCCCTCATGTACTACATGGAGCAGACAGGAAAGCCATTTAAGATCCGCTTCGTCAACCGACTGGATATGGATACGTCGGGGCTTCTCGTTGTGGCTAAAAATGCATACTGTCAAAACGACTACACCCGCCAGATGAAGGAAAATCTGGTGCAGAAACGCTATCTGGCCATCGTCAAGGGGATCCTGGAAAACGACCACGGGACGATCGATCTTCCTATCGGCAGACCCGATCCGGAAAATGTGGCTCGCGGCGTCATGGAGGGCGGCTCTCCGTCGGTGACTCATTACACGGTACGGGAACGCTTCCCGAAGAGCGGCTACACCCTGGTGGAGCTGCTGCTGGAAACCGGCCGGACCCACCAGATCCGCGTCCATATGTCCCACATCGGTCATCCCGTCCTGGGCGACTGGCTGTACGGCGGTGTCAATGTCAACCTCATCGAGCGACAAGCGCTTCACGCAGCGAGCCTTACCTTTACTCATCCCATAACAAAAGAGCAGTTAACTTTAACTGCTCCTGTTCCCGAAGATATGCAGAACGTACTGCGCAGGCTGAAATAACAGCCTGCGTTTTAAGTTCCATTTATTTTTCTTCTTCGTTTTCTTGACCCTCTTTGTCTTCCATGATATCACCGATGGACTTTTTCTTTAATTCCTCGATAAGGATCTTCTGGATCCGTTCGATTTCCTCATGTACCTTGCACGGCATCGACTCCGGATTTCTCGCACACTCCTCTTTCATACAGTGCAGGATAGCAAGATCCCCCTCCGTCACACTGATAACATCATACATAGTCAGGTCGTTGAGATCTCTATTTAGAAGATATCCACCCTGATTGCCTCGTTCCGATTTCACGAAACCCGCCTGTTCCAGCTCCCGCAAAATCTTGTACGCAAACGCCTTAGGAATATCCTCTTTCGTGCAGATTTCCCTGACGTTGTGCACCTTTCCATCCTGCAATGCACGAAAAATGCGCATTGCATAATCACTTCGTCTTGTAATTAACATGCTTTTCTCTCTCCATTGATTCGATTTTGCATAGGGGTCTTATTCCTATACTATACCACATTCCTGCCATACATGCCAATTAAATTACACTAGATTCATCCGATTTAAATAATTTTTAAGCTTTTTCTTAGTAGTAAACCTTGCCGTTCTGCGGGTCCTCCCCTTTCTTGTATTTAATCAGCTCACTTACCGTTACCAGCTGATAGCCGTTTTCTTTTAACCATGGGATCAATTTCTCCGTAGCGCCTGCCGTCGGCTCATGAATGGAATGCATCAGCACGATCTTGCCGTCCAGCTTTCCCTGATCTGCTTTTGCCTTGACGCAGTCAAAGGTCTTCTGTGCATCCTTGGTCTTCCAGTCCAGCGTATCGACGGTCCACATGATGACAGGCATCTGTGCCATAGCGTTGATGGAATCGTTGGTCGCTCCGTAGCACGGACGGAATACCGTGGGTGCAGAGCCGCAGGCAGCCTCCACTGCATTATTGGTTTTCGTGATCTGCTCCTTCGCCTGATCAGTAGAGATCTTCGTCAGCTGCGGATGATTCCAGGAATGGTTTCCCATTTCACATCCCAGAGACTTGGCACGCTTGACCTGATCCGGACGTTTCGTCGCACGGCTGCCCGTATAGAAAAATGTCGCTACAACTCCGTTCTGTTCCAGACAGTCCAGGATCCTCGTCTCACTGGCGTCCCCCGGACCATCATCATATGTAAGCGCCACCATCGGCCGGTTCGGATCGATGTACCGCTCGGAAACCTTCTCCCGCATGATCCCGTTGAGATCCGTCTTGGATACTTTGACCGCCTGGATCCCTTCCGATTCATCCAGGATCGTACCCGAATCAAAATAGAAGGTAATGAATTTTTCCGATACGATGAACTTGTTGAAGTTGGCAGCATCTGCCGTCACATGACTCTCCCAGCCTTCCGCCAGCTCATCGCTCTTATAGGTTTCTTTAAAATACTTGGCAAAATACTCCGCACAGATCTGGCGATACTCCGGCACGAACATCTGCTCCGGATAAATAACGCTTCCCGTTTTCTCCGAAACTAAATAGGTATAGATGGAAGTGGTCGTATCCACCATATCCTTTTTCTGCTCCTGGCTTTCCTTCGCACTGATGGCAATGCTCACCGCCCCGTTATCTGAAGAAAAGGCCGCCGAACTGAGAATCAGAGCTTCGGCAGGAGCCTTATAGTTCTTATCATCCTTGTTTTCCTCTGCACGCTGCGCTTCTGCCGATTCCTGTGCATCTTTATATTCCGCTGTGATTTTATCGATCTGCGTCTTTCGGAATGCCTCGATTTCTTTATTATCGATCACCGTATAGTCTGCAGCATAGGAAATCGGCGAGCCATACTCGTAGGTACGCTCCGTCTTCCCATTCAGTTCAAAAAGCTGATCGCCCCGGAACTGCTTATCTGCATAGTTTTTAAATTCCGCATCATCCTGGTATACGTTCGTAGAAAAATACGCATATGCCGCGATCACGCCTGTGATGACCAGCAAAACCAAAAATACGATCAGCAACACGCGCCTCAGCTTTTTCTGCTTTGGTTCTTTCTTCAAATTCTGTTTCGGATTCGACTTCGGTGCCGATCGACGGTTGCCGCCGCTTCTGCTCATCATCCCCCCGTCTGCCATGATTTCATCCAGTTCTTCCTTGGTTAGCCCTCCGGTTTCATCGGCGTTTTCTTCCAAAGTTTCTTCTTCGTTTTTTTCACTCATCGAGTGCTTTTCATACTCGCTCATCTGCTGCAACTCCTTCTGTAAATCCTCTAAATCATTTTTCTCTGCAATCGTATTGATCATTTTCTTTCATTATAGCACACAGCCACCTAAAAGCCACCGCTATCCCGAAAAGAAACCCTTAAGTTTTGTTTAAGAATCTTCCGCGTTTTTCTGCAAAGACTCCTGCTGGCGATTCCGATAAAATCCAATTTACAAAGAAAGGAAAAAGTGATACAATAGATTACAACAGTTCGGTTTTCCCTGATTCCCGGCTATCTATACAAATCATAAAGCATGCGGATGTAGTTTAGTGGCAAAACCTCAGCTTCCCAAGCTGAAGTTGTGGGTTCGATTCCCATCATCCGCTCCATATCAAAGCCTTGCAATTTCAACGATTGCAAGGCTTTTTATCATCTGAAGCACAAAAACTTCAAGTCCTGTTTCTTGCCCTTCTTACATAATATACACCTTCCCTGCTTTCCGGGCACATACCCAGCCGGAAGGGATCTTCATCCACACCTCGGATCCTGTCACTTTTACCTCTTTGCAAGTCACTCGCGTACCCTTTTTCAGCAAGGCATAGCGTGACGGCGCCGCATGAGCCTTCGCACCTGCCGTCAAAGCGCTGCGCAGCTTCTTTGCATAACCGGTACCCGGACCGCTCCGCACATAGACATTTGCCCGCAGCGTATACGTGGATCCGACCCGATAGCCGGCAGATTCGCCTCCAGAACTTCCCGTTCCCGCTGGCTTGTAGTTTGCAAGCCAGGTTTCCGGATTCTGCCACTTCCACGTAGACAGATTACGCACACCAATGTGCAGATGCACCCCGGTGCTGCCACCAGTTGTTCCAGCGACCCCGATCCTGGTGCCGCGTCCTACCGACTTTCCCTGTTTAACGGCGATGCTGGTCAAATGAAAATAGGCGACAGCCACGCCCAGACGCGGATATTTGACATACACGTAATTGCCCGCACCGCCGGCCTGATATCCGCGCCGGTAAACCGTTCCGGATTCCAGAGCATACACAGGTACCTTTCCGCAGGCATAATCGACCCCATAGTGAAACTTTTTCGTCTTCTTGACCGGATGGATCCGCCATCCGTACCCGGATGATCTGCGGTACGCCGCTCCGCCAAAGATGATTCTCAAAGTCGATTCCGAACTCATAACGACTCCCTCCTTTCCGGCTCTTCTGCCACCGGATCTGCTTTAAAGTCCTCTGCTTTACAGCCGTCCCCGCTTGCTGAGGCCAGATCCCTGCCTTCCATCAGCTGCGCGTAGATCTGATGGAGTCCCGTTGCCGCTGAACCGGTGAATGCCCCCAGCACGATACTTTGCACGCTGAAACCTTCTATCATCACCAGCAGCACCGCACCAAGCACAGTCAGCACCAGCGGGATGATCTTGTTGTCCGCAGGCAGGAATTTCTTCATGACCCACCCCGTCACACAGCAGCCGATCACCACATAACTGTTCACGGGCACCTGAGAGATGACCGCACTGAAATCAAACATGATATACCTCCTTTCGGATACGAAAAAATGCGACCAGAGTGATCGCATTGCTGTTTTCCTTATTCGTTTTTCTTTCAGTATATGCATCCGGTGTCTCCGGCGGAAGTCACGTATCAGCAAATGCCCTTTCCGTAGATATCCACCTGCTGGATCATATGTCCGATATTCCCCTCGCCCGCATACTTCTCCAGGTCGAAGAAATCTTCTTTTGCAGAAATCCAGTGAAGAGGGTGCTTCTCCGCCCGCAGCTCCACGTCGCCTGTGAGCATGCCAACATACACCTCCACGACGCACTCCTGGTTATAATACGTGAAATCCATCATATGATACAACGTGATATCCTCCCTGGAGATACCCGTTTCCTCAAAAAGCTCCCGATACGCCGCATGAAATCCGTCTTCCCCCGGCTCGATCTTTCCACCGACCAGATTATACATGCCCTCATATGGATCATTGAGACGTTTGCAAAACAGGATTTCACTTCGATCCCTGTTATATACTAAAATACAATTATATCCCTGCATAGTGCTGCTCCTTTTCTTTCCGTCTTTTCATTATAGCATACGCAGTCCACCTGTTTCACCCTTTCAAAAAACAAAACTCCGGGAACCGCCGGAGGCTTACTGCCCGACCGGTCCCGGAGCTCTTCTTCTGAAAACAGGACACTCTATGTAACTAATACAGTTTCCAGAAGCAAACGTACAGTGCTGCAATAACCACACAGAAAAAAATAATACCAAATGTTACTGACATGGCTGACTCCTTTCTGCGGCAAAGCTCTCAGCAATACGATTCATGAAAACGGATCTTCTGCGCGACGCTCTGTCGCCTTAACATTGTGGCAATCATATCAGAATAAATTTTCCCCGTAACTCCATAATCGGTACTAATCTGGAAAACAAACCTTTCGCCCAAAAGTGCTAGCACCGCCGTAAACCAATTCCATTGCAACGGTTGACAGGATTTCGTGAATTTGGTATTTTGTATAAGGCAATTAGAATGAAATCAGATGAAAAGAGTTAAAAATGAACGATTATACTGTAGCTTTTCTGCTCACGGTACTGGCCGGTCTAAGCATGCTGATCGGCAGCGGCATCACCGTGCTGACAAAGCTAACCAATAAAAAATTTCTGTCCATCAGCCTGGGATTTTCGGCTGGCGTGATGATCTATCTGTCCATGATGGAAATCCTGCCGGAAGCACGAGAATACCTGGACACTGCATCCGGTGAATTCAAAGGCGGACTGTTCACTCTGGCGGCCTTTTTCGGCGGCATTTTTTTGATGTGGTTTCTGGAGGCAGTCGTCGCTCCTCACGATCACGGTCACGGCTGCGGATTTCACAGCGAGTCCCACGGACGCTCCAGCCATGATCCGTCGAAGCTGATGCGGATCGGACAGCTGACAGCCATCGCCCTGGCCATTCACAACTTCCCGGAAGGTCTGACCACCTTCGTATCGGCACTGCAGGGCCTTGAGATCGCCATTCCTATCGTAGTGGCCATCATCATCCACAACATCCCTGCGGGGATTTCCATTTCCTCGCCTATCTATCACGCGACAGGATCCCGCACCAAAGCTATGAAATACACCTTTCTGTCCGGGCTTGCAGAGCCTGCGGGTGCCCTCGCCGGCTGGCTTATTCTGGTGCCGTTTATGAGCGATATGGTCTTCGGCATTCTATATGCAGGCATCGCCGGCGTCATGATCTTCATGTCCTTTGACGAGCTGCTCCCGTCCGCCAGAGAATACGGCAGCCACAAATTCTCCATCTATGGCCTCGTGCTGGGAATGGCTGTCATGGCAGTCAGCCTCTTATTCCTGTAAATACTCCAGCAATCGCTTTATAACAGGTCTGTAGGCCTTAAACGCCGACGGCAGCGTGAAGTTTTCATCCAGTTCTTCTGCCGACGCCCAGATCAGTCCAGAGTCATCAGATTCTGCTTCCACCGTGCCGCTCCAGCAGCTCATATGCCATTCTACATGCGAAAATATATGTTTCGCATTTTTTTCTTTCTGCAAAGGCTGCTCCATCTGTATTTCCCAGGATTCCAGCAATTTCTCCGCTTCAGGTTCTTCCAAAGTTCCCTCCTGTGACGGCAGCTCCCAAAGTCCCGCCAAAAGACCCTTCTCCGGCCGTTTCCGCAGGGCGATCTTTCCATCACAGACCAGCAGAAAAACAGTCCTATCTTCTATTTTCCGCTTCTTCGGCTTCGCTTTCACAGGCAGGCTATCTTCTTCCCCCTTCAAGTGCGCTCTGCAAAGTTCCTGCAAAGGACACACCTCGCATTTCGGCGCTCCGTTAGGCAGACAGACGGTCGCTCCCAGTTCCATGAGGGACTGGTTAAAATCCCCCACTCTTTCCGGTAAAATCTCCCGGATTTCTCCTTCCATCCGCCGCTTTACCTTGACGTCCAGAATGTTATCCGTCCTCCACAGGACCCGTGAAATGACCCGTAGCACGTTTCCATCCACCGCCGGGACTTTGATCTGAAACGCGATGGAACCAATGGCTCCTGCCGTGTAATCGCCAATTCCCGGAAGCTTTTTCAGCAGCTCAAAGGAAGCTGGAATAACGCCGCCGTGCTCCGCCATGACCGCCTGCGCCCCTCTTTGCAGATTCCGCACTCGGTTATAATAACCCAAACCCTCCCAGAGCTTTAAAATCTGTTCTTCCGAAGCCTTGGCCAGATCCTCTACCGTCGGCAGGGCCTTTAAAAACCGTTCAAAATACGGCTTCACCGCCTCCACTCGCGTCTGCTGCAGCATGATCTCCGACACCCAGACACGGTACGGCTGGGGATCCTCTCGCCACGGCAGGATCCTGGCGTTTTCATCGTACCATGCCAGCAGTTTTTCCGGGATCTGCTGCAAAATTTCTTCATCCGTCTGCTTCCACATATCGCTCTCCTTCACGTCGCGCCTCCTAAATATTATGTCCTCCCTACTATGACACAAACAGTGAAAAACAGCAACTATAATATAAAGTTCTTCTAAAGCCACTTTTACAATTATTGACATGCGAACATTCGTGTTGTAAAATATTGCATTATAGTAATATTTTGGTTGATCATGGCAATGTGCCTATATTGACATACGTAATATTACATATTATAATAATCAGAAAGGAATCATATACTATGCCAATGACGCCAAAACAGATGATTCAATACCTGAAAAAACATGGTTTTATCGTCATCAGTCAAAACGGATCTCATGTAAAGATGCAGCATCCTTTGACAAAACAGCAAACCATCATTCCCGTACATAGCCATGATTTGAAAAAAGGCATTGAAACCGCGATATTAAAACAATCGGGCCTTAAATAACCATTTCCTTGAAAGGAGATACATTATGAATACAAAATATTTTTATCCAGCGTACTTTCATAAAGCAGAGGAAGGCGGCTTCTGGATTTCGTTTCCCGATCTTCCAGAATGTCTTACGCAGGGAGACCACATGAGTGAAGCCTATGAAATGGCCGTAGATGCACTGGGTCTTACCTTAGAAGACCGTATCAAAGATAACGATGTTCCCGTCCCAACTCCAGTTGATCAACTGTCCCCGGAAGAGGATGCCTATACTGTAATTATCGAGTTCGATCTGCTGGAATACAGAAAAAAGCATTGCTCAAAAGCCGTCAAGAAAACCCTTTCCATCCCCCAGTGGCTCAATGAAGAAGCCATGGCAAAAGGCATCAACTTTTCACAAGTTCTGCAGGATGGATTGAAAGCACAGCTTGGCTTATAACTGCCCGCCCTATACTTCATAAATTTTTATAAAAAAGCCTGCTAAAACAGAAGAAAATGCTTGCCGAAATCAGGAAACTGTACTATAATAATACTGTTCGCTGATAGCGGGATGTGGCTCAGCTTGGTAGAGCGTTGCGTTCGGGACGCAAAGGCCGCAGGTTCGAATCCTGTCATCCCGACCAATATCAACGAGAAACCCATTGAAATTTCAAGGTTTCGATGGGTTTTTTATTTCTCTTAAAATTTTTACCCCAGAATACCCCCCTCCCATGATATAATCAGAGCATCTTACAGACAACAAACAACGGACAAGGAAACATTACAATCATGTGGAAAAATAAACGGATCAAACAACGCGCACGCAAATCGCTGAAGGCGAATTATCTCGCAATCATCATGCTCACGTTCCTGCTGGCATTCTTCGGGATCATTTCCAGTGAAATCTCCCAGTTTATCGGAATGCCGAGTGCCGAGGAAATCGCCTTGGGACAAACGCAGCATACTAATGATAAAATCGAAGGAGTGAACACCTGGGAGAGCACCGACATTCGCCCGGGACTGGTCAGCTACCTGGGAGACTATTTCTCCACAACCGATTCCCGTCAGGAAATCGCCTCTGCCACCATGGATAACTTCAAGGGCAGCGGCGGCTTCCTCTACAACGTCATGTACCGGGTGGATCAGTTTATTTTCTCTCACGATGCAGCTGCTCGTATCGTACTGGTCCTGGCTATCACAGGCTACCTCGCCTACGCCTTTCTGCTGAGGAATATCCTCCACGTAGGATTTTCCCGCTTTCTGATGGAAACGAGAACCTATCAGAAAACACCTATGCGCAGGCTCTTCTTCCTCTTCGGCAAAGGACGCGTCATGCATTCAGCATTCACCCTGATCGCCCGGACTTTGCAGCTGGCTCTGTGCGGCATCGGAACCCTGTTGATCCTGTCCCTGACCCTGTTCCTGGCCGATTGGACCAGCTCCATCCTTCTGCTGTCCATCGGATTTCTGCTGACTGGCGTCGCAGCATGGTACTGGGTCTCCCGCCACTATGCCCTCTACCTCGTCCCTTATATCGTCGCAGAAAACCCGGAAGTGACCCGTAAAGAAGCATTCCAGCTTTCTGCTGATATGATGCAGGGAAACCGGATTCACGCCCTTGGCTTCGACCTTTCCTATGTAGGCCTGGGGATTCTCTCCCTCTTCACCTTCGGACTGCTGAGCGTATTTTATATTACACCGCAGCGCTATCTGGGCAGAACCGAGATCTACATGGCGCTGCGTCAGCACGCTATTGAGGAGAACCTGCCATATTCCTACTGTCTCGACGACGAGTATCTGGAGCACCCGCCACAGGCGCTCCTGGAGGAAGAAGGGATCCAGCCGGACGAAAATATGATCCTGTATCCAACGGCATACCCGCAGCTGGCTCCGAAACGCCATAACTGGCTCATCGACCATATTCAGGATATGAATCCAACCCGCCATTACACTCTGCTGACGCTGGTGCTGTTTTTCTTCATCTTCTCCATCATCGGCTGGTGCTGGGAAGTGCTGGTTTACCTGGTGAAGGACGGAGCCTTTATCAAACGCGGTACCCTGATGGGGCCATGGCTTCCTATCTATGGAACAGGAGGTCTGATGATCCTGATTTTCCTGCGCCGTCTTGCAAACCACCCGGCTCTGCTGTTTTTCTGCACGATGGCACTTTGCAGTACGCTGGAATACGCGACCAGCTGGGCCATCGAAGCCATGACAGGACTGCGCTACTGGGACTACAGCAGCTTTTTCATGAACCTCAACGGACGCATCTGTCTGGAAGGTGCCCTTACCTTCGCCATCGGAGGATTTATCTTCGTCTATATCGCCAGCCCGTTCCTCGACAATCTGCTGGCAAAAATACAAAAAAAACAGAAGCTTGCCGCTGCGGCAATACTTCTGGTGCTGTTTAGTATGGATGTAGTGTACTCACATTTTCATCCCAATGAAGGGCGAGGGATCACGGACGAATCCCGGCATACATACACTGCCGTATCAGAACCACTTTTTCTTTTTGAAAATGAGGATCTCAATGATCGTTACAATGATAGATGCTAGAATAATGACCGGATAACTGTACGGCCAGCCGACTTCCGGCATATGGACATTCATGCCGTACCACCCTGCGATCAGGGTCAGCGGCATGAATACCGTTGTGACAATCGTCAGCAGGGACATGACCTTATTCTGGCGAATATCGATTTTCGCCTGGTATACATCCCTCAGCTGCTGCGCAGCTTCATGAAGGCTGGCAGTTTCCGCATACAGCTTGGTTGCCTTGTTGTCAAAGGACTGCAGTCTTCGCTCTACGATACCATCAAAGATATCCGACTCACCCAGTTCATCCACCATGTAATTCAAACTCCGGTAATAGACCATCAAGGCCCGGAGTTCTTTTTTTGTCTGCATAATAAAGCTGGTAAAATTATGCGGCAGCTCACTTATATTATCTTCCAGATAATCCTCCGTCTGATCCAGTATCATGCTGTACTTCTGCAAAAGCAGCATGTCGTCTGAAATCATGCAGTCCAGGATACGAACAAACACATGAGAAATATCAAGATCCCTAATCCTCTGCCGTCTGGTCATACGTTCCAGAACATTATAAAGCATGGCCGTCTCATCTAAAAGCAGGATCCGCGACTCTGTCACATAAAATCCCATTGAAGTTTTCTTCTCCAGCACACTGCCTTTCATAGGGACCACAAAAGTACCCACTACATGATCTTCAAACACATCGACATTATCGATATTGTTCTCTGTATAATGATAAAGCAGCAGTCCGCTTTCCTCCAGGTTCCCGTACTGCTGTGCAAATTCTTCTTTCGTGAGGATCTGAATATACCCTGATGCAGGCTTTTCCGTTTTACGAACCAGTTTCTGGTCTTCAATGGCATAAAAAAGCTCCCCCTCCAGTCGGGGAAGCTCCTGCTCCAGAAAAATCCCGCAGTTTTTCCCTAATGCTACCGTCTGCTTCATTTGTTTCATGAAATCATCTGCATCAAAAAGGTTTTTCTGCTTCATTCCGCCTTCTCCTCTATGTTACTCACAGTGTTCTCTATGATACGCCTTGGCAGCGATGCAGTCGTTCTGGATCTGATGGCTCAGTTCCTCCACGCTGTCAAACTTTCGCTCCGGCCGAGTCATTTTCACGAATTCGACCTTGATCTTTTTCCCGTATAATTCCTTGTTGAAATCAAAAATATGAGTTTCCACATTCTTTTTATAGGATCCGATGGTCGGTTTTACCCCCACGTTGGTCACGCTTGGATACCGCACGCCATTATACGTACAATAAGTGATATACACCCCGTTTGGCGGCGTCACCATCGTATCGTCGATCATGATGTTGGACGTAGGAAAACCAATGGTTCTCCCCAGCTTGTTTCCAACCACGACCTCACCGCCGATAGCATACATCCTGCCCATAAACTGGGTACATCTCTCCAGCTTGCCCTCATGGATCAGCTCCCGGATATAGGTGCTGCTGACCACGAT
This sequence comes from uncultured Clostridia bacterium, assembly GCA_934281605.1. Taxonomy (GTDB): domain Bacteria; phylum Bacillota; class Clostridia; order Peptostreptococcales; family Anaerovoracaceae; genus Lentihominibacter. The sequence goes on along the minus strand of CAKQXD010000001.1, from coordinate 8,382 downwards.
ATCGTCGATCTTGAACGGTTCCTGGATGTGGATCCCGAATCCGTATTTTCTACCCTCCTGCATGAGCACCTCCGGCGTTCCCTGCGCCTTGTGTCCAAAGCTGTAGTTGAATCCGCAGTACGCCTCCCTGATACGGAATTTATCCACCAGGATCTCCTGCACGAACCGCTCCGGCGACATGTTCATGATCTCCCGCGTAAACGGAATGTTAAACAGATAATCGATCCCCAGGGACTCGATGATTTCCGCCTTTTCTTCCGCATACAGGATATTCTTCACCGGCGGCATGTTCTTCAGCAGCGTCCGCGTGTGGTTGGAAAAGGTGAACACCGCGCTCTTCAGTCCGGCCGCTTCTGCACTCTTCACCGTTCTGTCGATGATCTGCTGATGTCCCCGGTGCACGCCGTCAAAGTTTCCCAGGGCGACCACCGTCTCCTCGATGTCTTTTATTTCTTCCAGTGAATTAAAAATCTTCATAATTCCTGCCTCGTCACAAATATTTTATCTGCCTTTAAAGTCATTTCTTCCTCGCAGTAATAGCCTGTTCCCAGAAACAGACCGCTCTCCTGCTCATACACACAATACATCTGACCGTATGCGATATCTCTCGGATTGCGCCCGGAAAGCCCCTCCTCAGGCGCCTTCGTCACGCCGATCTGATGCCACCTGATGCTGTTGCCGCTGACAAAATACAGCGCCCGATCCTTCGGCATAGTGCACTTGCCAAAATGGATCAGCGGAAAATCCACTGGCAAAAGATACGGCTCGATCTCATCCTGACTCATCTGTTTTACTTCCTCCGGCTGCAAAGACCGCTCCAGGTCAAATGCTCCGCTGACGGTTCTGGTGAGTCCGCTCATGACGGCTCCGCACCCCAGCTTCTCACCTATGTCTCTGCAAAGAGAACGGATATACGTTCCCTTGGAGCAGGTGACTTCAAAGACCACCTCTTTCTGGTTTAAATCGATCTCCTCGATCTCCAGCCTTTCGATGGTCACCGGTCTTGCCTGAATTTCAACAGCGATCCCCTGCCGGGCGTATTCATAGAGCTTCCTGCCCTTTACCTTCAGTGCCGAATACATAGGCGGTTTCTGCAGGATATCTCCGCGAAAGGAGCTGACCACCTGCCGGATCTGATCCTCTGTGATCTCATCCGTGCTGTTCTCTTCCAGGACTTCTCCCCAGATATCTTCCGTATCGGTCACAAGCCCCAGACGCATATGGCACTGGTAGGTTTTACAGCCCAGATCCATGTATTCCATGATGCGGGTTGCTCTGCCCACAAAGACCGGGAGCACGCCCTCCGCCATAGGATCCAGCGTACCGCCGTGACCGACTCTTTTCACGCCGGTCGCCCGCCTGCACACCGCTACGCAGTCATGAGACGTCCATTCCTGCGGCTTATTGATTACTAAAATGCCTTCCATCTAATTCTCCAGATCCTCCAGCGATTGTTCCATCTCTTTTTTCAGCGCATCCCGCGCTTCCTCCAGCGACATATGCAGTGTGCATCCTGCCGCCTTCTTGTGACCGCCGCCGCCAAACTTTGCAGCAATCTGATCGACACTTCCCCAGGACTTGGCACGCAGGCTCACTTTGATGCCCTCCTGCCGCTGCTTTAAAAGCGCCGCGATCTCCACGCCTTCGATGTTACGCAGCAGATCGATCGCACTTTCCGCATCCTCCATCAGCGCACCGGCAGCTGCAGCCATATCCTCCGTCACATAGGCAATGACCGCCTGGTCCTTTGCAAAAACCTCCATGGTATCCAAAATCCGAATTTCCAGATTCAGCTTGTTGCGCTTGATATTCTGATACAGCGCCATGGTCACCTTCATGATGTCAACGCCCAGATCCAGCAGATCAGCCGCGATCCGGTGAGTCTCTCCCGTCGTGTTGGAATACTGAAAGCTTCCCGTATCCGTAACGATTCCCGTATAGAGCACTTCTGCCGCTGCCGGAGTCGGTTTCAGCTCCATGGTCTGCAGCAGCTTGTAGATGATCTGGGAGCACGCCGCTTCACTGCTGTCGATATAGTAGTGATCGCAGAAGCCCCTTTCTCCGAAGTCTGCAGGCGCCAGGTGATGATCGATGCAAAGAGTGCTCCCGCCGTTTCTGTACGCGTCCACCCGTTTGTTCAGTCTACCCTCATCGCTGCAGTCCACGCAGATGCAAAGATCCGGCTTGCCGAAGCTCTCCCCATCCTGTATGCAGCAGCTGGTGTCCAGAAAGCCGAGATACTCCGGAGCATCCTCCTCTAGCAGCACCGCCGCCTTCTTGCCGTGCTCCCGCAGCGTGTCGCAAAGTCCGCATGCGGAACCGATGGCGTCCCCGTCCGGGTTGATATGAGGGAAAATCAGGACGCTGTCAGCCCTCTGAATGATTTCCCCGATTTCCTGTAATGATGCATTTGCTATCATCTTCTATTCCTCGTCCTCATGGTCAATGTCCAGATCCCGGATGATCTTGGAGATGTGTCTTCCATATTCCATGGAATGATCGATCTTGAAGATCAGCTCCGGCGTGTGACGCAGTTTGACCTGACGTCCGATCTCATTGCGGATGAATCCCTTGGCACGGTTCATGGCATCCAGCGCCTTCTGCTGTTCTTCCTGCTCATTCTCCGCACCGCTGGTGCTCAGCACGGAAAGATACACCGTAGCATAGCTCCCGTCGCTGGTCACCTCGACCGCCGTGACACTGATCATCGCCGAAAGGCCCGGATCCTTCAGCTCCCGCAGAAGCAGTTCGCTGACGATTTTCCGGATTTCTTCGCCTAACCGGCCCTGTCTGTATCCTTTTCCCATAAGATTACCTTCCTTACTAGTCTCTCTTTATCTCTTCCATCGTGAAGCACTCGATGATATCGCCTTCCTTGATATCGTTGTAGTTCTCGATGCCGATACCGCATTCGTAACCCTGAGCAACTTCCTTTGCATCGTCCTTGAATCTCTTAAGGGACGAAATCTTGCCTTCGTGGATCACGATACCGTCACGCACCAGACGAACCTGTTCGTTACGAACCACCTTGCCGTCCGTTACATATGCACCGCCAACGATACCAACGCCAGGAACCTTGAATGTGTTTCTGATCTCTACTGTTCCCAGAACGACTTCCTTAAATTCAGGATCCAGCATACCCTTCATAGCGTTTTCTACATCGTCGATGATATCGTAGATAACGCGGTATGTTCTGATCTGGATTCCTTCACGCTCTGCAATGGAGCTTACAGCGGAGCTCGGTCTTACGTTGAAGCCGATGACAACCGCGCCGGAAGTTCCCGCCAGCATGATGTCGGACTCGTTGATAGCGCCTACACCAGTGTGCACGATCTTAACTCTAACTTTATCATTAGACAGCTTTTCCAGAGAAGATACGATCGCGCCGACAGAACCCTGTACATCGCCCTTGATGATCAGGTTCAGTTCCTTTACTTCGCCCTCCTGGATCTGGCTGAACAGTTCTTCCAGCGTCGTGCTGGAGTTTCTTGCCAGAACTTCTTCTCTCAGTTTTTCCTGTCGTTTTTCTGCAATTTCTCTTGCAACCTTGTCATCCTTCACAGCGTTGAACACGTCACCGGCGTGAGGAACATCGGTCAGACCGAGGATCTCCACTGCCGTTGCCGGTCCAGCCAGACGGATCTTTTCGCCCTTGTCGTTGGTCATAAGACGGATCTTACCGGAACATGTTCCCGCTACGATGCTCATGCCGGCCTTCAAAGTACCGTTGAGTACCAGCAGACTTGCTACCGGGCCCTTTGCCTTGTCCAGACGAGCTTCCAGAACCGTACCCAGAGCCAGTCTGTCCGGATTAGCCTTCAGCTCCAGGACTTCTGCCTGCAGCAAGATCATTTCCAGCAGGTTTACGATACCTTCGCCAGTCTTAGCAGATACCGGTACGCTGATAACGTCGCCGCCCCAGTCTTCCACCAGAACGCCCTGCTCCGCCAGGTCTTTCTTGACGATATCCGGATTTGCACCCGGTTTATCCATCTTGTTGATAGCAACGATGATCGGAACGCCTGCAGCCTTAGCATGGCTGATGGACTCGATGGTCTGCGGCTTAACGCTGTCGTCAGCTGCAACGACCAGAACTGCGATATCCGTCGCATGAGCACCTCTCGCACGCATCGCTGTGAACGCTTCGTGTCCCGGCGTATCCAGGAATACGATCTTCTGCCCGTTGATCTCAACTTCGGATGCACCGATATGCTGCGTGATTCCGCCGGATTCCTGATCGGTTACGTGAGTCTTACGGATCGCATCCAGCAAGGACGTCTTACCATGGTCAACGTGACCCATAACCGTGATGATCGGAGCTCTCGGTTTCAGATCTTCTTCTTTATCTTCAAAGGATTCGATTCCTTCTTCTTCGGTTTCTTCCTTGACCTTGCCGATGGCAACCTGCAGGCCCATTTCCTCGGCCAGCAGCACGACAGTATCTTCGTCCAGATTCTGGTTTACATTGGCCATAACGCCCATCTTCATCAGCGTCATGATGATCTGGGATACGGTCGTCTTGGTCTGTTCTGCAAAGCCTGCTACCGTGATCGGTACGTTGATCATGATAGTTCCGGCCGGCAGTTCTACTGCTTCCACCTCCGGTTCCGGTGCAGCCTTCGGTTTGTTGTGTTTCTTGTTTCTCACCTGTTTTTCCAGGGACTGCGGTCTGCCGCCCTTGCGTCCGCCACGTTCCAGCTTGGAGAACTTATCGTGCTCCTTCTCCTTGCCTTTCTTCTCTCCTCTGTGAGAAGTCGGCTTGGATACTGCTACATCGCTGGCTGCATCGTCTCTTCTCGGAGCCGGTCTGCCGCTGCGATCCTGACCTGGACGACCGTCCTTTTTATCCCCCGGCTTGCCGCCCTTGCGGTCAAAGGACTTGCGATCTCCACGCTTGTCATTCTTACGATCGCCGTTTCTGCGGTCACGATCTCCGCCTCGCTTCTTTTCTTCGGCTTTTTTCTCTTCCTGACGCTTTTCTCTAGCAGCAGCACGGCGTTCTGCCGCTTCCGCTTCTTCTCTTCTCACGTCTTCTGCTCTCTTGATGACCTTCAGACGAGTCTGTCTTCTCGGAGCTGCCGGTTTCTTTTCTTCCGGTTTTTCAGCGTTTTCCTGCTTCGGTTCTGCCTTGGCTTCCGATGGTTTTACAGCAGCATCTTTCTTTTCCTTAGCAGGTTCTGCCTTCGGTGCGCTCTGCTGCGTTTCTGCAGGCGCTGCAGCCTTTTCCTGTTTCGGGGTATTCTCAGCCTGCTTCGCAGCCTCTTCTTCCGCAATTCTCTTTTCCAGCATGGACTTGGATACCACCGGCTTGCCTTCCGGCGGCTTCGGTCTTCCTTCCACTTCCTTCGGCACGATCGGCTTGCCTACCGGAGGCTTTGCAGCTGTTCGCGCCGCCGGCTTTGCAGCAGCCTTGACCGTCTTCTTCTTTTCCGGCAGCTTGATGTTGGCCGCCTTGACCGTCACCTTAGGACCGCCGTCCTTCTTTTCTGCGTCGGATTTTTTCGTTCTGGTACGAACGACCTTCGTTTCCGTATGAGTGCCGCCCTTCAGAATGGTATTCTTCACAGCTGTGGTATCCATGTCCGAAAGATCATCACTGGTCTTGGATACCTCTATGCCCATGGCTTTCGCTTTTTCAAGAACCTCATCGCCGCTCAGGCTCAGTTCTTGGGCCAAATCCTTTATTTTCATACACACTTCCTCCTTACTGTCCTCTGATGGACTTCTTCTGTTCTGACTCCCGCTCGATTTCCTTCGTAATCGCTTCTGCAAATCCCTTGTCGCATATGGCGAACACATTCCTTCCAGAAGCCCCTACGGCATGTGACATTTCGTCGCTGCTGCCGTATTCGATATGCTTTACTCCGTACTTACGGATTTCCTTCATGATTTTTTTTCGGCTGTTTTCCGAGATATCCTCCGCCAGGATCATCAGCCTGACCTTGCCCTTCGCCAGTGCAAAGGTGCAGGTGTTGACGCCGGTCAGAAGATTCCCCGATTTCTTCGCAAAGCCCAGGTAACTAATCACCTTTCTGTTCATACGTCATCAGCTCCTCAAAGATTTCCTCCAGCCGCTCCTGCGAGATTTCCACCTCGAAGCTTCGCTGCAAAGCGCGCCGCTTGCGCGCCTTCTCCATGCACTCCCGGTTGGGGCAGAGATACACGCCCCTACCCTTAGCCTTGCCGCTGGGATCCACGCTGAGATTGCCCTCGTAGCATGCGATCCTCACCAGGCTGTTTTTCGGCTTGGATTCCATGCAGCCTACGCACCTGCGCATCGGGATCTTCTTATTCTTCAATCTCATCGCCCCTATCTGCGTCGTCTTCGTCGACATACTGGATGCCGTCACCCTCTGTATCGTCAGCTTCTTCAGCCTCCGCTGCTTCATCGGATTCCTCGGCTCCTTCGGCAGGTTCCTCAACCTCTTCGACCGCCTCAGTCTCTACTGCATCCTCCGTATACTGGATGTCGTCCTCGTATTCTTCGAAATCCTCATCTTCATATACTTCGACTTCTTCCACATATTCCGGTCCGTCGAAATACTGAGTATGACTCTTGATATCTATCTTCCAGCCGCACAGCTTGGCCGCCAGTCTTACGTTCTGTCCTTCCTTGCCGATAGCCAGGGAAAGCTGATAATCCGGAACGACTACTGTAGCCGCTTTTTCTTCCTCGTCAATCAGGACCTTCTCTACCTTGGCCGGGCTGAGAACATTCTTGATCAGGATGTGCGGATCATCGTCCCATGTGGTGATGTCGATCTTTTCTCCAAAGAGCTCGTCGACGATGTTCTTGACACGACTGCCGCCTGTGCCGACGCATGCGCCTACCGGATCCACGTTTTCGTCTTCTGTGTATACGGCGATCTTCGTTCTGGAACCAGCCTCACGGGCGATGCTCTTGATCTCTACCGTACCGTCTTCGATTTCAGGCACTTCCAGTTCAAACAGCTTTTCTACAAAGCCCGGGTGCGTTCTGGAAAGGAAGATCTGAGGACCCTTGGTGCTCTTTCTTACATCCATGATGTACGCCTTGATCCGGTCGTTGACCTTGTAGCGTTCTCCGGAAGTTCTCTCTCCTGCCACCAGGATACCTTCGGTGTTGCCCATGTTTACAAAAATCGTCTCATTGCTGATTCTCTGAACCACACCTGTGATCAGGTCACCCTGACGGCTGATGTAGTTGTCGAAGATCATGCCCCGCTCCGCCTCGCGGATCCTTTGCACAACCACCTGTTTCGCAGTCTGTGCCGCGATACGCCCGAAGTCTCTCGGCGTTACCTGGTATTCTACCACATCGCCTACCTGATATCTCGGATCGATCTCCAGAGCCTCTTCCAGCGAGATCTCCGTAAACTCATCTTCCACCTCGTCTACTACGTCTCTGCGCATGAGAACGTCCACATCTCCATCTTCCCGGTCGATGTTGACTCTCACGTTCTGAGAAGTTCCGTAGTTTTTCTTATATGCGGAAACAAGTGCCGATTCGATCGCTTCGATCAGGACATCCTTCGAGATTCCCTTTTCTTTTACTAAATCATTGATCGCATTGATGAATTCCTTATTCATGTCATTTTTCCTCCCACTTTAGAAAATAACTGCCAGCTTGGCCTTTGCGATTTCAGCAAGCTGCAGATGCCATTCTTTTCCGTCGTGATCCTGCACTTTGATGGAATCACCATCCATCTCCTGCAAAACCCCTTGTATATTTTTTGTGCCGTCCTTGCCCTTATAGAGCCGGATCTCCACTTCGCTGCCCACGTATCTGCGGTAATGCTCCGGCTTGATCAACTCCCGATCCATGCCCGGCGAAGAAACCTCCAGATAGTAGTTCTGCTCCACCGGATCCGCTTCATCCAGCTTCTCGCTCAGGAATCTGCTCACCTTCTCGCAGTCCTCCGTTCCGATATAGCCTTCGCCTTCCGGTTTATCGATATAGATTCGAAGGAACCAGTCCCTGCCTTCTTTCACAAATTCGGAATGATATAATTCCAGCCCCTCTTCCTGCAAAAATCCAGAAAGCAGTTCATCGGCCAGCACTGTTATTTTTTTCTTTGCCATAAAAACTCCTCTTGCCACTGACAAAATGAAAGAGTGGGCGATTTACCCACTCTTACTCGAATTACTTAGGTTTGTTATTCTTATATTATCATAGAACTATTGGAATTTCAAGGGGTTTTGTTGGGTTTTTAGGCAATAAATGCCCCAGAATCTGCTGCAAGCCAGTCCACCGGACTGCCTTGCCTTACGCAGCGGCCCTTTCGGCTTCGATCCCCCTATATAAATTGAAAAGCAGGCATCCTTACAGATACCTGCCATTTGGTGGAGCATAGGGGGATCGAACCCCTGACCTCAAGATTGCGAACCTTGCGCTCTCCCAGC